>NZ_CP077094.1:1455833-2911666 GCF_014269025.2 Pseudomonas promysalinigenes | reverse complement strand
GTTTCGCCGCAGCGTTGGTGCAAGGCCAAGAGGAGGGCGAAGCCATCGCCTTCGGTCAGCGCGCGGCCGCATTGTCGGTCACCCGTGCCGGTGCCCAGCCGTCCATTCCTTATCTGGTGGAGCTGGCCCCATGAAAAAGACCACGCTCTTGAACATTGCGCTGTCGCGGACCATCGCCGGCATGGGGCATGGCGATATTCTGGTGATCGGCGATGCCGGGTTGCCAGTGCCGCCAGGCGTAGAACTGATCGATTTGGCAGTGACCACGGGGATGCCGGATTTTGCCAGCGTTCTGCGCGCTGTCTTAAGCGAATTGCAGGTGGAGCGCCACGTGCTGGCTGAGGAGATGCAGACGGTGGTGCCGCCGGCTTTGGTAGAAATCGAGCGCCTGAAGGGCAAGTTGGGCAAGCGTGAATGGCTAAGCCATGACGCCTTCAAAGTGCTCACACGTAACGCGCGGGCTGTGGTGCGCACGGGTGAATGCCAACCGTACAGCAACATCGCATTGATAGCCGGCGTCACGTTCTGAACAACTGAAAATTTACCTGCGCTGTGGATCCTTCAAGCGATACGCGGTGCTCTGCGATGATGTTGACGGCAACAGGAGTGCCTTATGCTCAAACCTTTGTTAACAGGGCTCACCCTTATGGCTGCAGTCGCCACTACCCACCTTCAGGCCGCTGCCCGTGACCTGATCATCGACACCGACCCTGGCGCCGACGATGTGGTTGCACTGTTCCTGGCAATGGCTTCTCCCGAAGCATTCAACATCCGCGCGATTACCACCGTTGCCGGCAATGTGCGCCTGGACAAGACCTCGCGCAACGCCCGCTTGGCGCGTGAGTGGGCTGGCCGTGAAGACATTCCGATCTACGCCGGAGCGGGCCGGCCGCTGGTGCGCGCCAATCTACGCCGCCGATGTGCATGGTGAAGAAGGCCTGACTGGTGTGCAGGTGCACGAGCCGAAAAAGCCCCTGGCCGAAGGAAATGCCGTGCAGTACCTGATCGACACCTTAGGTAATGCCAAGCCTCACAGCATCACCTTGGCCATGCTCGGCCCTCAGACCAACCTTGCGCTGGCGCTCATTCAGCAACCGCAGATTGTCACCGGCATCAAGGAGGTGGTGGTCATGGGCGGCGCGCATTTCAACGGTGGCAACATCACGCCTGTGGCTGAGTTCAATCTCTATGCCGACCCGCATGCTGCGCAAGTGGTGTTGGCCAGCGGTGTGCAAATTACCTATCTGCCGCTGGATGTCACCCACAAGATCATCACCAGCGAGGCCCGGCTCAAGCAACTGGCAGCTGTCAATAACTCCGTCAGCAAGCAGGTAGTCGACATTCTTCTGGCTTATATCAAGCACGACATGGATGTATACGGGATGCCTGGTGGGCCGGTGCACGACGCCAGCGTCATCGCTTACCTGCTCAAACCTGAGTTGTTCAGCGGCAGGCGCATTCATATGAGCATCGATAGCCGGGAAGGCCCGACGTTCGGCCAGACGGTTGCCGACTGGTACGGCGTACTTAACCAGCCAGCCAATGTGCTATGGGTCAATCAAGGTGACGCTCAGGGCTTCTTCGACCTGCTCAGCGCCCGCCTGGCCCGCCTGCAATGACCGCATGGGGCGCGTAACGCTCGATTACCTGGTCGATGAAGCTGCGCGCGGCTTCGCCGCCGCGGTCGCGTACCAGCAGGTCGATTGCAATCAGCAGCAGCTCTTCGGGAGTGCTGGGGCTATAGGCGCTCTGGCCCTCCGCCCATTTGACCTTGATATCGGCGTCGATGCTGTGGCTGCTCATGGAAGGCTCTCGCTTGGGCCCGGGACGGAGGGGCGAACACCGGATCCTGGTGCTCGAAGAAGGCATTGTGCCTTCAATTTCTAAAGTAAATCATGACTTTGCGGCGCAAACCAAGCGACTCGTCGGGCGAGCGGTAAAATTCGGTCACGATTGCTTTTGCCTCGCATGTCTCGAGATCGGGCAGACTTGTGCGGTTTTGCAACGATTTCAGGGTGGAGTTGTCGGATCAGGCAATTCCCAGATCGATTTTAGGAGGATTCATGTTCCGTACCCGTGCGTTCCTGGCAACCCTGGCGGTGGCATCAGTCTTGGCCGGTTGCAGCACCGACGGCAACTCGGGGGGAGGCAAGGCTGCTCAGGCGTCGGTGGGCAGCGATGGCCGCTGTCAGGCCAGCGGTGCCGATTTCGCCATCGGCAAGCAGGGCAGCGCCGAGTTGCTCGAACAAGCGCGCAAGGCCAGTGGTTCGCAGATAGCTCGCATTCTCAAACCACACGATGTGGTCACCCTCGAATACCGCTCCGAGCGCCTCAATCTGAACGTGGATGAACAAGGGGTGGTGACGCGCGTTAATTGTGGTTGATCGCATTTCAGGCTGTGCTTGAGCATTGCGGCTGTTCAACGCCCCAAAAAAAACCCGCCACAAGTGGCGGGTTTTTTTACAGCTGCCCGAATTACTCCGGACGAACCTGCGCAGCCTGCATGCCCTTCTGACCGCGCTCGGCGACGAAGGAAACAGTTTGGCCTTCTTTCAGGCTCTTGAAGCCGTCGGATTCGATGGCTTTGAAGTGTACGAACAGGTCGTCGCCGCCGCCTGCTGGGGTGATGAAGCCGTAGCCTTTCTCATCATTGAACCATTTGACGGTGCCTTGTTGGCGATTGGACATGGGGTGAATCTCCAGACATTTTAATTTTCAGTAGTGCAATGTGGCCGAGGCTACGGAGCACGGGTGACATCATAGTCTAATTCTGCGCATCTAGCGCCTTTTACCTTCGCAGGATATTGATCCAAGGCAAATAACGCCTCAATCACCCTGTCCATGGCTCATTTGGGCTTGCACGCATTTTGTACGGCAGTTTGCGCCCTCTGCATCAGCTTGGCATCAACGCCGTCGGTGCTGTCCAGGTCTGCGATCTCCTTATCGGTGAAATTCTTCTTGATTGCCTCAGCGCCGCAGGTGCAGTGCTTTTTCGCGGTCGCGGCGTCAACGCCCTGTCCGCTGGCCACCTGTTGGCATTGGGTCATGTAGTGGGCCTCCTTCCCGGCAGGGAAGTTGCCAGCGTTGGCAGCCACAGGCAGCAGCAGGGCGCCAGCGGCCGCCAGGGCCAGAAGGGACGGTACTCGCATAACCAGTTACTCCTTGGGTTAAGGTCACAGCAAGAGTAGGATGCTTCCCAAGGTCTGATAGGAAAGTTTCTGCGTTAGTTCACCGCACCTGCCTAATTTCCAAATAATTCTGCGTGGCGTGCAAGCCCCGTGCTAGCATGGCCGGCTTGCAGCTGACGTGTCGCAGCTCGCAACTATCTTTTTCTTTCCAGTCACTCTGGTTCGTCCCTTGCAAGCCGAAAGGCTTCTGCCACTGTGAGGCAGGCTTCCTTGATCAGAAGGCAGGTCGGATCTTGTACTGGCTCATCCCAACCCACGTGACCTTTGGTAGGGGTCACCACTAGGAGAGGAGGCGCCATGCCCGTTATTACTCTTCCCGATGGCAGTCAACGTTCGTTTGATCACGCCGTATCCGTTGCCGACGTCGCCGCATCCATCGGCGCGGGCCTTGCCAAGGCCACGGTGGCCGGCAAGGTCGACGGCAAGCTCGTCGATGCCTGCGACCTGATCCAACACGACGCTACGCTGCAGATCATCACCCCTAAAGATGAAGAGGGACTGGAGATCATTCGCCACTCGTGCGCCCACCTGGTTGGCCACGCTGTGAAGCAACTGTACCCGACGGCCAAGATGGTGATTGGCCCGGTGATCGACGAAGGCTTCTATTACGACATCGCTTACGAGCGCCCCTTCACCCCAGAAGACATGGCTGCCATCGAAAAGCGGATGATGGAGCTGATCGAGAAAGACTACGACGTGGTCAAGAAAATGACCCCGCGCGCCGAAGTCATCGAAGTTTTCAAGGCCCGTGGCGAGGATTACAAGCTGCGCCTGGTCGAGGACATGCCGGATGAGCAGGCCATGGGCCTGTACTACCACGAAGAATACGTTGACATGTGCCGTGGCCCGCACGTGCCTAACACGCGTTTCCTCAAAGCTTTCAAGCTGACCAAGCTGTCCGGCGCCTACTGGCGCGGCGATGCCAAGAACGAGCAGTTGCAGCGTGTGTACGGCACCGCCTGGGCCGACAAGAAGCAGCTGGCTGCCTACATCCAGCGCATCGAGGAGGCCGAAAAGCGCGACCATCGCAAGATCGGTAAGCAGCTTGACCTGTTCCACCTGCAGGAAGAAGCGCCTGGCATGGTGTTCTGGCATGCCAACGGTTGGACCGTGTACCAGGTACTTGAGCAGTACATGCGCCAGATCCAGCGCGCCAACGGCTATCAGGAGATCAAAACCCCGCAGGTTGTCGATCGTATCCTCTGGGAGCGGTCTGGCCACTGGTCGAACTACGCCGAAAACATGTTCACCACTTCTTCTGAAAGCCGTGACTACGCGGTCAAGCCGATGAACTGCCCATGCCATGTGCAGGTGTTCAACCAGGGCCTGAAGAGCTACCGCGACTTGCCACTGCGTCTGGCCGAGTTTGGCGCATGCCACCGTAACGAGCCATCGGGCGCCCTGCATGGCATCATGCGCGTACGTGGCTTCGTGCAAGACGATGCGCACATCTTCTGCACCGAAGACCAGGTGAAGAAAGAAGCTGCCGACTTCATCAAGCTGACCCTGGACGTTTACAAGGACTTCGGCTTCACCGATATCGCGATGAAGCTGTCGACTCGTCCGGCCAAGCGTGTGGGGTCCGAAGAGCTGTGGGACCGTGCCGAAGGCGCGCTGGCCGATGCACTGAACGAGTCGGGCCTGGAATGGGAATACCAGCCGGGCGAGGGCGCGTTCTACGGCCCGAAGATCGAGTTCACCCTGCGCGATTGCTTGGGCCGGAACTGGCAGTGCGGCACTCTGCAATACGATCCGAATCTGCCAGAGCGTCTGGATGCCAGCTATATCGCCGAAGATAACAGCCGTGTTCGCCCTGTGATGCTGCACCGCGCGATCCTCGGCTCGTTCGAACGCTTCATCGGCATGCTCATCGAACACTATGCAGGTGTGTTCCCGGCCTGGCTGGCACCGACCCAGGCTGTGATCATGAACATCACCGACAAACAGGCCGATTTCGCGCTCGAAGTGGAAAATGCCCTGAACGGTAGCGGATTCCGTGCCAAGTCGGACTTGAGAAATGAGAAGATCGGCTTTAAAATCCGCGAGCATACTTTGCTCAAGGTCCCGTACCTTTTGGTTATAGGGGATCGCGAAGTCGAAACACGAACCGTCGCTGTGCGTACTCGCGAAGGCGCAGACCTGGGCTCCATGCCCGTCGCCCAATTCGTTGAGCTTCTGACACAAGCGGTTTCCCGGCGTGGTCGCCAAGAATCGGAGTAATGACTATTAAGCGTGAAATGAGAAACGATAAACGAACTGCACCGAAAGCCCCGATCAACGAGAATATCTCGGCACGCGAGGTTCGGTTAATTGGCGCTGACGGCGAGCAGATTGGCATCGTCTCGATTGATGAAGCGCTTCGTATCGCTGATGAAGCGAAGCTGGATCTGGTAGAGATCTCTGCGGACGCGCAACCGCCCGTCTGCAAGGTCATGGACTACGGCAAGCACCTCTTCGAGAAAAAGAAGCAGGCCAACGAAGCCAAGAAAAACCAGAAGCAGATCCAGATCAAAGAAATCAAGTTTCGTCCAGGGACGGAAGAAGGGGATTACCAGGTAAAACTACGCAACCTGGTACGTTTCCTTACCGATGGGGACAAGGCCAAGATCTCTCTGAGATTCCGTGGTCGTGAGATGGCCCACCAGGAGCTGGGCATGGAGCTGTTGAAGCGGGTCGAAGTCGACCTTGCCGAATACGGCACCGTTGAGCAGCATCCTAAGATGGAAGGACGCCAACTTATGATGGTCATCGCCCCCAAAAAGAAGAAGTAATCTCCCGGGCACGGCAGGCCTGATGATTATTGTGTAATTTTTATCGAATGCGGAGTTCCAACATGCCAAAAATGAAAACCAAGAGCGGTGCTGCGAAGCGCTTCCTGAAGACCGCTTCCGGCTTCAAGCACAAGCACGCTTTCAAGAGCCACATCCTGACCAAAATGTCGACCAAGCGTAAGCGTCAACTGCGCGGTGCCAGCCTGCTGCACCCGTCTGACGTGGCAAAAGTCGAGCGCATGCTGCGCGTACGTTAATTCTGGTTTAGATAGAGGAAGTTACTCATGGCTCGTGTTAAGCGTGGCGTCATCGCTCGTAAGCGTCACAAGAAAATTCTGAAACTGGCTAAAGGCTACTACGGTGCACGCTCGCGCGTATTCCGCGTTGCCAAGCAGGCTGTCATCAAGGCTGGTCAATATGCCTACCGTGACCGTCGTCAGAAGAAGCGTCAGTTCCGCGCACTGTGGATCGCTCGTATCAACGCCGGTGCCCGCACCAACGGTCTGTCCTACAGCCGTCTGATTGCTGGCCTGAAAAAGGCTTCGATCGAAATCGACCGTAAGGTTCTGGCCGATCTGGCAGTGAACGAAAAAGCGGCGTTTGCTGCGATTGTCGAGAAAGCTAAAGCCGTTCTGGCTTAAGTACCCGCGACAATCACCCGGCGGCGCTCGCGGCGCTGGGCATTGAACGTCATCGATAGGGGAAGAGCCTTCAAAGCTCTTCCCCTATTTTCGTATCTGGAGTCTGTACATGGAAAACCTGGATGCGCTGGTCTCCCAAGCCCTAGAGGCCGTCGAGCGCGCTGAAGACATCAATACCCTGGAACAGATCCGGGTTCAGTACCTCGGCAAAAAGGGCGAACTGACTCAGGTGATGAAGACCCTGGGCAACTTGCCGGCCGACGAGCGCCCGAAAGTCGGTGCGCTGATCAACGACGCCAAAGAGCGCGTCACTGTCGTGCTCAACGCACGCAAGGCAGCTTTCGAAGAAGCCGAGCTCAGCGCTCGCCTGGCTGCCGAATGCATCGACGTCACCCTGCCAGGCCGTGGTCAGACCACTGGCGGGCTGCACCCGATCACCCGTACTCTCGAGCGCATCGAGCAGTTCTTCACCCATATCGGCTACGGCATCGCCGAAGGCCCCGAGGTCGAAGACGACTATCACAACTTCGAAGCGCTCAACATCCCTGGCCATCACCCGGCCCGGGCTATGCACGACACCTTCTACT
This sequence comes from Pseudomonas promysalinigenes, assembly GCF_014269025.2. NCBI lineage: Bacteria > Pseudomonadati > Pseudomonadota > Gammaproteobacteria > Pseudomonadales > Pseudomonadaceae > Pseudomonas > Pseudomonas promysalinigenes. Next base: position 2,904,479 of record NZ_CP077094.1, on the reverse strand, counting down.
TCAATGCGAACATGCTGCTGCGCACCCATACTTCGCCGGTACAGGTGCGGACCATGGAGTCCACTCAGCCGCCCATCCGCATTGTTTGTCCGGGCCGTGTGTACCGCTGCGACTCCGATATCACCCACTCGCCGATGTTCCATCAGGTCGAAGGGTTGCTGATTGACCGTGGCATCAACTTCGCTGACCTCAAGGGCACCATTGAGGAATTTTTGCGGGTGTTCTTCGAAAAAGAACTGGCCGTGCGCTTCCGTCCATCGTTCTTCCCTTTCACCGAGCCGTCCGCTGAGGTCGATATCCAGTGCGTGATGTGTTCCGGTAAAGGCTGCCGGGTGTGCAAGCAGACCGGCTGGCTGGAAGTCATGGGCTGCGGCATGGTGCACCCGAATGTGCTGCGCATGTCTGGCATAGATCCGGAAGAGTTCCAGGGCTTTGCTTTTGGCATGGGCGCCGAACGCCTGGCCATGCTGCGCTATGGCGTCAACGATTTGCGTCTGTTCTTCGATAACGACCTGCGGTTCCTGGCGCAATTCCGCTAGGCCCAATCGACGCACTTTCTAGGAGAACAGCATGAAATTCAGTGAACAGTGGCTGCGCGGTTGGGTAAACCCGCAAGTCTCCCGTGATGAATTGGTTGCCCGCCTGTCCATGGCTGGCCTTGAAGTCGACAGCGTGACACCCGCTGCCGGCCAGTTCACCGGCATCGTGGTGGGTGAGATTCTCGCCACCGAACAACACCCGGACGCCGATAAACTGCGCGTCTGCCAAGTGAGTAATGGCCAGGAAACCTTCCAGGTCGTTTGCGGCGCGCCTAACGCTCGTCCAGGCATCAAGATTCCTTTCGCCATGATCGGGGCCGAGTTGCCCGGTGACTTCAAGATCAAGAAGGCCAAACTGCGCGGTGTCGAGTCGTTCGGCATGCTGTGCTCGGCAGCCGAGCTGCAGATCAGCGAAGAAAATGACGGCCTCTTGGAGCTGGCTACCGATGCTCCGGTGGGGCAAGACATCCGCCAGTACCTGAGCCTGGACGACGCCAGCATCGAGATCGGCCTGACTCCGAACCGTGGTGACTGCCTGTCCATCGCCGGCTTGGCTCGCGATGTCAGCGCCCTTTACGACGTGCCAGTCACCCGTCCTGTGGTGCCGGCCGTTGCAGCTGCCCACGATGAAGTGCGTCCAGTCGAGGTCAGCGCACCAGCGGCCTGCCCGCGTTATCTGGGCCGCGTCATTCGCAACGTCGACCTGAGCAAGCCGACACCGCTGTGGATGGTCGAGCGCCTGCGTCGCAGCGACGTGCGCAGCATCGACGCTGCCGTCGATATCACCAACTACGTGATGCTCGAACTCGGCCAGCCAATGCACGCCTTCGACCTTGCCGAGATCAATGGCGGTATCCGCGTACGCATGGCCGAAGAGGGCGAGAAGCTTGTCCTGCTCGACGGCCAGGAAGTCGCCCTGCGTGCCGATACGCTGGTCATCGCCGACCATACCCGCGCGCTGGCCATCGCCGGCGTCATGGGGGGTGAGCACAGCGGCGTGAACACCGAAAAAACCCGCGACGTGTTCCTGGAAAGCGCCTTCTTCGAGCCGATCTCCGTCGCCGGTAAAGCCCGGTCCTACGGTCTGCACACCGATGCCTCGCACCGCTATGAGCGCGGCGTCGACTCGCAGTTGGCCCGCGAAGCCATCGAGCGCGCTACCCAGCTGGTACTGGACATCGTCGGCGGTGAAGCAGGCCCGGTGGTCGAGGCTGTCAGCGAACAGCATCTGCCGAATATCGCGCCTATTACCTTGCGCGCTGAGCGCATCGATCAGATGCTCGGCATGCAGATGGATCCGGCCCAAATCGAGCAACTGCTCAATGCTCTGGCGCTCAAAACCAGCCGCAGCGGGGAAGGGCAGTGGACGGTAACTGTGCCAAGCCACCGCTTTGACATCAGCCTGGAAGTCGACCTGATCGAAGAACTGGCCCGTCTTTACGGGTACAACAATCTGCCTGTGCGTTATCCGCAAGCCCGCCTGGCGCCGCAAGCTCGCCCGGAAACTCGCGGCGAGCTGCCGAATCTGCGTCGCTTGCTGGTTGCCCGCGGTTACCAGGAAGCCATCACTTACAGCTTCATCGACCCGAAGTTGTTCGAGTTGTTCAGCCCAGGCATAGAGCCTTTGCTGCTGGCCAACCCGATCTCCAGCGACATGGCCGCTATGCGCGCCTCGCTGTGGCCGGGGCTGGTCAAGGCTCTGCAGCATAACCTCAACCGCCAGCAAGACCGCGTGCGCCTGTTCGAGAGCGGCCTGCGCTTCGTCGGCCAGCTGGATAGCCTGCAGCAGCAGCCAATGATCGCCGGGGTCGTCACCGGCAGCCGTTTACCGGAAGGCTGGGCCAACGGCCGCGATGCCATTGACTTCTTCGACGTCAAAGCCGATGTCGAAGCTCTGTTGGGCTACAGCGGCGCGCTGAGCGACTTCACCTTCGCTGCTGGCAAACACCCAGCCCTGCACCCAGGCCAGACCGCTGTCATCCAGCGCGACGGCAAGGACGTCGGCTATCTTGGTGCCATCCACCCGGAACTGGCCAAAGCCCTGGACCTGGATCGCCCGGTGTTCGTCTTCGAGCTGGTGCTGGGCGATGTGGTCGAAGGTCGTCTGCCTAAATTCAGCGAGCTCTCCAAGTTCCCTGAAACCCGTCGTGACCTGGCTTTAATCGCAGGACGTGATGTGGCTTCTCAAAGTGTGCTTGAAGTAATTCGTGACAATGCAGGCGAATGGCTCACAGACCTCAGGCTGTTTGATGTCTACCAAGGTAAAGGCATTGATCCTGATAGAAAAAGCCTTGCGGTCGGCTTGACCTGGCAGCATCCATCGCGCACTCTTAACGACGATGAGGTGAACACTACCCTGCAAAATATCCTCACCTCGCTCGAACAAAGGTTGAACACCACGTTAAGGAAATAACGGCATGGGTGCTCTGACGAAAGCTGAGATGGCCGAAAGGCTGTACGAGGAGCTGGGGCTTAACAAGCGTGAGGCCAAGGAGCTGGTCGAGCTGTTTTTCGAAGAAATTCGGCACGCACTTGAAGAGAACGAGCAGGTCAAGTTGTCCGGTTTCGGCAATTTCGACCTTCGGGACAAACGCCAGCGGCCCGGTCGCAACCCCAAAACAGGGGAAGAGATCCCGATCACCGCAAGGCGCGTCGTCACCTTTCGTCCAGGGCAGAAGTTGAAAGCCCGGGTTGAGGCCTATGCTGGAACCAAGCCATAACGACGAACTGCCCCCCATACCGGGCAAACGCTACTTCACCATTGGTGAGGTGAGTGAGTTGTGCGCGGTCAAGCCACACGTGCTGCGGTATTGGGAGCAGGAGTTTCCTCAGCTCAACCCTGTAAAGCGGCGGGGCAACCGGCGGTATTATCAGCGGCAGGACGTACTGATGATTCGCCAGATTCGGGCCTTGCTGTATGACCAGGGGTTCACTATCGGTGGGGCGCGGTTGCGGCTTTCCAGTGATGAGGTGAAGGATGAGTCAAGCCAGTACAAGCAGTTGATTCGACAGATGATTGTCGAGCTGGAGGATGTGTTGGTAGTGTTGAAGAAGTAGCCTGATTGTTGGTAAACGAAATTTTTTTTGAGAAAAAGGTTTCATTTATCAGGAGGTTAGGGTACATTCTTCAACGTTCTCGGTAGCATTGAGAACATGCTTCAAGCCCAGTCGGGGCGTAGCGCAGCCCGGTAGCGCACTTGCATGGGGTGCAAGGGGTCGAGTGTTCGAATCACTCCGTCCCGACCATATATTTCAACGACTTAGCCACCTTCGGGTGGCTTTGTTGTTTTCGGGCATAGTGACTTTTCGAGTGACTTCGCATTTTTCTTCATCCGATTCTCCTTTTCAGAATCGTCAGCACCGGCCCGCGTGAGTCAGTTGCCGACACCTTGTTCGCTGCATCTATCAGCTGACCAAGCTGTGCGCCGGAGTAGTGACTGGTCACGCTTCCGTTCTTATGGCCCAATAACGACTTGCGGTCCTCTTCAGTGACCCCTGCTGCTTTCAGCCTCCTGCCGAAAGTATGTTTGAGGTCATGGATGCGTATGGACGCGAACCCTGGGTGTGCCGGCCGTAAGTGTTGCTCCTGCCAGAGCTTCGCCGCGCGCACCCGAGCTTTCTTCCAGGCTGAGTCGTTCATGCGATGCATAGCCGTGCCGTTGTATAGGAAAACCCACTCACGGCTGATGCCTCGCTGACTATCGATGACCGACTTCGCCACGCTGTTCAGCACTACCAGGCGCTCGTCCCGGTTCTTGACCCCCGAGTTTTCGTGTCGGCCGCCAAATTCGGCCGGTATCAGAAACACGCTAGTGCCAAGCTCCGGTACGAAGATTTCCCAGTCCCACCTCAGCTTGCAGACCTCTTGCTCGCGGCAGCCCGTGTTCACCTTGAACAGGGCCTGTAGTGGTCAACTCATCCCGGACACGGTTTTGAGTTTTTCTTCTGCTTTCGCTGGAGCCAGCCCATCGTTGAACTGATGAGGCCGGATCCAGTTGTAGTGGCCCATCAGGTATTGGCCAATGTCTCGTTGAGCTTGCTGCCCGGTCAGGTAGCCCGTGGTCGGTATCCACTCTGATTTCAAGCTGCGAAAGACTCGTCCCATCGGTGCATTATCCCAACAGTTGCCTCGGCGGCTCATGCTCTGGCGCATACGGTAGCGCCACAGTCTCTGGCGGAACTGACGGCTGCCATATTGCGATCCCTGGTCGGAGTGGAACAGGAGTCCTTGAGGCTTTCCACGTTGTTCGTAGGCGACGTCCAGTGCTTTGACCACCAAGTCTCCATCCGGCTTTTCTGATAAGGCCCAGCCAACCACTCTGCGTGCATAGAGATCCAGGACGACTGCCAGATAGTGCCATTTGCCCTGTGCCCAGACGTAAGTGATGTCTCCACACCAGACCTGATTTGGAGCTTCGACATCAAACGCTCGGTTCAAGGTATTCGGTATATCTGGCCGCTCCACGGTGGCCTTTTTGTACGCATGTGATCCTGGCTGCTTGCTGATCAACGCCAGCTCTCGCATCAGGCTGCGTACCTTGAACCGCCCGGTTTGCTCACCCTCTTCTTGCATCATTGCCATGATGGTACGGCTGCCGGGCGCACTTCGACCTCGCGTGAACAACCCATTCACTCGACTACGCGACCGTAGTCATTCACCGTCCAGAGTTCGCCTTTTGTGACGATGTGCGTAGTGGATCGGTGTGTCGTCCTCCAGCAGAGCTCGCCCCGCCGGGTCAGAGGCCAGCAGGCTGTACTGGTGCAGGCTGAGGAAGCGCCCGTTCTTGTATTCCACATCTCTTAGGGTTCCCTCAAACACGAAGCCGACCCGCTCCAGCAAACGAATGCTGGCGGCGTTCTCCGGCTCAACATCTGCGTGAATGCGATGTACGCCAAGGGTACCGATGGCGAAGCGGAGGATAGTGGGCAGGCAGTCTCGCATCAGCCCTTGGCCCCAGTGTTCCGGCATCAGCCAATAGCCGATATCCAGGCTCCGATCAGAGTGTGACCAATCGTTGAAACCACAAGCGCCTATCAGTTCGTCCCGTCCCGGGAAGGTAATGCCCCACCAAATGCCACGGTGCTCTTCCAGCAGAGCGTCATACCAGCGCATCTGCTCGTCCGTCGCTTCGAGGGTGTCGTAAGACACGCCGTAGTGGGCAACAACCTGCGGGTTAGAAAGCCCGGCAAAAATCGCCTCGGCGTCAGTGCGATTAATCCGCCGCAGCGTGCAACTGGGCAGGAAGAACTCGGGAAACTCGATAGCTAGGTCCATCATAAAAAAATCCGCAGGGCTGGGTCAGTGCAACAATGGTCGCAGCAAAAGGGGGCGGGAGTAAAAGGACAGTCAGGAAGCTATTAGGCGGAACAGTCCAATAGAGTAATTAGGTTATTACTGGCAGGGCGGGTAGCCAGTTGGTGCTATTGGACACCGGCACTACGGGTCGAAAGCGGACAGCCAACGGAGACTACCAGGTGATACCAATTTTGATACCACTGACACTGAAATTAGGGGGTGAAGAGGGAAGATTTCGCCCAATAAAATCAACTCTTTAGCACCGCTCAACAACCCTAAAATACTGCATGCTGATGTTGGCGCTAGAGATCAAGCGTCCTTGATGCGAGCCCTAGGCCTGGCTCAAATGGTTCTCGCATTCGGCTGAAGGCTGACTAGTCGCCCATTCATGCATTCAGCACTGTATGCCGTAGAGGTAACGCTCGTTAGGCTGCGCAAAACCCAGGCTGTAAGCCCCGTGTTTTCGTTTGCAAAAAGCTCGAAAAGTAAAGATTTTGAGCTGCGTTATGATGGTAAATATCTAACAAAATCACATGGTTATGTGGGTCTCGTCCACTGCATGGGGTGCAAGGGGTCGAGTGTTCGAATCACTCCGTCCCGATCATTATATTCAATGACTTAGGCCATCTCCGAAAGGGGTGGCCTGAGTTTTAGGTAGTTCTCCCGGTTACTACCAGTGCCCCTCGCCAGACCTCAGCCCCGGGGATGAATATTGGCAGGCACATACTCGCGGCCGCTGCGCCTCTTAGGCGCCATCCCGCTTCGCTAGGGCTTCCAGCGCCGTACTTCCTCAAGCTTGTATCATGGCTCCGAATCTCACCCCGGGAGCCGAATCTCACGGTTTTTTCAGATCCGTCTTATTTGCCAGTGCCACACGCTCCATACACTTATGGAGTTCGTCAGCGTCATTGCTGGCGTCCTGTTCCCTTCTCAGGCAGATTGACCGCAAGGGAGTTATGCCTCGCGTGCCCTGGCCACCCGATCATTTTCGCGTCCGAAGTCGGTACGCCAGCAGTTGGAGTCATAGAATGAGCAGATATGGTGTGGCCCTTGCGGCATTAAGCTTGTTGCTGTCAGGTTGTGGAACGATCAATACGGTTTTCAGTTCGGACGAGGAGACGGCGCAAGGCCTGGCTTCTGCTCAAACACGCTGTGAAGCACTACCTCGCGTTTATAGCGGTGTGTTCTACAACCTGTGCATCCTGCACGGCCCGCCCCAGGTGGCAGAGCAGGTTCCCGGAGCGCCCGCGGGAATCCCATTGAGACTGATCGATTTCATCCCTTCCGGGGTGTTCGACACGTTGTTATTGCCTTACACCATTTCCGTTCAGGCTACCGAGGGTAGCCTGGAGCTGTGAGGCGCCGCGCGTTGTCAGCGAATTCTCCTGCGGCTTGACGCACGTTCGTTCCCTGCGCCATGAAATCTTTCATGTTCAAACGGACACAAAGATGTCAATCTGATGGCGAGATAATGGCGTCAATAATCGGTGATGAAACGATTCTTTGGTATTAAGGTAGCGCTATCTCAGGCAATCCGCTCTTTAAGATCGGTCCTATTCGAGTCGCATCCGTTCTCGCGTAGCTTGTCGAACCTTGGTTTTGCAAGCATCAGCGCGGTGTGAGGTGGCCAAGCGCTTGCGACATTTTCGTGAGCGCTGGGAGGTGCTTCAGTAAGGCGCATCACGAGAATGAGGAGTGCTGATGGGCACGATATTGGACCCCACTAGGCATTGGCTTGGTGGTATGAGGGCGTTGGCCACGCTCTGCGGCGCGCAGTTGGCGCTCACGGTGGTGTCGCAGCCGCCAGACGATGTCGCAGCTTTTGTATTTGCAGGCATTGGTCTGACTGACACGATGGCTGGTTTAATGCTGTCGACATCCGCAATCGATGATGCGATGTGGCTTGGGGTGCTTGTAGATGCACTGCTATAACCCGTTCGTGGTTGCCACCGACGCTGTTTACCACGTGGCCGAGCCTTGGTGCTCATCGCTTCACCTTGTGCCGGCTGTGGCAATAACGCCCTGGGTGGCTATGGACATTTTTGAAGCTCCACGACATGCCCGTTTCATTGAGAATTGCCCGTGAATGCAACAGAACGCTTTTCACCCAGAGTCGTGATTGCCGAAAGCGACCCGTGGGTGCGCGAAATGCTGCGCGAAATCGTTCGCAGCGTGCGCTGCGACGTTCGTCTCAAGGTTTGCAGAGACGGCTCTGAGGCTCTTAGTGCACTGGCCATCAAGGCGGATCTGGTCATTGCTGGGCGAGAGTTGCCCGACATCGATGGCTTGGACTTGCTGCGAGAAGTACGCACTAGGGGCGATGAGATGCCTTTGCCCTTCATCTTGATGAGTGAGCGCAGTGACATTGCCAGCGTGCGTGAAACGCTGCCATACAACCCCACTGCCTACCTGAGCAAGCCCCTTGATCTTGCTGGCTTTCGCAAGCGCCTGGAGCATCTTTTGCTTGAGCCCGGCGAGCAGATCCAGTGCCCTGCGCTGTCTGCGCAGCCAAGCGTCAGCTTGTCGGTTTTTCTCAAGCAAAGACGCGCTTTGGCCGATGGCGGCGCGTTGTTCGTCGATGTGCAGACAGTGCTGCACCGCGCTTCGATTGGCAATGGGCTGGACTTGCGCGAACTGGAAGAGCAGTTACGCAATGACCCGCAGATATCTGGCGTGCTTATCGCCGCCGCCAACAGTGCCGCAATGTACCGCAATGCCCCAGTGCAGCGCCTACCGCAAGCGCTGAACGTGCTGGGCGGTGTCCACAGCCTGAACCTGATTTTGGGCCTTGCCCTTAACCGCAGTGCGCACCTGAGCGATCCGCTGTTAACGCATTACGCCCAGCATTTCTTGGATATTTCGCTGCAGGTTGCCGAGGCGGCCCAGGCCTTGGCTCGGATGCTGAATCTGGACCAGGACCGCTGCTATTTAGCAGGCCTGCTGCACCGCCTGGGCGACTTGGCGGTACTTCGCAGTTTGCAGGAGTGGGGTATGGCCGGCGGCGAGCTCGATGACGAGCTGGTGCAGTTATCGCTCCAAGAGCATGCGGCGCCTTACGGTTCTGCATTGCGGGTGCGCTGGCGGGTGCCACATCAACTGCGACAGCTGGTCGCTGCCATCTATCATTTGGGCGGTGGGGTGTATTCGCAGGAAGTCCTGGTAATGAACCTGGCGGCTCAACTGGCAGGCTCGGTTCCCACTGAGAACAACGAGCAGATCGCCGGCAGCGTAGCAGCGCGGTTGCTGAAGATCAGCCTGGCGGACCTCGATTCGCTACGCGAACCGCCCACATTGTCGGCCGTTAACGAGCAAGGGCAAGGCCAGCTTCAATCTTGAATGGCCCTACAGGGCGAGGAAACAGGTTATGTCGTTAGTTGCAAGCTCCGATGCCATGTATCGGTTGTTGGTGCAGAGTGTGATGGATTACGCCATCTACCTGCTCACCCCCGAAGGCTTGATCGCCAACTGGAACCTCGGTGCTCAGCGTGCGAAGGGTTATGAGGCCAGCGAGGTTATCGGGCAGCATTACTCGATTTTCTACAGCCAGGCCGATCGCGATGCAGGCAAGCCGGCAGCCAACCTGGAGCAAGTCCGACGCACTGGCCGCCTCGAGGATCACGGCTGGCGCGTGCGCAAAGATGGCAGCCTCATGCGTGCCCATGTCGTGATCGAAGCTGTGCGGGACGATAACGGCGTGCTGGTGGGGTTTGCCAAGATCACGCGCGATTGCACCGAGCAGTACTATGCCGAGTTGGCTCGGCGTGAGCATGAGCGGCATTTCCGCTTACTGGTACAGGGCGTTCAGGACTATGCCATCTACATGCTCGATACCGGTGGTCACGTGATCAACTGGAACGCCGGGGCGCAGCGTGCGAAGGGTTATACCGCCGACGAGATCGTAGGCCAGCACTTCTCGGTATTCTATACCCCACAGGATCGCGCTCTAGGCCTACCCGAACAGGGGCTGGAAACCGCCCGCCGGGAAGGCCGCTTCCAGGCTCAAGGGATACGCCAACGCAAGGACGGTTCGCATTTTTGGACCAGCGTAGTAATCGAAGCGATCCATGATGAAGACAACGGGCAGTTCATTGGCTTTGCCAAAATCACTCGCGATATCTCCGAACAACATCGCTATGAGCTGCAACTGCTGCAAGCCAAAGAATTGGCTGAGCAGTACAGCCAGGAAATGAGCAACCTGTCGCAATTCCTCGACTCGGTGATCTCCAATATCCCGGCCTGCGTCGTTGTTCAGGACCTGGCCAGCGGCAAAGTCTTGCTGGCCAACAATCATGCTGATCGACTTTTCTGTGGCGAGGCAGGGCACTTGATTGGCGGGCTACCCCGCGAGTGCGCGCTGCCAATCACGGGCGAGTTTCTCGAAGAGCAGCTGGCCCGCGGGGCGCGAGCTGCCCATGGGTATGCAGCACAGACCTGTGTGCAAACCGCCATTGGGCCGCGCACACTGCGAAGCCGAGCACTGCTAGCGCAAAACGCCGGCGGCCGGGCCGACTACGTGTTGTTCATTGCCGAGGATGCCACGGATGAGCTCGCGGCTCAGGCGCAGATCCACCACATGGCTCACCATGATGCGCTTACCGGGTTGCCCAATCGCATGCTTTTCAATCAGCGCCTGAAAAAGGCGCTGGCTCAAGGCGAGCAGTGTGGCAAGTTGACAGCCACGCTGTGTCTGGACCTTGATAATTTCAAGAACATCAATGATTCGTTCGGCCACGCCTTCGGCGATAAATTACTACGTGCACTGGGTACCCGCTTGCGCAATGAGCTACGCGAGGCTGACACTTTGGCTCGACTGGGCGGCGACGAGTTCGCCGTCGTGCTGGCAGAGCTGGATAACCCAGAGGCGGCCTGCTGTACTGCGCAACGCTTGATCGACGTCATCTGCCCGCCGTTCCAGATCGAGGGTCATCAGTTCTCGGTCGGCGTCAGTATTGGTATTGCCTACGCGCCGCACGACCAGGATAACGCCGAGCAGTTGCTCAGTTTCGCCGACATGGCCCTCTACGAAGCAAAGCGCAACGGCCGCAACCGCTACGAGTGCTTCCATGCCGGGCTCCGTGCCGAGGCGCACAGGCGCCGGCTGGTGGAAACAGAACTGCGCGCCGCATTGCATCTGGGTCAGTTGCAGCTGCATTACCAGCCGATTGTAGATGTACAGAGCAACCTTATAACCGGCTACGAAGCACTGTTGCGCTGGGAGCACCCAAGCCGAGGCATGATCATGCCGATGGATTTCATTCCGATTGCCGAGGAAACCGGAATCATTCATGAGATCGGTGCTCGGGTGCTGAACCTCGCCTGCCAGGAAGCCGCAACCTGGGAAGGGCAAGAAACGGTCTCGGTCAATCTGTCGGCGATTCAGTTCAAAAATGCCGGGCTGGTGCGTACCGTGACCCTTGCCCTTTCGGATTCGGGGCTGGCGCCGCAGCGGTTGGAGTTGGAGATCACAGAGTCGGTACTGCTGGGCAACAATGAGCAAAATGTGCACATCCTGCGCGAGCTGAAAAGCATGGGGGTGGCGATTGCGCTGGATGATTTCGGTACCGGTTATTCCTCATTGGGTTACCTGCGCTCGTTCCCATTCGACCGTATCAAGATCGATAAATCGTTCGTCCATGATATGTGCGAAAGCGCCCAGGCGATGTCGATCATTCGAGCCATTACCGAGCTCTCTACCAGCTTGATGATCAAGACCACTGCCGAGGGGGTCGAGTCGATCGAACAGATGCAGCGGCTAGCGGCCGAGGGCTGTTCGCATGTTCAAGGTTACTTGTATGGTCAACCCGAGCCTGCCAGCGCGCTTAAAGAAAATTGGAAAAAGCGCCGGTGACTAGCCTGCTATTACCGCAGGTCGGATGTGTCTGCGTCGGTTGCCATAACTGCGACTCTTAGGTCGATCAATCCGTCATTGCAGTGCTTGGGTGATGACATACTGACCCCGGGTGATAGGGTTGCCAGCTGAGCCAACCAGTATGTACTTTTGCTCGCTTTCATCGCCGCGCCTTGATTGGGGCGCGGCGCTGATGCTTATCCCCTCAGTTGTACCCACTGGCTTGACGCTCAGAGTCTGGTGCACGGCATCCTCGGGACAACGCTCGGAAAGGCCATGTTCGGCGTTACCGCTGAGGGTACAAGTACTGCCTACCACCGCTCCGGAGAAGTGGATGGTGCCATGCAGCGGCATTTCCTCTGCGGCGAGGCAGAGATTGGAGACAGCGCATAACAGTGTTGCAGCGGCAAAGCCTTTCATGGGTGACGTTCCGATTCGAGGTGATAATCGGCTTATCGGCTTGACCGCACAAAATCTGATTGCTGAATCGTTTTTTTCGACAAATGGTAGCGCTATTTTGGCGGAATCTGCGGGCAGCGTTGGGTTTTCCTGATCATCGCCGCTGCAATGGCCAGGCCCTGGATCGATACGCTCGGCATCTACTCAGGAACCATTGCCCTGTTCGCGCATTCACATCTCAGACAGTACTTGTGAGGGCAATACCATGACACATCACCAACAAGACCCGCAGCAATCCGAGGTCCCTGCTCACTCGACGGAGGAGGAAAAAGCGCGGCTCAAAGACAAGAACAAGGACGGTATTCCACCAGGCGCGGAGTGATCGACTCGTCGATCATATGGGCCGCTGTGCGGCCCATTGGCCAGTGAACCTGCGCCTATTGGTGTGCTCAGCGCTGATAGGCCTTGCCGAAATGCCTTTCAAGCCGCGCCTGTACTAGCTCCAGCAAGATCGACAGTACCCAGTAAATCACTGCTGCGGTGGTCAGCATCTCAAGGTAGCGGTAGCTCGAGCGCCCGTACGACTGCGCCAAAAACATTACCTCCCAAACCCCCATCACCGAGATCAGCGACGAGTCTTTGAGCATCGAGATGAACTGGTTGGCCGTAGGCGGAATGATCACCCGCATGGCTTGAGGCAGCACGATGCTGCAGAAAGTCTGCACTGGCCGCATGCCAAGCGCCACGGCAGCCTCGCGCTGGCCGCGAGCTACGCCAAGAATACCAGCGCGGAAGATTTCGCTCAGGTACGCACCGTAGTTCAGCGACAACGCAATAATGCCGGCACTGATGGCTCCAGGCACCAGGCCCACCTGCGGCAGGCCCAGATAAATGAGCAGAATCTGGATCAGCAGCGGCGTGCCACGAAAGAACGAAGTGTAGAAGCTGGCGATGCCCACCAGCACTGCGCTCTTAGACAGCCGCGCAAGCGCAGCAGCAAAACCCAACATCACTGACACGACCATCGAGCACAGGCACAGGAACAGGGTCAGCGCTGCACCCTGCAGAAAACCATTGGGTCCTAGCTTGAAACCGGCGAGGTTGGGAAACTTTTCTACGATGATCGCAAACTTCAGGTCGAAGCTTAGGAAAAACGCTACGAACAGGGCGAACAGGGCCAGCCAGGTCAGATACAACCGGGTACGAAAACCGAACAGGCCGGTGGTCTTGCTGCGGGCCGCAGGTTTGGGTGCGGGAGGGAAGTTGCTCATTTGCTGATATCGGCGCCGATCCATTTCTGCGAAATCTTCGCCAGCGTGCCATCAGCTTTCAGCTCGGCGAACACCTGACGCACCTTGGCGTCCCATTCTGGGTCGCCTTTCTCGATGGCTACCGAGTTCGGCTCTTCATACAACGGGGCGCCGGCCAGCTTGAAACGCTTGTCCTCATCCAGGCGCGGCTTGGCGGTTACCAGGTTGGTGAGGATGGCGTCCAAACGTACGCCTGCACCTAGCCCCAAGTCCTGGAAAGCGACATTATCGGTGTCGTAGGGGGCTACCTGCACGGCCTCGAACGGGTAGTCGATCTGACGGTCCTCGTCGCCTTCGATCACCAAATTCTTGTTCAGGTAGCTTTCATAACTCGACGCTGCGGTCAGGCCTACCTTGCGGCCATTCAGATCCTTGGCGCTGTGGATGCGTTCATCGTTGGCATTGACCACGATGACAGCAGGCGAGGCGTAGTACTCCACTGGGAAGGCGAAGACCTCAGCGCGTGCTTTGCTCGGAGTCATCGAGCAAATGCAGATGTCGTAGCGCCCACTCCAGCGGCCGGCGGCGATCACGTCCCAGGACGGAGTTTCCAGGCGCAACTTGACCCCAAGTTTCTGCGCCACCGCCCTGGCCACGTCGACATCGAAGCCGTCGAGCTGGTTCTGATCGTTGAGGAACGAGAACGGCGGGTAGCTTTCCATCAGCACGTTCACCATTTCCTTATTCGACTCGACGCGCTCAAGCGTAGTGCCGGCGAGGGTTTGAGTAGCGGTAGCGAGCAATAGAAGGCTCGCGCCGAGCAGGGCGGGGATGCGCATACAAATACCTGAAAAGTTGGCCAAAACTGAATTTGCGTATTAAATAGTTATAAATCATTCATACCTAGTGAATTTTATTCATAAGAACCTTCAGAGTAGTTATATGAAACAACGAGCGTTGGTAGTGCTGGATGGTGGCATGGGCCGGGAATTGCAGCGTAGCGGCGCGCCGTTCCGTCAGCCCGAGTGGTCGGCGTTGGCCCTGAGCGAGGCGCCCGAGGCAGTAGTGGGGGTGCATGCTGCATTCATCGCCGCCGGTGCGCAGGTGATCACCAGCAATAGCTATGCGGTGGTGCCATTCCATATCGGCGAAGAGCGTTTCGCTCAGGAGGGCCTGAAACTGGCCACGGTGGCAGGCCAGTTGGCACGCCGGGCGGCTAATGCCAGCGCGCAGCCAGTTCAGGTAGCGGGGTCGTTGCCGCCGCTGTTCGGTTCTTACCGGCCGGACCTGTTCCAGCCGCAGCGAGTGGCTGAAGTGCTCAAGCCGCTGCTGGAAGGGCTGGCGCCAAATGTGGACCTTTGGCTGGCGGAAACCCAGAGCTCGATTGCCGAGGTGCGGGCCATCCATAGCCATCTGCCTGCCGACGGCAAGCCGTTCTGGGTATCGTTCACCCTGCAGGACGAGGATGTCGACAGCGTGCCGCGCCTACGTTCCGGCGAGCCGGTGGCCGATGCTGTCGAAGCTGTGGCGGAACTGGGTGTTGCAGCGCTGCTGTTCAACTGCAGCCAGCCAGAGGTGATCGGCGCGGCGCTGGATGTTGCCCGTTCGATCATCGAGGCACGCCAGGCGGACATCGCCATTGGCGCCTATGCCAATGCCTTCCCGCCGCAATCGAAGCAAGCGACTGCCAACGATGGCCTCGACGAACTACGTGAAGACCTGGACCCGCCGGGTTATCTGGCATGGGCTCGCGATTGGCGCGGGCGAGGGGCTAGCTTGATCGGCGGCTGCTGTGGCATCGGCCCGGAGCATATCACCCAGATCAAGCTCAACCTCTGAAAAGGTGGCAGCCGGGCTTGAACTTGAGCGGACCTGAATTATTTCCTGTCCTGCCGGTCAGGTATTGAGTCTTTTCTCTACCTTCGAGGTGCTCATGCCTGTATATACCGTTCGCTACTGCCACGACGGCCAGCCGTCCACTCACACCTTTGACCTGAAGCAGCCTCGGTTGCCTGTTCACGAGGCTGCGCTGCATGTGATGCTGCTGCATTTCGGCGATGGTGAGAATAGCCTGGTGATGCCGCCAGCCGATGCTAGCCCTGAGCAGATCCTGGAGCAGGCTGAGGTCCTTGGATTTTCAGATATACAAGTTGTCTGAAACCATGGTCCGGCATTTATACGCCTGACACAAAAGGGCCGGCGGTGGAGCGTAGCTCCAAACCGCCGGCAACCGGTTTTTTTATTCTACGATGCAGATCCAACGGTGGTTGTGCCGGTACGGCGCCCTGGTGAATACCACATCGGTTACAAGGGTCATGCCGCGCTCTTGGAGAGCTTCGGCAAGTTGAGCGAGTGTCTCTGCTTGGATAGTCATTGCTGTCACCTCGTCAGATTTACTACGTTCATAAATCCTGACCGATCGGGCAATTGACTGATTCAATTTTTTTACAGCCTATCGCGCTCAAAACTCGAGTGTGCCCTGTTGACACGCGTCATCGAGCGGTTCGATCAAGTCGGCACCCTGGTTTTTCACGTTCCCCACGGCCTTGGCAACGGGGAACCAGCGAAAGTCCGTGGCTGGGCTGCAGCCCGATGCCACTATCTGCGCTGCGCGGGCGGGCGCGGTGGCGGGGTCCAGCCACTCTCTGGCCAGGTCGGCCGTGAGCACCAATGGTTTGCGGTCGTGCACGTCTATCAAACCTTGGTCCGCTGCGGCCGTGATGATCACGAAACCATCGCGCTCGTTGCCTTCGATGCCCGGCTGCACCTGTGCCAGCGCTGCGAAGTAAAGTGGCTCGCCGTTCACCCTGGTGATGTAGTAGGGCTGTTTCTGCCTGGGGTTGCCGGGGGCAGATACCCATTCGAACCACCCATTGGCTGGCGCCAGGGCCCGGGAGAATGGCCACAGCTCCTTGAAAAACCGCCCTGTCATCACCGTTTCTGCCCTGGCATTGATGGGGGCAGGGCGTTTGCTCTTTGCCCATATGGGTGACCATCCCCACTTGACTCGATCCACCCGCAAGCCCTGCTCGACCTGGTGAATCAGCTCGACACGGGTTGCCGGCGCGACGTTGAAGCGATTGATCGGTTCATGGTCATATCCATTGATGACCACCAGATCGAGGGCCAGCTGCTTCAGGTAGTGGTCCATGGATTCATAGATCGAGTAGCGCCCGCACATTTTTCACCTCTCGTCCGTCTGAAATCTCATTGTTCAGCATTGACCGTCTGCGCGATGAACGATTAACTGTATATGCATACAGTTTGCATCGGACTTCCTCCCATGACCATCACAATTTTTAGTACGCCGCCTGAAGGCTCTGAATCCCATGCGTTATACGGCTTCAATGTTCCAGCCGGCTTTCCCTCGCCTGCAGCGGACCATCTGGAAGGCCACCTTTCCCTTGATGAGTTATTCGACATCCGCGCGCCCCATGTGTATCTGGTGAGAGTGGAAGGCGACAGTATGCAGGGTGCCGGTATCTATTCTGGCGACCTGGTCATTGTGGACCGTAGCAGGGAGGCCGCGCATGGCGATATCGTGATCGCAGCCATCAATAGCGAGCCGGTGTGCAAACGCCTGCATCGGCGCGATGGCGTGGTGATCCTTAAATCGGAGAATACCGCCTACCCCCCGCGCTATGTGATGGAGGGTGACGACTTGATGGTGTGGGGCGTGGTGCGTTACAGCGTGCGTGATCATGCGCAATGATCAGGTGTTCGCGCTTATCGACTGCAACTCATTCTATGCCAGTTGCGAGCGCGTATTCCGCCCAGACCTCGCCAAGACGCCTATCGTGGTCTTGAGCAACAACGATGGCTGCGTGATTGCCCGGTCATACGACGCCAAGCCTTTCGTGAAAATGGGTGAGCCGTATTTTCAGGCCAAGGAGAAGCTCCGCCGCCATGGAGTCGTGGCGTTCAGCAGCAACTATGCGCTGTATGGCGACATGAGTGAACGCGTCATGACGCTCATCGAGTCGATGGTACCGGGCACCGAGGTGTACAGCATCGACGAATGCTTTGCGGATCTGTCCGGCATTCAAGAGAACTTGACCAACTTTGGCCATGGCCTGCGCTTACGCATTATGCAACGCACGGGCATTCCGGTAGGGGTGGGCATCGCGCGTACCAAGACGCTTGCGAAGCTGGCCAATCATACCGCCAAGCGGCTGCTCAGCCACACGGGCGGGGTGGTCGACATTACCGAGCCGGTAAAAAGGGATTGGGTTCTGCGCAACACCAAGGTCAAGGAGGTATGGGGTATCGGCCGGAAGATGACCGCGCACCTCGAAGCCATGGGGATCATCACGGCAATGGACCTTGCCAAGGCGGATGCCTGGACGCTGCGACAGAGATTCAGCGTGGTGGTTGAGAAGACCGCGCGGGAGCTGGCCGGTACCGCTTGCCTGGACCTCGATGAAGTCGAGCCGCCCAAGCAGGAAATCTGCAGCAGTCGAATGTTCGGCAAGCGCTTGAGCGAGCTGGCGCCCATCAAGCAGGCAGTGGCCACCTACGTAGGCCGAGCCGCTGAAAAGCTACGGGCCCAGGGTTCGGTGTGCAAGCGTATGCGAGTAAGCATCCGCACGGGTATGTTCAATCCGGATGAAGCCCACCACGCTCAGGGCGCTCTGGTGGAGTTGCCTTACCCCACAAGTGACACGTTGCTGATGACAAGGCTGGCTACGGATGCCGTCGCGCGCATTTTTCGCCCCGGCTACCGGTACAGCAAGGCTGAGGTGCTGCTACTGGACCTGAGGCAGCCGGGTGAATTCTCGCAAGATCTGTTTGCCCTTAAGCAGCCGGTATCTTGTGACCGACTGATGCAAGTAATGGATGACATCAACCAGCGCTGGGGTAGCGGAACGATGCGTGCCGCTACGGTACCGGCGGCCCCAGATTGGGGGATGAAGCGCGAGATGATGAGCCAGTCCTATACCACGCGGATAGACCAGCTGTGGACGATCAAAGGTTGAACCCTCCGACAGGCGTCGGTGGCGGCCAGTATGGATGTAGGCTTTGATTGAGAGTCTGTTGTTCTGTTCAGGGAGCATGGAATGAAGCGTTTACTGGTGTGTGTTCTGTTTGCCGCCTCCAATGTCGCCTATGCGGGCATCCCGCTGTTGAACGCCACATGCCCAGGGAACATTGTGGTCCACGCCGACCAAGGTGGCCCCATCTATATCAATGGTAAGGAGGGGAAGCTTAAGAAGTTCAACGATAACTACTTCGAAGCCAAGGGCGGTGGTGTGACGATCTCGCTGTCGATCAATCCGGATGGCTCGGCGGATGTTTCCTATACCGGTAAGAACCGAGCTAACGGTGTATGCCAGGTAAGTGGGGCTGATTCCTGAACCTCTGCGAGGGATGCCTATTCGGAGCAAGCAGCGCAATTGCAGATAAAAAAGGTATTTTCGGCAATTTGCTTACTATATTCTGAGACTTCAGGCTAATTAGCCACTCAACCAGCAGGTTCCCCATGACTTACAATAATTCGAACGACTCAGGGCCTGGCCAGCCGGAAATGAAGGATATTCTCGACGCAGCAGGGGTGTGGGTTGAGCCCCCCAATATCCGTAGAGGTGGTGAAAGCGGCGTTCTGAAGGTGGAGCTTCAGGGTTTGACCTTTTACAAAAAGCAGCAGGTAGGGCATGTCTATCGCAGCTTGCGCCATCCTTTCGGCTACCCAACGGTGGCTCGTGAGGCGAAGGCTATGCGTGCCGCAGCATCGCTGGGCGTAGCCACGCCGTCCCTGCTGCACAGCGATGTCCGTAAGGACCATGGCGAATGGAAAGCGGTAATGGTGACTGCAGCACTCGAAGGCTATGTGTCGCTAGAAGATTTTTATGCGCAAGGCATGCGTGAGTCCATCGGCCAGCGGCGCTATCACGAAGTGTTGGAAGCCTACGGCAGCCTGTTGGCTAAGTGGAATTCTGGCCGATGGCAGCATGGTTGCCTGTACCTCAAACATGTCTTCATCGACTTTAGCGAGCCGAACATAAAGGTCGCGTTTCTCGATTTCGAGAAAGCCCGCCGGCGGCTGACCGCTGTGAAAGCCAGCAGGCATGATTTAAGGCAGGTCAAGCGTCGATCCGGGTGGGGGAATGAAGAATGGGAGGCCTTCTGCAGAGGTTATAGGTATTCGTTCGGGACGAATGCCGAGCGGCTTCTCGTGGCGTGTTGAGCGGCGCCTGTTTGCAAGTGCTGGCCTTCAGTCCATCCATCGCCACAGCGGTTCGTCCAGCAGTCCAACGCCTCGTAGCTGGGTTTGCCCTTGGTGCTTTTCCAGCTCCAGCACATTGCATCCTTCGCACGCCGTCAACGCGTCAATGAGCACTCGGCTGTGTGACACCACCCATACCTGGCTACGCCGTGATGCGCGGATAATAAGGCGAGCCAGTGCTGGGAGCAGGTCTGTATGCAGGCTGGTTTCCGGTTCGTTGAGCACCATCAGCGATGGCGGGCGCGGCGTCAGCAGCGCGGCCATCAGCAGCAGATAACGCAGTGTCCCATCCGACAACTCGGCCCCGCTAAGCGGGCGCAGCAAACCGTGTTGGTGCAGCCGCACGCTGAACAGGCCGCCCGCTGGCGCATCGATCGCTAGGCGGCTGCCTGGAAACGCATCTTCCAGGGCGGCGAATAGGTCTTCCACATCGCCGATTTCGATGATGGTCTGCAGCGCGGAGGCTAGGTTACGGCCGTCGTGGTGCAGCACTGGGGAACGGGTACCCAGTTGCGGGTGGCGGCATGGCGCATCCCGGTCGATTCGAAAGTGGTCGTAAAACCGCCAGCCGTTGATGAACGCCCGCAGCTCGCCGATCTCCGGTGCTTGCCGGGTTCGCCCTACGATGTTGAAAAAACTTTCGCAGCTATCGGCATGTTGATCGAGCACTGTCCAGCCGTGCCCATCACGGGCGCGCACCATGGCGTTTCTGCGCTCGACCAGCAACGAGGCTGGCCGATACGCCCCGCCTCCCCAGATGCCTTCGCTCTTGATCTCGGGGTCGAGCATGAATGCAGTGGGGTAGGGTACGGGTATGGGCAGGCCAAGCGAAATGGCAAAACCGAAATCCTCAGTGGTAAAGCCTAAGCGCAGGCGTTTGGCTTCGTTCGGTTGCTGACCCTGTATGGGGACGTCACCGCGCTGCATCCGTGCACTCATTTCGGGCCCGGCCCACCAGGTCGAACCAAGCCCGCCTTCACGGGCGAGTGCCTCGATGACAACCCCCTGGGCCGTTTCGGCCAGTAGACGAAGTGCTTTGTACAGGTTGGATTTACCGCTGCCGTTAGCGCCAGTCACCAAATTGAGTTGGCCCAGGGGCATTACCATGTGCTTGATCGAGCGGTAGTTGGCGATGGCGAGAGTAGTGAGCATCGGTGCTCCAGTCGATACGTTGATAACGTAGGCGCAGGTATGCGATCGGGCTTGATGAGCGCAGTGGGGCGACAGCGACACAGAGCCTAGATTTCCCTGGTGAGGCATGCAACGAAAATCAGGTGTCGGCGGCATTTTTAAGAAATGTCTTAGTGGAACGGGTGAAGTGAAATTTCACCTCGTGGGGTAATGGCAGCAATGCCAGCTTGGGCGGCATGGCGGCCTTGGCAGGTGATATTCACAGTGGTTTTGCCTGCATCAGTCATGCTAAGGCACGAAATCACGGACAATTCATACTCTTTCTGCTGCTCGAAAGCGCTGCATGGCTTATCCTTGCATCACGCAATCAACGTAGAAGCAGTGAATTAACGATGGGTTTTGAACAACTAGCTGAATTACGTGACCGCCTGCGGTCTGAAAAAGCGCAGCAGGCAAAAGCCGACACCCCGCGCCCCGCCAAGCGTAAGCCTGCCTCCCAGGCCAAGGTGCGCGAGCAGGACCCGGCGGTGGAGGCCATCTGGCCATTGCAAAAGCATTTCCCGTTGGCTTTCCCGGTGAACCCGGCTCCGAAGGTTCCGCTCAAAGAGGGCATCTTCAAGGATGCCGAGCAACACCTGGAACTGCTGGGTATCACCAGCGAGCAGCTTAAGCTTGGCATTTCGACGTGGTGCCGAGGCAACCGTTACTGGTCCAGCATGGTCGAGAATGCCCCGCGTCTGGACCTTAACGGCCAGCCTGCTGGTGTAGTTACGGCAGGCCAGGCACTGTATGCCAAGCAACAAGCCTCGCGCCAGCGCGGCCAGGCTCGCAAGAACCGCGCCAAGGCGAAAGCGGCGGAACCTGCACCGGCCGTTCAAAACCCTGTAGAGCAGGCGGCAGACTAAGTTGGTTTTCGCGCTCGGCCCTGCGTCTTCGCTGGCACAGTGCCGCAGTATGTTCAGGGCCAGGGCAAGGTGTTTGACCCTGGCATCTGCAAGCCGGCGCTTAAGGCTACTAGCCGGTTTTCAGTTGCGATAGCTGGACTTTGAGGTCGGCCATCAGACGCTGGCCTGCTGCTTCGAGCAGGTCGCCATAGAGTGCGATGGTGTTGCAGCGGTGGCATGTCAGGACAGACTTCCTGTACAACCGTCGCGGCTTGGTGAACTCCTCACCTTCGCATTTGAGGCATCTCAACGTAACGCTCATGACCGTTCGCTCCATGAAAATTCTGCAGAATCCATCCTGCCCTTCGCCGCTCGAGAAACGCGCGACGGTAGATTGAGTCGCCGGGAGCGGTAAACGTTCATTTTGGTTGACCTGAAAAGTATCAACCAAGTCTCAGATGAGCCGAGGCCGCGCAGTGCCGGTGCGATCTACGCGTTGAGCGCCCGTTTCAACACCTCGTAAATGGTGCTGTCAGCTGACTGAGCAACATTGAAACGCATGAAGTCCTTTGCCGCCATGGCCTGGCTGAACGCGTTGCCAGGTGCCAGGACCAATCCTTCTCGTAGGCAAGTTCTGGCCAGCATTGCCGCATCCGTGCCTTCTGGCAATTGGCACCACAAGTACATGCCGGCTCGGGGCACGATCCAAGGTTTGATGCCGATGGCTTGTAGCTGCACCACTGTTTCATCCATTGCCTCGGTCAACCTCAGGCGTACGCCCTCCATGTGCTTTCGGTAGCCGCTATCGGTGATAGCGTGATGAACGATGTCTGCGGCCATGCGCCCGCCGCCGAACGTCGTGGCGATCTTGAGGTCGACCAGCGCTTCGATCCAGTCGCTGCGCGCGGCAATGTAGCCGCAGCGGATCGACGCCGAGATGGTCTTTGAGAAACTGCCGATTTGGATCACTTGCTCCAGGCCATCGAAGGCCGATAGCCGTGGGGCAGGGGTATGCTCGAAATCACTGAAAATATCGTCTTCCACGATCACCAAGTTAGTGGCATCGGCCAGCTTCAGCAGCCGATGAGCCGTGACCGCAGACAGGCTAGCGCCGGTTGGGTTGTGAATACCGGAATTGGTGATGTACAGACGAGGCTCGTGTTCGAGCAGTGCTGCGCCGAATGCAGTGATGTCCGGGCCTGTCGGGGTGTAAGGGACACCGACGATATTCACCCTGTGGGCTTTGAGCAAAGCGTGAAAATTGAAGTAGCAGGGGTCATCGACCAGAACCGTGTCACCGGGCTGCAGCAGAAAGCGGCAGATCAGGTCGATGGCGTGAGTACCAGACTCGGTCAGCATGACCTGCTCAAGCGGGGCATCGATCCCGATCCCTCCCAGCCGTCGCGACAAGAATTGCCTGAGCGGGATATGGCCAAGTGGTTGCGCATACTCAGCCAGATTCATGGTGTCGGAGCGGGCAGCCACACGTAGCGCTTTGCGCACGCCGGCTTCGTACATCCAGGAAGCCGGCAGCCAGCCGCACCCCGGCTTCAGGGCGTCACTGCTGGTTTCCAGCGATTGGCGTGAGATCCAGAGTGGGTCCACCTCACGATCGAGTTTTGGGCCAAGCTCGGTGAGGGCCAAAGGTGCGACTGGCCCTCCCACGAAAAAACCTGAGCCAGGCCGCGAGGTCAGTACACCTTCTGCCATCAAGCGCTCATAGGCTTCCAGGACCGTAGACACCGAGACCTGGATGGCCTGGGCCATCGCCCGCACCGACGGGATGCGGGTGCCAGGGGTATAGGTCCGGGAGGCGATCCTGGCCTGTATCACTCCCATGACCGCTTTGATTCGCGTGCCGTCGCGCTTCATTGCACCCTCGACTGTGCTGGATTCAAATGCATAACAGTTCGGTTGAACCGTACTGGACTGTACATGGTCCTGGTCTGCCTGTCAGTGCTGTACTGAGCACTGACAGGCAGAGGACTCATTGATGGAAAAGACAACCAGTGGCTGGCTCAATGGCTTGATGGGCGTGGCAATATTCGCCGGCTCATTGCCAGCAACTCGCATGGCGGTAAGCGCTTTCGAACCCACGTTTCTGACCTGCGCCAGGGCTACCATCGCGGCCTTGCTGGGCGCGTGTTGTTTGATGGTGCTGCGCCAGCCTCGGCCCAAACGCTCGGATGTGGCGTCGCTGGCAGTTACTGCACTTGGCGTGGTAATAGGTTTTCCCCTGCTCACCGCTTTGGCCTTGCAGCATGTCAGCTCGGCGCATTCCATCGTTTTTGTCGGTTTGTTGCCAATGTGCACTGCAGGGTTCGCCGTACTGCGCGGCGGTGAACGCCCTGGGCCGTTATTCTGGCTATTTTCAGTTGCAGGTGCCGGGCTGGTGGCGGGCTATGCGTGGTTGAGCGCGAGCAACGGTTCGATCCTGGGTGACCTGCTGATGATGGCAGCCGTAGTGGTATGCGGGTTGGGTTATGCCGAGGGTGCGCGCCTGTCGCGCAGATTGGGCGGTTGGCAAGTGATCTGTTGGGCGTTGCTGGTAGCGTTGCCATTGATGCTGGTGCTGACGATAGTCAATTTTCCAGCTCCTGAAGCCTTGACCAAGGCTAGTGGCGCCGCCTGGTTAAGCTTTGGCTACGTTTCGTTGTTCAGCATGCTGATCGGCTTCGTATTCTGGTATCGAGGACTGGTGCAGGGTGGGATTGCGGCCGTAGGCCAACTGCAACTGCTGCAGCCGTTCATGGGGCTGGGGTTGGCGGCGCTGCTGTTGGGAGAGCACGTCAGCACGATAATGCTTGCTGTAACCCTCGGGGCTGTGGTCTGCGTTGCCGGAGCGAAGAGGTTCGCTTAATGAAAGGCCTGCATAAAATCTACTGGCTGATAGAAGCGTTGTTGTCTCTCTCTGGTGAATGGGTATTGCTAGCCTGATCACGTACATCGTTCAACAGCATTTCAGGGGGATATATGTCAGCAGAGAAGGTTGCAATCGTTACCGCCGGCGGTAGCGGCATGGGTGCAGCGGCGGCACGTCGGCTGGCGGCTGAGGGGTTCAAAGTCGGTGTTCTTTCATCCTCGGGCAAGGGCGAAGCGCTGGCGCAGCAGCTGGGAGGCGTCGGCATCACTGGCAGTAATCAGTCCAACGAAGACCTGCAACGTCTGGTTGACAGAGTCATTCAGAAGTGGGGGCGGATAGACGTCCTGGTAAATAGCGCGGGCCACGGCCCCCGAGCCCCGATACTGGACATCAGCGACGAGGATTGGCACAAGGGCATGGAAACCTACCTGCTCAATGTGATTCGCCCAACCCGTCTGGTCACGCCATACATGCAGCGTCAGGGCGGTGGTGCGATCATCAATATTTCCAGTGCGTGGACATTCGAGCCAAGCGAGCTTTTCCCGACATCGGCAGTGTTCCGCGCAGGCCTTGCGTCGTTCAGCAAGATCTTCGCTGACCAGTATGCAGGTGACAATATTCGCATGAACAATGTGCTACCGGGTTGGATCGACAGCCTCCCAGCCACGCAGGAGCGCCGCGACGCTGTGCCGCTCAAACGCTATGGATCCAGTGAGGAAATCGCCGCCACCATCGCCTTCCTCGCCAGCCAAGGAGCTGCGTACATTACCGGGCAGAACATAAAAGTAGACGGCGGCGTTACCCGCAGCGTTTGAGTGCACAAGGGCCGGGTGCTTGATTGTGATTCTGGTGCAGCAAGGATGCTCGCGCTAAACATGATTTGTGTGCGGCTCAGATCACTTTCACAGCACGGCCAATGAACTTCACTGGCCCCGTCGGAAGCCCGGTGGATGAACCGCCGGCCTTCTCCAGGGTGAGCTCGAACAATTGGTTGGCCTCCAGCGGCGGCAGGCTCTGCAGCGGTAGCCGGTAAAGCTCTCCAGGCTTGACTAGGCCCAGCGAAACCGGTGCGCGCCACTGGTTGCCCTTGGTCCAGAACTGTAAGGCCATACCCTCGGGGATCGCCTCATTGCCAAGCGGAATCAGCTCGATCATGCGGCTGTCGCTGGCCTGTACCACCCAACCGGGCGCCTGAGTGCTCGGTGCCACCAGCACTACCATAAATTGAGGAGTGGGCGGCGGCGTGGTGAGCAAAATGAACGCCAGCAACACGCTTGCGACCAGCCCCGTAGCGCTCAGCGCTTGCCACATGCCAAGGCGTTGCCACCACTTGACCCGTGGCAAGACCTGGGGGGTGATGCGTTCATTCAGGCTGCGTTGGATACGGCCCCAAAGGCGGGCGCTCGGTGGGTGAGGTGTAGCTAGTGCGGTCAGCTCGAGCAGACGCGTCTCCCAGTCATCTACCATGGCGCGCAAGGCCGGATCGTGCTCGAGGCGCTGGAGCACTGCGGCGTGTTGCTCTGATGACAAGGTACCCAGGACGAACTCGCCGGCCAAGGTATCCATCGCTTGGGCATTATCCGGTTTCATCCCAGGCACTCCCGCAGCGCCTGGAGGCTGCGCTTGATCCAGGCTTTGACGGTGCCCAGTGGCGCGCCCAACAGGGCAGCAATCTCGGCGTGACTGCAACCGTCCACATAAGCGTGCAGGATGCAGCGCTGTGGCGCGGGCTGCAATTGTTCCAGGCAACGATATATTTTCGCTGAGCCGGACCACAGGTCGATGTCATCCAGGCCATTTTGCAAGCTGCTTGAGATATCGACGGCCCCATCGTCCAGCACGGTTTCACGCCGGGAATCGCGAATGGCATTGAGGGCCAAGTGGCGCACGATGCTGTAGATCCAGCCCTGTGCCGAACCGCGCGCAGGGTCGAAGCTACCCGCACGGGTCCAGATGCGGATGAAAGCATCGTGGACGATGTCTTCAGCAGTTGCATTGTCACGGGCGATACGCCTGGCGACGCCCAGTAGCCGCGCGCCTTCGTGGTCGTATAGCGCTTGCAGGGCTCGTCGGTCGCCCTGTGCACAGGCCTGCAGGCAACGACCGAAGTCAAAAGGGGTGACCGGCGAGTTCAACGTCTGTGGCTTCCTTGTGTCATGCAAGGTGCCCCGGCCTTGAAGCCGGGGGCTTGCCAACGAGCGTAGATGAACAATCGCAAGGTGTCTGTTCAACGTATTACTTATGTGTCCAGAACACGTAGTCGGCCTGGTACTGCACCACCTGCTTGGCACCTTTGTTTTGTACGGTGCAGTCACTGGCTGGAGCCACGCCGCCGCGGGTGGCCAGGCGCTGGATATAGCTCACGCCCTGCATGGCGCCTTTGCCTTCGGCAGGGTTGGCCTTGACCAGTTGGTAGGGCAAGGCGCCCTTGTCCGCTGGCGCTACCGCAAGCTGAGTGCCGGTGACCTTCGAGCCATCTTTGGCCTGCCAGGTGGCGGGTGGGCCGAAGTACTCGCCAACCTGCTTGCCGGCACGATCATTGAGCACGGCCTTGGGACCGACGAAGGTCCATTCGGTTTGGCCGGGGCTGTTGCTCTTGTCGCGGCATTCATAAGTGACCTCGCCCACGCCGACGGTCTCGAGCAGAACGCGATGGCCATCGGGCACCTTGACCGCATCTGGCAGCGCGGTTTGGCCATGTGCGGGTTGCAACGCCAGGGTGATGCTGAAGGCAAGCAGGCAGGCAGAAAGTTTGCGAGTCATTGGGAGTGCTCCTGACAGGTCATTAGGCAGGGCGGTCACAAGCCGCCCATTAGCAATACCCGCCAGCGCCAGGGTTGGATGCACTCAAAGAGAAAAAAATATCGGCTGCGTTAGCTACAAAGCCAATCCGCGCAAACGCAGGCGCTGGCGCGCTGTAACGTAGCCTGGGCACACTGCCTCATCGCTCGTGAGAATCTATCGGCGCTGGATCTTGCCCATTGATGAATGTCACCACTTCATCCAAAACCGGCGCCAGCCAACGCATCGGGCGCGCGAACGCTGCCACCAATGTCCCGTGCCCAGGCTTGGAAAAATAGAGTTCGCGCACCGACACACCCTGCTCTCGCAAGCGCCGAGCCATGCCTGCGGTGTTGCGCTGGGGATTGACCAGCGAGTCGTCCTGCGCCGCCATCAACAGGGCAGGGGGAGAATCGGGGCCAACATGGTTGATCGGTTGGGAGTCCGGTGGGGAGTCCGGGAAAAAGAAAATCGGTTTCACTTCTGGGTTTTCAATGGGCAGAAAGTCGTACGGCCCGGCTAGACCGATCCAGCCACTGAGCATTGACGGCTGCATGTT
Source organism: Pseudomonas promysalinigenes (assembly GCF_014269025.2). Taxonomy (NCBI): domain Bacteria; kingdom Pseudomonadati; phylum Pseudomonadota; class Gammaproteobacteria; order Pseudomonadales; family Pseudomonadaceae; genus Pseudomonas; species Pseudomonas promysalinigenes. Next base: position 2,876,706 of record NZ_CP077094.1, on the reverse strand, counting down.
CACCGCTGCCAGCCATTGAGGATCTAGAGCGATCATGGCGGCGTTGTAACCGCCTGCGCTATGCCCCATCACATACAGCCGCTTGGGATCGCCACGGTATTGGTGGATATGTTGGCGGGTCCAGCCAACCGCCTGCGCACTGTCTTCAAGAAAGCCCTGATAGTGAACCTGCGGGTAGAGGCGATAATCGGCTATCACGGCAACGATGCCACGCGCTGCCAGAGCCTCACCGACGAAACCGTAGTCACTGCGTGAGCCGCGGGTCCAGCTGCCGCCATAGAAGAAAACCACCACCGGTACGTCGCTGGTGAGGTTGACCGGCGTGTATACATCCAGTTGGTTGCGCGGGTCGTTACCATATTTGAGATTGGATGCTTTGGTGTAGGTGCCGTCTGGGGTAAGGAGGTTCAACACTTTCAGAGGTGAACAGCCCACCAACAGGCCCAGCAGTGCGCCAACTAAACCGATGCGTAAGGCTAACCTGATCATGGTGCGTACTCGGAGGCTGTGTGCTTTTGAGACTGCGAGCTTGCGTTGAAATTCAGCTATTGATCGGGTGCTTGGCGCACCCCTAGCTGAATCCATTGCCCGCAGCGGAGGTTCAGATTGGCCAGCCGCGAAACGATCGACACAATAAAACTTCAGTACACATAATCGAAACCTCACACGGATGGCCAGGAACGACCGACATGGATCGCTTTGCAACATTGACTACAGACCGCCTGCTATTGACGCCGCTGCAGCTGGAGGACTCAGACACCATTCAGCAGCTCTTCCCTTGCTGGGAGGTTGTTCGCTATCTGGATCGGCGTGTGCCATGGCCGTATCCCGATGATGGGGCACTGACCTACGTACGAGACGTCGCGCTGCGGGGGATGGCAGAGGGACGTGAGTGGCATTGGATGATCCGCATGCGCGACGATGCCGATTGCACCCTGGGCAGCATCAGTTTGTATGACCAGCCGGGCAACAACAGGGGGTTCTGGCTCGCACCACAATGGTGGGGCAGGGGCTACATGCGCGAGGCCTGCAGGGCTATCAACGCGTATTGGTTCCAGACCCTGGCTCGCCCGGTCATGCAGGTTCCCAAAGCGGTTGCCAACCACGCATCACGCAAGGTGTCGGAACATGAGGGCATGCGCTTGGTAGACGTCAGGGAAGGCGACTTCGTGGCTGGGCAGATGGCCGTCGAAATATGGGAGATGAGCCGTGCAGACTGGGTGGCTATGTCGGTGTCAACACGCTGACCGTCGCGCAACGGGCGCTGCTCAGAGCGTCCATTGCCGATAGGCCTGTTGGAGCGGATGAACCCGCTCCTGCAACAATGTGCTTTTGCTTGATAGGGGGATCGCCCCTCGAACCCTGAGCCTTGCGGCCAGTGTCAGAAGACTGACCAGCCGATGCGCGAGCTGAGCAGCTCCAGCGCGGCCATGCCCGCATAGGAGTTACCTGCCGAGTTCAGCTCAGGCGACCAGACACACACGGTGAACTGCCCCGGAACGATGGCTACGATCCCGCCCCCCACGCCGCTTTTGCCGGGCAAGCCCACCCGGTAAGCAAAGTTACCGGCTTCGTCATAAAGCCCGCTGGTGGCCATGATCGAGTTCACCTGCTGAGTCTGACGCCGGGTGAGGATCTGCTCGCCACTGTGCTTGCAGAACCCGTCGTTGGCCAGGAAGCAGAAGGCGCGCGCCAGGTCCAGGCAGCTCATCTGCAGCGCGCAGTAGCTGAAGTAACTGCGCAGTACCGTTTCGACTTCGTTGTGAAAGTTACCGAATGATTGCATCAGGTAAGCCATGGCCGCGTTACGCGCGCGGAACTGGTATTCCGAATCGGCCACGCGTGCGTCGATTGCAATATGCGGGTTACCCGACAACCGCCTTACGAAATCGCGCATCGACAGGGTGGGCGCGGCGAAGCGCGACTGATTGATATCGCAGATCACCAGTGCGCCGGCATTGATGAAAGGGTTGCGCGGGCGGCCGCGTTCGAACTCCAGCTGTACCAGGGAGTTGAAAGGTTGACCCGAGGGCTCGTGGCCCAGTCGCTCCCAAATGGCTTCGCCTGAATGGCCGATCGCCTGGACCAGGCTGAAGACCTTGGAAATACTCTGCACCGAGAACGGTACCAAGGCGTCGCCTGCGCAGTGGTAGCTGCCATCGTTGCCGTAGACAGCAATGCCCAGTTGCTGCGCCGGCACGTCGGCCAGAGCGGGTATGTAGTCAGCGACTTTGCCCTTGCCGATCAAGGGGCGTACTTCTTCGAGAATCTCGTTCAACAGCGTTTGCATGGCGGGCTCTCTTGTCACTTCCCAGCATGACTGCCGGGGTAGGATCTCAGACGCAAGCGCGGCGGCAGAGATCACAAATCGATGGCCAAGTGTTGGGCAGGCCGCCTGCATGTGGCCCGATCTGCAGCCGTTCAGATAGGCGCCTGGGAGGGTTCGATGACGAAAGCTCGACATGGATCTTGCCGAGTGTGATGCCGTGAAACGACGATGCCCACATTCCTGAGACAGGAAGTGGGCATCGAGGTGCTGCACTTCCGGATTATTTCGCGCCGACGACTCCGGCCGTTTCAGCTTGTTGGTGTTGGCGCTTGCGGCCGATCACCAGTACGGCCACCCCGGCAACCAAGCACAGTGCGGCCAAGGGCATCAGCGCCAAGGCGTAGCTACCGGTGGCGTCGTGAATCGCACCATAGGCATTGACCATCAGACCTCCCCCGATCAAGTTGGCCATGGCGCCTACGGCAGCAAGGCCAGCTGCGGCGGTAGAGGATGACAACCAGCCTGATACCAGTGCCCAGAACGGCCCTTTCATCGAATACGCACCCACCAGCACCATGGTCAGCATCACCACAGTCGCCGGTAGCGACGAGGTGAACAGCGTCATCAGCAGCCCTGCCGCGATCAGCAGCATGGTCATTGCCGTGTGCCAGCGACGCTCGCCGGTACGGTCAGAACTGCGGCCCCAGATGATCATCAGCACTGATGCGATGCCGTAAGGAATGGCATTGACCATGCCGATTTCCATGGCACTCAGGCCGAAGGTTTTCAGCAGTTGAGGAGCCCACACGCTCATGGTGCTGCCAGCAGCCGAGGCGCCCGAATAGATCAGCGCCAATACCCAGATATCTTTGTGGCGCAGCAGCTTCCACAACGAGATATGGCCAATGGCGGTTTTCTTCGACGCCTCATCCGCCAAGCGCTTGGTGAGCCAGCCGCGTTGCTCGTCAGTCAACCATTTGGCCTGCTCGGGGCGATCGGTGAGGACGAATAGGCAGGCGATACCTAGAAAGACGGCAGGGATACCTTCGAGGATGAACAGCCAGTGCCAGCCGCGCATGCCCATCCAGCCATCCAGGCTCAGCAGCAAGCCCGACAGCGGCGATCCGATGAAGTTGGCAGCAGGAATTGCCACCATGAACAGCGCCACCATCCGTGCCCGGTAAGCCGACGGCAGCCAGTAGGTGAGGTACAGCAGGACACCTGGGAAGAACCCAGCCTCGGCTGCGCCCAGCAGAAACCGCATTACGTAGAGGGAATTGGAGCCCTGAACGAAGGCTGTGCCTGCCGAGATCAGGCCCCAGGTAATCATGATGCGGGCGATCCAGATACGGGCCCCGTAACGTTGCATGGCCAGGTTGCTGGGTACTTCGACCAGAAAGTACGCAAAGAAGAAGAGGCTGCTGGCGAAGCCGAATACCTTGGCCGTGAGCTGCAGGTCCTCGTTCATCTGCAGCGAGGCCATGCCGATGTTGCCGCGGTCGATGATCGCGATCAGGTAGCAGATGATCAGAAAAGGCAGCAGGCGCCAGGCGACACGGCGCATGGTGCTGCGTTCGAGTTCATCCGGCAAGGACGTTGCTGAATTCATGATGCTCTCCAATTGTTGTTTTTCTGGAGTGACGCGTAGTGAAGGCCCCCAGGCGCACGGGGGCAGCCGGGGCATGCAATCAGCTGGCGAACAGATGGCGATTGACCACGCAGCGCGGGTCCAGAGCTTTGCCCGCCCAGACATCCAGGATCTGGTTCAATGCCACCAGGGCCACCCGGTCACGGGCCTCGCTGGTATTGGCGCCCACATGCGGGGTGGCAACCAAACTGGGCAAGCCCCACAGTGGGCTGTCGGCAGGCGGCGGTTCGGGGCTGAAGGTGTCAAGGCCAGCACCGGCGATGCGTCGCTCGCTAAGCGCTTTGACCAAAGCGTTGGAGTCGATCAGCTCACCACGGGCAGTGTTGATCAGGATGGCGCTGGGGCGCATACGTTCAAGCTGGGCTGCGCCAATCAGGTTGTGATTGGTCTCGGTCAGCGGGCAATGCAGGCTGATGATATCGCTTTCAGCGAGCAGGCGATCGAAATCCGCTTCACGTTCGACGTGCGGGCGCTCCGGCAGCTGTTTGAGGTAGGGGTCAAATACCTTGACCTTCATGCGCAGTGGCGCCACCAGGTCCATGAGGATACCGCCAATGGACCCTAAGCCAACCAGGCCCAAGGTTTTGCCAGCCAGCTCGATGCCGTTGGCCGAGGATTTGTCCCAGTGCCCATCACGCATACGCGCATCCAGCAATGCGGTTTGACGGGCCACGCTGAACATCAACGCGAAGGCCAGCTCTGCCACAGACTGCGCATTGGCGCCTACGGCGATCGAGACCGGGATGCCGCGGTCTGCAGCGGCTTGGATATCGATGGTGTTGTAGCCCACACCGTGCTTGGCGATCACCTTCAGGTTAGCCGAAGCGTCGATCATGGCGCGGGTCAACGCGCCCTGGCGGACCACGATGGCATCGGGCTGCTCTGCGCGAATGATGGCTTCCAGCTCTTCGGCCGGCAGGTACGGGGTGGTGGGAACGACTCTAATGCCTTGTTCGGCAGCCAGGTTCATAGCCTCAGCAGCGAGCTCGGGGCCGGTCAGCACAATGGTTCGTGACATCGTGAATACCTTGTTCTTGTGGGGGCAGTCAGCCGCCATAGCGGCATGATTGGAACCCTAGCATAATGAAACGCTGTTGCAATAATAAAATTTCAGCCAACGATAAAACGCATTTGGCGTGTGTAAAAAGTGATTGCAACGACAATTATGAAATGACATTCTAAAAATAGATTCGGCAGCAGTCGATGACATCGAATAAATCCAATAGAGGTATGTCACATGAGCATTGGCTTCCAAGTGCTTGAGCGCGCACGTAAAGTCGGCGATGAGTGGGTTGCACGGTACCGCGAGGTGCCGGTTGCCAATGTCAGCGATTCGATGAACCGCATGACGGCAGGCGGTGCCCGCCTGCGTCCTATGCACCGAGAAGGGGTGCTGTGCGGCCCGGCGGTGACTGTCAAGGCGCGTCCAGGTGACAACCTGATGCTGCACTACGCGCTCGACATTGCTCAGCCAGGTGACGTGATCGTGGTCGATGCCGGCGGCGATCTGACCAATGCACTGATCGGCGAAATGATGGTGGCTTACGCAGTCAAGCGTGGCGTGGCCGGCATCGTGATCAACGGCGCCATCCGCGATGCTGCCAATATCAGCGCGGGTGACTTCCCGTTGTTCGCGGCCGGGGTTTCGCACCGTGGCCCTTACAAAGACGGCCCTGGCGAGATCAACGTGCCGATTGCCATTGATGGTATGGTGGTCCAGCCAGGCGACCTGGTGATTGGTGATGACGATGGCCTGCTGTGCGTGCCTTATGACCATGTCGCTGAGGTATATGCCGCGGCCACCGCCAAGCACACTGCCGAAACCGCACAGATGGAAAAAATTGCCCAAGGTACCAATGACCGTTCCTGGGTTCTGGACTCCTTGAAGAAAAAAGGCTGCCTGCTTCCAGGCTGATCTTCCATGCGCTGCGCACCTTGCGATGGGGTGCGCAGCGGCTGAAAGCTCGGTGCCGGTCGCGGGTCTATTGAGGTTCGCAGACTTGTACGATTCATCTTCACCGCATCGCAAACGCTGGCCCGCCGCTGTGCGGGCGTTGGCTCATCGTAACTTTCAGATCTATTTCGTCGGCCAGGGGGTTTCTACGCTGGGCAAGTGGGTGCAGCAGGTTGCGTTGGCCTGGCTTGCGTATCACTTGACTGGTTCTGCCGTCTTGCTCGGGTTGATCACCTTTCTATCGCTGGCCCCGCAACTGCTGGTCGGTCCTTTGGCCGGCGCCTGGATCGACCGCCACGACAAGCGTCGGCTGCTGATCATCGTGCAAATGGTCCTTATCGGTCAGTCCGTGGCACTGGCGGTCGCTACTTGGCTGGGCTTGATCGACGGTCCACTCATTGCGGCCATGGCGTTGTTGCTCGGCTTGCTCAATGCTTTGGAAACGCCCTTGCGCCAGGCACTGATCGGCAGTTTCGTCGACGATCCAGCCGACCTTCCGAACGCGCTGGTGCTCAATGCCATGCTGATCAATGCTGCACGGTTTGTGGGCCCGCCACTGGCTGGCGGGCTGATTGCGCTAGCTGGTGAGGCCGCCTGTTTCGCCCTCACAGCTGTGGCTTTTCTAGCCTTGCTGGGGGGGTTGCTGAAGGTGCGCGGCACAGCTGCCCCCAGAGCCAGCGGTTCGACCGCCCAAGTGTTTCGCGAAGGGCTGGTGTATCTGTGGCAAACCCGCAGTGTTCGCCAGTTGCTGGTCAATGTGATCATGGTCAACCTGCTGGCGTCCTGCTACGCAGCATTGTTGCCCATCCTGGCCAGGGCTGTTTTCGCTGGTGATGCGCGAGTGCTGGGCTGGTTATGGGGGGCGGCTGGCGCTGGCGCATTCGTGGCTACACTGGTGCTGGCGTTCGGGGGTGCCTTGTCTCGTCTGCGGCAATTCACCGATGCAGGGGCACTGCTGTGCGCGTTTGCGCTGCTCGGCCTGTGTATGGCCGGAGCACTGCCACTGGCACTGTTTGCGTTGGGTGTATTGGGTTTTGGGATCACGCTTAGCAACGTCAGCACCAACATGCAATTGCAAAGTGGCGCCCCCAGCCATTTGCGTGGCCGGGTGATCGCGTTCTATATCGCCATGCGCTTTGGTTTCGAGGCCTTGGGCGGTATGGCTGCGGGCTTGGTTGCGGCACGCTGGGGGGCGCCAGCGACCTTGGGGGTCGCTGGCGGGGTTCTGGTAGTGGGGTTGTTGGGGCAATACAGCACGCGCCGTGGTGGCTGAGCGTCAGGCCGGCTGGCCTTGGCCTTGCAGGGTCTGTTTCTTTGCCGGATCGCCCAGCCAGAGCATCAGGCAGGTGCCTACCAGCAGAATGGATGCCACGGCGAAGAAGGGCATGCTGAAGCTCTGAGTGCTGTCTTTGATAAGGCCTATCAGGAACGGGCCGGTGAAGCCGCCCAGGTTGCCGATCGAAACGATCATCGCCAAGCCCCCGGCGGCGGCGCGCCCGGTCAGGATGGTCGAGGGTATGGCCCAGAACGTGGCCTGGAATGACAGGATGCTTGCCACTGCCACGCACAAACTGGCGATTTTCAGCACTGGCTGGTCGAGCAGGGCGGCTGCTACCAAGGCCACCGCGGCCAAGGCCAAGGCGCTGACCACGTAAGGCAGGCGATGAGTGCTGCGGTTGGCCAGGCGTGCCCAGATTGTCATGCACAGGGCGCCAACCACATAGGGCAGTGCAACCACAAAGCCCACAATGCCGCTATCGATGCCCAGCCCTTTGATGATCTGCGGTAGCCACATCCCTATGCCGATCGAACCGACGATGCAACAGAAATTGATGGCTGCCAGGGTGAACACCTTGGGGTTGGTCAAAGCAGCCCGCAGTGTGTTGCCGTGGGATGCGCCAATCGACTGCTGCTCTTGGCTAAGGCGCTGGTTGAGCCACGCTTTCTCGCGCACGCTCAGCCACTTGGCCTTGGCAGGGGTGTCGACCAAGATGAAAAGGCACGCGATGCCCAGCAGCACAGCTGGCATCGATTCGGTGACCAGTAGCAGTTGCCAGTTTTTCAGCCCCCATACGTCATGTTGCTGCATCAACCAGCCAGACAGGGGTGAGCCAACGATGTTGGCCACAGGAATACCTAGCAGGAACGCTGCAGTGGCTTTTGCCCGCCATTTGCCGGGGAACCAGTACGTGAAGTACAGGTACACGCCCGGTGTGAAGCCTGCTTCGGCAAGCCCTAGCAAAAAGCGCGCGATGCTGAAGCTGATCGGCCCCGTGGCGAAGGCGGTCGCCATGGAGATCAACCCCCATGTAATCATGATCCGCGCAATCCATACCCGCGCGCCGAAGCGCTGCATCAGCAGGTTGCTGGGGATTTCGAACATGAAATAGCCGAAGAAGAACAGGCCGGCTGCCCAGCCGAACATCGTTGCGGTCAGGCCCAGGTCCTGGTTCATGCTGATGGCGGCGAAGCCTACATTGGTGCGATCCAGGTAGCTGATCACGTAGCAGATGAAAATGAACGGCACCAGGCGCCACAATAGGCGGCGCATCAGGCGTTCGCCCTCGGCATCGCTTAGCGGCGCCTGGGCTGCGGGGTTTTCGTGGGTCATGTCGTCGTTCTTTTGTAGTTGTTGTGTGCCCTGACAGGGGGGGCTGGGTCAGCTGTGGGAGTACATGGGCAGCCCAGGCGCAGTGGTGCGTACCTGCAGGATGCTGCCGGTTTCCGATTCGGTGATGTACAAGGTCTGCCCGTCGTCGCCGCCGAAGGCCAGGTTGGTGTTGCTGATACCTGCGCACGAAACGATGCGCTGCAAGGGTTCGGCGACTTTCGACAGCTTCCACACCGAGCCGAATCCGGTATGGGCGATGTACAGGTTGCTGTTGGCATCGAGCGCCAGGCCGTCAGGCCCGCCAAGGCCGCCGTGCAACTGGGCGAAGACACCTACCTTGCCAAGGATCGAGCCGTTGCCCAGCGGGATGCGCCAGATCTGTTGGGCCCTTGTCACTGCCACCAGCAGGTGGTTGAGGTGTGGGTCATAGACGATGCCATTAGGGCTTGGGATGGTGTTCAGCAGGCAGGTCAGGTTGCCGCTTGCATCAAGCTTGTAGACGCGGCCGCTGGCATCCTGCAGCCCAGTCTGGCCTTGATCAGTGAAGTACAGGTCGCCGTTGGGTGCGAATACCAGGTCGTTGACCCCTTTGAAGCTTTCGGAACCTGCCGAGTCGAGCACGGCCTCGATGGCGCCGGTCTCTGGGTCCAGCTGCATGATCCCGCGCTTATAGTCGGTGATGAAGATGCGCCCGTCATGGTGAATTTTCAGGCCGTTGGGCCAGCCATCGTACTGGCAGACCATTTCCCAGTCGCCCTGCGGTGAGATGCGAAAAATTCTGCCGTTGGGAATGTCGGTGACGTAGAGGCGCCCTTGACGATCAAACGATGGGCCTTCCAGGAACGAGTCGATGGCTCGGCCTTGGCGGTTGGCATTGGCCCAGGCAGTAGGTCGCGGGTCGCGAAATTGGTCAGGTAGGCGGGTAAAAACCGTGGTTTCCACGGTGGGCGGGGCAGCGAAGAAGCTCATAAGCGCTCCTGGGGTCTGGGTGGGCGGCTAAGCGTCCAATTATTGTTGTGACTTGTTTAATGCAACGCCGTTGCAAAATAAACCATAATCGGACGTGAGGTGAAGCATAAACTCAATTTTAAGCCCGATTTTTTCTTGTTATCCGCTGCATGCTGTACATTTTGAGTTGCCGCTTGACGAATAATGGAAATGGCATTTCAAAAAAACCATGCCAGTCGTGCCTTTCTGATCAGCGTTTTGCTGATAAGCGCCAGTCGGAATTCGCCCGCCAGCAGCGGCCGCGCTGCCTGGCAGTTGCGGTTGGCAAGTGCGTACGCCAATTCATCTCCCGAGCCTTCCTGGTTTTTTATCCGTGCGATGGCGCATGCTACGTTGGCGGGGGCAGGCCATTGACGGATAATGCTGTTTTTGGGCCCTTGCCCTGAATTGAGGGTGTCAATCTGTGAGGTTTTGCAAAAATGGTTAAAGCGCGGCCGCGTCCGGCGGTGAATGGAGTGGCATCGGCAGACCGTGTTTTGACTGTGCTGACGGCGTTTCAGATAGGCGATTCAGCCCTCAGCCTTGTAGAGCTGGTCGAGCGTACTGGGTTGATCAAGAGCACCATCATGCGCTTGATGGTGTCCCTGGAAAATCATGGTTTCATCACTCGCATGGCCGATGGCAGATACCAGTTGGCGAGCGAGGTCATGCGTTTGAACACCGTGTACCAGGAGGCGCTCGACCTGGAAAAACACGTGATGCCACGTCTGCACCACTTGGCGGAGCAGTCGGGTGAGACAGCATCCTTCTATGTGCGCCATGGCGCGTATCGGATGTGCCAATACCGAGTCAACTCTTCCCATCGGCTGCGCTTGAATCTTCAGCCCGGCGATATGCGGCCTATGGATGAGGCCGCAGGCGCCCAAGCATTACGTGCGCCTTACCCGGTCGGAATCACATTGGATAAGCCATTTTATTCCAAAGGCGCGACCGATCCGCATGCCGCTTCAATGGCCCTGCCCATCTACGGCGCGCAGCAGAAGCTCATGGGGGCGCTGGTGATTTCCGGGCCGGCCAGCCGTTTGACGGAAGACTATGCCGAGAGCCTCAAAGCGATGTTCTTTGAAGCGGCAAATGACCTAATGCGAAGCCTGGGCTACAAGCCTGCGTCTTCAGAGCCCAAAGCGATTGAGTGACCGGGCGACGGGCACCGCGGTAAACGGGGTGCGATCGCCAACGGATCTTTTCATGCCAGGCATGCCATGCCTAGGCCACGAGTTGGCTTGCTCTGGGCCAGCCAACCCCAAGCCACCCCTTGCGCGTGCCGGTCAGCTCAGCCCTTCGGCCTGTAGGGTTTTCTGCACGGCCGGCCGGCTGGCTACCCGCTTGTGAAATTGCGCGACCGCCGGCCAAGGTGTCAGGTCGATGCCTAACATCGGCGCCCAGTTGACGATGGTGAACAGGTAGGCGTCGGCCACGCTGAAGTGTTGTCCTGTCAAAAACGCCTGGCTGTGCAGGGCCGTGTTTACCAGGCCCAAGCGTTTGCCGAAGGTATCCAGGGTTTTTTGCTTGGCCTGGGGGCTGATGCCTGGGTTGAACAGCGCAGCAAGCGTCTTGTGCAGTTCGGTGCCAATGAAGTTGAGCCATTCCTGCACCCGCGCGCGCTCCAGTGAACCCGCCGGGGGCAGCAGGTTGGCCTCGGGTTTCTGGTCGGCCAGGTACTGAACGATGGCAGGGCCCTCGGTGAGCACTTGGCCGTCATCCAGTTGCAGGGCTGGTACATAGCCCTTGGCATTGACCGTATAGAAGTCGGCCCCGCTAGCTGTGGTATGAGCCTTGAGGTCGACTTTTTCGGCGGTGTAAGGCAAGCCCAGTTCGTTCAGCACGATGTGTGGCGAGAGTGAACAGGCACCTGGTGAGTAATAAAGCTTCATGATTGTCTCCCATTGAGCAAAGGACGGGGCGCAGCAGCGTTAACGTTATGCCACCTACGTGCGATCTCAAGTACGGTGATGACCAAAGGTCGATGATCGCGCTGGCGCTTACGGTTCACCGAGCGTTTCGCGTGCGGGGGTTAGACGGCGGGTATGGAAGTCGTACTCGAACAATTCAGCATAGCGCCCCCACTCGATGGCTACTTTGAGTACGCGTTCGGCTTCTTCGGCATCCATCGACTCTGCCAGGCGTTCGAGCACTGCTTTTTCCAGCAACCCCGCAGGCTCCAGGCGCAGGCTATCGAGGATATAGCCGATCAATCTCACGTGGCCCTTGCACTGGCGCGCGAACAAATCCTGGCGCCGTGCCTGGCGTGCAGTGACGTAGTTGCGCCCTTGGCGGGTAAGGCGGATGTCGCCCTCGACGACCTGGGCCAAGCCGAGCAGGCCAAGGGCCTCGTAGATCGGGAACAGCGCCTCGTCAGGCTGCTCGGCTTCCTCGGCCAGGTGAGGCAGGTCGGCTTCGCCGTTGAACGGCTCGCCAGCAATCAGTTCCAGCACGCTTTCCATGCGCGCGATGTCGGCATCAGGTAGCCGGTAGCCCAGTTCAACGGTTGACGGGGCGCCTGCGGCGGCTATTTCTTCGGGGCGTTGGGTCATCAGTGCATAGACCTCGTCGACCAGCCCGCGAACCTGGGCCGAGTCAGCGTTGCGCGGCCGGGGCAGGTCGATGTGCAGCTCGGAGCGAACGCGCCCTGGGTCGCTGGAGAGAATAAGGATGCGGTCAGCCATCATCACGGTCTCCTCGATATTGTGCGACACCACCAGAATGCCGCGAGTGGTGATGCGGCGCTCTTCCCAGAGTTCGAGCATGTCGTCGCGCAAGGTTTCGCCGGTGAGTACATCCAGCGCCGAGAACGCTTCGTCCATCAGCAGCACTTCTGGGTTCATCACCAAGGCACGGGCGATACCCACGCGCTGGCGCATGCCGCCAGACAGCTCACGGGGCAGGGCGCCACCAAACCCGGACAGGCCGATCAGCTCCAGTGCAGCGTTGGCCAGGCGCTCGCGCTCAGCTCGGTTCACGCCCTGGGCTTCCAGGCCAAGCTCGACGTTTTGCTGCACGGTCAGCCATGGGAACAACGCAAAAGTCTGAAAGACCATGGCTACGCCGTCGACCGGGCCGTGGATCGGCTGGCCGCGGTAGCTGACGGTACCGCGGTCGGTGCCAACCAACCCGGCGATGATCCGCAGCAGCGTCGATTTACCGGAACCGGAGCGGCCGAGCAGGGCGACGATCTCATGCTCGCGCAGTTGGAAGTCGACGCCTTCAAGAATGGTCCGCGGCGTGCCATCGCTGGCCCGGAAGGCCTTGCTCACGCCCTTGAGTTCGATCAGCAGTGGTTTCATGGCAAATCCTCAGCGGCGGCTCTCGGCAAGCACATACAGGCGGCGCCAGAAAAACCGGTTCAGCAGCATCACATAGATGCACATGACCCCTATGCCCAAGGCAATGCGGTGAAAGTCACCGGCGTCGGTCATCTGCTTGATGTAACTGCCCAGGCCGTCGGCGACCAAAGAAGTGTCGCCCCAGCTGACATACTCGGCGACGATGCTGGCATTCCACGAGCCGCCGCTGGCAGTCATGGCGCCTGTTACGAAACTGGGGAGCACCGCCGGCAGGTACACACGGCGCCACTTCAGCCAGCCACGCAAACCCAGGTTGTCTGCGGCAAGGCGCAGCTCGTAATGGATGGCCGTCGCGCCGGCGACCACGTTGAACAGGATGTACCACTGGGTGCCGAAAACCATCAGCGGGCTCAGCCAGATGTTTGGGCTGAGTTGAAAGTGCACCAGTGCCATGACCACCACGGGGAATAGTAGATTGACCGGGAAGGCAGCGAGAAACTGGGCCAGCGCCTGGACTTTCTGCGAGTAGCGCGGGCGCAGGCCGATCCACACTGACAGCGGCACCCATATCAATGAGGCAAGGGCAATCAGCAGCATGACCCGGCACAGGGTGATCAAGCCCAGGCCCAGTACATGCAGTGCCTCGCCCCAGCCGACATCCTGGTGCACGAACAGCCCCAAGCGCGCGAAGGCCAATGCACAGGCAAGCACCAAGATGACGTCCCAGGCCTGCGGCCCCCAACCCGGCAGGCGCAGCCACCGGCGCGGCGCTGTACTGCCGTCGCGGCGCACAGGGAATGCGCCGGTAGCCTGTTGTATGCCTTTGGCTAACCACTCGCTCAATGCGCTCAGCCAACGGCTGCGCCGGGCAGCGTCGAGCACCCAGGAGCGCTGCGCGGTGTCGCCTTGTGTGTCTTCGAAGCGAAAGCGGTCGGCCCAGGCCAGCAGGGGGCGAAAAAACAGCTGATCGTAGAGCACGATGCCGGTGAGCATCGCACCGATTGCCCAGGCAATGGCGCCCAGGTTGCGTTGGTCGATGGCCACGGCGATGTAGGAGCCGATGCCAGGCAGCTTGATATCCTGCCCGGCCACCGAGATGGCCTCGGCGGCTACCAGAAAGAACCACCCGCCGGACATCGACATCATCATGTTCCACAACAGGCTCGGCATCGCGAACGGCAGCTCCAGGCGCCAGAAGCGCTGCCACGCCGAGAGCCGCAAGACACGTGCCGCCTCGTTCAGCTCCGCCGGCACGCTTCGCAACGCCTGGTAAAGGCTCAGCGCCATGTTCCACGCCTGAGAGGTGAAGATGGCGAAGATCGCCGCGCACTCGACGCCCAGCAGGTTTCCCGGAAACAGCGCGATGAACGGGGCAATGGCGATGGCCTGAAAGCCCAGGATGGGCACCGACTGCAGTACGTCCAACAAAGGAATCATGGCCTTTTCAGCGGCACGGTACTTGGCGGCCAGCGTGGCGAACACGAAGGCGAACAGCAGCGAGATCCCCAGTGCGATGAACATCCGCACGATGGTCCGCATCAAGTAGTAGGGCAGGTAGGCCGGATCGAGTGAAATTGGCAGCGATTGGCCGACCACGAACGGCCGACTCATCTGCATGGCGGTATACGCGGCAAGCACAAGCACCACCAGCACCAGTGGCAGCAGAACCCAGTCCCAGCGATTCGGTACGCCATTGCGCAGGCCTGGCGACGGGTTGAACAGGCGGGCCATGTACAAATCTCGAGCGTCAGGGTGTGGGAGGGGCCGGTGCCATCACATGAGCCAGTATGGTTCAGGTGGGTGACAGTTCAATGTGCCCAAAGGGTCGGCCACAGGCAGAGGAAAGTCACGTGAAGGCGCGGTGCCCTTGGGTAACTTTTTTGATAGGTTCGGGCCGCTTCAGAGCCTGCCTAAGGGGCCTATCGGTGGCCCAGCGAGAGGCACTGACCCAAGCCTTACCACTCGATCGCTTGGCCGTCCCATGCCCAGAAGCCCCCGCTGTCTGCGGGCCCAAATCTTTGTACCTGTTCGATCACGCACTGTGCGGCGAATGCCGGGTCGAACAGCTTGCCCGCCGGTACATTGCCTTGAAATGGGCGCGATAGATCGGTGTCGGTTGTGCCAGGATGCAACGCCATTATCGTGGCTGCCGGGTTCAGGCGCCGCAGCTCGATACTTGCGGTGTGCAGCAACTGGTTGAGCGCAGCCTTGCTGGCCCGATAGCTGTACCAGCCGCCCAGGCGGTTATCGCCGATCGAACCCACCCTGGCCGATAGTGCAGCGAAGGTTGCCGGGTTGTTGCGCAAGAACGGTAGCAGGTGTTTGAGCAGGAGTATGGGAGCGAAGGCGTTGCTGGCGAAGCTCGCCTGCAGGCTGGCCAAATCCAACTGGGCCAGTGATTTTTCGGGCTTGGCGCCGTCCTGGTGGAGGGTACCCAGCGTACTGATGACCAAGTGAAGGTGGTCGCATTGCGCCTTAAGCTCAGTGGCCATTGTTGCAAGTGCCTGTTCTTCGCGGGCATCGCAATCGATCAGCACCAAGCGCTTGCCATGCTGCGTGGCCAGGCGTGCCAGCGCGTCATTGTGGGTCGCATTGCGCGAGATGGCCCAGAGCCTGGCCACCTCATCGCTTGCCAGCAATGTGCTGCAGAGGGCCAAACCGATGCCACGGCTGGCGCCTGCTAGCAGCACATTGGCTTGGCCATCAAGGTTGGGTATCAAGGGCATGGGGCACCTCTTGCAGTTGTAAGCCACTGAGCTTAGCACCGGCCGAACCGTGCTGGCCTGGCATTGAACTCGCGAAACGGCGCGCTACGCTTTGGGCAGCGATGCTTTGTTCTACAGCCTTTGCCCCCGTCCATTGAGTGAGTGCGCAGATGATTCGCAGCTACCTGCTAATGCTGGTCGCCGCTGCCTTGTTGGCGGCCTGTGGCGACGACTCCTCCCACTACGCAGTCTCCGATGAGCATTGCCAGCCCGATCGGCTGAAAACGCTGCCCAACAATCCCAGCCGGGATAGCTTGGTGGAAAAGTGCATGCCGCGTCAGTCGCCCTGAGGCTGTAACTGCGTGCCTGGGGCAAACCGATCTTCAGGTCGCTGTTCGACGAGCGAATCGTTGTGGCGCCTGCTTGGGGCCAATGGCGGGGCGGCAGGCACCTTGTTCGCTATGCCAAACGGCACATGGACCATTGGCAGGTCACCTGCGGCCGAGAACAAATGGCTGCGTTGATCGTCGAAGAACATATGTGGCTTCAAGATCTGAAGCACGCGAGCCTTCTCCATGCCGCCGAGGAAGAATGACTCGTCTGGCGAAACGCCCCAGTTTTTAAGTGTTGTCACCACTCGCTCATGGGCTGGAGCGTTACGCGCCGTGACCATCGCGATACGCAGAATCCGCTTGTACTGCGGGTCCTCTGCCAGCTTGCGGTCTTCGAGCTGGCGTATCAGCGAGAGCTTGCGATACAGGTCTGCCAGGGGCCCAGGTTGGTGTGGGATGGCCTTGCGGTCGCGCTCATGGGCCTGGAACTCACCCAGATCAAGGTGCTGTTTGTACACACTCTCTGCCTCGTCATCGGCGATGACGCCATCGAAGTCGAAGGCCACGCGTAATTCGGAGTCGATTTCGTCATCATAGATGCGCGTGGGCAGCACAAGGCCAGCAGGGTAGTCGGCATCGATGGCGCGCTGCACGTCGCCCTCGTGGGCGCTGAGAAACAGCGAAGCGTTGAACGCGGGGATGTACTCGTAGGGTGAGCGCCCGGACATGAACGCTGCCCGGGTGATATCCAGGTTGTAGTGGTTGATCGAGCGGAACACCCGTAGCCCCGTCTCTGGGGAATTGCGCGAGAGTAGCACCACCTCGACCGGCAGTTGTTCGGGGAAGGCTTGGTTGATGCTCAGGAAACGCCGGATGAACGGAAACGCCACGCCTTTGGGGAAGGGCACGTCGAGGTTTTGTTCCTGATGCAGGCGGTACGCTTCGACGCCTTCGGCTTGATAAATGTCGTCGGACACCGTCAGGTCGAACAGAGCGCTGGAGGCGACGCCGACGACGAGTTTCTGCTCGATGGGGTAGGGCATGGATTGTCCTGGGAAAAACGGCAACAGGCTCAATCATAGGCCAATGCCCCTCCAGGATGGGCGATTTCATATCGGCGCTGCTCGCTGCGCCGCCGGTGCTAAATGACGGTGGGCGAGCCATCCAGATCGCGACGGGCCCTGGCCCGCTCGGCTGAGTCATCAACGCTGTCTATCAACCCATCCACGCTATCAATTTGACTGCGACAACCTGCCTCAGTAACTTGCCCCGCTGTTCGCTGCAACCCAGAGATCATCCGCTTTGCCTTCCTCCTGACCTACCGCCGCCACACCCCCGCAAACCGTAAATTCACGATCTTCGGCATGCCTTCTGGCATCGCTGTCGTCCCTGCGTTCGAGCCTTTCAAATGTCTGTCAATGCACCCTCCCAGATCACCGAACTCGTTATCGAGGCCGGTACCAAGAAAGCCCAGTTGCCCGCCCGTGCCTTGCTGATTCTGGGGTTTCTCGCCGGCGGCTTCATTTCGATGGGCTTTATCCTGGCCATCCATGTCAGCGCCATGATTCCCGGGCAGTGGGCCTCGCTGGGCAATCTGCTGGGTGCGGCAGTGTTTCCCATCGGCCTGATTCTGGTGATCCTGGCCGGAGGTGAGCTGCTGACCGGCAACATGATGAGCCTGCCTTTAGCCATGTTCGCCGGGCGTATCCGCGTGGCGGCCGTGGCGCGTAACTGGCTTTGGGTGACGTTGGCCAACTTGCTGGGGGCCTTGTTCGTGGCCTACTTCTTCGGCCACCTGCTGGGCCTTACCGAAGGTGCCTACCTGGACAAGACGGTGGCCGGGGCCACGAGCAAGGCCAGCGCCGACTTCGTACATGCCTTCGTTTCCGGCATCGGTTGCAATTGGCTGGTGTGTCTGGCGGTTTGGCTGGCCTACGCAAGCCGGGAGATGAGTGGCAAGGTCCTGGGCATCTGGTTCCCGATCATGGCGTTTGTGGCCATCGGCTTTCAGCATGTGGTGGCCAACATGTTCCTCATCCCTGCTGCAATCTTCGCCGGTTACCTGAGCTGGGCCGCCCTGCTGCACAACCTGGTGGCGGTATTTCTCGGCAACGCGGTGGGTGGGGCGATTTTCGTGGGCCTTGCTTACTATGTATCGTTCGGCGCCGCTGCCAAGCACCAGGCAACGGCGCAGTCATCTCAGGCCCCCGCGAGTTAAGGCCCAGGGCGAGATGTGTTGAGTGCGTGGGGATTGGCCACGTTCTTCGGAGTGCCCTGGAAAAAGGCCAGTAGGTTGTCGAACGCATCGCCGAAATAAAGCTCGTAGCCGTTCCTTTCCACGTAGCCAAGGTGCGGTGTGCTTAGCACCCGGGGGTGGGTGAGCAGCGGATGGTCAGTGGCTAGGATCGGTTCCTGCTCGAAGACATCCACTGCTGCGAAGCCTGGCCTGCCGGCTTCGAGCGCCTGCAGCAGCGCCCCCGGAGCGATGAGTTCGGCACGGCTGATGTTTACCAGCAGGGCATCGGCCTTCATGCGTGACAAATCGGCGAAGGTCACAGCATGGCGCGTGGTATCTGACAAACGCAGGTTCAGGCTGAGGATATCGGCCTCGGCGAAAAAGGCCTCGCGCGACGCCGCCGCCCGATGCCCGTGCGCCTGTGCCGCAGCCCGGCTGGCTTCGCTGCCCCACACCAGTACCGGCATGTCGAATGCCTGGGCGTAGCGGGCCAGGCGCTGGCCAATCTTGCCGTAACCCCAGATGCCCAGTACCTGGCCGGCCACTGCCTGGCCCAGATTGACCTGCCATTGGCCTTGTTTGAAGGCTTCGATCGCCGGCACCAGTTGGCGCCGGGCATTGAGGATCAGCGCCCAAGCCAGCTCAGCCGGTGCCACCGGCGAGCCACGCCCCTCGGTGACGACGATGCCGCGGGCGGTGCACGCTTGAAGGTCAAGGTGCCCCGCGACCTTGCCGGTTTGGCTGATCAGCTTGAGGTTGGGCAAGCGCTCGAGCAGGGCTGCGTCGATACGGGTGCGCTCACGGGTCAGCACCAGGGCGTCGGCGTTGGCCAGACGTGCAGCCAATGCCTCCAGTGAGGCAGGCTGCCTATCGTGAAACACGCTCACCTCATGCCCTGCCAGGCGCTTGTAGCAATCGAGTGTGCGGATCACGTCCTGATAGTCGTCTGGAATGGCAATGCGCATTGTCGTAGGCCCTGGGGTTGGTCGTGGCGATGGTGCTGAGAGTTGCGGTTCTGCCACACAGAAGTCAACCATGACCGCCTACGGCCGATGGCGCGTTCAAAGGGCAGCTTACTCAGCCCAATGCCTGGGGCCAGGCTTTGTGGTGCTCCACCAGAAAGTCCACGAACACCCGCACCCGCGCTGGCATCGCCGACCCGCCCACGAACACGGCGTGCAAAGGCTCCTGGTCGCAAGGGTTGTAGTCCTCAAGAAGCGCCACCAGCTGGCCGCTTTTCAACTCATCTGCCACGGTGAATGTACCAATCCGGGCGATGCCTGCCCCCAACCTGGCCAACTGCGCGAGCGCTTCGCCACTGTTGCACTCGATGTTACCCGTTACCTTCATTGAAAAATGCGCTTGCCCGCGACGAAAAGGCCAATCCGGCGCCGCGCGCCGGAAGTTGAAGCGCAGGCAGTTGTGCTTTTCCAGGTCCTCAGGCACTTGTGGCGTACCGCAGCGTGCCAGGTACTCGGGCGATGCCACCACTACCTGGCCAGTGTGGCCTATGTAACGTGCAGTAAGCGAGCTGTCTGGCAGCTGGCCAAAGCGCAGCGCGACATCGGCTTGCCCGCCATGGATGTCAGCGATTTCATCGCTCAGGGCCAGGTCCACCAGCACCTGTGGATACTGGGCGCTGAATGCCGTCAGCAAGGGCACTAGGGTCTGGCGTCCGTGGCCGAGTGCCGCACTGACCCGTAAACGCCCCCGTGGTACCCCTTGGTCGGTGATCGCCTCTTCGACCTCCAGCAGGTCTGCCAGGATGCGCCGGGCGCCGCGCAGATAGGCCTCACCCTCGGTGGTCAGGTTGATCGCGCGTGTGGTGCGCAGTAGCAGGCGAGTCCCCAGGCGCTGCTCGGCACGGGCAACGATGCGGCTCACCGCTGACGGTGTAAGGCCCAGCGCCCGTGCGGCGCCCGACAGGCTGCCGCTTTCGACCACCTTGCAGAACACCTCCATTTCCCCGGATCGACCGTAGTATTCCATTTGTGCCTCCAGCGCAAAGGTGATTGCCAATAAAGCTGTCTAGTGCGCAAAAGGGAGTGATCGTAGCATTCGCGTCATAGATAAGGAGCCTCTCATGCGAATCAATCCCCCTCTTGTGGCACTGGCCATCGGCGCCTTCGGCATCGGTGTCACCGAGTTCGCCCCCATGGGTATGCTGCCCGGTATCGCCGCCGATCTTGGCGTATCCATCCCGGCGGCAGGCCTGTTGGTCAGTGCCTACGCCTTGGGCGTGCTGATCGGTGCCCCCTTGATGACCCTGGCTACCGGCAAAATCCCGCGGCGTTATTTATTGATCGGGCTGATGGCCATTTTCACCCTGGGCAACGTGATGTCGGCGATGGCTACCGACTATCAGAGCCTGCTCTTGGCGCGGGTGGTCACCTCGCTGAACCACGGTGCGTTCTTCGGCGTGGGTTCGGTGGTAGCGGCCAGCGTGGTACCCCCGGACAAGCGCGCAGGCGCAGTGGCGGCCATGTTCATGGGCCTTACCCTGGCGACCATCGGCGGCGTGCCTTTGGCCACCTGGTTTGGCGAACTGCTCGGTTGGCGCACGGCGTTCTGGGGCATTGCCGGCCTTGGCCTGGTAGCGATGGCGTCGCTGTGGTTTGCGCTGCCCGATGTGCCGCTGCCCAAAAGTGCCGGCGTAATGGCCGAAATTCGAGTATTGGGCCGCGGGCCGGTGCTGGCGGCCTTGACGCTCACGGTGGTGGGCTCCAGCGCGATGTTCACTGTGTTCACATACATTGCGCCGATACTGCACAGCCAGGCACAGGCTTCGACGTCCTTCATCACAGCCATGCTGGTGCTGTTCGGCATCGGCCTGACCCTCGGTAATGTGTGGGGCGGCAAGGCGGCGGATCGCTCGGTCGATCGGACCTTGATCGTTTCGCTGCTGGTGCTGATCGCGGTGCTGCTGGTGCTTCCAGCGACGTTTGGGTGGTCGCTGCCCACGGCACTGGCGATTCTGCTCTGGGGCATTGCCAGTTTTGCCTTGGTGCCGCCCCTGCAAATGCGGGTGATGGATGCGGCAAAGGACGCACCCAACCTTGCATCGGCGGTCAACATCGGAGCCTTCAACCTGGGGAACGCGATCGGTGCTGCGCTGGGTGGCGCGGTGATCAACGCCGGGTTGGGGTATTCGGCGGTCGCTTTCGCCGGCGCTTCGATGGCCGCGTTGGGCTTGGTGTTGACCCTGGCCTGGCGCAACCGCCCGGTCGTCCCCGTTGACCAATCGGTACAGCCCTACAGCCCCTCCTGAACCCTTTGCAGGAAGGTGGCCACCATCGGGCGTGAGCGCTGCAGCACGCCAGGGCGGTGACACGTTCGCCTAAGGCGGGCGCGTGCTGGCGATGAGATTACTTGTCGATCCACTGCCTGAGGGCGTATAAACTGCTCCCACTTTTGGCCGGTCGCTTCCTGAACCGGCCGCGGAAACAAGAGAGTCGACATGGGCGCACAGTGGAAAGCCAAGCATAGAGAAACAGCTGCCAACGCCAAAGGCAAGATCATGGGCAAGCTGGCCAAGGAAATTCAGATCGCCGCCAAGTCCGGCGCCGACCCGGACATGAACCCGCGCCTGCGCCTGGCCATCTTCCAGGCCAAGAAAGCCTCGATGACTCGCGAGACCCTTGAGCGCGCGATCAAGAAGGGCGCAGGCCTTGACGGTGAGTCCGTGCAATACCACGCCGTCAGCTATGAAGGTTTCGCCCCGCACCAAGTGCCGCTGATCGTCGAGTGCCTGACCGACAACGTCAACCGCACCGTTGCCCAGATTCGCGTGCTGTTCCGCAAGGGCCAACTGGGGGCCAGTGGTTCGGTAGCGTGGGACTTCAACCACGTTGGCTTGATCGAAGCTACCCCCGAAGGCGACGCCGACCCGGAAATGGCCGCGATCGAAGCCGGGGCCCAGGACTTCGAGGAAGGTGAAGAGGAGGGTTCGACCCTGTTCATCACCGACACCACCGACCTGGATGCGGTGCAGAAAGCGCTGCCAGACCATGGTTTTACCGTGACTTCGGCGAAGATCGGCTATACCCCGAAAAACCCGGTGAGCGCTGCCAGCCTGAGTGCCGAGGCGCTGGCCGAGGTTGAAGCCTTCCTCGAAGCAATCGACGAGAACGAAGACGTGCAGAACGTCTATGTCGGTCTGACGGCTTGATCGCTAGGGCCGCTCAGCGGCCCATTCGCCGGTGAACCCGCCCCCGCAGGAATGACACAAGCTTTGGTTTTGTGCGGCCCTGCCGGTGCGGGTTCACCCGCTAATGGGCCTGTGCTTTTCAGACGGGAGCTTGCATGAACCCGACTTTCGCCACCCTTAGCCTTGCACACCTGCGCACCCTCGACTGCCTCCTGCAGCTCAAGAATCTCAGCCATGCCGCCGAACGCGTGGGGGTCAGCCAATCGGCCCTGAGCCGGCAGTTGGCTCATCTGCGCGAGGCCTTTGACGACCCACTGCTGGTCCGCCAGGGCCGTGGTTATGTGCTCAGCGAACATGCCCAAACCCTGATCGAGCCCCTGCGCCAAGTGCTTGAAGCGCTTCATGCGCTGCGCCAACCTGCCGTCTTTGATCCAGCGCGCTGCGAGCGCCGCTTTTGCCTGGCCGCGTCGGACTACGTGGCCGAACACATGCTACCGCTGCTGGTGGCTGCGCTGGAGCAGGAGGCCCCAGGTGTGTCCATCGACTTTCGCACCTGGCAGGCCGGGCAGTACGCCTTGCTTGCCAGCGGTGAAATCGACCTTGCTACCACCCTGTTCGACGAGTCGCCACCGAACCTGCACGGTCGCCTGCTTGGCGAAGACCGAGCGGTATGCCTGATGCGCAAAGATCATCCCCTGGCGGCTCTCGAGCAGCTGGGGCAGGACGATTACTTGGCCTGCAAGCATGTGCGGGTCTCTGGCGGCGGCGACAAGGACAGCTTCATCGATCGCCACCTGCGTTCCCAGGGTTTGCAGCGGCGCATCAGCCTGCAAGTGCCGTTTTTCTCGGCTACGGTGCAGGTGCTCGGCAACAGCCAGGCGCTTGCCACCGTCCCTGAGCACATCGCTCGGCAGTTGTGCCGTTTGCATGGCCTGGCATGGCGACCGTTGGCATTCGTTGAGCATACCCAGCGCTATTGGGTGGTGTGGCATCAGCGCCTACAAGCTTCGGCCGAGCACCGTTGGTTGCGCAACCGAGTGTTCGAGCTGTGGCGGCAGTCGCAGTTCGGCGTGCAGGGCGGTGCTGCGGGTTTGCCATAGCAGCTATGCACGAAGCGGGGTTATTCGCCCAAGCGCAGGGGCCTAGACTGCGAGGTATCGGATAACCCCCCAGGAGTGCACGCGTGACCCCAGAACAATTTCGCCTGTACGGCCATCAACTGATCGACCTGATCGCCGACTATCGCCAGACCGTTGCCCAGCGCCCGGTCATGGCCCAGGTACAGCCAGGCTATCTCAAGGCCCAGTTACCTGCAGGCGCACCCCAGCAGGGCGAGCCCTTCGAAGCGATTCTCGATGACGTCAACCAGTTGCTCATGCCGGGGCTGTCGCACTGGCAGCACCCGGATTTCTACGGTTACTTCCCCTCCAACGGTACGTTGTCGTCAGTACTGGGTGACTTTCTCAGTACTGGCCTCGGCGTGCTGGGCCTGTCGTGGCAATCGAGCCCGGCGCTGAGCGAGCTGGAGGAAACCACCCTCGACTGGCTGCGCCAGCTGCTTGGCCTGACGGCGCAATGGAGTGGGGTGATTCAGGACACTGCCTCCACCAGCACCCTGGTAGCGCTGATCAGCGCACGCGAGCGTGCCACTGACTACGCACTGGTACGCGGCGGTCTGCAGGCCGAGGCCAAGCCGCTGATCGTCTACGTCAGCGCTCATGCCCACAGCTCGGTGGACAAGGCTGCACTGCTGGCAGGCTTTGGTCGTGCCAACATCCGCCTGATCGCCACCGACGATCAGTTCGCCATGCGCCCACAGGCCCTGCAGGCAGCGATCGAACAGGATTTGGCCGCTGGCAACCAGCCCTGTGCGGTGGTTGCTACCACCGGTACCACCACCACTACCGCCCTTGACCCACTGCGCGCGATCGGCGAAATCGCCCAGGCCAGCGGGTTGTGGCTGCATGTGGACTCGGCCATGGCAGGTTCGGCGATGATTCTGCCGGAGTGCCGCTGGATGTGGGACGGCATCGAGCTGGCTGATTCCGTGGTGGTCAATGCGCACAAGTGGCTTGGGGTAGCGTTCGATTGCTCGATCTACTACGTGCGTGATCCTCAGCATTTGATACGAGTAATGAGCACCAACCCCAGCTACCTGCAATCGGCGGTGGATGGTGAGGTGAAAAACTTGCGCGACTGGGGTATTCCACTGGGGCGGCGGTTCCGGGCGCTCAAGCTGTGGTTCATGTTGCGCAGCGAAGGGGTCCAGGCATTGCAGCAGCGGTTACGGCGCGACCTTGACAATGCACGTTGGCTGGCAGAGCAGGTGGGGGCGGCGGCGCAGTGGGAATTGCTGGCACCTGTGCACTTGCAGACACTGTGCATTCGTCATCGGCCGGTAGGGATTGAAGGTCAAGCACTGGATGCCCATACCAGGGCGTGGGCAGAGCGCTTGAATGCGTCCGGGCTGGCGTATGTGACGCCGGCAACGCTCGAAGGGCGGTGGATGGTGCGGGTGTCGGTGGGGGCCCTGCCGACCGAGCGCGAGCATGTCGAGCAGCTTTGGCGCAACCTACAGGCGGTGGTTGCAAACTGAAAGTGCCGGGACCGCATGGCGGCCCCGGCGGTCCATCAGTGGCTTACTGCCTGGAAGCTGCCCTTGCGGCTGGCTTCGAAGGTGTCCTTGTCCATTGGCTTGGCGTCTGGATTACCCAGGTCTTCCATCGCCAGGCGATGGGTTTCCGGCGCAATGTAGGCCGCCAGTGCACACACGCAGGTGATGAAGAAAGCCAGGCCACCCACGACCAGCGGGATATTCTCAGAACCCGGTGGCGCCACCAGGGCGAACAGGGCGGGCAGCATGGCAGTGAGCATGGTGCCGATGTTCTGCGCGATGGCCATGGCCGAGACGCGGTAACGGGTCTGGAACAGCTCTGGGTAGAAGCTTGGGAACACCGCGTTGTAGCCTTGGTAGACCATGCCCCACATCAGGATCGAGGTGGCGAATGCCAGCGGCATGTTCTGGATGCTGATTGCGTAGAGGTACACGAAAGCCAACAGGCCAGAGCCCAGGCAACCGGCGATCATGGTCGGGCGACGGCCAATCTTGTCCGACAGGTTGCCTACGAATGGAATCACCAGCACCGCGACGATGTTGCCCACCACCGGGATCCACAGGTATACGCTCTTGTCGAAACCGATGCCGTAGGCCGGTTGCACGGCGTACGCAGCCCCGAAGATGGTGGCGACTACAGGGATCACGTTCATCAGGGCCATGAACATTACCAGCACCATGTGTTTCCAGCTGTGGCGGAAGGCCTCGCTGATTGGTGATTTGGAAACCTTGGCCTGCTTCTCTTCCTTCACGAACGCTGGGGTTTCGTGCACCTCCTTACGAATGATGAAGCCTGCGATCAGCACAATGGCGCTCATCAGGAACGGGATGCGCCAGCCCCAGTCGTTGAATGCTTCGCTAGGCATGAAGTAGGCCAGTGGCAGGAATACCGCTGCCGCCATCACCTGGCCAGCCTGCACACCCTGCAGGGTGAAGCTTGCGTAGTAGCCACGCCGGCCGAACGGCGCATGCTCCATGATCATCGAACTGGCACCGGAGATCTCCCCGGCCACGGCAAAGCCCTGGACCAGGCGCAGCAACACCAGCAGAGCCGGGGCGAGCATGCCGATGTCGTGGTAGGTCGGCAGCAGGCCGACAGCCATGGTCGAAATACCCATCAGGAACATGCACAGCAGCAGAACGTTCTTGCGCCCGCGGGTGTCACCCCAATGGCCGAGCACGAAGGCGCCGACCGGGCGCGCCAGGTAACCCACGCCATAGGTGGCAAGCGACGCGATGATGGCCATCTTCGGGTCTGTGTTGGGGAAGAAAATCTGCGGGAAGATCAGCGCCGCAGCCTGGGCATAAATGAAGAAGTCGTAGTATTCGAGTGCCGAGCCAATCCAACCGCTGGCGGTCGCTTTCTTGGCTTGAGAGCTGGAGTGAGCCATCGTTGTCTCCGTTGTTCTTGTAGGTCGCCGCACGGCTGGCGTCGCTGGACGCGGCCAACTGGGTGCGTTCGCTTGTCGGGAGTAGGGCGTGAGTTATAGCGCGATTGCTCGCAGCAAGTGTCTGCAACGTGAGAACGAACGAGCAGGTGCGGATCGCAAGGCGATGGAGGTGTGCATAGGTCGGTACCCGGTTTATTGAACTTATTATGTTGTGACGTTGGGCTGGTCTGCGCAGGTTTGCCCAACGGCCCTCTGGGCAGCAGGGGCAGTGGGTGTAGCTGCGTCTGGGTTCATGTTTGCCTAGGCTTGGCAGCGAATCAATTCGCTAAAATCGGTATTGTGCGATAATCGAACGCAAAACTAACCGTTTCGTACAAACAGATTGCCGGACTGACTTTACCTGCGAATAATCAACTGTGCCAGAAACCCTATTGGGCTTCGGCCTGTCGTCTGTTCAACAACAAGGAACTCCCCATGCAGCGTTCGATTGCCACCGTGTCCTTGAGCGGTACTCTGCCGGAAAAGCTCGAAGCCATCGCTGCCGCCGGTTTCGACGGCGTAGAGATCTTCGAGAACGATTTGTTGTACTACGCTGGCAGCCCCCGCGAAGTGCGGCAGATGTGCGCCGACTTAGGCATTGCCATCACCTTGTTTCAGCCATTTCGTGATTTCGAAGGTTGCCGCCGCGACCGACTGCAGAAGAACATCGACCGGGCCGAACGCAAGTTCGACTTGATGCAGGAACTGGGCACCGACTTGGTACTGGTTTGCAGCAACGTCCAGGCGGACGCCCTGGGGGATGAGCAGATTCTGGTGGATGACCTGCGCCTGCTCGCCGAACACGCTGGCAAACGCGGCCTGCGCATCGGTTACGAAGGCTTGGCCTGGGGCCGCCATGTCAACACCTATCAGCAGGTCTGGAACCTGGTGCGCCAGGCCGACCATTCAGCGCTGGGGGTGATTCTTGACAGCTTTCACACCTTGTCGCTTAAAGGCGACCCGGCTGCGATCCGTGACATCCCGGGCGACAAGATCTTCTTCGTGCAAATGGCCGACGCGCCCATTCTGAACATGGACGTGCTGGAGTGGAGCCGCCACTTCCGTAATTTCCCAGGCCAGGGCGAATTGGACTTGGCCGGCTTCCTGGCACCGATTCTGGCAACGGGCTATCGCGGCCCGTTGTCGCTGGAAATCTTCAACGATGGGTTCCGCGCTGCCCCCCCTCGGCAGAATGCCGCTGACGGCCTGCGCTCGCTGCTCTACCTCGAAGAGCAAACCCGCCTGCGCTTAGAGCAGGAGGGCACTACGATCGAGCCGGGCGTGCTGTTCACCCCACCGGCTGCCAGTGCCTATGGCGGTGTGGAGTTCCTCGAATTCGCTGTCGACGAAGCCGTCGGTGCGCGTTTGGGCAGTTGGCTTACCCGGCTGGGCTTCGCCGAAGCCGGCAAGCACCGCAGCAAGGACGTGCGCCTATTGCGTCAGAACGACATCAACATCGTGCTCAATGCCGAGCCCTACTCCTTTGGTCATAACTTTTTCGAAGCCCACGGCCCCTCGCTGTGCGCTACCGCCCTGCGGGTGAAGGATGAACACGCCGCGCTGCAGCGTGCCACCGATTTTCGCGGCCAGCCATTCCGTGGTCTGGTCGGCCCCAACGAATGTGAAGTGCCGGCCGTGCGTGCGCCTGACGGCAGCCTGATCTACCTGGTGGAGCAGGGCAAGGAGGGGCCTTCGTTGTACGACACGGACTTCCGCCTGGACGCGGCTGCCACTGTCACCGGTGGCCTGCAGCGTATCGACCACATGGCCCTGGCACTGCCGGCCGAGGCGCTGGACAGTTGGGTACTGTTCTACAAGAGCTTGTTCGATTTTGCTGCCGATGACGAAGTTGTCCTGCCAGACCCATACGGCCTGGTCAAAAGCCGCGCTCTGCGCAGCCCCTGCGGTAGCCTGCGGTTGCCGTTGAACATATCGGAAAACCGCAACACCGCCATTGCCCACGCGCTGTCCAGCTATCGTGGCTCGGGGGTGCACCACATCGCTTTCGACTGCGCGGACATCTTCAGCGAGGTGGCGCGGGCTAAGGAGTCTGGTGTACCGCTGTTGGAAATCCCGTTGAACTACTACGACGACCTTGCGGCGCGCTTCGATTTCAACGATGAATTCCTCAGTGAGTTGGCGTATTACAACGTGCTGTACGATCGTGATGCCCAAGGCGGGGAGCTTTTCCACGTCTATACAGAGCCATTCGAGGAGCGCTTCTTCTTCGAAATCATTCAGCGCAAAGGCGGCTATGCCGGATATGGCGCTGCCAACGTGGCGGTACGCCTGGCTGCAATGGCCAAACGTCGCAGCGGGGCTGCGCGCAAGCCGGTGCTCTGACGGCTGATGCGACAAGGCACCGGTGAACCGGTGCCTTGAACCCGATGCTAGGGGAGCGCGACGGCATTGCCGTCTGCGCAAATCAGCGTCGCAACAAGCGGCTGACAAACAGCGTCAGGCCCGCAGCCACGGCCAGTGCCGTCAGCGGCTTCTCCCGGACGAACGCGGATACGTTATCCAGGGCATCGCCATAGCGTTTGGTCACCTCGCCTGACACTTGGCGCGCATCTCCCTGTGCTTCGAGCTCAGGATCTTCCAGCCACTGGCCTGCCGCGCTCTGCGCCTTGCCTGCCACTTTCTCAGCAATCCCTTCGATCTGTTCACGCTTCATGGTCAAGTGATTCCTCTGTTATGAACAATGCATGGTCTGGCAGAGCGTTAGGTCGGCGTTGCTGCGCATTAGTTCAGACAATCACCTTGGCAATAGCCGCTTCCCTGCATCCGCTCACTCACGGATAATCCCTGGTCAATTCCAATAATCATTCCCGTGAGCCTCCATGACCGACCCCGTAGCCCCCCTCAGCCCGCCTGAACCCTCGGCTACGCGCCAACCGCGCAAGAACAACCCCGAGAAAACCCGTGAGGACATCCTCCAGGCCGCCATCAACGAATTCGTCCAGCAAGGCCTGGCCGGTGCACGCGTAGACGCTATCGCTGAGCGTACGGCCACCTCCAAGCGCATGATCTACTACTACTTCGGTAGCAAAGAGCAGCTGTATGTCGAATGCCTGGTAAAGCTCTACGGCGACATCCGCAAGACCGAGCAGAATCTGGAGCTGGAATCGCTGCCGGCCGAGCAGGCAATCCGCCGGCTGGCCGAGTTCACCTTCGATCACCATGACCGCAATGTCGATTTCGTGCGCATCGTCAGCACCGAAAACATTCACTACGGTGAGTACGTCAAGAAGTCCCCGGCCATCCGGGAGATGAGCAGCCTGGTGTTGCAAGCCCTGGGTAGCACCCTGGCGCGTGGTGTGGAGGAGGGGGTGTTTCGCCCCGGCATCGAGGTCATCGACCTGCACATGCTGATGAGCGCTTTCTGTTTCTATCGGGTGTCCAACCGGCATACCTTCGGTGACATCTTTCAAATCGACCTGGCCGACGAGCAAGTCAAACAGCGTCACAGGCAAATGATCTGCGACGCTGTTCTGAGTTATATCCGGGCTTGAAGCGCCTTATTCGCCCAACCGCTGCTCCCGTGAAGGTGGGTAGCCGAAGTAGGCGGCGTAGCACTTGCTGAAATGCGATACCGAGACGAAACCGCAGGCCACTGCTACCTCCATCACCGACAGGTCGGAATACTGCAGCAGGCGGCGGCTTTTGGTAATGCGCAGCTCCATGTAGTAGCGCCGCGGCGAGGTGCCGAGCTGTGCTTGGAACAGGCGGTCGATTTGCCGGCGCGAGCGGCCGCTGTAGGCAGCCAGCTGATCGAGGCTCAGGGTCTCTTCGAGGTTGTTTTCCATAAGCTCGACGATGGTGCGCAGGTGCAGGCTCATGGATTTTTTCGCCCCGGGCCCTACCTGGCGATAGCGGGCACCAGAGAACGAGAGAATTTCTTCCACGCCTTCGGCCAGCCCGTCGCCGTAAAGGCGACGCACCAGGCCGAGCATCAGCTCCATGGCACCATTGGGGCTGGCAGCACTGAGACGGTCGCGGTCCAAGGTGAAGCTGGCCGGGGTAATGCGGGTTTGCGGGCTGCGTTCGGCTAGGCTGGCGCGCTGTTCTGGGTGAACGCTGCAGCCGTAGTCGTCGAGCACGCCAGCGCGGCCAAGGAACCAAGAGCCATTCCACAAGCCGCCCAAGGCCATACCGTGGGCGGCGGCATCGCTGAGCAGGCGGTCGAGCTCGGGGTACTTGAGGGGGGTGCGCAGGCCACCGCAGACGATCAGCAAGTCAAGTTCCTTGAGTTCGTTCAAGGTCAACTCATTGGCCACCAATTCCAGGCCCAGGTCGCTCAATACCCGATCACCCGTCAGGGACAGCGGTGTGAACCGGAAGCTGTCAGCACGCAGCAAGTTGGCGGTGACCAGCACGTCCAGGGCCACGGTGAAACTGGCCATCGAGAAGTGCTCAAGCAGGATGAAGTCGACGCGGTAGGGCGCTTGCGCAGAACCGCCGCTGGCTTTGAGCCGCAGCATGTTACTGGTGCTGGTTTTCTTGCTGAACTGACGTGGGGTAGGCACTCTAGGCTCCGCTTCCTGGCTTGCCGGCAAAGTGTGGCTGCAGCCTTCGCGAAAGACAATCGCCTGGGTGGGCTTGGTGTATTGAAGGTCGTATTGAGGCAAGTCAGCTATGCTGACGCTATCGCTTTGGAGAATCTCGATGAAGTACCCCGCTGCCTTGTTGTTAGCGCTAATGCCGCTGCTGGCCAACGCCCTGGAGCCCGGCACCCGATTGGCGCCTTGGACCTTGCTCGACCAATATGACCAGCCGTACAGCCTCAATGCCAGCACGCATGTGTTGCTGGTGGCCCAGGACATGGATGGCGCGAAACTGGTCAAAGCGGCCCTGGCCGAAACACCCAAGGGCTACCTGGAATCGCGCGACGCCGTGTTCGTGGCAGACATCCAACGGATGCCAGCGCTGATTAGCAAGCTGTTCGCTGTCCCGGCGATGCGCGATTACAGCTATCGGGTCATGCTCGACCGCGATGGGCGAGTGGCCAGCCGTTACGATGTGCCCGCCGGGCAAGTGTTGTGGTTGCAGTTGAAAGACGGGGTGTTGGTGCGCCAGCAGGCCTTCGCTGAGGCTCAGGCACTCAAGGCGGCCATGGCCGATTCGCCTGCGCACTGAGGTGGACTGCACTATGGCCCACTAGAATTGAAATGAACCCTCAGGTCTGTCAGCGGCCCAATTTGTACATGCCAACAGGAGAGTGCTCATGGAAATCGGAACGGTCTGGATCATTGTCGCGGTGTTGGTCATCCTGCTGGAGATCATGGCCATCTGGCATATCATCGGCAGCGACCGGCGCGCTGAGCGCAAGATGCTGTGGGTCGTATTCGTTGTTTACGCACCGTTCCCAGGACTGTTGTTCTGGGCCTGGCGTGGGCCGCGTGCCGTCAAGGGCAGGTCGGTGCTGGAAGAGAAATGACCCGGCGGCCTCAGACGCTGGCGCCTGAGGCCCAGGCGCTTACTCGGGGCTGATGCTGATGCTTATGGCTGGGGCCAGGCCGCTCACCAGCAAGCTGCCGGCGAAGCCGACTGTCTTGTGTACCTCCAATGTTTTGAACGCGTCTCGAATGTAGGCGCGTACCAACCGTCCCGCTTCCTTGCGTTTCTCTTCAAGGGTGCCTGGGCCCAGGCCCAGCTCACCCAGGAGCGTCGTTTCGATTTTGTCCGTGGTTTTCCAGCCCATCTGCTCGCGCAAGTAGGTGCGGGCGCTGGCGGCGTCGCTCTCGTAACGACTATCGATTGGGCTGACCGTATAAGAGAGTTGGAACGCGTGGGGCTTGCTCATGGCTTCTCCTTCGGGGTAGCGGCACTGTGCTGCAGTGCACGGCTGCGTGCCGGGAATGGCAATTTAGCGAAGCACATGGCGTATTCCTACATACAAGGTGTTGAGTGCAATTGGCCCTATGTAGAAAGCTCCTACAGTGCGAGTAGCGGCCGGAAAAGCCTTACAATGCTCAATTTGACCGAGCTGCTTTCTTCATGCTGCCCATCGAACTGCAACGCACCACGGCCGATCAGGCTGATCTGATTCGCAATCTCTATCAGTTCTATGCCTATGAGTCTTCCGATTGGGAGCAGGAAGACGTGGAGGTCGATGGCCGCTTTTATATCCATGAAGACCATCTCGTACGCTACTGGCAATCCCCTGGCTGGAGTGCCAGCCTAGTCCTGGTCGATGGGTTCATCGCAGGTTTCGTGCTGGTGGAGCGCAGCGAACTGCCCGGCATCGATGCCATGGAGCTTGCTGATTTGTTCATCCTCAAGCGCTATCGACGTCAGGGCATAGGCCGGGCCGTAGCCATCGAACTGCTCACGCAACCTGGTGACTGGCTGTTGCGCTGCCACGCTTTGGACACTGGCGCGGTTGCGTTTTGCAACGCTGTGGTGAGCGACTTGCACCGGCCTGCGCAGCGGATATTCCCAGGCGATGACCCCCAGTTGGTGACTTACCAGATAACGTCCGTTTTGCACTGATTAAAGGTGAATCAGCCAGTTTTTGTGAAACGCTTCACAAAATTTCCGGCCAAGGCATAATGCCATCACTCTTTCACAACTTCTGGCCGAGCTGGCCCGTGTTTCATTCGAGCATGATGCACGCTCAGGTAAATTACATGTCGTTAGCCGCCAACCCCGACATCATGTACCGGCTGTTGATTCAGAGCGTGGTGGACTATGCCATCTACATGCTCACCCCGGACGGGGTAGTGGCCAACTGGAACCCTGGCGCTCAGCGAGCCAAGGGCTATCGTGCCGAAGAAATCGTCGGCAAGCATTATTCGCTGTTCTACAGCGAAGCCGACCGCTGCGCAGGCTTGCCCGAGCAGAATCTCGAACAGGCTCGCAACATCGGCCGGTTTGAAGAGATCGGTACCCGCCTGCGCAAGGACGGCACAGTCTTTCACGCCCATGTGGTGATTGAGGCAGTGCGGGACGATCAAGGCCAACTGGTAGGCTTCGCCAAAGTCACGCGTGACATTTCCGAACGCCGCCAGCAGGAGCTGGAATTGCTGCAGGCCAAGGAGCTTGCCGAGCAGTACAGCCAGGAAATGGCCAATCTGTCGCAGTTCCTGGACTCGGTCATCGCCAACATTCCCGCCAGCGTCATCGTTCAGGACCTGCAAAGCCAGCGCATCCTGCTCGCCAATCAGCAGGCCGAGCAGCTGTTCGGACAACCTGGCAAGCCCATGATCGGCCATACGCCCAGGGAATGCCTGGCACCTGCCGTAGCGGCCTATCTGGAAACTCAGCTCAGCCGGGGGGCGCGCAGCGGCAAAGGCTTCGCCGCCCAAACCCTAGTCGATACCGCCGGTGGCTCGCGCACGCTTCGCAGCCGTGCTTTGCTCAGCCAGAAATGCGAGGGCCAGGCCGATTACGTGCTGTTCGTGGCCGAAGACGCCACTGAGCAACTGGCCGCCCACGCCCAGATCCATCACATGGCCCACCACGATGCCCTCACCGGCTTGCCCAACCGAACACTGTTTCACGAGCGCCTCAAGCAGGCGCTGGCCCGGGGGCGGGATAACCAACAACTGACCGCCACACTGTGCCTGGATCTGGACAACTTCAAGAACATCAATGACTCCCTCGGCCATGGTTACGGCGACAAACTGCTGCGAGCCCTGGGCAAGCGGCTGCGCAGCGAGCTACGCGAGGACGATACGCTGGCCCGGCTTGGCGGTGACGAGTTTGCCGTGGTGCTGGCCCAACTTGACAGCCGCGACGCTGCCTGCGCGACCGCCAAGCGCCTGATCGAGGCGATGAGGCCGCCCTTTCATATCGAAGGGCATCAGTTTTCCGTGGGCCTGAGCATCGGCATCGCCCTGGCTCCCGAAGACAATGAAAACGGCGAACAACTGCTGGGCTACGCCGACATGGCCTTGTACGAGGCCAAGCGCAACGGCCGCAATCGCTACGAGTGCTTCCATTTGGAACTGGACGTCGCCGCACGCCAGCGCCGGCTGGTGGAAACCGACCTGCGTACCGCTCTGCACCTGGGGCAGTTGCAATTGCACTACCAACCCGTGGTGGATCAGCAGACCAATGCTGTGACCGGCTATGAGGCTCTGTTGCGCTGGCAGCATCCAAGCCGTGGGATGGTCATGCCCTTGGATTTCATTCCCATCGCCGAAGAAACCGGATTGATTCATGAACTGGGTACGCGGGCACTGAACCTGGCTTGCCAGGAAGCCGCCAGTTGGGGCACTGAACAGACGGTTTCGGTCAACCTCTCGCCGGTGCAGTTCAAGAATGCCAATCTGGTTCATACCGTGGCGTTGGCCCTGGCGGACTCGGGGCTGGCGCCGCAGCGCCTGGAGCTGGAAATCACCGAGTCGGTGCTACTGGGCAACAGCGAGGAAAACGTGCGCACTCTGCGTGCCTTGAAGGACTTGGGTGTTTCCATTTCGCTGGATGATTTCGGCACAGGCTATTCCTCGCTGGGTTACCTGCGCTCGTTCCCGTTCGACCGCATCAAGATCGATAAGTCGTTCGTCCACGATATGTGCGACAGCCGCGAGGCAATGTCGATCGTGCGCGCCATCACCGAACTGTCCAATAGCCTGATGATCAAGACCACGGCCGAAGGCGTAGAGTCGCAGGAGCAGATGCAGCGGCTGCGAGCTGAAGGCTGCTCGCACCTGCAGGGTTACCTGTACGGGCGCCCGGTGCCGGCTAGCGAGCGCCTGAAACAGGTCAGCCTATAGTGCCAGCGCTGGTCCCCTGGCGGCGTTGCAGCCTTCAGCTATTCCAGTCGGGCGCGAAGTCCGGGCTGACCAAGCGCTGATCTTTGGCCAACCCTGCAATCAGTGCCCGGTCGGCATCATCAAGCTGCACCTGCAGCGCCGCCAGGTTGGCCAGCTGGTTTTCCCGAGTGCTGGCTTTGGGGATCACCGCGACCCCGTCCTGATCCAACAGCCACTTCAGTGCGACCTGGCTGGGCAGCACGCCATGCTTGCTGGCGATCTCTTGAATGGCCGACTGCTGCGCCGCATGGCCGCGAGCCAGCGGCGAGTAAGCCGTCAACGCCAGGTCATGCTGGCGTGCATAATCGAGCATTGGCTTCTGGCTGAGCAGTACATGGTATTCGACCTGGATCGCCGAAAGCGGCGCGCCGAGCTCCTCGATTACCCGGCGTAGCAGGCCGAGCGGAAAGTTGGCCACGCCAATGCTGCGCGCCTTACCTTCTTCACGCAGGGCCACCAGGGTTTCGATACTCCGGGCCAGGTCCCAGTCTTTGCCAGGCCAGTGGATATGGAACAGGTCGACCTGCTCAGTGCCCAGCGCGCGCAGGCTGTCTTCCAGCGACTGGCGCATGGCCTTGGGTGCCAGGCGATCCCACCAGACCTTGGTGGTCAGGTGTATCTGCTCGCGCGGCACGCTGCTTGCGCGCAGCGCCTGGCCAACGGCCGCCTCGTTGTCGTAGGCAGTGGCCGTATCGATATGGCGGTAGCCCAGCTCCAGTGCCTGCTGCACAGCGCGGCTGCAGGCATCACCGGTCATCGGCCAGGTGCCCAGGCCGATGCAGGGCATGTCAAGGCCGTTGGTGGTTGTAAGCCGTTGCATGAAAACTCCTTGTTAGCGGTCGAAGGTCCGCGATCGATGGTGCGCGCTCTGGCCGTCAGGGGCCATGCCGGCGAGGCAGAAAGTGGTCGATCAGCGAACGTATTGCTGCACCCACCCTGCAAAGCGTTGAAATGAACTTCCTCACGTTGTCGTATCTCTTCTAGAATCCGTGCTGTCGCAGCTTCCCTTGGCGCAGCATTGAGCCGCGCCGCCGTCGAGTACGCCATGAGTTCCAGCACACCGCTGTCCGGAGTCAACCAACCCCTGCGTGGCATCGCCCTGGTGGTGGTGGCGACGTTCCTGTTCGCCAGCCACGATGCCCTGTCCAAGTTCCTCGGCGGGCTGTACCCGATCGTCATGGTGGTGTGGGCACGTTATGTGGTGCATACGCTGCTGATGGCCGGGATCTTCCTGCCCAAATCAGGCCTCAATGTGCTGCGTACCCGCCGGCCAGTGCTGCAAACATTGCGTGCGCTGAGCCTGCTGAGCACCAGCCTGCTGTTCACCACAGGCCTGCAGTACCTGCCATTGGCCGAGGCCACCTCGGTCAACTTCCTTGCGCCTGTGCTGGTTACAGCGCTGTCGGCTCCGCTGCTCAAGGAGCGGGTCACCGTTGGCCAGTGGGTGGCCGTGGTGCTGGGCTTCATTGGCGTATTGGTGGTTGTCCACCCCGGTGGCGCGATGTTCACCCCAGCCATTTTGTACCCGTTCGGCTCGGCCCTCGGGTTTTGCTTCTACCAATTGCTCACGCGCATTCTGGCGGCCCACGACAGCCCCACCACCAGTAACTTTTACGCCGGGTTGTGCAACACCTTGGTGATGAGTGCGCTGGTGCCGTTTTTCTGGGAAGTGCCGCGCTGGGACCACGCGCTGCTGATGCTTGCCTTGGGAGGCTTTGGCATGAGCGCCCACCTGTTACTGACTCAGGCGTTCCGCCACGCCGCCCCGGCGCTGCTGGCGCCGTTCAGCTACTGTCAGATCGTTTTCGCAGGCTTGCTGGGGCTGCTGATCTACCGCCAGATGCCCGATAGCGCGAGCCTGCTGGGTATCGCCATCATCTGCCTCAGCGGCCTGGGCGCAGCCTGGATGCAGCGCAAGCGCTAAACTGGCCGATGCCACTGGGGCGACCGTTCATGCAAACATCGAAGGTGCCTGCCATGTCTGAATACACGCTGCATTGCTTCGCCGAGTCCGGTAATGCCTACAAGGTTGCACTGATGCTCGAACTCACCGGCCAAGACTGGCAGCCGGTGTTCGTCGACTTCTTTCACGGCCAGACACGTGATAGCCAATGGCGCGAAACGTTGAACGAACAGGGCGAGGTGCCGGTGCTTGAGCATGCTGGGCAGCGCCTTACCCAGTCGGCGCTGATTCTCGATTACCTCGCCGAGCGCACGGGGCAGTACGGCCCAGGTGAGGAAGATGAGCGGCGTGAAATCTGGCGCTGGATGCTGTTCGACAACCACAAGTTCACCAGCTACTACGCCATGCTGCGTTTTCTGCTGTGCCTGAAGCAGACCGGCGAGACCGAAGTGACCGGTTTTTTGCGCGAGCGTGCCAAGGCGGCTTACCGGGTTGTCGATGCGCACCTGGCCAACACGCCGTTCATGGTCGGCAGGCGGCTGACCATCGCCGACCTGTCGCTGGCTGGGTATGTGTTCATGCCCGAAGATACCGGCATCGTGCTTAGTGAATTCAGCCATATCGAAGCCTGGAAGCAGCGGCTTCGGGCGTTACCAGGTTGGAAGCACCCCTATGACCTGATGCCGCGCACCGCTTCATAGGGGTAACGCGCCAATTGCAGGTCGGATAGATACAAAAGTGCCCTTGTCGGTTCTGTTGCAATGCTTTCCAGGCGGCCGGCCTGAACAGCGTGCTCACAACGACAAGGAACACCGACCATGCAAATGCCCCATACCCTGAAAATCCGTAATGGCGACAAGGTCAAGCCGACCTTCTCTGTACAGGAGTACGCCGCCCGTCATGCCCGGCTGCGGGCCTACATGGCCGAGCAGGACATCGAAGCGGCCATCTTCATCTAGTACGAAGCCAGTCGATCAGCGGCCGTGCGCCACTGCGGCTGCGATCAATCGGGTTGGCACCGACCACGAACAGCGCATCGAGCGTTGGCGCCTGGGCAATGCTGTAGTCGGGCAGCACCCGCATGCCGTTGCTGGCCACCACTGGCTCTGCACTGGCGGCAATCAGCACGGTACGGTACAACGGATGACGCGCGGCCAAGTTGGCCATGCGCAGGGTCTCCACAGCCGACGCCAGGCCGATGGTGGTGAAGTTTGGCAACACCAGAAAGCCGAAGGTTCTGGTTGGCGGTAGGGATTGGCCGGTAGCAAGGGGGTGGACCATTGCGATCTTCCTGTGCAAGCTGAGGCGTAGTGGGTCAGGGGGCAGTGGAAAAAACAGGCCTAGTGGATGTCTTGTTATTAAGGGTCGTCGCCGGGCTGATCTTAAACCCCCGCGCAACGGCCAGGAATGGTCCTGACTACAAAAAGGAAGGTGATCGTACGTGAACCCCGAATCCATGCTGGCGGCGCTGCCGGGCTTCGCCATTGCACCCGAGGCGGTCCAGGTGCTGCCCGATGCCGCGGCCTATCGCACCTGCCTGCTCGAGCGCATTGCCTCGGCGACGCGGCGCATCGTCATCGTCGCACTGTACTTGCAGGAGGACGAGGCCGGCCAGGAGGTGCTCGACGCGCTCTACCAGGCCAAAGCGCACCGGCCGCAGTTGCAGGTGATCATCGTGGTCGACTGGTTCCGCGCCCGCCGAGGCTTGCTGGGGGCCGGGCGCCAACCTGGCAATGCAGCCTGGTACCAGGCCCAGCGCCAGTTGCATGGGCTCGACATCGTGATCCATGGCGTACCGGTGCAGACCCGTGAGTTGTTCGGCGTGCTGCACCTCAAAGGCAGCGTGATCGATGACTGCGTGATCTATACCGGTGCCAGCCTCAACAATGTCTACCTGCACCGCTTCGATCGTTATCGGCTTGACCGTTATCATCTGTTCCATTCGCCGGGGCTGGCCGACTCCATGGTCGACCTGGTTCAGCGCCTTTTGCATCATACCGCGACCCCTCGGTTGGACCTCCCAGCGCCCCCGCCTACCCGCAGTCTGCGCGGCGACATACGGCGCCTGCGCGCACGCCTTCGGCGCATGGCGTACGACGCGCCGGCGGCGGTGGCAGGGCAGGGGTTGCGGGTAATCCCATTGCTCGGGGTGGGTCGCGGCAACCCGCTCAACCGCACAATCTGCGCTTTGCTGGCTCAAGCGCATGAGCAGGCGGTCATCAGTACCCCGTATTTCAACCCCCCGCGCGTGGTGATGCGTGAGATCGACCATGCCTTGGACCGTGGCGTGCGTATCGAGCTGATTGTCGGCCACCGTACTGCCAATGACTTCTATATCGCGCCTGGTGAGCCATTCAGTGCCAGCGGCGCTTTGCCTTACCTGTATGAGGATAACCTGCGAGCTTTTGCACGGCGCCGTCACACCGCCGTCGCCAGCGGTCAACTGCAGATACGTATCTGGAACGACCCAGGGCATACCTTTCATGCCAAAGGGGTTTGGATCGACCAGCGTTATTCCCTGTTGACCGGCAACAACCTTAACCCACGCGGGTTCAACCTCGACCTGGAAAACGGCCTGCTGATCGACGATCCCCAGGGACAATGGCGGGTGCCGCGTGCGGTGGAGCTTGAGAGTATCCGCCGGCATGCTCCACAAATCAGTACGGTCGCCGAACTGGGCGAGAAGGCCGAGCACCCCAAGAACGTACGCAAACTCCTGCGCCGCTTACGCTACAGCCGGCTTGAGCCATTGATCAAGCGAATGCTCTGACCGGCGGCGGACACAGGCGGCCCTTTTGCTGGGCTGTGCGAATCCTTGTTGGCAAGCATCCGCTAAGATGAACTTCAGGCCTGGGGCGTCAGGTCGCCAACCAGGCCAGGACATGCACAGCTTGCAGGGAGCTATTCATTTGCATGCAAAGCGAAGTGTCGCCCCTCTGAAAAGTTCTCTCAAGCGCATACAATCAGCCTTTTCTCGTTAACCAGATAGGCCAATCCGTATATGGCGCTTGATCCACCTACGATGCTGACCATCACCGTCGCCCTGGCCGCTGCTGCGGCGTTCTACCTGGCGATCGAGTGGCGCAGTGTCCGCGAAACTTCGCTGCTGTTCTGGAGTGCAGGTTTTGCCACCATCACAGTCGGCTCGACCCTGGCTCTGCTACGCGGGATCGGCCTGCTGCTGATCGGGATCTGGCTCGCCAATGGCTTGCTGGTGGTCGCGCACGCGTGCTTCCTGGCCGGGGTGGTGCGTTTTACCCAAACCCGGCTTTCGCGGGGGTGGCTGCTGATGGTGCTGGTGTGGTTTGGCTTGCTGCTGCTGCCAGTGGGGCCACAATGGTCGAAAGTCATGCTGACCGTCAACTCGCTGCTGGTGGCACTGTTGACCTTGAAGGCCAGCTGGCTGCTACGGCCCCATGGCAAATCACTGAGTGTGGGAGCGGTGCAGCTGCGTTACGTGCTGCTGTTCCATGGCATGTTCTATGTGGCCAAGGCGATCGTGGCTTTGACGTCCGGTTCGCTGATTGACCTGGCAACCTTTGGCGGCCTGATCATCCAGATTTCGCTGGTGGAAGGGGCAATGGCACTGATGCTGAT
Source organism: Pseudomonas promysalinigenes (assembly GCF_014269025.2). Classification (NCBI taxonomy): domain Bacteria; kingdom Pseudomonadati; phylum Pseudomonadota; class Gammaproteobacteria; order Pseudomonadales; family Pseudomonadaceae; genus Pseudomonas; species Pseudomonas promysalinigenes. The sequence goes on along the minus strand of NZ_CP077094.1, from coordinate 2,836,209 downwards.
TGCGCTGTCGATGACCGGCACCGTGCGTTATCGCCGGGAAGAGCGCATTGCCCGATTGGCCGCCCGTGACCCGTTGACAGCGTTGTACAACCGGCGTGCCCTGGAAGTTCGCGCACCGCACCTGTTCAAGGCGGTCAGTCCCACGCACCCAGGTGCGTTGTTGCTGATCGATATCGACAATTTCAAGCTGGTCAACGACCTGCACGGGCATGCCGCTGGCGACCGTCTGTTGATTGCCTTAAGTGAAATGATTCGCGCAGTGCTGCCGGAACGGTCGCTGGCCGCGCGGCTGGGTGGCGATGAATTCGTGATTCTGCTCAGCGATGCCAGCAGCGAAAAAGTGGTGGAGCTGGGCAGCCAATTGCGCGAGCAGTTCCAGACGTTTGCCAGGGAGGGGATGCCGACCCCGCAGGCAGTGACCTTGAGTATTGGCGCCAACCTGTTCGACCAGCCGCCAGCCAGCCTGGCAGCAGTGATCGAGCAGGGGGATGTGGCGTTGTATCAATCCAAGCGCGGGGGGCGTGACAGCATCCGCCTGGTGAATCGTACCTTGGCCGGCTTGTGACAAGCGGGGCCGACGTGCGGCCCCGGCACCCTCAGGTCACCACCTGATAGCAAGGCACGTAAGCTGCGCCGCCTGGCAATTTCATGCGGTGCTGGTCGACGAATGCCTGCAACAGGCGGCCGAGCGGCTCGAGTATCGCCGCATCGCCACGGATCTGATACGGCCCGTGCTCCTCGATCAAACGGATCCCCTTGTCCTTCACGTTGCCCGCCACGATGCCGGAAAACGCCCGGCGCAGATTGGCGGCCAACTCGTGGGGGGGCAGATCGCGGCTCAGGGCCAATTCGGCCATGTTGGCGTGGGTTGGATCGAACGGGTGCTGGAAGCCTCCGTCGATTTTCAGCAGCCAGTTGAAGTGGAAGGCATCGTTGCGTTCGCGGCGGAACTGCTTGACCTCTTTGAGCCCTTCGATCATTTGCCGTGCGACCTGCGCCGGGTCATCGATGATGATCTGGTAGTGACGCTGCGCGGCTTCGCCAAGGGTGGCGCCGACGAAGGCATGCAGCTGTTGCAGGAACGGTTCGGCGCTGCGTGGCCCAGTGAGCACCACTGGGAAGGGCAGGTCCTGGTTGTCCGGGTGCATCAGGATGCCGAGCAGGTAGAGGAACTCTTCAGCGGTGCCGGCACCGCCAGGGAAGATAATGATGCCGTGGCCGACACGGACGAAGGCCTCAAGGCGCTTTTCGATGTCTGGCAGGATCACCAGTTCATTGACGATAGGGTTCGGCGCCTCGGCAGCGATGATGCCGGGCTCGGTCAGGCCTAGGTAACGGCTGCCGTGCATGCGCTGCTTGGCATGGGCGATGGTGGCGCCTTTCATCGGGCCCTTCATCACGCCGGGGCCACAGCCTGTGCAGATGTCCAGCTTGCGCAGGCCCAGCTCATGGCCGACCTTCTTGGTGTATTGATACTCCTCGCTGCTGATCGAGTGGCCACCCCAGCACACGACCATTTTGGGTTCCACACCCGGACGCAGGGTACGGGCGTTGCGCAGCAAATGGAAAACGTAATCGGTGATCCCCTGGGAGCTTTCCAGGTCGATGCGCTGGCTGGCCAGTTCGCTTTCGGTGTAAACGATATCGCGCAGGGCGCTGAACAGCATTTCTCGGGTACTGGCGATCATTTCGCCGTCGACGAACGCATCGGCAGGCGCGTTCAGCAGTTCAAGGCGTACGCCCCGGTCTTGCTGGTGGATACGGACTTCGAAGTCCTTGTAAGCCTCAAGGATGGTCTTGGCATTGTCGACATGGGCGCCGGTATTGAGAATGGCCAGGGCGCACTGGCGGAACAAGGTGTAGAGCGTACCGCTACCGGCTTCACTCAATTGTTGGACTTCACGTTGCGACAGCGTCTCCAGGCTGCCTTTGGGGCTGACGGATGCATTGATGACGTGGCGTTGAGGCATCTAAGTCGTTCCTGTGCAGGTAAAAACATCCTTGTAAGACAACACCATACCGATCATTGCACGTCAACCTAAAAGGCGTTGTACGGCCAAAGTGATTGCCAGGCCACCCGCGACGAGCCATACGTTGAGCAGTGCGCCAGTGAGCAGTGCTTTGGGGCCTGCCTGACGGATCTGGCTCCAGCGCGTCTGAATCCCGAGGGCGGTCATGGCCATGGTCAGGGCGAATGTGTCCAGGCTATTGACTGCTTGGGTCACACTGCCCGGTAGTACCTGCAGCGAGTTCACCACAACCAGGGCGAGGAAGCCGAAGGCGAACCAGGGCAGGGTGATGGGACCATTGCCCTGGGCAAGGCCCGGCCGGCGTGAGCGGCTGACCCAGATACCCACCACCAGCAGCACCGGCACCAACAGCATCACGCGGGTCATCTTGACGATGGTCGCAATGTGCGTGGCTTCAGGGCTGACGTTGCTGGCCGCGCCCACGACTTGAGCCACTTCGTGCACGGTGCCGCCGAGGAACAGGCCGGCACCTAGTGTGTCCAGCGGCAGCCAGCCAGCGTTGATCGCCCATGGCAAAAGGAACATCGACAACGTACCGAACAACACCACGCTGCCCACTGCCATGGCACTTTTGTGAGGGGCACTGCGAAGCGCCGATTCGAACGCGAGCACTGCCGCAGCACCGCATATCGCACTGCCGGCTGCAGTCAGCAACGCGGTGTCGCGGTCCAGCTTCATCAGCTTGGTGCCGCACCACCAGCCGATCAACAGCGTGCTGCTGACCACCAGCAGAGAAACGCACAGCCCAGCCCAGCCGACCTCGGCAATTTCTTGCAAGCTCACGCGCAGGCCAAAGAAGGCTACGGCGATGCGTAGCAACTGGCGTGCGGAAAAGTTGACGCCGGCCGCCCAACCTGCGGGTACGGCGTCGCGCAGAACGTTGCCGTACAGGGCGCCGGCCACTATCCCGACAATCAAGGGGCTGATGCCGAGGCTGGCAATGCTGGGCAGGGCTGCCAACTGGGTGACTGCCAGCGCAAACAATGCAACGAACAGAATGCCGTTGAGCCGCCCTCGGGGGGAATGGGTGGGCGCCAACGGGGAGTTAGAAGAAACCGTGGCCATGTTAGGACCTCTGGAAGGATTACGACATGGCCTAGATTATTCCGGTTATAAGCTTATAAAAAATCGTGATTTAGGATGGCAAATATCCGACTAGCTGATATTTTAGGGGTATGAGCCCAGAGCAGCTGATAACGTTCGCAACCGTCGCCGAGCATGGCAATATCAGCCATGCCGCTTTGGCGTTGCATTTGTCGCAACCTGCGGTTTCCGGCCAGCTCAAATTGCTCCAGGAAGACTTCGGCGAGCCGCTGTATCAGCGTGCCGGCCGTGGCGTGCGCCTGACCGCGGCCGGCGAGCAATTGCTGGCCCATGCGCAGCGGCTTCGGGAAACCTTCCGCCAAGCCCAGGCTTTGGCTGAAGCAATGCGTGGGCTGGAACGCGGCACGCTGCGCATTGGTGCCAGTACCACGCCGGCCAGCTACCTGTTGCCCTACCTGATCGCAGACTTCCATGCGCGCTACCCCGATGTGCTGGTCAGCACGACCCACGGCAATACGGCAGAAATCGTCGCGGCACTGCACAGTGTCGACATCGCCTTGATAGAAGGCCCGCCTGGGCAAGACTTGCCCGTGGGCACGGGCGTCACTCCGTGGCAGCAGGATGAAATCGTGGCGATCGTTCCCGGCGGCCATCCGCTTGCGGACGAAACCGAACAGTCCCTCACGGCGCTGGGCGCTTACCCTTTGGTGCTTCGCGAAAGTGGCTCCGGGGTGCGTCAGATCGTTGAACGGGCATTCGCCCGGCAAGGCATCGCCGTGCGTGTGGCGCTGGAGATCGCGGGTGTGGAGGGGGTGAAGGAGGCCGTCCGGGCTGGCATGGGGATTGGCTTCGTGTCGGCTATGTCGATCCGCCACGAAGATGGCGTATTACGGGCAGTGAGAATCGCGCATGAACCTCTTCTGCGGCGCTTTTCCATTCTTCTACCCCATGCCGCCGCACCCTCCCGCGCAGCGTCACGGTTCATGGAGCTCTGTTTGGGGCAACACTAGGCTGTGATAGCCAAGCGATCAGTGTTGTACCGTTTGGCCGAACTGCTTGACCGCCTCCACCACCTGGCGTGCCCCGCATTGAATTTCCTCGATTACTTTGCCTGCCTTGCCAACCATTTCAACACCAAGGCCGGTCTTGTCCAGGCTGATCTGCATACCCTGGACGGCTTGTTGGGACAGATCATTATTACGCTGTACCACCTCTTTGATTTCCATCGTGGCCTGAGCGGTACGCACTGCCAGGTTGCGTACTTCGTCTGCTACCACAGAAAAACCTCTGCCGTGTTCTCCTGCTCTGGCCGCTTCGATCGCTGCGTTCAAGGCCAGCAGGTTGGTTTGCTCGGCGACTTCGCGAATGGTTTGAATAATCTGGGTGATGACTTCCGATTGCTGGTTCACCGCATGGATACGCTGCGCAGCCTTGGACAGTTCTGCAGCGATTTCCCTCACAGTGGCAATGGTATCGCCGATGATGCGCGCGCCTTGCACTGCGTGGTCATCGGTCCTCCGGGCAACCGCGTAGGCCAGGCTCGCCGCCGCTGACTCTGCTTTTTGCTGATTGACTTGAGCGGTGATGTCGCGGGCAAATTTAACAATCTTGTAGAGCTTGTTTTGCCCATCGAACACCGGGTTGTACGTGGCGCTCAACCAAACGGTAGCGCCCAGCCGATCGATCCGCTCGAAGCGGCCAGAGCAGAATTCGCCTTTGTTCAATTGAGCCCAGAACGTCCTGTAGTCAGCCGAGCCCGAGGCTTCACGGGTGCAGAATAGGCGATGGTGCTTGCCTTTGATGTCTTGCAGTTCATAACGCATGGTCCGCAAGAAGTTCTGATTGGCCTCAAGCACATGACCATCAGGATCGAATGACACCATGGCCATTGATCGGTTGATCGCGTCCATGGTGCTGTGCTGCTCTTGTTCAAGCTTTACCCGTTCGGTGATCGGGTGGGCCAGCATGATGATGCGTTCCACGCGCCCGTCGGCGCCATGGACAGGGTTGTAACTCGCCTCTAGCCACAGAATGGTTCGATCTTTACTGCGCAACATCACGCGATTCGAAACAGGCGTACCCTGGCGCAGCCTTGGCCAAAGATCGCCACTGGTACACGAGGTCGTCGACTCATGTGCTTCAAGCACGTTGTGGTGCTTGCCGATGATATCTTCCAGGTTGTAGCCAAGCGCATGCAGGAGGTTTTGGTTGGCAGCGAGTATCAAGGCATTTGGCGTCAACTCCAGCATCATGTTGGATAGATCCAGCGCGCGTTCCCTCGCTTGCTTGCTTTTCAATGCCAAAGATAGGTTTTCAAGATCGAGTTTAAGTCGTTTATTGAACATAGGCTGGCCCGATATCGGTGCGCACGAGGGATGAAGGCATTGGGTTATGAAAAGCCAAGTCTGGCGAGCGCTGCTAAGGCCAATGGATGGCAGGAAGGCCTTCGTAAGCTGGGCGAGCGAAAAGAAAGCCCTGGAACAGGTTGATACCAAGCGCTTGCAGGGTGACGAGTTCTTCGAAGGTCTCGACCCCTTCGGCGATGACCTCGATGCCTAACTCGCGGGACATTGTGACGATCCCTGAGGTTATGACTTGCTTGGGTCTGCTCTGGCCTATACCTCGGATCAGGTCCATGTCGATTTTGATGATATCTGGCTGAAAATCCGCGAGCAGGTTCAGGCCGGCATAGCCGGCGCCAAAGTCATCGATAGCAGTCTTGAAGCCTTGTTTTTTATAACTGCTCAAGATTTTCTTGATATGAGATCTGTCGGTGATGCTCTCACTCTCGGTGACTTCGAAAATCATCTTTTCAATGGGGAACTGGTACTTTTCAGCCGCTTGAAGCGTTGTTCGTATGCACGCTTGCGGCTGGTAGACGGCGTTGGGCAGAAAATTGATGCTGAGAAATGCTTGGATGCCGTTCTGTGCGGCCAGTTCGACGGATTTGACGCGGCAGGCCTGATCGAAGCTGTACCTGTTCAGATCATTCACTTGGCTCAAGACGGCTTGAGCACCTGCTCCGTCTATGCCGCGCACCAACGATTCGTAACCGAAGATGCTGTGATCCCGCGTGTTCACGATTGGCTGGAACGCCATCGTGAAGTCGAAGTCCATAGCTTTATTGTCCCTGCAGTTGCGGCAACCGGAAGGCTGTTGAAGCGTAAGGGGTATCAGTTGCATAGGTAATCTCGCACCTCGTGGGTTGACGGCAGTGTGAAGGCTCCGTGCCAGTTCCGGAGGTGCGTACACGCTCAGTGGGAACAGTATTGCTCCAATACTTGTACAAAGGAAGTGGGCTGTACAAGTATTTTGCATATTTATCGTGCTGAAATGGCCATTTCAGGTGGCGATAGTGCCAATCTGTACAAATTTGTTCGTCATTGCTTGTGCAAAAAACCGATGTGACGGGCGAGTGAGGTGCTGCAGGGTTGGTTTAGCTTTGGAAGAGTGGTGTGTGCCGTGATAATGGGCACTTCGAAAAGGGCCCTGTCATGCTTAGCATCACCAATCATGTGCATCTGCCAGATGCTGAAATCGAATTGACCTACATCCGCGCGCAAGGGGCGGGCGGGCAGAACGTCAACAAGGTGTCGAGCGCTGTGCATCTGCGCTTCGATATTCGAGCCTCGTCCTTGCCCGAGTTTTACAAGGAGCGACTGCTGGCCTTGCGCGACAGCCGCATCACCGCAGATGGGGTATTGATCATCAAAGCCCAACAGTTTCGCACCCAAGAGCAGAACCGCACCGACGCGCTGGCGCGTCTGGCCCAAATGATTCTCGCGGCGGGCGAAATCCAGAAAAAGCGCCGCCCCACCAAACCGACCCTTGGTTCGAAAACCCGTCGGCTAGAAGGCAAGGCCAAGCGCAGCACCATCAAGGCGGGCAGGGGGAAGGTAAAGTTCTAGGGTTATGCCTGCCCTAGCCGGCGACGCGCCGACGTACCCGGCCCCGCAGATCAGTTCACCTTGAACACGTGTTTCATGTAGGCCACGAAGTTCTCATCCCGACACTGTGTCTTGCCAGGGCTGTCGGAAATTTTCGCCACTGGCGCGCCATTGCAGTCGGTCATTTTGATCACGATGTTCATCGGTTCAACACCGGGAATATCGCAGGTCAGGCGTGTGCCAATGCCGAAGCTTACGTTGATACGCGAATGCAGGGCTCGATACAGGCCCAAGGCTTTGGCGAAGTCCAGCCCGTCGGAGAAGATCAGCGTCTTGCTCTTAGGGTCGATCCCCAGCCGTTCGTAATGCGCGATGGCCTTTTCCGCCCACACTAGCGGGTCGCCCGAGTCGTGGCGCAGGCCGTCGAACAGCTTGGCGAAGTACAAGTCGAAGTCGCCCAGAAACGCGTCCATGGTGATGCAGTCGGTCAAGGCGATACCCAGCAAGCCCCGGTATTCCCGCACCCAACATTCCAAGGCCGCCACCTGGCTGTCCACCAGGCGCGGGCCCAGTTGTTGGTGGGCCATGAACCACTCGTGGGCCATGGTACCCAGCGGCTTGAGTTCAAGCTCGCGGGCCAAGTGCACGTTGCTGGTGCCGACGAAGCGGCCAGGGAAGTCATGCTTGAGGATGTAGACCACCTCTTCCTGCACGCGGTAGGAAAACCGCCGCCGAGTGCCAAAGTCGGCCAGTTGAAAGCCAGCGAGCTCTTCGTTGCTGGCCTGTGCCTTGAGCCAGTCAAGCTTCTGGTACAACCGCTCACCTACTTGTTCGATGACAACGTCACGGTAACGGATACGGTTACGCACCTCGCTGATGATCGCCAGCAGCGGTATTTCGTAGAGAATCACGTGCAGCCAAGGCCCACGCACACGAATAGCCAACTGCCCAGCGGCGTCGAGGCCGACCTGCACGTAGCGCAGGTTGAAGCGGAATAGGCTGAGGAAGCGCAGGAAGTCCGGCTTGAGGAACGGGATCTTTTCCAGATAGGCCAACTGGTCATGGGTGACTGTCACTTCAGCCAACTGCTCGATCTGATAGCGTATCTCTGCCAGGTATGGCGAGAGGTCTTCGCCATTGCGGCAGCGAAACTCCCATTCCACCTCAGCGTTGGGGTAGTTGTGCAGCACCGCTTGCATCATGGTGATTTTATAGAAGTCGGTGTCCAGTAGGTTCTGGATGATGCGCGGGCCAAAGACGCTTTCACTCATGGGCGGTCTTCCTTGATCAGAGAGAGCTGGTAGTCCAGGGCTGCTTCGTCGCCGCACAGGATCACCCCTTCGGCGGCCAACGAGCCGCACGCGGTGATGGCACCTGCCTGGGTCAGGGCTCGGCAGGCCGGTAGATAGAGCAGCACCTTGAACCCTGCCTGGCGCAGTTGCCGTGCGGTGGTCTTGACGCAATAGTCCAACGCCAGGCCGCCAACGATCACCGCGCCTACACCCTGCACTTTGAGGTACTCGATAACCCCCGTGGAGCGCCGTTCTGCCAGGTCGTGATAACAAGCGCCGTAGGGGTGCAGGTCGGGTTCGACTCCCTTCCAGACGAAGTAGTCGTAGTCGATGGGCGCGGGCAGGCCGGGCAGCAGGTCGAAACCAGGGGTGCCGGGGACGCAGTGGCTGACCCAGGTCAGGTCGGCATTGGCCAGGCCGAGCGGTTGCAGCATCTGGCCGGGTTCGGCCACCACCCACGCCGCGTTGGCCGGATGGGCGTCCTTGCTACCCAGGCGCAGATCGGCGCGCAGGGCCATCGTGTTGAGGTCCGGGGCGATTTCGTTGCCTTCGGGCACCGGCAACTCCTGGGGGGCATTGGCGGTGAAGCCATTTTGCGCATCCACATCGAAACTGGCGATCTTCATGGCGGGTCTCCTCGCTGGAATGGCTATATAATCCACCTGGTGTTGTAAGTGTGTCAAGTTCTCCTTTTGGTGATGTTCTGGCTTGCCATACTTAGACGCTCTGGTGGATTATTGGCTTGATTGATAAGGAGCTTTGTCGTGAGTACAGTCGAAGTCCTGGCCAGTGTCGATATCGTCGCCCTGCGCTTGGCCCCTGATGCCCAGCATCTGCAAGTGTTGTTGCGCCGTCGGCAGCGCGAACCCCATGCCGGCCAATGGGCCTTGCCTGGCGTCATCGTCAATGGGCGCATTGCCGATACCACCCTGGACGGCGCGGCGCAGCGCGCCTTGTGTGAGAAGGCTCGGGTTGTGCCGTGCCACCTTGAACAAGTGGGGACTGAAGGCAATGCTTTCCGCGATCCGCGTGGGTGGTCGTTGAGTACCTACTACCTCGCGCTGCTCAACCCGCAACAGCAAATTGAAGATGAGCAATTGGCATTTTTCGATCTCGTCAGTGTGATCGAGCGCAAGGTGCTATTGCCGTTCGACCATAACCTACTGGTCGAACGGGTGCGCGAACGCCTGGCATCCAAGACTCTTTACAGCAGTCTGCCGTTGTATCTGCTGGCGCAAAAGTTCACGGTGCTCGATGCAGTAGGGGCGGTGCAGGCGTGTTTGGGGCAGGCGGTGAACAACACGTCGCTGCGCAAACGCCTGGATCGCTTGCGCGAGCTGGGGTGGGTGCGCGATACGGGGGAAAAGAACCAGCCCCGTCTAGGCCGACCGCAGCAGTTGTATGAGCACACGCCGCAAGGCGACCGAGTATTCATGTTCGACCGCAGCCTTCTGCCAGAAGGGGCTTGAAAGAGCGCAGGCTTACTCGTCGCTGTAGTTCATGATCGAAAGCAGGCGAATTGGCACTTTCACCAGTTGCTCCGGCCCATGGGGCGTTTCGCCATCGAATGTTAGGCTGTCCCCGGCCTGCATGCGGTAGAGCTGGTTGCCGTGGCGATAGACCAGTTCACCCTCCAGCAAATGTAGGAACTCGGTACCGGGATGGGCAAAGGTTGGGAATTCCTCGCTGGCGTCATCCATGGTGACCATGTACGCCTCGAAGTTTTTCTTCGGCCCTCTGGCATGGTTGAGCAAATGATAGGTATGGCCTTTCTCGGTGCCGCGGCGCACCACCTCCAGCCCTTCGCCGTCCTTGACCAGCAAGGCATTGCCATCAGGCTGATCATATTGGCTGAACAGCTTGGCCATCGGCATCCCCAGCACGTCGCACAGGCGGCTCAGGGTGTCGAGGCTGGTGGACACTTGCGCATTCTCGATCTTGCTCAGCATGCCCTGGCTGATGCCTGCAATGCGTGCCACGTCGGCAAGCTTGAGCGACTGAGCCTGGCGCTGGCGCTTGATTTGTAAACCCAGGTATTGCTCCAGGCGCAGCCGCGGTTCGGTTTCGGTTGACATCAAATGCCCTGCACGTTTTCAGTTCAAGAATAAATATTTCGCACTGGGAAAGTGCGCGGCTTAGGTAGTCTGCGCGTTTTTTTCCTCAGACGAAAACAAGTTTCCCATAAAGGTGGCAGAAAAACCTGTACTGATTTTGCCCTGGTTTCTGAGGGTCCGAAGCTTCTCCCATAGGGCTTGCAAGGCATCTCAAGAGCGGCCTGAGCCGTGAGTAGGGCGTAGAAGCGCGAGATGGCGTTGAAGCATTGCGATGTTGGCAAGCACATTGCATTCCTGCTGGGAAAGTAAATTTCCCATGCGGAATTAGCGCACCTCAGCCAGGAGTGACCAACCCATGTTGCCAGCAGAAACGCAGCGCACCCTCGATCAGCACGGTATCAAGTACGTGCTGGCGCAGTTCGTCGACATCCACGGATCGGCGAAGACCAAGTCGGTGCCGGTATCGGGCCTGAAAATGGTAGCTGAAGAGGGTGCCGGCTTTGCCGGGTTCGCCATCTGCGGCATGGGCATGGAGCCCCATGGCCCGGACTTCATGGCCCGTGGCGATCTGTCCACGTTGATTCCAGTACCGTGGCAGCCGGGCTATGGCCGCGTGGTCTGCGTCGGACATGTCAATGGCCAGCCCTGGCCCTATGACAGCCGTTACGTGTTGCAGCAACAGGTACAGCGCCTGGCCGACAAGGGCTGGACGCTGAACACCGGGTTGGAGCCGGAGTTCAGCCTGTTCCGCCGGGACGAGGGCGGCAAGCTGCAACTGGTGGATGCCTCCGACAACCTCGATAAGCCTTGCTACGACTACAAAGGCCTTTCGCGTTCGCGATTGTTTCTCGAACGCTTGACCGAGGCGCTACAGCCGGTTGGCTTCGACATTTACCAAATCGACCACGAAGATGCCAACGGCCAATTCGAAATCAATTACACCTACAGCGACGCAATGGAGTCGGCCGACCGCTTCACGTTCTTCCGCATGGCCGCCGGCGAGATCGCCAATGACTTGGGCATGATTTGCTCGTTCATGCCCAAGCCCGACCCCAAGCGCGCTGGCAATGGCATGCACTTCCATTTGTCGTTGGCCAGTAGCAGCAACAAGAACCTGTTCCACGACCCCTCCGACAGCAGCGGCATGGGCCTGTCGAAGCTCGCTTACCACTTCGCCGCTGGCTTGCTGGCCCATGGTCCGGCGCTATGCGCTTTCGCAGCGCCGACGGTCAACTCGTACAAACGCCTGGTGGTGGGTCGCTCGCTTTCCGGCGCCACCTGGGCGCCGGCTTTCGTCGCCTACGGCGCCAACAATCGATCGGCGATGGTGCGCATCCCATACGGACGCCTGGAGTTTCGCCTGCCCGACGCCGGCTGCAACCCGTACCTGGTCACTGCCGCGATCATCGCTGCAGGCCTTGATGGCATCGACCGCGAGTTGGAACCGGGCCAGATGTGCAACGAGAACCTCTACAACCTGAGCCTGGAACAGATCGCCGCACGGGGTATCGCGACCCTGCCGCAGTCGCTCAAAGAGGCCGTTGACGCGCTCGAGGCCGACTCGCTGTTTCGCGAGGTGCTCGGTGCCCAGATCGTCGACGAATTCATCAAGCTCAAACGCATGGAGTGGGTTGAGTACTGCCGCCACGTCTCCGACTGGGAAATCCAGCGTTACACCGAATTCTTCTGACCGCCAACCCAATCCCGGGGTGGCGGCGCTTGCAGCGGCTACCCACTGCATAGAAGGAGTATCAGCATGTGTGGAATCGTAGGCCTGTATCTGAAAAAGCCGCAGTTGCATGCGCAGCTCGGCAAACTTTTCGAACCCATGCTCCAAGCCATGACCGACCGCGGCCCGGACAGTGCCGGCTTTGCCATCTATGGCGATGAAGTGACCGATGGCTGGGTCAAGCTGACGCTGCAGGTGACGGAGATAGACTATCCCTGGGCCGCCCTGATGGGTCAGCTCGAAGGGCGCTTGGGTTGCTCGCTGGACTGGTTCCAGAACGCCAGCGCTGCCGTACTCAAAGCCCAAACCAGCGAGGCGCTCGTCCGTAAGGCCCTGACTGAGCTGGCACCGGATGTGCGCATCATGAGCGCCGGGCAGAGCATCGAGATCCTCAAGGGTATGGGCCTGCCGGCAGACATTTCCAGCCGCTTCGGCCTGGCAGGCATGAAAGGGAGCCACATCATCGGCCATACCCGCATGGCCACCGAAAGCGCGGTGACCCTGGAAGGTAGCCACCCGTTTTCGACCGGGGCCGATCTGTGCCTGGTACACAACGGCTCACTGTCCAACCACTTCCGCCTGCGCCAGGAACTGCGTCGCGAAGGCATCACTTTTGAAACCGAAAACGATACCGAAGTCGCCGCTGGCTATCTGACCTGGCGATTGCAGCAGGGCGATACCCTGGCCCAGGCCCTGGATGGTGCTCTGGAAGATCTGGACGGCTTTTTCACCTTTGCCATCGGCACCCGCAACGGTTTCGCCGTGATCCGCGATCCGATCGCCTGTAAGCCCGCAGTGCTGGCTGAAACCGACGACTACGTGGCCATGGCCTCGGAATATCAAGCGCTGGCGAGCTTGCCTGGTATCGAAAAGGCCAAGGTCTGGGAGCCTGCCCCGGCCACGCTCTACGTCTGGGAGCGCGAAAGCGCCTGACCTCACCGAACCACTGGAGAACTTCATGAAAACGATCGACCTTTCCAGCGCCTCGGTGCGCGCACTCAACCAGTCCCTGCATGGCCAGGTGCATGACCAAGAATGGCGGGTGACCCACCCTGACGGTAAGCACAACCTGGCCGTGGGTATCAACGCCGCCGTATCGGTGGATATCGAAGGCCACGCGGGCTACTACTGCGCCGGCATGAACCAACAGGCCAGTATCACTGTGCACGGAAACGTCGGTGTGGGCGTCGCCGAGAACATGATGTCAGGTTCGGTAAGGGTCAAGGGCAGCGCTTCTCAGGCGGCCGGCGCGACCGCCCATGGCGGGCTACTGGTCATCGAAGGAGATGCGGGCGCGCGTTGCGGTATTTCCATGAAGGGCGTGGATATCGTGGTTGGCGGCAGTATTGGCCACATGAGCTGCTTCATGGGCCAGGCCGGGCGCCTGGTGGTATGCGGCGATGCCGGGGATGCCTTGGGCGATTCGCTGTATGAGGTGCGTATCTACGTCAAAGGTACGGTGCAGTCGCTGGGTTCGGACTGTATAGAGAAAGAAATGCGCGCCGAGCACTTGCAAGAGCTGCAGCAATTGCTGAACCAGGCCGGCCTTGGGCACAAGGCGGCCGATTTCAAACGTTATGGCTCGGCTCGCCAGCTGTACAACTTTAAAGTCGACAACGCCAGCGCGTACTGATCCAGGAGCATCGCCATGAGTGAACAAACCCCCCCGGTATTGCGTGAGTCGGCCACCTTCGATCGCCTGACCATCCAGGAAATCCAGCGTGCCGCCGAAACCGGCATCTACGACATCCGCGGTGGCGGTACCAAGCGCCGCGTGCCGCATTTTGACGACCTGTTGCTGCTGGGCGCCAGCGTGTCGCGTTACCCGCTCGAAGGCTACCGTGAAAAATGCGGTACTGACGTGGTGTTAGGCAACCGTTTTGCCAAGAAGCCGATCCACCTGAAAATCCCGGTGACCATTGCCGGCATGAGTTTCGGCGCATTGTCGGCCAATGCCAAAGAGGCCCTGGGCCGTGGCGCGACCATCGCGGGCACCAGCACCACTACCGGTGACGGCGGCATGACTCCGGAGGAGCGCGGCCAGTCGCAGCACCTGGTGTACCAGTACCTGCCGTCGCGTTACGGCATGAACCCTGACGATCTGCGCAAAGCCGACGCCATCGAGATCGTCCTGGGCCAAGGTGCCAAGCCGGGCGGCGGTGGCATGCTGCTGGGCATGAAGGTGACCGAGCGCGTGGCCGGCATGCGCACCTTGCCGGTCGGCGTGGATCAGCGTTCAGCGTGCCGTCACCCGGATTGGACGGGCCCTGACGACTTGGCCATCAAGATTGCCGAAATCCGCGAGATCACTGACTGGGAAAAACCTATCTATGTGAAGATCGGCGCCAGCCGCCCGTACTACGACGTCAAGCTGGCGGTGAAGGCCGGCGCCGATGTGATCGTGCTCGATGGCATGCAGGGCGGTACCGCCGCCACCCAGGAGGTGTTCATCGAGCATGTTGGCATTCCGATCCTGCCGGCTATCCCCCAGGCGGTGCAGGCGCTGCAGGAGATGGGTATGCACCGCAAGGTTCAGTTGATCGTCTCCGGTGGCATTCGCAACGGTGCCGACGTAGCCAAGGCCATGGCCTTGGGTGCCGACGCTGTGGCCATCGGTACGGCGGCATTGATCGCGCTGGGCGACAACCACCCGCGCCTGGATAGTGAGCTGAAGAAAATTGGCTCCGCTGCAGGCTTCTACGACGACTGGCAGAATGGCCGCGACCCTGCCGGTATCACCACCCAGGACCCGGAGCTGGCCAAGCGCCTGAACCCGGAGGAGGCTGGCCGGCGTTTGGCCAATTACCTGCGGGTGCTGGTGCTGGAGGCGCAGACCATGGCCCGCGCCTGCGGCAAGTCGCATCTGCACAACCTCGACCCAGAAGACCTGGTGGCACTGACCGTTGAAGCCGCTGCCATGGCCCGGGTGCCGTTGGCCGGCACAGCCTGGGTGCCTGGCCAGGCGCCGTACTGACCCATCACTACACCGCCGGCCTTGAAGCCGGCGGTGTAGGTCTGCGCGGGAGTGATTTCACGGCGTACCGGCCTTATCGCGGGCTCACCCGCGAGCAGGCCGGTACAGGTCAATCAGTGACTCATGGCCAGCTTGGCACTGGTCTGGCGACGACGGTAAGCGCTGTCGCGCGAGGCCAGCCACCAGTACAGCGGCGAGGTGATCGCCAGGCCCACCAGCCAGGACAGGTCTGCGCCGTTGATGTGCTCGGAGATCGGCCCGACATACAGCGGTGTGTTCATGAACGGGATCTGCACCACGATGCCCACTGCATAGGCAATCAGCGCCTGCGGGTTATAGCGGCCGTAGATACCGCCATCGACCTTGAAGATCGACTGGATGTCGTAGTCGCCCTTGTGAATGGCATAGAAGTCGATCAGGTTGATCGCCGTCCACGGCACCAGCACCACCAGCAGCACCAGGACCATGTCGACGAAGTGGCCAATGAAGTCGGCCGAGGCGAACACCGCCACCACGCAGCACGCGGCCAGCACGATCAGCGACAGCACCGCGCGGCTCTTGGCGGTCGGGATCCAACGGTAGGCGAAGGTTTGCACCAGGGTGATGATCGACAGCACCGCACCGTACAGGTTGAGGGCGTTGTGGCTGATCACGCTGAGCAGGAACAGCACCAGCATCACCGGGCCCAGAGTACCGGTGGCGAGTTTGACCGCGTCCATGGTGTCCATGCCCGCCGGGATCGCCAGCACGGCCACGGCGCCGAAGATGAACGACAAGCTCGAACCCAGGGCCGAGCCCAGGTAGGTAGTCCAGAAGGTCGAGCTGACCTTCACGTCAGCCGGCAGGTAGCGCGAGTAGTCCGACACGTACGGCGCGAAGGCGATCTGCCAAAGTGCTGCCAGCGACACAGTGGCCAGCCAGCCGGCCAGGTTGAAGCCGCCGCGGGTGAGGAAATCGTCGCTTTGCACATGGCTGAAAATGTAGCCAAAGCCCACCACGATGCCGATACCCAGCACCCAGGTGCCGATGCGGTTGAGCACGTGAATGAAGCGGTAACCGATGATGCCGATGATGCCTGAGCCCAGCGCACCAATGACGATGCCGACCGGCACTGGTACGGCCTCGACCACGCCATGCAGCGACTTGCCCGCCAGCACGATGTTGGAGGCGAAGAAGCCGATGTACATCACCCCGGCGATCACCACCACCAGTAACGCGCCGAGGGTGCCGAACTGAGCGCGGCTCTGGATCATTTGCGGGATGCCCATCTGCGGGCCCTGAGCTGAGTGCAGAGCCATCAGCACCCCCCCGACCAGATGGCCGACCAGAATGGCGACGATACCCCACACCAAGTTCAGGTGAAACAGTTGCACGCCCAGGGCGCCGGTAACGATGGGAAGGGGTGCGATGTTGCCACCGAACCATAATGTGAACAGATCCCTTACCTTTCCATGGCGGTCTTGCGGCGGTACGTAGCCGATCGTGTGTTTTTCTATGAGGGGTGCCGAATTGGCTGCACTGGTCATGACTGACTCCAAGGCAAGGTGGGGCATCGGGTGCTGCCCGGGTGCGTGCCGGCGAAGGGCGACGCGTTCTTGTTGGAGTGATGATGCGGGGCGTGGCGATTAGGAGAAATTAGTAAATTTGTACCCATAAACCTTAAAAAACCTAAGGCTGACAAAAGGTTAAGCGGTGGACGGTAGCAAGTTGAGTGCCAGTTGATGGCAAGCACTGTAGTAGAGGGCTTTGGGTTCGCTGGGCTTTGGTGTTGCGGGCTACATAGGGGCGCTGCGCCCCTTGATGGTGCAGGCTATTTGGATGCTCGAGCTTGCAATGCCAGCCCTTGAGGTTAGGCGCGAAGTCTTTTGTTCAATAGCTGGCACAGCTGCTCAGCAGAGTACGGCTTGGCCAGGAAGCAGAAACCTTCGTGGCCGTCTTCGGCAATTGTTTCGCTGTAACCGGAGGTCAGGATCACCGGCAGGTGTGGCCGCTGCTGTTGCAGTTGCCTGGCCAGGGCCAGGCCACCGATACCCGGCATGACTACGTCGGAAAAAACCGCATCAACATCGCCTTGGGGGCCACTGAGCTGAGCAAGGGCCTCTTCGGCCGAGGTGACCAAAAGGATGCGGTAGCCATGGTCCTTGAGAATCTGCGCAGTAAAGTTGCCTAAATCAGGATTGTCCTCGACCACCAGGATCAGCGGCTCGCCGTCAGCCTGGGCAGGTAGTTCATCGTCTGCGCTGCCCGGCGCTGAGTCGGTGGGCGCAGGCTCCTGAGGCAGATAAAGCGTAAAGCGGGTGCCTTGGCCCGGTGTGCTACTGACCTTCACGTCGCCTCCGGACTGCTTGGCAAACCCGATCACCTGGGACAGACCCAGGCCGGTCCCTTCACCAAGTGCCTTGGTGGTGAAGAACGGGTCGAAGATGCGCTCCAACAGCTCAGGCGCGATACCCATACCGCTATCGGCTACCGAAATCGCGGCAAACACTCCATCGAGCCCCGGCACAGACTGATCGGCCTGCAACTGCAGCCGCAGAGTGCCTTCACCCAACATGGCGTCGCGGCCGTTGAGCATCAAGTTGATCACCGCTGTTTCCAGTTGGCTGAGGTCGGCGCGGATGTAGCAGGGCGTTTCTGGCAACTGCAGCTCCACCAGCATCCGTGCGCCAGTGGCGGTGTCGAGCATGTCAGCCATGGCCTCCAGACGTGGCGCGGCCTCGAATACCTGGGGGCTGAGGGCCTGGCGCCTGGCGAAGGCGAGCAATTGACCCGTGAGCTTGGCGCCCCGATCTATCGAGTCGGTCATGGTCTTCAAATAGCGTTCGCGCCGGCTGATATCGAGGTTGGGGCGCTGCAGGAAGTGCAGTGACGAGCGCATGATGGTGAGCAGGTTGTTGAAGTCGTGGGCCACGCCGCCAGTCAACTGGCCGATGGCTTCGAGTTTCTGGGCCTGGCGCAGAACGGCTTCGGTGTGTAGCAACTGGGTCGTACGCTCCTCGACGCGGTGCTCCAGGGACGCATTGAGTGCCTGTAGTGCGGCCATTGTCTCGCGCGTTTCGGCATAGGCCTGCACCCGCTGGATATGCGCCCAGCAGCGCTCGGTCACTTCACTGATCAATGTCTTTTCGTAGGAGGTCCATTGGCGCGGGAGCTTGTCGTGGATGGCCATCAGTGCAGTCAGCCGGCCGTCTTCGATGAACGGGATGCAAATGGTGGCGCTGACACCAATGGCCTGGAAGGTGGCCGCCGCCTCCGGCGCCAGCTCGCTCAGGTTGTTATTGATCACCAAAGCTTGGCCGCTACGCAGGCGGCGGACGGCCGGTTGCCCGAAGTCATGCAGGTGGTACTGGCCGAGCAAGTGCGGTGAACCGGGGGCCACCGCATCTCCGCAGATGGTGAAAGCATCCTCGTCAGGACCCATGATGGCGTAGGCGCAACTCGACAATTGCATGTGTTCGAGCAACTGTTGAGTGGTGATGGCGAGAATTCGGTCAGCCTGCGTCGCGCCAGCCAGCGCTCGGCTAAGCCCGTCGAGAAAGTTCAGGCGCTGGTTGGCAAGTACTGTGGCGGTGGTTTCGGTAACCGTGTCGAGCATGCCTACGACTGTCCCGTGGTGATCACGGATGGGGCTGTAGCAGAAGGTGAAGTAGGCGCGTTCCGGCCCACCGTTGCGTTCGATGGTCAGCGCAAAGTCCTGGATGAACACTGCCTCTCCAGCTAGCGCTCGCGCAGCCATGGGGCTGATCTCGGGCCAGGCCTCTTGCCAGACCTCACTGAATGGCCTGCCCAACGCCTGGGGTTTCTGCCCCAGGATTGGCATGAAGGCATCATTGTGCAGGGTCAGCAACTCTTGGCCCCAAAGCACGGCCTGCGGGAAGCGCGAGCCTAGGCACAGCGCCACGGTGGTCTTGAGGGCTTGCGGCCAAGTCTGCAGTGGGCCGAGAGTGGTGTTCGCCCAATCGTAGCTGCGGATGCGCTCGCCCATCAGGCCGCCGCCGTGTAGCCATTTAGCCATCTGCTCTGCCGATCCTTTTGCACAAGGCTATAAGGGTGCACCGAGAATAGCCGCTTGGCGAGCGGTTTGTTGCGGCCTGCCGAGCACTGCGGTGTGGCGCCTAGGCGCAAACCTGTGGGCACCCACTTGGTTTGTTCGAGCAGACGCCGCAAGCCGGGCGTTCTGCGGTTATCCGCCGCCGCTTCTTCCGGGCAGCGATCCGAGGTTGGCCTATAAGGCAGCCTCCCGCTACTGACGAGGGTGCTTTACGCTGGGTTAGCGCATGAAGTGCACTTTGCCGGTGTCGTCATTGCCCATATAGATGCCATAAACCCCAGCTTGGCGTTCAAGGATGTAGCGCTCAAGAATCTGGCGGATGGCCGGGTAATAGATCTCGTCCCACGGGATCTGGTGGGGTTCGAAGAACTTGTAGGCCAGCGTTTCAGGCCCGTACTGCCCAGTTTCTTCGGTGGCGATGGCGCGGAAGATGATGTACACCTCGCTGATTCTGGGCACGCTGAAGATAGAGTAGGGCGAGACGATGTCGGCGCGCACGCCGCTTTCTTCCCAGACCTCGCGCAGGGCTGCCTGCTCGGTGGTCTCGCCAGCTTCCATGAAGCCGGCGGGCAGCGTCCAGGTGCCCGGACGGGGCGGGATGGCGCGTTGGCATAGCAAGTACTTGCCTTCACGCTCGATGATGCAGCCTGCGATGATTTTCGGGTTCACGTAGTGAATGTAACCGCAGGCGGCGCAATGCAGGCGCTCGTGGGTATCACCTGTGGGAACGCCCCGAGCCAGTTCGGCGGTACAGTGCGGGCAATAGCGCGGGGCGTTGGGCATGATCAGCGGCCTATGCGAGGTTCCTTCAGGGCCAATGGCTCGACGATGTCGCGCACTTTGGCATTGTCATCCTGCTTTTGACGCAGGTAGTCAAGCGCCACCTTGGCGGCGGCGCGCACATGATCGACCGAGGCCTGGTGTGCCACCAGCGGATCGCCGCCCTTGATGGCCTCGACGATTTTTTCCATTTCACGGTTACTGGCGCCGCGGCGGTTCTCTTGGGACACCGAGGTAGCGCGCAGGTAGCTGATTCGGGCTTGCAACTGACGCAACTGCTGCGCAGCCACCTGGTTGCCGGAGCCTTCCAGAAGCACGTCATAGAAACCTTGCACCGAATCCAGTACCTGCTGCAGCTCGCCTTCTTCCAACGCTTCGCGGTTGACCTCCAGCGCACGTTCCAGCGCCCGGATGTCCTTGGCCTTGGCGTTGAGGGTGAACAGTTGCACGATCAAGCCTTCGAGCACGCAGCGCAATTCGTAGATATCGCGGGCGTCTTCCAGGGTAATGATGGCCACGCGAGGGCCTTTGGCGTCGGCAAACTCCACCAGGCCTTCGGACTCGAGGTGGCGCAGGGCTTCACGCACCGAGGTGCGGCTGACGCCGAGGCGGTCGCAGAGGTCGCGTTCGACCAGGCGGTCACCCGGCAGCAGGTGGAAGTTCATGATCGCGCCACGCAGCTTGTCGAGCACGATTTCGCGCAGGGTAACGGGGTTGCGGTTGACCTTGAAGCTGTCGTCGAGGGGCTGGCGTTTCATCAAGTGCGCTCTGATAGAGGCTGCCCGGCCCCCACCGACAATTGCACCACGAACCATCGGTGCTCCTTGCGTGGGTTCGGACAGCCCGCTGTTAACGGGTTGACTCCGCATCGGCTTCGGCGAAGGCCTCGCGAGCTAGGCGGAAACTGTCCACCGCCGCGGGCACGCCGCAATAAATGCCGACCTGGAGCAGGATCTCGCGAATCTGTTCACGGCTCAGGCCATTGCGCAATGCGCCGCGGATATGCAGCTTGAGCTCGTGGGGCCGGTTGAGCGCGGAAATCATGGCCAAGTTTATCATGCTGCGCTCTTTGAGCGAGAGGCCTTCACGGCCCCAGACATGGCCCCAGCAATATTCGGTGACCAGCTCCTGGAGTGGCTGGGTGAATGCGTCGGCGTTCTGGATGGAGCGGTTGACGTATTCCTCGCCCAGCACCTGGGTGCGGATCTGCAGGCCTTTTTCATATTTCTCGTTGCTCATTGCCGTGCTCCATATCAAAAAAGGGGCTGCAACCGAGGGTGAGACGATTAGTGCAGCCCCTGAAACAGGGTCATCGGTGTGGGCTGTTTCGCGGGTGAGTCTGCTCCTGAAGGTCCAAGCCTTTGCCCAATCGCTGGGGAGCGAGTTCACCCGCGAAGCAGCCGATGAGGTCTATCAGCCCAATGGCGGCAGGGCGCCCAGCTTGCCTTTGTGGTAGACCATCGGCGTGACCGGCTCGGCCGGCAGGACCAGATTCTTCACCGCGCCAACAATGATGGCATGGTCACCGCCATCGTATTCGCGCCACAGTTCGCACTCGATGATCGCCGTGGCCTTGGTCAGCAGCGGGTTGCCCAGCGCGCTCAACTGCCACTCGATACCTTTGGCCTTGTCCTTGCCTTTGCCTGCAAAGGCGTAGGCTTCGGCGGTTTGCTCGGCGGACAGCAAGTGAATGGCGAATTGCTTGCTGTCGCGCAGAATCGGGTAGGTGTCCGATGCGTAGTTGGGGCAGAACAGCACCAGCGCCGGGTCTATCGACAGTGCGCTGAACGCGCTGGCGGTAATGCCGACGATGCCGCCGTCGGTGTCCAGGGTGGTGACCACAGTGACACCGGACGGGAAGGAGCCCATCACGTCTTTGTAGATGCCTGGTTCGATCATCTCGTGCTACCTCTTAGCGCATCACAAACGGGTCGGGCATCGGCGCGGTGGACAGGTTGATCCACACGGTCTTCAGCTCGGTATAGGCCAGCACCGAGTCGATGCCGCTCTCGCGGCCATAGCCGCTGTTCTTGAAGCCGCCGATCGGCGCCATGGCCGACACGGCACGATAGGTGTTGACCCAGATGATCCCCGAGCGTACGTCTCGCGCCAGGCGATGGGCGCGGCCCAGGTCGCGGGTCCAGATGCCGGCGGCCAGGCCGAACTGCGAATCGTTGGCGATGGCCAGGGCCTGCTCTTCGGTCTTGAAACGGATGACGGCGGCGACCGGGCCGAACACCTCTTCCTGCATGATGGTCATCGAGTTGCTGTCGCACTCGAACAGGGTCGGTTCGTAGAACCAGCCATCACCTTCGACCTCGGCACGTTTGCCACCCATGTGCAGCTTGGCGCCTTCGGCCTTCGCGGCTGCCACCAGGCCTTCGACCACAGCCAATTGCTGCGCGGTGGCCATCGGGCCCATTTCGCTGGCGTCGTCCTGCGGGTTGCCGATGCGAATGCGTTTGGCGCGGGCGATCAGGCGTTCGACGAATTCGTCGAAGATTTCGTCTTGCACCAGCAGGCGCGAACCTGCCACGCAGCTCTGCCCGGAGGCTGCATAGATGCCGGCCACCGCGCCGTTGATGGCGCTGTCCAGGTCGGCGTCAGCGAAGATGATGTTCGGCGACTTGCCGCCCAGCTCCAGCGACAGCTTGGCGAAGTTCTCAGCGCTACTGCGCACTACATGGCGCGCTGTGGCGGCGCCACCGGTGAAGGCGATCTTGCGCACCAGCGGGTGGCGGGTCAGCGCTGCGCCGGTGCTTGGGCCGTAGCCGGTGACCACGTTGACTACGCCGGCCGGGAAGCCGGCTTCCAATGCAAGGCGAGCCAATTCCAGGATGGTTGCCGAGGCGTGTTCGGACGGCTTGAGCACGATGGTGTTACCAGCGGCCAGTGCTGGGGCGAGCTTGATCGCGGTCAGATACAGCGGGCTGTTCCACGGGATGATCCCGGCGACCACGCCGATCGGCTCGTGCACGGTGTAGGCGAACAGGTCGGGCTTGTCCAGCGGCAGTGTGCCACCCTCGAGCTTGTCTGCCAGGCCGGCGGTGTAGTGGAAGAACTCCGGCAGGTACCCGACCTGGCCGCGGGTTTCACGGATCAGCTTGCCGTTGTCACGGCTTTCGAGTTGAGCCAGGTGCTCTTTGTTTTCGGCGATCAGGTCACCCAGGCGGCGCAGCAGCTTGCCCCGTGCGGTGGCGGTGATGCTGCGCCAGGCCGGGCTTTCGAAGGCACGCTGGGCGGCCTGCACGGCCAGCTCGACATCGGCCTGGTCGGCGTCGGGCAGTTGTGCCCAGGCCTTTGCAGTGGCCGGGTTGAGGCTGTCGAAGGTCTTGCCGCTCTGGGCATCGAGCCATTGGCCGTCGATGCACATCTGGAAACGAACGAGGGTCATGCAACAATCCCCTTGGCGGATTCGGTGAGGATGCGGGCTTGGGCGAGAAAGTCCAGAAGCATCTTGTTGACTTCCCGCGGTGCTTCCACTGGCATCATATGCCGTTGCTCGGCAAGGACCACGCTTTGTGCGCCAGGAATGCTGGCGGCAAGCTGACGGGTCATGGCAGGGGTGGAGCCCGCGTCGAGTTCGCCGGTGGCGATCAACGTCGGCACCTGGATAGTGCCCAGGTCGCTTGCGCGGTACATGTCCTGGGTAGCGAACAGCGAATAAGTGGTGTGATACCCCTGCGGGTCATTGTTCGCCAGTACTTGGCGAATGGCGGCGACCTGCGCCGGGTTGGCAGCCTTGTATTCACGGCTGAACCAGCGGTCCAGGGCAGCGTCGACGTTGGCGTCCGGGCCTAGCTGCGCAGCCTGGGCAGCGCGGGCGATGACCCCGGCACTCTGCTCGGGCGTACGGTTGAATACGCTGTTGAGCACAACCAGGGCAGCCAGACGCTGCGGATAGCTCAAGGCAAAGGCCCGGGCGACCAGGCCACCCATGGAAAAACCAATGACCGTGGCTTGTTGAATCTGCAAATGGTCAAGCAGCTCGGCGAGCTGGGCGGCATAGCCCTCCAGGCCAATGTCGGCGGCCGGCAGGGCGCTCTGGCCGTGGCCAAGCATATCGTAGACGATGACGCGGTAGTCGTTGGCCAGGCCAACGATCTGACCGCCCCACATTTCCTTGTTCAAACCCACGCCGTGAATCAGTACCACGGGTTGGCCCTGGCCGACGGACAGGTAACTGGTGCCGGCAGGTGTGTGTTCAGCGACAGGCTGAATCATGGAGGGCGCTCCTTGAAGGTCGGGCACGGCGGGTAAGCACGCCACGCCCCGGCCCGTCTTGGTTGTTGTTATTGAGCGTTGGCTTTTTCGGCAGCCAGTTCTTCCAGGTCGATATAGCGGTTGCCGATGCGCGGGTGCAGGCGGCCCCCGTCGGCGGCGCCTAGAACCACCACGATCTCATCGGCGCGTGGCGCGTCTTCGATCTGCATTTCCAGAGTGATGTAGTGCGAGCGCAGGCCTTCGTCGTCCTTTTGCATCATCGGGATCTGGATCGAGGTGCCTGGGCCGCCGCGCTTGTTGGTGAAGCTCAGGTAGCTCTTGGCCTTGACCGCCTCGCGGTAGTGGTTGCCAAAGCGCAGGGTGTGAATCACGGCCGAAGCATGCTCGATTTCGCCATCGGCGCCGACCACAGCGGCCTTGCCATAGGCTTCGATCTTGTCGGCACCGCCGATTGCGGCCGTCAGGCGTTCGACCATCAGGGCACCGAGCTCCGAGCAATTGGCGCGAATTTCCGGCTTCAGATCTTCAACGAAACCGCGACCGGCCCATGGGTTCTTGATCACCACGGCCAGGCCGACCATGGTCACAGGCTTGTCGGTGGCCTTGCCGCCTTCGATACGGGTCTCTTCGGAATAGGTGACGATCTTGCGGATTTCGAAACTCATGGAGGGGCTCCTGGTGAGGGTTATCAGCTCTTGTTGTCTGATGGTATACCATAATATTTGTTGTGCAATAGGTGCCTGAAAATTTCTGTTGTCCCAGGACGAAAGGTGGGGGGATGGCTTGGGATTTGTGGTGACTTGGAGATCCAGCGCCGCCCGCGCGGCGCTCGTTCCGCGAACCACCACGCGTCCCAGGGCATACACCGGACAAAAAAATCCCGCTCACGTCGGCCACTGGGGCCAACGTGAGCGGGCGCGTCCCGCAATGTCTCAGGCAATGGGAATTCAGGCGAACGCCGGCACCACTTCCTTGATGAACAGCTCCAGCGACTTTTTCTTCTCGGCGTGGGGCAGGCTGTTGTCGCACCAGAAGCTGAACTCATCGACACCCAGCTCTTGGTAGTACTTGATTCGGGCGATGATCTCTTGCGGCGTACCGATCATGGTGTTCTTGCGGATATTGTCCAACTGGAAGGCCGGGACTTCGGCGAACTTCGACTCAGGGCTTGGCTCCAGGAAGCCGTTGACCGGGGTGGTCTTGTTGCCGAACCAGGCGTCGAAGGTGCGGTAGAAGCGTGAGATGGCCTGGGCGCCAATCTTCCAGCCATCGGGCTCAGATGGGCTGTGGACATGGGTGTGGCGCAGTACCATCAATTGCGGCCGAGGAACGTCGGGGTTGTTGTCCAATGCGGCCTGGAACTTGTTCTTCAGGTCCAGCACTTCCTCGTCGCCTTTCATCAATGGCGTGACCATGACGTTGCAGCCGTTGGCCACGGCGAAATTATGCGAGTCAGGGTCGCGAGCGGCGATCCACATTGGCGGCGTGGCGTTGAAGGGCTTTGGTACGCTGGTGGAGGTGGGGAATTTGTAGACCTCGCCCTCGTGGGCATAGTCGCCTTCCCATAGCTTGCGCACCACCGGCACCATTTCGCGCAGGGCTTTGCCGCCATCGGTGGCTGGCATGCCACCTGCCATGCGATCGAACTCGAACTGATAGGCGCCCCGGGCCAGGCCCACTTCCATGCGGCCGTTGCTGATCACGTCGAGCAGGGCGCATTCGCCAGCGACGCGGATCGGGTTCCAGAACGGGGCGATGATGGTGCCGGCGCCCAGGCGAATTTTATCGGTACGTGCGGCCAGGTAGGCCAGCAGCGGCATCGGGCTTGGCGAAATGGTGTATTCCATGGCGTGGTGTTCGCCGATCCATACGGTGCTGAAACCGCCGTGCTCGGCCATCAGGGTCAGTTCGGTCAGATCTTCGAACAGCTGGCGGTGGCTAACCTGTTCATCCCAACGTTCCATGTGCACGAACAACGAAAATTTCATGGGGCTTTCCTCAACGCTTGTAAGTGTCTGTCGCCAGGTTTGGCAGGCGCCAGGTGTCTCGATTCACAATAGGCTCAGGCAAATGCCGGCAGGCTGGCCATCTTGCCGCGGCAATAGATCATCGGCCGGGGTGCTTCCTCGGGGACGATCAGGTTATGTACCTTGCCAACCATGATGGCGTGGTCACCCCCTTCATACTCACGCCACAGTTCGCACTCGATGACGGCGGTGGCGCCAGCCAGGATCGGGTTGCCCAGTTCGCTCAGGCTCCACTCGATGCCGCTGGCCTTGTCTTTGCCTTTCTTGGCGAACGCGTAGGCTTCGGCCTGCTGCTCACCGGAGAGCAGGTGAATGGCGAAGCGCTTTTGCTTGATCAGTACGGGGTAGGAGTCGGAAGTGTAGTTGGGGCAGAACAGCACCAGCGGTGGGTCCATCGACAGGGAAGAGAACGCACTGGCGGTCAGGCCGACGACCGAGCCGTCGTCGTCCAGGGTGGTGATGACGGTAACGCCGGACGGGAAAGAGCCCAGGACGTTCTTGTAGACGGTTGCGTCAATCATCGGAAGTACCTCTAAAAGGCTGCGGTGGTCCGCGGTTTTTATCGTTGATGTGTCTGATGGTATACCGTAATACCTATTTTGCAAGCGGAATTTTCTAAGCGCACATTTAACGATGAGCGGCTCAAGGCCCCGTAAACCTTGGCTTTGAGCGGTGAGTCGGTTTGTCGCAGGCGCTGCGCAAGGGGTGCAGATAGCATTTTTTGCTACGGATCAGTGTTGTCAAAAGTTTGGAATACCATAATATGGTCCGCAGCTGAGAGGCCGCCTAGATGCGGTTTCCTTACAACGATAAAAACGACCTTTCGAGCTGAAACCTATGTCCCAACCGTCGTCGCAACACCAGTTTGTCGAGAATCACACGGTCGATTACGTTCCACCTGCCGAGCGCCATGGGAAGGCGCGTGACCTATTCACCCTCTGGTTCAGTACCAACATCGCGCCACTGCCAATCGTCACCGGCGCCATGGTGGTCCAGGTGTTCCACCTGAACCTTTTGTGGGGGTTGGTCGCAATCGTGCTCGGGCATCTGATCGGAGGCGTGTTCATCGCCTTGGCCTCTGCGCAGGGACCGCAGCTGGGGATTCCGCAAATGGTTCAAAGCCGTGGCCAGTTCGGCCGCTACGGCGCGCTGTTGATCGTGTTCTTCACCGCACTTATTTATGTCGGCTTCTTCATCTCGAACATCGTGCTGGCGGGCAAGACCATCCACGGCATCGCCCCCAGTGTGCCAATGCCGGGTGCGATCGTGATCGGGGCGTTGAGCGCCACCGCCATCGGGGTGATCGGCTACCGCTTCATCCATATCCTCAACCGTATCGGCACCTGGGTGATGGGTTCGGCACTGCTGGCCGGGTTCATCATGATGTTCGCCCAGGCGTTGCCGGCCGACTTCTTGAGCCGCGGTGCCTTCAATTGGTCAGGCTTCATTGCCACGGTGTCGTTGGGTGTGATCTGGCAGATCAGTTTCTCCCCTTACACCTCTGACTACTCACGCTACCTGCCGCGGGAAGTCGGCATCGCCAAGCCATTCTGGGCGACCTATTTCGGCGCCACCCTTGGCACCATCCTGTGTTTCAGTTTCGGCACCATCGCCGTGCTGTGCGTGCCCGAAGGTGTTGATGCGATGGACGCGGTCAAGCAGGCCACCGGTTGGCTGGGGCCGATTCTGATGGTGCTGTTCCTGCTCAACATCATCAGCCACAACGCCCTCAACCTGTATGGCGCGGTGCTGTCGATCGTGACTGCGATCCAGACCTTCGCGGCCGACTGGACTCCCAGCATCAAGGTACGCGTGATCCTGGCGACGTTGATTTTGCTGGGCTGCGCGATGGTAGCCTTGAACGCCTCGGCAGGCTTCATCGGCCAGTTCATCGGCCTGATCCTGGCGCTGTTGCTGGTGCTGGTGCCTTGGGCTTCGATCAACCTGATCGAC
Organism: Pseudomonas promysalinigenes; assembly: GCF_014269025.2. NCBI lineage: Bacteria > Pseudomonadati > Pseudomonadota > Gammaproteobacteria > Pseudomonadales > Pseudomonadaceae > Pseudomonas > Pseudomonas promysalinigenes. The sequence goes on along the minus strand of NZ_CP077094.1, from coordinate 2,808,164 downwards.
TTCTACCTGATCAAGAAGGGCCGGTACGATATCAAGTCGATCTTCCGTGCGGACGGGGGCATCTATGGTCGCTTCAACCACCATGCGATCATTGCCTACGCCTGCGGCATCCTGGTGCAGTTGCCGTTCGCCAATACCGCGCTGTACGTGGGGCCGTACTCTAATCTTGTCGAAGGCGCCGACCTTTCTTGGTTGTTCGGCTTGATCGTGACGGTGCCGCTGTACTATTGCCTGGCTACTCGCGGCCAGGCCGCCGAACAGGCAACAAGGATGGCCAGCGTCAACGACTGATTGGCGATGAAGATCCAGCAAGGGCCGCTACGCGGCCCTTGCTGTTTATGATCAGACCTTGAATTGCGCCACCATGGTGTTCAGGTCCACCGCCAGGCGTGACAGGTCCTGTGCCGCAGCGCTGGTCTGGTTGGCCCCCGCCGATGTCTGCATCGCCAGGTCGCGGATGTTCACAAGGTTGCGATCCACCTCCCGTGCGACCTGCGCCTGCTCTTCGGAGGCGCTGGCGATCACCAGGTTGCGCTGGTTGATCGAAGCGATGGCCTCGGCGATCACTTCCAGCGCTTGACCAGCACCTTGCGCCACTTCCAGCGTGCCGTTTGCCCGGCCGCGGCTGGTGTGCATCGCCGATACCGCACGCTCAGTGCCATTTTGAATACCGGCAATCATCTGCTCGATCTCTGCAGTGGACTGCTGGGTGCGGTGGGCGAGGGCACGCACTTCGTCCGCCACCACTGCAAAGCCTCGGCCTGCCTCGCCTGCGCGGGCGGCTTCGATCGCCGCGTTGAGCGCCAGCAGGTTGGTCTGCCCAGCGATGGCCCCGATGACATCCAGCACCCGGCTAATCTCGTTGGCGTTGCTGGCCAGCTGCTCGATCTCGGTAGAGGTGCCGGTCACGTCATTGACCAGGTGCTCGATCGAGGCCAGGGCCTGATTGACCTGCTCTTGACCATCGCGGGTACTCTGGTCGGCGCCTTTGGAGGCGTCGGCAGTGGTCACTGCATTGTTCGCCACTTCTTCCACGGCAGCGGTCATCTGGTTGACGGCAGTGGCGGCCTGATCGATCTCTGCACTTTGCTGATGCAGGCCGCGGCTGGTGTCTTCGGTGACAGTGTGTAGCTCTTCAGAGGCTGAAGCCAACTGGTCAGAGGAGGCGGCGATCTGGCGGATCGTGTCGCGCAAGCTGCGTTGCATACGGTTCAGGGCGCCTAGCAGCAAGGCGGGTTCATCATGGCCAACCACCTTTATGTCGTGGGTCAGATCGCCCGTGGCTACCCGCTCGGCCACGGTCACGGCCTCGGCCAGCGGTACCACGATGCTACGGGTAAGCATTACGGCGATGCCTGCCAGTGCGAGCATGATCACCGCCAGCGAGGCGATAAGCGCCGTGAAGGCCTGGTCGGCCACATCGCTGCTGCGTTGCGATGCGTCCTCGGCACCTTTGCTGTTGTAGCTGAGCAGGGCGCTCAAGGCTTTCATCATGGTGTCGGCATATTGGGTCAGAGGGCCGCTGATCTGTTGCCTGGCTTCGTTGACTTGGCCGGCGGCGATGGCTTGCATGACCTGCGACTGTAGGCCCGAATACTGCTGGTAAGCAGTAATGAAAGCGTCGAAAAGGGCGCGGTCATCGGCGTCGATGATGGTGTCTTGGTAGTCTTTGAGGCCCGACTGAAGTTGCGCGTTGATGCCCTTGAGCATCTCGACATTGCGCTCGCGCTCTGCGGCGCTGTCATCCAGTGCGGCGCGCAATGTCACAGCGCGGGAACGGCCCAGGTTGGTGCTGATGTCACCCAAAGCAGCCACTGCGGGCATCCAGGTTATTCGTATCTCGTCTGTGGCGGCGTCCATCTGCCGGGTTTCATAGAGAGCGACCAGGCCCATGATCAGGACCAGAAGGCCTAACAAGGCGAATACACCAGCAGCGCGAGTACCGATCCGCATATTCCGTAAATGCATGAAGTGCTCCTTGACGTTTGCAGGCAGGCGTCAAGAGCTTGACCCAATGGCCGGGTCACCGGGTGGCGCCAGGCTCTGGATGCGCTGCAGATTTAGATGTGTGCCTCACCCTCAACGATCGTTTTTATTTGAATGATGCCATATGGCCATCATTATTGGCCAGTCATTCAATTAACCGCCAACTTCTGTGAAATCCTTCATTTATTGACGGTTTTGTCAGGTTTTCGCTGTTTGGCGGCCACGTAGTCGAGCCTTATCGGTGTTCGCAATCATCGCGCCGCAAGCGATAGCGTAGCGGATGCCGGGCGCAGACGGGCAGTTAACACCAATAGCAGCACGGCACCGATGACCATCACTGCCCAGGCCCAGTGCAAGGAGCTGAGCTGGTCGCGCACAACGCCAGCCATTACCGGGACCGTGGCTGCAATCAGGTAGCCCCCTCCCTGGACGAATGCCAGCAAAGCCCCTGCCTGAGACGGCGACTGCGCATGGTCGAGGGTGACGATGAGCGAAAGCGGGAACAGCGCACCAATGCCAAGCCCTAGGCACAAGGTAGCCAATATCGCCAGCTCAAGGGGTGCGCTCATCAGGCAAGCCAACCCCAGGAGCACCAGCAGTATCACCGTTGTCAGGGGGAGCCTGCGGTCGGGGCAGCGGTGAATGAGGGCCGATACCAGCAAGCCTGCAACGACTTCCGTCAGGGTCAGAGCGCCCAGTAAATAACCGGCCTCAGCAGGCGTCCAGCCCAATTCGACGTAAAACGGTGGCAGCCAGGCCAGCACCAGGGTGTAGGCGCCGGTACCGATACCGAAAAATGCCAACAGTAGCCACGGCCGCGCGCTGGTGTAAGGCAGGCCCGCTTCGTTGTCGCTGCCAGCATTGCTACCTGCGGCGCACAGCCAAGCGATCAGTCCGAGCAACGCAGGCAATGCCGCCACGCCCAAGGTCAGTTGCCAGCCGAACAGGTTCGCACCCGGTGCAGCAAATGCAGCGGCCAGCGCTGCACCACCCATGATCCCTGTGCTGAACACCCCCATGAGCATGCCTGCACTTTCGGGGTGGCTGCGCTTGATGAACGCCGGCATCAGCGCCTGAATGATCGCGATGCCTACCCCGCCTAGTGCGGCTGTGGTGATCAGCGCCGGGCCCGAGGCTACGTACGCGCGTGCCGCACAACTGACAGCAATCAGCAGAATTCCCATGGCCACCCCTTTTATTTCGCCAACCCATCGCAGCAGCCAGGGGCCTGAAAGCGCGAACACGCCCATCATCATTACCGGCAGCGTCGTCAGCAGGCCGGCCTGGGTATTGCTCAAACCCAAGTCCTGCTGCAGTGTCCCCAGCAGGGGGCCAATTGCGGCCATGATTGGGCGCAGGTTCAGCCCGATCAACAGGGCCAGCAAGCCAACGCCTGCTTTGCTTGGCAGATCACGCATGGTCAGCTTGCTCCTGCAGGAATTCACTGATTGCCTGGTTGAACGCTTGGGCATGGGAGATGTTGAAAACATGGCCATCCCCCGCCAGGGTCAGTTGACGGGCATTGCCGATACGGCGGGTAATTTCCTCGGCTTCAGAAAGCGGGCTGATAAGGTCGCCCGAGGCAGCCAGTACCAGCGTCGGCGCTTGAACAAGTGCTAATCCCTGGCCTATGTCAAATTGCTTCATGCCACTGCACCAGTGGATCTGGCTCGCTGCAGACAATTGAGCGGCTTGGGCGTGCCAGGCCTGATAGAGGCGCTGGCCGCGGGCGGAGGCTGCGAAGCCGGCACCCACCAGAGCCGGCCATGTCGACTCGAATCGCTTCAGGCAACCGTCAGTGCGTTGTAGGCCACAGACCCATTCGTCCAGCGTCGCCTGACGGTGTGCGGTGCTCATGCTGAAGAACGATCCCGCGACCACCAGCTTCTGCACCGCTTGCGGGGCAAGGCAGGCCATTTCCAGGGCCACCATGCCACCCAGTGAAAGCCCAATCAGGTGGGTGCAGGCCAGCCCCAGGTGATCGAGCAACGCTAACATTTGCAATGCCTGCGTATGGGCTGTGATACCTTCAGGCGCTTGGCTAGAGGCGCCGTGGCCTAGCAGGTCGGGTACGATGACGCGATGGCCCAGGCTGAGCAAGGCGTTGACTTGTGGCATCCAGGCTCGCCCGCTGTTGCCCAGGCCATGCAGCAGCAAGACTGGGCTGCCTGCGCCGCTGTCGTAGTAGTAAAGCCGGTGCCGCTCGTGAGTGAAAAACGCCATGACTATCTCCTGATCCTTCAGCTACATGCTCGCCAAGATAACTTAACGTTAAGATAGTTAAAAGGCGGTTAGGTACAGGATTGTGTGACGTTCAACAGTGACAATCAGCGCGTATGGGGGCGTTATGGAGGATCATGTCGATTTCGTGGTAGCTCAGTGGGGGCAAGCGATGCCCTCGGTAGATGTTACCTCCATGGAAGTTTTCGGGCGGATGGTGCGCGTTCAGAAGCACTTGGAGCGCATGCGTGCAGAGGCCCTTTCGCAGTACGGTTTCAAGGAAGGGGAATTCGATGTCTTGGCCACGCTACGCCGCGCAGGTGCGCCGTATCGCCTGACGCCAACCGAGCTGTATCGCTCGCTGCTGATCACTTCCGGAGCGATGACCAACCGCCTGGCGCGACTGGAAAGTGCCGGCATGGTCGAGCGCGTAACCGCCAGCCACGACAAGCGTAGCCTCCAAGTGGCGCTGACCGCGGCAGGTAAGGCATTGATCGAGAAGGCCGTCCTTACCCATACTGAGATTCAGGAGCTTGTATTGGCCCCGCTCAGCGCCGAGCAGCGTATGGCGTTTGCGCAACTGTTGAAGCAAATGCTCATGCACCTGCCCGGCGAAGGGCCCCCTACATCATGAGTGGAAAATTCAGGAGGAATTTCCATGCTTCACAGCAATTACCTCAAGCAGTTGGACCTGCAAGACATCGTGGTTTTTCTCAACCTGCTTGAACTGCGTAGCGCCAAGCGCACTGCCGAGCTGATGAATGTCAGCCAGCCCACGGTCAGCTACTGCCTCAAGCGCCTGCGCGGGTGCTTTGACGACACGCTGTTCTCTTCTTCGCAGGGTGTGCTGCAGCCCACCACCAAGGCGGAAAAGATCGCGCCCTACCTGCGCGTGGTCGTCGAGTCGGTCAACCGCTGTGCCGAAGACGACAGCGCGGTGTCGCCGCAGGCTGTACGCAAGATCTGGCGGCTGTGTGCGCCGGAGTATTTCGAACTGTCATTTCTGCCTCTGGCGCTGGCAACGCTTTCTCGGACTCAGAGCAACACGTCGCTGCATCTGGACCGCCTGAGCCGCGACCTGCCGGTGGACCGGTTGATTTCGGGTGAAATCGATGTCGCCATCGGTTTCGGGCCTGGTTATCACCAGATGCACCCGGAGCTGCAGTGGCAGGCGGTGCTCAACGATGATTTCGTGTGCCTGACCAGCACTGACCACTTGGCCAACGACAGCGCCATGAGCCTGGATGAGTTCTGCGCTTCGTCCCATGTTTTTCCCACCCCGTGGATCTCGGAAAAGAACATGGTCGACAGCTGGTTGGATAAAGTCGGGCGCTCGCGCAATGTGCTGGTGCGCGCCAACGGTTACCAGGCTTGCGTCAACATTCTCGCTGCCGTGCCTGCTACCGTTGCATTGCCGGCGCGTTTATTACCGCATCTGCGCATTCCTGAGCAGGTGAAGATCTGCCAACCGCCACTGGGCTTTCCCAGTTTCACCTTGGACATGATCTGGGCGCGTGAGCGCAGCGACAGCAAAGACCTCAGCAGCTTGCGTGCGTTGATCGAGCAAGTGGCCGATGTGTTATTGACGCAGTGATGAAACAGACTTTTAAATTTTCACAGCGCATTTAGATTTCTTAAAACCAGCGACGTACTCATTTCACTTATCGTTTGGTCATCGGGTAGGCAGCGCTCTACCTGACCCACACTTTCAAGGAGGAATGAGTCATGTTGGCCCACGCGCAACCGTTGGTGTTTCCTTATTTCAGGCAGCCGACACCTTGCTATGGTTTCGAATGTGTAATCGCAGTCGATCGTGGCCAGCGCATCAGCGATTCCATCAATGGTGCGACCCTGTACGAAGACCTGGCCCATAGTGGTGCTGTGATTTACCGAGACTTCGCCGATAGCCTCGAAGACTTTAATGAATTCGTCAGCGCCCACTCATCGCGGGTCACCTTCGACCCGGCACGCAAGGCAGCCACTGCGAACACTGCGGAAATCGAGGCGGGCGTGCACGAGATGGGCCTGCACCGCGAGAATGGCAACCTGCCGTTCAACCCTGACCTGCAATGGTTCTATTGCCTCGAAGCCGCCTCTATCGGCTCGCAAACCACACTCTGTGACGGCGAGCGAGTGTTGTTCGACCTCTCGGCGAAAACCCGCAAACTTTTCGAGCAACGCAATATTCGATATCGCCGCCGTATTCCGTGGCAGAACGTCAAACGCTTTCTGAGTATCGAGTTGCAACTTCCGCTGGAGGCGATCACCGACGAACATCTGCAACAGGTCAATGAACAAGTGGCAGGGCAAACTTACCGCCGTATCGACCAGAACCTGATTGCATCGGAGCTGATTATATCTGCAGTGGAAACCAGCTGCTTCAGCGGGCGCCGGGCGTTCTGCAATTCGATGCTCGGCCCCAGTGTCAACTACGAACCCCCGCGTATTACCTGGGCCGATGGCGAAGCTATCGCGCTGGAGATATGGGATGAAATCAAGGAAGTGACCGAGCGCAATACCTACAGCCACTTCTGGCAAAAAGGCGATGTCATCGTCATCGACAACACGCGCGTCATGCATGGTCGCCGCCGTCTGGATGACACTTCCCGTCGTATTTTCGGCGCTCAGAGCTACCGTATCGGGGGTAATGGCCAATGATCAGCAAGAAAATGCAGGACTATTTGGCGGCATCGCCAGATCGCGTGATCATTCGTGAGATGGGAGGCCGTGAGTACACCTTGCACCAGCTGCGTCGCGACGTGCTGCGCTTGGCCAGTGCGCTTGAAGGGCGCGTAGGCCGCTGTGAGCGCAAAGTGTTCGGTATTGCCATGCGCTCGTGCTACGAGTGGGTCTACACGTTGCTGGCCATTCAGAAAGTCGGTGCAGTGTTGCTGCCGGTGCCGATCGAATTTTCCGATGATCAGATCGCCAGCCTGCTGGGCAAGGCCACTGCCGTGCTGGTCAGTGATGAGCAAACCGCAGGCCGCTTGCATGGCATCCTGCCGGACAAGCCATGCTTCATCCCCGATCAACTGATGGGCCAGGCCATCGGCGATGAGTGGCGCGCCGAGGATGAGCTCATACCGGAGGGGATCGTTTCGATCATCCACACTTCCGGCACCACCTCCAAGCCTAAGGGCGTGATGATCCGTGACGAGGCGGTCGGCCTGCTGGTGGACAACGTAATGAAGCGTCTGCCGCAACAGCCGCTGCATTACTTCTCGATCGTGCCCATGAGCCTGTTGATCGAACAAGTGCTGGGCGTATTCATCCCTATCCTGTCCGGCGGCACGCTGACGCTAATGCCCAAAGGCGTAGCCGAATATGGCGCGGCCAGCGGCAATGCCAGGCAGTACCTGGAAATGATCGCCCCCAACCAGCCGAACTTCCTGTACCTGCCGCCAAAGCTGCTGGAGGAAGCCAACATGCTGCTTGAGCAGTGCTCGGTGCAGCAGCTGTTCGGAGCGCAGTGCCCGCACATCATCACAGGCGGCGCCAAAATCCCGGTCAGTGTGCTGCAGGCGCTGGATGCCCGCGGTGTCGAGGTGTTCGAAGCCTATGGGCTTAGCGAAAACTCATCGATCATCTCGCTCAACTCGCCCGCCGAGCGGCGCATTGGCTCAGCCGGAAAGCTGCTGGACGGGATCGAGCCCAAGTTGGTCGACGGTGAACTGCTGGTGCGCACGCCCACGCTCTGCGCAGGCTACTACAACGCTGACGACACTGCTTGCGATCTCTCCGATGGGTACTTGCACACCGGTGACATCGCAGAATTTCGCGACGGCTATCTCTACATCACCGGCCGCAAGAAGCATGTGATCATCCTGTCGACGGCCCGCAATATCTCGCCCGAGTGGGTGGAAAACGTCTACAAGGAAAGCCCGCTGGTGGACGACATGATCGTCATGGGCGAGGGCAAGGACGAGCCCTGTGCCATCGTTCTCAGCACAGCCGGCACTGCCTGCGTCCGTGACGAAATGGCGCGCCTGGAGCATCGCCTGGCAGACTTCGCCAGGGTTCGGCAAATTCGTGTGATCGACGACATCGCCCAGTTCCGTGACCAGTTCTACACCGTCACGGGGCGGCCGCGACGCGCTGAAATCGAGGCGCGCTTCATCGACCAGATGTATGCCTGAGGACCAGAGAGCGCCATGTACATCGTGCGTAATTTCTACAAAGGTCGGCCCGGCTACCGGTGCCTGCAAGAGGCCGTGCGTGCCCACTATCTGAAACACTACGGCGCCACCCCAGAGCCACAGCCTGATCTGTTCGTCTGCCTGACAGGCTCCAACGGCGGCGCCCCTGGCTATGCCTGTGCCGGCATCAGCTACGGCGACTCGGCAAAGCTGTTCAGTGAGTACTACCTGGATCAAAGCCTGGATCGACGTTATGGGCTGGACCGCGCTCGCATTGCCGAAGTGGGGGCCTTTGCATCGTTTCGTAGCGGCAGCGGAGCAGGCAAGTACCTGCTGGACAATGTGATCAAGACGCTGGCCTTGCGCAATTTCGGCCTGGTGGTACTCACCGCCACCGATCAGGTGCGTCAGCTGCTGACCCCGCTGGTGGACAGCCTGGATGACTTAGGCCCTGCCGATAGCACGCGGGTCAAGGATCCGGGGGTGAACTGGGGCTCCTATTACCACCATGAGCCACGGGTTGTCGCAGCGCGGCTGTCACCGCCCAGCATCTGGATGAGCGCACCTAGCCCGGGCGTTGCCCTGGCCACGCCTCATTTCCCTTGTCAGGCATCTGCCTGAGGTTGACACGCGCCGTGCGTCACGACGCGCGGCGTGCTGGAGATAAGCATGAACGCGAGCAAACGTTACGAGAATTTCATTGTGTTTCTGGCGCCGCTGATCAATAGCGTCGGCGGTATCGCCATCGACTTGTATGCGCCCAGTATTCCCTCCATCGGCCGGGAATTGTCGGCCAGCCCGTCATTGATGCAGAACACCATCACCATCACGCTGTTGTTCTATGCCCTCGGCCAGTTGTTCTTCGGCGTGATGGCCGATGCCCGTGGCCGCAAACCGGCAGTAAAGTTGGGGCTGCTGGTGTTTCTGGGCGGCAGCTTGGTGGCGAGCATTGCCACATCCATCGAAATGCTTTTAGTGGCCCGGGCACTACAGGGCTTCGCGATTGGCGCTTGCCAAGTGGTGGCGCGGGCGTTGCTGGTGGATATCGTCAAAGGGCCGCGTTTTTACGTGGCAATCATCTACCTCAGCCTGGCCTTCGGGCTGGGGCCAGTGATCGCGCCATACGTGGGCGGTGTGATCGAAGTGCACTTGGGCTGGCGTTACAACTTCGTTCTCTATGCCGTATACGCGGTGATCGTGCTGGCCTTCGTGCTGGCCGGGCTGAAGGAGTCGCTGCCACATTCCGGGCGGCGGGCAGCTTTGCAGACGGTCTTAGGCTACCGCTGCATTTTGGCCGACGCCCGCTTTCGTTCATCGGTAATCGTGCTCGGCTCTAGTTTCTCGGCTTTTCTGCTGTGGAACGTATTCGGGCCTTACATCGTCCAGGAGCGATTGGGACACAGTGCCCAGTACTTCGGCACCACGGCGCTGGCCGTTGGCAGCTGCTACCTGGTCGGTACGCTGGTCAACCGCGCGCTGATCCGGCGCATCGACCCGCGTAATTTGATGTGGACCGGTATGTCGCTGTTTCTGCTGGGCGTGATCGGGATCGCAGCGACAGCCAGTGGGTTGAGCCTGGTGAACATCCTCGGCGGCATCATGCTGGTCGCCTTCGGTCAGGGGTTCATCTTTTCCAATGCCATGGCCCGTTCCATGTCGCTGTTCCCTGACCGCGCGGGTGTGGCGGCAAGTTTGCAGGGCTGTTTGATGCTGGTCTTCGGCGCCTTGGCCTCAGGCGTCGTCAGCGCCCTGTCACTGGCGTCGAACCTGGCAGTCGCTGCTGTGTTCCTGGTGCTGTGGCTGATCTCGCTGTCGGGCATGTTGAGTGTGCGGATGCAGCAGCAGGCCAAGGATGACGTTGTGGTCGAGCGGGCAACGGCCAAAACTCGGTAACACAGCGACCAGGTGCTGGATCAATGCACCGACTTGCGCACCTGTAGGCATTGCCTGGCTTGTTCGGCCAATCTGTCCAGCCATTCATCGCGCTGCTGCTCGGCATCGAGCATGGCTTCTTCGCCATGTTGGTTCAGCAAGTAGGTGTGGATCTGCAGCACTTCGGGCGCCTGGTAGATCGGCGCGATGTCCACCCGGCCGATGAGCGCGCCGCTGGCCTGGCCGGTGCTGCTCATCAGCACCTGCGGGCCGCTGGCAGCGACCACCTGCATGGCCATGCTTTCAAACCAAGGCACCTGATGGGCGAAGGCATTGAGCTCGACACTGTTGTAACGCGCCTGCAGGTCACCCAGCAGCGCGCGGGCAATGCCCTGGCGGCGGTGGCTGGGGAGTACGGCCAGGAACGCCAGGGTACAGGCCTGCGGGGTGTCCTGGGCCGGCAAGGCCAGGGCGAACCCAAGCAGTTGATCCGGGGCGTCGGCATCCAGCGCCAGGGTCAGTTGCACGGCCAGACCGCCGGTGCCGCCCATCGCTTGCAGGTACTGGTGCACCTCCATGCCGACACCGTACTGATAAAGCGGGTACAACGGGTTTTCGGCGCGGATGGCCACGCTGCTCAGTTCGCCTACGTTGTGGATCACCAGTTCGCGGATCTGGTTTTGGAAGGACTCGGGCGGCACGCTGTCGAGGCGGCTGAGAATGAACATCGGGGGACGGCTCCGGCTGCGGTTGGATCACCTCGCGCCAGGCTGGCGCGGGGTGAACAGTCTAAACCCTTTTCAGCCGCGCATCGCGGCCAGCATCAGCTCAAGGTTCTGCACCGCAGCTCCCGATGCGCCCTTGCCAAGGTTGTCGAACACTGCCGTGAGCAGCACCTGACCGTGCTCGGGGTTGGCGTACACCGCCAGGCGTAGGTCGTTGGTGTCATTCAGTGCTTGAGGGTCAAGCGCCGCAGCGGGGCCTTGCTGATGCAAGGGCATTACCTGCACATGCCGTGCACCCTGGTAGTGCTGCTCCAGGCACGCTTGCAGTTGCTCGGCGTCGGCGCGGCCGGGCAGCAAGCGCAGTTGCAGCGGGATGCTCAGAACGATGCCCTGGCGATAAGCCGCGTAGCCTGGCAGGAATATCGGCCGGGTGGTCAGGCCGGCGTGTTGCTGAATTTCTGGCACGTGCTTATGGGCCAACTCCAAACCATAAAGTTGCAGGGTCGGGGCCTGTTCACCTCCCAGCGTTTCATGCCGTTGCACGGCTGCGCGACCACCGCCGGAGTAACCTGAGATGGCATGAATGCTAAGGGGGTAGTCGCTCGGCAACAGGCCGGCGTCGACCAGCGGGCGCAGCAGGGCGATGGCTCCTGTGGGGTAGCAGCCTGGGTTACTGACGCGTTTGGCCTGGGCAATGCGTTCGGCCTGTTCAGGCTCAAGCTCCGGCAGACCGTACACCCAGCCAGGCGTGGTGCGATGCGCGGAGCTTGCGTCGATCACCCGCACAGCCGGGTTTTCGATAGTCGCCACCGCGTCGCGGGCGGCGTTGTCCGGCAGGCACAATACCGCGATATCCGCGCTGTTGATGGCCCTGGCACGGCACTGCGGATCTTTGCGCTCGGCGTCGGGCAGGGTCAGCAAGTGCAGGTCATTACGGCCCTGTAGGCGTGCATGGATTTGCAGGCCGGTGGTGCCTTGGTCGCCGTCGATAAACACGACTGGGTTATGCATGGTGATGTCCGATCATGGCAAGAGATGACCTATGCTCGCCTGTGGCACTCATAAAGAAAATTTGAATATCATGACACTGATATTCAGATTTCCTGAACCAAGGAGCGCTGCCGATGCGTGAAATCAGCCTGGACCGCCTGCGCACATTGGTGGTGGTTGCAGACCTGGGCGCTTTTGCCGAAGCCGCCCGCCAGCTCAACCTGGCGCCGCCCACCATCAGCTTGCACGTGGCCGAACTCGAGGCGCGGGTCGGCGCACCTTTGCTGATCCGCAACCGTAACCAGGTGCGCCCCACGGCCATTGGCGAAACCCTGCTGGCCCGGGCCCGCCGTCTGCTGGCCGATGCCGACCAGGCCCTGGACGAAGTGCGCCGCCAAGTCGAAGGCCTGACCGGCCGGGTGCGCCTGGGCGCTTCCACCGGTGCGATTGCGCATCTGCTGCCCAAGGCGCTCGAGTACCTGCAAGGGCAACACCCTGGCATCGATGTACAGGTTCAGGTCCTGACGTCCCAGGCATCGTTGGCGCGCTTGCGTGATGGAAGCCTGGACATCGCCCTGGTGGCGCTGCCGCAGGCGGCAGGTAAGAGCATCAGGCTGACTCCATGGCGACGCGACCCGATCTTGGCGTACGTGCCAGCGCGCTGGCAGCCACCTGCCAAGGTCACTCCGGCCTGGCTCAACCAGCGGGCGTTGATCCTCAACGACAGCAGTACCCAGTTGTCGCGGGTAACCAGTGAGTGGTTCGCGGCAGCGGGGTTGTATCCCGAACCACGCATCGAGCTGAACTACAACGATGCGATCAAGCGCTTGGTCGCAGCGGGCTATGGCGCAACGTTGCTGCCGCAGGAGGGCGAAGCCTCGGAGCCGCACCCGGGTATCGCGCGGCGGCCACTTCGGCCGGGGCTGTGGCGTCATTTAGGCATAGCCTGCCGCGAGGCAGAGATGGAGCGAGCCACTGGGTTCGTGCTAGAGGCACTGGAGCGCTTGCGCCAATAAAGACATTGGCACGCTCAGCCCCCAAGCCGAGCCGACGCCGCCGCTATCGCCGACTATGCTTGACCCTGCGTCGAGCCAACAATCCTTTCGATGACCATCCCGATTGCCCAGGAGAACGCTCCATGAAACCCATGAAACTCGTGCCTCTGCTGGTAATTGCTTCAGTGCTTAGTTTTACCGCCCACGCCGACCCGAAAAGCAACTGTGCGGCGAAGATCAAGGAACTGGAAGAGATCAAGAAAACCGACGGCCAGGCGCTGCATGGCGGCATGGCCCATGACTACCACGAGCTGCTCAATCAGGCTAAGGCGGGGCAAGCGGAGAAGGATTGGGCCAAGTGCCAAGCCTCGGCTGACCGCGCCAAAACCATCTATAACAAGGCCCGCGGCAGGTAGTCTGTGCTGTGCGGCTTCTACGAGGCTTTGGCCGTGAAGAAGCCGCACAGCAGCCCCCAGGTCAGAACCAGCGGTCGTTCTTCTTGCGCCCGCGAGTCAGGGCCGGAATGATCAACCCCGCCAGCAGGCCGGCGCCAGCAATGCTGCCCCCGTAAACCATGTAACGCATCATCACTTGTTTGTTCTCATCCCCCAGGCGCGCTTGGGTATCGCGCAGGCTCGACTGGCTTTGGTCGAGCTGCTCGTTCAGCGCCTGATTGCGGGCTTGCAGCTCATCGATGAGCTGTTTGCGCGAGTCGAGGGTCTCTTGCATGCCCTGTACGCGATTCTTCCAGCTGTCGTCGATGGTTTTGAGCTGCCCGGACAGCTCCGCCACCTGAGCGTCGAGTTGCGGCAGGCGCTCGCTCTGGCCAGGCACCGACTGCAGGTCGCTGGTGAGGATCCACACCAAATCGCCATTCTGGCCGCGTACTTGGCTGTAGTTGCCCTGGCTGCCGACCAACGTGACTTTCTGCCCGGACTTGAGGGTCCCGACAATGCGGTGGCCGTCCGTCGGGCCACTGCGTACGTAGGTGCTCAGACTGTCGCTGACCCAGCGCGCATCGCTGGCCGGCTCTTCGGCATGCGCGGGCACGGCAAGGGCCACGAAGGCGGCGAGCAGGCTGCCGCGCAGGGCAGTGAGGGCAGGGGAGGCGGGGCGGGATTCAGGCATGTCGGGTCTTCGCTGCTGCAGGAAAAATAGGCCCGGGAGCTCGCGCTCAATGACAGGGCCGACGAACCGGTCGGTAACTTGACCGTCAGGGACAGACCGCATTTTTGTAAGCAGGTTCACTGCTTGGCGTAGGAATTACCAACAAAATGTTGCTTAGAAAGACCCCGGCAGGGTAAGCGCTGGGCATGGGCCCTGGCTAGGTCGACACCCGGGTTCTGGCCAGGCAATCTTTGCAATTGACGATAGTTTCTTCTGGCAGCGCCGTTATGTGCACGCGGTTCGAACCACACAGCGCGCAGTAACAGGTGTTGCTGCCGGCGGCGACTTCCCCAGGCAGCTGTGCGAGGTAATCGCTGAGCTTCTGGCCCAGGCCATGGTCTTCTTATTGCAGCAATACTTCGAACAGCGCCCAGCGCATGGCCGACAGCGGCGGATAGGCGTCGTGGCTTGAAACGTTGAATTGCCAGTGCTCGCTGATGGCCCGTTCGCTCATCGACAGCATTCTGCCGGGAATGGTGTTGGCGGCATGCTGCTTGCTGACCCGAGCCCTGGCCACGTAGGCCAGAGCCCCCCGAACAGCCGTGTTGGTCAGGGACCAGATATGCCGAACCGGGTGCATCTCAAGCAGCTGCTCGGCCACTTCAGCGGCTTTCTTCCTGGCCTCGAATGGCAAGCCGTGCTCTGCACTGCGTGTGGCGATATAGGCACAGACCTCTTCCTTATTCAGCCGCTCGATGGCTGCGGCGATCTCGCTGCGCCACCGCGCCTGCGGGCCATTGGCCAATGTCAGGCGCAGAGCGCGATACAGGCTGCCAATGCCGGCCCGGTGCTCGCCATCCAGACTGACGTTGGCGATCCAGCTCACTTTGTTTTGCCAGGCTTTAGGCGTGGGGTCGTTACTGAAGGCATCCAGCGGCGAGCTGGGGTCAACCAGCAGAATCTGGTCTTCGTGCAGCGCCAGCAACAGCGCTGAATCCATGCCTAGGGACGGGCTGACGCGCATGTCTGCCGTGCTTCGTTCTGCAGCATGAACACAACCCTTTTGCCCATCCATGCGCACTTGGAGCATGGCCAACAGCTGCAATTGACGGGTGACGGGCAGGGTATGCAGCGGCACGGGCTGGTGTTTGGCCAGTGACCAGTGCTCATCGATGCGCTTGCGTTGCTCGCTGGCCCGCACCTGCCTGGCACGCTCACGTACTGCCAGGCAAGGTGGGCAGGTGCAATCGCGTTGCCATTGGTTGCGCCCTGGAAAATAGTGACGGTGCGTGCATCGCGGGCAGTAAGCCTGATTGTCGTTCCAACTGTAGGCCGAGCGGCTTTTGCGCCGCTCGTACAGGCTCACAGCGCAGTAGGGGCACTGCAGCCCTTGGCAGGGTACCGGCGGGAACGCCTTGATCAGGCTGCTGGGGGCGATGTCGATGGCGTAGCGTTCCAGCAGCGTGGCGATTTTCTCACCACTGACGTAATCGCTGTACAAGGCTTCGATCTGCTCGGCACTCAGGTGCTGCAACTTGGTTTGGAAATCCGACAAAACCTGTTTCTCCTTGCGAAAAGTCGCTTCTGAGGTTTTGCCAGGCATCATGCTCTGCTGAGCATCAAGTAGGTTGTGGGAGGCTTCGCAGCTGCCAGTAGGATTATTCTGATTGATCGGCGCTGGCGCAGCGCGTCGGCCACCCACGCCGGCAAAAGCCAACGGGCTAGACTCAGGATTTTCCAGGGTGCAATGGAGCGCTGTCATGATTGCCAAGAACACGATCTGCCTGTGGTTCGACAAGCATGCCGAAGAAGCGGCAAACTTCTACGCCAGTACGTTTCCAGACAGCCAGGTTGTGGCCGTGCATCATGCGCCTGGCGACTTTCCAGCGGGCAAGGCCGGTGAGGTGATCACCGTCGAGTTCACCGTGATGGGTATACCTTGTGTAGGGCTCAACGGCGGCACGGCGTTCAGGCACAGCGAGGGTTTTCGTTTCAGGTCTGCACCGAGGATCAGGCCGAAACCGATCGGTTCTGGCAGGCCATCGTCAGTAACGGCGGCAGTGAGAGCGTGTGTGGCTGGTGCAAGGACAAGTGGGGTATCTCCTGGCAGATCACCCCGCGCATTCTGCTGCAAGCGATCACTAGCCCCGATAAGGCCGCAGCCAAGCGCGCGTTCGAGGCGATGATGAACATGGGCAAAATCGATGTGGCGACGATCGAAACTGCGCTCAAAGCGCATTGAACCCAGTTGGCTGACACATGAAAGGATGCGAGTCGATGTACCGTAGTGCCTTGTTAGTGCAGCGCCTGCTCACTGTCGTTTGCCTCGCAGCGTGCAGTGGCGGCGCCTGGGCCGACCAAGTGCTGGCCACCCCTCCGGAGCTTGAGTCCGGTTACCGCAGCGGCCTGCAGCCGGTGCGTGCCAGTCGGCACATGGTGGCGGCCGCCAACCCTTTGGCCAGCGAGGCCGGGCGAGCGATGCTGCGGGCCGGTGGCAGTGCCATCGATGCGGCCATTGCCATGCAAATGGTGCTGACCCTGGTCGAGCCACAGTCCAGTGGCATAGGCGGTGGCGGCTTCATCCTGTACTGGGATGGCCAGCGTGTGCAGGCTTACGATGGCCGCGAAACTGCACCGGCTGGGGTGACCGAACGCCTGTTCCTGCAAGCCGACGGCTCGCCCATGGCCTTTCGCGCAGCGCAAATTGGCGGGCGCTCGGTGGGTGTGCCGGGTGTACTGCGGGCTTTGAAACTGGCCCACGATCAGCATGGTAAGTTGCCGTGGAAGGACCTGTTCGCGCCGGCGATTGCACTGGCGCGCGAAGGCTTCACCGTTTCCCCGCGCCTGCACACGCTCATTGCCGGTGACCCGTCGATTGCCCGCTCGCCGGCCATGGCGGCTTACTTTCTGGACCGTGAAGGCAAGCCCTTGGCCGTTGGCACGCGGTTGCGCAACCCGGCCCTGGCACAAACTTTACAGCGCATTGCACAGCAGGGAGTCGAGGCCTTCTACAGCGGTGAGATTGCCCAAGCCATGGTGGCGCAGGTGCGTCAGCACGCCAATGCCGGGATGCTGTCACTCGAAGACCTGCAGGGTTATCAGGCCAAGGAGCGCGAGCCGCTGTGCAGCGCTTATAAGGCCTGGAACATTTGCGGCATGCCGCCGCCGTCATCGGGTGGGGTAACCGTGTTACAGACCTTGGGTATTTTGCAGGCGCTACAGCTGACTTCGGCGCAGCACGACCTGGCCAATTTGCCGCCGCACAAAGTTGACTCGGTGGCTGGCCTGGAGCCGGCGCCGCAAGCCGTGCACCTGATCGCCGAGGCCGAGCGCCTGGCCTATGCCGATCGAGCCCTGTACCTGGCCGACAGCGATTATGTGCCAGTGCCGGTTAGCGCGTTGCTAGCCCCGGCCTACCTCGCCGCGCGCAGCCAGCGGGTAGGCGTGTTCAGCATGAAGCACGCGCGCCCAGGTACCCCACCTGGCGTCCATCTGGCATTGGCCCCAGACCGCTCGCCACTGCGCATTTCTACCTCGCATCTGTCTGCGGTCGATGACAGTGGCCAGGCACTGGCCATGACCACATCGGTGGAATCGGCCTTCGGATCGCACCTGATGGTCGGCGGCTTCATGCTGAACAACCAGCTCACCGACTTTTCCTTCCTGCCGGCCGAGAACGGTAAACCCGTGGCCAACCGTGTACAGCCTGGAAAGCGCCCGCTGTCGGCGATGGCGCCAACGCTGGTCTTCGCCCGCGACTCCGGCGAGCTGCTGGCAAGCCTTGGTTCGCCAGGTGGTTCGCAGATCATCGGCTATGTGAACAAGGCGCTGATCGGCTTGCTGGACTGGCGGCTCGATCCTCAGCAAGCGGCCAATCTGCCCAATTTCGGCAGCCGCAACGCCGGCACCGAGGTGGAAGCAGGGCTGACCAGTGCGGCGTTGATCCGCCAGCTGGCTGCCTGGGGCCACGAGGTGATGCCATTGACCATGACCAGCGGCATGCAGATCATTCAGCGAACGACCAACGGCTGGGCGGGTGGGGCTGACCCGCGCCGCGAAGGGGTGGCGCTGGGGGATTAGACATCCGCGTTGCCGGGCTACTGGAGGCATGGTAGAACTCAGCCATGCCATTGATTTGTTGAATACCCCGATGTCCATCAGCGTCAAATCCAATAGCTCCCTGTTCGACCTCGACCTGCTGCGTGCCGTGGTAGTGGTGGCCGACTGCGGCAGCTTCACCACCGCCGCCGCGCGCCTGCATTCCACCCAATCGACGATCAGCCAGAAAGTTCGCCGCCTGGAAGATATGGTCGGCCACCGCCTGTTGGTACGCGGTAACCGCGACGTATTGCCCACCGATGCCGGCCAGACCCTGCTCGGTTATGCCCGACACATGCTGGCGTTGAACGATCAGATGCTGCAAGCCCTGGCCGGGGCGATGGTTGGGGTCACGGTACGTCTGGGGGTGCCTGAGGACTTCGTCGGTGGGCGCACCACCAATGCGCTGTCAGCCTTCAGCCGCCAGCACCCGCAGGTCAAACTCGAGGTCACCAGCGGGCTGTGCCGTGACCTTAGCCAGGCCTACGATAATGGTGAGCTGGACCTGGTTCTGCTCAAGCAACGGCGCAACAGCCGCGAGGGTGTGGCCTGCTGGCCGGAGCGCTTGCAATGGATCGACAGTGCGCGCGTCCCCGCATTCGAGCTGGACCCCGTCCCGTTGGTGACCTTCCCACCGCGTGGCCTGTACCGCGAGGACATGATCAATGCCATCGAAGGCATGGGCCGGCGCTGGCGGATCAGCTTCACCAGTTCAAGTCTCAGTGGTATCCAGGCGGCGGTGGCCGACGGCATGGGCATTAGCCTGTTGCCGCCGCGCGCAGCAACAGGCGAGCACCGGGTACTGGGCCCTGAACAAGGGCTGCCAGAGGTCGACAGCTATGAAATCGTCATCGTGCACAAGCCCACCGCAGACAGGATGGTCAAGGACCTGGCGGGGGTGATGAGCCAATTGCTGGCCGCAGGAGGGATCTGACGTAGCCCCTAGGGGCGTATCGAGCAGGCAAACGCACTTGCAACAGTCGATACACCCCGTGACTCAACCTTTGAAACCGAGGTTCATGGCATACCCAGCCATTCCGGCAGGGCCAGCGAGATGAACGGCACATAGGTCACCAGCACCAGGAACAACAGCAGGATCATCAGCCAAGGCAGGGCCGCGCGTATCGTCTGCCCTAACGTCAGCCCGGTCACCGCCGAGGTGACGAACAGGTTCAGCCCTACCGGTGGGTGAACCAGGCCAATTTCCATGTTCACCACCATCACGATGCCCAGGTGAATCGGATCGATGCCCAGCTTCATGGCTATCGGGAAGAAGATCGGCGCCAGGATCAGGATGATCGCCGACGGCTCCATGAAACTGCCGGCCACCAGCAGCACGATGTTGACCATGATCAGGAAGCCGATGGGCGTCAGCCCTTCGGACATCACCCACTGAGTGATCTGCTGGGGGATCTGTTCGGTGGTCAGCACATGGGCGAACAGCATGGCGTTGGCGATGATGAACAGCAGCATGATGGTCAGTCGGCCCGACTCCAGCAGGACTTTCGGGCAGTCCTTGATGCGCATGTCCTTGTACACGAACAGTGCGATGAACGCCGAATACACCGCCGCCACTGCTGCCGCTTCGGTGGGGGTGAACATACCGCTGTAGATACCGCCGAGGATGATTACCAGCAACAACAGGCCCCAGAACGCGCGGCGAGCGCAGGTCAGCCACTGGGCAAAGCTGGCACGCGGTTGTGCTGGGAGCTTCTTGATGCGCGCAACGATATAGATGGTCACCATCAGCGCCAGCCCCAGCAGAATGCCCGGTATCACACCTGCCATGAACAGCTTGCCCACCGACGTCTCGGTGGCGGCCGAGTACACCACCATGACGATCGAAGGTGGAATCAGGATGCCAAGGGTACCTGCGTTACAGATGATGCCTGCGCCAAACTCACGCGGATAACCCGAACGCACCATGCCGGCAACGGCGATCGAGCCCACGGCCGCTACCGTGGCAGGTGACGAACCTGACAACGCGGCGAACAGCATGCAGGCCAGCACCGCTGCAATGGCCAGGCCACCACGAATGTGCCCGACGCAGGCGTTGGCAAAATCAATCAGCCGTTGCGCCACGCCACCGGTGGTCATGAACGCGCCTGACAACAGGAAGAACGGAATGGCCAGGAAGGTGTAGCTGTCGGAGGTCTCGAACAACTTGATCGCCAGCGAGCTCAGCGAGTCTTGGCTGAACATCAGGATAGAGAGCGCACCCGAGAGGCCCAGTGAAATGGCGATCGGCACCCCCAGGAACATGAACAGGAACAGCAACAGGAACAGGCAGATTACCGTCATCAGTGGTGCTCCTCACCCGGATTGGCCAGTTTGCTCGCTTCGGCGGCCTCGTCAGCCAGGCCCAGGCCAGACTGGCGGTGGGTGAATAGGCGGTAGAGAATCTCCAGGTAGCGGATGATCACCAGGATGAAGCCAAACGGCACGATCAGCGCGATGTGGCCGATCTTGATGCCATAGCGATCCAGGTCCTCGGCGCCGATCCCCGCCACCAGTACCGCGCTCACCCAGCGGATGCTCGCCACCAGGAAAAGCCCGGCGTAGGCCAGGCAGCAGGCACAGGCGATCATTGCCAGCACCCGTTGCACTGGTTTGGGCGTGCGCCGCACCAGCACATCCACGCCCAAGTGCCCTGCGGTACGTACGCCGTAGGCGATGCCGAAGAATATCAACCAGCCGAACAGCGCTTTGGTCAGGGCGATGCTCCAGGTCATCTCCTGGGCGTAGCCCATCAGGTGGTCACCGATGCCCAGCAGTAAATCGCTGGCGAAGGCCCAGTGGTCACTGAGCGTGTAGAACATTGTGTAAAGGTTGTTGAGCGCCACGTAAGTGAATGTCACCAAGGTCATGGCGGCCAGGAGAAAGGCGATCATGCCTTCCTCGAAGTGCTCCCAGACTCGCCTGAGCGATTGCATAGGATTCTCCAGACAGAAAAGACAGGCCACCCGTATGCGGGTGGCCAGGGCAGCACGTCAGGACGCTTTGTTGGAGGCCTCAGCGGCCTTGATCAGGTCGGCACCGATCTGGTCGGAGAACATTTTCCAGACCGGGCGCATCGCTTCACGCCATTGTTCCCGTTGCTCGGGCGTCAGCACGTCGATTTCGCTGGTCTTGGCGTCGACGATCTTCTGACGGGCCTGTTGGTTGAGGGCTTCGGCCTGTTTGTTCACCTCGACGGTGACTTTGTCCATGATCGCCTGCAGTTCACTGCGCACATCCTCCGGCAGGCCGCTCCAGAACTTGGCGTTGGTGATCACCATGTAGTCGATCAGGCCGTGGTCGGTTTCGGTGAAAAACTTCTGCACCTCATTGACCTTCTGGCTTTCATAGTTGGACCAGGTGTTTTCGGTGCCATTGACCGTGCCGGTCTGCAGGCCCTGGTAGACCTCGGCGAAGCTCATCTTGCGAGGGTTGGCGCGAATGGCCTTGAATTGCTCTTCCAGCACACTGGAAGCCTGGACGCGGAATTTGAGCCCGCGAGCGTCCTTGGGTAGCAACACTTTCTTGTTGGCCGACAGTTGCTTGAGCCCGTTGTGCCAATAGGCAAGGCCGTGAATACCTTTGTCTTCCATCGAAGTCAGCAGTGCCTTGCCCTGTGGGCCTTGCTGAAAGCGATCGACAGCGGCCAGATCGTCGAACAGGAACGGCAGGTCGAAGATCTGTACCTGCTTGTTGTAGTGCTCGAACTTGGCCAACGATGGCGCCAGCATCTGTACGTCGCCCAGCAACAGCGCTTCCATCTCCTTGCCATCACCGAACAGCGATGAGTTGGGGTAGACCTCGACTTTGACCTTATCCTTGAGCTGAGGATCGGCAGCGACCAGTTTCTGGAACATCAATGCCCCTTGGCCTTTTGGCGTACTGTCAGCCACGACGTGGGCGAACTTGATGACGATGGGGTCAGCGGCCTGGGCCAGGCTCGCCAGGGACACTGCAGCGGCGCACAGCAGCGCCTGGGTCAGTTTCAACATCGATGTCACCTCTGATTTATTGTTGTAGGAGGGTTGAACATAAAGATGGAGCATGAGCCAGCGTTTGGAGAATCAGCTTTTGTGTAAGGCTGCATTCAGGTTAGCTGAACGCACTCGCTTAGCCCGTCGTTAAGTCCAGCAAGCGCTGCGCACGCAACAACACAGGGGCGTCGACCATCTGCCCGTCCAGCTGAAACGCCCCGGCGCCATTGGCCGCAGCACTGGCTGCCACCACCCGCCGTGCCCATGCCAGTTGTTCGGCGCTGGGCGCGAGCGCGGCGTGAATCACTGGGATCTGCCTGGGGTGGATGCATAGCGCGCCTGCGTAGCCCAGGTCATGGGCGCGACGCATCGCTCGGTGCAGCCCTTGGTCATCGGCTATGCCCGGGAATACACCGTCGAGCGGCGGCTGCAAGCCAGCCGCCCGCGAGTGCAGTTGCACGGCCATGCGTGCCTGGTCCAGAAAAGACTGGGCAGCGTCGCTGTCGGTGTTCAGGCCTAAATCCAGTGCCAGGTCGAGGCTGCCGAACGACAGCCGCTCGACACCTTCGGCGCTTGCGATCTGCGCCAAGGCCAGCCACCCCTTGGCAGTTTCGATGATCGGCCAGACAGGCTTGCCACTGTGCCAGGCGACCGCGACCTGCGTGGCATTTTCAACCTTAGGCAGCAGCACGCCGACGACCCCCGGCTGTTGCGCACAGAATGCAAGGTCGGGCGCATGCTCCTGGTGTTGCGGGGCATTAACCCTGACCCACACCGACGCGCTCGGGTTAGCGTGGAGGAATGCCGCCAGGTGCTGACGCGCTTGTTGCTTGAGCGGCTCCTCAACGGCGTCCTCAAAGTCGACGATCACCGCATCGGCGCCGGCAGCCAGGGCCTTGGCGAAGCGCTCGGGGCGGCTGCCGGGTACGAACAAGGCAGAGCGTACCGTTTTCATACGACGCCTCCTGCTGCCAGGCTGGCCTGCTGATCTGCCGTGAAGCCCAGTTCCTCGAGGATGCCCTGGGTGTGTTGGCCCAGGGCCGGCACCGCGTCCATGCGCGGGGCGAATGCGGCATTGCGCCCTGGAGGCAGCAGCGCTGGTAATTCGCCAGCTGGGCTGTCCACTGCACGCCAGCTATCACGGGCCTTAAGCTGCGGATGCTGCCATACACCATGCATGTCGTTGACCCGGGCGTTGGCGATCTGCGCCTCCTCCAGCCGCGCGACCACTTCGTCCAAGGACAAACTGGCGAAGCCATCGACGATGATCTGGCGTAGCACCTCGCGGTTTTCTGAGCGTCGAAAGTTGGCGCTGAAGCGATCATCGTTGGCCAGCGCTGGGTCCAGCAGGACCTTCTCGCAAAACAGCGCCCACTCCCGCTCGTTCTGCAGGCCGAGCATGATCGTGCCGCCACCCCCCGTGGGGAATGGCCCGTACGGGTAGATGGTGGAGTGCGCCGCCCCGGCACGCGCAGGCGGCGGCGCGCCGTTGTAGGCGTAGTACATCGGGTAGCCCATCCATTCCACCAGGCTTTCCAGCATCGACACGTCGATGTTGCTGCCAAGGCCGGTCTTATCGCGCAGCAGCAGGGCGGAAAGCACGCCGGTATAGGCATACATACCGGCAGCGATATCGGCGATCGAACAGCCGGCTTTGGCCATTTCTTCATCGCCGGGGCCGCCGGTCACCGACACGAAGCCACCCTCGCTCTGGATCAGCAGGTCGTAGGCTTTCTTCTTTTCATAGGGGCCGCCTGCGCCATACCCGGAGATATCGCACACAATCAACCGCGGATAGCGCTGGTGCAGGCTCTGGAACGAGAGGCCCATGCGTGCGGCGGCGCCGGGTGCGAGGTTTTGCACCAGTACGTCGGCTTTGGCCAGCAGTGCGTCAAGAATGCCGCTGGCGGCAGGTTGCTTGAGGTCCAGGGTGAGGCTTTCCTTGGAGCGATTGGTCCACACGAAGTGCGAGGCCAGCCCATCGACGCGCTGGTCGTAACCGCGGGCGAAATCACCACTGCCGGGGCGTTCGATCTTGATCACACGGGCACCCAAGTCGGCCAGTTGGCGGGTGCAGAAGGGCGCTGCGATGGCATGTTCCAGGCTGATGACGGTGATGCCGTCTAGCGGGCGGGGAGCGGTTTGAGTCATGGGGTCACCTGTTCATCATCAGTACAGCGCGGCCAGCGAGGGCGCATCGCGCAGTTGCCAGACCTGCTCGATCAGGGCCTGGCCCTGGGCCGGGCTACGGGCGCCGGAATAGGCCAGCAGCCGCTGGAACTTGGCTTCCAGCTCCGGTCGCGAAAGGGTGTTGCCGGGGTCGCCCTTGGGCTGGTCGATGGCCGCGCTCAGGCGCCGGCCATCGTTGCAGGTGACCTCCACGCGCCCCAGCCAGCGCGCCGGGTAGGCGGCATCCACTTCAGCGTCCAGTTGCATTTCGACCTTGTCGCGCAGGCTGGCGACGTGCGGGTCGGTCAGTGCCAGGTCGCGGAACTCCAGAAGCTGGGCACTGCCATGCACGGCGATCAGGCCAAGCACCGTGCCCATGGAAAACTTGGCCTGGTGCACGGTGCTCGGCACGCTGACTCGGCCCAGCACATCAAGGGCGCCTTGGTGCACGCGGGTGACCACCTTGGCGATGTGCTCGTGGCTCAGGCCTTCGCGCTGCATCAAGTGCAGCAGCGCGTCAGCGGCGGGATGGGTGTGGCGGCAGGAGGCATGGAACTTGAAGGAGGTTTCCGCCAGTGCCCAGCGTGTGCCCAGCCGGTCGCTGAGGCGAGCCGGGTCAGCGTCGCTGGACATGCCGGCAGCAAGGCCCTGGTCACCTTCGAGAATATTGCGTGCGCCGCTCAGCCCATCGGCAGTCAGGTAAGCGGCCAGCAGGCCATCGGCGGCGGCCTTGGCGGTGTGCAACTGCTTGGAGTCGGCCGCATCGCGCAGAAACTCCCAAAGCCCCGCAGCCTGGGTGCCGGCAGTGCCCAGCAGGTTGATGAACTGCTCTTTGTCAAAGCCCAACAGTTTGCCGACGCCCACCGCTGCTGCCAGCGTGCCGACGGTGGCGGTGGTGTGGAAAACCCGGTAATGCGAGCGGCCGAGGAATTCACCGATACGAATACCCGCTTCGTAACCGGCCACGGCCGCCAGCAACAAGGCCTTGCCTGACTTGCCCAGGTCTTGGGCTGCCGCCAGAACGGCCGAGAACACCACGGTTGCCGGGTGCAGCACCGAGCTGTTATGCAGGTCGTCCTGTTCCACCAAGTGCGAGGCGGCGCCGTTGACCAGCGCGGCAAAGTAGGCTGAAGAGCTGCGCCCACTGGTCAGCACCCGAGCCCGGCCTTCGGCGGGGCCCATGCGCTGGGCATAGCGCTCGAACAGCGGGATCGGGTGCGCGCCCTGGCTGGCCAGGGCCGAGCCGAGCCAATCGAGGAACAGGTCTTCGGTACGGTCCAATACCGGGCTGGGGATCTGGGCGTAATGCAGGTCGGCAAGGAAGCCCGCCAAAGCATGTGTATGCTGCATGAACAGGCCCTCAGAAACTACGCGGCAGCTCGAGCAGATGCTCGGCCACGTACGACAGGATCAGGTTGGTAGAGATCGGCGCCACTTGGTACAGGCGGGTTTCGCGGAACTTGCGCTCCACATCGTATTCGCAGGCAAAGCCGAAGCCGCCGTGGGTCTGCAGGCAGGCATTGGCCGCCTCCCAGGAAGCTTTGGCGGCCAGGTACTTGGCCATGTTCGCACTGGCCCCGGCGTTCTGCCCGCTGTCGTATTCGTCGCAGGCGCGCCAGCGCATCAGGTCCGCTGCCTCAAGCTCGATGTGGGCTTCGGCGATGGGGAACTGCACGCCTTGGTTCTGCCCGATCGGGCGGCCGAACACTACCCGGTCGCGGGCATAGGCGCTGGCTTTTTCGATGAACCAGCGGCCATCGCCGATGCACTCGGCAGCGATCAGGGTGCGCTCTGCGTTGAGGCCATCGAGGATGTAGCGAAAGCCTTTGCCTTCTTCGCCGATCAGGCTGCTGACAGGCAGCTCCAGGTTGTCGAAGAACAGCTCGTTGGTTTCATGGTTGACCATGTTGGCGATCGGCTGCACTGTCAGGCCGTTTCCGATGGCCTGGCGCAAGTCGACCAGGAAAATCGACATGCCTTCGGATTTTTTCTTCACCTCAGGCAGGGGCGTGGTGCGCGCCAGTAGAATCATCAGATCTGAGTGTTGAACACGCGAAATCCAGACCTTCTGGCCATTGATCAGGTACTTGTCACCTTGGCGCACGGCCGTGGTCTTGATCTTGGTGGTGTCGGTCCCGGTGGTCGGTTCCGTCACGCCCATCGACTGCAGCCGCAGCTCACCGCTGGCGAGCTTGGGCAGGTAGTGGCGCTTTTGTTCCTCGCTGCCATGGCGCAGCAGGGTGAACATGTTGTACATCTGCCCGTGCACCGTACCGGAGTTGCCGCCGCAGGCGTTGACCTCCTCAAGAATAACCGAGGCCTCTGCCAACCCCAGCCCCGAGCCGCCATACGCCTCGGGGATCATCGCCGACAGCCAGCCAGCGTCGGTCATGGCTTTGACGAACGCTTGCGGGAAGGCTTTTTGTTCATCGATCTTGCGCCAGTAGCTGGCGTCGAACTCGGCGCACAAGGCGCGCACGCCCTCGCGGATGGCGTTCAGGTCATCGCTGTCGTACGTATGCATGCGGGGATTCCCAGTCAGGTATCAGTCAAAAACCACGTCTGCGCTTTGCGCCACGCCGTCGGCATTGCCAGCCCACAGCCGGGCCTGGCCGGGTGCACTGATGCGGCCGGCCACCTCGAACGCCCCCGGCACGGTCAGCGGGCGCACGCCGCGGTAGGCGAAGTGACGCACCTGCTTGCCTGGGTTGGCGCGCATGAACGCTTGCAGGTTCAACGTGGCAATCATCGGGCCGTGCACCACTAAGCCTGCGTAGCCTTCGGTGCTGGTGACGTAGGGGTAGTCGTAGTGGATGCGGTGGCCGTTGAAGGTGACGGCGGAATACCGGAACAACAGGGTGGGTGTGGGCGTCACCGTTTCGCTCCAATCGGCCGGGGCTTCTGCCGGGGCGCTGTGCAGCTTCGGTGGGTTGGGTTCGCGGTACACGATGTCCTGTTCTTCACGCACGCACAGCTGCCCGTTCTGCAGGTACTCATGACGCACTGTGACAAACAGCAGGGCGCCCGTGCGGCCATGCTTTTGCTCGATGTGCAGCAGGGTCGAGCGGCGCTGGGCCTGCGCGCCAACGATCAAGGGTGCGATGAAGTCGACCCGCCCGCCAGCCCACATGCGGTTACGGTTGTCGGCCGGGGGCAGGAAACCGCCGCGAGCCGGGTGGCCGTCACCGCCTAGCTGTGACTCGGCCACTGGTTCCTGGAAGAAGCACCACATCCATAAAGCTGGAAGGGGTTGCCCTGCGGCGGGTGGGGTTTGCCCAAAGGTGGCGGCAATGCGCTTGATCAGGTTCAGGCTCAATTCATCGACGGCATCCTCGGTACGCCCCGTCCAGGCGCTGTAGTCGAGGGGCGAGTGGCAAGCAGTCATAACCGTGGGCCTCTGCATTTGTTGTTATGGGCCGATGATGGAAGGTGCTTGGCATTCTGTGAATTTGCATTTGTATAAGGCCGCGTTCATGTATGCTGAACGCCACGCCATCCATGGGAGGGTCTATGCACTTTGATCTGGCAGACCTGCGGCTTTTCATCCATATCGGCGAGTCACCAAGCCTCACCCAGGGCGCGCGTCGGGCGTTTCTCTCGCCAGCGGCCGCCAGTGCCCGGATCAAAGCCTTGGAAGCTCAGCTCGATAGCCGCTTGCTATACCGTGACAGCCGTGGCGTGGAATTGACCCCTGCAGGGCAGAAGTTGTTGATGCATGCCCGTTTGATCATGCGTCAGGTCGACTACCTCAAAGCTGAGTTCGCTCAGTTCGGCACCGACCAGGTGGGGCATATTCGGATCTTCGCCAACACCACCGCCGTGACCGAATTTTTGCCAGAAGTGCTTGCCGGCTTCATGGCCAAACGCCCCGGGGTCACCGTCGACCTGCAGGAGCGCCTGTCGCGGGACATCGTGCGGGGCGTGCTCGATGGCAGCAGCGATATGGGCATCATCGCCGGGCCCGTGGAAGCCAGCGGCTTGCAGGTGCTGCATTTCAGTACCGACAGGCTGGTGCTGATCGTACCGACGGCCCACGAGCTGGCCGGGCGCAAGACCGTGACGTTCAAGCAGACCCTGGCTTTCCAGCACATCGGCCTGCACGACGGCAGCACCTTGCTGAGTTTTCTACGTGACCATGTGGAACGTATGGGCCTGAACCTCTCGCTACGGATTCAGCTGTCGAGCTTCGAGGCCATCTGCCGGCTGGTGGAAGCCGGGGTGGGCATCGGTATCATCCCCGAATCTGCCGCCATCCGGCATAGCCAGACCATGGAGCTGGTCACCATCGACCTGGACGAGCCGTGGGCCGTGCGCGAGCGCAGCATCCTGGTGCGTGAGCTGCAGGCTTTGCCGGGTACGGTACGGGCGTTGATCGCGACACTGATGCCAGCCAGCGCGGGCTGATGCCGGCGCTGGGGCTTGTAACTCAGAAAAAGCTGCGTTGGGCTTTGAGGGTCACCATGCTTTCGCAGGCGCTGTTGATACCGGCATAGGCATCGCAGCCGCTGCCGCTGAGGTTGGAGTTGCTGTAGATCAGGTTGAGATCGATACCAAGCCAGGGTCGCGATAGCTCAAGCGACCAGTCGGAAAAGCCGTTGATCTGGCTACCGTCACCGAGTGTGAAGGGTGTTCCCAGGCGATGGTGGGCGAGCTTGACGGTCAGGTCCACGTCGAACAAGGGCCACTGGCCGAAGTCGGCGAATAGCGTGCCGGTGCGGTTGTCCGGGTTATCACGCCAAGCACCCCCGAAGCGGCTGCCCAATATCGACAGCCCGCCGTAGAGGGCAAAGCTTTCGGCACCGGCGATGTTCGGCTGACTGTAGTGAACCAGGCCCACCTCGTAACCCAGGGTATTGTCGAAGTGGTGCTTGTAGCCGGTGTAGCTGTCCAGACGCAGGGTGGAGTCCGGCGCAACGCCCATGCTGGGTGCGTACTGGCCAATGTACCAGCCGCTGGAGTGGCTAAGGTCCAGCCCGCCGTGAAAAGCGCCCACCGCAGTCGGCGAGATCAACCCCTGGGCCATGCTGCGCGACGGGGTGGTACCAAGCTTGAAGTCGAAATCGCCCAATTGGCGCTGGATCAGTTGCGCGTGCAATGCCGGGCTCGTAAGGAGCGCCGCAGTCAGCAACAGAAGGGGCCTGGTCATGGTCACCGTCCTGGAAGGCTTGCTCTTGAGCGGGTAAGGATACCTGTAGGCGGCCCACCTCGGCCAGCCGCACTTGACTGGAGGCTGCCAAGCTGTGCTAGCCAACAGGCAAGGGTTCGGCGATCTCGATCAGGTTCAGGTCGGGATCGCGTACATACACCGAGCGGATCGGGCCGGTCGCACCGGTGCGCTGCACGGGGCCTTCAACGATCGGCCAAGGCGCTGCATGCAGGCGGGCAATCACCTCATCCAGAGCAATGCTGGCGATAAAGCAAAGGTCCAGCGCGCCCGGCACGGGTAGATGCGCCTTGGGCTCGGACTCATGGCCGCGCACATGCACGTTGATCTTCTGGTTGCCGAAGCGGAACGCCAACCGCCCAGCACCGAATGTTTCGCGCTGCATGCCCAGCACACGTGTGTAGAAGTCGCTGCACGCATCGACGTCGATGGTCGTCAGTACCAGGTGGTCCAGGTGGTCGATCATTGGGCATCCTCCGGTCATGTTGCGCTTGGGCCAGGCAGACGGTGTTTCATAGCCTAACCGATGTTATTACCGCAACCTGCGGGCGGCGTTCGCTGGGTCAACCTTGGGCACCACCTTGATCTTCGCTGCGCTCGGTAATCACTTGCTCGTTGGCAGATCGCTCAATCACACGTTTGCGCAGTTCATATTCCTCCAGCGACAGGCCGTGGCGCTGGATCGCTTCCAGTTGCAGTTGCCGGGACTCTTGGGGGGTGTATGGGCGCAGTTCAGGGTGGCTGGCGCAGCCGCTGAGCACAGCGATAGCGGCGATTGCAGTGAGCAGCAGGCGGGCCGAGGTGTTCATTGGGCAAGCTCCGGGATTCGGTCGGTATGAATCGATGGAGCTAGGTTATTGAATGCCGGTTTGGGATAGAAATTGGTGCTGTCGATAGTGACTATCGAGCCAGGCAGGCCGCCCGCTAGGCCTCTGGGCTACCAGACCAGAATCGCGAACAACTCCACGGCGCACAGCACCGTCACGCAGACGGCCAACAAGAGGTTCACCGTCACCCCGGATGCGATGATTTCGGCCTGCAGGCCGATCAGGTTGCGCTGATAGCTGCGCCGTAACCGCAACCAGGCGGCGCCAGCGGCCAGCAGGCAGACTATCGCTGGGCCTACGGCCAGCCAGCCATGCTGCGGGACCCAGCGTAAAAAGAAGCAGCTGCACACCACCATGGCCAGAATGGTCCGACGCCATGCCAGCAGTGTGCGCTCCGGCTGCAAGCCGTCATCGGCCTGCAGGCGCGTCGGGTCAGGCATGGAAGAACACCGCGTAGGCAAAAAACGCCATCACCAGCGATACGCCGATCGACAGCGCTGGTGCAATCAGAGGGAAGGGCAGCGGCCGTTTATGGCGCATGGCTCGCTCTACGTTGAGCCAGCGTCCGAACGCCGGCAGGCTCAAGAGCAAGGCCAGGCTGATCAAGGCCACCGCCAGCAGGCGCCGGGTGCCGGAGCTGAAGATCTCGGCAGTGAACATGTCCACGGCTATACCGCTGGCCAGCAGCGCCAGGGAGGTTCTGATCCAGGCCAGGAAGGTGCGCTCGTTGGCCAGGGTGAAACGTGGATCAGGTTCCTGGCCATTCGCCAGGAGCTTGCTGGCCAGCCAGCCGCGGGAAGGTTCTGGGGGCTTGTTCAAAGGCAATCGTCCTCCTTGGATAAGGTCGGTATGCAGTCGGCCCGCCCAGTTTGATTGGCAAACCTAGCCCCTGTCCATGATTTGCCAACCGCTGGCGCTATTCATAGGCGGTGACGCCGCTGATATGCCTTGCCGCGACGTAGCCGAAGGTCAGCGCCGGCCCAAGGTTGATGCCGCCAGACGGGTACCAGCCGCCGAAGATGCTGGCCATGTCGGTGCCGGCCGCGTACAACCCATTGATCGGCTGGCCGGCCTCGTTCAGCACCCGCGCGTGGCCATCAGTGCGCAGCCCGGCGAACGTGCCGAAGCAGCCGGGTTGCACCTTCACAGCGTAGAACGGCCCATGCTCGATGGGCGCCACGCATGGGTTGGGCCCTGGGTGCATGGGGTCGCCCTGCTTGCGGTTGAACGGGGTCGAGCCACGGCCGAAGGCTGGGTCCTGGCCCTGGCGTGCGTGTAGGTTGAAGTCTGCCACGGTGGCGCTCAGCCCAGCAGGGTCGATACCGCATGCCTTGGCCAAGTCAGCCAGCGTCTGGCCGCGTTTGAGGTAACCACTACGCAGATGCGCGCCCAGGGGTAATGGTGCAGGGCGCACATAGCCCAGGCCGAAGCGCCGCACGAAGCGGTGGTCGCAGATCAGCCAGGAGCACACCGGCTCGCCCGCTGGCACGGCTTCGATCATCGCTGATACGTAGTCGTAGTAGCCGTGCGCTTCATTGACGAAGCGCTTGCCGTTGGCCAATACGCCGATGATTCCGGGCTTGCCCCGTTCGATGATGTGCGGAAAATGGCCTGTGCTGCCGTCGCGGTGGGGGACTTCCGAAACCGGTGCCCAGGCAACCGGTGACTTCAGGTCGGTGGCTACCACACCGCCGGCCGCTTCACCCAGGCGTAAACCGTCGCCTGAGCAGGACGGTGGCGGCAGGGCTAGGTTGTCGTAGCCGCTGTCGTCACGCGGGAACAGTTGCCGACGGCGTTCAGCGTCGTTGGGGAAGCCTCCGGCAGCCAATATCACGGCTCTGGCGCGTATTGTTCGCTCGCCCTGTGCGGTGTCCAGTACTGCGCCTTGCACCTTACCGTCCTTGAGCAGCAGGCTTTTGGCCGCGGTCGACTCGATCATTCGCACACCCAGGTCTTCGGCGGATTTGGCCAGCCGTGCCACCAGCGCAACGCCGTTGACCAAATGCATGGCGCGACCATAGCGGGCCAGATGATACAGGTGACGAGCGAAGCGTTTGCCCACATGCAACAAGGCACGCGGTGAGCGCGTCATGTTGAGGAACGCTGCCAGGTCAGCGCCGGCCATGATTGGCATGCCCATGAACGAGGTTTCCCGCAGGGTCTTGCGCAGGCGCGGGAGCAGCGCGCCAAGCTGGCGGGCATCGTAAGGGGCGGCTATCACCTGATGGCCCCCGAGTGCAGCGCCAGGGGTGTCACCGTGCATGTCGGGGATGCCGTTGCCGTCTGCAAATTGCAACGTGGTGTGCCGTTCGAAGAACGCGACCATGTGTGGGCAAGCTTCCAGAAACGCATCCACGCGCTCAGCGTCATAGCGTGTGCCCAGTTCGTTGCGCAGGTAGGTACGCGGCTGCTCGATGTCTTCGCAGATGCCTGCGCGCTGGGCCAGCGGGTTGCGGGGCACCCATGCCCAGCCCCCAGACCAGGCGGTGGCACCACCGAAGACGGGGTCTTTTTCCACCAGCACGACCTTCTGCCCATGCCAGGCAGCCGTAACGGCCGCAGCCAGGCCGGCTGCGCCAGAGCCGACCACCAGTACGTCGCAGTCGCTTGGGAAGGATTGGGCAGGCATCGGGGGTTCTCCGGGTTATTATTGGAATCGGGTTCCATAATATTCGAAGGTATAGGCGATTCGGCAACCTGGAATCACAAGTTGTGGTCGATTAGCGGACACTCTCAGGTTTGCGCCGCTGAATTCGTATCGTCCAGATGGAATGATCTTCTAGAATCCGCAAAAAATTGCAGGGATACAGGTATGGCAGGTAGTCAGATCGAACGCGCTTTCAGTATTGTCGAGAGCTTGACCGGCGAGCCCCATGGCTTGGGGCTGCAAGCCTTGGCCGAACGTCTGGACATTCCCAAGAGCGCAGCCCACCGCATGCTCAGTGAACTGGTGCGCCTTGGCTACGTGCGTCAGAACCGCGACAACAGCCGCTATCAGTTATCGGCCAAACTGGTGGCGTTGGGCTTCCGTTACCTATCCAGTAGCGGCGCCGACATCATTCAGCCCATTCTTGATCGCTTGGCCCAGGAAAGTGGTGAACTGGTGCGCCTGGGGGTGGTTGAGGGCAACCGCCAGACCTGGATCGCCAAGTCGCAAGGTGCCCGTTCCGGCCTGCGTTACGACCCCGACATGGGCCGCGATGCGCCATTGTTCTATACCGCTTCCGGGCACGCGTGGCTTGCCAGCCTCGGCGACGAGCAAGCCGTGCAGATGGTGTTGCGCCAGGGCATCGCCGACCCTGCCCAGTTCGGCCCCAATGCGCCGCGGTCCATGGACGAGCTATTGGCTTACCTGCACCAAGCCCGCCAACGGGGCTATGCCTGGGTCGAGCAAACCTCTGCGATAGGCACCTCGGCGCTGGCCGCGGTGGTGCGCCGCCCACAGGGTGGTGAAGTGATTGGCGTGCTCAGTGTTGCCGGCCCCAGCGCCCGCCTGGCGCAAGCTCGGCTGGCGGACCTTGCGCCGTTGCTGTTGAGCGCGGCACAAGAGCTGTCCGCCGCCAGCCCAGCCAGTGAGATCTTCGCCTAAGGTCAATTTGTGGTCGATAACCGCACAGTCCTACGTTCTCACCGTTCTGAATAACTGAACTTGGTTCTACATTGTGCATATGCGATTCCGGAACCCAGTTTCATAATCGCATCACAACAATGACAAGAGGACAGTGCGTTGAATTCACCCTTACGAGTTGCCTTGATCGGCGCTGGAATCATGGGCCGCCAGCACTACCAACACCTGAGCCAGTTGCCCCAGGCCCGGCTATGCGCCGTGGCAGATCCAGGCCCGCAAGCCGAGGCTTTCGCTGCCCAATGTGGGGCTGCCTATTATGCCGACCACCGGAAGATGCTCGAGCACGCCAGGCCAGACGCTGTGATCGTCGCCAACCCTAACAACCTGCATGTGGCTTGCGCCCTGGATTGTGTGGAGGCCGGCATACCGGTGCTGGTGGAAAAGCCCGTGGGCGTGCACCTGGATGAAGTGCGTAGTTTGGTAGAGGCCTCGCGTAAGCGGAACGTGCCAGTGCTGGTCGGTCATCATCGGCGGCACAACCCGCTGATCACCAAAGCCCGCGAGGTGATCGAGCAAGGCAAGCTGGGCCGCTTGGTCAACGTCACTGCCCTCTGGCAGTTGCAAAAACCCGACAGCTACTTCGAAACGCCCTGGCGCCGCGAGCCCGGCGCGGGCTTTCTGCTGACCAACTTGATCCATGACCTGGACCTGCTGCGCTTTCTGTGTGGGGAAGTCGTCCAGGTGCAGGCGTTCACCCGTAACGACGTGCGCGGCTTCGCCAATGAAGACAGCGCCGCGGTGCTGCTGCAGTTCGCCAACGGCGCGCTGGGCAGCCTGACGGGGTCCGACGCGGTGGCCGCGCCGTGGAGCTGGGAGCTGGACTCAGGTGAAAGCCCGGTTTATCCGCGTCAGGAGGGCCAGCCTTGCTACTTGCTCGCTGGCACCGAAGGGGCAATGAGCATTCCGCAGCTCAAACGCTGGCATTACGCCGAGGCAGGCTCGGGCTGGCATACGCCTTTGCTGCAAAGCCGCGAAAGCATACCTGCAGGCCAAGCCCTGACCTTGCAATTGCAGCACTTCATCCGCGTAGCCCAAGGCCGTGAGGCGCCGTTGATCGATGCCGCCGATGGCGGTCGCACGCTGGCGCTGGTCGATGCCATCCGCGAGGCTGCCGAAACCGGCCGGGCCTGTGCCCCTGCGTTGATCGCCTGATTATTTTCCCAAGGTACTGACATGACCGATCGAATTTTCTCTCTCGCGGCGTTGACCGTGCTCGAGCTGTCCCCACCAGACATGGTGGAGGTAGCAGCCCGTGCCGGTTACACCCATGTGGGCTTGCGCCTGGTCCCGGCCACCGAGCAGGAGCAGCACTTCCCGCTGGTGGCAGACCCACAGCTGCGCCGCCAAACGAAGGCACGCCTTCGCGACACTGGCATCAAGGTGCTCGACCTGGAAATCCTCAGGCTCAAGCCCGATACCTGCGTAGCTGATTTCGAACCGATATTAGCGGTTGGCGCGGAGCTTGGCGGCTCAGAGCTGCTGGTGGCTGGCAACGACTCCGATAGCGCTCGCCTGACTGAGCACTTTGCGCAACTGTGCGACCTGGCTGCCGGTTATGGCATCTATCCGCATCTGGAATTCATGCCTTGGACCGACGTGCGCGACCTGCGCCAGGCCATGGAAGTGGTGGCCAACGCCGATCGGGCCAATGGCTGTGTGCTGGTCGATGCGTTTCACTTCAACCGTTCGCGGTGTTCGCTGGAGGATCTTGCACAGCTGCCGCCATCGCGCATGCGCTACGCCCAGTTGTGCGACGTGGCAGGCCCTGTGCCTGCCGAGATGGAGGAGATCCTGCGCCAGGCGCGCAATGAGCGGCGTTTCCCAGGTGATGGCGATGCTGACCTGGTGGGGCTGCTGCGCGCCTTGCCGGCGACGGTGCCCTTGAGCCTGGAAATCCCAACCCGCCAATTGATGGAGCAGGGCATCAGTGCTGAGCAGCGGGCGCGTATGGCACTGGATAAGGCCCGAGCGGTGCTCGCAAGGCGCTAGCGTTCATCGCCAGTATTCCAACGTTTCATGCTCATGCATTGGGGCCGCAACGCGGCCCCAATTGGCGTTACGGACTGACATCACTCGGACAGGCCCAGCAACTGCCAGGACTTTGGGTAAGTCAGGCCTGGAGTTTGCGCGGCGCCATGAAGTACATCCATATCAGCGCCAGGAAGTACATGGCCGGAATCAAGGTGAACAGCACGGCATAGTTGTTATGGGTGGCCATCAACACGCTGCCGACGATCTGCGTCATGAACATGCCGCCAACCGCTGCACACATGCTGGCAAAACCGAATACCGTGCTGATCAGGTGCTTGGGCGTGTAGTCCATCACCAGGCTCCAGATGTTCGCAGTCCAGGCCTGATGCGCACCCACCGCCAAGGCGATGGCCAGCACTGCCACCCACAGCCCGCTGGCATGGGTAGCGAAGGTCACGCTGACCATGGTGCAGGCGAAGATCAGCATCGACACCAGCCGCGCGGTGGTTGCGCGTACGCCTCGGCCGATCAGCCACGATGAGAGGATGCCGCCACCGATGCTGCCGAAGTCCGCGGTTAGCCAGATCAGCATCAGTGGCAGCCCCATCTGGGTCACACTGATGCCCAAGTTGTACTGCTGGTTGAGGAAAGGCGGCAGCCAGTACAGGTAGAACCAGAACACCGGCGCAGTGATCGCGTAGGCTACGGCAAAGGCCCAGGTGCCGCGCATGCCGAGGATACGGCTAAAAGGCAGGCGCGCCACCTCCGGTTCTGCGTCCTGTTCGATGTAGTCCAGTTCACCCTGGCTGACCTTTGGGTGTTCTTGCGGGTTGAAGTACTTGAGGCTCCAGAACACCAGCCAGACCAGGCCCAGGCAACCCATGGCGATGAACGCAGCCTGCCAGCCCCAGACGGTGAGAATCAGCGGCAGCAGGGCCGGGGTGACCATGGCACCGACGTTGGTGCCAGCGTTGAACAGGCCAGTGGCGATGGCGCGTTCACCGGCAGGGAACCACAGGCGTACGGTCTTGACGCAGGCTGGATAGTTGGCCGCTTCGGTCAGGCCCAGGATGAAACGGCAGACCATGAAACCAGCCGCAGACGTGGCAAGGCCATGGGCGCCGGTGGCCAGGCTCCAGAGCAGCACGGCGGCGAAGAAGGCGCGTTTGACCCCAACCTTGTCGATCAGCCGGCCCTGGAGCACGAAGCCAACGGCATAGCCGACCTGGAACCAGAAGTTGATGTTGGCGTAGTCCATCGCCGTCCAGTTCATGGCCTTGGCCAGTTCCGGCTGCATGATGCCCAAGGCGGCGCGGTCGATGTAGTTCAGGGTAGTGGCGAAAAACACCAGGGCGAGCATGCCCCATCGCGTCTTGCCTACGGCAAAGGCGCCGCGGATCTTGTCGCCGATGCCAGCAGCAGGCAGCTGCAGGCTCGCGCTGGAGAGCTTGGAGTGGTTCATATTCTCGGTCGTTTCTTGAAATTGTATAGAACGGCGGTTTGCAGAACCTGACCTGGCCCCAGGCAGGGGGCTACACGCAAGGCCGGTGCATGGTGGGCAGTGCAAGGGCGAGCGTCAATTCGCAGTGGCCGGCTTTTGTTCGATAACCGAACGATTGTGCGCCCAGCTCATGGCTCGCAGAGCGCTTTGCCAGCCAGGTAGCCGAAGGTCATGCCCGGGCCCAGGGTGATACCGCCACTAGGATAATGCCCAGCCATGATGCTGTGCATGTCGTTGCCGACCGCGAACAGGCCAGGAATCGGCTGCTGCGCTTCATCCAGCACGCGTGCCAAGGCATCGGTTTGCAGACCGGCGAATGTGCCAAGGCTGCCTGGCAGCAGTTTCACCGCATGAAACGGCCCGCGGCCCAGTGGCCGCAAGGCAGGGTTGGGCCTATGCAACGGCTCGCCCTGGGCCCTGTTGTAAGCCGAGCTGCCGCGCTGGAAGACCGGGTCCTGGCCATGTGCGGCATGGCGGTTGAACTCGGCGACGGTGAGCTGCAGTTGCGCAGCATCGATGCCACAACGTTGCGCCAGCTCAGCCAAGGTCTCGGCGCTGAGCAGATAACCACAGCGCTGGTAAGCGCCGAGCGGGAACGGGAACGGCTTGGCCCAGCCGATGCCGTAACGCCGTTGTGCGCGATGGTCGCAGATCAGCCATGCCTCAGGGGCTTGGCCAGGCGGGGAGGCGGCGAACAGGGCGTTCATGAAATCGTGGTAGCAATCGGCTTCGTTGACGAAACGCCGGCCATCCCGGCGCACGGCGATGAAGCCTGGCTTGGCTCGATCGATCAGGTGCGGAAAGTTGCCAACACTGCCGTCGCGGCGTGGGACGCGTGATATGGGCGCCCAGGCGCCGGCTTGTGGCAACTGCGGGCCAAGCTGGCCGCCCACCTGTTCACCCAGGCGCAGGCCATCCCCACAATTGTGGGGTGGGGCGGCTGAGTAATGTGCTAGGCCATCAGGTGCGTGAGGCATCAGCTGGGCGATGCGCTGGCGGTCATGGGCAAAGCCGCCACAGGCCAGGACCACGCCACGACGCGCCCGGATGACCTGGCCATCGGCGAACTGTGCGCCCTTGATACGTTCAGCGCCGAGCAAGCGTGTAGCTGCTTTGTCAGTGAGTAGCGTGACCTCACGGTCCAGCGCGCTGCGCAACAACCGCGCAACGAGCGCGTTGCCGTTGACCAGATGCAGGCCCCGGCGGTGCAGCAACAGATCGCGCCCGTGACGCAGCAGGCGTTTGCCGACGTGCCAGGCGGCTTTGGGGGAGTGACGGGCATTGAAGAAGGCAGCCAGGTCAGCGCCACCTGCGATGCCCATACCCGCCAGGCTGACGATATCCAAAGGTGGGCGCAGCTTGTGTAGCCATTGGCCCAGCAAACGGCCGTCGTAGGGCTGGGCGCACAATAAGCGCCCGCCAGCCGAACTGCCATCGCCTTCACGCATATCGGGCATCGTGCTGCCGCACTGAAACTGCACGGCGGTGTGTTGCTGGAAGAACGCTACCATCTGCGGGCCATGCTGCAGAAACGCGCGCTGGCGAGCATCCAGTTCAGCGCTGTGGGTCTGTGCCCGCAGGTAACGCTCCGGCGCATCGTGCGCTTCGATGATGCCCTCAGCGACGGCCAGCGGATTACGCGCAATCCATAGCCAGCCCCCCGACCAGGCGCTGGTGCCGCCGAGCTGGCTGGCCTTTTCCGCAACGATCACGCTCAGCCCGTGGTGCGCGGCCGTTACGGCGGCGGCCAGGCCCGAGGCGCCGGAGCCGATGACAAGTACGTCACAGTCGAGGGGTTGCATGGGTTGATCCTTATAGGCGTGCTATTTCAGCGGCGAAAAACCAGTGGGCCGCAGCAGCCGCGATTGCAGCTGCAACACGGCGCCCAATTCCCGGTTGCGCCGGGAAAACTCCGCCCAGCGTGGGTCGGCTGCCATCGCGGCACGCCGCGCCATGCGCTCGTCCAGGCTTGCGTATGCCCAGAGATGAACCACTTGGTTGACCTCGCCGAATTCACTGGTGAAAAAGCCCACCAGGTTGCCCAAATGCTCGCTTTGCACTTCAAGGGCGTGACGCTGATACAGGGCCAGCCAGTCCGCCATTTTCAGCGGGTCGAGGGTGTAGGT
This sequence comes from Pseudomonas promysalinigenes, assembly GCF_014269025.2. Lineage (NCBI taxonomy): Bacteria > Pseudomonadati > Pseudomonadota > Gammaproteobacteria > Pseudomonadales > Pseudomonadaceae > Pseudomonas > Pseudomonas promysalinigenes. The sequence continues at coordinate 2,768,678 of NZ_CP077094.1, read as the reverse complement.
TCTCAGTTCGTAGTACACGTGGGTTGCTCCCGTTCAGTGGCTGGCGCCTGCAGGCGCGAGGCGATATGGCGGGCGGCGAGCCAGCCAAAGGTAAGGGCAGGGCCCAGGGTGATACCGGGGCCAGGATAGGTACCGTTCATCATCGAGTTCATGTCGTTGCCTACGGCATAGAGCCCGGCAATCGCAGCGCCGCTGCGGTTGAGCACATTGGCGTTGGCGTCGGTTAGCAGGCCACATGCCGAACCCAGGTCGCCAGTGTGCAGGCGGATGGCATAGAACGGCGCCTTGCTCAGCGGGGCCAGGCAGGGGTTGGGCTGGTGCTGTGGGTCGCCCATGTAACGGTTGTAGCTGTTGCCGCCCTTGCCGAACTGGGGGTCGATGCCGTTGCGGGCATCGGTGTTGAAGCGGTCAAGCGTCTGCTGCAAGACGTGTGGATCGACACAGATCGCTTGCGCCAGATCGGCTACGCTGGCGGCGCGGTGCAAGTAGCCGGCATCGATCAACGCGCTGTTGTCCACCGGCTTTGGCCGTGCCAGCCCCAGGCCATAGCGGTTCATGGCCCAGGCGTCGCAGATCAACCAGCAATGGCCAATGCCGTTGCTGAGCATGGACTGCACGAAGTGATGATAAGATTTGGACTCGTTGACGAAACGCCGCCCGCCAGGGTCGACTGCGATCACACCTGGCTTGGCGCGGTCGGTGACCAAGTGCGGGAAGCGTTCGCGCTCACCATTGGCATGGCGCAACTGCGATACCGGCGCCCAGAAAAAATTCGCCGCCAGGTCTTGGCCGTGCGCGGCGGCTACCGGCTCGCCCAGGCGCAGCGCTGCGCCATCATTGCTCGGCGGCGACATGCTCAGGTGCTCGCCGGCGGCATCGGGGCGGTAGGTGGCCGCCAACTGCCCAGCGGCAAAGCCCCCCATTGCGCAGACCACACCACCTCGGGCTTGTACTTCAAGGGTGCGGCCCTCGCGTTGGACGATAACGCCTGTGACCTCACCCTGTTCGATCACCAGTTCTTGCGCTTCACTGCGCAACCACAACTGGCAGCCGTGAGCGAAAGCGCTGCTGGCCAGCCGGGCGATCATTGCGTTGCCAGTGGTCAGGCGGGTGCCACGCGGGTGGTGCAGCCGATCCCACCCATAGCGTGCCATGAGCTTCAGGCAGTGCCACAGTGAAGCCGGCGAACGACGCAGGTTGAGAAAGTGCTGGATGTCCACACGGTTGACCATCATGCCGCCGAACAGCAGCATGCCTGGTGGTGGCATCTGTAGGTCCTTGAAGTGCGCGCCCAAGTGGCGACCGTCGTATTCGACCATTTCCAGCGCGCGGCCGAACTCGGTCGCACCGGGTTGGTCGGGATAGTAGTCCGGCGAGTGCGGGCGCAAGCTGTAGCGCAGTTCGGTGTTGCGCTCAAGCCATCTCAGGGCCTGGTGACCTTGCTCGATGAACGCCTCCACCAATGGCGGGTTGTAACCGCTGCCGATGACCGCCTTCAAGTAGGTACGCATGGCGTCTGGGGAGTCTTTGGCCCCGGCCGCACGGGCCTGATCGCTGCCGTGGATCCAGACCGCACCGCCGGAAATCGCCGAGGTGCCGCCAAAGCGTTCGGCCTTTTCCACCACCAGCACCTTGAGCCCAAGACGGGACGCGGTGGCCGCAGTGGCCAACCCGCCGGCCCCGCTGCCCAGGACAACCAGATCGAACTGTGTTCGTTCGCTAATGCTCATGGCCTCAGATCTCCAGCGGTGTGACGCCCATGAAGGCGCCGAGGTGGCCCAGCTGGGCGAAGGCCATTTGGGCCCCGGTCTGGATCGGGCAGCCGCGTTCACGGGCCTGTTGCAGCAGCGGGGTGATTTCCGGTGAAGTGACGACGTCAGCCACCAGGGTCGAGGCTGCCAGGGTTGCCAGCAGTGCCGAGGGCAACGGTAGCTCGCCGCTGCCCCCCATACCGACCGCAGAGGCGTTGACCACCAGGTCGAACCCTTGCAGCGAGTGGTAATCAGTCGTTACAGCCAGCTGCCCGAAGGCATTGCCGAGCATTTTACTCAGCGCCCCTACGCGCTCGGCGCAGGGGTCGCTGAGGGTGATGCCGTGGATCCCTGCTTCAGCCAATGCATAGGCGATCGCACTGCCGACCCCGCCGCAGCCCAGTATCAGCGCCCGCTTGCCGCTGGCTAAGAAGCCATGCAGGCGCGCCGCCCCCAGAAAACCTGCGCCATCGACGTTGTCGCCAAGCAGCCGGCCATCGGCTTCGCGTCGGATCACGTTGACCGATCCCAGCGCCTCGGCCCGCCCACTCAGCGCATCTAGCCGCGGGGCCAGCGCCTGCTTATAGGGCACAGTGACCACGCAGCCGCGCAGGTTGCGCCAGCCACGCAAGCTATCGACGAACGCGTCCAGCGCGGTTTCCTGCAGGTCGATAGGCAGCATCGCCATGTCCAGGGCTTGGTTGGCGAACCAGGTGTTGAAATTCTCCGGCGACTTAACCTGGGCGATCGGCGAACCGACGATGGCGACCAGTTCTGTAGAACCTCGGATCATGCTGTGCTCCATGATGCTGTTGTTATGGGAGCCAAGCTTGGCGAGGCGACCAGCATCGGGCAATGCGCTAATCGAGGGTTTGATGCGATAATCGCACTCACGATTCGGTAATCGCATTAGTCGTCAATCAGCACGAGCTCAACCATGCCCCAGCCAGACATTCACCCTCGCGATCTCATCGCCGGCTTGCAGAAAGGCCTGGCGCTGATGCAACTGTTCACCACCGAGCAGCCACGCTTGAGCGTGCCCCAGGCGGCCAGGCAGTCAGGCTTGACCCCAAGCGCCGCCCGGCGTTTTCTGTTGACCCTGGTACATGAAGGGTTTGCCGAAACCGACAATCGGCAGTACTGGCTGACGCCCAAGGCCTTGCGTATTGGCCAGGCCTATGTCGATTCGGCGCAATTACCGCGCATGCTGCGGCCGATCGTCGAGCAGGTGGCTCGGCAAACCCAGGAGCACGTATCGGTGGGCAGCCGTGACGGCGACGAGATCATTCATCTGGTACGCAGCCGTTATAGCCACATCGCATCGCTGTCGATCCGCCCGGGCTCGCGGGTGCCCATGTACTGCACCGCCAGTGGCAGGGTTTGGCTGGCATGGCAGCCACAGACGCAGCTGGACGACTACTTTGCGCGCAACCCGTTGGCTGCGCTGACGCCCTATACCCTGACCGACAAGGGGCAATTGCGCGCGCAGTTGCAGCAGGTGCGCGAGCAGGGCTACAGCATCGTTGACCAGGAATATGAAATCGGCATGCGCGTACTGGGCGTACCGCTACTGGACCGCAGCGGCACGCTCAAGGCTACCTTGACCATCACCACCCATGCCTCAAGGCTGAGCATCGAAGAAATGCGCATGCGCTACCTGGCGACTTTGTACGAGGCGCAGGCCTTGCTCAGGCCGGTACTGGATTGAGCCAACAAGCCTATGGCGCCCGCTGTGCCAGGTCACGGGCCAGCCAGTCGGTTTCCCTTGCGGCCAGTGTCGGATGCTGTGCATGATCAAGGCCCAGTCAATGGAAAAGGAACGCCTGCATGCCTGCCTATCTTGCTGCACAGAACGAGTTATTCGTAGGTGATGGGTTGGTGCTCGAGGCGCCGGCCGGGGAAGGTACGTACGTCGTGGTGTTCGAGGACGATGAGGAAACGGGCTATTTCTACGCGCTCGATACTGCCAGCACTGGCAACCCGATCCAGACCGCACTGCACATCTATGACGTGGACAGCGTCGCAGATAAGGACAAACCCTCGCAGGTCAAGATTGCCTGGTCCGAGGACCACCGCAAGGCTTTGCTGCTAATCAATGACTATCCCCATGCGGTCTTCGACTTCGAAGCCAGGCAAGGCCAGTGCCGTACCGGCTTCCCGCTGCCCATGCACAACGGCTGGTCGCAAACTGGGCAGCAATGGGATGACAGTGCACTAAGGCATTTTGCCTGATGGGCTGCAAAGGGCGCTGCCCGAGGGTTTGGCATCAAGCCGGGGCAATGGGATCAGTTCGTCTGGCTTGGAGCATTGGCCCGCAAGTTCCGAGCGCGCAGCCTCTGCCAGCGACTTGGTCGCGTAACTCGGCGTGAGGCGTAATTTTTCCTGATTGTCGTAGATGTCGTAACCGCACGATGCGGCAGCGGCAAAAGACCGAGATCCAGGTTGAACAAGTGCTTTTTCCATGGCCACAGCCGGAACGATCACGAATCTGGATTGCATGATGTGTGCCTCCCCAGGCAGATACCTTAGTATTAGACTCAAGCCTGGGAGGCATCAATATGACTCATCGGGACGAATCAATGGCGCGTCGCGACACGCGCCCCCGACGAGGTTCACCGCAAGCGTTTGCCAGGCCTCAGCTGCCTTGCACCGCCAGGCTGTTGCTGACATTACGCCCCAGTACCAGCACCGTGACGAAGCCGCAGCCCACCAGCGCGGTGGCCAGGCTCAGCAGCACCGAACTGCCCAGCTGATCGACGATACGCCCGCCAAAGAACGAACCCAGCGCGATGATCACCTGGAACATGGCCACGAACAGCGGCATGCCACGTTCGACATCCTTGGGCGCCACCACGAACATCCAGATGCTGGAGCAAGCCGGGAACGCGCCGAAGGCGAAGCCCCACAACGCGATCAGCGTCGCCGCACCTGTCAGGCCTGTTGCAAAATAAGGGAACAACGCAGTGCTGACGCCGATCATGACCGCCACCAGCATCAGGGTATGGCGCACGCTCTGATTGGCGGCGTAGCCTGCGAACAGGTTACCGATCACGCCGGCCACTCCGTAAAGCAGCAGCAGCGAACCAATGGTCGAGCCATCGAAGCCCGAGCTCTGCTTGAAGAACGGGGCCACGTAGGTGTAAGCGGCAAAGTGCGCCAGGCCGATCAGCAGCACGGCAATCAAGCCCACCCGTGCTTGCGGGTTGATGAACAGCGCCGGCAGGTCGCGGATGTGAATGGCTTTGTCCGGGTTCAGCCGCGGTAGCAGGAGCACCTGCGCCAAGACAACCGGCACGCCGAGCAGTGCGGTGACCAGGAACGTCATGCGCCAGCCCATCAAACCGCTCAACCAGGTGCCCACCGGCACGCCCAGCACCGTTGCCAAGGTCACCCCGGCCATGATGATGGACGTGGCCCGGGCCACGCTCACGCCATCAGGCGCCAAGCGACCGCTCAGGGCGATGGCCGTGGCCCAGAAGCCACCGATACTGACCCCCAGCAACACACGCCCGAACAGCAGCAGGCTGAAGTCACTGGCATAGGCCACCACCGAGTTGGCGATGATCATGATCAGTGTCAGGCCAATCAGCAGATAGCGCCGGTCCAAGGCACCGATGCCCACCGACAGAAGCGGTGCCGCCAGTGCAGCCATGATGCCGGGCAGGGTCACCATCAAGCCGGCATGGCCGGCGCTGATGCCCAGGTCGCTGGCCACGTCGTTGAGTACGCCGACAGGCAGAAATTCGCTAGTGACCAGGGCGAAAGCGCCCACCGCGACCGAGAGGATCGCCAGCCATTGCTGTTTGACGCTCTGTTGATTGTGTTCGGGAAGGCCTTCAGAGGCCGGTTTGACGCTTGGCATGCTGCAAATCCCAAGGTGAGGTCGCCGGTTGCCGGCGAGGGGGAGGAAAACGGATGGCGATTATAGAGGCCGGCCTAGTCAGGCAGAGAGGCGCGGCGCTCGATAGTAATCATCAGCCTGATCGATGGAACGGCCGGGTTAGACGATCGCATGGGCTCGAGGCGTAGCGACAATGGGCTTAGCGCAGCGAAGCAGGAACGCCGTAGTACCCACGTCGCTTTGCCCGGCAAGCTGGCCCGTCTTGAGACCAAGAAAAATCGGAAACCGTCCAGCTACTTGTAGTCCTTTTCCTGATTTTGCGCTTCGGTAGCGCATCCGTTGCGACCGCAGAGACGGGGGGCTAGTCTGCGCGTGTCGCTGCGCATCAGCACCACTTTTGCAACTTCTGCGCTTTCTTCAGGTGATTCATCATCATGAATGCGAACAAAACCAATAAATCCAACTTTGCCTACCAAGCCGTCTATACCTACTTGCTCAATTGGATTGAAGCGCTGCCGTCTGATGTTGAGCAGCGCCTGCCGTCGCTACGGCAAATGGCCCAACGTTTGAATGTTTCGCTAACCACCATCAAGTATGCCTATTCGTTGCTTGAGGATGAGGGCCTCGTGTACGCGCGCCCTAAGCTCGGCTTTTACACTCGGGTTTGCCGCTCTGTGCTGCCTATCGAGCGGTCGGCGAGTTTACTCGATACCGTTTTTTCCAGCGCTCGTCAGCCCGGTATGTTGGCGCTGAGCAGCGACGCTCCAGCCATGCTGCTGTCACTTGAACGTCCACTGCTGATGATCGAGCGTGAACTCGCACGGCGGTACCCGCGCTCGTCCGCGCCGTTGTACCAACCGTTTGGTGAGCTGGAACTGCGCAGCGTCCTGGCGGATCGTTATACCCGTTCCCCTCACCGCTGCTGGCAGGCCGAGCATGTGTTCATAGGCTGCGACTTGCGCAGCGTCCTGGAATTGTCGCTGCGTGGCCTAAGCCTTGACGGCAAGGTGGCCCTGGTCGAGTCGCCATGTAGCTGGGTGGTGCTCAGGCAGTTGCTTGCGGCAGGCATGACTATCATTGAGGTTCCTTTGGCTGAAGATGGCCGGTTGGACCTACTGCAACTACGTCGGGTGCTCGACACTGAGCCGGTGAGTGTGGCGTTCTTGTCGTCTACTACGAACGTACCGCAAGGCGGCATGGTGTCGGCAGCGGACAAGCAGCAGGTCTGTCGCTGGCTCGCAGAACACGATGTATGGCTGTTCGAGAACGACAGCTATGGGGAGTTCTGTTTCCAGCCTGCCGCAGCGCGTTATCGAGATTTCGCCAACCCTGATCGGCTCTTGGTGTTCTCTGCTTTCGACAAGGTGATAGGTGCCGAAGCACCCTATGGTTACCTGCTCTGCCGGGGGCACACCGAGCAACTGCGGCACCTGTTTCTGCAGCGGGCCTTTCGCTTGTCGCCCATACGCCAGAAGGCAATTGCCAAGCTGTTCACCACGCGTCGGGTCGAATTGCATGTAAAAGCGCTGCACAAGCTGCTTCATGAACGCATGCAGCACATGAAGGCCTTATTGAAAGCCCACGGTCAGGGCTGCCTGCGCATCATTGAACCCAAAGGGGGCGCGAGCTTCTGGCTGGAGTCGAACCGCTCGGTGGACATGCGGCGGGTCTTCGAGCGGTTGCTATCGCAGGGCATCGTCATCGCGCCAGGGGAAATTTTTAGCCAGGCTGGTCTTTGGCGCAATCACCTTCGCCTTTGCTACACACTGGACTGGGACAAGGACATCCCCCATGCGCTGCGATGCCTGGTCAAGGCAGTGCAAGACGAGGCTGTTCGAGGCAGGTTTCAAACGCCGTAACAGTGATGCGTTTCAGGGAAGGTACCGTCGCGTACTTCATTCGCGAAACGGGTACAGGCCTCACGGATTACTTCTGCAACGTCCGCATACGGCTTGACGAAACGCGGAACCTGATCCCCGGTTAGGCCCAGTAGATCTTCGGTGACCAGTACCTGGCCATCGCACGCGGGTGAAGCACCAATGCCAATGGTGGGTTTGTCGGTGGCTTGGGTAATCTTCCTGGCCACAGATTCTGCAACACCTTCAAGCAATAGGCCGAACGCACCGGCCTGCAGACTGGCACGAGCATCGCGGCACAAGGCCACGCCGCTCTCGGGGCTGAGTCCCTGTGCCTTGTAACCACCCATTACATTCACGAATTGGGGCATCAAGCCGATATGCGCCATAACCGGTATTCCCCGCGCGACAAGAAACTCCACAGTACTGGCCAAGGCCTGGTTGACCTCCAATTTGACGGCGTCACAGCCGGTGTCGGCCAGTACTTGGGCGCAGTTTCGAAACGCTTGTTCATGGGATTGTTGGTAACTGCCGAACGGCATATCGGCGATGACGCAGGCCAGTCGGGTGCTGTCGACCACTGTTCGGGTATGAGCGATGGTCTCTTCCAAGCGCATGCTCAAGGTACTCGGGCGACCGTAACCAACCATCGCGGTGGAGTCACCGACCAGGATGAAATCGACCAAGGGGTCGATCACCTTGGCGATCGCGCTAGAGTAAGCCGTCAGCGAAACGATCTTTTGCTGGCCTTTCATCGCCACCAGTTGTGGGACCGTCAGTCGCCTGTTACGAATATGCGTGCTCATAGATGTGTCCTTCATGATGAAGCGGCCCGATGAACAGGGCGGTCGTTTAAAGCCAGTGCTGCTCCCAAACCCGCCAGGCGCCATGGTCCTGCTCAATGCGTTCCGGGTCTGGGTGTACCAGGAACACGGCACCGGGTGAACTGTTCAGGTCGATTGTCGGCATCAACGTACGACCGTCCGCAAGGCGCCACCGGGCGCTGTTGAACGATGCCAATGAGTTCAGCTGAGCCGACACTCGACTTACCTCAAACACGCGCTGGCTGCGGGCGATCAGGTTCAACGTGCAAGCTGCTTGCAGCCGCTGATAACGGCGGGGGTGCCGGCTCAGGCGGCCTGGGTTGAGGCAAGCTTGCACTGTCAGCCCGACCTGGTCCGCGCCGGTAGCTGCACGCAGCGCGGTGGGGTTGGCCAGACCTGAAAGGCGTGCGCCAGTCTCAAGTAAGCGTGGCCCCTGGCTGGTCAGGATGACCTCAGTGTGGGCAGGGCCCTCGGTGATGGCCAGGGCATCGAGCACCCCCTCCACATAGTCAACCAGTGTCGCCAGGCAAGGATCATCCTGATGCATCAGGTATTCGCTATCGTAGATCTTGCGTCCCTCGCGACTTAGTGTCTTGCTGCACCGCCAGGCATCAGTCAGCCAGTGCTGGCCTTCGTGGCTGACGGTGTTGATTACGTATTCATCGCCTTCGAGGAAGGTTTGCACGAGCAGCTCATTGTTTGGGCACATCATCAGGTTGACGTTACCGAGGATAGCATTCGCAGCCTCGCGAACTTGGCTGATGTTCTTGCAGATGAACACCTGATCGGAGCCGGCACTGTCCAGGGGCTTTACGACTACGCAGTTCGAACCACGTGCCTGGAACCATTGGCAGGCCTGTTCGGCATTGCCCGTACGCAGTTGATCCGCTACTGGTAGACCGGCAGCGGCGACTCGTTCTGCCATCTGCGCTTTGTTGCGCCGAGCGGTGGACAACATTGGGTCGTTACCTGATAGGCCTAAGGCTGCGGCAAGGCTGTCGGCAAGCTCGATGCCGAACTCGCTGCCGGTTAGCACGGCGCTCGGCTGCTGGGCGGCCAAAGCCTGGCACAGATAATCGAAGTTCCCATCGTGCAGGTTATAGTGCGCGATGAATAAATGCTCTGGGCAACTGGCTGCGAACGCGGGCGGCATCCCACGCCGCGACGCCACGTGCAACAGCGGTCGATGTTCGGCCAGGGCGCGCGCGAGGATGGCACCAGTGGAGTAGGCATCCACGAGCACGATTGGGCGTTGGATGGGGTCAATGCAATGGTTTGTCATAGCGATTCACCATGTAATTCAACATCTGGGATAGCTGATCGGCACGGACTTGGGTCATACGCCTGTTGTGGCTGGCCAGCGGCAGTCTGCCGCAGCTGGCCCAGCGCAATGCGCCTTGATCATCGATCAGCGTGCGAGCACGCCCGCCATTGTCTGGGTGCAGGCAATAGGGGATATCCAGCAGGCCGCGGGCGAAGGCTTGGACCAGGGCGGGACCGATGTCGCCACGCAGGTTGAACACCGCATTGAGCAATTGCCTGGTTTCGATCAGGATCTCTTCATAATGGGACTGACTGGTTGGCTCCAGTGACGGGTTGCTGCGTGCCGCAGTGACGCTGGCCAGCTTCAGAGCCCGCAGGTTGTCGCGTATCGTAGGAATTTGCCGGGCTTCTGCCACGGTCTTGACGATGAGCCGTTCGCAACCAGTAGCCTTGGCCAGTGTCACGCTGTCAGCGATTAGCCGCCTCGCGCCGTGCACGGTTTTTGGAAAGACGCCCATGTAGGTGTACACCACCACATGCCAGTGGATATCGCCCAGTAACTCCGCTGCCAATAAGCGCAAAGCACGCAAGGCGCCCTGGTCTTGGGCTACGCTGGTGCCCTGGGTATAACTGATGGACACGCTGCGGATGCCGTGCTGACGGAAGAAAAGGGCTTCCAGCAGCCCCACCGTCAGCAGCATAGAAGGCGGGCACAGCTGGCCGAGCAGGCAGCCGCCAAAACTTTCGATGTGCCCGTGAGCGCAGCCTTCGGCAAGCAACTGGCAGCTTTGCGTCCAGGCGTCCACAGCATGGCGCAGCGGCATGCGGCTGTAGGGCATGCAGTAAGACACCGGCCCACCTTCCGTGGCTTCCAGGCCTACGGCAGTCATACGCTTGAAAATGCTCTGCGGCTTGGCGGTGCCATGGCGAACCTGGATAGGAAAATCCTTGCCGTGCAACCCGTTGAGCATGTTGCGCAGGGCATCGGGCGGGTGGTTGATAATGGGGAATCCGTTAAGGGGGCTGCCATTGTTCAGACAGCGCTGCGCGCCTTGGTAGTCGCCGACCCGCGTGTAGCTGTCCAGGGTAATGGTGCCCAGCGCGCCCGGATGGCGTGATACGGCTTGGAGCCCTAAACGCATACTCGTGATATCACCGAAGCCCATTCGCGGTTGCACCACCAACTGTCCGCGCGCACGGGCGCGTTCGATGAATGATTGAAAATGGCTGCTGGAAAGAGGCGGCATTGCTCAGCGTCCCGACACCAATTCGACCACTTGCAAACCGGAAGTCGGGTCCCGACGAACGATCCGGCCTTTATGCGGGTCACCTGCGCGCACACGAGCGATCAGCGAGACGTCGCTGTTGAAATCGACTGGTTCAAGGCGGTACAAGCTCTGTAGCGCTGTCAGTGGCAGGCCGCTGACTTCGCTGAGCCAGCTTTCCAGTTCGTTGTCCCTGAGCTCATCGGCCAGCATCGCATGCAGGTCGTCCAGGAGCGCAACCAGTGATGGGTGACGCAAGCCTAGGTACATTGCTAAGCCACGACCACGGGCGACGAAGGGTGAAAACTGCATGCAGGTCAGTTGGACTTCAGTAAGGTTCAGCGCACTGGCAGCAAAGTCGTCGGCCAACCTGCGGCGTGCCTTTTTGCCCGTTGAGCCAGCGTAGGGGGCTAAGGCCAACTCGATCAGGCGTTCGGGCATTTCCTTCTTGCGCATCAACGCTTTGGCCAATTCCAGGTACTCAGCCACACCTTCGTCGTAGCCGCGGCCTTGAACGTACTGCGCTTTAAGCCCGCGTAGATGGGCCATCAACATTGGATTCGCGCAGTCCGATTCGGTAAAGCTGAAGGCCGGTTCCTCAAAACGGAAACCAAGGAAGTCGGTGATCAGCTCCCAGTGGTCGTCCACTCGATAGCTCACCAGATCGTAGATGCTGATGAACGCAGGTTCAGCCTCGACCCCGCCAATGTTGACCCGACGCTCGGCGAGGGCTTGGTCGAAGCCTTCGCCAAAAAGCTCGATGAAGTAGGCTTGGGCCACGCCGTCCAGAGCCTGCAACAGGCCGCGCAGCCCTTGATCTCTACATGCGTTGATATCCAAACCAAGGCTTTGCGCCAGACGCATGATCCACGTGAAATAGTGCTTTTGCTCCTTGCGTGAGTCGCCGGTGACGACGGCGTCGACGCCCCCTTGCCACCAGGCAGCACGGCCATAGAAATCGGCTACTGCGAGGTTGCAGCTATTGCAAAAGGTTGGGCGTCCGTCACCAGCGGTGCGATGGCCGTTCATCAATACGTCGAAGCGATTCATCGCCCGTACATTCTCAGGCAACGGTAGATGGCGCTCGAAAGTACGGATCTGTCGATGATCGACTAGCAGCACCTCAACTCGCGGGTCGCAATACATCTCAAGGGCTTGGTAGACGCGATCGATATTGGCCATCACCGCGTCCGCTACTCCAGCGTGGCGCATGGTGGCAACACGCAGGTGGAATGTGTGGTTGGACACCACAGCTAGGTACAACTGCACAGCGCGCATTAGCGACACCGTGTAGGCGCTGTCCTTGCCACCGCCGAAGGCAACCATCAACCGAAATTCGCGGACTTGTGAGATGCCTCCGGCGGCGTCGATGAGGCGGTCGCTGATGACCCGCACAGCAGAGCGGTCGTTCGTGCTCAAGTAGGCGCTCAGGCGCTTCAACAAGGCCTCGTCCTGCGCATGGCGGGCAAAGTCTTTCATATCGGTTTCACCTCTAGGCGGTAGTGGTCGATGACGTGTTGTATATCTCGCTCGATCTCGGGCTGGCTCAGGCCGGTAAAGATGAAGCGCCCGCCTTGCAGGGAGTCGTAGCCGCCGCCGGCGTCCAATATCTGGCCAGGTTGAGGAAGCAGCTCGCGCCAAAGTGAGGCTACCTGGCCGCGTTGCGAAGGTGCCTTGAGTACTTTACTCGGCACTCGCTGGGGTTTAGGGATGATCAGCCAACCACCGCTGGGATCGCCTTGAGGTGCGGGAAGCTCGGTAGCACCACCTACAAGGTGTTTTAGCCAGTGCTCGTAAAGGTTGACACCGAACACCTTATTGATGAGGTGCGGTACTTCACTGCCGCCCACTCGTGCCCCGACTTCGAGAAACACCAGGCTTTCATCGGGGCACACGAAAAGCTCCAGATGGAAGGCTGTGTCATACAGCCCCAGCGCTTGCGAGCACTGGCGGCTGAAGGTCTCGATACGGGTGCGCAAAGGCGAGCGTTGCAAAAGTACCGAACCCAGCGGGTGGCCGTGGGCGAAATCCAGGCAACTATTCAGGTATCGAGATACTGCCTGGAACGGTATCTGGCCTGCGGCATCGGTGTAACCGTCGACGTGGTACACCTGGCCGTTGATGAAGGTTTCGACTTCGTAGCGCTGCAGATCTAAATCCTGCAATGCAGCACGTAATTGCTCAGCGCTGTCGACACGTGCCACACCCATGCTGGCGGCACCATCGACGGGCTTAACGATGAGCGGGTAGCCGACCTGCTCAGCGAAAGCCAGGGTGTGCTCGATGCTTTCACAGCGAATGAAGGCTGGGACTGGTATCCCGCACTGGCGCACGATCTGCTTCATGCGTGCTTTATCGCGGTAGACCGCTACTTGTTCAGGACCTTGGCCGGGAATGTTCAGTGTCTTACGCACCTTGGCGGCAATCTCCAGAGTGAACTCGGAGAGAGCGATCAGAAGATCGACCGGCCCGACCCGCTCGACCACTTCGCTTACAGCGGCCAGCAGTTGTGAGTACTGGTTGACGTCCTCGACCTGCACAAGATGGGCGATGTGCGCGCGAGGGGTCAGTACGCCGAGGCTACCAGGGCCATCAACCACGTAGCTGATGCGATGAGCGTGATGATCAAAGAATTCTTCGTAACGGGTAAGTTCGTTGTCCCAGCGCTGACTGTCTTTGAAGCGAGGCCAGCGGTTGACGATCACGATATGCATGGCTCATTCCTTGGGAAGCGTGGGATAAGTCAGAACCAGTTCGGCACGGTGCCTGTCCCGAGCAACAGTGGATGCTGGTGCTGGTTCAGCTTTTGCAGGTGACGGTCGAACGTATCGAGCGCGTCCGCTTGAGTGAATACCGCGTCGAAGCCTGCGGCCAGCAACTCGGCGCCTACCTTTTGGGTGTGCGCTTGGCTTGTGGTCAACTTGCCGCCAATCACTACGTGTAAGTGGGGGTGACGCTGGCGCAACGTGCGAATCAGTGCCAGTCCTTGGGAATAGCCATGGCCATTGACGCTGCTGATCACTAGCAGGTGCGGGTGGCGATGATGGTCGAGAGCGTCTAGCACGGCCTGCACTGGCGTGCAGCAGCCCAGGTTGAGCACCTGCCAACCGCGCTCGGCCAGCCACAATTGCAGGTAGACCAAGTTCCACATGTGCGAGTCGGACTCGACTGTTGCCAGTAGGCAAAAGCGTTCGGCTATCATCGTGTTGACTCACGCTGGCGCTCTAACGCTGCTTCCAGTTCACGCAGTCGCGGCAGGACGTGTTGGCAGAAGCGGCGCATTTCGTCACGAGTCGGCCAGCCCGAGAAGATGAACTCGCTGACCCCAACCTTCTTGTATTCCAGCAGGTAGTTGGCTACGTCCTCGTAGCTGCCGACTACGCACAGTGCCGGCCCGCCCCGATAGGGCACAGCGCCGGACCAGAGCATTGGCGATAGCCAATCGTCGCTGGCACTTTCGGCAAGGCGAAAAGATGTCTTGACTGCCTCGGAATCGCAGCGCGCGACAAACTGTCGAACCCATTCATGATGCTGCTGGTCTGGGTCCGCCATCATCCCTTTTACCGCTGCCAGTGCTTCGTTGCGGGTCTCGCGCGCCAGTACGTGCATGCGGATACCCACCGAGCAACCGGCTTGCAGCACGTCGTGCGACGCGGCCGCGATCCCTTCGGGGGTATCGCCGTATCGCAGCCAACAATCGCTGCGGCTGATGGCCACTTGCCGGGCGATGGCGGACCCGCCGCTCAGGTAAAGGCGAGGGCGCTCGTGGTCTTTGTAAGGCAAGCCCAATTGAGCATTCTTCAAGCGGTAAAAGTCGCCATGGTGACTCAACGGTTGTTCGCCACTCCAGAAGCGCTTTAGGACATCAATGAATTCGCAGCTGCGGGCATAGCGTCGGTCATGTTCTTCGAAATCACCGTAGAAGGCCTGTTCGTCGGGGGAAATGCCAGCCACGATGTTCAGCGCGATGCGCTTGTCGGCCATCCATGAAATCGTGTTGACCACCTGGGCGAATAAGGTAGGGTGCAGAAGGCCTGGCCGATAAGCGAGGATGAATTTGACGCTGCCGGTTTCGCGCACCAGCGCGCCGATCATCGGGAGCGGGTCGGGCATGTGGTAGCTAATGCCCATCAGCAACGAGTCGATGCCCAATGCTTCGGCTTCCTGGGCGAAGTCGACGATACCGGCAAAGTCCAGGCGCCCGGTGTCATACTTTTCGCAGGCTTTATGCTGGCCGCTGTCCAGGGGCGAGCACCAATGAATGCGTAATGAAGTCATGCGTGTCTCCCGATGTTGCCTGCCAGGAGGGCTGGGCTAGGGACGGTGGATGGGTCATCAGAACAAGAAGTTGCTGCCAACGCTGCGGTCGAACAGCGCCACATCTCGGATATGGCGTGTACCACAGATGAAGCGCAGCAACCTTTCGATGCCAAGGCCACCCCCGGCGCTGGGGGGCAGCAGTCCGCGCCGGGCAGCTTCCAAGTAGTTGCCAAAAGGAGTTAGGTCCATGCCCAGTTCCTGCATGCGAAGAAGAATCTGCCCGTGCTCGTATTCACGCTCGCCGCCTGACAGTGCTTCGCCGTAACCCTCGGGCCAGACCAGGTCGTAGTTGTTGTAGTGGCCGCGTTTACCTGGCGTCTCGCGGTCGTAGAACTCACGTCGATGATTGGTGATGAAGAACGGCGTGTGTGCCTTCTCCGACATGAACTGCTCGAAGTCATCGCCGTGGGCGGCCCTCAGTTCATCTGTGGTGTAAATCGGGAAGGCGGTTTCGTAGCGCGGTAGGTTACGGCCCAACTGGGCCAGTTGCGTGGCGCAGTGTTTTTGCACCTCGTCCAAGGTGTGCTTGACCATTTGTTCGACCAGTAGCATGGCCTGTTGCATGGTGCCTCCCCGGATTTCGAAATCGAACTGTGAGAACTCCAGAAGATGGCGCGGCGAGTTTTCCACCTCGGGTTTTTCCAGCCGAATATTCGGCGCCACGATGAAGACCTGTTCGTGGCCGCGAGCGGTGAGGGCAAGCTGCTTGTGGAAGATCATGCTGGCGGTAAGTTTGAGGCGGTGCTGGTGGTACTGAATCTCAGCAGGGTCCACCGCATGGTTGAGCGGGTCGGTTATAGGCGACAAGAGAATTGGTAACAACTGCCGGAAGTTGCGCTCCAGCAAAAAACGTTGCAGGGCAAGCAATGTGTGGCCACGGATGATAGCAATGGCCTCGACGTGGGGATGATCAAATGCGGCGATCTGGCGCTGAAAGTGTTCCATCTTGGGCTCGTCGTTAACCGGTGAGTTGGCCCGATTATTGGATTTCCCAATCAAAACTCAATGTACAGATTTCGGCAAAAAACCCACACAGAGGCCTAAACCGGTTGTTCTACCGCCTGATGGCTACGAGCATGGTGTCATTGCTTCGCTACCGTACTCATTTGCCTACAGGAGTTTGAATGCCAATGACGGCTCATCCCTCGACTCTGCGCGCCGGATTTGGCCGCGCCGACTATAAAACCTTGGGCCTGGCAGCCTTGGGAGGCGCGCTGGAGATATACGATTTCATCATTTTCGTATTCTTCGCTTTGGTGCTCAGCGAGCTGTTTTTCCCTCCACACATGCCAGAATGGCTGCGTTTGGTGCAAAGCTTTGGCATCTTTGTGGCAGGCTATCTGGCGCGCCCACTGGGCGGCATCTTATTGGCACACTTTGCCGATCGCCTGGGGCGCAAGCGGGTGTTCAGCCTAAGCATCCTGATGATGGCTGTGCCTTGCCTTGTAATGGGGCTGATGCCGACCTACGCGCAAATCGGCTATTGGGCTCCAATGCTGCTGTTGGCCCTGCGCATCCTGCAAGGCGCTGCAGTAGGCGGAGAGGTCCCTAGCGCGTGGGTATTCATAGCCGAGCATGCACCGGCCAGTCACCGGGGTTTCGCATTGGGTATGCTGCAAGCAGGGCTAACTTTTGGCTACTTGCTTGGGGCGCTGACCGCCGCTTGGATGGCGTGGGTCTACACCCCAGAGCAGATTCTCGATCATGGCTGGCGGGTACCCTTCATCCTGGGTGGGGTGTTTGGTCTTGTCGGGGTATGGCTACGCCGCTGGCTGAGTGAGACGCCCGTGTTCGTCGCCATGCAGGAGCGACGTGCGACCGAGGTAGAGTTACCAATACGCACGGTGCTACGCGAGCATCGCAAGGCGATCCCTGCAGCGCTCCTACTGACCTGTCTACTGACCTCGGCGGTGGTGGTGCTGGTAGTCATCACGCCGACGGTCATGCAAAAGCGCTTTGGGCTGCCACCCGAGCAAACCTTCACACTCAGCAGCTTAGGCATCGTCTGTCTAAACATTGGTTGCGTGCTGGCCGGAATCATGGCTGACCGTTTCGGTGCCTGGCGGGCGTTGTTAATCCACAGCGCACTGTTGCCGGTAGGCGTGCTGGCTTTGTACAGCTGCCTGATCCTAGGGATCCCATTCGTGGGCTGGGCTTACGCGCTGGCTGGCCTTTGCTGCGGGGTCGTCGCAGTGGTGCCGTCGATCATGGTCAGGCTGTTCCCTGCGCATATTCGTGTGTCCGGTATTTCAGTGACCTACAACATCGCCTACGCACTTTGGGCCACCGCCACGCCTGTATTACTGATCGCTTTGATGCATTGGAACGCGTGGTCAATCGTGGCGTTCAGCGCAGTGGTGGGTGGGGGCGGGTGCTATTGCGCAAAGGCCTTCGGTCGCGCGGATGTAGCGGCTGCGGTGGCCAGTGATACGGCCGCAGGTCATTGAGCGACAGGCCCCGTCGGTAGTGCTGCAGCGGGCGGGAGCCGCGCGTTTCATTTGTATGGAAAAGGAAGACCTTCGTCGATGTATCAGCGCTTATTATTCTGCTTGGCCCTGGGAGGGCCAGTTTTGGCCTGGGCGGACTCCGACCTACTGGAGGGCAGTCATCTTGATGTAAATCTCAGGCACTTCTATTCCAACCAGCACACACGACAAAATACCTACCTCGCTGTGCGCAAGGACGGTGTGCTGACACCCACCCGCCTGCGCGAGAGCTGGGTACAAGGATTGATGCTCAATTATGCATCCGGCTATACATCAGGTGTTCTGGGCATTGGCTTGGACGCGTCTTTGTACAGTGCCGTGAACCTTCAGCGAGGACATGGCCGGGTCGCCAACGGCGGTGATCGGGTACTCGTGGACAGTGGCGGTGACGCGGCCCCAACGTGGAGCCGCCTGGGTATCGGAGCGGTGCGCCTGCGACTGGCAGACACAACGCTGCGTGTAGGGCGTCAGCGAACCGAGAACCCGATGCTGCGCTACAAGGATAACCGCGCATTGCCATCGAGCTTCGAAGGAGTGGCCTTGAGCAACCTGCAACTGGCTGGTATCAAGCTCGAAGCCGGGCGCTTCGAGCGGGCAATCCCACGCACCGGAAGTGGTAGCGAACGACTGACCACTACCTTTGGGGATCGCGGCGTGAATGCCGATTCGTTGCAGTATGTCGGCGTCAGCTATGCAGGGGCGATCTCGGCCAGTGCTTACGCATCGCGGTTTGCCGATACCTGGCAGCAGACCTATTTGGGCCTATCGAGCACCCTCGGCGATCAAAACACGCTGGCTGTGCGTAATGCTCTGCACTACTACCGCACACGGGATATAGGGCAGCAGAAACTTGGATACATTGATAATCAGGCCTACAGCCTGGCTACCACTGTGTTTCATCATGGGCATGGTTTAACCCTGGCTTGGCAACAGATTGAAGGCGACGAGTACTTCGATTATGTCTGGGAATCGAGCAGCAACTTCATGGCCAACTCGCTGTACTCCGATTATAACGGCCCCAATGAGCGCTCGTGGCAACTGCGCTACGACCTCGATGCAGCACGTTACGGGATGCCGGGCCTGACGATAGGGGTGTGGCATGCCCGGGGTTGGGGAATCGACGGTAGCCACTATCGTGGTGGACGCAATGGGCGCCATGCAGGCTATGCAGTGCAAGGTCTGGATGGCGCAGGGCACGAGGAAAACGGTTTAGTAATGAGCTACGTCGTCCAATCCGGCATTCTGAAAAAGACTGCTGTTCGCACCCTTGTTTATAACCATCGTGCTCACGGTGGACAAATTGATGGCAGTTACGATGAGGTACGCCTAGTCATAAACTTACCCATCCAGATTTGGTGAAACCTTGCCAGTTAACGATCGACCTAGCGTCATGCTAGTAGAGAGGCTTGAGATGGGTGGTTCAGCATTACCCAGTCACTCCAACACCTCGGCCATTCCCTGTTCCTCACCCAAGAACCCGCCGCTCTGGTGCTGCCAGAGCCTTGCATAGGTGCCGTTCCTGGCCAGCAGCTCGCTGTGGGTGCCTTGCTCGATGATTCGCCCCTCGTCCATGACGATCAACCGGTCCATGGCGGCGATGGTGGACAGCCGGTGGGCGATGGCGATCACCGTCTTGCCCTGCATCATCTCGTCCAGGCTCTCCTGAATGGCGACCTCCACTTCAGAGTCCAGCGCGCTGGTAGCTTCGTCCAGCAGCAGGATCGGGGCGTTCTTGAGCATCACCCTGGCGATGGCGATGCGTTGCCGCTGGCCACCGGAGAGCTTGATGCCGCGCTCGCCCACCAGCGTGTCATAACCGCTGTGGCCGTCCCGGTCGCTGAGTTGGCGAATGAAGCCATCGGCCTGGGCGTTGATGGCGGCGCGCCGGACCTGCTCCTCACTGGCATCCGGGCGGCCATAGGCGATGTTGTCGCGAATCGAGCGGTGAAGCAGCGAAGTATCCTGGGTCACCATGCCGATAGCGCTGCGCAGGCTGTCCTGGGTGACCTGGGCAATGTTCTGCCCATCGATCAGGATTTGGCCGTGGTCCACATCATAGAAGCGCAGCAGCAGGTTTATGAGCGTCGACTTGCCTGCACCGGAGCGGCCCACCAGGCCGACTTTTTCGCCAGGGGCGATGGTCAGGCTCAAGCCATCGAGTACCTGGCGCTCGCCGTTGTAGTTGAAGCTGACGTTGTCGAACGTCACCGCACCGCCGCGGGTTTGCAGCACACCAGCGTTCGGTGCGTCCTGCACCTTGGGGCCGCGGGTGAGGGTGGCCATGCCGTCCTGCACTGTGCCGATGTTTTCGAACAGTGAGGTCATTTGCCACATGATCCAATGCGACATGCCATTGATGCGCAGGGCCATGGCGGTGATCGCGGCGACCGCGCCGGTGCCTACTTGGCCCTGATGCCATAGCCAAAGCGCGTAGCCGCCGGCGCCGAAAATCAGCCCGACCACCAACGCCTGGTTGACGATTTCGAACTGGCTGACCAGGCGCATCTGGCGAAAACCGGTTTGCTTGAAGTCTTCCATTGCCGCGCGGGCAAAGTGTGCTTCGCGCTTTGAGTGGGAGAACAGCTTCACAGTGGTGATGTTGGTATAGGCGTCGGAAACCCGGCCGGTCATCGAGGAACGGGCGTGGGCCTGTTCCTGGCCGACCTTGCCAAGGCGAGGGACGAAATACAGCATCGCCAGGCCGAACAGGCCGAGCCAGGCAATGAACGGTAGCATCAGCTTGGCGGCGAAGCCGCCTGCCAGGGCGATGATTGCAATGAAGTACACGCCGATGCCCGGCAGGATTTCGATGACCGTGAACAACACCTCGCGCACGGCCAACGCGGTTTGCATCACCTTGGTGGTGACTCGACCGGAAAATTCGTCGGAGAAGAACGACAGGCTCTGGCGCAGCATCAGCCGATGGAAGTCCCAACGCAGACGCAGGGGTAAGTTGATCGCCAGCACCTGGTGCTGCATGAGCGTACGCAAGCCGACCAAGGCAATACTGGCCACCAGCAGCAGCCCCACCCCCCATAGTACGCGGCGCTCCTCGGCGCTCACGCCGCCGCCCACCTGCCAGTTCGACAGCAGGTCGACCACTTGGCCAAGGAAGGAAAACAGCCAGGCTTCGTATATCGACACCCCTGCGCTGAACAGCGCCAGCGCCAGGATATAGCCACGGGCACCGCGGGTGCAGGCCCACAGAAAGCGCAGCAGGCCAGCCGGGGGTGGGGGCACCTCGTCCGGTGGAAATGGGTCGAGCCAGCGTTCAAAGACGCGAAACATGTTGAATCTCCAAAATGCGCAATTTCGCTTACTTGCGACAAGGGCGACGGCCGTAATGTTCACCCAGCTCGGCCCGACCGGTAACGATACAGCACCTTGGCGCAGTTGGGAGTGGGCCTACGGCAGGCCAGTGTCCTGCATTTTTTACGCGCTTTTTACGGCAGGCTCGGCGCCTTGAAACGATACTGGCGGCGCGCTGCCCAGGGATGGCATGCCTATCACAATCGCCCGTCAGAGAGTCCCGTCGTGAGCCACCCCGCCGCTTTAGCAAATCCTGCCCAACCCAATAAATCCAACTCGCTCGGCCTGCTGATCGCGGCGGTAGGGGTGGTTTACGGCGACATCGGCACCAGCCCTTTGTACACCCTCAAAGAGGTATTTGCCGGGCACTACGGGGTGCAGGCCAACAACGCAGGGGTGCTCGGTGTGCTGTCGCTGGTGCTTTGGTCGCTGGTGTGGGTGGTATCGCTCAAATACGTGTTGTTCATCCTGCGCGCTGACAACCAGGGCGAGGGTGGCATCATGGCCCTGACCGCGCTGGCGCACCGCGCCGCGGCGCCCTACAAGCGGCTGGGGCGGGGGTTGGTGCTGCTCGGCCTGTTCGGTGCAGCGCTGTTCTACGGCGATAGCATGATCACCCCGGCCATTTCGGTGTTGTCGGCAGTGGAGGGCTTGCAACTGGCGTATGACGGCATCGATCACTGGGTCGTGCCGCTAGCGGTGCTGGTGCTCGTGGCCTTGTTCCTGATTCAGAGGCATGGCACCGCACGCATCGGCATTCTGTTCGGGCCGATCATGGTGTTGTGGTTCGTGGTGCTCGCCGCGCTGGGGGTGCACGGTATCGCCCAGCATCCGCAAGTTTTGCAGGCGCTGAGCCCGGTCTGGGCCGTCAAGTTCTTCATCCTGCACCCAGGCATGGGCGTAGCCATTCTTGGCGCCGTGGTGCTGGCGCTGACCGGCGCTGAAGCGCTGTATGCCGACATGGGCCACTTCGGCCGCAAACCGATTGCTCGCGCCTGGTTTGTGCTGGTGCTACCAGGCTTGGTGCTGAATTACTTCGGCCAAGGTGCATTGATCCTTAGCGACCCGCAAGCGGTGCGTAACCCGTTCTACCTGCTGGCCCCTGACTGGGCGCTGCTGCCAATGGTCGGGTTGGCCACGATGGCCACCATTATCGCTTCCCAGGCTGTGATTTCCGGTGCGTTTTCCATGACGCGTCAGGCCATTCAGCTCGGTTATGTGCCACGTATGTTCATCCAGCACACCTCAAGCCAGGAGCAAGGGCAGATTTACATCGGCGTGGTCAACTGGGCGCTGATGGTCGGCGTGGTGCTGCTGGTGGTGGGCTTCGAGTCATCCGGGGCACTGGCCGCGGCCTATGGTGTGGCGGTGACCGGCACCATGCTGATCACCACGCTGCTGGCGTCGGCCGTGGTACTGCTGCTATGGAAGGCGCCACGCTGGCTGGCGGTGCCGCTGTTGCTGGCTTTGCTGGTGGTCGACAGCTTGTACTTTGCCGCCAACGCTCCAAAAGTGTTGCAGGGAGGCGCCTTCCCGGTGATTGCCGGCGTGGCGCTATTCGTGTTGATGACCACCTGGAAGCGCGGACGCACGATCATCGTCGAGCGGTTGGATGAACACGCGCTGCCCCTTGGGCTGTTCATCGCCAGCCTGCAGGCACAGCCACCGCACCGGGTCAGTGGCACGGCCGTGTTCCTCTGTGCGCGGCCCGAGGCAGTACCCCACGCATTGCTGCACAACCTACTGCATAACCAGGTATTGCACGAGCAAGTGGTGCTGCTCACCGTGGTGTTCGCGGACGAGCCGCGTATCCCTGCCAGCAAGCGGTTTGAGGTCGAAGCTTGCGGTGACGGGTTCTACCGGGTAAGCCTCCACTTCGGCTTCATGGAAGAGCCCAACGTACCTTTGGCATTGAGCCGTTACCCCAATGCTGACCTGGCATTCGGTGCCATGCGTACCACCTATTTTCTCAGTCGCGAAACCGTGGTCGCCGGCAACCACAATGCAATGGCACGTTGGCGCGAGCAGCTGTTCGCCTTCTTGCTGAAAAACGCCAACAGCAACCTCAGGTATTTCCAGTTGCCGTTGAACCGGGTGATCGAACTGGGTACCCAGGTCGAGATGTGACGGCTGCACTCAGAGCGCTTCACGGCGGTAGGCGTAGGTTTCGGCAAATCGTGAAAGCATGTAGGCGCTGCATGAAACCGGCGGATATTTGGCCGGGTTAGCGCTGCTCGAGCAGTTCGGCAGGCAACTGATCTCGGTGTCCGGATGCGGTTCGGCGAAGAACGGCATCGAGTAGCGGTCCACCCCCAGCGGGCTGATCACCCGATGCGGCGTCGAGGTATAGCGGTCATTGCTCCAGCGCGCCATCATGTCGCCGATGTTCACCACATAGGTCCCCTCGATGGGAGGGGCATCGATCCATTGACCATCGCGGCTGCGCACTTGCAGGCCGCCGGCGTTGTCCTGATACAGCAGGGTGATGCAGCCGTAGTCGGTATGGGCACCGGCTCCTTGCTGCTCGCTGCTGCTGGCCCTTTGGCGGGGTGGGTAGTGGATCATGCGCAGCACGCTGATGGGCTCGGCAAAGCGCTGGTCGAAAAAGTCCTGCTCGATACCCAATGCCTCGGCCATGGCCCTCAACAAAGTCAGAGAGAGGGCGTGCATGTCTTGGTAGTGTTGTTGCAGCAAGGTTTCCCAGCCGGCAATGGCCGGATGCCGATTGGGCCCGCGCAGCGGTTTACCGGCCAGCACATCAGGGTGATCGGCCGCCATGTGCAGCCCCATGTCGAAGGTTTCTTTGAGGTCGCTAGGGCGGCTCGGGTCGAGCTGTTCGGTAGCGATGGCCCCATACCCCCGGTGGTGGGCGCTGCGGGTGATGTCGATGCGCAGTTTTTCCTCGCAGGGCCTGGCGAAGAAATCCTTGGCCGCCGCTGTGAGTTCGGCGATACGCTGGGCGGTGATAGGGTGGCCTTTTATGTAATAGAAACCCCAGTGGCGGCAAGCGGCGTCGATTTGCCGAGCCACGGCCTGGCGAGCGGCGGGGTCGTGCTGATAAAGCGGGGCGATGTCGATGATCGGCAGTGTATTCATCAGGTCTCCGAAATGCTGCAATTGACAAGATCTCTTGGGCGGCCCTTCGTGTGGGTTACCCGCGAATACCGGCAAAGCCGGTGGCTAAGGTCGCGAGGCAATCTTCGCGGCTAAAGCCGCTCCCAGGGCACGGCGCGCATCTGAAACATCAGCGCAGCGTGCATGGCAGCGGCTCGAGCCAAAGCGCATTTATTTGGGCAACTGGGCAGTGATGCCTTTGACGTAGTAATTCATGCCGGCCAGTTCGGTATTGCTGGCCACCGCGCCCTCGGCAATCTTCAACTCGCCGCTCTGGTTGAAGATTGGCCCTGTGAACGGGTGGAACGAGCCGTCCTTGATGCTGGCGATGATCTGCTCGGCCCCGCTTTTCACATCCGCCGGTACCAAGTCGCTGATCGGCAACTGGACGGTGCCGTCAGCCAGGCCGCCCCAATAATCCTGGGGCTTCCAGTTCCCATCCATGACCGCCTGGGTACTCTTGATGTAATGCGGCCCCCAGTTGTTGACGATGGACGTCAACACCGCTTTGGGCCCGAAGTGCGCCATGTCCGAGGCATAGCCCACTGCGTAGATACCACGACGCTCGGCTGTCTGGATCGGCGCCGGGCTGTCGGTGTGCTGGAACAGTACGTCCACGCCTTGGTCAATCAGCGCATTGGCGGCATCGGCCTCCTTGCCGGGATCGAACCAGGAGTTCACCCAAACCACCTTGATTTCGCTGCCAGGGTTGTACTTATCCAGTGCTAGCTGGATGGCGTTGATGTCACGCAGTACTTCCGGGATGGGGAAGGACGCCACATAGCCGATCTTCTTGGTCTTGGTCATTTTCGCTGCGAGGTAACCGCCGACATAGCGCCCTTCATACGAGGTGGCCAGGTAGGTGCCCAGGTTCTTGTCCTGCTTGTAGCCTGTGGCGTGCTCGAAGGTGACCTTGGGGAACTGCTTGGCGACTTTAGCGGTAGGGTTCATGTAACCGAAAGAGGTTGCAAAGACCAGGTTGTAGCCGCTTTTGGCCATGTTGCGGATCACGCGTTCGGCATCGGCACCCTCTGGCACGTTCTCGACGAAGCTGGTGCTCACCTTGTCACCGAACTGCTTGATCAGCGCTTGGCGACCTTGTTCATGCTGGTAGGTCCAGCCATGGTCGCCGATCGGGCCGATGTAGACGAAACCTACCTTCAGTGGGTCGGCAGCAGCGGCAGACAGCGCTGTGCTCAGACCGATTGCGGCGGTCAGGGCGCGTAGCAGCGAGGTGCGTTTTTTCTGATGCATCCAGGGTTCACTCCTGTGGGTGTTATGAGTTATCGGGGCTTGGCGGGGGGTGGTCAGCGGCCTGCCTTCCAGGGCTGGCCTAACGAAACTGGAGCGTACAGCCGGGTTTTGAGCGCATCGCGCGACAGCACCACCAGCACCACGATGGTCGCCACATACGGCAGCATCGCCAGCAAGTTGGCCGGGAAGTTCACGCCAACGCCCTGGGCGACCAGGTGCAGGATGCTGGCCAGGCCGAACAGGTAAGCGCCCAGTAGCACCCGGCGCACCCGCCAACTGGCGAATACCACCAGCGCCAAGGCGATCCACCCCCGGCCGGCCGTCATGTTTTCTGCCCACATCGGTGTGTAGGCCAACGACAGATAGGCACCAGCCAGGCCGGCCATGGCGCCGCCGAACAGCACCGCCAGGGTGCGAACACGCAGCACCGGCAGGCCCATGGCACTGGCGGCATCGGGATTTTCGCCAACGGCCTGGAGAATCAGCCCGGTGCGGCTTTTGAGCAGCACCCAGGCGACCAGTAGAAACAGGGCGAAAGACAGATAGACCAGCAGGTCCTGGTTGAACAGCATATGGCCGATGATTGGCAGGTCGGCCAGTAGCGGTATGGCCTGCGCTTCGAAGCCACTGAGCGGCTTGCCGACCCAGGCACTGCCAACGAACGCCGACAGGCCGACGCCGAAGATGGTCAGGGCAAGGCCGGTAGCCACTTGGTTGGCTTGGCAGCCCAAGGCGACCAAGGCGAATAGCGAGGCCAGTAGCATGCCGGCCAGGCACGCCATGAGCACGCCAAGCCACAGGCTGCCAGTGGCGAAGGCAGTGATGAAACCCACCACTGCGCCGAACAGCATCATGCCTTCCTGGCCGAGGTTGAGCACGCCGCTCTTCTCGCACACCAGTTCGCCCAACGCCACCAGTAACAGGGGAGTACCGCAACGCACCATGGCGTAGAGGATGTTGCCAAGTAGATCGAGATCCATCGTTCAAGCCTCAGCCCGCGCACCCCAGGTGGCAGGCATACGTAAGCATCAAGGGGGAGGTCAGGCGCGGGCCGCTTCGGCCACCGGCAAGCGCCGCCGCCAACCGAGGGTGAGCCGTGGGCGGTAGAGGATCAGCACATCGCACGCCAGCAGGTAGAACAGCATCATGCCCTGGAACAGCCCGGTCACTGCCTGTGGCAGGTTCAGGCTCATCTGGGCGTTTTCGCCGCCCAGGTAGAGCAGCGCCATCAGCAGGCCGGCAACCAGAATGCCGAGCGGGTTCAGCCGGCCGAGGAAGGCCACGGTGATCGCCGCATAGCCATAGCCCGGCGACACCTGTGGCACCAGCTGGCCGATGGGTCCACTCACCTCGCTGACGCCCGCCAAGCCGGCCAGACCCCCACTGATCAGCAGTGCCAGCCAGACCAGGCGTTTTTCGCGAAAGCCGACGAAGCCCGCAGCGCGTTGGTCCAGCCCCAGCACCTTGATCTGAAACCCCAGAAAGCTTTTGTGCAGCAGCACCCACACCGCCACCAATGCCAGCAGCACGAAATACAAACCCACATGCACCCGGACATCCCCGAACAGTGCTGGCAGGCGGCTGGCATCGCCGAACATCGCCGACTGCGGAAAGCTGAAACCCTCAGGGTCCTTGAGCGGGCCGTGCACGCAGTACAGCAGCAGGTTCAGGGCAATGTAGTTGAGCATGATGGTGGTCAGAATTTCATTGGCGTTGAAGTGCGTGCGCAGCCACGCGGCGAGCGCACCCCAAAGGGCGCCGGCCAGTGTGCCGGCCAGCAGCACCCACAGCAGTGCCCAGCGGCTTTCCCAGTCAATGACATGAAGTGCCAGGGCGCTGCCGGCCAACGCGCCGATCAGCAGTTGGCCCTCGGCGCCGATGTTCCAGATCCGCGCCTGGTAGGCTACTGCCAGCCCCAGGGCACAAAGCAGAATGGGCAGGGCTTTGAGCAGCAGTTCGGAAAAGCCGTAGAAGTCGCTGATCGGTTCGATCAGCAGGATGTGCAGCGTCAGCAGCGGGTCGTGCCCCAAGGCGCTGAACAGCACTGCTCCGCTGGCCAAGGTCAGCAGGCCGGCGAGTATCGGTGACAGCACCAGCATGGCGCGAGATTGCTGGGTCCGGGGTTCGAGCGATAGCAACATGGTAGGTTCTCGTCAGAAGGCGGCGTAGGCGGTGTCGAACTGGCCGGCCATCCAGCTGCCGACCTCTGCACTGTGGGTGTCGGCGGTATTTTTCAGCGGTGACAGGCGCCCGCTGCACAGGGCACCGATGCGGTCGCTGATCTGCAATAGCTCGTCGAGGTCTTCGGACACCACCAAAATCGCCGCACCCGCATCGCGCAGAGCGATCAATGCGCGGTGAATAGTCGCCGCAGCGCCGACATCCACCCCCCAGGTCGGGTGAGCGGCCACCAGCAGCGTTGGGTTCTGCAGCATTTCGCGGCCGAGGATGAATTTCTGCAGGTTGCCACCGGAGAGGCTGCGCGCCGTGGCTTGGGTGCCTGGCGTCTTGACCGCAAAACGCTGGATGATCTGCTCGGCCAGTGCCAGGACTTTGCTCGAGCGAACCAGGCCATGTTCAACCAGGCCCTGCTGGAAGGCAGTCAGCAAAGCGTTGTCGGCCAGGGTCATGTCCGGTACGGCTCCGTGGCCCAGGCGCTCGGCCGGCACGAAAGCCATTCCCAGTTCGCGCCGTGCATCGGGATACAGGTTGGCGATGGGCTGGTTGTCGAGGCTGATGCGCTCGCGCTCGCTGGCAGGCAGGCGCGTTTCGCCACTGAGCAGCGCCAGCAGCTCGTCCTGGCCATTGCCGGCGACCCCGGCGATACCGACGATTTCGCCGCTGCGAACTTCCAGGCGCAGGTGCTCGAACGACGTGCCGAATGGGTCCTGGTTGCGCCAGCAGAGGTCGTCCAAGCGCAGCCGTGGCAGCCCGCCGGCGCGCTTGGGGTAGCAGGCGTCCAGGCCTTCTGTATCCCCGACCATCAGCTCTGCCAGTTGCAAATCGCTGCGCTCGGCCGGGATGCAGCCCCCGGCAACCCTGCCGGCGCGCAACACAGTGGCGTGGTGGCACAGTTGGCGTACTTCCTGAAGCTTGTGGCTGATGAACAAAATGCTGCAGCCTTCACTGGCCAAGGTACGCAGGGTGACGAACAGTTGTTCGACTTCCTGTGGCGTGAGCACTGAAGTCGGCTCGTCGAGGATCAGCAGTTTGATGTCCTGCATCAGGCAGCGCACGATCTCTACCCGCTGGCGCTCACCGATCGAAAGGCTATGCACCAGGCGCTCTGGCTCAAGGGCCATGCCATAGCGCTGCGAGACTTCGCGGATGCGCGGCGCCAGTTGTTTGGGCGAGCCCGCGTCGCGGCCCAGCGCCAGGGCGATGTTCTCAGCCACCGTAAGGGTTTCGAAAAGCGAGAAGTGCTGGAACACCATGCCGATCCCCAGGTCGCGTGCAGCAGCGGGGTCTTGAACCTGCACGGGGTTGCCTTCCCACAGCATCTGGCCGGCATCGGGGCGGGTCACGCCGTAGATGATCTTCATCAGCGTGCTCTTACCAGCGCCATTCTCACCGAGCAGTGCATGAATCTCACCGGCTGCGATGCGCAGGTCGACACGGTCGTTGGCCAGCGTGCCCGGATAGCGCTTGCTGATGGCACGCAATTCGAGACGAAGAGGCGTTAGTAGTGCGGACATTGGGGCTGCTCGAAGTTTTTATTCATGAGCAGCTTGCAAAGCAAAAACATGGCCAATTGGTCAGATTTACATTCCGCCCCATGTAATGAGCGGCTCGCAGCGAATAGACCCTGTTAGTCAGAAACGCATGAAGCCGGGCTGGATGAATGGTTTTGGGGCGCAGAGGGCGCCAAATTGGGGCGAAATTCAAGCATGAGTGGGCTTGATGCTTTCGCATATTGGAACTAATACTAAATAGCTGCCGCGAGGGGGAAGGCTCATGCAGACGCGCTTTGTTGTAGTTCCCGCTTTACCGCCGGAAAAAGACTATCTGCCCAAGCGTGCGGGTTTTGCCCAAGTACTCGGCGCAGGCTACGACCTTTATGACACGCGCGACAAACTGAGGGTGACGTTGAACTGCGCCACCCGTGCAGAGGCCGATTATGCCTGTGCATGCCGCAATGGATTGATCGTGGGGAGTGATGAGACTTTAGGCGGGGGTCAGGGGGAATGGCGTAGCGCTAACACCTGACGCACCAGGGCGAGCGTTGTCGCCCCGGTGACCCTAGTCAAGCGTTAACGGTCTTGGTCTTTCTGATGGGAGGTATCTTGGGTGGTTTGCCCGCCCATGCGGCCCGTCTCTGCAGCGTCATCCTTGCCACCCATCTGGCCGCCTTGATGGCCGGTATCCCTGGATTTTTCCCAGTCCTTATCCATTTTTTCGTCAGGTTTGTGACCGGACTGCTGTCCGCCGTGCTGGGTATCCGCCATGCCGCCTTGGCCGCCTCTGCCGCCAGCGTCACCAGGATTGGCCTGGTGGCTGCCGTCTTGGGCTTTATCGTTGTCTTGATTGTTAGCCATGATCGCTTACCTCAAGTCAGACACAGGATGTTCTGTGTATACGTGTGACTCACCAGGGTTGCGGGGCTCTGCAAAAACTTTCTGCTAATCGGACGAGGTGCTTTAATCACCCTTGGCCCAACAGTTAGTGACTCAATTGCAGTGACTTAGGGTAATTCGTTGATGTTGAACAATTGCACGCGGGCGAAGCTCATAGAGACAAAGGTCATAGTCAGGAGCCTCAGCCATGAGCATCGAACGCAGCATCCCCGAGCTCGAAGCCTGGTACGCCCAATACGACGATCACAGCTATCGTGACGCATCGCCAGATGCCTACCATCAAGCGCTGATCCGCACCGCTGAGGCGCTGCGCGATGACGGTGCCATCGACTGGGACGACTGGCTGGCACTCAAGGGGCTGGCCGACCAGGCGCAGTTGCACGCGCTGCAAGATGCCGTGCAAGCCCATGTGAATGACCCAGACACATGAAAACCCTGAAAATAGCCACGTTCAACCTCAATGGCATTCGCAGCCGCCTACCCGCGTTGCTCGATTGGCTTGCACGTGAGCAGCCTGACATCGTCTGCCTGCAAGAGCTCAAAGCGCCCGACTCACAGTTCCCGCGCCAGGCGCTGGAGGCCGCAGGATACGGGTGTCTATTTCACGGGCAGCCATCATGGAACGGCGTAGCGATACTCGCTCGCGACAATGAGCCATTAGAGGTTCGTCGCGGCCTGCCTGGCATGGAAGACGACCGCCAGAGCCGCTACCTGGAAGCAGCGGTGCATGGTGTGTTAGTGGCTTGCCTTTATCTGCCCAATGGCAATCCGCAACCTGGGCCGAAGTTCGAATACAAACTGCGTTGGTTCCAGTGCCTGATCGAACATGCCAAGGGCCTGTACGCCAGTGAACACCCCACTGTACTGGCCGGGGATTTCAATGTGGTGCCCACGGACCTGGACATCTACAACCCCCGTTCGTGGCGCAAAGATGCACTGCTGCAACCCGAGTCGCGTGCAGCGTATCAACGGCTGCTTGACCAGGGCTGGCTCGATGCCGTCCGCCACCTGCACCCTGACGCATGCGTGTATACCTTCTGGGATTACTTTCGCAAGCACTGGGAGCGCAATGCGGGCCTTCGGATCGATCACCTGTTGCTCAACGAAGCGCTCGCCCCCCGCCTCAAAAGCGCGGGGGTCGATGCATGGGTTCGTAATGAGCCCAAGGCCAGCGATCATGCCCCGGTATGGATCGAACTCCGCCAGGGCACGCGCTAGTTAGAGCAAGGTGTCGAGGGTGATGGGGAATTCCCTCACCCGCTTGCCCGTGGCATGGTAGATCGCGTTGGCAACTGCTGCGGCAACCCCGACCACGCCAATTTCGCCGACGCCTTTGGACCCCAGCTCGTTGACAATGTCGTCCTGTTCTTCAACGAAGATCACCTCGATGTCCTGGACATCGGCGTTGACCGGGATGTGGTACTCCGCCAGGTTGTGGTTGAGGATACGGCCCAGCGCATGGTCCGTTTGCGCGTGCTCATGCAGCGCCATGCCCAAGCCCCAGACCACGCCGCCCAGTATCTGGCTACGTGCAGTCTTCGGGTTGACCACACGCCCTGCGGCTACGGCACTGACCACTCGGCTGACGGTGATCGAGCCCAATTGCGGGTCCACCTGCACCTCGACGAATACCGCAGAATGGGTGGCGGTGGAGTAGGGTTGGCGCTTGGCACTGGGCTCGGCTTCGATCTGCACCTCAACAAAGCCGCCGTCCGATTGCGCCGCGATCTCTGCCAAGGCAATGCGCTGCTCGCCATGCTGGAGGTAGCCGTCAGCGATGGTGATCGCTTCTACGGGCAAACCAGCCAAGGCCGGATAATGCGCACGGGCACTTTCCAGGAGCTTGCCGCGCAGGATCTGGCAAGCTTGCTGCACCGCAGAGCCCACAGAGGAGACGGTGAACGAGCCCCCCTGCAGCGGCGCGGTGGGCAGCGACGAGTCCCCCAGCACGAAGGTCACGTCTTCAATGCTGACACCCGCAGCGTCGGCGGCGATCTGGCTCATGACCGTATAAGTGCCGGTGCCGATGTCGGTGGTTGCGCTGCTGACCGTTAGGTGGCCTTGGCCGTCGAGCCTGGCTTTGGCGCTGGCCTTCATCTGCATGGCCTCCCAAACCCCGCTGGCCATTCCCCAGCCGATCAACTGCTCGCCTTTGCGCATGCTGCGCGGTTTGGGGTCACGCTTGGCCCAGCCGAACCGCTCAGCGCCTTGGTCATAGCAGGCCAGCAAGGCTTTGCTGGAATAGGGCTTACCTTCGTTGCCGTTATGGTCGGCAAAGTTGACGCGGCGCAGGTCCACTGGGTCCACCTCAGCCGCGCATGCCAGCTCATCCATGGCGCATTCCAGGGCGAGCACGCCTGAACCTGCACCGGGGGCGCGCATGTCGAGCGGGGTGAACACATCCAGCGGCGTCAGACGATAGTTCAGCGCCACGTTGTCACAGCGGTAGAGCATGCCGCTCCATTCCACCAGGTGCTCGGTGAAATCCTCAAAGCGTGAGGTTTGGCCGGTGGCGTCATGGGCCACCGCTAGCAACTTACCATCAGCACTGGCGCCCAGGCGCAAGCGCTGTTGAGTACGGGGGCGGTAGCCAAAGGTAAACATCTGCTGGCGGGTAAGGGTCAAGCGTACCGAGCGTTTGAGGTGCAGCGCAGCCATCACCGCCAGTGGCAGCTGGTATTGCGGGCGCAGGCCTGAACCAAAGGCTCCGCCAACGTAGGCGGCCCGCACACGCAGCTTGTCCTTGGGCAGACCGAACACGTTGTGCAGGTACGTTTGGCAGTTCTGTGTGCCTTGGGTCTTGTCGTGGATTTCCAGGGAACCGTCCGCTTGGTAGAGCACTGTCGAGGCATGGGGCTCCATAGGGTTATGGTGCTCGTTGGCGGTAAGGTAAGTGGCATCTACCGTAACCGCAGCGCTGCCGTAAGCTGCGCTGAAGTCGCCCCGTGGCGAGGGTGTCTCGGCCGGCGCTTCGTGGCTTTTCTCAAGGGCTGCCAGCAGGTCCGTCTGATGCTTGGCTTGGCTGTAATGAATCTGTACCAGTGAACCGGCATAGCGTGCCACTTCAAGGGTTTGGGCAACCACCAACGCCAGGGGTTGGCCACTGTAGAGCACTTGATCGTTGAACAACGGGCGAAACGGCGCGCCCTCAGCGGAGTCGTCGTCGCTGTAGTCGTCGTCATAGCTGGAAACCGCAGGGCGGTTGCTATGGTCCAGCACCGCGATCACGCCGGGTACCTTCAGCGCCGCGCTGCTATCGATACGCACTACCCGGCCGCGGGCGATGGTGCTGGAAACCACACTGGCATGCAGCAGGTCGGCTTCAGGGTACTCGGCGGCGTAGCGCGCCTTGCCGGTCACTTTTGCCACACCATCGACGCGGTCCAGGGGCTGGCCTACAACGGTTGTCTTAGTGTTCATGCCGAAGCTCCTGTGTTGGTCTGGCCATACGCAGCCTCACTGAGGGCGCGAACCACAGCGCGGTGCGCCAGTTGCACCTTGAAGCCGTTGTGCGGCAGGGGCTTGGCATCTTTGAGGAGCAAGTCGGCAGCCTGGCCGAACACTGTTTCGTCCGGGGCCTGGCCGTGCAATACCTGCTCTGCGGCGGTCACGCGCCATGGTTTGTGTGCCACACCCCCCAGCGCCACGCGGGCTTGTTTGATGATTCCATCTTCGATCTGCAAGGCAGCGGCTACTGAAACCAGAGCGAAGGCGTACGATGCGCGGTCGCGTATTTTCAGATAGCGGCTATGTGCGGTGAACGAGGGGGCCGGCAACTCGATGGCGGTAATCAGTTCATCATCGCCAAGCTGGTTGTCGCGCTCCGGCATGTTACCGGGTAGGCGGTGAAACTCGCCCATCGGGATCTGCCGCTCACCGCCAGGGCCCTGCACATGCACCACGGCTTCCAAGGCTGCCAGTGCGACGCACATGTCCGAGGGATGGGTAGCCACGCAGGCGTCGCTGGCACCTAGGATGGCGTGGCTGCGGTTGAGGCCCGAGCGTGCCGGGCAACCCGTGCCAGGCTCGCGTTTGTTGCATGGCGTGCCAGTGTCGTAGAAGTAGTAGCAGCGGGTGCGTTGCAGCAGGTTGCCGCCGGTGCTCGCCATATTGCGCAACTGCGGTGAGGCGCCGGCAAGGATGGCTTGGGACAACAGGGGGTAAGCTTGTTCGACCAGCGGATGCCAGGCGAGGTCGGCATTGCTCACCAGTGCCCCGATGCGCACGCCGCCGCTGGCGGTCGCTTCCACGCCCCCAAGCGGTAGCCCGGTGATGTCGATCAGCCGCTCGGGGCGCGTCACGTTCTCTTTCATCAGGTCGAGCAGGTTGGTACCGCCTGCGATGAAGCGCGACGACAAGTCGGCCAGTTGAATGGCCTCGCCTATGGAGGCGGGCTTGTGATAGCTGAACGGAGTCATTGGCGATCCTCCTGCATCAGCGGCAGGGCTTCTTCCACGGCAGCGACAATGTTGCTGTAGGCGCCGCAGCGGCACAGGTTTCCGCTCATGCGTTCGCGAATGGCATCGCGGCCATCGATGCGCCCTTCGTTGGCCAGGCCTACCGCCGAGCAGATCTGCCCAGGGGTGCAATAGCCGCACTGGAAAGCATCCTGACGGATGAACGCGCTTTGCATAGGGTGCAACTGATCGCCAGTGGCAAGCCCTTCGATGGTTACCAGCTCGGCACCTTCACACATCACCGCCAGGGTTAGGCAGGCGTTGATCCGACGGCCATCGCGCAGCACCGTACAGGCACCGCATTGGCCGTGGTCACAACCTTTCTTGGTGCCGACCAGGTCAAGCTGGTCGCGCAGCAGGTCAAGCAATGTGGTCCAGGGCGATACCTGCAGCGAAAGGGGCTCGCCGTTGAGCGTGAGCTTGATGGGGTGCTTCGTGGCACCCTCTGTCGTTATTGCAGGCATGGGAATTCCTCACGGTTGGTCATTGCTTGGTGGGTAGCACAGCGCTGAGCACTTGTTTGGCGGTCTGCACGATCATTCCGGCCTGGTTCGGGTCACCTTTGAGCAACGTGCCGGTGAGCTTCTTGGCTTGTTCCAGCGTGATGTGCGGCGGTAGCGGCGGCACGTTGGGGTCGGTCTTGAATTCGATCAGCACCGGGCGGTCAGCTGCCAGAGCCCGCTCCCAAGCCTGGGCAACATCTTCTTCACGCTCGACGTAAATCCCTTCCAGGCCGATGGAGATCGCGAAGAGGTGATAAGGCACGTCCGGGATCGATTGCGAAGCCTCGAACTTCGGATCGCCCTCCATCACGCGCTGCTCCCAAGTCACTTGGTTGAGGTCCTCGTTGTTGAAGACCGCGCAGATCCACTGGGGGTTCTCCCACTGTTGCCAGTACTTGGCGACGGTGATCAACTCGGCCAGGTTGTTCATCTGCATGGCGCCATCGCCGACCAATGCCACCACGGCGCGCTGCGGGTGGGCGAACTTGGCTGCGATGGCATAGGGTACCGCTGCACCCATGCTCGCCAGGCCACCGGACAGCGAGCATTGCATGCCCTGACGGATCTGCAGGTCGCGGGCGAACCAGTTGGCGCAAGAGCCAGAGTCACTGCTGATGATTGCGTGGTCGGGCAAGCGCGGCGAAAGCTCATACACCACCCTTTGCGGGTTGATCGGCTCAGCTTTGACCAGCGCGCGCTTGGCCAAGGTCTTGTCCCACTGCGCGCGCCAGTGTTCGACCTTGTCGCGCCAGCGTCGGTCGGTTTTGTGTTCCAGCAATGGCAACAACGCTTGCAGCGTTTGCGAAGCGTCGCCCACCAGGTTCACCTCCATGGGGTAGCGCAAGCTGAGCATGTCTGGTTGCAGGTCGATCTGCACGCCACGTGCCTGGCCTTCCTTGGGCAGAAACTCGGCGTAGGGGAAACCCGAGCCAATCATCAGCAGGGTGTCGCATTCGTTCATCAGCTTATAGCTGGCCTCGGTGCCGAGCAGGCCAATGGATCCGGTAACCCATGGCAGTTCGTCAGGCAGTACCGCCTTGCCGAGCAATGCCTTGGCAACGCCTGCCCCCAGTACTTCGGCCACCGCCGCCACCTGTTCGCTAGCGTTCAGGGCGCCTGCGCCTACCAAAATCGCCACCTTGCGCCCGGCGTTGAGTACCTCGGCTGCACGTTGCAGGTCGTGGTCGAATGGCACCACCTTCGGCCGGCTGTAGCCAACGCCCGAATGGACGGTGCCATGGGCCCTGGGAGGCTCGTGGTAGGGCAGGTCCTGAAGGTCGTTGGGCAGGATGATCGTGGTGACGCGGCGTTCGCCAACTGCGGTTCGCACGGCGCGGTCGAGCAGGTGACGCACTTGCTCAGGTGTGGATGCCTGCTGCACGTAAGCCCCGGCCACATCCTTGAACATCGAAACCAGGTCCAGCTCTTGCTGATAGTGCCCACCCAATGCAGCCCGCGCTTGCTGGCCCACGATGGCCAGCACTGGCTGGTGGTCCATACGTGCATCGTACAAGCCTGTGAGCAAATGCGAGGCGCCCGGGCCGGAGGTGGCGATGCACACGCCAAGTTCACCGGTGAACTTGGCGTGTGCGCTGGCCATGAAAGCGGCCATTTCCTCGTGCCGGGCCTGAATGAATTCGATCTTGCCATGGGCGCGGTTCAGCGCTCCGAATACGCCATTGATGCCATCACCCGGGTAACCAAAGATACGCCGCACGCCCCACTCATACAGGCGGTCCACCAGAAAGTCGCCTACAGTGCCCGTCATTGTCCTCTCCTGGTCTTTGGTCAATAGGGGTCTGGACTTGGCCGGCTAGAGGAAAGTTTCACTGGGTATCGCATTGGTCGGCTAACTGGAACCGGAGTGGTTGAACGATGCTCACAGGGCAAATGCCCATGCTTGCGAGTACAGTCCGATGTTCAGGTTCGACCATCACACCATCGCTGCGCAGACCTTGTTCTTTGAAGATGACGGTTCCACGCCCAACAGCCGTTATCCGGTGTTGCTTTATCGGCTGGGTGCAGTGGCTGCACCTGAGCTGGCCTGCGCATTCGAAGCACTATTCGCAGCTCACCAGTGGACGCCACTCTGGCGCGACGGGATTTTCGATTACCACCATTTCCATCCCAACGCCCATGAAGCATTGGGTGTAGTCAGCGGCCATGCACGTGTCATATTGGGTGGCCCGACAGGGCAGACGTTGAACCTTGAAGCAGGGGATGTGGTGGTGCTACCTGCGGGTACGGGGCACTGCTGCATCGCCTCATGCGATGACTTTGTGGTGGTGGGCGCGTACCCGCAGGGGCAGGAGGCTTACGACACGCAACGTCCTGACCCATCCTTGCATCATCAGGCCCTGGCGCGCATCGCTGCGGTCCCGGACCCAGCGCTGGACCCGGTGACCGGCAAAGCCATGACCCAGTGGCAGCACGGAAAATCACACGGTCACTGAATTGGCTTGAGTGTATTGCTCGTCAGCCGAACTTGCGCAGCGCCTCGACCAATTGCGCCTTGTTCATGCTGGAGCGGCCTTTGATATCTTTGCTGCGGGCCTCCTTGAGCAGGCTTTCCTTGGTCTGAGTCTGCAGCGAGGTGGTTGACGTTCGGGGGTGCCCCTCACGCGTTTTTGCCGCGCGCTTGGCCGAGTCGGAACGGGCAGACTTCTTCTCGCCAGGCGAGGTCGTGCGGCCCGAACCGCCTGCTTTCTCGCCGCCGCCAGATTGCTTGTTCACGGTGGCCCAGGCACGCGCCTGCGCCTCGTGCTCGGGTACGCCGCGTTGCTCATAGCTCTGTTCGATCTGTTCGGCTTTGCGCTTTTGCTTTTCGGTATATTTGGATTTGTCGCCACGTGGCATGACATCGACTCCTGTAAGCGGTGAGTACGCGATGTTGCGTCGGGCTAGCTGCCTGAGCCACTGCGTGAGCCCGTGCCAGCGCCGGAGCTGCCAGTGCCGCCAGCAGCAGAGCCTGCGCCGTCGTCGGTGCCGTCACCTCCGGTGTTATCGGTGCCGTTGTCATCGGTACCGCCATCACCCGTGCCCATGCTGTCAGCCGGCGTTCCTGCGCCGGTTGCGCCTTGGTGATTGCTGTGATCACTGGTGGGGGCGGTTTCCTGAGTGGGTACACGCTGGTCGCCAGCATCGGTCGCGGCAAGCGCCAGTGGCGCGTTGACAGCCATGCACAGCGTTAGCAGCAGGGAAGGCGAGTTGAAAAGATTCATGATCGGATCCTCGAAGGTTCACCTCATGTTTGGCCGGCGCCAGAGATCACCGTGCGAAGGGTCCGACGGACGGGCCTTTGAATCTTGCCCTTCAGCCGTGGCAGCGGTGTTTGAGGGTGAGTCCCTACGCAAGTGGATCAAACTTTCCGCCGCTGCTGCACTCTTCTGGAAAGACATCACAGAAATGAGGCAACTCTATGAAACACAGCGACGGCAACACGGGTGACAAAGTCCCACGGCCCATTTCTTCAGAGCAGGCCCAGCGTGGCGAAGCTGCCCCGGACCCAGTGCTGGAAACCCCTGACGCCGATACCGAGGTAGTGGACAAGGTCATCACCCCCACCTCGATCAAAGAACAGGAAGAGCTGACGCACAAGATCAAGGAACGCCTTGCGGAGGTGGAAAGCAAGACCGGCAAATGATCCTGCAGTGTTGCATCGCGATGCGCCGCGCAAGGCGGCGCATCTGTTTAGCTCACACCGACTCATCCAGCCTTTTGAGCAACGCCTCTGCCGCCGCTTGCGATGAGGCCGGATTTTGACCAGTGATCAAATGCCCGTCCTCGACCACGTGACTGGCCCAGTCCGCGCCTTTGGAGTAGTGCCCACCATTGGCTTTGAGCATGTCTTCGACAAGGAACGGGACCACATCGGTCAGCCCCACGGCAGCCTCTTCGCTGTTGGCAAAGCCGGTTACCTGCTTGTCTTTGACGACCGGTTGGCCATCGGGTGCCTTGATATGCTTGAGCACGCCCGGTGCATGGCATACAGCGGCAATGGGCTTGTTGGCCGCATAGAAGGCTTCGAGCAGCGTCTTGGAGTCGGTGTCTTGCGCCAAGTCCCAAAGCGGCCCGTGGCCGCCTGGGTAAAACACCGCATCGAAGTGGTAAGGGTCCACCTCGCTCAACGGCACCGTGTCAGCCAGCGCCATCTGCCCATCGGTGTCGGTGGCGAAGCGCCGGGTAGCGTCGGTTTGAGCGTCCGGCTCATCGCTCTTTGGATCGAGCGGAGGTTGGCCGCCTTTGGGAGAGGCCAGGGTTACGTCGGCGCCAGCGTCCACGAACACGTAGTAGGGGGCGGCGAATTCTTCCAGCCAGAAGCCGGTTTTCTTGCCGGTATCACCCAGCTGGTCATGGGATGTGAGCACCATCAGGATCTTTTTCATGCGAGGCAGTTCTCCAGATCTATGGGGTGGGCAGTGCGTCGTTGGCTCTGCATGAAGGTGGGAGGCCACAGCGCAGCTAGGGTTCCCTGCCGGTCGTTGTAAAGCCATCCCAGGGCGTTAAAGCACGGGGTTTTTCGCCGCTGTTGAAGTACCCTAGCGCAACGAAATCTGATTCAGGAACCTTTACCCATGAGCACCACCTCATTCCGCCAACCCGTCTTGAGTGATGCCGAGCGTTGCCACGCGATCGAAATCGGTGCCTACGAGGGCGACGAGGCAGCCACACTGGAGAAGATCCGCACGCGCATCAGCCAGTACCCCCAGGGGTTCCTGCTGCTTGAAGGCGAGCAGAGCATCATTGGCTTCATCAACAGCGGCTGCGCCCACCAGGTTGTGATGTCCGATGAGGCGTTCAAGGACCTGGTCGGCCACGACCCGCTGGCACCTAATGTGGTGATCATGTCAGTCGTGGTGGACCCTGCCCATCAGGGCAAAGGCTACGCCAAACAGCTGATGAGCGAATTCATCACGCG
This sequence comes from Pseudomonas promysalinigenes, assembly GCF_014269025.2. Taxonomy (NCBI): domain Bacteria; kingdom Pseudomonadati; phylum Pseudomonadota; class Gammaproteobacteria; order Pseudomonadales; family Pseudomonadaceae; genus Pseudomonas; species Pseudomonas promysalinigenes. The sequence goes on along the minus strand of NZ_CP077094.1, from coordinate 2,728,943 downwards.
CATGCAGGCCCAGGGTAAACAGACCATTCACCTGATGTGCAAAGAGCAGCATGTGGCGCTGTACCGCAAGATGGGCTACCAGTACGTTCAGCCGTCGCCTTCGGAGCACGGCGGCATGGCTTGGCATGAGATGCTTATGGTGCTTTGAGCTGGACGTAGGGGAGGGGCCAGTCATATCTAGTTACGAGCGAAGCGCTGAAAACGTACTGAGGGCTGCGATTTAGAGGGGCAGATGGGGTGGCTGCCATTCAATAGTCACAAAGCTGTAACACAGCTGCTGCAAAGTGTGTCGGCCATCACACGGAGCGCTTTTCCCATGATACGCCTGATGAAGTCTGCTGTACTCGCCGTTGCGGTTTCTCTGTCTGCCACCTCGGCCTTTGCCGCAGACAACATTCGCTTGACCGGTTCTGGTGCAAGTTTCCCTGCGCCTATCTACCTGACCTGGTTCAAGGATTTCAGCAAGAATACCGCTGGCGTTACCGTTGACTACCAGTCCAAAGGTAGCGGGGCAGGGGTTCAAGACTTTCTGAACAAGACTGTCGACTTCGCCGCCAGCGACTCGGCCATGAGCGAAGCAGACATCGCCAAAGTCGGCGAGGGTGTGCAGTTGCTGCCAATGACCGCCGGTGAAATCGTGCTGGCCTACAACCTGCCGGGCAACCCTAAGGGCCTGAAGCTGCCACGGGATGTGTACTCCAACATCTTCCTGGGCAAGATCACCCGATGGAACGATGCCAAGATCGCTGCCGCCAACCCAGACCTGAAGCTGCCTGACCTGCCTATCACCGTCGTGGTACGTGCCGATTCCAGCGGTACCAACGCCGTGTTCACCCAGCACCTGTCGGCCATCAACGCCGACTTCAAGAAGGACTTGGGTGAAGGCAACACCGTCAACTGGCCGGCCACCGACAAGTTCATCAAGTCGCCCAAGAACGACGGCGTGACCGCGACCGTTCGCCAGACGCCGGGCGCCATCGGTTACATCGAATATGGCTTTGCCAAGCTGGCCAAGGTCGACTTCGCTGAGCTGGAAAACAAGGCAGGCCAGTACGTGGTGCCGAACGCCGAAAGCGGTGCCCAGGCCCTGGCAGCGGTGAAGTTGCCGGAAAACCTGATCGCCCACCTGCCAGACCCGGATGGCGCCAAGTCCTATCCGATCACTTCCTACACCTGGATGATCTTCCGCAAGGACAACGGCAATCCGCAAAAGGCCAAGGCCATGCGTGAGATGGTCGAGTACGGCCTGACCCAGGGGCAGAAAATCGCCGATTCGATGGGCTACATCCCGCTGCCAGCTTCGGTAGTCGAACAAGTGCGCAAAGCTTCGCAAAACATCCAGTAATGCTTCAGGCGCTCCCGGTGCGGTGCTTGCGTCGTGCCGGGCGTGTTTGCCCCTAGTCCCGGAATCAGCTAAATGAACACACCTTTTGCCATACCGGACAATCCAGATTCCGCCTGTCAGCCGCCGTCCACCAAGGACTTCCTGGTCGACCGCACCTTCCGTGCCCTTGCGCGTATCGGTGTAGTGCTGATTCTCGCGCTGGTATTCGCGTTGGTATATGAAGTAGGACGCAAAGCACTTCCAGGCATGGAAAAGCACGGCTTCGACGTGCTGTTTGGTAGTGTGTGGGACGTCAATCAGGGTAAATACGGCATTCTGCCCGCCATCTGGGGCACGCTTTACAGCGCGCTGATCGCCTTGATGATCGCCGGGTTCTTCGGCGTCAGCATGGCCATTTTTCTGACTCAGGATTTCTTGCCGGCAAGGCTTGCTGCGGTGTTTCGTACCATCGTCGAGCTGCTTGCCGCCATCCCCAGCGTCGTCTACGGCCTGTGGGGTATCTACGTGGTGATCCCGGCCATCCGGCCGCTGACCACCTGGCTGAACAGTGAATTGGGCTGGATCCCTTTCTTCGGCAGCTCCCTCAGTGGCCCTGGCTTGCTGCCAGCGGCGTTGGTGCTGGCGATCATGATCCTCCCGACCATTGCCGCTGTCTCCCAGGACGCACTGACCAGCGTGCCGATGAAAACCAAGCAGGCCGCTTACGGCATGGGCACCACCCATTGGGAGGCCATCCTCAAAGTCATGGTGCCCTCGGCTGCAACGGGTATCTTCGGCTCCCTGGTGCTAGGGCTTGGCCGCGCACTGGGCGAGACCATGGCCCTGGCCATGCTGGTCGGCAACGCCAATACCATCACGCTTTCGCTGTTCGCCCCAGCCAATACCTTGGCAGCCTTGCTGGCGCTGAACTTCCCGGAGGCCGGGCCGAACGAGATCGAGGTGCTGATGTATGCCGCCTTGGTGCTGATGTTCATCACCTTGCTGGTGAACGTTTTCGGATCGCTGATCATGCTCTACGCCCAGCGGGGTAACAAACAATGACTGACCTCTCCGTCACCAGCACCGCTCTACCTAGCCTGCAGCGCCGCTTCGAAGGCCGTGCCCTGCGTAGCCTGTTACTGACCACGCTGGTGTGGTGCGTAGCACTGCTGGCCAGCGTGCCTTTGGTTTCGGTGTTGTACATGCTGATCACCCGCGGCGGTGCTCGCCTGAGCCTTGAGGTGTTCACCGAGCTACCACCCACTGGCTTCGAAATGGGCGGCGGCTTCGGCAACGCCTTGGCCGGTACCTTCGTCATGGTCGGCATCGCAGCAGCCATCGCCGTACCGGTGGGCATTCTGGCAGCGGTGTTCCTTGCCGAACTCGGCCCAGACAGCAAACTGGCCAACGCTTCACGGTTCGCCGCAAAAATGCTTACCGGCCTGCCTTCGATCCTTGCCGGCGTGTTTGCCTATGCCTTGGTGGTGATGACCACCGGCACCTATTCGGCCCCGGCTGGCGGCGTGGCGCTGGCAGTGCTGATGCTGCCGATCGTGGTGCTGACCGCCGAGGAAGCCATGAAGATGGTACCCAAGATCATGAAAGATGCCGCGTACGGCATGGGTTGCACCCGCGCGCAGGTGATCTGGAAAATCATTCTGCCGACCGGTATGCCCGCCATCCTCACCGGCGTCATGCTGGCGGTGGCCCGCGCCGCCGGTGAAACGGCGCCGCTGCTGTTCACTGCGCTGTTCAGCAATTACTGGATCTACCACGACGGCAGCCTGGCGGTCATGAACCCCACGGCTTCGCTTGCCGTACTGATTTACAACTTCTCCGGCATGCCGTTCGACAACCAGCTTGAGCTCGCCTGGGCGGCCTCGCTGGTGTTGGTGATGATCGTGCTGGTAGTCAACATTCTCAGCCGCATTTTCGGCAAGCCCAAGTATTGAAAAGGGAGCATTCGACCGTGAACGTATCTACTGCGCAAAGAGCCGCTCCCTTGGTCAGCGACGCGCCTATCGTCATGGACTGCAAGCTGGACAAGATTTTCTACGGCAACTTCATGGCGGTGCGCGACAGCCATGTGCCGATCCGCAAGAACGAAATCACCGGCTTCATCGGCCCCTCCGGCTGCGGCAAAAGTACCGTGCTGCGCAGCCTCAACCGCATGAACGACTTGGTCAAAGGTTTCCGCTTCGAAGGCCATGTGCATTTCCTTGGCCAAGATGTCTACGGTAAAGGCGTTGACCCAGTGGTTGTGCGCCGTTACATCGGCATGGTGTTCCAGCAACCCAACCCATTCTCCATGAGCATCTTCGACAACGTCGCTTTCGGCTTGCGCCTGAACCGCTACAAGGGCGACATCGGTGACCGCGTCAAACATGCGCTGCAAGGCGCGGCACTGTGGGATGAAGTCAAGGACAAGCTCAAGGTCAGCGGCCTGTCACTGTCAGGTGGCCAGCAGCAGCGCCTGTGCATTGCCCGTGCCATCGCCACCGAGCCAGAAGTACTGCTGCTCGATGAGCCATGCTCGGCACTGGACCCGATCGCCACCCGCCGGGTGGAGGAACTGATGGTCGAGCTGAAAAAGGACTACACGATTGCTTTGGTGACCCACAACATGCAACAGGCGATTCGCGTGGCAGACACCACTGCGTTCTTTTCCGTCGACATCTCCCAGGGCACCCGCACCGGCTACCTGGTTGAGATGGGGCCGACCACGCAGATCTTCCAGAACCCGCGTGAGCAGCTGACCAGTGACTACATCAGCGGCAAGTTCAGCTAAGCCTGCAACATCCGTCAGGCGACCCGCCCCGTTGCCCAGGAAGGCGCCGCGGGGTAGGTCGTTTTCATGTCTTTTCTGTTTCGAAGGATCACCCATGGATGCGATATGTCGTCTTGACCTGCCCGCGGTAGAGCGCGCCCTGCGCAAGGTGCAGGGCAGGTTTGCCGAACTCAGCCGGCAGTTCACCGAGCCGCGTGACCCGTTCACCGACGAGGTGCTGTCCAATGTGCTTGAAGGCTATGCCTTGATAGACGACTATGTTGCCCGCGGTGTGGACCTGTTCGACCTGCAGCAGCTGAACCTAATGCTTGAGATCAACGCCACGGTTTTGTGCGGTAGCGACCCGGCACGGCGCCGTGAATTCTCTGCCCACTTGCAAGCTACTGAGGCGCGTTTTTTCAACAACGTCGAAGGCGGCATCAAGGATCTGTACAACTGGTACTGCTCTTATCGCAGTGATTCGATCTTCAAGCGCGCGGCGGGTGTCTATGTGCGCATCCTCAGCAAGCCGCAACTGTTCATCGAGGGTAACCACCGCACCGGTTCGCTGATCGTCAGCTACCTGCTGATGCGCGCCGGGTTGCCGCCATTCGTGCTGACGTTGGACAACGCCGAGGGTTATTACAACCCTTCCTCGGTCATTCGCAATTCGGCCAAGCATGGCGTGAAAGCATTGTACGAACTGCCCAAGATCAAGAAAAAATACGCCGCCTTCCTGGAAGCGAAGGCACCTGAGCACGATGAGTTTTTCCTACCCGGCACCTGTGTGCCGGCCCGCCAGGGTAGCCGGTGATGAAGAGGGTTTCGATGCTAGAGCAAGGTAAGGCCAGCGGGCGACGAGCGTGGCAGGCCATTGGGCGGAAATTCGCGCGCCCGCAAATGCGCATTTCCTTCGATATCGACGATACGCTCGCCTGCTTGCCTCATCACGCCACCGAGGAGCACAGCAGGCTGCCGACGTTCATACACCGCTGGCTGGGCGAGCCCTTGCGCAGCGGCACGCGTTCGCTGATTCGCGATCTGCGCCGCCAAGGCTGCAGCATCTGGATCTATACCTCCTCGGGCCGCACACCGGCCTATATCCGGCGCTGGCTGATGCTTTATGGCATCCATGTCGACGGTGTGGTCAACAGCGATCGCCACCAGCACATCCTGTCGCTGCACGGCCTTGCCAATGCACCCTCGAAGTATCCACCGGCGTTCGATATCGACTTGCACGTCGATGACTCCGAAGGAGTAGGCATCGAAGGCTCCGACCATGGGTTTCGTGTGGTAGTGGTCGACCCCCAAGATGAAAGCTGGGCAGAGAAGGTCATGGACGCTGCGGCCCGTGTGCATGCCCAGTTGGCCTGGCAGCAACCCCAGCGTTACCGGGTACCCGTGCCCCAGGATAGCGAAGTGCTGGCCTCCTGACCCCGCAAAACGGCAAGGCGCCTTGTGCCTGACCTGGCACAAGGCGCCTTTTGTCGTTAGCGCAGCCGATCAGTGATGGGCGCTGTCCACGGCGATGTCTTCTCCGGATACGTCCAGGTACGGTGTGCCACGCCTGGCGATGGCATAGTGAATCAGCCCACCCAAGGCAGCACCGAAGAACCAGGAAAACTGCGACAGGGTGTCGAATGCCGGTACCAATGCCAGCACGATGGCGATGAGCGCGGCAGGAACGAACGCCGCTACGGCGCGCAGGTTGACCCCGCCGTGGTAGTGGTAGGCGCCGTCTGGGCTTTCGCTGTAAAGCTGCGGCAGGTTTACTCGGCTACGCCGTACCAGGTAGTAGTCAGTGACGATGATGCCGTACAGCGGGCCGAGCAGGGCACCCAGGCCGCCGAGGAAGTACACGATCACAGCCGGGCTGTTGTACAGGTGCCAGGGCAGGATCAGCACCGCGATGGCAGCACTGAGCAACCCTGCGCGGCGGAAGTTCAGGGCCTTGGGTGCCAGGTTGGTGAGCACGAAAGCCGGGGCCACGAAGTTGGCCATGATGTTCACCGCGACGGTGACGATCAGAAATGCCAGGCAAGCTAATACCAAACCGGTGGTGCTCGGGATGGCGGCGACGATTTCGCTTGGGCTCTGCACCAGCTTGCCGTCGATGCTGAACTGGGCGCCCGCGATCACCACAGCGATCAGCGCGAAACCGAGCATATTGACCGGCAACCCCCAGAAGTTGCCCACGCTGATGGTTTTGCGGTCTGGGCAGTTACGGGTGAAATCGCAGAAGTTGAGGATCATGGTGCCGTACAACGAAACCCACAGCGCAGCGGCGCCCAGCACCTTCAACCACATCGTCGAGCCAGTGGGCGCGCTGCCGCTGGACCAAGCGATGGACAGCCCACTGCGCCAATACATCCAGGCCGCCAAGCCAGTGAAGGCCACCAGGATGATCGGCCCGGCGAGGGATTCGAAGCGGCGCACCATCTCCATGCCGTAGGCGAAGATCGCCACCTGCACGCACCAGATGCCCAAAAAGGTGAGCCAACCCAGGGTCGACAGGCCAAGGATCGAATTCTGGTCGTAGGCTTTGAGCTCTGGCGCAATCGCCGTAAGCAAAACGCGCAGAACCACGGAGGCGAGGTAAGTCTGAATACCAAACCAGGCGATGGCGATTACCGCGCGAATCAGGGCGGGGATCTGTGCGCCGTGGATACCGAAGCTGATGCGGCACATGACCGGATAAGGCAAGCCCGTCTTCTGTCCCATGTACCCGGACAGGTTCATCAGGCCGTAGATCACCAGAGCCCCCAGCGCGAAAGCGGCGAGAATCTGCGCGCCGCTCATGCCCAGGGCGAACAGGCCGATGGCGAAGGAGTAGTTTGCGATGTTGTGCACATCGTTGGTCCACAGCGCGAACAGGCTGTAACGCCCCCAGGTGCGATGGGCTGCACGAGTCGGTGCCAGGTCTTTGCTGTATAGGCGTGAGCTTAATTGCAGAGGACTTGAATCAGCCGTTGCGGCGGGCTGGTCAGCAAGCTGGCCAGCATCGAAGCGGGAAATCGACGCCATCGGAACTCCTGATGGTTGTGTACTCTTGTTATTAATATTTGTATACAAACAATATTCGTACCAACCCCAGGATAACCTCGATTCTGCGGGCTTCTATTGCGTAAACCCTTTTGGTAAAAGACCTATAAAGTGTGTATTTTGTGCACAACTTACCTGCCTTCTGTTACCAGCTTTCACGAATGTTCCGCCTGGAACAGCCCCCGGATGACCTCCCTTAGCCAGCGATTGCCATCGTCCTGGTGGTAACGCGCGTGCCAGTGCTGCTTCACGGTGAAGCCTTCCACTGCAATCGGGCAGTCGTGTACCTGTAACCCATGCATATCAGCGAGGGTCTGGCCAATGTGGCGAGGCAGTGTTGCCACCAAGTCGGTAGAACCGACGATCATGCCCAGCCCAAGAAACGCCGGCAGTTCGAGCATGATCCGGCGCTCGATGCCCGCCCGCGCCAAGCCTGCCTCCAACAGTTTCTGCCCGGTCCCGGCACTGATCTGAACATGGCCTTCAGCGCGATACTCTGCCACGCTCATGACGCTTTGCAGGCGCGGGTGCTGACGGTTGCTCAGGCATACCCAGTCCTGTTCGAACAGCACCTGCTGGTACATACCGCCGCCCAACCAAGGCACGAAACCGATGGCCAGGTCCGCCTCGCCCGATTCCAACGAGCTCTCGGTATTGCCGTCGATACGCGCAGCTTCAAGTCGGATGCCCGGTGCGTGCGCGCGCAAGTGGTTGAGAATGGTCGGCAACAGCGTGATATGGCTGGCGTCACTGACGCATAAGCGAAAGCGGCGCTGCGCCGTGGCAGGGATGAACTGCGGTGCCCAGGTCGTAAGCCTGCGCAACGATTCCAGCACCTCCCGGCAAGGCCCGATCAATTGATCGGCACGAGGTGTTGGGGCCATTCCACCTGGCGTGCGTACGAACAGCGGGTCGTTCAGCTGCTCGCGCAACCGCGCTAGCCAGATGCTGATGGTCGGCTGGCTCTGGCCTAACTGATCGGCAGCGCGGGTCACGCTCCGGCATTGGTACAACACCTCAAACAATTGCAGCAGTTTAGGTTCGGGCAAGGGCTCGAGCAGGCTCATTATTGCAATTCTCAATAGCGCTATTGAGGGCATTGTATAGATCAAATAACGCCGCTTGCATAAGGTTGAGGCAAACCACAGGAGGTTTGCGACGTGAAAATCTGCATTCTGGGGGCCGGCGCCTTAGGTTGTGCCATCGGCGCAGCCCTGAGCGAGGCCGGGCATGAAACCTGGCTGTTGAATCGTGGCGCGGCTCACGTGGAGGCGATCAATACCCGCGGGCTGCACGTGCTGGATGAACGCGGCGAACGGCATGTCAAGGTCAATGCTGCGACCGACGCGGCAGAGGTTGGGGTCGCTGACCTGGTAATCGTGTTAGTCAAATCGTTTCACACCGCTCAGGCCATCGCTGGCGCCAGCGCACTGATTGGGCCGCACACCCTGGTGCTGTCGCTGCAGAATGGCTTGGGCCACGAGGACATCCTCGCCCAAGCAGTTGGCCGCGAGCGCGTACTGGCGGGCAAGACCTACGTCGGCGGGGTGCTGCTGGCGCCAGGCTCGATTCGCGCTGGTGTGGCGAGCAAGCAGACTTACATCGGCGAACTGGACGGCCAGTTGACCCCCCGCGTGCAAGCGATCGCCGAGGCTTTCAATGGCGCAGGCCTGGCCACCACCGTCAGCGACAACATCCTTGGCACCATGTGGGACAAGTTGCTGGTCAACGTCGCCACCGGGGCGCTGAGCGGCATCACCATGCTTAGCTACGGCCAGCTCTACAGCGAGCCGCTACTGGAAAATACCGCCAAAGCCGCGGTCGCCGAGGCCATCGCCGTGGCCGAAAGGGCGGGTATCCGCCTGAGCCTGACCAGCCCCGAGGCCGCCTGGCGCCTGGCCGCCGAAGGGTTGCCGGCCAGTTTTCGCACATCGATGTTGCAGAGCCTGGAAAAAGGCTCGATCACCGAAATCGACTTCATCAACGGCTCGGTCGTGCGCTGGGGCCAGCGCCACGGCATCGCCACACCGGTCAACGCAACCCTGGTGGCCTGTATCAAAGGCATCGAGCGGGCGATGGCCGACCACCAGAAAAAGGAGAACCCATGAACCAGCCTAAAGCCTACCTGGAACACGTCGCGTTCTGGGTGCGAGATATCCAGTGGCATATCCGCTTCTTCAATGAGGTGTGCGGCATGGCCATGCGTGAATTGCAGGGTGACCCTGAGCAGCCGGCACAGTACTGGACGCTGGGTGGTTTGCAGTTCATTCATCAGCCCGACTTCACAGGCCCCGAAGGGCGTATGGCGCATTTAGGGATCATGTGCGAAGACCTCGAAGCCACCCTGGCTGCGGCGCAGCGCTTTGGCGTCAGTGCCATGCCCCAGGGCCGCAACTGGTTGCGCTTGCCCGACGGCCTGGCCGTGGAGTTCATCCAGGCCCTGCCCGCCGGTTGTGTGGCTCAGGCGCTGGCCATTGACCCACGCGCAGAGGTGCAAGCATGAGCATCGTGGAAAAATACTGGGATGATGCCCGCGAGGGCGACGAATGCATCAGCCCCACCTATACCGTTACCCGTGAACGCATCCTGGCTTACGCCGACCTCACGGGCGATCACACCCCGGTGCATGTTGATGAGGCATATGCCAACGCCAGTCATTTTGGCTGCCTGGTCGCCCATGGCCTGTTCGGGTTATCCATTGCAGATGGCCTCAAGACCCAATGCGACTACCGCTTCCTGCCAGGGATGTCGCTGGGCTGGACCTGGGACTTCGTGTTACCGATCAAGGTCGGCGATGTGCTGCACGTGCGCATGCGCGTTGGGGCGATGCGCCCGAGCAATAGCCGGCCAGGTTGGGGCATCGTGGTCCTACCCTCTGAATTGATCAACCAACATGGCCAAGTCGTGCAGCGCGGCGAGCACCGTCTGATGGTGCCAAGGAGGGTAGAAGCATGAGCCAGGCATTGCCATTGGCAGGTATCCGCGTCATCGATTACAGCCATTTTCTGGCAGGGCCGTATGTTGGCCGATGCCTGGCGGCGCTGGGCGCCGAAGTGATCAAAGTTGAACGCCCTGGCACCGGGGATGCGGGTCGCCAGCACGCATTTACCCTCGATGAGCAGCAAAGCGGTTACTTCCTGCAATTGAACATGGGCAAGCAAGGCGTCAGCGTGAACATGAAGGACCCACGTGGCAAAGCCTTCATGCAGCGCCTGACCGATTCGGCCGATGTGTTCATCGAAAACTATCGCCCTGGTGCTTTGGACAAACTGGGCCTGGGTTATGCCGAACTCAGTGCGCGCAATCCGCGTTTGGTGTACTGCTCGATTTCCGCCTATGGCCACACCGGGCCGGATGCGCACCGCGCAGGCTTTGGGCTGATTGCCGAGGCCAAGAGTGGGATCATGCAGATGGTCGGCGTACCTGGCGAGGCCCCACCTCTGCTGCGTATTTCCCTTGGCGATATGTACACCGGTATTCACGCCGTAGCTGCGATCAATGCGGCGCTGCTCGGCCGAGTCAGCAGTGGCCGCGGGCAGCACATCGACATGGCCCTGTACGACACGCTGGTGTCGATGCACGAATACGCCGTGCAGTGCTACACGTTGTCCGGGGGCACCGTGCTGCCCGAGCAGACCGGCCATGACATGCCCACCTCGACCCTGTACGGCGTGTTCCGCGCTGCCGATGGCGACCTGGTGATCGCGGCCCAGGTCGACGATGCCTGGCAACGCTTCGCCGCCATGCTCGAAGCCAATGGCGGCCCACCCGGGTTCGGCAGCGACAGTCGTTACCACAACCTGAATGGACGCAATGCCCACCGCCAGACAATTCTTGCAGTGGTCCGCGACTGGGTCGGCGCTCGGCGGGTGGCCGATATTCTCGCTTTGCTGGACACCATCGACATTCCCAGCGCCAAGGTTCAACGCATCGACGAGGTGCTGGCTGATCCGCAGATCCAGGCGCGCAATATGGTCATCGAGCAACATCACCCTCGCTACGGCACCTTGCGAATGCCGAACCTGCCGTTCCGTTTCTCAGCGTGCGACACCACCATCTCCCAAGTGGCCCCTGACCTGGGCCAGCACAATGCCGAAGTGGCCGCAGCGCTAGGCTTTGCCCCAGAAGAGATCGCCGCCATGCAGGCCGACGGCGTATTGTTCACCCACGGAGATGCACGATGAGCGACCGCTATGCAGTGATCGGCCGGCCGATCAACCACACCAAGTCCCCGTTGATTCATGGCCTATTCGCCGAAGCCACTGGCCAAACCTTGGAATACGGCGCCATCGAGGGCGGGCTTGAGGATTTCGAGGCGCAGGTCATGCAGTTTCGCCATCAAGGCGGGCAGGGCATGAACATCACCGCACCGTTCAAACTGCGCGCTTTCGAGCTGGCCGACCGGCGCAGCGAGCGCGCGCAGTTGGCACGGGCGGCCAATGCATTGAGGTTCGAGGGTAATCACATCTTTGCAGAAAACTTCGATGGTATCGGCCTGCTGCGGGATATCGAAGTCAACCTCGGCCAGCCGCTACGCAACCGTCGGGTATTGCTGCTCGGTGCCGGCGGGGCGGTACGTGGCGCTTTGCTGCCGTTCCTGCAGGCTGAGCCCAGTGAAGTGGTGCTCGCCAACCGGGATATGGCCAAGGCGCTAGCCTTGCGCAATGAGCTGGATCACCCTCTGCTGCGCATCAGCCGTTATGAAGAGTTGCAAGGGCAGGCGTTCGACGTGGTGGTCAATGCCACCTCTGCGAGCCTGACGGGGCAATTGCCGCCGCTGCCCGCGCAGGTGCTGAGCGGGGCCCGGCTGGCCTACGAATTGGCCTACGGCAAAGGCCTGACGCCGTTCTTGCGCCTGGCGCGGGAACAAGGGGTGGCGCACTTGGCCGATGGCGTGGGCATGCTCGTGGAGCAGGCCGCTGAAGCGTTTGCCTGGTGGCGCGGCGTGCGTCCCGACACCCGCGCTGTGATCGAGCGCCTGACCATTGCTTTGGAGTGACCATGGCCGCCAACGTTCTGATGCTGCATGGCATCAACCACAACATGTTCGGCAAGCGAGACCCGCGCCAATATGGCACGGCGACCCTGGCCGATATCGATCAGGCCCTGCAGGCATTGGCCCAGGAGCTAGGCGCCCAGGTCGAGAGCTTCCAGACCAACCATGAAGGAGCCATGTGCGAGCGCATCCATCAGGCCTATGAAGATCGAGTGGATGCAGTGTTGATCAATGCCGGAGCCTGGACTCATTACAGCTACGGTATCCGCGACGCATTGGCGATCCTCGAAGTGCCAGTGGTGGAGGTTCATATGTCGAACATCCATGCCCGGGAACCCTTCCGCCACCACTCGGTGTTTGCCGAGGTGGTGAGCGGGCAGATATGCGGGTTCGGCGTGCAGACCTACCTACTGGCCCTGCGTGCAGCGCTCAATATCCACTGAAAGCCCCAAGGGAGCGGTGCCATGAGCCACTCAGCCACGTCGAATGCTTCGCGCCAAGGCATCGGTGTTGCATTGCTGGTGGCAGTCACCTTTTTCATGGAGAACCTCGATGCCACCATCATCGCCACGGCGTTGCCGCAGATGGCCCGCGACTTTGCCCAGAACCCGGTCGACCTGAACATTGGCATCAGCGCCTACCTACTGGCAGTGGCTGTGTTCATCCCGCTCAGTGGTTGGGTCGCCGAACGCTTTGGTGCGCGTCTGGTGTTTGCTGGCGCCATTGGCCTGTTCACCCTGGCGTCCTGGCTGTGCGGTTTGGCGCCGAACCTCGAAACATTCGTCGCTGCGCGCGTGTTGCAGGGTATCGCGGGTGCGTTGATGGTGCCTGTCGGCCGTATGGTGGTGCTGCGTACCACCGAAAAACAAGACCTGGTGAAAATGCTCGCGGTGATCACCTGGCCCGGGCTGGTGGCACCGGTACTGGGCCCTCCCATCGGCGGGCTGATCGTCACCCATTGGTCATGGCCGTGGATCTTCTACCTGAATATTCCGCTCGGTGTACTGGCCATGGCAGCGGCATGGTGGCTGATCCCCGCTAGCCGTTGCAGTGATGTACGGCCGTTTGATCTACGTGGCTTCGTGCTGCTTGCATCGGCCTGTGCGGCATGGCTGATCGGCCTGGAAACCCTCGGTTCGATGGGGGCCGGCACCCTGCTTAGCGGTGCGGCGCTGGTCACGTTGGGTGGGCTACTCACGTGGCTGGCGTGGCGCCACTGCCTGGGGCATCCAGCGCCACTGTTACCAATGGCGGTTTTGGCGATCGGCACGTTCAGGGCCAGTATCATTGGCGGGACGCTTTTCCGCCTGTCGATCAGTGCCTTGCCGTTCCTGATACCTCTGTTGCTCCAGGTTGGCCTTGGCCTTTCCCCAGTGGATGCAGGCTTGCTGGTGCTGGCGATCTTTGCGGGCAATTTGGCCATGAAGCCGTTCACTACCGGCTTGATGCGGCGTTATGGTTTTCGTCGAGTGCTGCTTTGCAATGGGGTGATCGGCGTTGCCAGCATCCTGGCCTGCCTGAGTTTGCAGCAGGGGATGGCGTGGTATTGGATGGCACTGGTGCTGTTCGTGGGCGGGCTGTCGCGCTCGATGCAGTTCACCGCCTACAACGCCGTAGGTTTTGCCGAGGTGCCCAAGCCGCTGATGGCCGAAGCATCGACCTTGTTCAGCATGTTCTTCCAGCTGGCAATGGCCTTGGGTGTCGCCGTGGTGGCGTTGTTGTTGAGGCTATCTATGCTGCTGCGTGGCGCTGAGGGCAGCATGAGCGTCACCGATTTTCATTGGGCATTGCTGGGTGTGGCGCTGATCGCTGGTATCGCGCTGGTGGATACCGCGCGCCTGCCAGGCAATGCCGGCGCCGAGGTTCTGCGTACTTAAAGGCACGCACCCCACATGGGCCGGCTTGCTTGTGCTGCTGATCGCCCAAGGTTCGGGCCAGCTGTGGCTGGATCACTGGCTGAATATACGTTGATTGCGTGTGACCCAGCGAGCGTTCAACGGGGCATCACTTCATTCAGCGCCTGCTCCAGAATGCTGACCGTGCGCTCGATGTTGTACAGTTTTTCGAGCCCGAACAAACCGATGCGGAACGTCTGGAAGTCCGCCGGCTCGTCACATTGCAAGGGGACTCCGGCAGCAATCTGCAGGCCTTGATCGGCAAATTTCTTGCCGTTTTTGATGTCGGCATCATCGGTATAACTCACCACCACACCAGGGGCCTGGAAGCCGGGCGCTGCCACGCTCCTGATGCCTTTGCTGGCCAACATGGCGCGAACCCGGTCGCCGAGTGCCTGCTGCTGGGCGCGCAGTTTCTCGAAGCCGTAGGCTTGCATCTCCTTCATCACATCGTTGAACCGGGCAAGCGCGTCGCTGGGCATAGTGGCGTGGTAGGCATGCCCACCCTGTTCGTAGGCTTGCATGATCTGCAGCCACTTCTTCAAGTCGCAGGCAAAGCTGCTGCTTTGGGTGTGTTCGATGCGTTCGACAGCCAGCGCACTGAGCATCACCATGGCGCAGCAAGGGGAAGCGCTCCAGCCCTTTTGCGGTGCGCTGATCAGCAGGTCCACTGCGCAGGCCTGCATATCGACCCACAGTGCGCCCGAGGCGATGCAGTCCAGCACGAACAGGCCGCCAACCTTGTGCACGGCGTCGCCCACTGCCCGTAGATAGTCATCGGGCAGAATGATCCCGGCGGAGGTTTCGACGTGCGGGGCGAAAACGATCTGAGGTTTGTGCGCCTCGATGGCCGCCAGCACTTCATCCAGGGGAGCAGGGGTGTAAGCCGCTTGGCGTCCAGCATCAACTGGCCGGGCTTTGAGCACCGAAGTTGCCGCCGCGATGTTGCCCATTTCCAGAATCTGGCTCCAGCGATAACTGAACCAGCCGTTGCGTATTACCAGGCATCGGGCGCCACTGGCAAATTGCCGCGCCACCGCCTCCATGCCGAATGTACCGCTGCCTGGCACCAGAGCAACGGCCTGGGCGTTGTAGACCTGCTTCAGGGTGCTGGAAATGTTTTGCATCACCCCCTGAAAAGCCTGCGACATATGGTTGAGCGATCGGTCGGTGTAAACGACCGAGTACTCGACCAGCCCTTGCGGGTCGACGCTGGGATAAAGCTTGGACATGGAATGATTCCTTTGGCAGAGAAGATTCAGCATAGACGACTGCCGTGCGCGGCGGCAGCGGTGCCCACGCCTTCATGAGCCTGACTAAAGAGCCGGTGAAATCAATTCAGTTCAACTGGCTAAGCGCTGCAACTTAGAATGCCCAGCAATTGGAAATCATTGAACATGCAAATGAGACGGTCAGCCCATGACGCGCCCAAACTTTACCTTCTCCATAAAACGCGTCGGTTTCAACGAGCATTATCGCCCGGCTGAAACCACGCGGATCACCACCAACTTCGCCAACTTGGCCAGGGGCGAGCGCCGTCAGGAAAATCTGCGCAATACGTTGACGATGATCAATAATCGATTCAATGAGCTGGCGCACTGGGATAATCCCCATGGGGATCGCTACAGCGTTGAGCTGGATATCGTTTCAGCCGAGATTAATGTTGATGCCGAGCATTCAAGCCAAAGGCTGCCCTTGCTTGAACTGCTGCAAACCACCCTCCATGATCGGGCTACTGGCCAGCGCTTGGAGGGCATCGTCGGCAATAATTTTTCCTCGTATCTGCGTGATTACGATTTCAGTGTCGTATTGCAGGCGCACAATAAAGACCAAGCAGTCTTCACCACGCCCGAGCACTTCGGGGCATTACACGGTGCCCTCTTCAAGTCATTTGTCAGTTCGTTGGCTTATCGAGAACATTTTGCCAAGCGGCCGGTGATTTGCCTGAGCGTTTCCAGCAGTAGAACGTATCATCGAACGGAAAATCAGCACCCTGTGCTGGGCGTTGAATACCGCCAGGATGAATATTCATTGACGGATGAATACTTCGAAAAAATGGGTCTGAAGGTGCGTTACTTCATGCCGCCCAATAGCGTGGCGCCCTTGGCGTTCTATTTTGCCGGTGACCTGCTGAGCGACTTCAGCAACTTGGAGTTGATCGGCACCATCAGCACCATGGAGTCCTTCCAGAAGATCTACCGGCCGGAGATTTACAATGCGAATGCCGCAGCCGGTACAACTTACCGCCCCAGCTTGCAGCACCAGGATTACTCACTGACCGGCATCGTCTACGACCGTGAGGAGCGAGCCCGGTTGGCCATCGAGCAAGGCCAGTTCGCCGAAGAGCATTTCATCAAGCCTTACCGCGTGCTGCTGGAGCAGTGGTGCGCTCAATGCATCAGCTGAGTCACCCGCCTTTAAGGAGTCCGATATGCACAGACTGTTACCCACCTCGACAGCCGGCAGTTTGCCCAAGCCTGCCTGGCTGGCGCAGCCAGAAACACTGTGGTCACCCTGGAAGCTGCAGGATGAACATTTGGCCGAAGGCAAACGCGATGCGCTGTGCCTTGCCCTGCATGCGCAACAGCATGCCGGTATCGATATCGTCAGTGACGGCGAGCAGACCCGCCAACACTTTGTGACCACCTTCATCGAACACCTGAGCGGCGTGGACTTTGCCAAGCGTCAGACGGTCAGGATCCGCGATCGCTATGACGCCAGCGTGCCCACCGTGGTAGGTGCTGTCGCTCGGAAGCAGCCGGTGTTCGTCGAAGATGCCAAGTTCTTGAGGCGGTTGACCGCCCAGCCGATCAAATGGGCACTGCCGGGCCCGATGACCATGATCGATACCCTCTACGACAGCCATTACCAGAGCCGCGAGCAACTGGCCTGGGAATTCGCCGGTATCCTCAATCAGGAAGCCCGAGAGTTGGAGGCCGCAGGGGTGGACATCATTCAGTTCGACGAGCCGGCATTCAATGTGTTTTTCGATGAGGTCAACGACTGGGGTGTGGCCGCCCTTGAAAGGGCGGTTGAAGGCCTGAAATGCGAAACGGCCGTGCATATCTGCTATGGCTATGGCATCAAGGCCAACACCGACTGGAAAAAGACCTTGGGTGACCAATGGCGCCAATATGAGCAAGCCTTCCCCAAACTGCGCGAGTCCAGCCTGGACATCATTTCACTGGAGTGCCACAACTCCCATGTGCCGATGGAGCTGCTCGAACTTATCCGCGGCAAAAAGGTGATGGTCGGTGCCATCGACGTGGCCAACCACGCAATCGAAACACCAGAAGAGGTCGCCAATACCCTGCGCAAGACGCTGCAGTTCGTGGACGCCGATAAACTTTACCCGTGTACCAACTGCGGCATGGCCCCGCTGCCGCGCCAAGTGGCCAGCGGCAAGCTGCATGCGCTGAGCGCAGGCGCTGCGATAGTGCGAAGCGAACTCACGTAAAGTCGAACAAGCGCTGCCGTCAACACGGTGCGCCACCCCGGCGTGCTGGCGGGGCATCATCCTCGATGGGTTGGTGGCAGCGCTATCGCAGTTGGCCTCAGCTGTAGGGAGGGGCAGGCAACTCTGCCAGCAACCGTTTCAGGCCATCGCTCCATTGCCGGCGAATCTGCACGTAGTAGGCGTCGTCGCTGGTGATACGCTGACGGGCGGGGGCTTCGAGGCTGTCCTTGTGGTACACCAACATGTCCAATGGCATACCCACCGACAAATTGCTGCGGATGGTAGAGTCGAACGAGATCAGCCCGCAGCGCAGCGCTTCGTCAAGCGGCGTCTGGTAGGTGAGGTTACGGTCCAGAATGGGCCGCCCGTATTTGCTTTCGCCCAGTTGCAGGAACGGGGTGTCGGTCGTTGCCTGGAAGAAATTGCCCTGGGCGTAGACGTTGTAGATCGCCATTGGGCTGCCGGCAATTTGCCCGCCGACGATGAATGAACTGGTCAGGTCGATGCCGGCCGTCAGCTTGCAGCGGTCGCGGCTGACGACCTCGCGCAGGGTGTCGGCCACCAGCACCGTGGCGTCATACAGGGTGTCGACGTTCAGCAGGTGGGGGCCAGGCCCCTGGGTTCGTTGACGCAGCAGGTTCACCACCGACTGCGAGGTCGCCAGATTGCCTGCCGTTTGCAGGACGATCAGACGCTCGCCGGGCAGGCTGAAAACGAACAATTTGGCGAAGGTCGAGATCTGGTCGATCCCCGCATTGGTGCGCGAGTCGCTGATGAAAACGAGCCCGTCCGCCAGGTGCATGGCAACGCAGTATGTCATGGGCAGTTCCTTGGAAATCGTTGTGAGCGCAGGCTGCGCCAGTTACTGGCGGTGCACATGGACGCTGGCTTGCATCGATTCGACGCCGCCACCCCGGCGCACGCCCCTGACCGGGCAGGCATCGAGGTAATCCAGGCCCACCGCCAGCTTCAAGTGGCGTTCAGGCCGGGTGAGGCGGTTGGTGATGTCGAAGCTGTACCAGGCGCCGTTGAGCCAGGCTTCGGCCCAGGCATGGCTGGCCAGGTGTTGTTCATCCTCCGTGCACAGGTAGCCGGAGACATAACGCGCCGGGATGCCCAGGCTGCGTGCGCAAGCGAGGAAGGCGTGGGTGTGGTCCTGGCAAACCCCGGCAGCGCCCTTGAATGCTTCGATGGCTGTGGTCCCTACCGAGGTAGCACCTGGGGAATACGGCATGTGCTCGGCCAGGGCCTGCATTAGCGCGGTCAGCGCGGCTCGGTCGCGGTGTTCACCGCAGTGGCGGCTGGCGAAGGCCTTGAGGGTGTCGTCGGCTTCGGTTAGATGGCTGCCGCGCAGGAACGGCAGGGGTGAATGTTCACCGGCCTCGTGCTCGCACGCCGGGTCGATTTCTACCTGGCCGCTGGCGGTCAGGGCCAGGTGGCCGTGGGGCTTGTCCAAGGTCAACACATGGAGGATGTTGCCATAAGGATCGACCTGAGCCCGCACTTTGCAGGGCAGGTCCAGTTGCCATTGATCAATACGCTGGCGGCCACTGCTGCGAGGCGTCAGGCGCAGGAACTGGATGCTGTTACACACATCGCTTGCGTAGCTGTAGGTGGTGTCATGGCGAATGGACAGTTTCATACAACCTCCAGATAGGAGCGATGGACCGCCTGGCCCAGTTGGTTGATGCGCCCGAGGAAGTCGGTCAGCCACGGGTGCAGCCCGGCCTCGAGGACTTCGTCGATAGCGGTGTAACGCAGGCGCGCGTTGAGCTCGGCAGCCATGCGTTGTGCCGCGCGCCCGGTACTGCCGGGCAGGCTGCCAAGGATCTGATCCAGCTCATCGATGCAGGCATGCAGGGAACGGGGTACGTCCACCCGCAGCAGCAGCAGCTCAGACACTGGCCGGGCGCTGGGGGCTGCGCGGTAGAGCTCGTTGAAGGCTTCATAGGAGGTCAGCGCGCGGAGCAGTGCACTCCACTGGTAGTAGCCACGGGCCGAATCATCACTGACCTCTTCGGAGGCTTCGCCGAACATTTCATAGCGAGCATCGAGCAGGCGCAGCGTGTTGTCGGCTCGCTCAAGGAAGGTGCCCAGGCGGATGAAGCTATAGGCATCGTTGCGCATGATGGTGCCCGAGGTCGCTCCACGGAACAGGTGCGAGCGTTCCTTGACCCAGTCGCAGAACTGGCTGATGCCGTAGCGGCCCAGGCCATTGCTGGCGATCTTGCGCATTTCGATCCAGGTGGCGTTGATGTTCTCCCACATGTCGGCGGTGATACGCCCGCGCACAGCGTGGGCGTTGGTTCGGGCCGCCTGCAGGCAGCAATAGATGCTGCTGGGGTTGGTCGCATCCAGGGCGAAGAAGTGCAGCATCCGTTCGGTATCGAGCTCGGCGTGCCTGCGGCGGTAGTCATCCAGCGTGCCGGAGGCCAGCAGCGACATGGCCAGCTCCGCATGGCCGTCACTGCGCCCGGCCTGGGGCATCAGCGACAGCGAATAGCTGACCTCCAGCATACGCGCGAGGTTTTCCGCGCGCTCCAGGTAGCGCGACATCCAGTAGAGGTCGGAAGCGGTTCTTGAAAGCATGGTTCAGTCCTCCACCACCCAGGTGTCCTTGGTGCCGCCGCCCTGCGACGAGTTGACCACCAGCGAGCCTTCCTGCAGGGCCACGCGGGTAAGGCCACCGGGCACCAAGCGGGTTTCGCTGCCCGACAGCACGAACGGGCGCAGGTCGATATGGCGCGGTGCGATGCCGCTGTCGACGAATGTCGGGCAGGTGGACAGGCACAGCGTGGGCTGGGCGATGTAGGCATGCGGGCGAGCTTTGATGCGGGCACGGAAGTCCTCGATCTGCGCCTTGGTCGAAGCTGGCCCGACCAACATGCCGTAGCCGCCGGAGCCTTGGGTTTCCTTGACCACCAACTCCGGCAGGTGCGCAAGTACATGGGACAGGTCGGCAGGGCGCCGGCACTGCCAGGTCGGCACGTTGTTGAGGATCGGTTCCTCGCTCAGATAGAAGCGGATCATCTCATCGACATAGGGGTAGATCGACTTGTCATCAGCCACCCCGGTGCCCACCGCATTGGCCAGCACCACGTTGCCGGCGCGGTACACCGAGATCAGCCCTGGCACCCCGAGCATCGAGTCGGGGTTGAACGACAGTGGGTCCAGGTAACCGTCGTCCAGCCGTCGGTAGATCACATCCACCTGCTGAGGGCCTGCGGTAGTGCGCATGTAGACATGCTCATCACGGATGAACAGGTCAGCACCCTCCACCAGTTCAATGCCCATTTCCCGTGCCAGGAAGGCGTGCTCGAAGTAGGCGCTGTTGAAGCGTCCTGGGGTCAGCAGCACGGCGGTTGGGTTATCCAGAGGGCTGGCGCTTTTGAGTGTATCGAGCAGCAGGTTGGGGTAGTGATCGATGGGGGCGATACGTTGAGCGGCGAATAACTCGGGGAACAAACGCATCATCATCTTGCGGTCTTCGAGCATGTAGCTGACGCCGCTGGGCGTGCGCAGGTTGTCTTCCAGCACGAAGTAGCTGCCATCGCCATCGCGCACCAGATCGACGCCGGCGATATGGGCATACAGCCCGCGGTGCAGGTCCAGGCCCTGCATGGCGATCTGATAGCCTTCATTGGCCAGCACTTGCTCAGGCGCAATGATGCCTTCCTTGAGGATGCGCTGGTCGTGGTAGATGTCTTGCAGGAACAGGTTCAGCGCTTGCACCCGCTGGATGCAGCCGCGTTCGACCGTGCGCCACTCGCTGGCGCGGATGCTGCGGGGGATGATATCGAAGGGGATCAGGCGTTCGGTGTCTTCTTTGTCGCCATAGAGGGTGAAGGTGATGCCGGCGCGGTGAAACAGCAGGTCGGCTTCGCGTCGACGTTGCTCCAGTAGCTCCAGCGGGGTGTTGGCCAACCAGCGAGCGAACTCTTGATAATGCGGGCGGCAATTGCCGTTGGGTTCATACATCTCATTGAAAAAGGCCCGGGACATAGCCACTCCTTGCAACCATTGCTGGCAGTGCGTTGTGCATGCAAGGCTTCATTGCAATGAAAGTGCCCAAACCCCGGCGCAGCCCTCCAGGCGCGGATGCCGAGGATAACTTGCTGAAATATTTGCCTTTTATCCTCCGACCGCCCCTGGAGTGCAGCCAGTGACCTGCATCAAAAGGGTGCATGGGGCAGGGGGCTGTAGGTTATGAACCAAGTTGGTGCCCGTGGCGCGCCCCACCCCTGCCACCGGAGCTGCCTTCAAGCGCGCGGGTTAGCCGGCAGGCAGCAGAATGACAAAGTTCTTTTTCATGTTTTCCACCACTGTCCATTTACCTTTGGCGCCTGGCTCGATGATGAACGTGTCGCCAGCGCTCAACCTGACTGGCGAGCAACCCTCAAGTTCGATGATGCAGCAGCCACTTAGCACATGGCAGAACTCCCAAACCTTGTAGTCGATGCGCCATGCCCCGACGCTGGCTTCCCATTCGCCGCTGATACGGCCTTGCTGCTCGTCGTGATAGTGCTTGGTAGTGAGTGTGTGCGGGTCGCCTTCCACAACGGCTTCGAAGAATGGCAGGTCGCGCAGCGGTTCAACATCCAGTTCGCGGAATACGGTCAGTTGCTTGTTCATGGTCATTTCCCGAGCACATTTTGAGTGGGGCGATACATCAAGTAGGCGTCACCGGTGACTCGCAGCATCGGATGGGCCACGATCTGGCAGGTTTTCACGATTCTAAAGCCGTGGCGTTCATAGAAGCGGCGGGCGCCGTGATTGGCTTGGTAATCGATCAGGCACAGGCCATCGAGGCCCGCATTGTCAGCGCGCTGCTGGGCGTGGCGCAGAAACTCAAGCCCCAGCCCCCGGTTTCGCCACCCCTCATCCAGTGCCAGGCTGGAGATGTACAACGTGTTGGGGACCTCCATGTCGGCATAGGGGGCAAGCACAGGGTCGGTTTCGCTCGGCCTGCCAGCCGTGGCGTACAACGGGTAGCTGTGCATCATGCCGACCACGCGCTCCTCGTCGGTCGCCATCAGGCAATTTTTGAAGGAGAAGTCACCATGGTCTCTGGCATAGCGAGCGGTACCGACACTGAGCAATGATTCTCCAGGGGCTGCGAGCGTGCTCCAGATGTAATCGGCCATGCCCTCGGATGTGAGTTGGAAAAAACGCGCAATGTCTTGCGCGTCCGAGGCCTGGGCAGGCCTGAAGCCTATCGGCATTGTTCACGACTCCACGGGGTTAGAAAGTTGATGACCAGCCGCTGGGCGTTGGCTAGGGCAAGGGTAGGCGTTTGGATTGCTACAGGCGGTGCTGGAGGCGACATCCCTAGCTTGGGATGCGACCTGGGCTTGGGTCGATAACTGAAAAAAACTATACGTTATTCGAGCAAAACCTATACATGGTGCTATATTTGTACAAGATTTGAACGTGACCGAGGTCAGCATGGCCCGCCCTATTCGTTGGAACTGCCTGTTGTTGCTGCTTGCTGCATTTTCTGCGGTGGGCGACTGGCGCTCGGACTTGCCTGGCGCGCAGCGGATTGGCTCTGGGGAGTTCACTTGGTTTGGCTTGAGCCTTTATACAGCCCAACTGTGGGCTGCAGGCCCTGTCCATGACTGGAATCAGCCATTTGCGCTCGACCTGCTTTACCACCGAGCGCTCTCGAAAGACACCTTGGTCAAAGCCAGCCTCCAAGAGATGCGCCGTTTAAGCGCTGGCACCCTGACTGCGCAGCAAAGCGATGATTGGGGCAAGGCCCTAGGGCAAGCATTCGCTGACGTAGAACCTGGTATGCGCATTACCGGGGTCTATATCCCAGAGGTCGGTTGTCGGTTTTACATCAATGGCCAACTAAGCCGCGAGATTGCGGACCCGTATTTCGCCAGAGCTTTCTTTGCAATATGGCTGGCACCCGGCGCCAGGGACACACAACTGCGTCAGCGCCTACTTGGGCTGGCAGGCAACGAGCGAGGAACGTGAATATGTCTAGAGCGATGCTACTTGTCTGCTGCCTGCTGCTAGGCAGTTGCGGCAATGTGGGGGTAGAGCGTTATGCCCAGGAGCAACCAAAATTTGACTTGGCTGCGTTCTTCTCGCGGCCCGTACAGGCCTGGGGCATGTTCCAGAAGCGATCAGGCGAAGTGGTCAAGCGCTTTCACGTGCGCATCGATAGCCGTCGCGAGGGCGAGCGGCTGATCCTGGACGAACGTTTCGTGTACAGCGACGGCACCCGCCAACAGCGCGTCTGGACATTGGTGCCCGAAGGTCCAAACCGCTGGCGGGGCACGGCTGGCGATGTGATTGGCCAGGCGCAGGGCGAAGTGGCGGGTAATGCACTGCGTTGGCGATACACGCTGGACCTGCCGGTTGACGGGCGGCACTGGCAGGTTGATCTGGACGATTGGATGTATTTGATGGATGAGGACACCCTGATCAACCGGTCGAGCATGACCAAGCTCGGTGTCGAGATCGGCCAGATCACTCTCTTCTTCCGCCGCATGCCCGAGGCTACTCCATGAACTTGACCACACTGATCCAAATGGTAACCAGCGGTGAAGCGAAAGAGCTGGAACTGCTGTCGCTCGAAGGTGGGTTCTATATTCTCAGAGCTTTGACCACAGAAGGCCCAGTGACTTTGGCCGATGAGGATGACCAGCCCATTCGTTTGCGCTCCACGACCGAGTTGCGTCAGTTGCTCGCCGACGTTCCACCGGTGCCCTGCATGCTGGTACAACATGCGGTCCACGATGAAATGTGCGGGCAGCGCGACGGCCCCATTGCGCCGCTTCGCATACCTTTTTCGCTCGACAGCCAGTGGTAGCTCAAGCGGTGCGCCTGGGCCTTGTGTTGGGTGATCAGCTGTCTTTCGATCTGGCAAGTCTACAGGCGCTCGACCCGGCCACCGACGCCATACTGATGGCGGAGGTGCAGGGTGAGGCCCGCTATGTGCCGCATCATCCGCTGAAGATCGTGCTCATATTCAGCGCCATGCGCCATTTTGCCCAGGCACTGCGCGAACGCGGGTGGCAGGTGCACTATGTCGAGCTCGATGCCGCCGACAACAGCGGCAGCATCGTTGGCGAGCTGCAGCGTTGGCGCAAAGCCCTGGGGGCGACTGATATTCATCTCACCGAGTGCGGCGAGTGGCGCTTGGAGCAGGCGCTACGAGATGCCGGTTTGCCGTTGGTGTGGCACCGCGATACGCGCTTCATGTGCTCCAGGGAAGCTTTTGCCCGCTGGGCCAGCGAGCGTCGCCAGCTGCGTATGGAGCACTTCTACCGCGGTATGCGCAAGCGTACCGGCCTGTTAATGGAATTGGACGGCAGCCCGGCAGGCGGTGCCTGGAACTTCGACAGCCAGAACCGCAAGCGCCTGCCCGGCCAGTTGCATGGGCCGTTTCCTGCGCATTTCCCGCAGGATGAGATCACCGTAGCAGTCGTCAGCTTAGTGCGGTTGCATTTTAGCGACCACTACGGAGCCGTCGAAGGCTTCGACTACCCCGTTACCCACGCCCAAGCTCAGCAACTCTGGGAACACTTTCTGCAATTTGGTCTGGCGGCGTTTGGTGACTACCAGGATGCCATGGCTGAAGGTGATCCCTATCTGTTCCATGCACGCATCAGCGCAGCGCTCAACCTGGGCCTGCTTGATGTGCGCAGCCTGTGCGAGGACGTCGACCGGGCATGGCGCGAGGGGCGCGTACCGCTTAACGCAGCTGAAGGGTTCATCCGTCAGCTGATTGGTTGGCGCGAGTATGTGCATGGCGTTTACTGGCTGCGTATGCCTGAGTACGCCGAACTCAACTACCTGGGTAACGACCGCGCTTTGCCGGAGTTCTACTGGACCGGGCAGACCCGCATGCGCTGCATGGCACAAGCGATTGGGCAGACCCTGCGGTTGGCCTACGCCCACCATATTCAGCGCTTGATGGTTACCGGTAACTTCGCCTTGCTGGCCGGGATCGTGCCGAGTGCGATCTGTGAATGGTACCTGGCCGTCTACATGGACGCCTTCGACTGGGTCGAGCTACCCAACACGCTGGGCATGGTGATGCATGCCGATGGTGGTTACCTGGGCTCAAAACCCTACTGCGCAAGCGGGCGTTATATTCAACGTATGTCTGACCATTGCCAGCAATGCAGCTACCGGGTTGATCATGTGGCCGAGGAGGATGCCTGCCCCTTCAATGCCCTGTACTGGCATTTTCTCATTCGCCATCGGCCGGTGCTGTCGGCCAACCCTAGGTTGGCGCTGGTTTATCGCAGCCTCGATGGCATGTCTACCAGCCGGCGTGATGCCGTGTGGCAGCGTGGGCAGTCACTGTTGGCCCAACTGGATGCGGGGCAGGCGATATGAAAAAGAGCTTGTTGCCGAGCAAAGTCTGTGTGGTCTGTGGCCGGCCGTTCAACTGGCGCAAGCGCTGGGCACGCTGTTGGGAGCAAGTGCGCTACTGCTCGGAGCGATGCCGCCGCTCAGCGCCACGTTGCAAGTCGCAGGAGCAGGGGTAGGGCTGCGGCCCAGATCGGCGCCAGCAAGAGCCAAGTGGTGATCTCGCCCAAGGGCAGTTCAACCCCGGCTAGCCTGGCGCCAGCCACGTATGCCGGGGGCGCACCTGCGGCGCCCAGCAGGGCTGCTATCCACCATTTACGGCTCAGCCATGCCAGGCTATGACGCATGCCGCTGGCCAGCACCAGCCACATCAGCGCAAGCCATAGCGGTAGTGGGACAGTATCGAACGCGAATACGCCAGCCGCCCCCAGTACGCTATCGAGTAAACACCCCGCCAAGGTCACACGCAGCATGGCCTTGATCTCGCGCTGGGTGTCCGGGGTCAGGCACAGATGCAATGCCAGGCCCGGGATCAACGTCAGCAACAGCCAGGGGCGTTGTGCGCCCAGTACGCACAGCCACCAGCCAGCCTGTAGCCACAGGGCGTTGGCAAGCACTCTGCCAGTGTGTGTCATGCGCTTGCCGGCAGGGGCGCGCGACGTGCCAGGGGCGGGGCAAAGAGCAGGTGAGCAACGCCGATGGCGCGCTCCTCGAAGCCGCCCTGGCAGTAGCACAGGTAGAACTCCCACAGGCGCTGGAAGGTATCGTCGTAGCCAAGCTCTGCCAGCGCTGGGCGGGCCTGGCGCAAGTTGTCTCGCCAGTGCTGGAGGGTCAGCGCATAGTCTGGGCCGAAGTCCTCCATGTGCAGCAGGTTCAGCGCCGTGTGCCGGCTGGCGGTATCGAGCATCACGCTCAGCGAGGGCAAGGCGCCGCCTGGGAAGATGTAACGCTGGATGAAGTCGACCGAGCGGCGGGCTTGGGCGTAGCGTTGATCGCGAATGGTGATCGCCTGCAGCAGCATCAGGCCATCAGGCTTGAGCAGCGAGGCGCACTGGCGAAAA
Organism: Pseudomonas promysalinigenes; assembly: GCF_014269025.2. Taxonomy (NCBI): domain Bacteria; kingdom Pseudomonadati; phylum Pseudomonadota; class Gammaproteobacteria; order Pseudomonadales; family Pseudomonadaceae; genus Pseudomonas; species Pseudomonas promysalinigenes. The sequence continues at coordinate 2,702,070 of NZ_CP077094.1, read as the reverse complement.
TACACCGGCAAGTAGCGATGACCGACGGCCTCGATCATTTCGATCGAAACCAGTTTGTCGAAGCGACCTTGCAGGTCGCGGTAGTCTTCGCGCAACACACTGATGCGCTGCTCCAGGCCCAAGGCCTGAACCCGCGCCACGGTATGGCTGTACTGGGCCTCGGAAAGCGTCGTGGTGGTGACGCGGCAGCCGTAATGCGTGGCCGCATGGATGGCCAGGCTGCCCCAGCCAGTGCCGATCTCAAGCAGGTGATCATCTGGGCAGAGCTCGAGTTTCTGGCAAATCCGCTCGAGTTTATGCAACTGAGCCTGCTCCAGTTCCTGCTCCGGGTACTCGAATTGGGCTGCCGAGTACATCATGGTAGGGTCCAGCAGCCGTTCGAAAAGGGCATTGCCCAGGTCGTAGTGGGCCAGAATGTTGCGCCGCGCCCCGCGGCGGCTGTTACGGTTGAGCCTGTGCAGCATCCGCAGGGCCGGGCGCGCCAGGCGGGCCAGGCCGCCCTCGAGCGCATCCAACACCTCTAGGTTGGCGATGAACAGGCGCGTCACCCGCGCCAGGTCAGGGCTGCGCCAATAGCCGTGAATGTAGGCTTCCCCAGCACCGATCGAACCATTGCCGGCGACCAGGCTCCAGGTGGCGTCATCGAGGATCTCCACCTCTGCCTGCAACGGGCTGGCAGGATCACCGAAACTCCATTGCTGGCCATGGCTAAGCAGGCGTAGGTGGCCATGGCGCAACTTCCCCAGTTGGGCAAGTACGGCACTGCGTGCCAGCCCGCCAAGCAAGGGGCCAAGGCCTACGAACTTGCTAACGCTGAGGGTGGGATTTGGCATTTTCGGGATCCTCGAACGGTTGGCCTAGGGCCAGGTCGCCCTGGCTGAGGGTGTGGTCATGTACAGGGGTACGTTTTAGTAACAGGCGCAGCGCTTGCCAGTAGATGGCCGAAACAGTGCGCAAGCTCATCCATGGGAACGTCATCACGTAGCGGCGCAGCGAACGCCTGTTCAGGGGATGGCGATGCAGAGCAAGATCGGCTGCAAAGACTTGCAGGCCGTCTTGCCAATTTTGCATGTGGATACGAATGTGGTCCGCGCTCAGTGAGAAGCGCAGGTGATAGTCCATGTTCAAGCCCATGAACGGCGATACGTGGAATGCCTTGGCCACGCTGAACGGCCTGGTGAGGTTGCCCTGCACCGGTAGCACGTAGTGAAAGCGTTCGCGCCAGGGCGTGTTGCGTACTTCCATCAGGATGGCCGCCAGTACGCCTTCGTGGTCATGGCAGAAGTAGAAACTCACAGGGTTGAACGACAACCCCCAGCACCGCAGCTGCGTCAGCAGCCGCACCGGCCCAAGGGGTCTCTGGCCGGTGGCCTGCTCGACCAGTGAGCGAGCGGCATCGGCCAGTGATTCACCGCGCCGGGTGCTGCCCGGCAGATAGTCGGTTTCGCGCCAGCACAGCGGTGCGAAGCGCCAGTGCCCCAGCCAGCGTGAAAGGCTTTTGAGCCAGGCTTGCTCGTCCAGGTCCAGGTAGAACATGCCGATGCGATAAGCAAAAGCATGAGCCCGAGGCGTCAGGCGACGGTGGCTGACCCAGCCATGGCACAGGCTGCTGTTCACAGTCGCACGTCGAAGTGGGCGGCCACCTTCAAGGCGCTGACCACTCCGTCCTCATGAAAGCCGTTACCCCAGTAAGCGCCACAGAAGTAGCTGTGCTGCTGGCCCTGCAAAAGCTCGTGCTGCGCCTGAGCAGCCGACGCTGCGAGGCTGTATTGAGGGTGAGCGTATTGAAACCTGGCGATCACCTGCATCGGGTCGATCAGCGCGGTCTGGTTGAGGCTTACGCAAAACGTGGCGGGTGCCTCCAGGCCCTGCAGAATGTTCATGTTGTAGGTCAGCGCCGCTGGCGCCTGGGCTGGGCCGCCGAGGCGGTAGTTCCAACTGGCCCAGGCACGCCTGCGACGGGGTAACAGCCTGGTATCGGTGTGCAGCACCACATCATTGCTGGCATAGCCAATGGCTCCAAGCACGGCGCGCTCCTCTGGGCTTGGCTTGTTCAACAAGCTCAGGGCCTGATCACTGTGGCAGGCAAAAACGACATTATCGAAACGCTCGGTGCCTGCGGCGCTCACCAGAGTAACCCCCCCTTCATCGCGCTCTACGTTGTGAACCTTGCAGTTGAGCCTGAGGGTGTCGGCGAAGGGTTGGCACAGCGGCTCGATATAGCTGCTTGAGCCACCGGTGATGACGCGCCATTGGGGGCGTTGATTGACGGACAGCAAGCCATGATTGCGGCAGAAGCGCACGAAGAATGCCAAGGGAAACTGCAACATGTCGGCGCGCGACATCGACCAGATCGCCGAGCCCATTGGCACGATGTAGTGGTCGATGAAACGTTGCCCGTAGTGCTCGGCCTGCAGGTAGCTGTTCAGCGTGGTGTTGCTGTCGATGCGACCGCTGCCCAGGTCGGCCAATGCCTGGCGGTTGAAGCGCAGAATGTCCCTTATCATGCCCCAGAAACCAGGAGACACCAAGTTGCGCCGTTGCGCGAACAGCGTGTTCAGGTCGTGGCCGTTGTACTCAAGGCCCGTGGCCGGGTCGTGCACGGAAAAACTCATTTCGGTGGGCTGCGAAGCCACCCCCAGTTGGTCCAGCAAACGGATGAAATTGGGGTAGGTCCAGTCGTTGAATACGATGAACCCTGTATCTATCGCATAACGCTGGCCGTGGTAGGTCACATCCAGCGTGTGTGTGTGGCCACCGACCCACTGCTCGGCCTCGAACACGGTGACCTCATGTTTGCGCGACAGTAGGTGGGCGCAGGTCAGGCCGGAAATGCCGCTGCCGATGATTGCTATGCGCATGGATCATCATTCCTGTTCATGACGGGCCAGGCGTTGGCCCAGTGCCAGACGCAGACGTACGGGTAACGCTCCAAGTAGGCGCAATACCCAGGTGAAAACCACCGGGAAGTTGATTTCCAGCGGCTGGCCGGGCATGCGCTTGGCGATATATTGCGCGGCGCGCTGGGCCGTCCACAGTTGCGGCATGGGGAAATCGTTACGGCGGGTCAGGGGGGTGTCGACGAAGCCTGGGCTGACCAAGGTGACCGCGATGCCCTCACGCGCCAGGTCGATCCGCTGCGACTCCACCAAGTAGCGCACCGCAGCCTTGGATGCACCGTACGCGCCTGCGCGGGGCAGGGCCAACCAGGTCACAGAGCTGCCCATCACGACCAAATGGGGCCGCTTGCCGGCACGAAGCAAGGGCAGGGCTGCTGCCAGGCAATAGCTGACGCCCATCAAATTGGTGCGCATGACGCGTTCGACCAACGCTGGATCGAAATGGCCAGGCTCAAGGTATTCGCACGTACCGGCGTTAAGAATGACGCAGTCCAGCCCGCCCCAGCTGCGCTCGATCAGCGCTGCGGCCTCGGGAGCATGTTGGGGATCGTCCACTTCGCCGATGGCTAGCAGAACTTGCCCTGGGAAGCGCTCAGCCAGCGGCGCGAGGCGTTGTGCATGGCGCCCGCCCAATGCAACCTGATGGCCTTGTTCAAGAAGAATGCGTGCCAGCTCGGCGCCTATACCGCTGCTCGCACCGGTCAACCAGCAGCGGCTCATGCCAACCTGCCTTTGAGCCAGCGGATGGCGCTGCCCATGAGCGGAATATGTTCGTATAGCAGGGCGCCGGCGTCGAAATAGTCCTGATGGGCATGCACACGGTCGCGCCACTGCAAGAAGCTGCAGCCTTGCAGGGTGATCGGCCGGCCATGGGCCAGGCGCGGATGACGAAAATGCAGGGTCCAGCGCAGATAGCCTTGACCCGGGCCGACTTCATCGGCGCCGGTGAATTCATAGCCAATATCGCTGGCATTGGCGTACAGCTGCTGAAAGTAGGCGCGTAGGGCAGGGAGCCCCTGTATGTGGTGCAGCGGGTCGCGAAAGGTGATGTCCTCGCTATACAGCTCGCTCAGCGCATCAAGGTTGTCGCCCTGAAGGCGGGCGAAGCGCTTGGCGAAGTCCTGTAGATACACTGACATGCTTGGCTCCTGGCAATCCTGTACAAAAAGGATTTGTTGTACAGGTATAGCCGAAGCAGGCGAAATAATCTATACATAGCTGCCGTCTTGTATAGATTTACTTCACCGCTGCGTCAAAGCCAATTGCTCACGCAGCTGGGCCACTTCTGCTTCAAGTTCGCGAACCTTCTCCTCGGCGCTAACCTGTGCGGTGACATCGCGTTGAATGCCGATGTAGTAGGTTAGCTGGTCCGCTTCATTGCGCACGGGTGTCACGGAAAGTTCGTTCCAGAACAGGCTGCCGTCTTTACGGTAATTGCGCAGGACCTGGCGGCTAGGGCGGCCTTCGCGGATCGCGTCGCGGATGATCCCAACACCCGCCTGGGCGTGATACTCACCCTGCAGAAAGCGACAGTCCTGATAAAGAATATCTTCCGAGCTGTAGCCGGTCAGTCGCTCGAACGCAGGGTTCACGTAAATGAGTATGCTGTCGTTGCCCTCCTGCTCGGCGACGACGATGCCGTCGTTGGAGTGTTCGACCATCAGTTGCAGGAGTTTTGCGTTGATCATTAGGCCCACCTACAGGCAATTCGTATGTGTTCGGTGCGCTCAGGCTGGAGTGCAGCAAGCTTTGGCGCTGTTGAGTGCATGATGAAGCAAGCGGGCTCGCCGCAGAAGGTGCATATCAGTTTAGAATGCGCCATTACTCGGACAACTTTTAGTTATGACTGACTCCCCTCAACCCGATTTGCTTCCCATGCGCGATGTGGTCAGCCTGACCGGCATCAACCCGGTCACCTTGCGCGCCTGGGAGCGCCGGCACGGGTTGATAAGCCCGCAACGCACAGAAGGCGGCCACCGTTTGTACACGCCAGGCGATGTGCAGCGTATCCGCGACATCCTGCGTTGGACAGCCAACGGCTTGCCGATCAGTAAGGTCGGTGACAGGCTCGCGAACCAACCCGAAGTCCACTTTCAGCAGCACTCGCCGTTCGACCAATGGCGTTGCGCCGTGCTGCGGGCCTGTGCGGCCTTCGATGGGCAAGCGCTCGAAGCGATCCATGGGCAACTGTTTACGTTGTTACCCAAGGCCTGCGTGCTGCGGGAGGTATTGATGCCGGTCTGGTACGAACTGGCGTCGGGTGCTGCGTCAGGGCAGCGTAGCCAATGGCTGTTTCTCGATTCGTTCTTGCGTGCTCGCTTACTGATGCGCTTGCAGATGAACCAGGTGCAGGCCCCGCGCGTGCTGCTGGCAGGTACGGCAGGGCAAGCCGAATTACAGCTCTTGTGTCACGGCCTGCTGCTCAGTGGCGAGCGTCAACGCATTGAGGTGCTTGGTTGCGGGCAGCCACTGGAGGAGTTGCCATTGGTCTGTGCTTCCATGCAGCCCGCGGCTCTTGTGATCGCGCTGCAGGGGCCGATCAACACGGCCTTGGCCAAAGCGCTGCGTTGCGTGCAGATGGAGGTGGACTGCCCGCTGGCGCTGCTTGCCGAGGGGGCGTTAGGCACACAATCGGCTTTGGAAGGCGTACCGATATGCCTGCTGGACGCGGCCAGTGGCGATGTCGCAGATAAGCTCAGCGCCCTTATCGCAGGTGCACTGGATATTTGATGGGAGCCTTGGTGCATTAATGTTGCACCCCTGGCAGTTTTGAATCGTCATCGCAGCAGAAACAGTTCTGATAGACCGCTCTTCACTCCTATAAGTCTCGAGCCTGCCTGCAGCCCCGCCAGGTTCAGCGCTCGATCAAGCTGGATGCTGGCAATGGATATGATTTGGGAAACGATTCTGGCCGAGTTCGCCGATATTGGTGATGGGCGCGAAATCTTGCGGATAGTGGTACGTCTGCTGATGGCTGCCGTATTAGGCGCTGTGTTGGGTTTTGAGCGCGAGCACAAGGGTAAATCCGCGGGGGTAAGGACACATATGCTGGTAAGCCTGGGTGCGGCACTTTTCGTGCTGGCGCCGAGCATGGCTGGAGCCGATGAGCAGGCATTGAGCCGCGTGATCCAAGGTATCGTGGCCGGTATCGGGTTTCTGGGGGCGGGTACCATTCTCAAAGGAAATGGTCAGGACACCAGCCATGTCAAGGGTCTGACCACAGCCGCCGGGTTATGGATGACGGCGGCGATCGGCACCGCAGCCGGTATGGGGCGCGAGGCCACTGCACTGGTCAGTACGGTGCTGGCCCTGTTGGTACTTGGAACCATGCCATTGCTGGTGGACAAGGCCGAGGGCCAGGCTGAAGACAAACGGGAAGAAGAGCAGACCCGAAAGCCCTGAGGGGTATTACGACTCCCAGGGCTTGAGGCTTGCAAGTTATTTGGCGTGAGTAGCCTGCAGCGCTTTGGCCTGCTTCAGGTGATCTTCAAGAGTTGGCAGCGTTTCGCTGGCAAATGCCTTGAGCTCTGGTTTGTCAGAGGACGAGGCCTCTTTCTTGAACAGCTCCACGGCTTTCTCGTGTGCGTCGACCTGGTTGTTGACGTACGAGCGGTCGAAGGACTCCTCGCGCCATTCCAGGATCATTTTCTTGACCTTGTCGGTCAGCGCCGCCTCGTCGGGGACGCTAATGTCGAGCTTGCGCGCAATTTCGCCCAGCTGCTGATTGGCCTTGGTGTGGTCGGTGACCATTTGCTGTGCGAACTGTTTGATGTCTGCGTTCTGGCTTTTTTCCAGTGCCAGCTTGCCAGTGACCACCTCTGCGATACCCGCTTCGGTCGCGGCGTCGACGAAGTCATTGGACGATGCCGCTTGGACCTGAAGTGAAGCGAGACCCATCAGCAGGGTGACGCCGGCGATTTTCCAGAATGGCTTGTTCATCTCTGACTCCTTTGTTTTATGGGGGCGACCTCTATGTCGCAATTGGTTGAGCCGCTGCGCGTCAGAAGGTTTAGTTTTTTTCACGCAGTGGGGCTTCTGCGCACGACCCGCTGCAGCCAAGTTGCCATTCATCCGTCAACCTGAAATTGAAACGAATTCCTGGTGGGTGGCCCACTCGTTTGTTCATGTCTTACAAAAAAAACGAGAACGCACGTGGCCACGACCCAAGCTCACTTCACACCCAGAACGTTCGAGGCCGGCGAAGGGCTGGAAAGCCGCTACAAAGCCCTGCTCCAAGGCCCCCAAGCAAACACCGAGACATGGCTGGAGGAGCAATTGCGCCATGCACGCGTATTGCCCGATGACCTGCCAGACGATCCTCGGAAATTGCCGCAGTGGGCTGATGAGCACACTCGACGCGTTGCCAACGAACATGCCTTGTATCTTCAGCAGCGCCGCGAGGGTGCGCCTCGGCGCTACTTCACCAACCGTGCCCACGCGCTTTGGTTTTTGCATCAGGTCGCACCGACCAAGGCAGTGGACGGTGCTTGGCTGCACGGCATGTTGTGGCATTGGCAAGACCCGCGCTTTCACGGCTTGATCCGCACGTTCCTCGAGGAACTTGGTGATGGCGACCCGCATTGCAATCACGTGTTGATCTTTCAGCGTCTGCTGAGCCGTCTTGGCTGCCGTCAGTCGCCGCCGCTCGAACCTGCACGTTACCTGCAGGGCGCCCTGCAACTGGCATTGGGGCAGCACTGTGAGCGGTTCTTGCCAGAGGTGATCGGCTACAACTTAGGCTATGAGCAACCGCCGTTGCACTTACTGATCACCACCCATGAGCTGGCCGAGTTGGGCATCGATGCGCACTACTTCCAGCTACACGTGACCATCGACAACGCTGCCAGTGGCCATGCGAATCTGGCCCTGTCCAGCTTCGCCGACCTGGCCCAGGATGAGGGGCCGGCGTTCTACGAGCGTGTGCGCCACGGATATCGCCTGAACGACCTGGGTGTCGATACGCCCTCGATGGTCGCGTCTTTCGACTTGCAGACCGAGTTGTTCGAAGCCCTGGAGCGCAAAGGGCTCTATGGGCAGTGCATGCATTCGGATCGCTGCCGGCTGAGCGGGCGCACGATTAACGAATGGCTTGCCGAGCCTGGCTCGATGCCTGCGTTCGTGCAAGCGCTTGAAGATCAGGGCTGGGTCAGGCGCAACGCCGATCCGAAAGAAAGCCGGTTCTGGTCTGTCATCGAAGGGCCTACAGCACCTATGTTCGGCGTGTTCGACGCCTACGAAAAACAGCTGTGGTATGACTGGATCGCCGGCACCTGGCAGCGCCCGGCAGTGCGCAGAGTGCCGCCAGGGCAATGGGAGCGCGCTTTGCAGCTGCAGACCCAGGCGCCAATCTTTCCACGCACTACGGATGTGGATACGTTGATACAGGCAATGGCCGGCAACCGGCACGCAAGCCAGCAGGGGCTCAATGCCACGCGCGCGTTCATTCAGGCAACCGGCTTGATGCACGGGGGGCTCCTGTGATGCTCGATTCGACTCAGGCACATGCCGACGAGGCGTTGCTGCAGCTCGGAAAACGGCTCAAGGCCGATGGTTATCGATTCATCTGCGTGACGCCCGCTACGCAGGCTAGGGTCAATGCGCGTGAAGGTTCGCAACGCGCGCAGACAATGCGTGATGTATTCGGATGGAGCCGTCCGTTCGCCTCGCAGCTGATCAGCGCCGACGAGCTGGAGCAACTGCGTGTGGCAGGCGTATTGGACGCCCAGGGGGCCCTGTGGCGCAGCACGGTACGTTGGTCCAGCTTGGATGAAATGCTGTTGGTGCATTCAGCCTGGCCCACCGACAGTCACGACGCGGTCTTCTTCGGGCCAGACAGCTACCGCTTTGCCCAGTGCATACAAGATCATCTTCGCAGCCGGCCCGAGCCGGTGCAGCATGCCTTGGACATGGGTTGCGGCAGTGGGGTTGGGGCATTGCTGATCGCCCGCGCCGCACCCCATGCGCAGGTCAGTGCGGTGGATATCAATCCCAAAGCGCTGCGGTATACGGCCGTGAATGCGGCCCTGGCGGGGGTAAGCAACATCACCGTGTCGCGCAGCGATCTTTTCGATGAAGTGACCGGGCTGTTCGACCTGATCGTCGCTAACCCACCCTATATGCTTGACGCAGAGCACCGCGCTTACCGCCATGGCGGCGCCGCGCTGGGCGCCGAGCTGTCATTGCGAATTGTCGAGCAGGCTTGTGAGCGTCTGAAAGTAGGTGGCACGTTGTTGCTGTATACCGGTGTCGCTATCGTTGATGGGCGTGATGCGTTCCAGGAAGCAATACGTTCCATCCTTGCTGGGCCTGAGTTGGGTTGGACTTATCAAGAGCTGGACCCGGACGTGTTTGGCGAGCAGTTGCTCGAACCAGGCTACGAACGCGTGGAGCGCATCGCTGTAACAGCGTTGACCGTCACTCGCCTGAGCTGATCGTGTTACAGAGCGCTTGGTGCCAGGCCAATGCCACCATTTGTCGGTAAGTCTGACGATCGAATAAAGCAACGTGTTGCTGAGCGCCCTCGAAGTGTAGGTGGCCTGCAGTTCAGGCCGACGACTTGTGGAGAAGACCGTGATGAATGAACAACGTTGTTCGTGCAACCATTGTTCTTGCACTGTGGACGCCAATGCCATGGTTCAGGGTGATAAAGCCTACTGCTGCGAGGCCTGCGCAACCGGCCACCATCAGGGTGAACCGTGCCGCATGGCCGGCTGTAACTGTGGCGAGCTGACTCAGCCCGACGAAAATACCGTCGACAGTGCCTTGGATGAAACCTTTCCGGCCAGTGACCCCATCTCTCCATAACGCCAGCCTCGCCTCGACCCAGCGGCCGTTATCGCAAGGGGCGAGGCAGCTTTGCCTCACCCTGCGATAGATGTACTGGGGACGGAATTATCGGCTTCACACAATGCTCATATAGCCATAGTTGATCATTGCATCCTGACGAAAATCGCATCCAGCCTACGATACAAGAATAAGGGGGCTTCCATGAGTTGCCTGATTTGTGCGGGCCAAGCTGAGACTATCAAATCCATCATCGGTTGGGAGGAGCGGCGCTGTTCGTTGTGTGGCTGCTACCGCGTCTCCCAGGCCCTCATTCTGTTGATGATGGACGAAGGCCAGATTTTCGATACCGAGCGCATGCGAGCTTGGTTGACCAGCCGACGCGAACATATGCCGGTGCCGGTAATCGACCATGGGCAGGCGATATTGGCCGTTGCTGCTCGCAGGTGATCCCATAACGCCCGCCAAGCTCTAGCGCTAGTCGACCAGATGACCCTGGCGATTCCTAGCTGTTCACATCAACGATCAACCGGCCACGAATCTGCCCTTGCATGAGCTGCGAGGCAGCTGCCAGCGACTTTTGCAAAGTGACCTCTTTGGTCATGAAGGCTAAATCGTCGAGGTTGAGTTGGGTAGACAGTCTCTGCCAGGCTTCGATACGCCGTTCATAAGGCTGCGTTACGCTGTTGATCCCGAGCAGGCTCACCCCTCTGAGGATGAAGGGTGCGACGGTAGCCGGGAAGTCCATACCTTGAGCCAAGCCGCAAGCCGCTACCAAGCCTTCGGACATCGTGCTTGCGCAGGCATTGACCAGCGTGTGGCTGCCGACCGAGTCCACGACGGCTGCCCATTTTTCTTTTGCCAGCGGCCGCCCTGGCGCTGACAGTTCCCCGCGGTCGATGATGGTCGTCGCACCCAGGCTTTTCAGGTACTCGTGCTCACTGGACTTGCCCGTGGCGGCGGTCACGGTATAGCCAGCGCGTGCCAGAAGGCTGATGGCGAAACTGCCCACGCCGCCGCTGGCACCGGTGACCAGCACCGGCCCAGCGCTGGGTTCGAGCCCATGGCGTTCCAAGGCCATCAGGCAGAGCATGGCGGTGTACCCCGCTGTGCCGATGGCCATCGATTGACGCTCGTTCAGCCCTTCGGGATGGGGAATGAGCCAGTCGGCGTTGACCCGAGCCTTCTGAGCAAGCCCTCCCCAATGCCCCTCACCAACACCCCAGCCATTGAGCAGCACACGATCGCCAGGCTGATAGCGAGGATCGTCACTGGCCTCGACAGTGCCGGCAAGATCGATGCCTGGCACCATCGGAAATTGACGCACGACTGGGCCTTTGCCAGTGATTGCGAGCGCGTCTTTGTAGTTCAAGGTGCTGTAGGCCACCTTGACGGTGACGTTACCGGTCGGCAGTTGATCCTCTGGCAGTTCGCTGACTCGCGCAGTGTGCTGATCATCCTGCTTCTCGATCAAAATGGCGTTGAACATGATTCGTCCTTATTTAGACTGGTTGTCTTTAAATAGACCGAAAGGAATCAGCGAGTGATTCCGTTCAGAAACCCTCGATAGAAAATGTCCAGCGGGCGGACAGTCTGGGTCAGCCGTGCACGCAGCACTGCGCCCTCCCAACCTACCCAGAAATAAGCGGCGAGGGCCTTGCAGTCTTGTCCGCCAGCTACCTCTCCCAGCTTAACCGCTTCCTCCAGGCATGTTGCCAGGCGCTGCTCCCAATCCTGCAGGGTCAACTCCAACTGTTCGCGGAAGCTGTCCGGGAGCACCAGGACCTCTTGGCCGAGGTTGCCGACCAGGCAGCCTCTTCGGAACTGGTAGCGTGCCATCCCCGCTTTTGCCTCCTCAACAAAGTTGCCCAGCCGTTGCAGAGGGGATGCGGTTTTATCAGCGAAGTTGCGTTCGAGCTTTCGCGCGAAGTAATCGGCATAGCGCTGCAGTACCGCCTGGCCAAAGGCTTCCTTACTTTCGAAGTAGTGGTAGAAAGAGCCTTTGGGCACCTGCACGCGCTTGAGTACGGCCTCGATACCAGTGGCGGCGAAACCTTGTTCGGTGAGGATTTCCATGCCGCAGTGCAGCAGCAACTCGAGGGTTTCGCCATGTTCCCGTGCGACTTTGGGTGGGCGACCTCGCCGTGGGGTAGGTTTGGAGGTAGTCATGCGGTCTAATTTAGACTGATCGTCTCTAATGTCAACTGCTGATCGATTCTCGATGGGCCACGTGCTGGATGCGTCATGAAAAAGCGTCACCACCCTAGAATTGGCGCTCACTCAAGTCAGCAAAGGGCGTTGCATGTGCTGATAACTCCGTTCAGCTAGCTGTTCACAGCCACGGGCGAGTTTCGAGCTGTTATCAGCCACGCTCATCGTGCAAGGATGGGGCCCTGACCGATGAAAAGGATGTTGTGATGCTTCCCACTCAGGCCGATATCGACGCCTTATTGCACTTTCTGCCGTTGCTCTACCCAGGGGGGACGGCCATAGAGGCCTACAGCTTCAAAGACGGACACCCTTGGCCGATATACGCCAGGGTAGTCGAGGAGTTCTACCAAGAGGCGAGCAAGGAATGCTGGGTCGCGCTCGACTACCGTCCTACCGCCGACAGCTTAGTCAGGGAGCCTGAGGCCATCGAACAGGCAAGTCTTGAGCAGTTGCAGAGCTTGATCACTTACTGCGTGAGGGGCGAGCGATTTTGTGATGGGCACCGGGGTGCGATGATCGCCCAGGGTTTCGTACAGCGCCTGCTTGAGCGTCTCGCTCAGTTGCGTCCAACGCTGCCTGAGTGCCGCTGACAGCGCCAGTACGCACTGATTGGTGTACTCGGAAACGTCAGTTCATGGCGCAGGGTGGCTTACGAGCGACGTATCGAGGTATTTCGAGCCTCATTATCTGACATCTTCGAAAGACTGGATGCCAGTCGCCTGCAATGAGCGCTTCGCGCACCCAGAGTCGTTTGGATCAGGCCTGTAGTCAGGTCATCTACGTGACGAAGCTGTTCTGCGGCGGTAGGTGCTCGGCGTGATACCCAGATGCTGACGGAAAGCGCTGCCCATGTGGGATTGGTGAGCGAACCCGGCCTCCAAGGCAATGATCGCCAATGCAAGATCGGTCGTTTCAATCAAATGCCTGGCGGCCTGGAGCCTGATTTCGACCAGGTAGGCATGGGGTGTGGTGCCCACCGCGCGGGTGAAATCACGCAGCAAACGTAGCGCGTTGCAGCCATAGGTCCCGGCCATTTGCTCAAGTGTCAGAGGCTGCTGATATAGCTCGGTAATTTGATCCAGCACCGGTTTGAGGGCATTGGATTTGAGGCGTTGCGCACGATCTTGAGCAGGTTTGGCCAGCTCTACCAGTGACAGCACTCTCTGCTCCAGGGCCAGATGATCGACTTGCGGCGCAAGTAGCGCACGGCGTATCTGTTGCGCTACGCGAAGAGCCCCGGCATGGCCTGCCGACTCAATGCGCTGGTCCAGCGCCGGCAGGTGTTGATCGGCAAAGTAACGGTCCATACGCAGGACCAGGTATTCGCCCCCGCCCATGGACTCGGAAAACACGTCGACCCCGATGGGGGTTTGCGCCAGCACGCCGGGCAGGGTGTCGAAATCGACCCGGCGATCCGAATTGATGGCATGTATGCCTTTCTGCCGCTCCAGCGAGACACCCAAGGTATGCCACTGTGCAGGGTCATGGGCGCTGTAAGCTGCACGTGGCAAGAGCTGGACGCAGACCGCACCGCCTAATATGTCCCGGCTCAGCATATGAAATTTCCTGATAGATACGTCGCTTGTTCGATGGGAAGCTTTTTCGCACTCATTCATCATTTTTGGAGCATCGCATGCGCACTATTGGCCTTATCGGTGGCATGAGCTGGGAATCCAGTATCGAATACTACCGGCTTATCAACCAGCAAGTCAGAACCCAGTTAGGCCCGCTGCGCTCCGCGCAATTGCTGATGTACAGTGTCGATTTCGGCCCCATTGAGCAAGCGCAGCATCTGGGGCGTTGGTCGGATGCCGGCGCGATTTTAGCGGATGCGGCGCGAAGGCTCGAATCTGGCGGCGCGGATTGTGTGGTTCTGTGTACCAACACGATGCACAAGGTCGCCGAGCAGATTCAACACGCCATCAATATTCCCTTTCTGCACATCGCCGATCCCACAGCGGAGGCTGCGTTGGCGGCCGGCGTGACGACGGTAGGTTTGTTAGGTACGTCGTTCACAATGGAACAAGACTTTCTCAAAGACCGATTGAAAGCGATGGGCTTGAAGGTCCTGGTGCCAGATGCCGACGCCCGCGCAGTCGTTCACCGCATCATCTACGACGAATTGTGCATTGGCGTTATAAACGACACGTCGCGTTTGTTGTATCAGCAGGTCATCGATTCGCTGGCAGCCCGCGGTGCGCGAGCCATTATTCTGGGATGTACTGAAATAGGGCTGCTGATCAAACCTGAGCACAGCGCACTGCCCTTGTTAGATACCACTCAACTGCATGCCCAGGCAGCGGTGACCTTTGCCTTGGCCAGTGATTTGCAAGGCGACCAAAGTTGATATCGCTGAGGTGACCATGAGTTCAAATCTTTATCCTTGCGGCGTCTGGGCGGGGTATAAGGAACGAGGGGCGATTCAAACCTTCGAAATCATGCCCTCAGATGTGCCCCCAATGTAACAATTCACTGGAAGTGAGTGAGGTACATGGATTGTGGAAAGGCAGAAATGATCGACTAAACAGCCTGGCCGACGAAACCTAAAGACTGTCAGGGTCGCCGAAGAACATCTGTATCCGCGAGCGCAACCAGCGCTCGGCCGGGTCATTGTCCTGCGCGCCTCGCCAGGCCATGTGCAGCTCGAACGAGCGTACGTCGATCGGAAGATCCTCCGCGCGCAGCCCACCTGCCGCGGTCAGGGCATCGGCGGTGTAATCTGGCACCGTAGCGAGGATATCGGTGCCTGCTAGCAAACTGCCCAAGCCGTTGAATTGAGGTACTGCCAGGACCACATGGCGTTTGCGATCGATTTCATCCAATGCCTCGTCAATGAAGCCTGACAGGTCACCGGCAAACGACACCAATGCATGGGGGCGGGCGCAGAAGTCGTCCAGCGTAATGCTGCCTGGCACGCTGTCGGCACGCAGCAGCTTGGGCTTGCTGCGGCGCAAGACCTTGCGCTTGGCATTGGCGGGCAGTTCACTGGTGTAACTCACACCCACGGAGATTTCGCCCGAGGCCAGCAAGGTCGGCATCAGTAGGTAGTTGACCCGGCGCACCACCAGCACGATACCCGGGGCCTCGGCGCGCACGCGCTTTAGTAACTGGGGCAGCAATGCGAACTCGGCGTCGTCCGATAGGCCAATGCGAAACACCGCGTTGCTGGTGGCCGGGTCGAACTCGGCGGCGCGGCTGACGGCGGTGGAGATCGAGTCCAGTGCTGGCGACAGCAGGGCGAATATTTCATTGGCCCGTGCCGACGGTTCCATGCTGCGACCGGTACGCACGAACAGCGGGTCATCGAACAGGTTGCGCAGACGCGACAAGGCTGCGCTGATCGCCGGTTGGCCGAGAAACAACTTTTCGGCTGCACGGGTCACGCTACGCTCGTGCATCAGGGTTTCGAACACGATCAGCAGGTTGAGGTCTACGCGACGCAGGTCGTTTCGATTCATCGGTGCGCTTCGCTTGCAGTGGGGCAGGGGTGAATATTAAGGCCAAAGGCTGTTACTCTGCACCGATTTCCGGGGGCCAATGTGTAGGAAAGTCAGGTGCCCAATCGATGACAGGCATGTCGACTATTAATAGCCACTGATGGCCTAACGGCAAAAGCCCGGATAAAGTCCGTGGTAATACGAGATTCACACAGGCGAGGTATGCGATGTCCCGCATGGTCCGTTTCCACAAGTTCGGCGCTGCCGATGTGCTGCGCTGCGAAGAGCAGGCCGAACCTTCACCTGCTTTTGGCGAGGTGCAGATCCGTGTCGAGGCGATCGGGGTAAGCTGGTATGACGTGCTCTGGCGGCAGAACCTGGCGCCATCCCAAGCGCGCCTGCCGGCTGGCATCGGCCACGAGATGGCTGGTGTTGTCACAGCGGTGGGTGAGGGCGTCGACGATATCGCCTTGGGCGACCGGGTAGCCAGCTTCCCGGCCACCAGCGCCAACGAGCACCCGGTGTATGGGGACGTTATCGTTCTGCCCCGTACGGCCATCACTCGCTACCCGGATATCCTCACGCCGATCGAGGCCAGCGTGCATTACACGCCGCTGCTGATCGCTTATTTCGCCTACGTTGACCTGGCCCGAGCCAAGGCGGGCCAAACCGCCCTGGTCACTGACGCCAGCCACTGTGCTGGGCCGGCTTTCGTGCAACTGGGTAAGGCGCTGGGCCTGAAGGTGTTCGCCGCCACCAAGGACCCCGAGCAGCGTGAGTACTTGCTGGGTCTGGGTGCTGAGAAGGTGATCGTCACGGAAGAGCAGGACTTGTTGATGCAAATCGGCAAGTATACCGATGGTCGTGGCGTGGACATGGTGCTCGATGGTATGGGCGGGCCGCAGATGTCGCTGCTCGGTGATGTGTTGGCGCCGCGTGGCAGTCTGGTACTTTACGGCCTGCAGGGCGGCAACCAGACGCCGTTCCCGGCGTGCGCAGCCTTCCAGAAAAACATCCAGTTCTATGTGCACTGTATCGGTAACTTCACCGGCAAGCCGGAGTTGGGCATCAGCCAGGATCAAGTGGCGTTGCAACGGGCGCTGCGCGACATCAACCAGTTCACCGCTGACCAATTGCTGACGCCGCAGATCATCAAGGTCTATCCTTTTGCCGAGGTGGTGGAGGCTCACCGCTACATGGACCAGTGCCCTTGCGGCGGAAGAGTGGTGCTTGATTTAGCGCCTCACTGAAGGCTTTTCGCTATTGATACGAACCGGGTGAATGCCCGGTTTTTTTGCATCTGGCCTTGTTAAAACTAGCTGCGCGTCAGTCTTATATTTGTAAGGCAATGTTGCCGCACATTTTAGTTTAGCTGGGCAGCCCTGGCCTATTGTGCGTAATAAGGGTTAACGGATTTCTGAATGGTTTTTTCACTAAGATCTGTATCTTTTAATCCTTAAGCAACGTTCGATAATGGCGTATTGATAGTTGGCGCAAGGAGCGTGTTGTGATCAAGGGCAGGCGCCGAAATGCGCGGTTCGAAGCGGTGATCAGCCTCAGGGTGCACTCGTTTTTTTCGATGGTGTGGCGACAGCGAATTGCAACTTCCAAGTTTCTTATTCATTTGTAGGAAGTTTCGTAAGATTAGTTCGTCGCGCCGCTGCTCGGAAGGTGCGTTGTATCGTTGATCGAAGTTGTGGGGTAACGCTGTGAGCATCGTTCACGACCAAGCTATGCATTACATCTACCAACAAGTGCTTGAGCGCTTGTTGGCTCATATGTCCCAGGGGCAGCGAGCATCGCTGCAGTTGTTGATCCAGCGCTTGCTGGTCATTGCTGGCGGCCCTGAGTACATCGGTACGTTCCGGCTATTGGTGGTGCATGGGGCAGACCGTCAGAGCGCAAGGTTGTTGGCGGTACTGCGCGCCGCGCAGTTGAGCATCGCCCTGCGCGCACCGGTGACCTTCAAGTTACGGGTACTGGTCACCTGTTTGCCTCAGAACAGCAGCGCGCTGTTGCAGCAGCATGAGCGGACCTTCAACGCGTTGTTCATGCATGATGATCCGCGGGTGCAATTGCAGATGGTCGAGGGTGCGACCGTAGGGCCATTCTGTTGCCAAACTGAGCTGACGGTGCGGCATTTGCCCTTGTCCCGTGAAGCCTTGTTGCTGTTCGGCCACCTCGTCGATGCTCGGCCCGAAGCACTGCTGGGCAGCCGCACGCATCTGGAGTTGGCCGACGCAGTGCGCTTGGCACTGACTGCGTATCCGGGCGCCGATGCGCTGGTAACGGCCATGCCCGCCAGCCAGCGCCGACGGTTTGCCGCCTGGGCTCGGCGCAGCCTGCGCCGGGCAGGGCTGGACAGCCCCAATTCACTGCACCAGTGCCTGGACAGCCTGGCCAGGTGGTTAGGTCAGCTGCATGCAGTGGCTGGAACACCGGGCGGGGTAATCGACCCCCCGGCCAGTCCCCCTGATCGAAGCCTGCCGCTGCATGTGCTCATGATTGACGATCTGCTGGCGCAGTTGCTCGGTGACGGCGACCTCGACCGAGTGCTGGGCTGGCATTTCCAGGCAGAACGCGAAGGCCAGCCGCTGGCGGCCTATGTCGACCCATTGGCAATGGCGCAGCTGTTGGAGATGCAGGGGCGCTGCAACGCGCCTGGCGCAACTGGGCACCACTTGCGCCTGGTCGAGGCAGATACGACCAGCGAGCCTCAGGTGTCCCAGCCGGTGCGCTTGGCCAGCGCCTATGGGCTTGAACAGACCCAGCTCGCCTGCATGTTGTACCGGCCGTTTACCAATCAAGGCGTGGGGCTGGAGCGGTTTCTGCAATGTTGCCATGCCGACATGCTGGTGGCCTTGCCCTACCTGCACCGAGCCTTGCAAGGTAAACCTTGCCCTGATGCCGTGAAAGACTGGATCGTCAATACCAGCGGCCTACCCTTGGCGAAGTTGCGCATGGTTTACAAAGGCAGGCTGGGGCAGGGATTCCGCCAGTTGCTGACCAACCTCGCCCGCCGTGATGTGCAACTACGCTTTGTCGGCACCGCTCAGCGCAAGGCGCAGCCAGATGGAGCGTGAGTTCGCCTATCAGGCAGTGTATCGCTACCTGGTCGGTTTGATCGAAGAGGCCGAGCGCGGCGGGCAACAACGCTTGCCCTCGCTCAGGGCGTTGTCCCAGCGCATGCGGGTGTCGTTGGCCACCGTGCAGGCGGCCTATAGCCTGCTCGAGCATGAAGGGCGTGTGCAATCGAGGGCCAGGTCCGGCTACTTCGCCCAAGTGGGTTGGCTGAACGGCCGAGCCGATGTAAGCCAAACGCTGCCTGCGCAACCTTTGCTGGAGCGTGCGCTGTTCGCCCATGAGCGGCGTCTGGGGCGCCAGCGGGGGCGGCCGGTGCGCTTACTAGGGGCGCCACGCTTGCGTGAGGCTCTGGCCCAGCGTTACACCCAGTCCTCTCTTCAGTACTGGCGTGGCGAAGATGTGCACTTGGGCCCGGATGTACAAGGGGTCATGGAAATTCTTCTTCAGGCCTTGGCCTTGCGTGGCAGCACCGTGGTGGTGGCCTCACCGTGCTGCTGGCGCATCCTGCGCGCGTTACACAACTGCCAGGTGCGGGTGCTCGAGGTACCCCTGGACAGTAGTGGCAGTATCGATCTCCAAAGCCTGGCCAGGCTGCTCCGATGCGAGCCGGTGCGCATGGTGCTCATGCCTTCGTGCCTGAGTTTGCCGACGGGGCGCTTGATGCCCCTGCACGCTCAGCAGCAGATCGCAGATCTGCTGGCAGATCACCCCGTCTGGTTGCTGGAGAACGATGTGGACAGCGAGCTGTGCTTCAGCCAGCCACCGTGCTCACGGTTACGAGACTTGGTGGACCCGCAGTGGCTGTTGGTGCTGGGATCGCTAGAGGCCGCCGTTGGCGCTGAAGCACCTTACGCCTACCTGCTTGGGCGCCACGACGCTGTGGCAGAGGCATTCAGCCAGCGAGCGTTCCAGTTGGCTCCGATGCGCCAGCAAGCGGTGGCGCAGATGATTTACTCCGGCGAAATCGACGAACATCTGGCCAGAACGCGGGTAGCGCTGCAAGGGCAGATGGAGCAACTGTGCCAGCACCTTCGGGTGGTGATGGGCACCTCGGTGGATTTCGACATGCCCCAGGGCGGATACGCCCTCTGGGTACGTATCCCATCGGCCAAGATGTGCCCATCCAGCGCGGCGGCGAGCGCTGACTCGGCCCTGCAGGTGGTGGCTGGTGAGCAATTCAGCCTGCGGGGTGGCTATCGGCAGTTTCGAATGCTCAGGTGGCTGGGCGGCCAACCTGATGGGCTGGTGGCGGCCTTGCAGAGCCTGATCCGCGCCACGACGGACGACACCGTTCGTCGGTAGGCCGGCACAAAGCCCCCGGGTGCTTGCTTAGCGCAGTGATCTGTATGTATAAACAGTGCTCACTCTAGCTGCCCGACCCCCGTCTTGTGATTGCCCATTCTGTAGATGACCCGCTTTATTACCTGCATAACTTTCGCCAGGTGCTGCTGTGGGTCGAGTCACGCTATGCCGACCTGCTGGATGAGCAGGAGCTCGCGTTCATCCAGTCCTTTGCCACCTTGGCGCAGCCAGCCCAGGCCCTAATGGTGCGCATGGTCATGCGCAAGGGCGAGCTGTTTCGCTGCGACCGGTTGGACTATGCCGAAATCGGTGACACCGCCTGCGCCTTGCAGCCGCTTCTGGCGCTGGGCTGGTTGCGTGAGCCAGAAGCCTTGAGCCTCGAGCAGCTGTTCGCGTTGCTGCGCAAGGACGAGCTGGCCGTTGGTTTCGCCGGTCTGCTAGCTCGACCGCGGGCAGCCAAAAACGACCTGTTCGCACAGTTGCTGCCCATGGGGCTGACACCGCGACCGTTGCAGGAGTGGTTCAGCCAGGCGCCGGTTGGAATCGTGCAATGGTGCCTGCAGCCACTGTGCGACCGAATACGTTTGTTGTTTTTCGGCAATCTCTATCAAGACTGGTCGGAATTCGTGCTGGCCGACCTTGGGCTTGTGCGTTTCGAGCAAGTGGCTTTCACTCCCGATTCCCGGGCTTTGCATCGGCGCAGTGAAGTTGACCAGGCCATGGTGTTGCATCAGTGTGGCGAGCGCCTGGAACTGGGTGAGGCGCCCGCTTCGGTGCTGGCGGCCCTGGCTGATCAGGCCTTTGACAACCCGTGGCTGGCGCGGCGCTACAGCCGGCTGCTGTACGCCGTTGGCCAGCAGTGCGAGCGCCTGGGTGACTGGGATCAGGCATTGGCGGTGTATGCCCGCAGCAGCCATACGCAAGCGCGTATCCGCCAGGTTCGTGTATGCGAGCGCAGCGAACGCTGGGAGCAGGCTTACAGCCTGGCTCAGCAAATGGCCGCCGCGCCGGCCAACCCACTGGAGGTGCAGGCACTGCAGCGCATGCTGCCGCGGCTGGCTCGCAAACTTGGCGGCCCGCCGCAGCCACGCCGCCAGCGGCGCCGGCTCGAGCTGATCGAGCTTGAACTGCCTCGCGAGCAGGCAGCGCTGGGGGTGGAGGAGGCCGTGCGCCAGCACCTGGAACAAGCCGGGGGGCACGTGCACTATGTTGAAAACACCCTATTCAATAGCTTATTCGGGCTGTTGTGCTGGGAGGCTATATTCGCCCCAGTGCCTGGGGCCTTCTTCAATCCGTTTCAGGCGGCCCCCCAGGATCTACATGACAGTGATTTCCAGCAGCGGCGCGCAGCACAGTTGGCAGCCTGCCTGGGGCGCCTGGACGATAAATCCCACCGGCTTGCCATCCTCGATTGCTTTGCCTCCAAGCACGGCTTGCAGTCACCGTTCGTATTCTGGTCCATGCTCAGCAGCCAGTTGCTCGATCAGGCCTTGGCCTGTGTGCCGCCCTCGCACTTGAAACACTGTTTCCTGCGCCTGCTGCAGGATATTCGTAACAATCGCACCGGTATGCCGGACCTGATTCAGTTCTGGCCTGAGCAGCAGCGCTACCTGATGGTGGAGGTCAAGGGCCCCGGTGACCGCCTGCAGGACAACCAGCTGCGCTGGCTGGAGTTTTGCGCTGAACATGCTCTGCCGGTAGCGGTCTGCCATGTGCGCTGGAGCGAGTCCGCGTGAGTTATCGCGTGGCGGTGCGGGCGTTATGTGAGTTCAGCGCCAAGGTGGGCGATCTTGACCTGCGCTTCACCCCTTCACCCACTGCTCAAGAAGGTATGGAGGGGCATCGCCGGGTAGTGGCCACGCGAACTGCGGGGTATGAGTCTGAGATCACATTGGCAGGTGAGTATCAGGGTTTGCAGGTTCGCGGGCGTGCCGATGGCTACGACCCGGTCGCCAATCGCCTTGAGGAGATCAAGACCTACCGCGGTGATCTGGCACGCCAGCCGGCCAATCACCGCCAACTGCATTGGGCCCAGGCCAAGGTCTATGCCTGGCTGCTGTGTCAGGCGCGACAATTGGCAAGCGTCGAGGTGGCGTTGGTGTACCTGGATGTCGACAACGCCAGCCAGACGTTGATCAGCGAGCACTACCCTGCAGATGCGTTGCAGCGCTTCTTCGAAACCCAGTGCCAACGCTTTCTGGCATGGGCGCAGGCCCAGCAGCAACGCCTGGCCCAGCGCAACCTGGGCTTGCAGGCTTTGAGCTTTCCTTACCCGCAGTTTCGGCAAGGGCAGCGTCAACTGGCTGAAACGTTATACAAAGCAGTCAGCACCGGGCGTTGCCTGATGGCCCAGGCCAGTACCGGCATCGGCAAGACACTGGGCACCTTGTTTCCACTGCTCAAGGCCGTGGTTCCCCAGCAATTGGACAAAGTGTTTTTTCTAACCGCCAAGACCCCAGGCCGGGCGCTGGCGCTCGATGCACTGAGCCAGATCAGTGCGGCTAACCCGCAACCGGCTTTGCGTACCCTGGAGCTGGTAGCACGCGATAAGGCCTGCGAACACCCGGACAAGGCCTGCCATGGCGACTCCTGTCCGCTGGCTCAAGGCTTTTATGACCGTTTGCCCGCTGCGCGCCAGGCGGCGGCATCGCGGCCCATGCTTGACCGTGCCGGGCTGCGCGACGTGGCATTGGCGCACCAGGTTTGTCCATATTACCTGGGCCAGGAAATGGCCCGCTGGGTGGACGTGGTGGTCGCCGACTACAACTATTACTTCGATGCCCATGCCTTGTTGTTCGGCCTGACTCAGCTCAACCAGTGGCGTGTGGCCGTGTTGGTGGACGAAGCGCACAACCTAGTCGAGCGCGGGCGCGGCATGTACAGCGCCACCCTTGATCAAGGCCAGTTGCTTGCGTTGCGCCAAGCCAAACCTGCCGGCCTGGGGAGCGCCCTGGACCGGCTGAACCGTCAGTGGAACGCGCTGTTCAAAACCCAGCAGGCCCCCTATCAGGCCAGTGAGCAGTTGCCCGAGCAGTTTCTGCGTGCACTGCAGCAATGCATCGGGCTGATTCAGGAGCGCCTCAACGAAAAGCCCGCCGAAGTGGATGTGCAGGTGTTGCAGTTCTTTTACCAGGCGCTGCAGTTCAGCCGGGTGGCCGAGTTATTCGATGAGCATTTCCTGTTCGACGTCAGCCTGCGTGAAGGCCCACGCAGGCGTCGCTTGGCCAGTGTGTGCTTACGCAATGTAACGCCAGCGCGGCTGCTTGCCCCGCGCATGCAAGCAGCGCGCAGTGTCACGCTGTTTTCGGCGACTTTGAGCCCGCGGCGTTTCTACACCGACTTGCTCGGCATGCCGGTGGATACCGCCTGGCTGGAGGTTGCGGCACCGTTTCGCGCCGAACAACTTCAAGTGCACATTGCCAGCCACGTGTCGACCCGGTACCGCGAGCGCCAGGCCTCACTGGCGCCAATCACTCAACTGATTGCCGAGCAGTATCAACGTCAGCCAGGCAATTACCTGGCGTTCTTCAGCAGTTTCGAGTACCTGCAGCAGGTGGCAAGCCTACTTGCCCAGCAACATCCCGGCATCCCTTCCTGGGCTCAGGCCCCCGGCATGGGCGAAGCTGCGCGCCAGGCGTTCCTCGATCGCTTCGTGGCAGACGGGCAGGGGGTTGGCTTTGCGGTGCTGGGTGGGGCATTCGGCGAGGGCATCGACTTGCCCGGTACGCGACTGATTGGGGCATTCGTCGCGACCCTCGGCCTGCCCCAGGTAAACCCGATCAATGAGCAGTTCAAGCAGCGTCTGGGCCGGCAGTTCGGTGCTGGTTTCGACTACGCCTATTTGTATCCCGGAGTGCGCAAGGTGATCCAGGCCGCCGGGCGGGTCATTCGCGGGGATGACGACCGTGGCGTGCTGGTGTTGATCGACGAGCGCTTTGCCGAGCCTTTGGTACAACAGATGTTTCCTGGATGGTGGCAAGTGGCCGGAAACTAATGCTCAGCGCACCGTCGCATGGCAGTGCAACTCCCAGTACACTGCGTGTTCCAACACCAACATTCGTTGATCTCGAGGTTTTTGCATGACGCTCAGTCCTTTGGCAGGCAAGCCGGCTCCGGCCAGCGTGCTGGTCGATATCCCCCGCCTGCTCACCGCTTACTACACCGGGCGCCCGGACGCCAGCGTGGCGGCCCAGCGCGTGGCCTTCGGCACCTCGGGGCACCGGGGTAGCTCGTTCGACCTGAGCTTCAACGAGCACCATGTGCTGGCCATCACCCAGGCCATTTGCCTGTATCGCCAGGAAAAATCCATCGACGGGCCGCTGTTCATCGGTGCCGACACCCATGCGCTGTCGGCACCTGCCGCTGCCAGCGCGCTGGAAGTGCTGGCGGCCAATGGCGTGCAGGTAATGTTGTCCAAGGATGACGAATACACCCCGACGCCTGCGGTGTCTCACGCCATCCTGTGCTACAACCGTGGCCGCAGCCAAGGCCTGGCCGACGGTATCGTCATTACCCCGTCGCACAACCCACCGCAAAGCGGCGGCTTTAAATACAACCCGCCCAATGGTGGCCCGGCCGACAGCGATGTCACCAAGTGGATCGAGGCCAAGGCCAACGAACTGCTGGCCGCAGGGCTGGTTGGGGTCAAGCGCATGGCCCATGCCCAGGCGCTGCAAGCCGCTACCACCCAGCGCCATGACTACGTGGCCAATTATGTGGCTGATCTGGAAAATGTCATCGATTTCGACGTGATTCGTGGCGCCAACCTGCGCCTGGGCGTTGATCCGCTGGGCGGGGCAGGGGTGCGCTACTGGTCGGCGATCGCCGAGCGTTATCAGTTGAACCTTGAGGTGGTAAACACCGAGGTCGACCCGACTTTCCGCTTCATGTGTGTGGACTGGGACGGCCAAATCCGCATGGACCCATCCTCCCCGTACGCCATGCAGGGCCTGATCGGCCTGCGCGAGCGTTTCGACGTAGCCTTCGCCTGCGACCCGGACCACGATCGTCACGGTATCGTCACGGCTGACGGGCTGCTGCAACCGAATAACTATCTGGCGGTGGCCATCGATTACCTGTACCGCCACCGCCCCCAGTGGCGCAGTGATGCTGGTGTGGGTAAAACCGTGGTTTCCAGCGGCATGATCGACCGCGTTGCTGAACGTTTGGGCCGTGAGCTTTACGAAGTACCGGTTGGCTTCAAGTTCTTTGCCCAAGGCTTGTTCGAGGGCACGTTGGGCTTCGGCGGTGAAGAGAGCGCAGGCGCATCGTTCCTGCGCAAAGACGGCACTGTCTGGGCCACTGACAAGGATGGCCTGATTCCCGCATTACTGGCGGCCGAAATGACTGCCCGCACAGGGCGCACCCCAAGCCAGGCCTACGATGACCTTACCGCTACACTGGGTAAACCGTTCGCTACCCGCGTAGAAGCCAAGGCCGATGCACGGCAAAAGGCTGCTTTGAGCAAGTTGGCACCAGAGCAGGTGAAATCGACTGAGCTGGCGGGTGAACCTATCGTGCAGATTCTCAGCCACGCGCCAGGCAATGGCCAAGCCATCGGTGGCTTGAAGGTGATGACTGCCAATGGCTGGTTTGCCGCGCGGCCGTCTGGTACGGAAGAAATCTACAAGATCTACGCCGAAAGCTTCATCGACGAGGCCCACCTCAAGCGCCTGGTGCAAGAAGCGCAGGTGCTGGTGGACGCGGCCATCGCCTGATTGAGCGGAACGGGGCCGCAGGGCGGCCCCTATCCCTCAGGCAACATCGACCAGGACGATTTCGCTGTCCTCGATGGCCGTCACGCGCAGCACATCCTCATTTTCGATTGCCACGCCGTCGCGGCCATTGGCCCGCAGCCCATTGACATCGACCAGCCCCTTGGCCGGTACCAGGTAACCCCGGCGCCCCGCATCGAAGCGGTACTCGGCGGTTTCCCCTGCCTGCAAAGTGGCGGCCACCAGCCGTGCGTCCGTGCGGATCTGCAAGCTGTCCTCATCACCGGCACGGCCACTGGCCAGCGTCACGAAGCCTTCCCCACGTTCGCCTTTGGGGAACGGGCGGGTGCCCCAGGACGGCGCATCACCTACTTTTTCTGGCACGATCCAGATCTGGAAGATGCGCGTGTCGATGGCCTCCAGGTTGTATTCGCTGTGCACAATGCCGCTACCAGCACTCATCACCTGCACGTCACCGGCTTCGGTGCGCCCTTTATTGCCCAGGCTGTCCTGGTGGGTAATGGCACCTTCACGCACATAGGTGATGATTTCCATATCGCGGTGCGGGTGGGGCGGAAAGCCACTGCCGGCGGCGATCAGGTCGTCATTCCACACGCGCAGGTTGCCCCAGTGCATGCGTGCCGGGTCGTAGTATTCGGCGAACGAGAAATGGTGATGGGCGTCGAGCCAGCCGTGGTTGGCATGGCCAAGGCCTTCGAAGGGTCGCAGTTGCAGCATGGTCGAGCTCCTTGAATGGGTGAAATGAAGCCATGATGCGGTAAAAATAGATCGAAAATAAGCGTAATAATCGGTTAAATATGATCGTATAAATCGATATAAATATAAATGTAGTTTGTGCGATTCATCGCCTAATCCACTGATGCGCAAGCATTCGCTGGCGATTTCTAGCGGATGCGGCCAACATGGAGCGCTGATTGGATATACAACGGAGTGACCGTGGCCCACGAGCAACCCCAGCCGCTTGCCGAACTGACCCCAACCGCCCAGTTGCCCTGGTTTCGCCGCCTGGCGGCACGCGTGCTGGGCCGCGGCCTGACCCGCTTGAAGGCGCAGCATGGTGAGTCCTGGCACCTTGGCCATGCCCAAGGCTATGAAGCCGGCCGCCAGGTGCTGGTGATACGCGATTGGAGGCCTGATGAAGCAGGCGTGCCGGGCCAGGACGACAACCTGTTCGACGACTGGCGCCTGCCCCTGAGCGCAGAGCTCAAGAAACGTTTCAAAGCTGATGTGGCCCAACGCCTGCCTGCCGAGGCGCAACCTAGCCCGGCGCAGTGGAAGCTGATCTTCAGCGACACGCCCTCCACCTGCGTGGTGGCCGGCGCCGGGGCGGGCAAGTCGACCTCACTGGTGTTGCGTATCCTGCTACTGCGCCAGTATCTGGGCTACGAGTTGGATGCGATGACCGTGGTCACCTTCACCCGCGAGTCCCGCAAGGACTTCATCAAGCGCCTGGTGCAGGTTTTTGCGCTCTGGCAGCTCGAACTGCAACCGGCAGTGGCGCGCGACCTAGTGCGTACCTTTCATTCCCGAATTCTTCCGCTGGTACGCAGCCTGCCAGGCTTCAGCCAAGTATGTGCCTTCGAAGCCCTGGGCAACCAAATGCCAGCAGGACGGGAGGCAGAGACCGATAGCAATCCGTTCGATCTGCGCCTGAACGATGCCCAGCGGCTACAGCTCAACCAGTGCTACAGCCAACTACTGGCGCAAAGCCCGCGGTTCGCCGAGATCATCGCCAACTTGCGTCATGAAGCTTTGCAGCTCAAACCGCTGGACCCAGACCACCCGGATGTGCAGAAGCGGGTGCAGGTCACCCAACTGGCTGCCCAGCGCGACGAAGAATTATGCGACGTCATCGAAGACCTGTGGTTCGCCGCCGGCGCATGGCCGATCAAAGGCATCGAGCCGTGCCGGGAAACGATTCAGATCCGTGGTAGTCGGTTCCATGTCCACGGTCGCCTGGAAGGTACCGACACCTGGGTGGTGCTGGGCTTCGACCCGGCAGAGAGCGCCCAGTATCAACGCCCCGGCGCCAAACTGGCGGTGCGTGCCGAATGGGCGGTCAAGCGCACCTTGTTGCAGGCATTTTGTGACAAACCGCTGATCTGGCTCGACAACTACGCCATGGCCCAACGCCTGGCCGCATCGCTGGCTGGCGAAGCCGTGGCAGGCCCTGGTTTTGAGTACAAAGTAAAAGGCGAGCTGGCTGCGGCGCCGTTACTTGATGCATTCGTGGGTGCGGCCAGCTTCATCGAAAACCTAGGTTTGGAAGTCAACCCGGCCGTGGCCGCCATGAGTTTCCCCACTGGCGACCCCGATGCACTGTTCTTCGAGGCATTGGCACTGTACTGGAGGGCCTTGGAAGCGCATCTGCTTGACCAGTCGCCACCGGTCATGACCTACAACCGAATGTTCGCTTTGTTCGGCGAGAACAACCCGGAAAACCTGCAACTGCTGCCCGATGCGCTGCTGCGTCCACTGGCGCACTTGATGATCGACGAGTTCCAGGACGTGTCGCCGCAGATAGTCAGTTGGCTGCGCGCAAGCCTGCGCGAAATACGCCGCCGTGGCCCAATGATGCATACCGGGCGGCAGGCTCAGCATGCTTCGTTGATGTGCGTGGGTGATGACTGGCAGTCGATCTATGGTTGGCGCGGCAGTTCACCCAAATACTTCATGGAATTCACCAAGACGTTCCCGTCGCCGGCCAATACTCGAGTGATGCTGGTGGACAATTATCGCTGCCAGCAACAGGTGATCGATGCCGCCGAACACTTGGTCAAGGGTACGCCGGCTATCGCCGGCAAAAAGGCGCGCGCCAGCGGCCCCGCGGCCGACTTGCCTGGCGCCCCTGTGCGGGTTTTCGAACGCGATGAGCCGGCACTGGCCCAAACGCTGATCGAACACTACCAGCGCGGCGAATCGGTGATGATGCTTTACCGTAAGGGCAGTGACAAACGCCTGATGGACGCACACCTGCAACCTGTGCTGCAGGCCGAAACGCAGCTCCCCGCCGAACAGCGGCGCTTGCGCCAGCTGACCTACCACAGTGCCAAAGGTCTGCAGGCCGATGCGGTGTTCATGCTGGGCGATTGCCAGTACCTGACCAGCTCTCCCTTCAAAAACCAGGTCTATCGCCAGGCAGGCCTGGGCAAGGCGGGCGATACCCAGCCCTTCGACACAGCGCAGAAGGACGAAATACAGCGCCTGGCCTACGTCGCGGTGACCCGTGCCATACGGCATTGCTACTGGTACGTGGAGCCAGCGAACGGCGAGGCCGCGCCGACGTCACGGGCCTCGTGCCAGGTCGACGGCCGGCAGCCGTTCTTTGAAGATCTGCGCGGGCATTGAGGCCTTGGGTGGCCTGCGGCTGCGTCGGTCTCGTACATGTCAGGGTCGGAGAGGGGCCAGCGTGGACGAGGTATCTGCGAGAGGGTGAAGTACGCCGTGGCAAAGGCATCCGCCAAGGAGAACTTCGATGCGCTCGCTGTGCAGTCCCAAGGATCACCTGCTTGACCTCGACGGTATTGAAATAGCGGTACGCACCTGGGGGCCGGAAGAAGGCATTCCGGTGCTGGCGTTACATGGCTGGCTCGACAACGCTGCATCGTTCGAGCGGCTTGGCCCGCTACTCGATGGCTGCTTCATCGTGGCCCCCGACCTTATCGGCCATGGCCGTTCCGACCACCGCCGCCATGACAGCGGCTATTACCTCTGGGAACATGCCCAGGACATGCTGGCAGTCACTGACAGCCTGGGCCTGTCCCAGTTTCATGTGCTTGCCCATGGTATGGGCACCGGTATCGCCTCGTTGCTGGCGGCCATGACCAGTGGCATTGCCAGCATGATCTTCCTCGATGGTATCGGTGCACCGTTTACCGTAGCCGAACATGACCGCGTGCAGCATCTGGCGCGGGCCTATCGGCTCAAACGGATGGTTCAGCGCAGCCAGTTGCAGGGCTTTGCCGAGCCTGAAGCCAGCCGCTTCGACAACCTTGAATCGGCGTTGCTGCAAAGCCGCAAGCGCCTCGATGGGGAGCTAAGCGCAGAGGCCGCCCGGGTACTGGTGTTGCGCGACTTGCTGCAACTGCCCGACGGTTACTGTTGGCGTCACGACCCGCGTTTGGTGTTGCCTGAACCCATGCCGCTGACCGAGCGTGAAGCGTGCGACCTGCTGCGGGAGATCCGCTGCCCGTTGTACTTGATGCTTGCCAGGCAAGGCGCATTCAAAGGTACCGGCATCGAGCATCGCCAGGCGGCGCTGCCGGCACATGCCAAGGTGTCCTGGCACCCAGGCGGGCATCACTTTCATTTGGAGGCGCCTGATCGGGCATTGGTCGACCAGATCCTGCGTATCCTCGCCCGCCATGAAGGGGGCCTACTGCAGCGGCTGGTCAATGAATAGCGCCACGGTGGCCAACCCAGATAGTCCTGGGCTAAGGTGGCCAACGCCCGTGGGAACGTTAAAAGGAGGCATCGCATGCGACCGTTCACCATCAAGCACATCGATCACCTGGTGCTGCGGGTTGCCGACCTGCAGCGCAGCTTAGGCTTCTATCGAGATTTGCTGGGTTGCTCGGTCAGCCGTGAGCGCCCGGACCTGGGCATGGTTCATTTGGCCACCGGCACGGCGATGATCGACTTGGTCACCCTCGATGGCCCGCTGGGCCGGCCGGGCGGCCCGGCACCGGGCGAGCAAGGGCGCAACCTGCATCACTTCTGCCTGCGTATCGAACCTTTCGACGAACCGGCGCTGACGGCTTACCTGCAAGCGGCAGGCGTAAGGGTTGAACCGGCCGAAAACCGCTATGGCGCGGAAGGCGAAGGGCCATCGATGTACTGCTTCGATCCTGACGGCAACCAGGTCGAGCTCAAGGGGCCTGTATCAAGTAGTGCGGGGTAATGCTGCTGTCGATACTGGCAAGTGGACATAGCGGCAAAGCCGATTATGCTTTAGAAACCTGCTGCGATCCGAGGCGGCTGTCCTCGTCGTGCTTCGCGCAACCAATGCTAGCCCTAGGGCCTGGGTGCGACGGTGTAATGGGTGTGAGGTACTCCGGCCTTCGATAACCAAACGACGGAGGCAACCCATGGCGGTTCTCGACAGCGCATCTTCGGGCAGTAGCGCGCCCCAACGGGGTATCACCAGGGAGGAGCGTAAAGTTATCTTCGCGTCCTCGCTGGGTACTGTATTTGAATGGTACGACTTCTACCTATACGGCTCGCTGGCTGCGATCATCGCCAAGCACTTCTTCGCTGGCGTCAATGAAACCACATCGTTCATCTTCGCCTTGCTTGCATTTGCCGCAGGTTTCGCCGTGCGGCCGTTCGGCGCAATCGTGTTTGGCCGGCTGGGCGACATGATCGGGCGCAAATACACGTTTCTGATCACCATCGTCATCATGGGCCTTTCGACCGCAGTGGTGGGGCTGCTGCCCAGCTACGCGACGATTGGCGTAGCAGCGCCGGTCATTCTGATTACCCTGCGCCTCTTGCAGGGCCTGGCGTTGGGCGGCGAGTACGGCGGCGCCGCCACCTACGTGGCTGAGCACGCGCCCAAGGGCCGGCGGGGTTTCTTTACCGCGTGGATTCAGACTACCGCCACGCTGGGCTTGTTCCTGTCGCTGCTGGTAATCCTTGCTTGCCGCACCTTGATGGGTACCGAGGTGTTCGAAGCCTGGGGGTGGCGTGTACCGTTCCTGCTTTCGATCTTGCTGTTGGCAATTTCGGTGTACATCCGCATGCAGCTCAATGAGTCGCCGGTATTCATGAAGATGAAAGCCGAAGGCAAGGCGTCCAAAGCGCCGCTGACCGAGTCGTTCGCCCGTTGGGACAACCTCAAAGTGGTGATCATGTCGCTGCTCGGCGGTACGGCCGGGCAGGCTGTGGTGTGGTACACCGGGCAGTTCTATGCGCTGTTCTTCCTGTTGCAGATGCTCAAGATCGACCCACAGACCGCCAACCTGTTGATCGCTGGCTCCTTGCTGATCGGTACACCGTTCTTCATTTTCTTCGGCAGCCTGTCGGATCGCATCGGTCGCAAGAAAATCATCATGGCCGGTTGCATCATCGCAGCCCTGACCTACTTCCCGATTTTCAAGGCGCTGACCGAGTACGGTAACCCTGACGTGTTCGTGGCACAGGAGCAGAACCCAGTGGTGGTGGTCGCCGACCCTGGCCAGTGCGCATTCCAATTCGACCCGGTAGGCAAGGCCAAATTCGCAAGTTCCTGCGACATCGCCAAGAGCCTGCTGGCCAAACGAGCGATTCCTTACACCAACCAGGCTGCCGAGCCTGGTAGCGTGGCGCAGGTGCGTATCGGTGAGCGGGTGATCCCAAGTTTCGATGGCAGCAGCCTGGCTGCAGCCGACTTGAAGACCCAGAGTGATGCCTTTACCGCAACAATGAGTGCTGCGCTGAAAGAGGCAGGTTACCCGGAGAAAGCTGACCCAGCGAAAATCCACTATCCGATGGTGCTGTTGTTGCTCACCCTGTTGGTGATCTACGTGACCATGGTCTATGGCCCCATCGCCGCGTGGCTGGTGGAGTTGTTCCCTGCACGCATTCGCTACACCTCGATGTCCCTGCCTTACCATATTGGCAATGGCTGGTTCGGCGGTTTTCTGCCGACAGTGGCATTCGCTATGGTGGCAGCGACGGGTGATATCTACTACGGGTTGTGGTACCCCATCGTGATTGCGGTGATGACCGCCGTGCTGGGGATCTTCTTCTTGCCAGAAACCAAGGACCGGGATATCAGCTGAGCGCGGCAGGCCTCATCGTCATTGACCGGCGATGAGGCCTGCTGGGCAAGCCTGTTCAATCGAAGTAGCCTCGCAAACCGAATGCGTATCCAGTATCCACGTCCTTGGCTTGAGCCCGCCCTGGGCGTTTGTTCATGACGAACTCGAAAGCCGGTTCGTACAAGCCGTCGCGCACGATCGCGCCCGCCAGCACCTCTACGTCATACCAGCCATTGTCCAGCTCGATGATCGGCCGCCCCGGCACCTGGTAGCGGGCCATCAGGTCACCCAGGGTCTTGGGCGTGAAGTGCTGCAGAATGCGCCACGTGTAGAGCATGACGGCGCGGTGCTGCACCTGGAGCACATAACCGTTGCGCCGGTGCTTGAGGCGGCTGCCGGATGCGAGCAGGGCAGGTGTCGCATTATCGAGGGTGAACAGAATGTGGTAAGGCAGGTTGTCGACGCCCGCCAGTGGTATCACTACGCCCTCGGCAACTGCCTTGTCGCCGCTGTCGTTGTGGGTGAATTCGTGGGCCAGGTCATCGCGAAGCTGATGTTCGCGCTTGAAACGTTCGAGCAGTTGGATATCGCCGAGCAAGAAGTAATCCACAAGGTCGTTGAGCACTTCGCTGAATTCGTGGCGCATCTGTTTTCCTTATTGTGGCGCACGGGACACAGCTGCAATGTAGCCAATGGCAGCGTCGGCTGCCATTGGCTGGCACTCAATGTTTCTGGGCGATCTGAATCAGGTTGCCACAGGTGTCGTCGAACACTGCGACGATCACCGGGCCAAGGTCGGTGGGCGGCTGAGTAAAGGCCACGCCGGCCTTGCACAGCCGTGTGTATTCGGCCTGGATATCGCGCACGCTGAAGGAGGTGGCAGCGATGCCGTCCTGCTTCAGTGCCTGCTTGTAGGTCTTCGCAGCGGGGTGAGCATCGGGCTCCAGTAGCAGCTCGACGCCGTTGGGGTCGTTGGGTGAGGTCAGCGTCAGCCAGCGATGCTGGCCCATGGGTACGTCTTGCTTGGGTTCGAAACCGAGAACGTAATGGTAGAAAGCCAGAGCTTTGGCCTGGTCGTCAACGAGAATGCTGGTGACAACGATCTTCATAGGCACATACCTTACTGCGGGTCGTTAATCGTCAGTAAAGACGGTCCTGCTCAATTCACCAGTAGGGCGTGTTGTTGCTGGTAGGCGAGTGGGCCCATGCAGCACCAAATTATGCTCAAGCCATAGGCAAATCCTTGGTGCTTGGCGGCCCACTGATTCAAACCGCAAGGTAAAGTGACAATAAATTCCTAGGCGCCTGTCGATGGCGTCAACGAGGTGCCTGTGGCTTCCTACACCCTGCGACAACTCAAATACTTCGTCACCACCGTGGAGGCCGGCAGCGTCGCCGAGGCCTCGCGCCAGCTTTACATCGCCCAGCCGTCGATCTCGACGGCAATCAAGGGCCTGGAAGAAAGCTTCGGTGTGCAGTTGTTCATTCGCCACCATGCCCAGGGCGTTTCGCTGACCCCCAGCGGCAAGCGTTTTTACGCCAAGACCAAGTCGTTGTTGCAAATGGCTCACGAGTTCGAGCAGAACGCCCTTGCCGACAACGACACCGTAGCCGGGCAGATCGACATCGGCTGCTTCGAAACCGTGGCGCCACTGTATCTGCCGCGGCTGATCGCAGGATTCCGCGAGCGCTATCCTGGCGTGGACATACGCCTGCGCGACGGTGAACAGCAAGACCTGATCCAGGGCCTGACCGCAGGGACGTTCGATCTGGCGTTTCTTTATGATCATGATCTGGACGGCACCATCGAAGCCGAACCTTTGATGCCGCCGCAAAAGCCGTACGTGTTGCTGCCTGAGAAGCACCGTTTCGCTGGCCAGACGCAAGTGTCGCTGCGCGATCTGTGCCCGGAGCCGATGATCTTGCTGGATGTGGCGCCAAGCCGGACCTACTTCGTCAGCTTGTTCAACGAGATGGGGCTGACGCCAAACATCGTTTTCAGTTCGCCGTCGATCGAAATGGTGCGCGGGATGGTGGGGCAGGGCTTTGGATTCTCGTTGCTGGTCACACGACCACACTCCGAGTGCACCTATGACGGGCAGAAACTGGCGATGATCGACATCGCCGAGCCTGTGGCCTTGTCAGGGTTGGCTGCTGCGCACTTGAAGCGGGTGCAATTGACCAAGCCGGCGCAGCTGTTCGTCGAATTCTGCCGCGAAGAACTGGCCAGGTTCTGACCAAGCTTCGCGGCTAAAGCCGCGAGTGGGGCGCTATGCGCCCCTACGGCTGGTGCCGGATCACTGTTGATCCGGGAGCACCGCGATCACATCGATTTCCATCAGCCATTCGGCCTGGGCCAGGCCGGCTACCACCAGCCCGGTGGAGATGGGGAACACGCCCTTCAGCCATTTGCCGACTTCCTTGTACACCGGCTCGCGAAAGCGCGGGTCGGTGATGTAGGTAGTGGTTTTGACGATGTGGGAAAGGTCCGAGCCAGCTTCTTCCAGCAACTGTTTGACGTTCTTCATCGCCTGTTCGGCCTGTGCCCGAGGGTCGCCCAGGCCCACCAGTTTACCTTCGAAGTCGGTCCCGACCTGGCCGCGCACATAAATGGTATTACCAGCCCGTACGGCCTGGCACAGGTCGTTGTCCAGGGTCTGGTTGGGATAGGTTTGTTTGGTGTTGAACATGCGGATGCGAGTATGGGTAGGCATCAGTGGGCTCCGATGGTGCTGACGTTGCTGATGGAGTTGTCTTGCTCATCCGCTTGGCGCTGGTCGCGGTCACGGTAAGCCAGGTAGGTGCGTTGGGTGGCGATGTGGCCGGCGACATGCTTGGCGTCGTGCCACACCCCCCAAATGAACGAAGAGCCACGCCGCGACAGCCAAGGCAGGCCCAGGAAGTACACGCCAGGCTCGCGGGCTACGCCGCGCTGGTGCTGGGGTTTGCCATTGGCGTCGAAGGTGTCGACCTGCAACCAGCTGAAGTCCACGCCATAGCCGGTCGCCCAGATGATGCTGGTGACGCCAGCCTGGGCCAGGTCCAGTTGCTGCAGCGGGTCGACCATGCATGCCGGGTCGGCGAGGCGCTTGCGTGCCTCAGGCTCCTCTGGCAGGTCCAGGCCGTTACGCTCTACATAGGCGTCGGCCGCATCCAGCAGGGCCAGGTAATTTTCATCACCGCGGTTGATGTTCTCGACAAGGTTGTCCTGAAAGCGTGCCACGCCGTTTTCGAATGACTGGGTCAGGCCAACCAAGGTCATGCCCTGGTGAGCGAGAGCGCGAAAGTCCACGGTGTGTCCGCCGCGTGCGCCGCTGACGGCGATGGTCACGTGCTCGCGGCCTGGCTTGGCGATTTCAGCGTCCCACTCGCCCAACACCCCCAGCCACCAGCAGAAGTCGCGGTTGCGGTAGGCACGGGGTGGGCGGTCGTGGGCGCCTACCGACAAGTACACCTTGCGCCCTGCACGCATCAGCTCTTCTGCGATCTGCACACCGGAGGACCCGGCGCCGACGACCAGCACGCCGCCCTCGGGCAACTGCTCAGGGTTGTAATAGGCAGCCGAGTGGATCTGGTGCAGGTTGGCGTCTTTCGGCGCGATGGCCGGAATAACGGGTTTCTGGAATGGGCCGGTCGCGGCAACCACCCGGTTGGCGCGGATCACGCCTTCGCTGGTTTCGATGGTGAAACCGGGGCGGTCAGCGTTGCGAACCACCTTCTTCACTTCGATGCCGGTACGAACCGGAAGGTTGTACTTACGTACGTACTGTTCGAAGTAGTCGGCAACCTGGTCCTTGCCGGCGAAGGCGTCAGCATCAAGGTTGAATTCCAGCCCTGGGAAGCGGTCGTGCCAGACTGGGCCGTTGGCCACCAGTGAATCCCAACGGCCTGTGCGCCACGCTTGAGCGATACGGTTGCGTTCCAGCACCAAGTGCGGCACACCGAGCTTGCTCAGGTGTTCGCTCATTGCTACGCCGGCCTGGCCGGCGCCTACCACGAGCGTGTCGATTTCGATGTTGTTCAGTGTCATGTCCGAGCCCTTTGTCAGGCGGTTTTTGTCAGGTCGGTTTGGAGGACCGCCGTTGCCTGGGGCCAGACTAGGGATGCCGGAAAAATCGCGAAAATAGTATTTAGCTGGGACTTGCCGATAAAACGGCGAAGGCCCTGACTTGCATGGCGTTGGCGTTGATTTCAAGTGGTTCGCAGCCGCTTTGTGGCCCTTAGTTTTTTCCTGTTCAAGGCGCAGGAAAATGTTGGTTTCGTATGCCTTAAGGTTCTGCCCAGAATGCTGGCATTGCACAGAACAACAGGAGCTTAACCATGACCTTTTCCATCATCGGTCGTTGCCAGGAGACCGGCCAGGTCGGTATCGCCATCAGCTCGTCGAGTATCGCTGTGGGTGCCCGTTGCCCGTGGGTGCGCGCAGGTGTAGGTGCGGTGTCCACCCAGAACATCACATTGCCTGCGTTGGGCCCGCAGATCCTCGACGCCATGGAGCAAGGGCAGTTGGCGCCTGCGGCCGCGCTTGACCGGGTACTAAGTGCCAATGGCTGGGGCGAGTATCGTCAGGTCACGGTCATCGACAGCCATGGGCAAGTGGCCTTGTTCACGGGTAAGCAAGCGTTGGGGGTGCACAACGCCGTTGCGGGCGAGCAATGCGCAGCGGCGGGTAATCTGCTGTCTTCGCCCGAAGTGATTGAGGCCATGGTTCAGGCCTTCGAGCAGGCCGGCGGGCACTTGGCAGACCGACTGCTGGCGGCCATGCATGCAGCGATGGCAGCCGGTGGCGAGGCGGGCCCCGTACACTCGGCGGCGTTGAAGATTGCAGGCGAGTTGACCTGGCCGCTGGTAGACCTGCGTGTGGACTGGGCCGAGCAGGACCCGATAGGCGCGCTCGATGGCCTGTGGCAGGCGTATCGGCCGCAAATGCAGGATTACGTTACCCGCGCGCTGAACCCGACGACAGCCCCAAGTTACGGGGTGCCAGGCGATGAATGAGCTCAGCAGCCGTGCCTTGCTGGAGCGGTTGGTGGGCTTTGCCACTGTCAGCCGCGACTCCAACCTTGAGCTGATTGAGTTCATCCGCGACTACCTGGCTGGGTATGGAGTGGTGTGCGAGTTGTTCCATAACCCTGAGCGCACCAAGGCGAACCTCTTTGCCACCATCGGCCCTCAGGACCAGGGTGGCGTTGTGCTGTCCGGTCACACCGATGTCGTGCCGGTGGACGGGCAGGCTTGGACGCTGCCGCCATTTGCGCTGACCGAGCGCGACGGGCGCCTGTATGGCCGTGGTACGGCTGATATGAAGGGGTTCATCGCTTCGGTACTGGCTGCGGTGCCGGCTTTTGTTGCGCAACCACTGCGCATGCCTGTTCACCTGGCGTTCTCCTATGACGAAGAGGTCGGCTGCCTGGGCGTGCGTTCGATGCTCGACGCGCTGCAAAAGCGCCCGCACAAGCCACGCCTGTGCCTGATCGGTGAGCCTACCGAACTCAAGCCTGTGCTGGGCCATAAGGGCAAGCTGGCAATGCGTTGTGAGGTCCAGGGCGCAGCGTGCCACTCGGCTTACGCACCTTTAGGGGTCAATGCCATCGAGTATGCCGCCAAACTGATCGGCAAATTGGGCGAAATCGGCGATGCCTTGGCGTTGCCTGCGCACCACGACACACGTTTCGACCCGCCTTTTTCTACTGTGCAGACTGGAGTGATCAAAGGGGGCACGGCGTTGAACATCGTGCCGCAAGCCTGTGCATTCGACTTCGAGGTACGCGCCTTGCCTGGATACGAGGCACAGGCGGTGGCCGACCAGTTGCAGA
The DNA here is from genome assembly GCF_014269025.2 of Pseudomonas promysalinigenes. Classification (NCBI taxonomy): domain Bacteria; kingdom Pseudomonadati; phylum Pseudomonadota; class Gammaproteobacteria; order Pseudomonadales; family Pseudomonadaceae; genus Pseudomonas; species Pseudomonas promysalinigenes. Next base: position 2,664,062 of record NZ_CP077094.1, on the reverse strand, counting down.
CCTATGCCGAGGCCGAGCTGCTGCCGCGCATGCGCAGCATCAGCGCTGCCAGCGCCATCCGCTTGCAACCGCTGAGCGCCTACCCTGGCTTGGCCACGCCCCCTGACAGTGAAGCCGCGCGTTTGCTGGCGTTGCTCAGTGGCTCGCAGGACTTTGGCACCGTTGCCTTCGGCACCGAGGGCGGCTTGTTCGACCAGGCCGGTGTTGCGACCGTGGTATGTGGGCCGGGCAGCATGGACCAAGGGCACAAACCCGACGAATTCATCAGTGTCGAGCAGTTGCAGGGCTGTGACGCCATGCTGCTGAGACTGGCGGAATACCTGCGCCAGCGCTAAGGCGCAACGGGGCTGCCCGGCAGCCCCTGCGGTTCAGAATGACGCCTTTACCTGAAGCCCGAACACCAGCGCGTTGTCGATGTCCTTCCCGGAAAACGCGCCGGGCTCAATGATGTATTGCACATCAGGGCGCAGATTCAGCCAGGGCGTTGCCTGGTAGCCGTAGCTCAGCTCGATCAGTTGCTCGGCATTGTCGATGTTGGGGAACGGTTGCCCGGCATTGAATGCGGCATCTTCGAGCACTTGGCGGCTGCGCGGGTTCGGCACGGCGCGGCCATAGCCCAATGCCACGGTATCGCGGGGGCGGCCTTCGAACGGCTTGTACAACACAACGCCTGCGCCATACCACTTGGTGAACGGCGAAGCAGCTTCGCTTGCTGCTGAGTATTGACCAAAGGCGTGCAGGCTACGGCCAGGGGAGCCTGCGTCATTCCAGACCGCCTGGTCGATCAGCAGGTAATGCCCGCCACGACCCGCCACTTCCTTGTCACTGTCGATGCGTTTGACGTTGGAGCTGTCGTAGTAGTAACCGAGCTTGTACTCGCCCGGCAGTTGACCTTGCAGCTTGTACACCAGCTCTACCGGCACTACTGTGCCAGTGGTGTGCTTGGGCCCCAGGTGCCAGGCGCGGCTGGAGTTGCCGTTGCTTTGCGGGTCGACGTTGAACGCCGCCACGCGAAGTTGCCAGGACGGCGAAAAGTCGTATTTCACTCGCGCACCCAAGTGGGCGTTGGGGTAGTTGGCCCAACCGCTGCCGCCGGACATGTTCAGCGGGTGGCCGCAGAAGCCAGCGTTCATGAAATTGCACAGGATGCCGCTGTCCAGGCCGCCGAGGTCATTGCCCATGGCCATGTAGCCGAGTTTGATATTGAGGGCCGGCGTGAACAGGGTGCGTTCGTAGCTCAGCTCGGTCAGGCGGGTGTAAAGCCCACCGTAGTTTTCCTGAATGGGCAGGCGGTTACCGACCAGATCCTCGGAGGCGCTGTTGCCGCGACGGTCGTTGATGGTCAGCTGGATTTTGCCGCCGTTGTCCAGGCCGTACAGTTTCGACAGGTCGAACTGAGCACCCAGTTTGATGTTTTGCGAATACCGCGCCGAACGGTGCAGGCCACCGTGGGCGTTGTAGGCGGTTTCGCCACTGTAATCGCCAGTGATCTTGACGCCATCTTCTTCGAGCTGATGGCGCAGGCCGCCCCAGTCTCCGGTCAGGGTGCTACGCTGGAGCAGGTCGCCTTCAGCCAGGGCAGGCGTGCTGGCCAAGGCCAGCAGCAGGGCAGGAGTGGTGATACGAATTGCGGATGGCATTGCTGTGTCTCTTGCTGTTCTTGAAAGCCATTCGCAGATGAACCCGCCCCCTCAGGACTGCCTCATCAATTTGGGGCAGTGACGTTCCTGTGGGAGCGGGCTCACCCGCGAACATTGCGACTGGGTCTTACGGCAGCGCGTAAGAAATCACATAGTCGCCACGATCAGTCGATTGGCGCGCACCGCCAGCGGTGACTACCACGTACTGCTTGCCGGTTTTCGGCGAAACGTAGGTCATCGGGCCGCCCTGGCTGCCAACAGGCAGGCGGGCTTTCCAGATTTCCTTACCGTTGCTGCTGTCGTAGGCACGCAGGTAGAAGTCCTGAGTGCCGGCGATGAACACCAGGCCACCTTGGGTCGACAGGGTGCCGCCAAGGGTCGGCAGGCCGATCTTTATCGGCAGGTGCATGCGGATGCCCAGCGGACCTGTGTCTTCCACGGTACCGACCGGTACCTGCCAGGCGATCTGACGCGACTTCATGTCGATAGCGGTGAGGGTGCCGAATGGCGGCGCCTGGCAAGGAATGCCAGCAATCGACAGGAAGCGGTTTTTGTTGACCGCGTAAGGGGTGCCCTTGAGCGGTACGGCGCCCATGCCGGTGTTCAGCGCTTCACCACCGGATGCTGCGCCGCCCTTGTTTTGCGATGGGATCATCTGGATCCACAGGCCAAGGCGCATGTCATTGACGAAGATGAAGCCATGCACCGGGTCAGTGGAGATGCTGCCCCAGTTCATGCCACCTAGCGAACCTGGGAAGCTCAGCGACAGGTCAGTCCCCGGCGCGGTGTACAGGCCGTCGTAGCGCATCTTCTTGAAGTCGATGCGGCACAGCAGTTGGTCGTACGGCGTAGCGCCCCACATATCCGATTCGGTGAGCGTCTGCGCGCCGATTTGCGGCATGCCTACCGACTTGGGCTGGGTTGGGGAGTAGGGTTCGTTAGGAATGTTGCTTGGCTTGACCGGTACTTCGTCGACTTGGGTCAGCGGTTTGCCGGTGGCACGATCCAATACGTAGATCTGCCCAGCCTTGGTGCCGATCACCACTGCAGGCACGGACTGGCCGTCGTCCTTGGTGAAGTCGATCAGGCTCGGTTGCATCGGCAGGTCGAAGTCCCACAGGTCGTTGTGAACGGTCTGGAATACCCACTTCTGGTTGCCCGTGGTCGCGTCCAGGGCCAGTACGGATGCGCCATAGGTGTGGTCCAGCTTGCTGCGCTCAACGCCATAAATGTCGGTGGACGAGGAGCCCATGGGCAGGAACACAGTGTTCATGGCCGGGTCGTAGGACATCGGGGCCCAGCTGTTCGGCGTGCTGCGCACATAAGTGCTGTCGCCTTCTGGCGCCTTGCGATCTTGTGGGTTGCCCGGGTCGAAGGCCCAACGCATTTGCCCGGTGATCACGTCGAAGCCACGAATTACGCCGCCTGGCATATCGGTCTGGACGTTATCGGCAACCCGGCCGCCAACCACCACAGTGGTGCCGGCCATCAGCGGTGCGGAAGATAGCTGATAGTACGAGTCCGGTACATCACCCAGGCCGGCCTTGAGGTCAACCTGGCCATTGTTGCCGAAGCCCTGGCAGAACTGGCCGTTGTCGGCGTCCACGGCAATCAGGCGGCCATCGATAGTATTGGTCAGCAGGCGACGTTGGCAGTTGGCACCGGCCGGGACACTGCCCCCTTCGATCGGCGAACTATTGGGCTGCGTCGGCTGGGCGATCGCGGCGGTGGCATCGAAATAAGCCATGCCACGGCAACGCTGCCACACCTTGGACTGGGCGTTGATCGCGTTCTTCCAGAGCTCTTTGCCAGTGTCGGCATCGAGGGCGATCAGGTTGTTGTGCGGCGTGCAGATGAACACTTTATTGCCGATCTGCAGCGGGGTCAGCTGGTCTTCGGCGCCGTTGCCGTCACTGATGGCGACATCACCGGTATGGTAGGTCCAGGCCACCTTGAGCTTATTGACGTTGTCGCGGTTGATCTGGTCAAGCGCGGCGAAGCGGCTGCCGCCTTCGGTATTGCCGTAGTGAGCCCAGTCCTTCTGCTCTTTGCCGGCTTCAACTGGCGTCACGCCAGGGCCTTTACCGGTTGGAGCCACGCTTGGGTGGGCGACGAACATATTGCCCACCGCAATTGCCAGCACGACTGCCAGCACCCCAGCGATGCCATAGGCTCCACGGCCCGCGCCGACGCCGTTGGCGCGGGCCAGCATCGGGTACACCAACGCCACAACCAGGCCGATCACGGCGAACATGAACAGGCGCGAGAACAGCGGCCAGAAAACCAGGCCCGCGTCGATCAGTGCCCAGATTGCAGTACCTAGCACAAATGCCGCATACAGCCAGGCGCCGGCAACTTTGCGGCGTGCGATCAGAATACCGGCAATGGCCATGGCCAAGCCGCCAATCAGGAAGTACCAGGAGCCGCCCAAGCCTGCGAGCTTGACGCCGCCCGCAGCCAGGAGCAGGCCAAGCAGGGCGACGATCACGCCCAAGCCGGCCAGGATGATTTTCGAGGCGCCAGAGGCGCGCGATGTTTCGTTCATGCCAGGGATCTCAGCAGGTGGAATGCGCGCAGTTTAAGCCCTTAGCTTGCTAATTAACAAGTTGGTACATAATTTTATGAGGCTGATTGTCGCAGGGCCTAACGGGCTCAGATGTATCTAAAAGGCTAGATCAGTCGCGAAAATCTGCCGAATGGCGCGTTTGATCCCAATTAAAAATAACCGAGTGGCATGAAGTACTCTCACTCGCTTGTTCAGAGGCTAGGCCATGGGCGGTCGATCCCGTGAAACACCGCAAGCCACACAGTGTGTTGCCCTGGCGCTGTCCATTCCACGCGATGCCGGCAGTGGGCTGGGATGTCCAGGCAGTCGCCGGGTACCAGCAAGCGGGTATAGTCCTCATGCTCTAGACGCAATCCGGCACTGCCGGTCAGCAGTAGAATCCATTCGCCCTCGGCCTGGTCATACCAGAAGCCTGCAGGGCTGGCCTGGCCGCAGGAAACGATGCGCTCGATGCGCATGCCGGGGCGCTTGAGCAGCTCGTCGACGCGCTCGGCGGCGGTGGCATCGCAGTGGGGGAGGTTATTGAGCAGGTTGCTGAGGGTCATGTGGCGTTCTCGTGGCGGAGGAAGTGCTACCACTATGGACCTGGATGCTCTGGTGCGCGCTTCTTGACCGCCCCTGTGGTTTGTAGGAGTGTTCCCAGACCTGAAAATTGGAGTGTCCATGGACAAGCTCATGGCGATGAGGATGTTCATCGCGACCGTCGACGCCCGTGGCTTTTCGGCCGCGGCGCGCAGGCTTGGCGTGGCGACTTCGTCGGTCACTCGTCTGGTCGATGCACTGGAGGCGCAGCTCGGTGCCACCTTGCTCAACCGCTCCACGCGACAGGTCAGTCTGACCGAGGCGGGCGCGCGTTACTTGGCAAGGGCCAGGGAAATCTTCGACGCCGTGCAAGAGGCGGACGCCAGTGTCGCCGACCGAGGCGACGAGCCGGTCGGCGTGCTACGCCTGTGCTTGCCCGTGGAGTTCGGCCGACGTGTGATTGCACCGCACCTGGGGCCTTTCTTGGCAAAACACCCGGCGCTCGAGCTGGACATCGATATGAGCGACCGGCTGGATGACCTGCTCGATGGCCGCTACGATCTCTCTATTCGCCTAGGCGATCCCGCCGCGAACGATGAGCTGGTGTGCCGACAGCTGGGGCGGTTTCAGCGTTGGCTGGTGGCAAGCCCCGAATACCTTGCCGCGCATGACACCCTGCTGCACCCCGAGCAACTGCTGCAGCATGCCTGCCTGCGTTTTCGCTATGGGCAAAAGGCTCGCCCCTGGCGCCTGCAACGTGCGGATCAGTTGCTGGAACTGGATGTAAGCGGGCCGCTGCGTAGCGCCAATGCTGACCTGTTGCGCGAAGCGGCACTGGCTGGTAGCGGAATCGCCTTATTGGCCGACTGGCTCGTGCACGAGGACGTTGCAGCCGGGCGTCTGCGACGCTTGCTCGGGGATTGGCAGGCCAGCCCAGGCAGCGCAAACGACAGCATCAACGCCCTGTACTTGCCCAACCACCGAGGGTCGCGTCGGGTAAGCGCGTTCATTGGTTTCTGCCAGGGGCTGCTCAGGCCCTGATGGACACCGTTGCGCCAGCCGCAAAGCCCCGTTGCGTAGCGGCTGGATTCTCTGATCATCAGGTGCCCGGTAAGGTGCCGGTACATCGAATCTGTTACCGAGGTATCTTGCATGAATGGCTCACTTGCCGCTGCCCAGCCAGCCCATGCCGGTCTAAGCCGTGCTCTGGTCGCGCTGCTGGCATTTTGTTGTGGCGCGATCGTCGCAAACATTTACTACGCCCAGCCCATTATCGGGCTGATCGCGCCAGACCTTGGCTTGTCGACCGAGCGCGCCAGCCTGATCGTATCGCTCACCCAGCTGGGCTATGCGCTGGGCTTGTTGCTGCTAGTGCCGCTGGCCGACCTGGTGGAAAATCGCCGGTTGATGATCATCACCGCTGTTCTGGCGTGCGTTAGCCTGTTGCTGGCAGGCACCAGCAGCAACGGGCAGGGGCAGATATTTCTGGCCTACGCCTTGTTGATCGGGTTCAGCTCGGTAGCCGTTCAGATGCTCATCCCTTTGGCTGCACACCTTGCGCCCGAGCAACAGCGCGGGCGGGTGGTGGGTAATATCATGGGTGGCCTGTTGTTGGGCATATTGCTGGCGCGGCCTTTGTCGAGCCTGATCGCCGACCATTTTGGCTGGCGGACGGTGTTCATCGGGGCCGCTGCCCTGATGCTGGCGATCATCGTGCTGCTGGCCCTGAGCTTGCCGCGTCGGGTGCCCGAGCACAGGGCCAGTTACGCCGGGCTGATGCTGTCGCTGATTGCCCTGCTGCGCCAGTACCCTGTGCTGCGTCAGCGCTCGTTGTACCAGGCGTTGATGTTCGCGGCATTCAGCCTCTACTGGACCGCCGCGCCACTGGCCTTGGCCAGTGAGCATGGGCTGTCGCAAAGCCAGATTGCCTTGTTTGCCCTGGTCGGTGCGGTGGGCGCCATTGCCGCCCCCATCGCCGGCCGCCTGGCCGATGCGGGCCATGCCCGTGCCGGTTCCCTGGTGGCGCTGCTGCTGGCGCCGGTGTCGTTGCTGCTAGGGTTGACCTCGCCTGGGTACACCGTCATCGGACTGGGGCTGACAGGGGTGCTGCTGGATTTTGCAGTGCAGATGAACATGGTCATTGGCCAGCGTGAAGTGTACGCACTGGACCCAGCCAGTCGTGGCCGGCTCAACGCGCTGTACATGACCAGCATCTTCCTGGGCGGGGCCGTGGGCTCGGCGTTGGCCAGTGGCCTGTATGCCCAGCACGGTTGGCAGGGGGTGGCTCTGGTGGGGGCAGCGTTGCCGGGGGCTGCGCTGGTCGTCTTCCTGCTGATTTCCAGGCGCACTTGAGTGGCCTCAGCGGCTCAGCGGCAAGGCTATACCAATCAACGCGAACAGGCTTGCACAGCAGCGATTGAAACCCTTGCCGCCCCTGGCCAGCCACGGTCGAATACGAAACGCCAGGCGCGCCAGTAGGTATTCGACGCAACATTCCACGCTAGCGAACGTCGCTGCCATGATCGCGAATTGTGCGAGCAGCCCGCGCTGCGGGTCGATGAACTGCGGCACAAACGCACCGTAGAACAACAGCACCTTGGGGTTTGCCATCGCAGACATCAGGCCCTGGCGCCACAGCGTCCAGTTGCTTCGGCCTGCATCATCCGCTGGCAGTTGCAGATGCAATGCGGGGCTGCGCCAGAGCCCTATGCCTAGCCATACCAGGTAAGCCCCGCCTACCCATTTGAGTACGGTCAGGACCGAGGCAGAGGCTTGCAGCAGTGCCGTCAGCCCGAACATCGCCAGCGCGATCAGCGCGCTGAAACCCAACACCCCGCCAGCAATGGTGAACAGCGTCCGACGTGCACCGTACAGGGCGCCATGGGTCAGCGCCAGCAGGCTGTTTGGGCCTGGAGTCAGCGACAGTCCGATGCTCGCCAACAGATAAATCAACCACGTATCCAGAGCCATCGTCGGGAGCCTTTGCCGGTTTGGGAAAAGTAAGTCTATGGAACGGCTCGCCAAGCGCAGGGTATTATCTGGACATCTAACGGTGTTCGGTGGACACACATGGCTCCAGACCTTCGCTTGGTGATCCTGCCGCTACCTGAGTTCGCGCTGTTGCCGTTCGGTGCGTTCATCGACAAGTTACGCTTCAGCGCCGATGACGAGGACTACAGCCAGCAGCGCTACTGCAGCTGGACCCTTGCGAGCCTTACCGGTCAGCCGGTGCCATCGAGCAGTGGCGCAGTGTTGCAGGTTCAGGCAGTGGCTGAACGGCTGCCTTGGTGCGACTATGACTATCTCGTGATATTTGGCTGCCGAAATGCCCAGGCCGCTGCGGCGTGGGCGCCTGATTACCAGCATCTGCTCAAGCGTGCTGCCAGGGCTGGGGTCAAATTGGTCGCCATCGATAACGCCGCTTTTCTGTTGGCTGCCTGCGGACTGCTGGACGGGCATGACGTCGTGGTGCACTGGCGCCACGAGGCGGAGTTTCGTACAGCCTTCCCGCATCTACGGGTGCTGCGCGAGCAGTTGTACTGTATCGATGGGGCGCGGATCACCTGCGCTGGCGGCACCGCAGCGATCGATCTTGCGGTGCAGTTGCTAACGGCGGGCTGCGGGCGTACCCGGGCGCTCAAGGGCCTGGCCGACATGCTCGTCGACGAGTCCCGCGACGGCCGCCACGCCTTGCGTTCGCTGGAAACCGATGCGGGGCAGGGGCGCCACGTGCAGCGCGCGACGGCACTGATGCGTCACCATTTGGGTACAGGGTGGTCGGTCGAGCACATGGCTGGGCAGTTGGGCATCAGCCGCCGGCAGTTGGACCGCCAGTTCAAGGCCAGTCATGGCATGAGCGCCAAGGCCTGGTGGTTGGAGACGCGCCTGCAGCAGGCACGTTGGCGACTGCTCAACACCCATCACAGCCTGGCGCAGATCGCTGATGAAGTCGGTTTGGGCGATGCCAGTTACTTGGGCAAATGTATCCGTCGGCGCTTTGGCTGCACCGCGCTGGCACTGCGCAACAGTGCGTCTCACATTCACTGCGGGGTGCCGAACAGGCCTGTCCAGTAGATACCCGCATCGCTTTTGGGGTCTACGGCATAGGCCCCGCCCATTTCCTGGAAGTCCGGGTTCATCAAGGTGGCGCAGTGGCCAGGGCTGTCGAGCCAGCCATCGACCACTTTCTGTGCGGTGTCGCGGCCAGCAGCGATATTTTCGCCAATCAACCGATACAGATAACCGGCAAGCTCAGCCCGGTCGCCCGGTGTGCGCCCGTCTTTGTCGATGTGGTCGAAAAAGTTCTGATTGGCCATCGCCCGCGTATGGTTGGCGGCCACGTCTGCCAGTACGGGGCTCCAGCTCAACGCCGATGCCGCAGGAAAAGGTTGCCCACCACACTGGCGCGGCGCTCTACGGGCGTTGTTGATTGCCTGCAAGAGCTTTTGCCCTTCGGCCTGCCAGTCGCCCAGCCGCCCGCTGAGCAAGGGGCGGGCGAGCACGATGCGCCAATCACGGCCTTCCTGACTGACGCCGATATCGACGAATTGGGGGTCAAGCACCACCTGGCAAAAGCTTTCCTTAATGGCATTCATGGCTGCGGCCGCATCGCGCGGGCCCGACAGGCTGATGGCCTGCACATTGACCATCGGATAGGCCGCGCGGCTCATGGCCTGTTGCAGATCGCGCGTGCCCTCCGGCGACAGGGCAAGGCGGGTATCGCTATTGAGCGCAGGCAGTTCCACCGACACGTCTTCACCACAGCGTTGAGCCTGGCTGCGGTAGGTGTTGATCGAATCGATCAGTTGCGCCTCTTCGCCGGTAACGGCCAGGGCGCTGGTCGACATGACCAGGCCCAGGGACAAGGCGGCAACGGATGACAGGACGCGCATGTGGATCTCCCTGTGGCTGGCAGCGTCTGGGTATGCGCTGCTCATCCTACACAAGCGCAGGGCTTTTGGCCCAGCCTCATGCGAAGCGAAAAAAACGCCAGCACTGACTTGCTGGCGGCGAAAGAGGGGGTAGACCGACGAACGCCGGAAAAGTGCCTTAGCGCGTCAACGCGCTAAGGCTTGATTGGGTTTGTAGAACAGAAAGTGCCGGGTTTCGGCAGTTTTGCGATAGGCCTTCGCCCAGGCGGGGTGGACCTTGCGGTCATGGAAGTACAGTGCGCCACCGGTGGGGTCTTTCAGCTGCTGATTCAACGCCTTGCGCGCGATTTCCTTGGCAACCTCGTAGCGCGAAGCTTCCTCGACCTGATCGGAGCGCCCATCGCACCACCATGAAAACTGGCAGGCCTTGGTTTCAACGCCCTGCTTGACCACGCCGCAGATGGTGTCTGGGAAGCCGTCGTGGCCTAACCGGTTGATCACCACGCTGGCCACGGCGCTCATGTCTCGCGCGTCGGCGCCTTTGGCTTCCCAGTAGATGCTGCGGGCCAGGCAGGTAACGCTGTCGTCCAGCGGTGCCTGGCCGGCCGGGTCGACTGCCTGCACCTCTGCTGGGGTGATGGTTTCCGGTTTCTTGGGTGGCGCGGCGTCCTCCACGACTTTTTTCTCAAGTTGCTCTGCTTTGTCTTCTGCAACCGCGGCTTTTGGGTTGTCCGCGGCATGCGAGGCGCATGTGAGCGCGGCTGCCGTCAAACCGATCACCATCCACGTCAGGCGCATGGTCATTATTCCAGAGATTGGCTGTTTGACAGTTTAGCCAAGCGGCGTCATTTAAGCGTTAGCATTAATACCAACGGTAGAGTCACGGCAGCCAGCATGGTTTGCACCGCAATAATCGTTGCCATCAACGGGGCGTTGCCGCCCATTTGGCGCGCCATCACATAGGATGATGAAGCGGTAGGCAAGGCCTGGAATAGCACAGCCACTACCGCTGCCTGCCCGTGTAGCCCAAGCAGCCGACACAGACCCCAAGTGGCCAAAGGCATGATCAAGAATTTGAATGCCGAGGCTGCCACCAGTGGCCGCACCTGCTGACCCAGGCTGGCGCCGCCCAAGGCCGCTCCCACGCACAATAGCCCTAAGGGCAAGGCCGCCTGGCCCAGTGCTTTGATGGTTGGCTCAATGCCGGCGGGCAGCCCTAAGCCGGTTACCCGCAGCAGCAGACCTGCGGCGCAGCCAACGATCAAAGGGTTGGCGAAGATGGCGCGCAACACGGTTGTCAGTGAGCTGTGGCGTGCGCTGAAACGCGCGAACACCAGCACGCAAAGCAGATTCACCAACGGCACGATGGAAGCGTTGGCCACTGCTGCCAGCGCAATACCGGCGCTGCCGTAAAGCCCGGCGGCGAGGGTGGCGCCGATGTAGTTGTTAAAGCGTACCCCACCCTGAAATACCGACGTGAAGTCGGCGCCCTCGTGGTTCACTGCACCTTGGTAAAGCACCAACAGCACTGCCCCGAGCAATGTCGAAAGCATCAATACCCCGACCATGCCCAGCACCGGTACGCCATTGAGGTCCGCGGTGGCCAGGCCATGCAGAAACAGTGACGGTAGCAGCACGTAATAGCTCAGGCGTTCGGCACCCGGCCAGAACGACTCGGCGAGCAAGCCGCGCGTGCGCAGCACCGTGCCCAGCCCGATCAGCAGAATGATTGGCACCAACGTAGTCAACAGCAGGTGAGGCATCTGTGCAGTTCCATGCAGGGAAGTGTTTCAGTCTGTGGCTGGATGGAATGCCTGGCAAGCTGCGCAGTCCCATTCGTTATGTGGGTATGAAGCCCGCCCAACCCAAGCCATGGAGAAATGACATGAAAGCATTCGTCGCCACCGCATTGCTGGCCTGCGCCGGTCTCGCTCAAGCCGCTCAGACGGTCGAGCTGAAGCTGGCCGGGGAGGATGGCCCAGGCAAGTCGATCGGTACCATCAGCATCGAACAGAATAAATATGGCACCCTGCTCACGCCCGATCTCAAGGACCTGCCGCCAGGTGTGCATGGCTTCCACCTGCACCAGAAAGGCTCTTGCGCAGCAGCTGCCGAAAACGGCAAAGCAGTGCCGGCGGGCGCGGCAGGCGGCCACTGGGACCCAGACGCGACCAACGCGCACAAAGGCCCATACGATGACAGTGGCCACCGGGGCGACCTGCCAGCGTTGTATGTGGGTGCCGATGGCAAAGCTACTTACCCGGTACTAGCACCACGGCTCAAGGCAGAGGACTTCAAAGGCCATGCGCTGATGGTGCACGCCGGCGGGGACAACCATAGCGACCACCCGGAGAAATTGGGCGGTGGTGGGGCGCGCGTGGCCTGTGGTGTGGTGCAGTGATGCTAGTGACCCGAAGCCGACTTTTCTGAATGCGCACATGGGGGCCTAAGCCCTGACCTAATGGGCTTTGAGCGCAACTGCAATCGATAGGCGGCTAGCCAAGACGGTCGCTCCCACACCTTTCGCACAAGCCTGTACGATCCGATTGGGAGCGCCTTTGCATCGCCAAGGGCCGCAAAGCGGCCCCGGCTTTATCAAGAAAACAGCGTTGAGCTGGTTGGTGAGCTTTAGGCAGCAGGCCTGACTCAGCGCTGCGGGTTGAGGGTCAGGTGCACGTGGCGGTTGACGTCTTTGTACAGCAGGTAGCTGAACTTGCCTGGGCCACCGGCATAGCAGGCTTGCGGGCAGAAGGCACGCAGCCACATGAAGTCGCCGGCTTCCACTTCGACCCAGTCCTGGTTCAAGCGGTACACTGCCTTGCCTTCCAGCACGTAGAGGCCGTGTTCCATGACGTGGGTTTCAGCAAATGGAATAACACCGCCAGGCTGGAAGGTGACGATGTTTACGTGCATGTCGTGACGCATGTCGGCCATGTCGACGAAGCGGGTGGTTACCCAGCGGCCTTCGGTACCTGGCATTTCGATGACGGTTGCGTTGTCACGGTGGGTGACGAACGACTCAGGCACGGCCAGGCCTTCGACTTTCTGGTAGTGCTTGCGCAGCCAGTGGAAAGTGACGTTGGCCTGGCTGTTGTTGCGCAGGCTCCACTCGGCACCTGGAGCCAGGAAGGCATAGCCACCCGGTGTGAGAGTGTGGTGCTTGCCTTCGACGGTAATGTCCAGTTGGCCTTCTACGATGAACACCACAGCTTCGGCGTTAGGGTCCAACTCGGGACGCTCACTGCCACCTTCCGGGGCTACTTCGACGATGTATTGCGAGAACGTTTCGGCGAAACCCGTCAGTGGTCGGGCGATGACCCACATGCGCATCTTGTCCCAGAACGGCAGGTGGCTGGTGACGATGTCACGCATCACGCCTTTGGGGATGACGGCGTAGGCTTCGGTGAACATGGCACGGTCAGTCAACAGCTCGGTTTGAGCTGGGTGCCCACCGTGGGGGGCGAAGTAAGAATGGTTCGACATGTGCGGTCTCGACTTGTTGTTCTCTCCCCGTGCCTTGAACCACACCGTCCGGTGCGTGCAGGGGATGTGCGGACAGCATAGAGGGCAGCCCGCATCATCCACAAATTAAATGTTGAAATACACGACATTCGATTACTGAATGCAGACGTTGCGTCCAGCATGGCCCTCCGGTAGCCGGTCGCCGTGACCAAAAAGCTTGTGCCGCAAGGTGCCGTGAGCATAGCTCAGCGGGTAACGGCCACGGCGCTGCAGCTCTGGCACCAAAAGTTCGACGACGTTGGCCAAGTCATCCGGCTGAACGGCGTAGGTCAGGTTGAACCCGTCAATGCCCGTCTGATCGAGCCAGTCCTCGAGTTGGTCGGCCACCTCGCTGGGATCGCCGACCAGCACCGGCCCGCGGCCGCCCAAACCGATGAATTCGGCCGCTTCACGCACCGTCCAACGGCGTTTGGGGTCGGCGGCCGTGAAAGCCGTCAAGGCGGCGCGCCCGGCGTCGTTTTCCACGTATTCGATGGGCGCTTGCGGGTCCAGGCCGGCCAAGTCAATGCCAGTCCAACCCGACAGCAGGGCCAGAGCTGCGTCCAAGTCGACGTAGCGGCGGTACTCGGCAAAGCGCGCTTGGGCTTGCGCAGTGGTTGGCGCGACGATCAGCAACGCCTGGGCGTAGATCAGAACCTGCGCTTGAGCACGCCCAGCCACTGCGCTTGCCTTGCGGATGCCGTCGGCGTAGCGACGCAGCACGGTCTGTGTCGGGCCGCTGATGAATACACACTCGGCATGCCGGGCGGCGAACTGCTGACCGCGTGCTGAGGCACCGGCCTGGAACAGCACCGGCGTGCGTTGGGGCGAAGGCTGGCACAGATGCATGCCAGGCACCTGGAAGTGCTCGCCCACATGACCGATCGGATGGACTTTCGACGGATCGATGTAACGGCCGCTTTCGCGATCCAGTTGTACTGCATCGTCTTCCCAGCTTTTCTCCCACAGTTTGTACAGCACATCGAGGTATTCCTCGGCCAGGTCGTAGCGCTGGTCGTGACCCAACTGACGCGCTGAGCCCAGGTTACGCGCGGCGCTGTCGAGGTAGCCGGTGACGATGTTCCAGCCAACTCTGCCATTGCTCAGGTGATCGAGCGTCGACATGCGTCGGGCGAATGGGTAAGGGTGCTCGTAAGTGAGCGAGAAAGTCACTCCGAACCCCAGATGCTCAGTGACTCCCGCCATTGCTGGCACCAGCAATAATGGATCGTTGACTGGTACTTGCACGCCCCCACGCAGGGCCGCGTGCGGGCCACCTTGGTAAACGTCGTATATTCCCAGCACATCGGCGATGAACAGCGCGTCGAACAGCCCGCGCTCCAGCAACTGCGCGAGGTCAGTCCAATAGCCCAAGCGGTTGAACGCCACGCTGGTGTTGCGTGGGTGTCGCCAAAGCCCTGGGGACTGATGGCTGGCGGCGTTCATGCTGAAGGCATTAAAGCGAATAGGGCGGGCCATTGCCTTCACTCCCTGGTCATGGCAATAGAGAAACTGGGTAGACCGCATCGGCCACCTGCAGCTTGTGCGCGATCAGGCCAAGCCCTTCAAAGGTGTCGGCCAGTCTTTGTTGCTCAGCGATGATCTGGGGGGTGATGGCAACCGCATTGTAGTTGCGCCGTTCGCTGGCCACCTGCAATACATCGGCGTTGATACCCAACTGAGGTGCCAGTAGCGCTGCGACCTCATCAGGCTTGGCATTGGCCCACTGGCTGACCTTGCTCAATTCACTGAAGAAGGTCTTGAGCAGGTCGCGGTGCTTGTCCGCGAAGGACGTAGTGGAAAGGTAGAATGTACGGTTGTTGGAAAGGCCGCTGCCATCGCGCAGGTTTTTCAAGCCCGGCTGGCTTTGGGCGGCAGCGAGGAACGGGTCCCATAAGGTAGCCGCCTGCACGCTACCTGATTGCAGGGCGGCGACTGCGTCGGCGGCGTTGTTGACATAGGCCGGGGTGATGTCTTTGTAGCTCAGGCCGGCCTGTTGCAGCGCCACCGCTAGCAGGTACTGGGCGTTCCAGCCTCGGCCCGTCGCCACGCGTTTGCCTTTAAGGTCCTGCACCGACGTGAGGTGGTCTTGCTCGCGCACCACCAGCCCGATACCGCGCGGATAGGGCTGTTCGGCGGCCAGATAGATTACCGGCTTGTTCGCCGCCTGGGCGAATACCGAGGGCGCATCTGCCGCATGTCCCAGATCGATGGCACCCGTGCTGAGTGCTTCGAGCAGTTGCGGGCCTGCGGCGAACTCATGCCAGCTAACCTTCACACCCAGCGGCGCTAACGCTTTCTCCAGTGCTCCGGTGCCCTTGAGGATGTTGATGCTGTTGAATTTCTGATAACCGATGCGCAGTGTCTTGGCGTCTTCGGCCAGGGCACTGGACCAGGGCAGCAAACTACTGACTAACGTAGCCATGATACCGCCGACCAAAAGGCGACGTAGAACAGAGAAGGGCATAAAGATAGCTCCTGATAGGTGGGTCATGATGTCCTCAGCCTAAGGAGCTGGGATGCGGCCTTCAATTTTTTTATTCCATTCTGTTAGACCGTTTAGCTATTTTTATATCGTTTTGTGTTTTTGGCGGTTCGTGACGAAATTTTCACATCCTCTTGATAGGATTCGGGCCCAAAACAAGGGAGCCCTTCAATGCCCATCCTGCGTCGGCGCAGCGTTCGTATCGCGCTCACTGCTACCACCTGCCTAATTGTCGCCACCTTGGGCTTTTTCGCCTGGCAGTCTTTCTACCCCGTGCAGGCTGCCGATGGCTGGCAGGTCCAGGTGCTGCACCGCGATGTGGCTAAGGCCGCCTCATTACTGCCTCAGGCCGATGGCAGCCTGCTGGTGAGCCGCGAACTGGATGACAGCAAAGGCAGCATTCTGAAAATCACTGCCAGCGGTGACCGCGTCGTACTGATCGATAACCTTTCCAAGCCCGACGGCATGGCCGCGGTGAAAGGTGGCTGGGTGTTCAGCCAGGAGGGCGGGCGCGCGCCGGTGAGCCTGTCGCGCGATGGGCAGCTCACCGAGCTGTTCGATGGTGAAAGTGTGCAGGGCTTGTGGAACGATGGTGACCATCTTTACGCAGTCGAAGATCGCAAGGGCAACGGCCGGCTGATGCGCTACGACTGGGCAAGCGGCAAGCTTGACGTGTTACGAGCGGGGTTGACCGAAGCCGAAGGGCTGACTCGCTGTGCCGATGGCCGCTTGTTGTATACAGAAAAAGGCAGTGGCAACGTGCGCGCCTTGGCCGACGACGGTAGGGACCCAGTAGTGGTGCAGGGGCTGAGTCACCCTACGTTTCTGATGTGTGACGAGCGGGGCTTGTGGATCAGTGAAGACAACACTCACCGCGCACGCCTCTTACGTGTGGATGCGAAGGGTATTCAGCACGTGGTATTGACCTTCCTCAAGGCGCCGCAGTCGATCGTCGCAGATGGCAAAGGGGGTTACCTGCTGGCCGAAGGCGGCCGCGACCGCGTGTTGCAACTGACGCCACCCGCGGCCCAGAGCACCGCCCAACGTTGATGGGTTGCTGCACCTGCGGCTTTCGCGGGCACCGGGCGCCCAACCCAGTTGCTCCGAGCCATGCAGGGCTGTTAGTCCGCTATCATCAGCAACGACTGTGGCACTGCGCTTTGCGGGTGCTGTGGCTCTTGTAGGCTCAACAGCCTGAAGCCCGCCATGTGCAACGCATTGAGCCAGCTGGCCAACGTCCGGTAGTACCACGGCATGGGCTGCCAGTTGCCAGCAAAGCCTGCAAAAGTTTCCACGCGCCAGCCGTCCTGATAGTTATCGCTCGCCACGCACCAGGGGTGCGTAGTCTGGATGACCAAGGCCCCACCAGGCACCAGCAGTTCTTTGGTCGCCGCCAACAGCGGGATAACGTCTTGTTGCAGCAGCGCGAAGTTGGCACAAATCAGATCGTATTCGGCTCCGATATCCACCTCTGCGGCAGCTATCTGCCCATAGCTGGCGTGGTACACCTGCGCAGACCCAGCGGCCCGCGAAGCTTCCACCAGCCCTGCATCACCCTCTACCCCGACCGCCTCGATACCGCGGTCAGCCAATGCCCTGAGTAACCAGCCTTCACCGCAGCCAAGGTCCAGTACTCGCTCAGGCTGACGCCCAAGAATCGCCAGCAGCACTGCCTGGTCGGTGACTTGCAGCCGGCTCTGGATGACGCCGCCGCGCACTGCGTCTATCCAGGCACTGGCGTTCAGTTGCCAGCTGCTCAACACGTCATCGTCGGATGTCGTCATGCCGCTGCTCCTGGGAAAGGTGAGTGCTCAAGCATAGGCATCTAGCGTCGCCTTGTCTGCGCGGGGCTTGCAGCGCCTCACGCCCATAGAAAGCCAGGGCAGTGGCCCAGGTGGTCAACCATACGAATATCCCGGCCCAGAACGTGTGCGACATATAGTGCCAGCCCTGTAGCACGCGGGTGGTGCCGTAGACGAAGCCGATCAGCAAAATGCCCACCAGCAGCTTGCGTGCGTGTTGCCACCGGTGGCGCAGGGCCACGAAGTACAGTGCCAGCAAAGTGAAACCGCTGGACGCGTGGCCGCCAGGCCAACAGCGACCTTCGCCAGCCTTACTGAACCAGCGCAAGTTCTCGTACCATTCAACGCGCGCTTCGGCGCCGCCGTAGAGCGTAGTTTCCACCGGGCAGTACACGCCGGTATGGCTCTTGAGGTAATGAATCACGGTTGTGCTCAAAGCGAACGCGGCCACCACGAACAGAAAATCACGACGGTGCGCGCTGGTGAAGCGCAGAGCCGGGGTGACTCTGCTGGCATCCAGGCCGCGGGTGATCAATGCATCGGGATGCTTTGCCAGGCATGGCCCGATGAACGACAGCAGTGATCCGACGATTGCCGCTTCGCCAGTCCAGTTCGGCAGGATGCGTGGCCATTTATGCGTCAGTTTCTCGAACGCCGGGTCATGCAGCAGTGAAAACTGGCCGGTGGCGGGGTCGAGGAGCAGATTGCTGATCCAGCGATCCAGTTCGGTAAGATCGAACATCAAGAACACAACCGCTGCCAGCAGAAGTGGTACGACCAGGTTGTGGAAGTAAAACTTGGTTATCGATGATGCAGGCATGCCTAGCTCCCTGCGTGGCTGGTGAATGCTGGCCACTGATTGGCATTGAGCTGCCCGAGCAAGTGAGCTTTGCCATGGGTTGAACTGCTGACGAATAGGGTACTGGCATAGCCAGCAGAGCGTTCGCCACCGGCTACGCCAAACTTACGCTCCAGGTGGTCGATACAGCCGCTGTGGGTGACCAGCACCAGGTTATGCCCCTCTCTTTTATGAGCCAACACGGCATCGGCAAAGCTGCTGTCGCAGCGCGCCAGCCACTGTTGAGTTTCGACAGCTTTGCCGAAGGCGAACGAGGCGGTCTGCTGGGTGCGCGCTTCGGGGCTGGTGAAGATGTCGGCACCGACCAGGCCCAAATGGCGTATACCGTCACCGACCGTAGCAGAGGCCCGGCTGCCGTCCACGGTAATGCCGGCAGAGTCGCTCAGGCAGGCATGATTGGAGCGGTCGCAGCGTTCGGCATGGCGAACCAGAAGGATCATATCGCCGCTGTTCCAAGCGCTACGGATACCCTCGGGCAGGGCTTGCGAGCTACCCAGGTTGGTGACGCGGGAGGGCAAGCCATGCATGAGGCCCAGTGCGGACGCTGCCACCAGCATGGCAAGCAGCCAGATGATCGGCAGCTTGCGACTTTTAAGGTGCAGCCTGCGTAGGGGTAACGCGATTACATGTTCCAGCATGCTGTCACTCCAAGGATAAGGCTGGCAGCACCTTATCTTCGGTGTTGTGGCCCCTCAGTGAAGTGGGTGTGAAAATTATCTTGCCGGCAGGGGGCCCACTGACGGTGCATATCGAGCAATGCGCACCGAGTTGGTGCTCGAGCGTGGGGTCCAAGGACCGTTAATGCCAGATCGTTAGCTTGCATACGAGTTGGCGTACAAATTGCTATCACTTGGCCATATGATGTCGCATGTGGTGAATAAAATGTCGCTTTCAAGCCGTTCCATGCAGTTGTCTTCTAAAGAAAAACGTTGGTTGCCGTGGTTCGGTAGTGCGGGCAAGCTCAAGATGGCCTGGGCTTGCCGGCTCAACCGCACGCATTACCCAGTAATCGAACAGACCTTCGAGGCAATTGCACAGACCCGCGTAAAGTTGCTGCACAACTGGGCCAGTGAGCAGTGGGAGCACCTGGCAGAGCTGGCGCAGCAATTAGCGCAGAGCTCCACGCAGGCCGACCGCGCGCTACTAGTGGACAAGCTGGCCCAGGCTGAAGATTTTTCCGAGCTGTGTGTGGTGGACCTGACGGGTGATGTGATGGTGTCTACCTGGGATGGGCGCGGCAACTCGAAAAGCGCACAGCTTGATGCCTTGGCCGAAGGCTTGAAGGCGCCTTTCCTGCACGGGCCGTACAGCGACCCGTTGACGTTGCAAATCGGGCCGTCTTCCTCACGCTTTCACGATGAAGTCACGTTAATGTTCTATCAACCGATCCAACGCGGTGGTACCACCGTAGGCTGCCTTTGCGGCCGTGTGCCCAACGATGTGCTCGGCGATCTCATCCAGCGTGAAGCCGGGCATATATACGCCGAATCTGGCGACAACTATTTGTTCATGGCCCAAGCACGTTTTGACCCAACCATCGAGCCAGGCACTGCGTTGTCGCGCTCGCGTTTCGAGGATGGCACCTTCACCCATGGCGAGAACCTCAAGGGCGGCGTGCGTACTCCATGGAGTACGGTGCAGGTCCGCCGTCATACCGAGCTTGAGCTGCGCTTTACCGACCCATCGACTGGCCAATTGCACCCCGGCGTGCGGGAAACCATTCGCCATGGCGCCAACCTGTTCGTGACTTACCCAGGCTACTCGGACTATCGGCATGTGCCGGTGGTAGGCAAAGGCGTTACCTTCCAGCTGCCTGGCTCACCCGACCGCTGGGGCATGATGTGTGAAGCCGACCTTGAGGAGGTGTACCGCAGACGCTCGCTCAGTTACGGGCTGATGAAGCCCTATGTGGCGATTATGGCTGGCCTATTTGGCTGCAACTTTCTGGTTCAGCATTACGCCGGGCTGCCCCAGGGGTGGAACGATGCCATTGCGGCCCTGGGCATGCTCATCGCCACGCTGACATTCAGTGCTCTGGGGCCCAAACGCTTGGCTGCGCGGCTCAATGGCATGAGCGGTGTACTACGTACCATTGCCGAAGGTGAAGGTAATCTACGCCAGCGTCTGGATCCACAAGCCCTGGCCAATGATGAAACCGGCGATATGGCGCGTTGGATCAACAGTTTCATCGACCGCCTGGATGCGGTGGTCGGGCAAGTGGTGAAGGCTAGCCGCACAGTGGGGTCCACTAACCGGATGATGCTGGGCCGCAGCCATGAGGCGAGCATGACCTGCGCTGATGTCTGCGAGTCGCTGCACCAGATGATGATCATCATGGAAGAACAACTGGGCGAGTTACAGCAGGCTTCGGTCAGCGCCGAACAGATGAAACAAGCCATGGATGAGGTGGTCACCCGGGCCCGTGAGGACTTCCAGGCGGTGCAGGCCGGTACGCAGTCGATTCGCGATGTGGTCGCACAATCCTCAGCGAGCGTGCAGTCGCTGGACAACCGTATGGGCCAAATTGGGACTATCACCGGGTTGATCAGTGATATCACCCATCAGACCAACCTGCTGGCGCTCAACGCGGCCATAGAGGCCGCACGCGCTGGCGAGCACGGCCGGGGCTTCGCGGTGGTGGCCGACGAGGTGCGCAGCCTGGCGGCGCGGACATCGCGTGCGGCCGACGACATAAGGCACATGGTCGGTGGGCTGCAGGAAGAAACGCAGCAGGCTGTGAGCTACATGGAGCACGGGGTAAGCGATGTCGATCACAGCCTGCGCCTGGCTGAAGATGCGTCATCGGAGAACGTGCAATTGCACCAGGCGGTCGAGGCGATGTTCGCAATCATTCAGCAGTTGAATCGGCGCAGTGTGCAATACGGCAAGACCATCGAGCAGGTGAACCAGTCCTCCGACCAGATGCGCCAGACAACCGTGGTACTACAGAGCAGTGCAGAGACGGTGAGGGTCAATGCCGGTAAGTTGCAGAAGCTAGTGGGGCAGTTCGAGGTCAGCAGCGACAGTAGGCGCGCTGCTCTAGCATGAATGGCAAAGGGTATGGGTGCGGTCTCATTCAAGGTATGATCCGCGCCCGCAATCGGAGCCTGCCATGGCTAAAGACATCGAAAACCCCTGCGTTTCGCTTTGCCAGCTCAACAGC
Source organism: Pseudomonas promysalinigenes (assembly GCF_014269025.2). Classification (NCBI taxonomy): domain Bacteria; kingdom Pseudomonadati; phylum Pseudomonadota; class Gammaproteobacteria; order Pseudomonadales; family Pseudomonadaceae; genus Pseudomonas; species Pseudomonas promysalinigenes. The sequence goes on along the minus strand of NZ_CP077094.1, from coordinate 2,642,653 downwards.
GAGCTGTGTGTGAGCTGTGGTCGCACCCGCGAAGAAATCCGTAAGTGGCGCGGCATGAAACGCCCGGAGAAAATGGCTACCGTGCAGCGAGCTGCCGCGCGAATGAAGGCCATTGCCAAAAAGACCGCCAAGCGTCAGGGCAGCGAGTGAATCTGCCGCGTTCGCTCAGGCCGTAAGCAATCGCTACAGGCGCAGGTTCACCTAGCAAGGGCAATCCAGGCATCCTTAGTAGCTAGCCTTGCTCGGCCAGGCTATCGGTGCCAGCCCCGTCAATGGTGTCGGCCTGCAGTTTCAGCCGGTCGGCCTTGCTGATGTATTTGGGTTTGTTGCTTTTGGGGGCCAGCTTGGCATTGGCCTTTTTCTGGTGAGCCTTGAGCAATTGTTTGAGTTTCTTCTGGCGGTTCATCGTCCATCTCTGACGTGCAGCAAAGGTCGCTGCATTGTACATCGTGGCTAGCCCCATTGGCCTTTGACCCGCATCCATAGGGCACCTCCGCAGGGGCAACAAGGCTGCTTCCAAACAGCCAGTGATAGCGGTAGCCTCGGCAGACCTTGGCCGATTGAAATCCTTACCATGCCTGCAGGCTTCCCTGGGTTGCCTTCACTCAATGCGCTGCGCGTGTTCGAAGTGGTGGCGCGTCAACTGAACTTTCGCCTCGCCGCAGAGGAACTGGGCGTTACGCAGGCAGCTGTGGCCCAGCAGGTGCGCGGCTTGGAGGCGAGCTTGCAAGTTCGCCTGTTCGAGCGCCTGCCACGGGGCGTAGGCTTGACCGATGCCGGGCGTAGCTATGCTGCGAGCATTCGTAGCGCGCTGGGGATGATCGACGACGCCACCCGTCTGCTGCGTCCGACGCCATCTCAGGTTACGGTCAGCGTGACGCCATCGTTTGCCTCCAAGTGGCTGATTCCACGGCTCGGTCACTTCGCCGAGGCCCATCCCGACATTGACTTGCGCTTACTGGCCACCGACCGACTCTCACATTTTCACACCGATGGCGTTGATATCGCCGTGCGGTACGGCCAACCGCCATTTGGTGGCGGGTTGAACGTCGAACGGTTGATGGACCAGAGCATCGTTGCAGTGGCCAGCCCAGGGTTGCTGGCTGAGCGGGGTAAGCCCGACACCTTCACCGCATTGCAGGGGTATGTGGCCCTGCATGACGGGCACGATTTCTGGCCAGCGTTCAGCGCGGCCTTATTCCCAGGCCACCCGCCAGCGACTGCGAAAACCGTGCGTTTCAACCAGACATCTTTGGCCATCGATGCCGCGCTCGGCGGGCAGGGCATCACCCTGGCCAGCTTGGCTTTCGTCAAGGCCGACATCGCGGCCGGCCGCTTGGTGCAGGTGTTTGCCCAGTGTCTGAGGCTGGACCAAGCCTTTTACCTCGTGTGGCCCCGCCGCATGCACGAGCCTCAAGCGCTGAGCACGGTCAGGGCGTGGCTCAGAGCCCAAGTAGCGGAAAACTGAGCCCGCCTCTGCAAGGCATCAAGGTTGCTGGTGATTGGGCGCACTGCGTTGTGCCACCGGCGCTGAAGGTGCTGCAGCCCACTGAGCGCTGTCGCGCTGCTGCAAACGATGGAAACTGTCGGCGATAATGTCGATGATCGACGCGTCCTCAACCGGATGCAGGCCAGGGTAGGGCTTGCCGTGGTAATCGCCATCATGGGTCAGCACCGCGTCGACCCGTTCGCCGCTGGCGTTGTACAACTGCTTCATGCGCTGGGCCTCGCGGTCCTTGGCCGAGTTGCAGCGCAACGCATAATGAATGGCCAGTGCCGCCCCCTGAGCCAGGGCGGGTGTGGCAATGCCGTGCTTTTTGGCCAAGTCGATGCTGCTGAAGATTCGCTCGTTACGCTGCAGTTTGCGCATCGGGTCACGCCCTACACGGGCGCACGGGTCTTTGAATGAGCGCTTGCAGCGCTCCAGAAAGACATCGGCAAACTGCGCAACGACTTCGGCCAAGTCTGGGTACTCGGCCACCAGCGTGGGCGCCACTTCATCGTGGATAAGGCGTTGCGCCAGGGCACTGACACGGTCATCACCCATACCCTGGCCGACCCAGGTGTACCCCAACAGGCTGGCGTACCAAGCGATGATTGCATGGGGGCCGTTCCACAATCGGTTCTTGATGATCTGAATCGGGGTGATGTCCTTGACGGTCTTCACCTGCCGCAGCCGCTCCAGCAGGTCGCCGCCGCGTTCGACATACAGTGGCATGTCCGGCTCGCTGTTGAACAGCACCAAATGCAGCTGGCTCATGGCATTGCTGGATTGGGCAAAGGGCCTGAAGCGGCTGATCAGGCGCTGATATTCAGCAGTTGGGCGCGCCGGCTCTTGCTCGTCCTCCAGGCTGTTCTGCAACATCTGCGACTTGATTCGCAATTGCCGAACCAGCGCATCATTGCTGATCTTGGACACGATGCGGCTGACCACTGTTTCGGCAAAATGCGTCTTGAGCAGCACCTGCCTGGCGATGTCTGGAGCGCAGAGCGCTGCCAACTGCGTTTGCACATGCCGCCGTACGAATGCTGCGCCGCCGATCTTGTTCAGCACGATCAGCAAGGTCAGTTCGCGGCCCCGCCGCTCGAAGCGTTGCAGCAAGCCCTTGGCAATTACCGCGGCCTGTTGCTGGATAGCTTGCTCAGGCAGGCTCAAGCCTATGATTTCCGAATCGTTGTACATCTGGATGACCGCCTGCTCATCATCCATGTCGATCATGCGCACATTTTCGATGGTCTGGTCGAACGCGCTGGCCCCATAGCGCACGCTGTAACTGCCGAATGCGGTAATGGTCTCCCGGAGCATGGGCGAGCGGGTCGCTGCGATGATCTCGCAAGGCCGCGTGTAGCCGTCCCAGTGGGCAAATACCTGAGTGAGATAGCCGCCGCCAATAGCACCGAAACCATGAATCCCCACCCGGAACTGATTGAACGAGGTGGGGAAAGGCTCGGCCAGTTCTGGCATACCCAGGTCGGGCACGCACTCGCTCAGGTCGGCAAGAAACGCGTGCATGCTGCGGTAGGCCTTGAGTGCGCCTGCCTTGACCTCAGGTGCGGGTGGTTTGATGTCTTCGATCAGAATTGCCTGGCCTTCGGCGCGGATAGCCGAGAGCAGCCCGTTTTCCGAGTCCTCGACCATGAAACATTGCTCTGGCGCGCAATTGAGTGCCCGCGCCGCTTGCAGGAATATCTCTGGGTGAGGTTTACCTTGGCTGACTTCATCGCCACAGACGGTGATGTCGAAGTACTTGAGCACGTTGGCATTGATCAAGTATTCCTCGGCGATCGCGCGGCGGCTGGAGGTGGCCACGGCCATGGTCAGGCCGGATTTGCGCAGCCGCTCGAGCACTTCCAGCAAACCTGCCTTGATCGGTACGCCATGATTGCGCACATGCTCAAGTTCCAGCTCATCGGCGCGCTGACGAATCTGTGCGTACGGGAAATCTTCGCCGTTGTGGGCCTTGGCGAGGGCTTCGGCTTTCTTCGCACTCAAACCCAGCGAACCGATGAGCGTCTGCTCACTTAGCGCCCGGCCAAAGATTTCCAGTGAGGCCTGTTTGAGCGTCTTGAACCGCAGGCGCTCGGTGTCGAACATCGTGCCATCCATATCGAAGATGGCGCTGAGAATTTTTTTACCCTGAAACAAGATCATTGGCTGTCGCCCCTTTTAGGTTGGCAGGAAACCGTACGTCTTCGGTGAATGAATGACGTGTGAATGCACGCACTGCAGCGTGGCCAGTCAGGTAGGGGGTAGGCGGTCGACAGGGGGGCGCTGGGGCGCTACCCAGAGGTAGGGCGCAACGGCGCGGGGAGTGCAGAGGAGGATGGCGATCTTTGAAGCAAGGCGGGTGATGGCGTTGGCTTTGAATTCACGCCCACTGGCTGCCGAAGGGGTGGCGGACAATGGGCGCACATAGCGATGGATACGTGTGATTCCGAGCATAAGGTAAGGGTTTTCCTTCTCTGGTGACTGACGTTCCTTTTTTACCCTTGCACGTATGGGCACGCTGATGCAAGGCGTAAGCAAGATTCGTTCGTTTATCGAACACAAGCACCTGCCATGCCCTCAAGCATGCGTCAGCCTCTCCGATAGCTGCTCACCCACCGTCGAAATTTCGACCCAACGTGGTGACAACCAGCACTGAAGGAGTACTGCTTGCATGTTTGCCAACCTGAAAATTCGTACCGGAATGGCCTGGGTGCTGTTGCTGTTCAGCATGACCTTGTTGTTTTCAACCGTCAGTGCTTGGCGTGCGGCGCTGGGCAGCGACGCGCAGATAAACGAGCTGGACCAGACCGCTCATCAATCTGACCGGTTGAACAACGCCCTGTTGATGGCGATTCGTTCCAGTGCCAACGTCTCTTCAGGATTCATCGAGCAACTAGGTGACCATGACGAAAGTGCGAACAAGCGGATGGCACTTTCGGTCGAGTTGCTAGGCAAGAGCCAGGGCCTGGTGGATGAATTTGTAGAAAACATGCGTGATCCGGCCCTGCGCAAGCTGGCAATGGAGCTGCAGGCGACGTTCGGCGAGTACGCTAAGGCCGTGGCTGGCCAACGCGAAGCCACCCGTCAACGCTCGCTGGACGCGTACTTTAAGGTCAACATCGATGCCGGAAACGCCATGGGTCGGCTGCAGGCACTGCGCCAGCAGTTGGTGGCTGCGCTGGGCGATCGCGGCCAGCAGATCATGCAGGAGTCCGACCGCCGCCTGGCGCGCGCGCAACTGCTGAGCCTGGGGTTGCTGGCGGTGACCTTAATGCTCGCGGCGCTGTGCTGGGCGTTCATCGCCAAACGGGTATTGCACCCGCTGCGTGAGGCTGGGTTGCATTTCCAACGAATTGCCGGCGGCGACCTCAGCGTGCCGGTCCAGGTGCATCAACGCAACGAGATCGGGCAATTGTTCCATGAGCTGCAGCGCATGCAGCAGAGTCAGCGTGAAACGCTGGGCAGTATCAGCGACTGCACCCGGCAACTGTCCGACGCAGCGCATGCCTTGAACAGCGTTACCGAGCAAAGCGCAGAAAACCTTCGGCAACAGGGTCAGGAGCTGGAACAGGCTGCCACCGCCGTCACTGAAATGACCACAGCCGTAGAGGAGGTGGCGCGTAACGCTGTCACCACTTCCCAAGCTACCCAGCAATCCAATCAGTTGGCGCAAAGAAGTCGCCAGCAAGTCAGCGAGAACATCGATGGTACCCAGGCCATGACCGACGAGATCCAGACCAGCAGTGCCCATCTGGAGCAGTTGGTCGGGCAGGTGCGGGATATTGGCAAGGTCCTGGAAGTGATCCGTTCTGTATCCGAACAGACGAATCTGCTGGCGCTGAACGCGGCCATCGAGGCGGCCCGTGCCGGAGACGCCGGGCGCGGCTTTGCCGTGGTGGCCGACGAAGTGCGCACCCTCGCTTACCGTACCCAAGCCTCGACCCAGGAAATCGAACAGATGATCGGCCGCGTGCAGCAGGGCACCGAAGCGGCAGTGGCCTCGATGCAGACCAGTACCCGCCGCGCCCAGTCAACGCTTGAAGTGAGCCTGGCCTCGGGCCAAGCGCTGGAAGGCATCTACAGTGCTATCAGTGAAATCAACGAGCGCAACCTGGTGATTGCCAGTGCAGCGGAAGAACAGGCGCAAGTGGCCCGTGAAGTTGACCGCAACCTGTTGAATATCCGCGAGTTGTCCGGGCATTCGGCGCAAGGCGCGCAGCAGACACGCCAGGCCAGCCAGGCGTTGTCCGGGCTGGTCGGGGAAATGACGGCGTTGGTGGGGCGGTTCCGGGTTTGACGTTCAGCGCTGTTTGCCAAGGACGTAGTGGTCGAACTGATCGATGTACTCGTCGACGTTGTCCTCAAGCATCATGCGGTACTGGTCGCTGAAGTACTTGACGATTTCCTCGCGTGCAGCAGCCATTTCAGCGCCGGACTTGAAGTTACGGGCGCTGATCCAGGCGCTGAAACGGCTGGCGGCAAACGTCATCGAGGCGCTGACCTTGCCGACGTCGGCAAGGGTATCGATCTGCTGATTGGCCAGGTCGATATGCGCATCGGCGCGGTCGTAGAATGCCTGGTCGGTGGCTTGGGTCATGACGATTTACCTGTGTGGGCGTGTGTTGCGGGCGCAAAGCATGCCACAGCAGATCGCCCGTGCGCAGCCGTTGCCGGCAAAGCCCTACCTTGGGAAAGACCTGCGCCGCTTGTTGCGGTACATGTCGCTATCGGCGCAGTTGAGCAACGCGTCGATGCTGTCGCCGTCGGCCGGGTAGCAGGCCACCCCAATGCTGCAGGACGGCATGGGCAGTGAATCGGGCTCGCTGGCCAGCGGGGCTGCCATGGCAGCGAGGATCTGCGCCGTCTTCTCGGGCACCGTGCCGGCATGCACACCGCACAGTAATACGGTGAATTCGTCGCCCCCCATACGCGCCACCGTGTCCTGAGGCCCGACACACCCCTCCAGCCGCCGGGCGACCTCGCACAGCACCCGGTCGCCGATGGCATGCCCGTGCACGTCGTTGATGCCTTTGAAGTCGTTGATGTCCAGAAACAACAAGGCAAAAGGAACTGCCTGACGCACCGCACCGGCCAGCCGTTCGCTGAACAGGGAGCGATTGCAAAGCCGGGTCAGCGAGTCGTGGTGGGCGAGAAAGCGCAACGCCTGTTCGGCCTGAGTCAGTGCTGTGACATTGCGTGCCACGCCGATCCGGGCGCCAACCTCATCGGACCAGAATGCTGACCAGAGGATATGCACCACCTCACCGTCCTTGCGCAGGTAACGGTTGCGAAAGTCGCTGTGGGCCTGGCCGTTCATCACCCGCACGATCGATGCGCGCGTGGCGTCGAGGTCATCAGGATGCATGTAACGGGTGATCGGCGTACCCACCAACTCGTCGGCTCGGTAGCCGAGTAACGCATGGCAGGCATTGCTGACGAAAACGATGATGTTGTCCCTGTCGACCACGAAGACGGTGTCCAGCATCAGCTGAATCAGCTTGGGGTAAAGCGCTTGAAGGTCAACTGGCATAGGCGCGTACGACGGGTCGGGCTGGGCGAAGCCAGCATACACAGTGCCGGGCCGATTCCACCAGTAGCCATTGATGCAGATATACTCCGCGACCGTTTCGAGCATTCAGGAGTCGTTCATGCAGCAGGTTCTGCTCATCGTTGATGTCCAGTCGACCTTCAGCCCCCCGGAGTGGCTGGTCGATGGGATCAGGCTGCTGTCGGCGAGCATACCCGCGGTGGCATCGGTTGAACTGCACGATGAACAGGTGACGCCGTTTCAGCGTCAGTTGGGTTGGCACCCGGCCAGTGAAGATGAGTGCCTGGTCGAAGTCGACCACGTGTTCGTCAAGCATGGCTATGGTCAGACCAGCGAGGCGATCGCTCACCTCAAACAGATGGGCGTCGAGCGCGTGCTTGTCTGCGGCATGCAGACCGAAACCTGCGTGCTGGCCGCAGGCTTCGCTTTGTTCGATGCCGGGTTGTGCCCGACCCTGGTGACCGACCTCACCGTTGGCTCATCCCTTGACCGCTCTGGCAAGCTGGGCATAGACCTGTGGAAGCACCACTTCGGCAACGTGACCTCGCGCGCCGAGGTGATGGCCCAACTCATGTTGGCAGGGCAATGAATAAACCGCGAAAAGCCTTTGCGCATCGTTTAGCATTGGGGCGCCGCCCACCAGGCCCCACTCACACGCACCAGCGCCAATGACCGCCCTCTACCTCAAGTTCCTCATCACCCCCACACTCATGCTGGCCATCTCGCTGGCAGCCAGGCGCTGGGGCACGCAAATTGGTGGCCTATTGTCCGGGCTGCCGGTGACATCAGCCTTGGTGGTGCTGTTTCTCAGCCTTGAGCAGGGCCCTGGCTTTGCCCTGCAGGCCGTACCTGGCGCCTTGGCCGGTCTGGCGGCGGTACAGGCAACCTATTTGTTCTACTTCTGGGTCACACGGCGTATTGGGGCATTGCCTGGCTGCATAACCGCCCTGGCGGTTTATGCCGCAGCGGCGCTGCTGATGAGCCATCTGGGATCGGTCGTACTTTCAGTGGGGGTGACCCTGGCGCTGTTGAGTGCGATCATCCTTGCGACGTCGCAACCGGCGCCCGGCAGTGCTGCCAAGGTCGTGCAAATGCCACGCTGGGTGATCCCGATGCGCATGCTGACGGCCACTGCACTTTTGCTGGCGATCACCGCAAGCGCCCAATGGCTCGGTCCTGTGGCCAGTGGGCTATTGGCGCCGATTCCCGTCATCGCCTGGCCACTGGCGGTATTTGCCCATGTGCAGGGAGGGCACCGTGAACTGGGTGCAATCGTTCGCGGCAACGCCATAGGTGCCGTGGGTGTGCTGGGCTTCTATCTGATGGTCAAGGGGACTCTCGAGCAGTGGGGCAGCGTGCCGTCGATTGCCGCCGCCGTGGTGCTTGCGGTAATGGCCACATTCCTTTTGGCCAAGCTGCTGTCGCGCCGCTGAGGGTACTCGATGCTCCGCAACCTTGTCCGCGAGCCCAGGCTTGATAGCGGCGCCATGCCAGTGAGCAGCAAGCGCACCGTCCCTTGGTAGCCCCCCTGGCAGGGGGCAGCGAAGCCTAGGTGGGATTGGGCTATTGCCCATTCCGACGGCGTAGTGCGGCCAGGGCCCAATGGCGCCCGTTGGTTGGATGCTCAGCGGCGGTAGTGGTGGCGATCGTACTGGTAGTGGCGGCGATCGTACTGGTAGTGATGTGCGCGTTCGTGGCGGCGTTCCCAGTCACGGCGGCGCTCGGCCTCGCGCCGTGCCTGCTCGCGCCGCCACTGTGCCCGGCGCCATTCTTCGCGGCGGCGGTCTTGGCTGTGATAGTGCCAGCGTCCGTCCCGCCAATAGCGGTCATCGTGAGCCAGCAGCGGCCCCGGACGACCCTCGGCAACGCTGGCAACGCTCGGCCATGGGCTCTCGGCCCGTACGGTTGGCGCTTGAACTACGGTTTGATCGGGCAGGGCCAATGCTGCAGTGTTAGCTGGCCTGGCAGACGCCGGGGCAATCGACGCCAAGGCCAGCAGGCCAGCGAAGAGCACGCGCGGGAGAATGAATTTCATGACTCAGGCAACCCCCAAGGTTGTCGTTGAATATGCGCAGATAGACAAGTTATGGGGGAAAAGTTCTGGTTATTCAGTGTATTGGTGGCTCAATACCCTTCAACCAGACCAGTGGCCGTGTCGGGTCATTGCTGCTCATGCGCGCGAATGTGTCTGACTCGAGCATGGCTTTGACCTGAGCGCCCATGGCAACCAGCCGTTCGGCCAAACCTGAGTCGATCTTGCCGCTGTCTTCCAGCGATACGCCGCTTTGGCTGTGTTGAATGGCCAAGTGGTACTGTTCAGGTACATCACCACTGACGGCCAGGGTGATCGTATAGCGCGAGCCGAGCAGGGAAGCAAGGTGGCGTTGCACCAGATCGAGCAGCGATGTGTGGCTGTCGTCGTGCAGTGCCGTGGCCAGCGCAGTGGGGGCGAAGGGGGGCATGTGGTTACCTGAAAGGCTTGTCATATGGGTTTGAGCTTAGCCGAAGCTACTGTGAACTTGGGTTAAGCGAGGGTAAAAGCCGGTAATTTGCAGGCCTTGCATCAGAAGGTCTGCCCCAGCGAGAACTGGAAGATTTGCGTCTCGGCGTTGTCCGGCTTTTTCAGCGGTGCTGCCAGGCTGAAGCTCAGCGGCCCCAGGGGGCTGTACCAAGTGACCCCCACGCCCAGGGATACAGCCAATTGGTTCAAGTCGACGTTGCCGCACCCTTGGGTCGTGGAGAGGTAGCACTTGTCGGAGTAGACGTTGCCCGCGTCGACGAAAACCGAGCTGCGCAGCTGACTCTGATTTTTGATGAAAGGCATCGGGAAGAGGTACTCGGCGCCGCCAGTCACCAGGATATTGCCGCCAAGCACATCGGTGTCTCGGTCAGAGTAGTAGGCCTGGCCGGCGCTGGCATAGTTGCCGGTGGCAGGGGTGCTGCGCGGGCCGAGGGTGCCGTCCTTGAACCCGCGCACCGTGCCTTGGCCGCCGGCGGTGTAGCTTTCATAGAATGGCAGGCCATCGGTGGAGCCGTAGCCGTTACCGTAGCCTAGCGTGCTGTGCAGGCGCAGCGTGGTGTCGCTGCTCAAGGGCAGGAAAGTCTGCCCGGTATAGTCGAGTTTGTAGAACGACAGGTCGCTGCCAGGCGTGGTGGCCATCAGTGTCAGGGACTGCGAGTGGCCTCGAGTGGCGAGCACGCCTTTGTTCAGTGTCGACTCGGACCAACCGATCGAGGCCTTGAGGTTGTTGAAGCTCTTGCCCTCGCGCTCGATGAAGTCGTAGATCTCGTCGGCGCTGTAGGTGCCTGGGTTGATGTCATCGTGCTGCAGGGTCAGGCCATACGTCAGGCGCGACGTTTCGTTTATGGGGTAACCGAAGTTGACGCCTGCCCCATAGCTGTTGATTGCGTAGTATGAAACCCCGTCATCGTAGTAGTCGCTGTAATCAGTCGTGCTGTAAAACAGGTTGTAACCCAGGCTAACGCCGTCTTCGGTGAAGTAGGGATCGACAAAACCGAAGTTGTACTTGGTCTGGTACTCCGAACGGGTCAGGCCGATGGATACCTTGTTACCGGTGCCGAGGAAGTTGGTCTGGCTGATCGAGCCACCCAGGATCAGGCCCGCGCTCTGGGCGAAACCGACACTGGCGGTGATCGAGCCGGAAGCTTGCTCTTCGACACTGTAGTTGACGTCGACCTGGTCGTCGGTGCCTGGCACGGCCGGGGTTTCGACGTTGACTTCCTTGAAGAAGCCCAGGCGCTCCAGACGGGTCTTGGACTGGTCGATCAGGTAGGTCGACGCCCAGCCACCTTCCATCTGGCGCATCTCGCGGCGCAGCACTTCGTCTTCGGTCTTGGTGTTGCCGCGGTAGTTGATACGGTTGACGTACGCGCGCTTGCCAGGGTCCACCACGAACATGATGTCGACGGTATGGTCCTGATCGTTGGGCTGCGGCACGCCGTTGACGTTGGCGAAGGTATAGCCTTCGTTGCCCAGGCGACGGGTGATCAGCTCGGAGGTGGTGGTCATCACCTTGCGCGAGAACACCTGGCCAGGCTGCACCAGCAGCAACGACTTGACCTGGTCTTCCGGCACCTTGAGGTCACCCGACAGCTTCACGTCGCGAACGGTGTACTTTTCGCCTTCGTTGACGTTGACGGTGATGTAGACGTGCTTCTTGTCCGGGGTGATCGACACCTGGGTAGAGGCGATGTCCATGTTGATGTAGCCGCGGTCCAGGTAGTAGGAACGCAGGCGTTCCAGGTCACCGGACAGTTTTTCGCGGGCGTACTTGTCGTCGTTCTTGAAGAACGACAACCAGTTGGTAGTCTTTAGCCCGAACAGCTGCTGCAGCTCTTCGTCGCTGAACACCGTGTTGCCAACAATGTTGATGTGCTGGATGGCAGCGACGGTGCCTTCGTTGATCTTGATCTTCAGGGCTACGCGGTTGCGCGGCTGGGGCACCACTTCGGCGTCCACCTCGGCCGAGTAGCGGCCCTGGGCAACGTACTGGCGCTGCAGCTCGTTGCGCACGCCTTCGAGGGTGGCACGCTGGAAGATCTCGCCCTCAGCCAGGCCCGACTGCTTCAGGCCCTTCATCAGGTCGTCGGTGCTGATCGCCTTGTTGCCTTCGATCTCGATGCTCGACACCGACGGGCGCTCGACCACGTTGATGATAAGTACGTTACCGTCGCGGTTGAGCTGAATGTCCTGGAAGAAGCCAGTCTTGAACAGCGAGCGGGTGGAGTCCACCAGACGCTTGTCGTCGGCCTGGTCGCCAACGTTCAGCGGCAAAGCGCCAAACACGCTGCCAGCGGATACCCGCTGCAGGCCGTTGACGCGGATGTCGGCGATCCTGAACGACTCGGCCTGGGCTAAGGAAGCATTGAGCACGAGGAGGGAGAGCAACAGTCGCGGGTAATTCATCGAAGGTTCCAGGCGGGCATTAAAGAGCAGCGCGGGGCTGCCGGGAAGCGGGCGATGAGCATACGGGCGGGCTGTGTACGGCGCCGTTAACCGAGGGTAAAGATGTGTAAAGTTTGCCCACTTGCTGTTCATGCAAGGCGATCATTGCACCTCTGCAGAGGCTGGCACCTGACCCACCATGATTCCCGTACTGCTGGTCGATGACGACCGTGAACTAACCGAAATGCTTGCCCTTTACCTGGCGCGCGAGGGCTTTCAGGCCACGGCCGTGGCCACTGGCGAGGAGGGCGAGGCGCGTGCCTTGAGCGGGCACTATCGCCTAGTGGTGCTGGACGTGATGTTGCCAGGCATCTCAGGCATCGAAGTGCTACGGCGCATTCGTGCGCAGAGCCAAGTGCCGGTGCTGTTATTGACTGCACGTGGTGACAATATTGACCGTATCGCCGGGCTGGAGCTTGGCGCCGATGACTATGTTCCCAAGCCCAGCTCACCCGGTGAACTGGTGGCCCGCCTGCGGGCGATCCTGCGCAGAGTGCATCCGCAAATATTGGCCGAGAGTCAGGGCGCAGAGGCGATAGGCCGTGGCGCGCTGACCCTGTGGCCGGCCCGGCGCAAGGCGCAGTGGGGGGCGAAACCGCTGGACCTGACCGGTACAGAATTCAGTCTGCTCGAAGCCCTGATGCGCCAAGCGGGGCAGTTGGTGAGCAAGCAGGATTTGTCGCTCAACGCCTTGGGGCGGCCGCTGACCGCTTATGACCGGCGCATCGATGTGCATATCAGCAGCATCCGCCAGAAGCTCGGCCCGCGCGTCGATGGCAGCAGTTGGATCCAGAGCGTGCGCGGCATGGGTTACATGCTGATCGTTGAATGATACGCCGGCGCCTGTTCTGGAAGCTGTTCTTGGCATTCTGGCTGGCCAACAGCCTGACTTTCCTGGTCGGTGCCGGTGCCTTCATGCTCGACGAGTTGCGCGGTGACACCCCAGGGTTGCGCTCAATGCTGGCCACCGAGCTGAACCTGCTACACCGCTACGGCGAACAGGCTGGCCGTCAATACTTGCAGGTTTCACCTCAGCCTCCAGAGGTGCAGGTCGGCTTGTATGACGGCACCGGCCACCTGCTGGCCGGGCGTGCCGTGCAAACGCCGCGTTTTGAAAGGGCGCTGCTCGACGAAGGCGGGCGAGCCTTGGTGCTGCGCGCCTCGGTACCCGCCCGCCTGAACGAGGCGCCACCTCCGCGCGCGATGGGGCCATTGCTGACCGGAACGCTGATGAGTGCTCTGTTCGCCTTTTTGTGCAGTCTTTATCTGACCCGACCGTTGGCCTGGCTGCGTGAGGCCATGGGCCAGGTTGCCCAAGGCCGGTTCGATGTACGTATACGCCCGCGTCTGGGACGGCGCCGCGATGAGATCGTCGAGCTGGCCGAAGACTGTGACCGCATGACTGGGCAGCTCAAAGCGTTGGTCGAGGCGCAGCAGCAACTGCTTCACGATATCTCCCACGAACTGCGCTCGCCTTTGACTCGCTTGCACGTTGCCATCGGGCTGCTGCGCCAGCAGCCTGAGCGCACGCAGATGCTTGGGCGCATCGAGCGCGAATCGCGGCGCATGGATGACTTGATCGAGCAACTATTGACCTTGGCGAGGGTGCAGTCGCAACAGACCAGCAGCGAGCATGGACAGCTGGATGTCGTCGAGTTGCTGGCTCAGATCGTCGAAGATGCCCGCTTCGAAGCCAGTATGAAACAGGCGCAGGTCACCCTGCAGGGGGCCAGCGCATTCGTCACCAAAGGGCATGAAGAACTGCTGTATCGTGCTTTCGAGAACGTGATCCGTAACGCCATGCGCTATACCGCAGCGGGCAGTGAAGTGCGGGTCGAGGCCTTGCTGATCGGCGCTGGCGACCAGCTGCAGGTACTGATCGTTGACCAGGGGCCGGGGGTAGAAGCATCACGCCTGCAGCGCATTTTCGAACCGTTCGACCGCGGCGGGCAGCAGGGTGGCGATGGCTTCGGCCTGGGGTTAGCCATCGCTCGCCGCGCCGTCGAGCTGCACGCAGGCGCTATCACTGCAAATCTGGGCGAGCGTGGCGGCTTGAGTGTGGCGATCATGCTGCCACGCCTGGATTGATGCGGTTCAGCGACCGAGCATTACAGTCTTGAGCTGCGCCTGAGCCTGCTGCACGATTTTGGCCTGATTCGTCAGGTCCTGCAGCAACGCGTTGAGTTGCGCCTGCACTGTAGGGTCGGTGACCTTGACGACCGGCCCGTTGATCTGGATCTGTGCTTTATGAGCTTCGACGTAGTCGGCCACTTTCAGGCTACTGTCGAGGGTGCCGTTGATCTGCGGCAGCACCTGGAGGAAGGTATCGGCCGGCACGCTGACAGTGCGGTCATACGCTTTGTCGTAGACCACTTTGAGATCTTCCGGCTGCTTGAGCTGAGCATGGGCGCTATCGGCCTTGGCTTTTTGCACTTGCAGCTCGCTGCCCATGTCGTTAAGGCCAGTCTGTACTGCTTTGATGTCGTCACGGCGGCTGGTGATATCGTCTAGCGAACGCACCGCGCCTTTTTGCAGCAGGCCGCCAAGGGGCTTGACGGCGTCATCCATGGCGCTATTGAAGTGGGTAATGACCGCGTAGTGGTCGCTGTAGGGGCCGAACGCCTTCGACTCATCGGCGCTGAGCTTGGGAACGTGAACGCCGGGCTTGTCGATGATGCGGGTTTGCAGGAATTCGCTGAAGGCAGCGCGTTGCTTGGGTTCGTTGTCGCCGCAGGCAGCGAGTGCGAGAGGCAGGGCGAGGGCAAGCAACCACGTGGGGCGGAACGAGACGTTCATGTCGATGAAACTCCATAGGGATTGAGGCACGCCAGCTGGCAAGCTGGCGTAGCGCTCAAGGGTAGCGGGTTTTCAGCGCTGGATCCAATGTTCGCCATGCGCACCCACGGCCAAGTGAATCCCCCGACTTGCCGCCCTCGCTCGAGCGCTCGGCCGTGCTGTATCCGCCACAGGCGCTGTTACGCTTGTGGATGACTGTCTGCAACCGTATCAGCCCGGCACGCGTCGATAGGTTTCGACAGGATCGGTTAATGCATCGACTATAGGTGTAACAAACGCATTGGCGCCTGGAGAAGATACGCTTGAACATCTACGACGAACCGAAGATCGACTGCCATAACCATTTGTTCGACCCCTCAAACTTTCCATACCACCCCCAGGCCCCTTACGCACCGGCTGGCCAGGAGGTGGCAACCCTAACCCAGTTCAACCAGGTGCTCGACGCGTATGGCGTGCGCCATGCGTTGCTGGTGGGGCCCAACAGTGGCTACCACACCGACAACGCACTGTTGCTGCACGCCCTGGCAACAGGCCACGGACGCTTCAAGGGCATTGCGGTAGTCGAGCGGCAAATCGGACTGGACGCCTTGGCCGCGCTGCAGCACCAGGGCGTGGTCGGGGTGGCCTTCAACCCAGCATTGAACGGCGTAGCCAGCATGGCCGATGCCGAGCCCTTGTTCGGTAAGCTGGCCGAGTTGGGTATGTTTGCTCAGGTACAGGTGTGCCAAGACCAACTGCTGGGATTACAGCAGCTGATAGAACGCTCTTCGGTTCGTCTGTTGATCGACCACTGCGGCCGGCCAGATGCCGCCATGGGGCTGCAGCAGGCTGGTTTCCAGGCATTGCTGGGGCTTGCCGACAGCGGCAGAGCTTGGGTGAAGCTCTCCGGCGTGCAGAAGTTCGCCGAAGCCGATGACCTGTATCGGCAGAGCCACGATTACATCCGTGCGCTACTCGAGCGATTTGGCCCGCACGCCTGTGTTTGGGGCTCGGACTGGCCCTTCATACGCCAGCACGCGCGGGTGGATTACGGGCCGCTGCTCAAGCTTGCAGAGCGATTGATGCCCGATGCCCAGGTACGTCGCCAGGTCATGTGGGACACCCCGCAGCGGCTGTTTGGCTTTTGCTGATCTTACGCAGTCGACAGTACCGCCCCCGGCTCATGGCCGTATGGCGCGCGCCGCTAGGGGCATGGGCCTGAGTTGTGGTATACAACCATCAACCACACCACCTTCGCTGGCATCCGGATGCGTCGCGGCGGTTGGGTGAATTTCTCGCACTTGCTCCACTACTGTGAAACGGAGATTCGAAGATGACCGCCACCGACCGTCTAAGCCTGCTGCAGTACGAGCACCTGGGCCTGGACGATGTTGCCGCTGCCGAGTTCAAGGTGGCGCTGGAGGAGCTACGCAAACTGGCGCTGGAAGACCGTTACGAGCACCCCGCAGCACTGCACCTGGGTGATATCGCCGACGCCGAAAACCGTCAGGAACTGGCTGAAACCAAAGCTTGGGGAATCGGCTTTCTGCAAGGGCTGACCTGTGCCAAGGCTTTCAACCAGGAGCAACTGGAGGCGCTCAGGCGGGTATTCCAAGCTGCCGCCGACCGCGCTATCAAGCGCATGTGCCGATAAACGCAAGATTGGGAATCTGCCGCTGTCTGCAATGGACAGCGGTAATCAGTTAACCCCCGGATGTGCATGCGAAACACGCAGCCGCATGCACAGTCGTGCCGTACAGTGTTAACGGGCATATCGGCTTTTTTTCGACTTTACTCTCAAGCACCGATGCCAAATCTTCATGTTTTGACCGCAACCTGTACGGGCGGCTCGCAGTAGCGCGGGCTGGCGTCGAGCCAGGCGAGCTCGCCCGGCTGCATCAGGCGGTTGAACAAGGGTATGGGGGCCCGCATGAAGCTACGCGCTAAACTGCTCTGGCTGTTAGTCCCGCCGCTGCTGCTGGTGTTGCTGCTCATCTACTTCGCAGCCCAGAGCATGCTGCTGGCGCCCCAGGACAAACAGGACGAACGCCTGCTGGTTGCCGAAGCCGAACGCCTGCGGGCGTTGCTAGGCAGTACTTTCGAGCGTGACGCCAACCGCCTGCGGCAATGGGCCCAGGCGCTACCGGGGGCCGTACCAGCGGCCTTCCCCCTGGATGCTGCCACGTTGGGCCGCAGCGGTTTCGACTTCATCGGCTATTTTGCCAATGGCATGCGCCGGCAGAGTTGGCGGCCGCTTGACCTCACGACGCTGGAACGCCCCTCTGGCGTTCGACCCTTCAGCTTGCAGGCGCTGCATGAAGGCGCTGAGCAGCAATTGGTGCGTCTGCTCCAGGCCCAGGATGTGGCGCCGCCTGCGCAATTACTGGCAGTGTTCAGGGTGCCGCTGATCATCGTGGCAGTCGATACCGCTCGCAGCGGCGAACGGGCCGGCGGTGTACTGCTGGCCGGCACCTTCATGGACCGCAAGCGAATCACCATGCTGCAGCAACAATTGGCCGGCGAGCTGGCCTGGCTGCCTGTGACCAGCGAGCAGCAGCGGCCAGCGCTTCAGACTGAATTGATGAGCATCGGTAATCGCAAGGTAGTCGATGGCCGCCATCAGAGTATCGACCTGCTGTTTCATGACAGCCTGGGTGAGCCGCAACTGCGGCTGCAATTGACCCGTGAACGCCACCTTTATCTGGAGGGCGAGCAGCAGCTAACTATCTTTCTCGGCGTAACATTTGGGCTTCTCTGCCTGGCATGGCTATTGATCTACCTTGCACTGAACGTGAATCTACTGCGACGCATTGCGCGCTTGCATCGCGAACTGCTCGCCGTGGGTGGGTCAGCGGTCGGGCGACGCCTGACAGATGACAGCGTTGACGAATTGGGCACCCTGGCACGCGAAGCGAACCGTGTGCTCGACCGCCTTGAGCAAAACGAAGCCCGCGACCGTGTGATTCTCCAAGCAATGCGAGACGGCTATTTCGAGCTTGACGAGCTGGCCAGGATTGCGTCAGTAAACCCGGCGTTCTGCACGTTGCTTGGTTACCCGGCGGTTCAGATGCTTGGGCGCTCCTTCGCTTCACTGCAAGCGCCGCAGCCTTCAAGCCCTGATATAGCCTCGGTAATCGCTGAAACCGAGCCCGGGGCGTCAGTCTGGACTGCACTACGCTGCGCCGATGGCAGCATTGGCCAGTTCGAAATGCAGATTTTCAGGCGCCACAGCGCCGCAGGGCGCCTGATCGGCTATCGCGGCGTTCTTCATACAATCAGCTAGCGTGCATCACATAGCCCCTGGCTGATCTGAATCGCCTTTCGCTACGCCTGGGCTGATTCAGACGACCGCAGGCATTTCAAAACGCGCGTCCAAGGGATTGGTAGCTTAATCCTGAGCCTCAAGCGCCCGCTTGGCAGCGCTGACATCGACCGCGCTCGGCAAGGTAATACCGTTCTTGGCCGCCAGGATTTCGGCCATGACACTGACGGCAATCTCCGCAGGGGTCTTGCTGCCGATATAGATGCCAATCGGCCCGTGCAGCCTTTGCAGTGAGGCTTCGGTTTCGCCGAAATGCTCGATCAGGCGCTCACGGCGCAATTGGTTATTGCGCCGTGAGCCTATCACGCCAATGTAAAATGCAGGGCTGCGCAACGCCTCGAGCAGTGCCAGGTCGTCGAGCTTGGGGTCATGGCTTAGGCCCACGATGCAACTGCGCAGGTCGGGGGTAAAAGCGCGCACTACGTCATCCGGCATGCCGACGATCTTCTCCACGCCTGCAACATTCCACCCGTCCATGTATTCGGGGCGAGGGTCGCAGACTGCCACCTTGAAGCCATTGAACAGCGCCATGGTTGCCAGGTATTCGGCCAGCACCCCGGCACCGATCAGCAGTAGGCGATACCCCGGCCCGAGGGGGTTGCCCATCATTTTGCCGTCGAACTGGAACGGTTCAGGCGGCACGCTGGTGGTCAATTGAACCTGACCGCTCTGCAGGTTCAGCGCCCGGCGCACCAGGTTGCCATCCTCCAGTAGCTGCAGCAGTTGCCCCAGGCTTGCCAGCGCTGGGTCGAATTCGAGGATCAACTCCAGCGTACCGCCACAGGGGAGGCCGAAGCGGTGGGCTTCATCGGCGCTGACACCATAGCGCACCACCTGCGGTGGGCTTGATGGCATACCCTCGCCGCGGTAGGCGGTGGTGTAGCGGTGGATGAGATCGTCTTCGATGCAGCCACCCGATACGCTTCCCACCACCCGGCCGTCGCCGCGCAAGGCCATCATCGAACCTACTGGCCGGGGCGATGAGCCCCAGGTGCGGGCGACGGTGGCCAGCAGTACGCGTTCGCCCGCCAGCAGCCAATCGTGTGCGCTACGCAGCACCAACAAGTCGATACTTTCCATTGGCCCGGGCCCTCAACGCATGTGCAGAATGATCGGGCTGCTGCTGGCCGGGTCGGTGTGCCCACGTAGCTTGCTCACTGCCTGCGCGTCCACCGTGCCACCGTTATTGCCCCAGGCGCTGCGCGCGAAACTCAGCACCGCCGCGATCTGCGGGTCCGTCAACTGTTCGCGGAAGGCGGGCATGCGGTAAGCATCCGGTATTCCGGCGGCGACTACGCGCTGCGAGCCGTTGAGGGTAATGTTGATCGCCGAGGCGTTTTCGCGGGCCAACGCCGAAGTGGCACCGGCCAGCGGTGGCATCCATTGCCCCTGACCCTTGCCATCGAGGCCATGGCAGCTGGCGCAACGGGTCACGTAAGTGTGCGCGCCGGGGTCGTCCAACCGTGTGGCTGCCGACAACGCTTGATACTGCCAAGGCGCACCGTCTCGTTCAGGGTCGCCGGGCAGGGATTTGAGGTAGCGAGCAATAGCGTTCAGGTCTTCATCGTGCATGAACTGGGTGGAGTTGTTGAACGCTTCGGTCATGGACCCGTAGACGACCGCATGCCGATTGCGGCCTGTCTTGAGGAACTGGACGATTTCAGCCTCGCTCCAACGGCCAAGGCCGGTGTTGGGGTCGCTGCGAAGGCTGGGGGCGTACCAGCCATCGAGCAGGGCGCCGGCCAGGTAGGGTTTACCGTCTTCATCGAGCGCTTTTTCATTGAACGCAAGGCCGCGCGGGGTGTGACAGCTGCCGCAATGGCCCGGGCCCTGAACGATGTAGGCGCCGCGGTTCCACAACGCATCCTGCCCGGCCTTATCGGCGTAAGGGGACTTGGCGGCGAACAGCCCATTCCACAAGGCAATGGGCCAGCGCATATTCAACGGCCAAGGGATATCGCTTGGCAGGTTTGCCTGATGAGCTGGCTGCACACCACTCATGAAGAAGGCGTACAGCGCCTGCACATCGTCATCGCTGAGTTTGGCGTAAGAGGGGTAGGGCATGGCGGGATACAACCGACGACCGCCGGGCGCCACCCCATGGCGTACGGCGCGATCGAAATCAGCCAGGCTGTAATTGCCGATGCCAGTCTCGCGGTCAGGGGTGACATTGGTCGCATGGATGGTACCCAAGGGCGTGGCCATGGCCAAACCACCGGCAAACGGCTTGCTGTCGGGCAGGCTGTGGCAAGCGACGCAATCGCTCAGCCTGGCGACATACTCGCCGCGGCTGACCTGCGCGGGGTCAAATTGTTGTGTTTGGTCGGTGTTGAAGGGGCTGGCTGGTTCGCGGGTCACGTACCAGGCCAGCAGGCCGGCCGCGATCAAGCACGGCATGGCCAGCCAGCCAGCGGCTCTGGCGAAACGACGATGGCTCATTGGGCAGTCCTTTTCCAGTCAGCTGAAGGTATGGCGGCTCAAGGGCAGGCTACGCACCCGTTGGCCGGTCAACTGCGCCACGGCATTGGCCACGGCAGGCGCCACTGCCGGCAACGGCGGCTCACCGATGCCACCCATCTTTGCTCCGCTCTCGACGATACGTACATGCACCCGAGCCATACGCGAGGGTGGCAGGATTGGGTACAAGTCGTAGTTGCGAGCACGGGGCTTGCCATCGATGAAGACCGCTTCCTCCACCAGCGTCTGCGACAGCCCCAGTGCCACTGCACTGTTGACCTGGTGCTCGATGATCGAGGGGTTGACTATGCTGCCGGGGTCAATTGCCTGCCATATGTCATGCACCTTGACCTGACCGTTTTCGATGGACACCTCAGCGATGGCCGCCGCTTGCGAGCCAAACGGTGAAGCCATGGCAATGCCACGGGCGCGCCTGCTGCCGTCCTCAGCGGTGAATGGCCCGCGCTTCCAGCCTCCGGACAGTTCGGCCACCGCGTGCAGCAGGTTGGTCAGGCGCTGATTGTCACGCAACAAGTGCAGGCGAAGTTCGTAAGGATCCTTTCCGCCCTTGTCGGCCAATTCGTCGAGGAATGATTCGTAGAAGAAGTCGTTCAACGAGTTGCCCACCGAGCGCCAGTAACCGAGCATTGCTGGGCCTTTCACATAGATCTGGGCGACCCGCTTGTTGGCGATGGCGTAGGCTTTGCCCGAAAGCCCCTCTACAGCAGTGGGGTCGACCTTCTCGCCTTGTTTGCCCGCGAGGGCTTCGGTGGGCCCTTCGGTGGCGCTGATCGCTTCGAGGGCTACCGGTAGCCCGTCGGCATCCAGCGCTGCACGGAACTTGACCACCGCCACCGGGCGCAGCACGTCGCGCAAGAACTCTTCCTCACGGCTCCATATCAGCTTGACCGGGCGATTGACCGCTTTGGCCAGGGCAATGGCTTGTGGATAGGGATTGGCCGAATCGTAGAGGAAATGGCGACCGAAGAAGCCACCGAGCAGCGGCGAGTGCAAGGTGATTTGAGCCGCGTCCAGGCCGGTGCGCTTGGCGATGTCATCGCGGAACATGTCCGGGGCCTGGTTAGGCAGCCACACCTCGAGGGTCCCATCAGGGTTGAAGCGAGCGATGGCGGACGGCGGCTCGAGCTGGGCATGGTTGAGGTACTGGTTCTGGTAGCTGGCTTGGACCGTGGTCTTGGCATTGGCCAAGGCACTTTCAACGTCCCCTTCATGTTCATCGTCGCGGGCCGGGCCTTGCGCATTGGCCAAGTGCTCCCGCCAGCCATCGCTTGAGAAGTCTGCCGGCATTGCCCGCACCTGGCTGTCGGCCTCAGGCTCTTTCCAGTCCACCTGAATCGCCTCGACGGCGCGCTTGGCATGCCACCAGCGCTCGGCCACCACGGCTACCGCCCCTGGCAGCTGGTGCACCGAATGCACCCCTTTCATGCCCTGAACCTGCGCCTCATTGCGTAGGCTGCCCACGGTCATGCCCAGGCGCGGCGCATGCTGCACGGCGGCATGCAGCATGCCATCGACCTTGATATCGATGCAGTACTGGGCCTTGCCCGTGGATTTGTCGTAGGCATCCAAGCGCGGTACTGGTTTGCCGATCCAGCGGAACTGGCTGGGGTCGCGCAGTTTGACGCTGCCTGGATCCGGAACCGGCAGGTCCATGGCGCGGCCGGCCAGTTCACCGTACGCCAGTGAGCGACCGGAGTTTGCGTGCACGACCTTGCCAGGCTCGGTGGTCAGCTCATCGACTGGCACGCGCCATTGCTCGGCGGCGGCCTGTAGCAGCATGGCCCGGCCAAGAGCGCCGAGCCGGCGCATGGTCGGGTAGCTCATGCGCACCGACATGCTACCGCCCGTGATGCGCATGCCATTTTCCATCACCACATAGGCTTCACCAGGCGGGGCGCTCTCGACCAGGAAATTGACAGGGTCAACGTCCAGTTCCTCGCCAACAATCTGCGCCATGGCCGTGAACGGGCCCTGAC
The DNA here is from genome assembly GCF_014269025.2 of Pseudomonas promysalinigenes. Lineage (NCBI taxonomy): Bacteria > Pseudomonadati > Pseudomonadota > Gammaproteobacteria > Pseudomonadales > Pseudomonadaceae > Pseudomonas > Pseudomonas promysalinigenes. Next base: position 2,620,099 of record NZ_CP077094.1, on the reverse strand, counting down.
CGCCTTCCATGAATGGGCTGAGCAGGCGCACCTTGCCATCAGGGCGGATTTCCAGAAACGCCGGAACCTGGGTGCCGCGTTCTGCTGTGGCTGGCGTCGCTGCCTGTACCCGAGCCGACCCCAGTGGTAGGCCAAAACCTAGCACCAGTGCACCCACCGCTGTGCCGGCCAGGAAGCGACGACGCGACAGATTGACGGTTTCGCCCTTTTGCAACTCCATTAGCACTGCGCCATGATCGATGGGAGTATTCATCAGGCCTGCTCCCCTTGGGCGAGTGCATGCACCGCCGTGTAAATGGCGTTATAGGTGCCGCAGCGGCAGAGATTGACCATCGCCGCGTTGATCTGCTCATCGCTCGGTTTGGGGGTGTGCTTGAGCAGCGCCGTGGCAGCCATGACCTGACCAGATTGGCAGTAGCCGCATTGCGCCACTTGGTGCTTGACCCAAGCTGCGACCACACGCTTGCCGACTTCATCGGCCTCTACCGCTTCGATGGTGGTGACTTCGCGGCCAACCACGCCGGCTACTGGGGTGACACAGGCACGCACAACGTTGCCATCGACCAACACTGAACACGCATCGCACTGGGCCAGCCCACAACCATACTTGGTGCCAGTCATGCCCAGGTCGTCGCGCAGTACCCACAGCAACGGCGTGTCGGCATCGGCGTCGACCTGGTAGGTCGTCTGGTTGATACGAAGTTCCATGGCTCACCTGCTGATCATCGGTTGATGGCATTGACTGTCGACTGGGGGATTCGTTGCCCCCCAATCCAGAAACGCTAGCACACAGATACGACCACTGGTCAGGTTGCAGATGGGGGTTCGCAGGATCAGGCAAGCAATCCGTTGGATTGGGTAGGCGCACGGGATGGCGAAGGGGACTTCCGGGGCGAAAACCCGGATAATGCCGGCCAATTTCGTTTTGCACGCTTAAATCACGGTACTGTCCGCATGGAAATCAAAGTCAACTTTCTCGACAACCTTCGTCTTGAAGCCAAATTCGACGACTTCACGGTGATCGCCGATCAGCCGATCCGCTACAAAGGCGATGGTTCGGCCCCTGGCCCGTTCGACTATTTCCTGGCGTCCTCGGCGCTGTGTGCGGCGTACTTCGTCAAGCTCTACTGCCAGACCCGCGATATCCCCACGGAGAATATTCGCCTGTCGCAGAACAATATCGTCGACCCGGAAAACCGCTATAACCAGATCTTCAAGATTCAGGTCGAGCTGCCTGAGGACATTTCCGAGAAGGATCGTCAGGGCATCTTGCGATCGATCGATCGCTGCACCGTGAAAAAAGTCGTGCAGACCGGCCCTGAGTTCATCATCGAGCAGGTCGACAACCTCGACGCCGATGCCCAGGGCCTGCTGATGCCGGTGGCCGAAACCACCACCTACATTCCCGGCAAGGACCTGCCGCTGGAACAGACCATCGCCAACATGTCCGGTATCCTCGCAGGCCTGGGCATGAAGATCGAAATCGCCTCATGGCGCAACATCGTGCCTAACGTCTGGTCGCTGCACGTACGCGATGCGCAGTCGCCGATGTGCTTCACCAACGGCAAGGGCTCGACCAAAGAGGCCGCGCTGGCCTCGGCGCTGGGTGAGTTCATCGAGCGGCTGAACTGCAACTTCTTCTACAACGACCAGTTCTGGGGTGAGGACATTGCCAATGCGCCGTTCGTGCATTATCCGAACGAGCAATGGTTCAAGCCTGGGCCAAAAGACGCTTTGCCCACGCAGATTCTCGATGAGCACTGCTTAGGCATCTACAACCCAGATGGCGAGCTGCGCGGTTCGCACCTGTACGACACCAACTCGGGCAACACCGAGCGCGGCATCTGTTCGCTGCCATTCGTGCGCCAGTCCGATCAACAGGTGGTGTACTTTCCCTCCAACCTGATCGAAAACCTGTTCCTGAGCAACGGCATGAGCGCTGGTAACACCTTGGCCGAGGCCCAGGTACAGTGCCTGTCAGAAATTTTCGAGCGTGCCGTCAAACGCGAGATACTCGAAGGGGAGCTGGCCCTGCCGGACGTTCCGCCGCATGTGCTGGCCAAGTATCCGGGCATCCTGGCCGGTATACAGGGCCTGGAGGAGCAGGGGTTCCCGGTGTTAGTCAAGGACGCATCGCTCGGCGGTGAGTTCCCGGTGATGTGCGTGACACTCATGAACCCGCGTACCGGCGGGGTATTTGCCTCGTTCGGTGCCCATCCAAGCTTCGAAGTGGCGCTTGAGCGTAGCCTTACCGAGCTGCTGCAAGGGCGCAGCTTCGAGGGGCTGAACGACCTGCCGCAACCGACCTTCGAAAGCCATGCCCTCACCGAGCCGAACAACTTCGTCGAGCACTTTATCGATTCGAGCGGTGTGGTGTCGTGGCGCTTCTTCAGCGCCAAGGCCGACTTCGAGTTCGTCGAATGGGACTTCTCAGGCCACGGTGAGGACTCCAATAGCCAGGAAGCGGCAACCTTGTTCGGCATCCTCGAAGGCCTTGGCAAAGAGGTCTACATGGCCGTGTACGACAATCTCGGCGCCACTGCCTGTCGCATCCTGGTGCCAGGCTATTCCGAGATCTACCCGGTTGAAGACCTGATCTGGGACAACACCAACCGCGCTCTGGATTTTCGCGCCGACATTCTCAACCTGCACAGCCTCGACGACCGAGCGCTGCGCGCCCTGCGCCGACGCCTGAACAACCTCGACGTGGATGACTACACCACTATCACCACGCTGATTGGCGTTGAATTCGACGAGAATACGGTGTGGGGCCAGCTGACCATTCTGGAGCTCAAACTTCTGATCTGCCTTGCGCTCAAGCGCTTGGAGGATGCCAAGGAGCTGGTCGAGGCGTTCCTGCAATTCAATGACAACACTGTCGATCGCGGGCTTTTCTACCAGGCGCTGAACGTGGTGTTGGAGGTGTACTTGGACGATGAGCTTGAAATCGCCGATTACGAGACCAACTTGCGGCGCATGTTCGGCAATGAGCGGATGGATGCAGCGCTGGGGTCGGTCGAGGCAAGCGTTCGATTCTACGGCCTGACGCCGACCAGCACGAAACTCGAAGGGCTGGACCGACATCTGCGCCTGATCGAAAGCTACAAGAAGCTGCATGCTGCCCGGGCAAAGTTCGCCTGAGCCTTGGCAGGGCGCTGTGCGCCCGTTGGCGACGCAATTGGCTGGCCGTTACCGATGCGCCGTCGCCGTCTGCGGCGCCAGCCGGCCTTGAACCTCAGTGCTTGCACTTGGCGAGCACTACCTGGCATGTGCCAGGTGTGCCGCCGGAGCGGCCGGCGTATCGGATGCAATTGTTCAACGATTTCTGCTTGGCGATGCCTAGGGTATTGCCCCAGGCAAGTCCGCCTTCGCCAATGCTGGGCAACGCCTTGGCGAAACAGTTGGAACCAGGCGCCGCGGCATAGTAGCGCGCCTTGGTGCTTTTGCTCGAGCATCCGGCATTGATGACCAAGCTCACGGCCATCAGCACAGCTGTAGCCCAGCACGCCCTATGGCGTTTGTCCTCGATGCCCATCCTGCCCCCTTGTCACCCGTGCATGGAGTCTTCAAGACTACTTGCATCAAGCCAAGCGGTGAACTATCCGCACATCCAGGTGATCCCTTCTTAAGCGCACCCTGCGCACGCCTGATGGACCGAGCCGCGCGCCAGTCTGCCAGCCTTAGGATACCGACTGATAAGGAGGCGCCGTGAGCGCTACTGAGCACACTCTTTACCGATGCACGCCCAGCCCGCTGCATGCGATTTTGCTGGCCGGCACGGTACCGTTGTTTCTCGGCGCACTGCTGAGCGACATTGCCTACTACATGAGCTATCAGATCCAGTGGAGCAACTTCGCCGCATGGTTGATAGCCGGTGGCTTGTTGTTCTGCGGGCTGGCGTTGTTGTTCGCCTTGGCCAACCTGGTGCGCGCTCGGCGCAAAGCTGGGCGGCCGACCCTTTATTTGCTGCTGCTGTTGGTGACGTGGGTGCTGGGCCTGATCAATGCTTTCGAACACGCCAAGGATGCCTGGGCAGTGATGCCCGCTGGTTTGGTGCTGTCGGTAATCGTCAGCATCCTGGCCTGCGTGGCCGCTGGGCTGGGCTTGAGCAATCTGCGTTCGGGAGTTGAAGCATGAAGCCATTGCACGCACTTTCTCTGTTGAGCGTGGCCCTGCTGTTGGCCGCCTGTGGTGGTGACGGTGAGCCGAATCAAGCGCTGGGCCCTGATCCGAAGCTGCCTGCGCCTGAGCGCGGGCTGTTGCCCAGTATGAAAATCGCCCAACCAGCGCAGTGGGGTGATCAGAAACCTACAGTGCCCGAGGGCTTCAGCATCACCGCCATCGCCACCGATCTGAAAATTCCGCGTCAAAGCCTGGTACTGCCCAATGGCGATATTCTGATCGCCGAGGGGCGTGGCGGCAGCGCCGCCAAGCTCAAGCCCAAGGATGTGATCGCCAGTCAGATAAAGGCCCAGGGCAATACCCAGGTCAAAGGTGGCAACCGTTTGACCCTGCTGCGCGATGCCGATGGTGATGGCACCTACGAGATGCAGACGGTATTCGCCGATAACCTCAACGCGCCTTATGGGCTGGCATATGCCGACGGCAAATTGTACGTCGCCAACCAGGATGCGCTGGTGAGTTTCGATTACCAGGATGGCCAGACCAAAGCCGGCGGCCCACCCAGCAAACTCACCGACCTGCCAGGGCAGGTCAACCATCACTGGACCAAATCGCTGACCATTAGCCCCGATGGGCGCTATCTGTATGTGGGCATAGGCTCCAATAGCAACATCACCGAGCGCGGCATGGAGGTGGAGATAGACCGCGCCATGGTCTGGCAGGTGGATGCGGTCACCGGAGCCCATAGGCCGTACGCCACCGGCCTGCGCAACCCAACCGCATTGACCATCCAGCCAGATACCGGCCAACTGTGGACGGTGGTCAACGAACGTGACGAACTGGGGCCGGACCTGGTACCGGACTACCTCACTTCGGTGCGTGAGGGCGGCTTCTACGGCTGGCCCTACAGCTACTGGGGGCAGAACGTAGATGAGCGCGTTAGGCCGCAGAACCCGGACAAGGTGGCTGCCGCCATCAAGCCGGATTACAGCTTGGGTTCCCACGTCGCTGCGCTGGGTGTCGATTTCTCCAATGCAGCGATGGGTGAGCGGTTTGCCGAAGGGGCGTTCGTGGGTGAACACGGCAGCTGGAACCGCCCGAACCCCGTCGGCTACAAAGTGATCTTCGTACCCTTCAAAGGCGGCAAGCCTGCAGGCGAGCCCATCGACTTTGCGACGGGCTTCCGTGGTGAAGATGGCAAGACCCGTGGCCGCCCAGTGGGGGTGACCGTCGACCCACGAGGCGCGCTGATCATCGCCGACGACCTGGCGAACACGGTGTGGCGGGTTACCCGCAAGTAAAGCTAGAGCCCCAGCCTGTCCTTTTCGCCATCATGTCGCGGAAGGGACAGGCTTCAGGGTGGGGCATTCGTAGCACGAATGATCAGCGTGCATATCTTCGATTTCCATAATCAATGGTTATCAAGTGATGATCTGCTCATCTTGTATACCGATGGGCTCGATCATGATCTCCAAATCCATTTTACTGACTGCTCTCCCTATATTGATGGCCTTGCTGGCGGGGTTGGTGCTGCCGTATCAAGCAGCTAGCAACGCCGCGGTTGGTCGTGCACTCGGGCACTGGTTGTGGGGGGCGTTCACCTCTCTGACGGTAAGTTCGCTGGTAGTGATTGCAGCGTTGCTGATTCTGCGTGTGCCCATGCCTGACCTGAGCAAAGCCGCGCAGGGGCCTTGGTGGCTATGGATTGGCGGCGTGCTGGGCGCGCTCTATGTGGCTGGCGCTGCAGCTTTGACACCCAAGCTGGGTACGGCAGGCTTTTTGGTCTTGGTGGTGGCAGGCCAGATTCTGACGTCGGTGATTGTCGATCATTTTGGCCTGGTGGGAGCTGCCAGCAAACCCGTGAACCTGCCCAGGGTAGCGGGTGTGTTGTTGATCCTTGGCGGCGTGTTGCTGGTGCAGGGAGGCTGGACCACGAGCCCAGAGCCCGGCCGAGCCATGATCGAGCGCTGATCAATGCTCTGACTGGCTACACGCCCACACGGCCTCGCGCAGCCAGCGATGGCCAGGGTCACTGTCCTTGCGTGCGTGCCAGGCCTGCTGATAGGCCAGTGCGGCTATCGGGAGCGGTGGGGCGAACTGGCACAGAGAAGGGTGCAACTGCGGCCCGAGCGCGCGCTTGGCGACGGTAAGGATCAGGTCCGTGCCGCTCAGCACGTCCACTGCCGCGCTCCAGTGTGGCAACGCGAGGGCGATATGGCGCCGTAGACCTTGCTCTGTCAGAGCCTGCTCGATTTCATCATAGGCATCGGGATGCATGGCCATGAGCACGTGAGGGCGCGTCAGCCACTGTTCTAGGGTGAGTTCGCCTGCAGCCGGCAGCACCTGATGGTCTGCGACACTGATGAAACTGTCTTCGAATAAGGTCTGGGTGATGATCCCGGCTGGAAGGTCCGGAAAAATCCCCAATGCCAGGTCCAGTTCACCATCGAGTAACTGGGCGAGCATGGTTTCACGGCTGGCCTGACTGATAGCCAGGTCGATCCCTGGGGCGACCCGGCGTAGGTAGCGCACCAGTGGCGGCAAAATGATGCGCGAGGCGTAGTCCGACAATGACAGCCTGAAACGTCGGTGCGCCTGGCCAGGGTCGAACAGTGGTGCGGCCAACAAACCGTTGAGGCTGCCTAGGGCATCCTGCAGTGGTTTGGCCAACGCCTGCGCACGTGCGGTCAAGGTCATTTGGCCACGTTGGCGAATCAGTAGGGGGTCGTCGAAGTGTGCCCGCAACTGCGCCAAGGCGTGGCTAACCGCTGGTTGGCTGCGGTGCAGGCGCAAAGCCGCACGCGTCACGTGCTTCTCAGTGAGCAATGCGTGCAGCGCCAGCAGCAAGTTGAGGTCGATCTTACGCAGCTCATCCATGGGGCGAATGCTTTCGTCGGCTGAATTGGAGTCAGATCAGTCTAACGAATTTCGCCCAAGGCGTATTTAGGTGCAAAGAGGGCATGCACTTCACGTGAAATGTGAAATATTCAGGATGAAGAATGCTCTATAAACAATTGATCCATATCAATTATTTTTTCGCTATCGCGTGCTGGATGCATTGCTCATAGTAGGTTTTCTTGATTGCAGCCGGTGGTAGCCTGGAGCGGCTGTTGTAGGTCTGTTCTGTGATCCCGAAGGCGGTCATGCGCATCCAAGGTTTGGCGAAGCGTCGGACTTGCAGCTTCTTGCGGGTGGCGTACAGTGTCACACCCGAAAGCTTCGCCTGCTGGGCTTCGGCGGCGATTTGCGAGCCCCAACCACACACTTTGCGGTCGTTCTGATCAAGCGGCTTGGCGTGTGCGCCGAAGGCCAAGGCGGTGAGTGAGAAGACGGCTACTGTAGCTCGAATGGGTCGCATGTTGCTGTCCTAAGCATCTGAAGATCAAAGGAGTTTGCCTGTGCTTGCGAAACTTGGGGGCCAGCATTTTCCCATCAGGCTGTGACCTAGCGGGTGCCCATGGGTTTCTCTTAGCGCTCACTACTTAGGGCAATGGCGGCTATCCATTGTCACCGACCGGCCCTGGCAACCCCTTTAGGCAAAGCGAACAATTAGGGTAATCCAGCGACATAAAGCGCGAGCGTGAAATACCGCATAGGGTGTATGTGATCGTACAACTGCTTGCGCTATCATGGGCGCTGTCTTTCAAGGTGAAATACACGGCATGACAGAGCAGCAGGTACAGGCTAGGACCCGGCGCAAGCCGCGCAGTCTGGCTCAGGAACTGGTCACGGTGCTGACCGAGCGCATTCGCAGCGGCCAACTCAAGCGCGGCGACAAGCTACCGACCGAATCGCAGATCATGGCCGAGGAGGGTGTCAGCCGCACCGTGGTGCGTGAGGCGATCTCCCGGCTGCAGGCGGCGGGGCAAGTCGAGACGCGACACGGTATCGGCACCTTCGTGCTGGATGCACCAGCGACTGGCGGCTTTCGAATCGACCCGGCGACCGTGGTTACCTTGCGCGAGGTGCTGGCGGTGCTGGAGCTGCGCATCGCCCTGGAAATCGAAGCGGCGGGCCTTGCGGCACAGCGGCGCAGCGATGAAGAACTGGCGGGTATGCGCGCGGCGCTGGACGAACTCAACGAGGGTGCTGCCCACGCCAACGATGCGGTGTCGGCAGACTTCCAGTTCCATTTACGTATTGCCCAGGCCAGCGGCAACCATTACTTCGCTGATATTCTCAACCACTTGGGCACCAGTATCATTCCGCGTACCCGGTTGAATTCGGCACGTTTGGCCCACGACGACCAGGCCCACTACATGAGCCGACTGATGCATGAACATGAAGCGATCTATGAAAGCATTTCGCGGCGCGACAGCGAAGGGGCGAAAATGGCCATGCGCATGCATCTGAGCAATAGCCGCGAGCGTTTGCGTCAGGCCCATGAGCAAGCCGAGGCGCAAGGGGCCTGATTGCTCAAGAGCTTGTGCCGGTCTCTTCGCAAGTAAATCCGCATGCACCCCACTCTGTAGAAGGTTGATGCTGGAAACGCCCGCATAATGCTGTCAATCCAAGGCCTGCTCGGACCTTGTACTCAGCCTTATGCGGGCAAAGGGCCGCAAAGCGACCCCCCTAGTTCACTGAGCAGCGTTAGCGCACGTGCGGAGCGTGCGCGTTTCAGAGCCTTTAAATCGAGCCTTCGCTCCACTGCCCGTTGACCAAGCGGCGCAGCCCAAGCGGGTTGCTGTCGCGCAGTGCTTCGGGCAGCAACGCCTGCGGGTAGTTCTGATAGCACACCGGGCGCAGGAAACGGTCGATGGCCAGGGTGCCAACCGACGTGCCGCGGGCATCGGAGGTAGCCGGGTAAGGGCCGCCATGCACCATCGCGTCGCACACTTCAACGCCGGTCGGGTATCCGTTGATTAGAATGCGGCCGACTTTTTCCTCCAGCAAAGGCACCAGCCACGCATAGGCCTCGAAGTCTTCAGCCTCGCCGATCAATGTGGCGGTAAGCTGGCCACGCAGCCCGAGCAGTGCGGCGCGCAACTGGTCGTCGTCCTGCACCTCCACAGCCACGGTGGTCGGGCCGAACACTTCTTCCTGCAGCAGCGGATCGGCGTTGATCAGCAGGCTGGCATCGGCTTTGAAGAGTTGCGCGCGGGCCTGACTGCCTTCCTGGGCTTGACCAGCCAGATGCTGGATGCCGGCATGGGCTTGCAAATGCTCCAACCCGCCTACGTAGCTTCGCAGGCCGCCAGCATTGAGCATGGTCTGGCCGGCTTGGGCATCCAGCTGCTGCCCCAGATTTGTCAGCAGTTGACTGAACTGTGGCGAGCGCAGGCCGATTACCATCCCTGGGTTGGTGCAGAACTGGCCTGCGCCCATGCACACAGAGCCTGCCAATTCGCCCGCGATGGCTTCGCCACGCTTGGCCAGGGCACCGGGCAGGATGATCACCGGGTTGATGCTCGACATTTCGGCGAACACCGGAATCGGCTGTGGGCGTTCTGCAGCCATGCGGCACAACGCGTCACCACCGTTCAGCGAGCCGGTGAAGCCTACGGCCTGGATGGCCGGGTGCTTCACAAGCGTTTCGCCAACACGGCTGCCGAAGATCATATTGAACACGCCTTGGGGCATGCCGGTGCGCTCGGCGGCGCGGATGATCGCCGTGCCCACCAGGTCTGCGGTGGCCATGTGGCCGCTGTGGGCCTTGAAAACCACCGGGCAACCGGCGGCGAAGGCGGCTGCGGTATCACCACCGGCGGTGGAGAAGGCCAACGGGAAGTTGCTGGCGCCAAATACCGCGACAGGCCCGACACCAATGCGCATCTGACGTAGGTCGACCCGTGGCAGCGGCTTGCGCTCAGGTAGGGCTAGGTCGATCCGGGCCCCTAGGAAATCCCCGCGGCGTAGCACTTGGGCGAACAGGCGCATTTGGCCGCTGGTGCGGCCGCGTTCGCCCTGGATGCGAGCGGCTGGAAGGGCAGTTTCGCGGCAGACGATGGCGACGAAACTGTCATCGAGCTCGTCCAGTTCGGCGGCGATCGCTTCGAGGAATTCGGCGCGCCGCGTCGGGCTCAGTTGACGGAACTCAGCAAAAGCGGCCTTGGCAGCGTTAGCGGCCTGATCGACTTCGCCATCAGTGGCTTGGGCAAAGCTGTAAGGCAGGGCCTCGCCGGTGGTGGCGTCCAGGCTCTGCAAGCGTTGCGGGCCGGCGGCGCTGCGTTGACCTGCGATGAAGTTGTGGCCGAGGATCTCTGGCATGTGGGTCTCCTAGGGATATCAGGTAATGGGTGCCGGATTGAACAAGGTGATGTCGTTATGCAGGCGGTGTTGTTCAGCCCAGGTCTGCTTACGGCCGCTGGCAACGTCCAGGTAGTAGTGGAACAGCTCCCAGCCCAGGGTCTCGATGGTCGAGCGACCGCTGGCGATGCTGCCTGCGTCTATGTCGATCAAATCGGGCCAGCGCTGAGCCAGTTCGGTACGGGTACAGACCTTGACCACAGGCGCCATGGCCAAGCCATACGGCGTGCCCCGGCCAGTGGTGAATACATGCAGGTTCATGCCAGCAGCCAGTTGCAGGGTGCCGCAGACGAAGTCGCTGGCCGGGGTGGCGCAGAAGATCAGGCCCTTGCGGTTGACCCGCTCACCTGGGCCAAGGACGCCCTGGATGGCGCCGCTGCCAGATTTGACGATCGAACCGAGGGACTTTTCGACGATATTCGACAAGCCGCCTTTCTTGTTGCCCGGCGTGGTGTTGGCGCTACGGTCTGCCGCACCTTGTTGCAGGTAACGGTCGTACCAGTCCATCTCGCGTACCAAGGCGGCGGCGACTTCTTGGTTCTCGGCGCGGGAAGTGAGCATGTAGATGGCATCACGCACCTCGGTCACTTCCGAGAACAGTACTGTGGCGCCTGCACGCACCAGCAGGTCGGCGGCAAAGCCCAGCGCCGGGTTGGCGGTGATGCCGGAGAAGGCGTCGCTGCCACCGCACTGCATGCCAAGAATCAATTCGCTGGCCGGGACGGTTTCGCGGCGGCGTTGGTCGAGTTTTTTCAGGCGGGTGTCGGCCAGGCCCATGATCTGTTCGATCATTTCGCTGAAGCCAAGTGTGGCGTCCTGCAAGCGATACAGCCACGGTTCACTTAGGTCAACCGAAGGGTCGCCATCGTGCATGACCTGCCCGGCCTGGAGCTTTTCGCAGCCCAGGCTGATTACCAGCGCTTCGCCTCCCAGGTTGGGGTTGCGCGCCAGGTTGCGCACAGTGCGGATCGGGATGTACGCATCGCGCGCGTTGATTGCCACGCCGCAACCGTAACTGTGGGTGATGGCTATCACGTCGTCGACGTTGGGATACTTGGGCAGCAGTTCGCTGCGGATACGTTTGACCGCGTGCTCCAGCACGCCGGTTACGCATTGCACAGTGGTGGTGATGCCAAGGATGTTGCGGGTGCCGACAGTGCCGTCGGCGTTGCGAAAACCTTCGAAGGTGAAGCCCTCTAGTGGCGGCAGGGCAGCCGGGACTGCGTCGCAGCGCGGCAGGCTATCGAGCTCCGGTGCAGCAGGCATTGCCAGTTGGCTTTCCTGCACCCAACTGCCCTGGTGCAGGTCTTCCAGCGCGTAGCCGATGACTTGCCCGTAACGTCGCACCGCCTCACCCTTCGCGATGGTTACGGTCGCAACCTTGTGGCTTTGTGGTACAGCTTCGACCAGCGTCAGGCCGTCGGCGAACCGCGCCCCTTCACCTAGGCCACCGTCGTTCACTACGACCACGACGTTATCGTTCTCGTGCAGGCGTACGTAGCGGGGCGAATCGGAATGTTCGATCAACTGCATGTTTGGGCCCTACTTGTCGGATTCTCAGGCTTTTTGTACATCCGCCCGTTTCGGCATTGCCGGCACGGGCGTGATCACTCAGTGCTGCGAGGTGGCCAGCTTGCTGCTAGCGCTTGGCTCAGAATTGGAAAGCGGTGCATCTTCGCGCAACTCGATACGCTTGATCGGGCCGACGATCACCAGGTAGCTGAAGACCGCCACCAGCGCATTGGCACCCACATACACCAAGGCCCACTTGAACGAACCTGTGGCGCTGATGATGTAGCCGATAACGATGGGCGTAGTGATCGAGGCAATATTGCCGAAGGTGTTGAACAGCCCTCCCGAAAGCCCGGCGATCTGCTTGGGTGAAGTATCTGCCACCACCGCCCAGCCCAGGGCCCCGATACCCTTGCCGAAGAACGCCAGGGTCATGAAACCAACCACCATCCATTCGGTATCCACGTAATTGCAGAACACCATGGTGGTGGACAGTAGCAAGCCACAGACGATTGGCAGCTTGCGTGAGAAGGTCAGCGAGTTGCCGCGACGCAGCAGCCAGTCCGAGATGACTCCGCCCAGCACGCCACCTATAAAGCCGCAGATCGCTGGCAGCGAGGCGATAAAGCCCGCTTTGAGGATGGTCATGCCCCGTTCCTGAACCAGATAGACAGGGAACCAGGTAAGGAAGAAGTAAGTGATGGCGTTGATGCAGTATTGGCCCAGGTACACCCCAAGCAACATGCGGCTGGTCAGCAATTGCTTGATGTAGCCCCATTTGGGGCCGCTGTTACCACGCTTCTGGTCCATGTCGACCAGGCCGCCGTTTTGCTCGATGTGGTCCAGTTCGCTTTGGCTGATGCGCGGGTGCTGACGCGGGTTGTAGATGGTCTTGAGCCATACCATGGAGAACAGAATCCCCAGCGCCCCCATGACCACGAACACATGCTCCCAACCGAAACTGAAGACTATCCAGCCCATGATCGGGGCAAACAGTGCGGTGGCGAAATACTGCGCTGAATTGAAGATCGCCGAAGCCGTTCCGCGTTCCTGGGTCGGGAACCAAGCCGCGACGACCCGGGCGTTGCCGGGGAACGAGGGGGCTTCGGCAAAGCCGACGAGAAAGCGCAGGGTAAACAAGGTCACCACTGCCCATGCAACTGGCAGGCCGCCGACAAAACCCTGCAGCAGGGTGAACAGCGACCAGGTGAAAATGCTGAAGGCGTAGACGTTCTTCGAGCCGAAGCGGTCCAGCAGCCAGCCGCCGGGTATCTGCCCGGCCACGTACGCCCATCCGAAGGCGGAGAAAATATACCCGAGGGTGACGGCATCGATGCCGAGGTCTTTCTGCAGGCTGGAGCCTGCAATGGCGATGGTTGCACGGTCTGCGTAGTTGATCGTGGTCACCAGGAACAGCATGAACAGGATCAGGTAGCGCACATGCGTCTTTTTAGTCGCTTGCATGTTGGCATCACTCCCACTAGTTATTTTTGTGCGGGCTCACGAGTTGTAGCCGGAGTGGGGCAGCCCACTCCGGAGGCGGCAATGGCAGGCCGCAGAGCACGCTTATTGCGGGCCCATCTTGTCCATCAATGCGGCGAGCATCTCGTACTCTTCGCCGGTGAGGTCGGTCAGCGGTGTGCGTACTGGGCCTGCATCGTAACCGGCAATCTTGGCCCCGGCCTTGACGATGCTCACGGCGTAGCCGGCTTTACGGTTGCGAATATCCAGGTACGGCAAGAAGAAGTCGTCAATCAACTTGGCCACGGTGGCGTGATCGTCACGGGCGATGGCGTGGTAGAAGTCCATCGCGGTCTTGGGGATGAAGTTGAACACTGCCGAAGAATAAACCGGAACACCCAGTGCCTTGTAGGCGGCTGCGTAGACCTCGGCAGTCGGCAGGCCGCCCAGGTAGCTGAAGCGGTCACCCAGGCGGCGACGGATCGACACCATCAGCTCGATATCACCCAGGCCGTCCTTGTAGCCGATCAGGTTCGGGCAGCGCTCGGCCAGCTGTTCCAGGAGGCTGGCATTGAGCCGGCAGACGTTGCGGTTGTACACCACTACCCCGATGTTGACCGATTTGCACACTGCCTCGACGTGCGCGGCAACACCGTCCTGGCTGGCTTCGGTGAGGTAATGAGGCAGCAGCAGCAGGCCCTTGGCACCCAGGCGCTCGGCTTCTTGTGCGTACTCGATGGCCTGGCGGGTCGAGCCGCCTACGCCGGCGAGGATGGGTACCGACTTGGCGCAGGTGTCGACCGCGGTCTTGATCACCTGGCTGTACTCGCTGGCGGCCAGGGAGAAGAACTCACCCGTACCACCTGCGGCGAAGAGTGCGCTGGCACCGTACGGGGCCAGCCACTCCAGGCGTTTGATGTAGCTGGCTTGGTTGAAATCGCCTTGAGCGTTGAAGTCAGTGACCGGGAAGGAAAGCAGGCCGTGAGAGAGGATGGATTTGAGTTCTTGTGGATTCATTGTTGTAGGCATCCTAAGGCGCTTGGGTGAGGGTGTTGTTTTGCGTTGGAGGTAAGTTATCGTACAACCTCGCGGATGACTAGCCCCCTTTGCAGAATATTTTTCGCAGCGTAACAGGCAGCCCAGGGAGTTACCGGCCTCTACGCGGACAAACCATTTTCCAAAGGGATAGTGTCAGGGGATATGGGTGTGGTGGATTACACGGCCGACGGGTCATTACTGGTGCTCGATGACCTGAATGGCAGCCTGAACGCCGCTCAGCGGCAGGCTTGTCATCGTATCTCTTGGCGGGATTCAAAAACGATCGCGGAGACAGGCGCAAGCCCGCCGCCCGTTCCTACGGGAAGTGTTCTGGGACCAGCAGAGGGTGACCGAGGGAACGGGGGCGACCTTGCGCCGCCCCGCGATCAAAGCTAACGAAGCTGAAAAAGAGTGTCAGGCAGCCTGTTGGCGCTTGAGCTGGCTTTTGCGCACTTGCGCCCGGCAGGCATCACCGAAAGCCTGGAAGATCTTGATCGAATCAGGGTTTTGCGCTGCCTGCCATTCCGGGTGCCACTGTACGGCAAACAGGAAAGGCGAGATGCTCGGTGCGTGGATTGCCTCGACCAGGCCGTCTTCGGCATGGGCGATCGGCTCGATGCCTGCACCCAGGTTGCGCAAGCCCTGGCCGTGCAGTGAGTTCACGCGAATCTCGTCGACACCCAGGGTTTCGCGCAGCCAGCTGCCCGGCTTGATCTTCACCCCATGCACTTGTGCGTACTGCACATCCACAGGGTCTTGCGGGTTTTCTCGGTGGTCGTTGAAGCCAGGCTCGGCATAGACCTTCTGGTAAATGTCGCCGCCCAAGGCAACGTTGATTTCCTGCATACCACGGCAGATGCCGAAAATCGGCAGGCCGCGCTTGAGGGCTGCCTTGACCAGCGGGATGTCGAACAGGTCGCGGTTCTTGTCCTGGCCTTTACCGGGTGTTTCGTTTTCCTGGCCATACAGCGCCGGGTCGATATTACTGCCGGCACCGGTCAGGTACACGCCGTCGGCCATGTCCAGATAGGTCTCCAGGTCGTCGATGCCGCAGCAGGTAGGCACCAGAACCGGGACGCAATCGGCGAAGTCGACCAGCGGAGTGATGTATTTGTGAGTCATGACCTGATAGTCATGGCCTTTGCGCTCTTGGCTGCCCATGGTCATCAGAACGACGGGTTTGCGCAGGGAAGGTTGCTTGTTGCCAATGTTGCTGTTGGACATATGTCACCTTATGACAGGGCTCTGCCTGTCGTTGTTGTGCAGGTGCACGGCCTGTGGCCTGGGTGTGCTGCCTGAAGTCCCGAGCACTGCCGGCTCGTCACTGGGCGAATCCGGTCGGGGCTTGTCGATAGCTTGCCAGAGCCGTTCGATATGTCAAACGAGTCAAACGCGTTCAGGCCCCCAAATCATGGGGGCTTGCCTCCTTGCGAGCCTTAGCCAGCAAGGGTTTGGCAGGGGCCAAGGTCAATTATATTTAACGATGCAGTTGGCTCATTGCAGCGCTGCAATGATCTGCGCTTCAGTGCAGGATCTGAGCGAGGAATGCTTTGGCTCGTGGGGTGCGTGGTTGATTGAAGAATACTTGCGGCGGGCTGTCTTCGATGATTTGACCACCCTCTAGAAACAGCACCCGCTCCGCTACCTGCCGAGCGAAGCCCATCTCATGGGTAACGCAGAGCATGGTCATCCCGGAGCCGGCCAGTTGCACCAGCACCTCCAGTACCTCGGCGACCATTTCCGGGTCGAGCGCAGAAGTGGGTTCATCGAACAGCATGATGCGCGGTTTCATGCACAGCGCACGGGCAATCGCCACCCGCTGCTGTTGGCCGCCCGACAATTGGCTTGGGTACTTCTTAGCCTGGCTCTGGATACCGACTTTGCTCAGGTAATGATAGGCCAGCTCCTCGGCATCCTTGCGCGACAGGCCACGCACGCTGGTGGGGGCCAGCAGGCAGTTGTCCAGCACGCTCAGGTGCGGGAACAAATTGAAGTGCTGGAACACCATGCCGATTTCGCTACGCACCTGAGCTGCCTGGCGGGTATTGGCAGCCAGGTCGGTGTCGGCAACCCGGATGCTACCTTGCTCGGCGATTTCCAGGCGATTGATGCAGCGGATCAGGGTCGACTTGCCCGAACCAGACGGGCCACACAGAACAATACGCTCGCCTTCGCGCACGCGCAGGTCGATATCGCGCAGCACATGGAAGGCGCCATAGTGCTTGTTCAGGCGCTCGATGCGAATAAGCTCCCGGCGTGGGTCATGTTCCGGGGCCGGGCTGGCAACGCTCATTGGTGCGGTCATGTTGTTGTTCTCCCGCTGGATATCAGTCGAAACGCGCAGCGCTGTAGGGCGCAGGGTCGGTAAAAGGGTGTTCGCCAGTGACGAGCTCGGCCACCAAGCGGCCGCTGACTGGGCCGAGTGTGAGACCGTGATGGGCGTGGCCGAAGTTGAACCACAGCCCCGGGTGCCGATGCGCTGGGCCTATCACTGGGCGCATGTCAGGCAAGCATGGCCGGCGGCCGAGCCAAGGTTTGTCGTCCAAGCGCTCACCGAGGGCGGGGAACAGCTTGCGGGCCAGGGCCTCGCAGCGCTGGAGCTGAATTTCGTTGCCCGGCGCGTCGCTGGCGGCGAACTCGATGCCGGTGGTCAGGCGCACGCCTTGGGCCATGGGCGCCAGTACATAGCCGCCTTGGGTATCGCAAATTGAATGCAACAACTTCCCGCCGTCACGGGTGCCATAGTGCATGTGGTAGCCGCGCTTTATGCCCAGCGGAATCCGGTAGCCCAGCTGTTGGTAAAGCGCTCCGGACTGAGGTCCGAGGCACGCTACAACCTCATGTGCAGTGATCGGCCCGCGCTGGCTGTCGACCTGCCAGTGGCCGGCGACCTGGCGCAGGCTGCGCGCATCGCCATGCAAGAATTGCCCGCCGCGCTGGGTGAAGAGGGCGGCGTAGCCTCGGGTGAGGGCGCCTGGGTTGGTGACGGTCTTGGGGTCCAGCCAGTGGATACCGCCGACCGCCGTACTGCCAAGTGCATCCTCGCGGGCCTGGAGTTGGCCGCGCTCGAGGATTTCATACTGCAAGCCATAACGGGCCAGCCCTTTGAGCTCAGCCTTTGCCTGTTCGAACAGGCAAGGGTCGCGATACACCTCGATCCAGCCTTTGGCTTGGATCAGCCCTTCAAGGCCGGCCGCGTGAACCAGCGCATCGTGCTCTACGACACTGCGCTGCACCAGCGGCAGCATGTCGGCCGCTGCCCCGGCAAGGCGCGCCGGTGCCGACTGGTGCCAGTAGCGCATCAGCCAAGACGCCGCCTTGGGCAGATGCTGCAGGCTGTAGCGCACGTCTGGCTGACGGTTCAGGCCATAACGCAACAGCGCGCCCCACTGCCTGGGGAAGGCATAGGGAATCACGCTGGATCGCTCGATCAGCCCGGCGTTGCCATGGCTGGTGCCACTGCCTGGAGCGTTGCGGTCGATCAGGATTACCTGGCGCCCTCGGGCCTGCAGGTGCAGTGCGGTACTGACGCCGACGATTCCGGCGCCTAGTACAAGGGTTTGGCAATGCATGGATAGGTCCTTGAGTCAGTTCAGGTGGCGGCCCAGCCGGGCCTCCAGTTGTTTGAGCAGGCGCCGTACCAGTTCGACGATCAATAGGTACAGCACCGCGGCCCACAGGTAGATCTGGAAGTCGAAACTGCGTGAGAACGCCAGTTTGGTCACCCCCATGAGGTCGTAGATGGTCACCAGTGAAGCGATGGCACTGGCCTTGATCATCAATATCAGCTCGTTACCCAGCGGGCCGATGGCTACCAGCAACGATTGCGGCAGGATCACCTTGAAGAAGGTGGTCGAGCGCTTCAAATTCAGCGCCCGCGCTGCCTCATACTGGCCCGGCGCGACAGCCATCAGGCTGCCGCGAAAGATCTCGGCTTGGTAGGCGGCGGTATTGAGGGTGAACGCCAGCAATGTGCAGAACCAGGCTTCACGAAAAAACCACCACAGCCCAACGTCTTGCCAGAACCCCTTCAGAGAGCCAAGGCCGTAGTAGAGCAGGAACAGTTGTGCCAGCAGCGGCGAGCCGCGAAAGAAGTAGATGTAACTGGCGGCCAAGCGTTGCAGGATCAAATTGCCAGACATACGCGCCAGGGCCAGCAGCAGGCCAAGGACGGCGCCCAGGCTGAAGGAAATGGCCACCAGCTTGGCGGTTACCAGCAAACCATCGACGAAACGTGGGCCATAGCGCTCCAGCAGGTCTGGGTCCATGATCAGCCCCAGGAGTTGATCGGCACTCATACGCGGGCTCCTTGCAGATGGCGGTTGCTGCGGCGTTCGATGTAGGCGAACGCCCGACCCGAAACAGCGGAGAATAGGAGGTAAGCAACGCAGGCCACGGCGTAAAAGAACATCGGCTCCTTGGTTACGCTGACTGCCAGGTTGGTCTGGCGCATCAGATCGACCAGCGAGATGGTCGATACCAGCGAGGTGTCCTTGAGCAATGACAGCCAATTGTTCGACAGCCCCGGCAGGGCGATGCGAGTCAGTTGTGGCAGTACCACCTTGATGAACCCGGTGCGCTTGCTCAGCCCCAGCGCCGAACAAGCCTCAAGTTGCCCTTTGGGCAGGGTCTTGAACGCAGCCAGCCAAATTTCACTGGAGAAGGCTGCGAACACCAAGCTGAAGGCGATCATCGCCGCGAGGAAGGTGTTGATCAGGAACTCGCCTTCATAGCCCATGGCGCCCAGCAGCTTTTGCGCCGCGATCTGGCATCCGTAAAAGATGATGAGCAGGGTCAGAAGCTCGGGCAGCCCGCGGAACACGGTGGAAAACAGGGTGGCCCAAGCTCTTGGCAGGCGTTTGTTCGAGCGCGCCGCGATTGCTACCAGCAGCCCCAGTGGTAGGCCGATGGGCAGGCAGGCCAGGGCCAGCGAAACGGTCACCAGCGCCCCAGCGAGCAACGCTTGGCCCCAGCCTCCATTGGCCAATGACAGTAAATACAATTGATCGAGCATGACGAACCCCTTGCATGGGCAGCGCGGCTTTGGTGCTGCTACAGCCTCGTTTGGGCAAAGGGCCGCTGAGCGGCCCTGACGATCGCGTCGTTTCCGAAGATCAGTTGTAGATATCGAAAGCGAAGTATTTGCTGGCGATCTTCTGGTAGGTACCGTTGGCGACGATCGCGGCCAGTGCGGTATTGAGCCGCTGGCGCAGGGCCTCGTCGTCTTTGCGCACGGCAATGGCGGCATCAGCCCGGGTTCCGGCAACGTCGCCCAGCACCTTGCAGCAGCCCTGACCGTTCTTGTTCATCCACTCGTGCAGGGGGAATTTGTCGGCGATTACCCCGTCCAGGCGCCCGGCAGCGAGGTCGGCGTTGGCCTCGTCCATGGTCGGGTACAGCTTCACGTTGGCCCCGGCCTTGGCGTACACGTCTTCGGCATAGATGGCCTGTGTCGAGGACGACTGGGCGCCGACGGTGTAGCCGTCGAAGTTGGTCTGTGCATCGTCGATCTTGCTGTCCTTGGCCACTGCGACGGTCAGTGGGGTGCGATAGTAGTGGTCGGTGAAGGCGATTTTCTTGCGCCGTTCCTCTGTATTGATCATCGATGCGACCACCGCATCGTATTTGCGCGCCATCAGCGCCGGAATGATGCCCTCCCAGTCCTGGGCGACCAACGTGCACTCGACCTTCATCTGTTCGCAAAGAGCATGGGTGATATCGATGTCGAAGCCGTGTAGCTGGTTGTTGGCATCGACATAGTTGAACGGCGGGTAGGCACCTTCGGTGGCAAAGCGCAGAGTCTCTGCGCTGGCGTTACCTGTGAGCAACAGAGCACACGCACCCAGCATAGCCATGGTTTTGGTCATCTCACACCTCTTGCACGCTTACTGTTGTTGTTTGCCCGCTGGCCACGAGGTGTAGCCGACGAACTCGTTATGAAGAGCGGCAGTTGCTTGCAAACGCTTTTCAACATCCGGCCCGAGTTTCTTGCAGACCTCGTTGACCATCAGATGGACCCACGACAGCATCGTCGCGGTGGACTCCCAGAACAGATTGAACTCGGTGGGAATGCGAAATACCTCGTCGGCGTGGGCATTGGCCCAGTCGCAGAAGGTGTCGGTCACCAGTGTCACCGGGATACCCGCTGCGCGCGCTTTCTGACACAGCTGCAAGGCATGGCGTGAATAGCGGCGGGCCTCGAATACCACCAGCGCCGTGTCTTCGCTGCGTCCAAGCAGTACCTCGCCGAAGTGCCCGGCGCTGCCATCGACCAGTTGCACCCCGTCACGTAGGTATTGCAGCAGGTGGCTCATGCACATGGCGATGCCGCGCTCGGTCTGAAAGCCGGCTATGCACACCCGTGGTTGGCTGGCCAGGCGCTGTGCCACAGCGTGCCACGCGTCGCTCTGGCGGTATTCGTGTACGCGCACCAGAGCAGCGATCTCTCGTTCAAGGCTGCCTGCGGTGTCACTGGCATCCTGGTTCTGGCGATATTCTTGCAGGCGGTCGCCCATCAACCACGGCCCATCACCCAGATCGCTCTGCAGGTCTTGCTTGAGTGCCTTGAGATGGGCATAACCCAGAGATCGGCAGAAGCGGCCCACGCTGGATTCGCTAACCCCTAACTTGGCGGCAATGTCCGCTGAGGTCTGGAAGGGCAGCTCGTGCAGGTTCGCGAGCATGTAGCTGGCAATTTTGCGACCCGAGGCAGCGGCCCCTTGCAGGCTGTTTTCCAGGCGTTGCTTGATCGGTTGGCTCATGTCGCAGTTCCAAATGAAGCGTAGGTAGAAAATGGCTGTTTTCTGTCATTGAGTCAACAATTGACAGATAGCTGTCACTTGTCAGAAAGTTTTTGTCGTTGCCAGGCTGTTGCTATTCCAATTCCAAAAAAGGAGCTACAGATGTCCACACCGTCCCATGGCCCGCTCGTGCGCATCCCATTCGCCGACCTGGAGGCGCTATTGCAGCGGATTTTTCAGCGTCACGGCTGCAGCGAAACGGTGGCTGGCGTGCTTGCGCACAATTGCAGCAGCGCCCAACGCGATGGCGCACACAGCCATGGCGTGTTTCGTATCCCTGGCTACGTCTCGACCCTGGCCAGCGGTTGGGTCGATGGCCGAGCCACCCCCACGGTCACCGACGTTGCCCCAGGGTATGTGCGCGTCGATGCCGCAGGCGGCTTTGCCCAGCCGGCACTGGCTGCAGCACGCCAGTTGTTGATTGAAAAGGCCCGTAAGGCGGGCATCGCCGTGCTGGCGATCCACAACTCGCACCATTTTGCAGCGCTATGGCCTGATGTAGAGCCGTTTGCCGACCAAGGCCTGGTGGCGCTGAGTGTGGTCAACAGCATGACGTGCGTGGTGCCGCATGGTGCACGCAAGCCATTGTTCGGTACCAACCCGATTGCCTTCGCTGCGCCGTGCGCAGGGCAACCCCCGATCGTTTTCGACATGGCCACCAGCGCCATGGCCCATGGCGATGTGCAGATCGCCGCACGGGCGGGCGAGCAGTTGGCCGAAGGCATGGGTGTCGATGCGCAAGGTCAGCCGACCACTGACCCGCGAGCGATACTCGAAGGCGGCGCGCTGTTGCCCTTTGGTGGGCACAAGGGCTCGGCTCTGTCGATGATGGTTGAGTTACTGGCCGCGGCCCTGACCGGTGGGCACTTTTCCTGGGAATTCGACTGGTCCGGGCACCCGGGGGCGAAAACCCCATGGACCGGCCAACTGCTCATCGTCATCGACCCGAGCATCGCCGAGGGAAGTCGCTTCGCTCAGCGCAGCCGGGAGTTGGTCGAGCACATGCAGGCTTGCGGGTTGTCGCGGATGCCGGGCGAGCGTCGCTACCGCGAACGGGAAGCGGCCGAGCGCGAAGGGGTGGCGTTGCAAGAGCAGGAGCTGCAGAGCCTTACGGCACTGCTGGGCTGAGCTGCTGTGCAAAGTTGCATAGACAACCTTGCACTTATGTGATGTTCCTTGGCCGCAACTGCGGGTATGCTCAGGGCTGTCTTTCCGAACTGTCCTGATCCAAGGAGCTGCACGCTGTGTTCAAACATGTCGATGCCTATGCCGGCGACCCGATCCTCTCGTTGATGGAAACCTTCAAGGCCGACCCGCGCGCCGACAAAGTCAACCTGAGTATCGGCCTTTATTACGACGAGGCCGGTGTGGTGCCGCAGCTGGCAGCTGTGGATGCGGTGGAAAAGCGTATCGCAGGCCAGGCCCATGAAGCCTCGCTGTACCTGCCAATGGAGGGCCTGGGCAGCTACCGTCAGGCGATTCAGGCGCTGCTGTTCGGTGCCGATCACCCGGCGGTGACCGCCAAACGCGTGGCTACCGTGCAGACCGTGGGCGGCTCTGGCGCACTGAAAGTCGGCGCCGACTTCCTCAAGCGTTATTTCCCGCAGTCTGAAGTCTGGGTCAGCAACCCGACGTGGGACAATCACCGCGCCATCTTCGAAGGTGCAGGGTTCAAGGTGAACACCTACCCATACTTCGACTCGGCCAGCCGGGGCGTCGATTTCGACGGCATGCTGCAAACCCTGCAAAGCCTGCCGGCACACAGCATCGTGTTGTTGCACCCGTGCTGCCACAACCCTACCGGGGCCGACCTTGATCAGGGTCAGTGGCAACACGTGGTCGAAGTGGTCAAGGCGCGCCAGCTGATTCCATTCCTCGACATCGCTTACCAAGGCTTCGGCCAAGGCCTTGTCGAAGATGCCTACGCCATCCGCGAAATGGCCCGCGCCGGTGTGCCGTGCCTGGTCAGTAACTCCTTCTCGAAGATCTTCTCGCTGTATGGTGAGCGCGTAGGGGGCCTGTCGGTGGTTTGCGATGACGAAGCTACCACCCAAAGCGTGCTTGGCCAGCTCAAAGCTACCGTGCGGCGCAACTACTCGAGCCCACCGAATTTCGGCGCCCAGTTGGTTGCCGGCGTGCTAGGCGACGCCGCACTCAACGCCCAGTGGGCCAGCGAAGTCGAGGTGATGCGCAAGCGGATTCTCGATATGCGTCAGGCACTGGTCGATGCCTTGGCGGTGCTGTTACCCGGTCAGGACTTCCAGTTCTTCTTGCGCCAGCGCGGCATGTTCAGCTACACCGGCTTTAGCGTTGAGCAGGTGCGTCGCCTGCGGGACGAGTTCGGCGTATATCTGATCGACAGCGGCCGAGTGTGCATGTCCGGCCTGCGTCCGGCCAACCTGCAACGGGTTGCTGAAGCGTTCGCCGCTGTTCAGAAGTAATCCTAGGGTCCATGTGGCCACTCGGTTGGGCCGCTGTGCGGCCCTTTCGGCCAAAGGGCCGGCCCTACAGCGGCCCATTTGGACAACCTACTTGTAAAGACAAGTGCAACCACTCCTCGGAAAAGGGCTTCGCAAGTGCAACCTTTCCGTGCACAATCGCGCCCCTCTTTTCCGGTTGAGTTGGGCGAAACCTCTAGTTCGCCATTCTCAGCCTGTTGCAGTCTTGCGAGTGGAGCTTCACCCGGAATGAATGAGCAGGCCCCAAGCGTTGAGCAACGCTTTGTAGAATCGACCCCCGCCACCCTTGGCAGCTGGTCGCGTCACGACACCACTTGGATGCTGGGCCTGTTCGGCACGGCCATCGGCGCAGGCACTTTGTTCTTGCCGATCAACGCTGGCCTTGGAGGGTTCTGGCCGCTGCTGATTCTGGCCGTGCTGGCCTTTCCGATGACCTATTTCTCCCATCGCGGCCTGACCCGTTTCGTGCTCTCGGGCAAAACCGGTGGCGATATCACCCAAGTGGTCGAGGAGCATTTCGGGGTCAAGGCCGGCACGCTGATCACTGTGCTGTACTTCTTCGCCATTTTCCCGATTCTGCTCATCTATAGCGTGGCACTGACCAATACCGTCAGCAGCTTCATGGAGCACCAGTTGCATCTGGCCCCGCCGCCCCGGGCTATCCTGTCGTTCGTGCTGATTCTGGGGCTGTTGGCAATCGTGCGCTGCGGCGAGCAGGCTACGGTGAAAGTCATGAGCCTGCTGGTTTATCCATTCATCGTTGCCCTAGGCCTGCTGGGCCTGTACCTGATACCGCACTGGACCGGTGGCATCCTTGACAGCGCGAGCGAGGTACCATCGAGCTCGGCCTTCCTGCATACCCTGTGGTTGGCCATTCCGGTCATGGTGTTCTCGTTCAACCACTCGCCGATCATCTCGGCCTTCGCCGTTGACCAGAAGCGCAGCTATGGTGTGCATGCCGATGAGCGCAGCGGTCAAATCCTGCGTCGGGCGCACCTGTTGATGGTGGTGATGGTGCTGTTCTTCGTATTCAGTTGCGTGCTCACCCTGAGCAGTGGGCAGTTGGCCGAGGCCAAAGCGCAGAACCTGTCGATCCTCTCGTACCTGGCCAACCACTTCAGCAACCCGACCATCGCCTTCGCCGCACCGCTGATCGCATTCGTCGCAATTGCCAAGTCGTTCCTCGGCCATTACATCGGTGCTAGTGAGGGCTTGAAGGGCATCATCGCCAAGGCCGGTGCACGGCCGGCGGCCAAAGTGCTCGACCGGGTTGTCGCAGGGTTGATGCTGGTGGTCTGCTGGATCGTCGCCACACTCAACCCCAGTATTCTGGGCATGATCGAGTCCCTGGGCGGGCCGATCCTCGCCGTGCTGCTGTTCCTGATGCCGATGTACGCCATCGCCCGGGTGCCGTCGATGCGCAAATACAGTGGCGCGCTGTCCAATGTCTTCGTGGTGGTGATTGGCTTGGTCGCACTGACCTCGGTGGTCTACGGCCTGATCGGCTGATCCTTAGCCACCCATGGAAAAAGCCCGGCGCGCTTGTGGCGCGCCGGGCTTTTTTTGTCCACAGGAATTCCGCGGCAATAGAACAATTTCTTCGTACCCCATAGGCACCCGGCCGCCTTCATGCTTAACTCAGTGTCCTTTTCAAACCCCGCATAAGGATTTCGTCATGGCTCAAGTGACTCTCAAAGGCAACCCGGTTCAGGTGAAAGGCAACCTGCCACAAGCCGGCGCCCAGGCTCCGGCTTTCTCCCTGGTTGGTGAAGGCCTGGCTGACAAGTCGCTGAAGGACTACGCCGGCAAGCGCAAGGTGCTGAACATTTTCCCAAGCGTCGACACCCCGACATGCGCGACCTCCGTTCGCAAGTTCAACGCCCAGGCCAACGACGTTGATAACACGGTGGTGCTGTGCATCTCGGCCGACCTGCCATTCGCTCAGGCGCGTTTCTGCGGCGCAGAGGGCCTGGAAAACGTCAAGAACCTGTCGACCTTGCGTGGGCGTGAGTTCCTGGAAAACTACGGCGTTGCCATTGCTGACGGCCCACTGGCCGGCTTGGCAGCTCGCGCCGTAGTGGTGCTGGACGAAAACGACAAAGTGCTGCATAGCGAGCTGGTTGGCGAAATCGCCGAAGAGCCGAATTACGAAGCAGCCCTGGCTGTTCTGAAGTAAGGTTCGCGGGAGGGAAGGGCAGGCGAAGGAACTCGATCGCCTGCCGCCTCTCCAAGCAACACCCTGTAACGGCTCGGAACGTTTTCCGGGCCGTTTTCATTTAAAGTTCAACCTGTTGGCAACGTCAGGCAAAGGTAAACCTCTGGTAAAGAGGCTTTGCTTAACCACAGTCAGTGCTTATCGTTCAACCTCCCACGCTGCCATTTCCGAACAAGGTTCGTTCAACCCATGCAAGTGTCCAACTCCCGTTCCCCTCGTCGCTGGCTCGTTGGCCTGCTGATCCTGTTGCTGGTGGCTCTGCTGGCCTGGTGGCTGTGGCCCGCTGCAACACCCGAGCACAAAGCGGCCGGCACAGGGCGCGGTGGTAAAGGCGCGGGCATGATGGGCGGGCGGCCTGGTTTCGGTGGCTCCACCGACCCGGTGCCCGTGCGTGTCGAGCCTGTTCGTGTGGGTGATTTCCCGCTTTACTACAAAGCCCTGGGCACGGTCACCGCCACCAATACGGTGAATGTGCGCAGTCGTGTGGCCGGCGAGCTGGTGAAGATCCTGTTCAAGGAGGGCCAGCAGGTCAAGGCCGGCGATCTGCTCGCTGAAATCGATCCACGCCCGTATCGCATTGCCCTACAGCAGGCTGAGGGCACGCTGGCCCAGAACCAGGCTCAGCTCAAGAACGCTCAAGTTGACTTGGCCCGTTACAAGGGCCTGTACGCCCAGGACAGCATCGCCAAGCAGACCCTCGATACCGCCCAAGCCCAGGTGGCTCAATACCAGGGGCTGGTCAAAACCAATCAGGCGCAGGTCAACGATGCCCGCCTGAACCTCGATTTCACTCAGATCCGCGCGCCCATTAGTGGCCGTGTCGGCCTTCGCCAGCTTGATCTGGGCAACCTGGTGGCCGCCAATGACACCACCGCGCTGGTCGTGATCACTCAAACCGAACCGATCAATGTGGCCTTCACCCTGCCAGAAACCGAGTTGAGTACGGTGCTGGAGCGCTACCGCAGCGGCGCCAGCCTGCCTGTCGAGGCCTGGGATCGCAGCGACAGCAAGCTGCAAGCTAGCGGTGTGCTCGGCAGCATCGATAACCAGATCGACACCACCACTGGCACCCTGAAGTTCAAAGGCCGTTTCGAGAACAAAGACCTGGCACTGTTCCCCAACCAGTTCGTCAATGTCCGCCTGCTCGCCGACACGCTCAAGCAGGTGGTATTGGCCCCGGCGGCAGCTGTGCAGTTCGGCAACGATGGCACTTTCGCCTATGTGGTCGATGACCAGAGCAAGGTCAATATCCGCAAGCTCAAAGTCGGTGCCAGTGATGGCCAGAGCAGTGTGATCCTCGATGGGCTCAAAGCCGGCGACCGCCTTGTGCTGGAAGGGACCGACCGCTTGCGCGAGGGTACCCAGGTGGAAGTGGTCGAGGACAGCTCGCAAGTGCCGAGCACCCCGGGCCAGCACCTGCAGGGCCAGGATGGCAAGGGCTCGGCGCAAAGCCATGACGCGCCTACTGGCGCAGCGGCAGGCAAGGCGGGCGCATGAACCTGTCGCGGCTGTTCATTCTACGCCCGGTCGCAACCACGCTGACCATGTTGGCCATCGTCCTGGCCGGGTTGATCGCCTACACGTTGTTGCCGGTATCGGCCTTGCCCCAGGTCGACTACCCGACCATCCGGGTCATGACACTGTATCCCGGCGCCAGCCCGCAGGTGATGACCAGCGCGGTGACCGCACCCTTGGAGCGCCAGTTCGGCCAGATGCCCGGGCTTGAGCAGATGGCCTCGACCAGTTCCGGTGGTGCCTCGGTGCTGACTTTGCGTTTCAGCCTGAACATGAACATGGACGTTGCCGAGCAGCAAGTACAAGCTGCGATCAACGCCGCCAGCAATCTGCTGCCCAGCGATCTGCCGGCGCCGCCTGTGTACAACAAGGTCAACCCCGCCGACACCCCTGTGCTGACCTTGGCCATATCCAGCAAGACCATGCCGTTGCCCAAGCTCAATGACCTGGTCGATACCCGCGTGGCGCAAAAACTCGCGCAGATCAGCGGCGTGGGTATGGTGAGCATCGCCGGTGGCCAGCGTCAGGCAGTGAGGATCAAGGTCAATGTCGATGCGCTCGCTGCCAACGGCCTGAACCTCGACGACGTGCGTACCTTGATAGGCGCATCCAACGTCAACCAGCCTAAGGGCAACTTCGACGGCCCAACCCGGGTGTCGATGCTCGACGCCAACGATCAGCTTCGCTCGCCAGAGGAATACGCCAACCTCATTCTCGCCTACAACAA
Source organism: Pseudomonas promysalinigenes (assembly GCF_014269025.2). Taxonomy (NCBI): domain Bacteria; kingdom Pseudomonadati; phylum Pseudomonadota; class Gammaproteobacteria; order Pseudomonadales; family Pseudomonadaceae; genus Pseudomonas; species Pseudomonas promysalinigenes. Next base: position 2,592,004 of record NZ_CP077094.1, on the reverse strand, counting down.
CGGCGCGCCGCTGCGCTTGAAGGACGTCGCGGAAATCGTCGACGGCGCGGAAAACGAGCGGCTGGCTGCATGGGCCAACCAAAATCAGGCGGTACTGCTGAACATCCAGCGCCAGCCGGGCGCCAACGTCATTGAGGTAGTCGACCGCATCAAAGAGCTGCTGCCGTCGATCACCGATAACCTGCCTGCTGGCCTTGATGTGTCGGTGCTCACCGACCGTACCCAGACCATCCGCGCGGCGGTCAAAGACGTGCAGCATGAATTGCTGATTGCCATTGTGCTCGTGGTGATGGTCACCTTCGTGTTCCTGCGCCGCTTCAGCGCCACATTGATCCCCTCAATTGCCGTACCCCTGTCGCTGGTGGGGACGTTCGGGGTGATGTATCTGGCCGGTTTTTCGATCAACAACCTCACGCTCATGGCGCTGACCATCGCCACCGGCTTCGTGGTCGACGATGCCATCGTCATGCTCGAGAACATATCCCGGCACATCGAGGAGGGCGAAACGCCCTTGCAGGCGGCCCTCAAAGGCGCCAGACAGATCGGCTTCACTCTGATTTCGCTGACCTTTTCGCTGATTGCGGTGTTGATCCCGCTGCTGTTCATGGCCGATGTAGTCGGGCGTTTGTTCCGCGAGTTCGCCATTACCCTGGCGGTGGCGATCCTGATTTCCTTGGTGGTTTCGCTGACCCTGACCCCAATGATGTGCGCGCGCTTGCTCAAGCGTGAACCCCGTGAGGACGAACAGAGCCGCTTCTACCGTGCCAGTGGCGCGTGGATCGACTGGTTGATCAAACATTACGGCCGTGGCCTACAGTGGGTGCTCAGGCATCAACCGCTGACCCTGCTGGTGGCCGTGGCGACTCTGGCACTGACCGTGCTTCTGTACATGGTGGTGCCCAAGGGCTTCTTCCCCGTGCAAGACACCGGGGTGATCCAGGGCATATCAGAAGCGCCGCAGTCAACCTCGTTCGCCGCCATGAGCGAGCGTCAGCAGGCCTTGAGTAAGGTCATCCTGCAGGACCCGGCCGTACAGAGCCTGTCGTCCTACATTGGCGTCGATGGCGACAACGCTACCCTCAACAGCGGCCGTTTGCTGATCAACCTCAAGCCCCATGGCGAGCGTGACGTCACTGCAGGGGAAGTGATCAGCCGCCTGCAACCTCAGCTGGACAAGCTGGTGGGTATTCGTTTGTTCATGCAGCCGGTACAGGACCTGAGCATCGAAGACCGGGTCAGCCGCACCCAATATCAGTTCAGCTTGTCCTCACCAGACGCCGACCTGCTGGCGCAGTGGAGCGGCAAGCTGGTGCAGGCTCTGCAGCAGCGCCCGCAGTTGCAGGACGTTGCCAGTGACCTGCAAGACAAGGGCCTGCAGGTCTACTTGGTGATCGACCGCGACATGGCCAGCCGTCTTGGCATCACCGTGGCGCAAATTACCAACGCACTGTACGACGCCTTCGGCCAGCGGCAGATTTCCACCATCTACACCCAGGCCAGCCAGTATCGAGTGGTATTGCAGGCCCAGGATGCGGCCACTATCGGCCCGTCGGCGTTGGAGTCGATTCACGTCAAGGCCACCGATGGCGGCCAGGTACGCCTCTCGGCGCTAGCGCGCATCGAACAGCGGCAGGCGCAACTGGCCATTTCGCATATCGGGCAGTTCCCGGCGGTGACCCTGTCGTTCAACCTTGCCCATGGCGCATCCCTGGGTGAGGCGGTCAAAGTGATCGAGCAGGTGCAACAGGACATCGGTATGCCGCTCGGTGTGCAGACTCGCTTCCAAGGGGCGGCCGAAGCCTTCCAGGCCTCGCTGTCGAGCACCTTGCTGCTGATCCTGGCCGCCATCGTGACCATGTACATCGTGCTCGGCGTGCTCTATGAGAGTTACATCCACCCGGTGACCATCCTGTCGACCTTGCCGTCGGCGGCAGTCGGTGCGTTGCTGGCATTGATCCTCAGTGGCAACGATCTGGGCATGATCGCCATCATTGGCATCATCCTGCTGATCGGCATCGTCAAGAAGAACGCGATCATGATGATCGATTTCGCCTTGGAGGCCGAACGTCATCAAGGCATGAGCCCGCGAGATGCCATCTATCAGGCGGCGCTGCTGCGTTTCCGGCCGATCCTGATGACCACCCTGGCTGCGCTTTTTGGCGCCGTGCCCCTGATGCTTGCCACCGGCTCGGGTGCGGAGCTGCGCCAGCCGTTGGGCCTGGTGATGGTGGGCGGCTTGCTGGTGAGCCAGGTGCTGACGCTGTTCACCACACCGGTCATCTACCTGTATTTCGACCGCCTTGCCCGGCGCTGGCGGCCAAAGCATGACCCGCAGCAGGCCCAGGCATGAACCTGTCCGGGCCTTTCATCCGCAGGCCGGTGGCGACCATGTTGCTGAGCCTGGCGATCATGTTGCTCGGAGGCGTCAGTTTCGGTCTGTTGCCGGTGTCACCGTTGCCACAGATGGACTTCCCCGTGATCGTGGTGCAGGCCAACCTGTCCGGTGCCAGCCCTGAAGTGATGGCCGCCACCGTTGCCACGCCGCTGGAACGCAAACTGGGCAGCATCGCGGGCGTCACCACGCTCACCAGTAGCTCCAACCAAGGCTCCACTCGGGTCATCATCGGCTTTGAAATGGGCCGGGACATCGACGGCGCAGCGCGTGAGGTGCAGGCTGCGATCAACGCCACGCGCAATCTCTTGCCCAGTGGCATGCGCAGCATGCCCACCTACAAGAAGATAAATCCGTCGCAGGCTCCGATCATGGTGCTGTCGTTGACCTCCAGCGTGCTGCAGAAAGGCCAGCTCTACGACTTGGCTGACACCATCTTGTCGCAGAGCCTTGCCCAAGTCAGTGGGGTAGGGGAAGTGCAGATCGGCGGCAGCTCCTTGCCTGCCGTGCGCATCGCTGTCGAGCCGCAGTTGCTGAACCAGTACGCGCTCTCTCTGGACGAGGTGCGTAACGCGGTATCGAACGCCAACCAGCGTCGGCCCATGGGGTTTGTCGAGGATGCCGAGCGTAACTGGCAGGTGCGGGCGAACGACCAGTTGGAAACTGCCAAGGACTACGAACCGATCGTAATTCGGCAGTCCAATGGCACCATTTTGCGCCTGTCTGACGTAGCGACCGTGACCGATGGCGTGGAAAACCGTTACAACAGTGGCTTCTTCAACGATCAGAGCGCGGTACTGCTGGTGATCAACCGCCAGACCGGCGCCAACATCATCGAGACCGTCGACCAGATCAAGGCCCAGTTGCCGGCCTTGCAGTCGCTGCTGCCGGCCAGCGTGCAGCTCAATGTGGCCATGGACCGTTCGCCGGTGATCAAGGCCACCCTCAAGGAAGCCGAGCACACGCTGCTGATCGCCGTGGTACTGGTGATCCTGGTGGTGTATCTATTCCTCGGCAGCTTGCGTGCATCGCTGATCCCCAGCCTGGCGGTGCCGGTGTCGCTGGTGGGCACCTTCGCGGTGATGTACCTGTGTGGGTTCTCGCTGAACAACCTGTCGTTGATGGCACTGATCTTGGCCACGGGGCTGGTGGTGGACGATGCCATCGTGGTGCTGGAGAACATCTCCCGGCACATTGAGGACGGTCAGCCGCCCATGCGCGCCGCATTCCTCGGCGCCAGGGAAGTGGGCTTCACCTTGCTGTCGATGAACGTCTCGCTGGTGGCAGTGTTCGTGTCGATCCTATTCATGGGTGGCATCGTGCGTAACCTGTTCCAGGAGTTTTCGATCACGCTGGCGGCAGCGATCATCGTCTCCCTGGTGGTGTCGTTGACCCTCACGCCAATGCTCTGCGCGCGCTGGCTCAAACCCCATCGTGCGCAGCAGACTCGCCTGCAGCGCTGGAGCGACAAAGCACATCAGCGCATGGTCGATGCCTATGATCGTAGCCTTGGCTGGGCGCTGCGTCACAAGCGCTTGACCCTGATCAGCCTGCTGGCGACCATCGGCCTGAATATCGCCCTGTATGTGGTGGTGCCCAAGACACTGATGCCTCAACAGGATACCGGCCAGTTGATGGGCTTCATCCGCGGGGACGATGGGCTGTCGTTCAGTGTGATGCAGCCAAAAATGGAAACCTACCGCCGAGCCTTGCTTGCCGACCCTGCGGTGCAGAGCGTTGCCGGCTTCATCGGCGGCAACAGCGGCACCAACAACGCCATGGTGCTGGTGCGGCTCAAGCCCATCAGCGAGCGCAAGCTCGATGCTCAGAAGGTCATCGAACGTCTGCGTAAAGAGATGCCCAAAGTACCCGGTGGGCGGCTGTTCCTGATGGCCGACCAAGACCTGCAGCTGGGCGGGGGCGGCCGCGACCAAACTTCCTCACAATATCTGTACACCTTGCAGAGCGGCGACCTCGCTGCCCTGCGCCAGTGGTTCCCCAAGGTGGTTGCAGCGCTGCGCGCATTGCCCGAGCTCACCGCCATCGACGCCCGCGACGGTTCCGGCACCCAGCAGGTGACGCTGGTGGTGGACCGCGACCAGGCCAAGCGCCTGGGCATCGACATGGACATGGTCACCGCCGTGCTGAATAACGCCTACAGCCAGCGGCAGATTTCGACCATCTACGACAGCCTCAACCAGTATCAGGTGGTGTTGGAGATCAACCCCAAGTACGCCTGGGACCCGACCACGTTGGAGCAGGTCCAGGTAATCACCAGCGAGGGTGCGCGTGTACCGCTGTCGACCATCGCTCACTACGAGAACAGCCTGGCCAACGATCGGGTCAGCCACGAAGGGCAGTTCGCGTCTGAGGACATCGCCTTCGACGTCGCCGAAGGCTACAGCCCCGACCAAGCCATGGCGGCCGTGGAGCGTGAAATAGCCAAGCTGGGCCTGCCCGAGGAAGTGATTGCCAAGCTCGGCGGCACGGCCAGTGCGTTCGCCAAGACCCAGGAAGGGCAGCCGTTCATGATTCTCGGAGCCTTGGTACTGGTGTATCTGGTGCTGGGTATCCTCTACGAAAGTTACATTCACCCTCTGACGATCCTCTCGACCTTGCCGTCAGCTGGTGTAGGTGCGCTGCTGGCCTTGTATGCCACCGGCGGCGAGTTCAGCCTGATTTCGTTGCTGGGCCTGTTCCTGCTCATTGGCGTTGTGAAAAAGAACGCCATTCTGATGATCGACCTGGCCTTGCAACTGGAGCGTCACCAGGGCCTGAGCCCGGAGGAGTCGATCCGTCGCGCTTGCCTGCTGCGCTTGCGGCCCATTTTGATGACCACCCTTGCGGCTATTCTGGGTGCGCTGCCGCTGCTGATCAGCCGTGCCGAAGGTGCCGAAATGCGCCAGCCATTGGGCCTGACCATCATTGGCGGCCTGGTGGTCAGTCAGTTGTTGACCCTGTACACGACACCGGTGGTTTATCTGTATCTGGACCGCCTGCGTCACCGATTCAACCATTGGCGCGGTATTCGCACCGACGCTGCTCTGGACACGCCGTTATGAACTTTGCCCACACCCGAATTCACCGCGCCTTGCAATTATTGACCCGTGGACGCGGCTCACGCTTGGCCGGCGCGGGGCTCTGTGTGGCCATGCTCAGTGCCTGTACTCTGAGCCCGGACTACCACCGCCCGGCCCTGAGTACGCCAGCGCAATACAAGCAGGCCGATGGCTGGACTCAGGCCAACCCGTCCGATGCCATTGCCCGTGGCGCCTGGTGGGAAATTTACGGTGACCCCGGGTTGAACGCGCTTGTGGAGGAGCTCAACCGCAACAACCAGACCGTCGCGCAGTCCGAAGCTCAGTACCGCCAGGCCCAGGCGCTGGTGCGCAGCAGCCGAGCGTCACTGTTCCCCAGTTTGGACCTGACCACCAGCAAGAACCGCTCGGCCCAAGGTGCTGGCAGTTCCAGTTCGAGCCTGTCCAACAACAGCAGCGGCATCCGCAACACCTACAACGCACAACTGGGCGTCAGTTGGGAGATCGACCTGTGGGGCAAATTGCGCGAAACGCTCAATGCCAACGAGGCCAGCGCACAGGCAAGCTTCGCTGACCTCGCCGCGATTCGCCTTAGTCAGCAATCGGAGCTGGTGCAGAATTACCTGCAACTGCGGGTGATCGATGAGCAGAAACGTTTGCTTGAGGCCACAGTCGCGACTTACGAACGGTCGCTGCGAATGAATGAAAACCAATACAGAGCCGGTGTCGCCGGCCCGGATGCAGTGGCCCAGGCGCGGACCCAGCTCAAATCGACTCAGGCCGACCTGATCGATCTGATCTGGCAGCGTGCACAGTTTGAAAACGCCATCGCTGTACTCTTGGGTAGGGCGCCGGCACAGTTCGCCCTGGCCGATAGCAAGCGCATACCCGCGTTGCCGCAAATTCCCATGGCGCTACCATCACAATTGCTCGAACGCCGGCCGGACATTGCTTCCGCCGAACGTAGCGTGATGGCTGCCAATGCCAACATCGGTGTGGCCCGCGCGGCATACTTCCCCGATCTGAGCCTGAGCATGAGTGGCGGCTACTCCAGCAGCAGCTTCAGCAACTGGATCGAGCTACCGAACCGATACTGGTCGGTAGGCCCGCAGCTGGCTCTGACGTTGTTTGACGCTGGCAAGCGCAGTGCCGAGGTTGACCGCACTCAGGCCGTCTATGACCAGACCGTGGCGCAGTATCGGCAGACGGTGCTCGACGGTTTCAAGGAAGTGGAAAACTACCTGGTGCAATTGAAGGTATACGCTGACGAGGCCGTGGTTCGCCAAGAGGCATTGGACGCAGCGCGCGAATCGTTGCGCTTGACCGAAAACCAGTACCGGGCCGGTTTGATCGGCTACCTGGACGTGGTCAACGTACAAACCACTGCCCTGAGCAACGAGCGCAGCGCGTTGACCCTGCTGCAGGGGCGGCTGGTGGCCAGCGTACAACTGATTGCTGCCTTGGGTGGCGGCTGGGATGCAGAGCAGGCGTTCGTCGACCACGATTAGGGCTTTTGCTGGCCTGGCAGAGTGCCTTGCGCAATCCCAGCACGCATGTTCGAAGCGCTGCTGCAGTCAGCATGATTTGCCGACAAGTGGCAATATGCCTTCATTGGCCATCCCACCCCGCTAAACCAATGCTTTGCAGGTGTTGACGGCTATTTTTGGATCCATTTCCTGCGCTACAAACCGCGTGCGTTTCGCCAACGCTTGAGTACAATCGTCAGCTTTTCCTGGCCCTCCTGTCCCGAGCTGGATTCTCCAATGCTGACCGGTAGTTACTCCCCCGCGCTGGTTCTGATTTCACTCTGCGTAGCCATGCTGGCTTCTTACACTGCTCTGGACTTGGCCGGTCGTATTGCCACTGCCAAGGGCCGTGGGGTGTATCTGTGGATGGGCGGCGGAGCGCTGGCCATGGGGATTGGTATCTGGTCGATGCACTTCATTGGCATGCTCGCGTTCAGCCTGCCCATCGCCTTGGGTTACGACATCAGCCTTACTGCCTACTCGCTGCTGATCGCCGTGCTGTCCTCCGGTTTTGCTTTGTGGCTGGTCAGTCAGCCAAGCTTGCCTTGGCTGCAGTTGGCATTCGGCGCGCTGGCCATGGGCATTGGTATAGCCTGCATGCATTACACCGGCATGGCGGCGCTGCGCATGCTGCCGGGTATCGATTACGACCCGGCGTTGTTCGGCGCCTCACTGGCAATCGCGGTAGGCGCTTCAGCAGCGGCATTATGGATTGCCTTCCGCTTGCGTATGCATACGCCCTATGTGCGTCAGATCCGTGGGCTGGCAGCCATGGTGATGGGCGTTGCCATCGTCGGCATGCACTACACCGGCATGGCTGCGGCGAATTTTACCGAGGGCAGCTACTGCGGGGCGCTGGTCAACGGGCTGCAGGGCAACAGCTTGGTTTATCTGGTGTTGATCACAACCCTGGCGGTGCTGGCGGTGGCTTTGCTGACCTCGGTGCTGGATGCGCGCCTTGAGGCACGCACGGCCGCGTTGGCCCATTCGCTCACCCTTGCAAACCAGGAGCTCACCCAGCTGGCCTTGCACGATACCTTGACAGGGCTGCCAAACCGCACGCTGCTATCGGATCGCATCGATCAGGCGATCGGTAAAGTGGCAGAACGGGGCGGTTGTTTTGCATTGATGTTCATTGACCTGGACGGATTCAAACCAGTCAACGATGCCTTTGGCCATCATGTCGGCGATCTGTTGCTCAAGGCCGTAGCTGCGCGCTTGCGCGGTCATCTGCACAGCCAGGACACATTGGCGCGGATCGGCGGCGACGAATTCGTGCTGCTGGTGGAGCTACGCGAGCCGGAAGATGCCATGGACGTAGCGGTCAAACAGGTCAATCTGGTCTCGCGCACTTTCCGCGTCGCTGAGCACGATCTGCAACTGACGGCGAGCCTTGGCATTGTGCTGTACCCTGGCAATGGGCAGGACCAGCTTGAGCTGCTGCGCAATGCCGACGCGGCGATGTACCACGCCAAAAGTGTCGGCAAGAATGGCTACTGCTTCTTCGATGCGTCGATGAACAGCAACGCTCGGCAACAGTTGCAGCTGCTGCAGGATCTGCGCGCAGCATTGGAGCAAGGGCAGTTCCGCCTGCACTATCAACCCAAATTCGACGCAAAGTCCTGCGCGCCCATAGGTGCCGAAGCGTTGTTGCGCTGGGAGCATCCTCAGCATGGTTTGATGCAGCCCGACCGTTTCATTGGCCTGGCGGAAAAAACTGCTCTAATCATTCCAATCGGTGAGTGGGTGCTGCACGAAGCCTGCCGGCAGATGCGCTGCTGGCTCGACCAAGGTCAGGCTGACTGGCGCATGGCGGTCAACCTGTCCGCTATTCAGTTCAGCCACCCCGGCCTGGTCGACAGCGTCGCCCGCGCCTTGCGCGAACACGGTCTGCCAGCCAATTGTCTGACCCTGGAAATCACCGAAACCACGGCAATGCACGACGCCGATGCAAGTTTGATGGTGCTGCAGCGCCTCTCGGATATGGGCGTTGACTTGTCGATCGATGACTTCGGCACGGGTTATTCGAGCCTGATGTACCTCAAGCGCCTGCCGGCCAATGAGCTGAAAATCGACCGCGGTTTTGTGCGCGACCTGGAACAGGACAGCGACGATGCGGCGATCATTTCAGCGATCGTCGCATTGGGGCAGGCGCTGGGCTTGCGCATCGTTGCCGAAGGAGTAGAAACCGGCGGCCAGCAAGCTTTCCTCACTCGCCTGGGCTGCGACTCACTTCAAGGTTACCTGCTCGGTCAGCCTATGCCGGCTGAGCAGTTCATGAGCAGGATGCAGGCGTCGCGCGATGGAAACGAAGCGGTGGCCTAACCGGCATTCAATAGGCGCACGGGTGGGGCGAACGCTTCGATCTCGGCTTCCACAGCCTCGATGATGCGCTCCACATCGGCGGCGGCCATGATTGCCGTGCAGGGTATGCCAGCGATGGCCAGCAATGTCACGCCGGTGGTACGGTCAAAAAGCCGCGCGACCATGCTTCGTGGCGCATCCATGCTGGCCTCGAAGCCTAAGGGATGGAAATGCCAGCGCATCACCTGGCAGGCATTGGGGAACGTCATCTTGTTCATGCCAGCCTCCTAAAAAGTGCCGGGTTCGCCGCTCGATGCAGGGAACTTAACAATAGCACCTGTTGCCCCTCATATTCTGCGGGGGAGATGACAAATGTAAGAATGCATGACGGCCGTCACAGCCCGCGCAAACAAGCCGTGTTTCAGCAAATGGGCAGGCAAACGTTTTCCCCGCGCGCCGCGTAGGGCTGACCTGTTCGCCGTGTTAGGTTTATGGATGTTCCTCACCCGGTTTTTTCGGACGAGCGGTGGGGTATGACCGCCAGCGAGACAGTCATGGGCTATTACACGCTCACTCAATGCATGGCCGGGGCCGGTACGGTTACTATGGGGTGGGGCATCGATCACCACCGGCGTCGCTACTGGCGTATCGCGGCGTGTGCAGCATGAGGGCTAGCCGAGAAGGCCTGCGGCGATGTTGATGGTGAAGCCAAGAATTGCAGTATTGAATACAAAGCCTACCAATGAATGGGCCAACACCACCCGGCGCATGCGCCTGCCGCCTACGCCGACATCGGAAGTCTGCACGGCAACACTGATGGTGAACGAGAAGTAGTGAAAATCCCAATAATCGGGGTTGCGTTCATCGTCGGGGAAGCGCAGAGCCGGTGTATCACCAGCTCCCGTATAGAATATCCGGGCGTAGTGCAGGCTGAAGATGCAACCGATCAGCAGCCACGAGCCTGCAACCGTCATCCCGGTATAAAGGTAATGCAAAGCCAGCGCGCTGCCTTGCAGGCCACGGCTGGATACCAATTGCAGGGTGACTGCAGCCAGGCTGGCGATGGCTGCCACGCACACCACCAACAGCACCCCGCCTGCATTCTCGTCCTCTATCTGCGCGACCTTGCGTACGGTGTCGGGCGTCGCCCGCAAGGTCAGTGCTAGAACCAGCAGCAGGTACAGCCAGACGCCCAGGTTCCAGCCGGCAAGCACGCGCTGGATGGGATCGGCGGCCGGGATGAACCAAGCACCGACAACGCCTGCGATGGCGGCGACGATCAGGCGTGGGTGAGTCCGGGTCAGGCGGTGGAAAACCATAGGCGCTCGCACAGTGGGTCATGGGATGCACTCTAGACCACAGCGCCTATCCGGGCCTGGGTTCGATCAAAGGGCGCCGTTTACGGTACCATTGCTGCCGTCGCCTTGCTTCGCTTCAGGATCCATTGTTTTGCCCAGCCCTTCACACAACCCCTTGTTGCAATACCTGGCCCGGCTAGCGCCGTCCAGCCAGCAGACCATGCGCTACATTCTCCAGGACGCCGCCGACCGTCTCGGCTTCATCGATTGCAACCTTGCCGATGTGCCCTGGCACAGGCTGGAGCCGGGTCATGTGATTGGATTGGTGGCGGCTTTGCGCGCAGATGGTTACGCGCCGAACAGTTCGTCGCTCTATGTCAATGCCGTGCGCGGGGTGATGAACGAAGCCTGGCGCTTAGGCATGATCGATCACGAGCAATTGCTACGCATCCGTGAAGTCAAGCCTGCGTCGGGTAGCCGCTTGCCCCCCGGGCGCAATCTACGGCGCAGCTTGATTCGCGAATTGATGGACTTGTGCGAAGCCGATCCACGCCCTCAGGGTGTAAGGGACGCAGCAATCATTGCCCTGCTGTATGGCACTGGCATGCGCAAGTCGGAATCGGTGGACATCGATCTCGATCAAGTCGACTTCCAGGCTCGCAGCCTGCAGGTAACGGGCAAAGGTAATCGCCAGCTCATTAAATATGCTCCGCCCTGGGCATTCGAAAAGCTGCAGGCCTGGCTGGACTTGCGCAGGCATTCACTTCCCGAAGGCGCGGCGGACGACCCATTCCTGTTCAATCGCATTCGCCGTGGTAGCCATATCACGCGCGCGCGGATTACCAAACATGCGATCTACTACATCGCACGCCAACGTGGCGCTCAGGTTGGGGTGAAAATAATGCCTCACGACTTTCGCAGGGCCTTCATCACGCGAGTGATCGAGGAGCATGACCTGTCGATTGCGCAGAAGCTGGCGCATCACGCCAATATCCAGACGACGGCCGGCTATGATCGGCGTGATGACAATGAGCGCAGGCGGGCTGTGGACCGCTTTGACTATTAAAGGCTCAACTGCTTAGTGCCGATCGAGGAAAGGGCCGCGAACCGGAGTTCGCGGCTGGCTTTAAACTGGTCACTTGCTTGCGCCAGAACCGTTGCCGCCCTGTCCCCCAGCCCCTTCTGAGCCTGTACCGTCCATGCCGGGCAGGTCTCGGTTGTCCTGCGGGGTAGAGGGTAGGTTCTGTTTGTCGTCACCCTGCAGCCGCGGGTCAGTACTGCGTGGCATGGGCTTTTCGATGGGGTTCAAGGTGCTGTCGACACCCGGTTGGGGCGCAGGGTTATGGGGATCGTCGGGGTAGGTGGGGCCGGTTCCAACCGCAAGGGCCAAGGGCGAGGTGAGCAACGCTAGTAATATCAGGGTCGAGCGGGTCATGGCAGACTCCTTTGCGTAGGGTAGGGCTCATTCATTGTTTGGGCCCTACCCAGGGTGCCCAGGTGCCATCTGTCCGATCAGCGGTCACACCACCGTCGACAGCGCCATGATGAAGATGATGCCAACCACCGACAGAATCGTCTCCATCATGCTCCAGGTCTTGAAGGTTTCGGCAACGGTCATGTTGAAATACTGCTTCACCAGCCAGAATCCAGCGTCGTTGACGTGAGACAGGATCAGCGACCCGGCGCCGGTGGCCAGCACCAACAGCTCTCGGTTAACCCCTGGCACCAGGTCGATTACCGGAGCAACGATGCCGGCACCGGTGATCGTCGCTACGGTGGCCGAGCCGGTTGCGATGCGGATAACCGCTGCCACCAGCCAAGCGAGCAGGATCGGTGAAATTTGAGCTTGTACGGCCATTTGCCCAATCACGTTGCCTACGCCAGTGTCCACCAACATCTGCTTGAAGCCGCCACCGGCACCCACGATCAATACGATGGCTGCGGTGGGGGCAAGACTCTGGTCGAGCATCTTCATGATCTGCTGACGGCTGAAGCCGCGCGCGCCACCAAAGGTCCAGAAAGCCAGCAACAACGCGGCTAGCAGGGCGGTGATGGGGTGGCCGATCAAGTCCATCCACTGACGGAAAATATGCTCGGCTGGCAATACCACGTCGGCGAAGGTCTTCAGTAGCATCAGCGCCACCGGCAGCAGGACGGTGACCAGGGTGATGGTGAAGCTTGGCAGGTTGCCTTGGTCAGACTCCTTGGCGATCTGGTCCATCAGCTCCTGCGACGGGTTGCCGGGAATGTAGCGCGCAATGAAATTGCCGAACAGCGGGCCGGCAATGACCGCCGTGGGCAGAGCGACCAGCAGGCCATAGAAGATGGTTTTGCCGATATCGGCATGAAAGATGCCAATCGCCAGCAGTGGGCCCGGGTGCGGCGGCACCAGGCCATGGACCACCGAAAGGCCAGCCAGTAGCGGAATGCCAATCTTGATCAGCGACACTCCCGAACGCCGCGCGACGATGAACACCAGTGGGATCAGCAACACGAAGCCGATTTCGAAGAACAGCGGTATGCCGACCAGGAAAGCAGCGAACATCATTGCCCAATGCACGTTCTTCTTGCCGAAAGCGCGAATCAACGTCTGAGCGATCTGGTCGGCGCCGCCGGAATCGGCCATTAGTTTGCCTAGCATCGTGCCAAGGGCAAGGACGATACCGACAAAGCCGAGCACGCCGCCGAAACCGTCCTGGAACGATTTCATGACCTTGGCTACCGGCATGCCGGATGTCAGGCCGAGGAAGCCTGCAGCCAACGTCAATGCGACGAAGGGGTGAACCTTGAAGTGGGTGATCAGCAGTATCAGCCCGACGATGGTGACCAGCGCGTCGAGCAATAGGTAAGTATCTGTAGCGAGTCCGAACATGGTTTTGATGCCTCGGTCTTATCGTTGTTTTGGGCGTAGCAATGGATCAGGTGGCGGCGCTTTTGGGCGGCAAGACAGCGCTATCTTCGGTGAGCCAGGAAACTGCCGGTTCAGGCAGTGCGCGCCAGGTTCCGGTCACCGTGGGGCTTTAACCACGCGTCGACCGCCTCGGCCAGCACGTTTATTGGCTGGGTGGCATCCAGGGTCAGGGTCAACGGTTCGCCATGGGGAACTTCCAATGCGGCGAACTGGCTGTCGATCAGGCTGGCCGGCATGAAATGCCCAGGGCGTGCAAGTACGCGCTTTTCGGCCTCGCTCGGGGTAAGTTCGAGGAACACGAATACCAGCTCCGGCATGGCGTCACGCAGTGTGTCGCGGTAGCGGCGTTTGAGTGCCGAGCAGGTGAGTATGGGTCGCTCACCAGCCTGGACCGCCGCTTGCAACTCCTGGCCAAGACGCACCAACCAACCTGCGCGGTCATTGTCATCCAGTGGGATGCCAGCACTCATCTTGCGGATGTTTTCGGCAGGGTGAAACGCGTCGCCTTCGATCAGGCGACCGCCGCTTCGCTTGGCTATGGCATCGCCGACGCAGCTTTTGCCACAGCCAGCCACGCCCATCACCACGATGGCGGACAGGGAAGAATTCATCAGTACCTCCTGCGGGGCGAGATAGCGCTGTCTTGTAGACAACAAAGCACCGTCTGCCCAGTGTTATTGGACTTGTCCTTACGCAGTATGGACGCTTGGCAGAGCACTGTATTGGCCACTACCAAAGATTACATTGCCTGCGTCCTGAGACAGCGCTACCTTAGTGGCCGTTCCCCATTCCTGCAAGTAGTAAAATTACAACATTCATGACTCGCATTGGCTCTCGCACCACAGGTCGTCCTACGTTGGCGGAAGTCGCCAGGCTTTCCGGCGTTTCTCCTATCACCGCTTCGCGCGCATTACGCGGGGTTAGTACGGTTGCTCCTGAACTTGTGCTGAAGGTCACGGCCGCCGCTGCCTCGCTGGGCTACGTCGCAAACCCTGCGGCACGTGCTTTGGCGTCGGCGCGCAGTCAGTCTGTCGTTGTGTTGATCCCGTCATTGTCCAACCAATTGTTCATCGACACTTTGGAGGCCATCCATGAGGTCATGCGGCCGCGCGGGTTAGAAGTGCTGATTGGTAACTACCACTATGATCTCGATGAAGAAGAAAATCTGATTCGCAACTACCTGGCGTATCAACCCTGCGGGATTTTGCTCACTGGCTTTGACCGCAGCGATACATCCCGACAGATGCTCGCGGCCAGCGGTGTACCCTGTGTGCACATGATGGAGCTCGGGGGTGAGCAGGGCGCTTTATCTGTCGGCTTTTCACAGCAACAGGCCGGGCGTGCGGCAGCGCTGCACCTGATCGAACGTGGGCGCCGGCGCCTCGCGTTCATTGCCGCGCAGCTCGACCCGCGGGTGATGCAGCGCGCCGAAGGTTTCCGCCAAGCCCTGGCCGAAGCGGGCATGCAGGCCACTGAGCTTGAGATACTGGCGCCGCAGCCATCGTCCATCGAACTGGGCAGTGAGTTGTTCAGCCAGCTTTTGGCCAAAGCCCCGGATGTGGATGGCATTTTCTTTTGCAACGACGACCTAGCCCAGGGGGCGGTCCTGCAAGCGCTGCGTCAAGGCATCGAAGTACCTCGCCAGGTGGCCATGGTTGGGTTCAACGACCTGCCCGCTTCGGCGCACATGGTGCCGCGCCTGACCTCCATCCGCACGCCAAGGGCAGCCGTTGGTCGAGGCGCGGCGCAGGCCTTGCTGGCGCTGCTCGATGGCAAGCGCGTGGCAGCTGAACAGCAGGACTTGGGCTTTGAACTGATGGTGCGCGAAAGTACCTAGCGGCAAGCGGAAATCGACACTGCAAAAGGCCTAATTCCAAGGTGGTAGCAAGTGGCTTGCATGGTAAAAATGTCGATCTATTCTCAGAAAGTCTGCGCACAAAGGACCCTGGCGCCATGTTCGACTTCCATCGCAAATCTGACCTTATCGAAATACAGCGCACCCGCAAGGCCCTAACCGATACCCAGGCGAAGCTGGCCGCAATAAGCCGTTGCATGGCTATGATCGAATTCACGCCCGAGGGCGTCATTGTCGATGCCAATACCCACTTCTGTAACGCACTGGGATACAGCGTGGACGAACTGCGTGGCAAGCACCACCGCCTGTTCTGTGACCCCGGCTACGCCCAAAGCGCCGAGTACCAGCAGTTGTGGCAGCAGCTGGCTCAGGGCAAGGCCATCAGCGGCACGTTCGAACGGGTCGATAAGGCCGGCCGTGAAGTTTGGCTTGAGGCCAGCTATATGCCGGTGTTGGACGAGCAACAGCACGTCACCAGCGTCATCGAGATTGCGGCCGACATCAGCCAGCGTGTGAAGGACGAGCACGAAAGCGAAAGCCTGCTCAAGGCCATAGGCCGCTCCATGGCGGTGGTCGAGTTCACGCCTCAGGGCCGCGTGATCAAGGCCAATGCCAACTTCCTTCAGACGATGGGTTATCGCCTGGAAGAAGTCGAGGGCCGCCACCACGGCCTGTTTTGCCTGCCCCATGAGCGAGAGTCTGGTGCCTATCGTGAGTTCTGGGCCTCGCTCAATCGCGGCGAGTACCACTCCCATCGCTTCGAGCGGGTGAACAAGCAAGGGCAGACGGTCTATCTGGAGGCTTCATACAACCCAATCTTCGATAACAAGGGCCGCTTGTACAAAGTGGTCAAATTTGCCAGCGACATCACTGCCCAGGTCAGCACCCAACAAAGCGCCGCCGATGCGGCCCATGCCAGCTCTGTGCAGACCGATGCATGTGCACGCAAAGGCACCGAGGTGGTGCAGCAGGCCGTAGCGGTGATCGAGCAGATTTCCCAAGAGCTCAATGACGCTGCGCGCAGTATCGATGCTGTGAGCAAACAGTCGGATGTGATAGGGCAGATCGTGCTGACGATTCGCGGCATTGCCGATCAGACCAATTTGCTGGCGTTGAACGCCGCCATCGAGGCGGCGCGAGCCGGTGAGCATGGCCGTGGCTTCGCGGTGGTCGCCGATGAGGTGCGCAGCCTGGCAGCGCGCACCAGCAAAGCCACTTTGGAGATCGTCGATGTGGTGAGGCAGAACCACGACTTATCGCTGACCGCAGTGGCCAGCATGCAATCGAGCTTGTCACGCACAGATCGTGGCGTTGCGCTGGCCAACGAGGCCGGAACGGTGATCATGGAAATCCAGCAGGGCTCGCGCCATGTTGTGGATGCCATCAGCCAGATCAGCTCGACGCTGCAATTGCACTGAGGGTCTCACGCAGTTCTTTGAGCAAAGACTCAAGGCTTAGTTCGAGCTGCCGCCCCAACGCTTGGGTCGGCAGCCCGTGATTGTGCGCTTGCTCGATTGCCTCGCACGCCATGACCACCCCGCGTACCCGCAGCATTTTGGCGCCCCCTTTTATCCGGTGGGCGAGGGCGCGCAACGCATGGCCGTCGCCCTCGCCCTCGCCGTCGCAAGCAAGCGCCTGAAGGGCTGCAAGGTCTTGCTGGGCGCTGTGGGTCAGTTGCTCGAGCAGGCGCTTGGTCAGCTGCTGGTCACCTTGGGTCAGATGGCGCAGTTCGTCGAGGTTGAAGCCGCTTGTCGGGGCTGGAACGCCTGCTTCGCCAGGGCGCAGGTGCGCCAAACGAGCCTTCAGGGTCTGCAGCCCGATGGGCTTGAACAGGCAGTCATCCATGCCGCTGTCCAGGCAGCGCTGCCGCTCCTCGGCCTGGGCATTGGCGGTCACCCCGAGAATGCTGCAGGCAGGCTGCCCACTTACTTGCTCCAGTTGGCGTACCTTTCGAGTGAATTCATGGCCGTCCATCACCGGCATGCTGCAATCAGTGATGACCAGATCAAATGTATGCGCTTGCCACAACGCCAGCCCTGTTTCGCCGTTTTCTGCGAGCGTCACCTGATGACCGAGGCTATTGAGCTGCTTTTCCAACAGCATCAGGTTGGCCGGGTAATCATCGACCACAAGCACGTTCAATGGCCCCCCTTGGTACTGCTCGGTGGCCTGGTCCTGTTCGGTTGGCACAGGTGGTGCAATGAGCGCGAGCGGCAACTGGACCTCCACACGGGTGCCCACGCTTTCCACGCTTTGCAGCTGCAAACTGCCGCCCATCAGCTCGGCCAAGGTGCGGCTGATCACCAAGCCCAAGCCTGCCCCCTGGCTTGCCCGCGGCCCCGAAGCTTGAGTGAACGTGTTGAACAACCGCGCCTGATCCTGGGCAGCTATACCGATGCCGGTGTCGCTCACCATTAGCGCTACCTGCGCGGTGTCGCCATCTGTCGGCACGCTGAAGGTCAGACGGGCCAGTACATCACCACGGTCGGTGAACTTGATGGCATTGCTCAGCAGGTTGGAGAGGATCTGTTTTATCCGTAAAGGGTCCGCCAGCACCCACAGCGGCGCAGCTGGCAGTTCGCTTTGCAAGTGCAAGCCTTTCATTCGCGCATTGCCTTCGAACACCCGCACGGTGCTGCGCACCAGGTCGGCCAGATCGGTTGCCACTGGCTGCAGGGTCATGTGCCCGGTTTCGATGCGTGAAATGTCCAGAATGTCGCCGATCAGCGCGAGCAAGCCAACGGCAGAGTCATGGGCCGTCTTGAGGATCTGGGGATCGCAGTGCCCTGAGCGGTTGTCTTCCAGCGCAAGTTCCAGCAGCCCGATTACCGCATTCATGGGGGTGCGAATTTCGTGGCTCATGGTGGCCACGAATGCACTTTTGGTTCGGCTAGCCTGTTCGGCGGCGTCCTTGGCTTGGCGTAGTTGCTCCAGCAGGCCGCTGCTAAAGGCCAATTGAGTCTGCAAAGCGCGTTGCGCCTCGGTACGCTGGTTGATCAGTTTGCGCAGATAGCTGTTCCAGAACACCACACCGGCCAGCAACAGGGCGGAGAGCACCAATACCTGCAGCGCCAGTGTCCGGTAGTTGCGCCACGGGCTATCGCTGACCAGCGTGCCGGTTCGCCAGCGGTTGATCAGTTGATCCAGCTCCTCGGGCGGAATGCTCAACAGCGCCTTGTCGAGAATGGCCTGAAGTTGCGGTTGGTCAGGGGCTACGGCGAAGGCAGCGACGGCGGGCTCGTCGCTTACCACTCCAGCGATGCGCAACTGGTCCTTGAAGACATGGCTGATGTAGTACGAGGCGTTGATATTACTGCTGTAGGCAACATCTGCATCGCCTTTGGCCACCGCTTCCATCAGGCTCAATGAATTATCGACCATGACCAATTTTGCTTTGGGAAAGCGCTGCATCACCTCGCTGCGCAGATGCGAGCCATGCAACAGAGCGATGCGCCTGCCGTCGAGGTTGTTGGCCGGCGGTTTAGCAGGCGACGAATTGCGCGTTACCAGTACGCGAGGGCTCACCAGGTAGGGGCGGGTGTAGCGCAGCTGTGTCGCGCGCTCTGCGCCGTAACCCAAAGCGCCTATCATCTGCGCCTTGCCCGTTGCCACTTCTTCGACCATTTGCTGCACTGTGCTGCGCTCATGGAATTGGAACTGCAAGCCGGTTCGCAATGAGATCTGCTTGAGTAGGTCGACGGTAATGCCGTTTACCTTTTGCCCAGCATCGTTGAAGGTCAAAGGGGCAAGGGCGGTGTCGACCAGTACACTAACGGTCGGATGACCCGCTATCCAGGCCAGTTCTTCTTCCGTCAGTGCTGAAATGCGACGCTCCAGCAATAAGCTGGTGTTGCCGCTGCTCCAGCGGTGCAGAATGTTCAGTCGTTCGCTCTCGGTGATCCTGGCCATGGCGCTGTCGACCAATCGGCGCAAACGCAGGTTTTCGTTAGCGAACGCGAAGGCGAAGGTACCCGGCGGTACCTGGGGAAAGTGATCGATCTTCACCAGGCCCTGGTAACTCTTGCCAATCAGGTAGTCGGTACTGATGGCATCGCCCAGGTAGGCGTCTGCCTCACCGAGTTCGACTGCTGCCAGGCCGGCCAGGGTCGAGCGGTAGAGGCTCAACTGCGCTTTTGGATACAACTGGCGAACCTTCTGCGCCGGAAGGTAGTGATCGACCATCGCCAAGCGCAGGCCTGCCAGGTCCTTGTCGTGCATCATGGGCGCTTCATGGCGCGTTACGATTACCGGCAGATCATCGGCATAGGGCAGGCTGAGCCCAAGCTTTGCATCTGCCGCCTCGAACTCGTTGGAACTACCAAGCAGATCAATCTTACCTTCGCGTAACGCGGCGATAGCTTCGTGGCGGCTGGCGTAGCGCGTGACCCGCACGGATACGCCGAGTTGTTCGGCGATCAGCCCGGCGTAGTCTGCGCTCAAGCCTTCATAGTCATTCAGGCTGACATTGATTTCGAAGGGCGGGTAATCCGGCCGTGAACTCCCCAGCAACAGCTCGCCGCGCTCCTGCAACCACTGGCGGTCGGCTGCATCGAGCTGTAGGGGAGGTGCGGCGCTGGTGGCGCGTGCCAGCAGGTGGCGTGATTCGCCTTCGGCGAGTGTCAAAAGTGGGCAGCAGGCCAAGGTGATGACGAGGGCCAGGTGGCCCAAAGCCCGTTTCATGCTGCCCGGGTAGTCAGCTGACATGATTGCGTTTGGCCAGATCAACCATTTCTACCAATGACTCGGTCTTGAGTTTTTCCATGATCCGGCCACGGTAAGTGCTGATGGTCTTGGCGCTAAGGTTCATGCTGGCGCCGATGTTCTTGTTGTTTTCACCACGGCTCAGACGCCGCAGCACTTCCATTTCACGGTTGGACAGGCTGCTCAGCCGCTCGGGTTCACTTTCAAGGGTGTTACTGTTGACCGCCATCTGCGGGAAGGTCGAGTAACCCTTTATCAACGCCTTCAGGGCGAAGACTACAGCCTCTAGGTCTTCGCCTTTAGTGACGAATGCGCCAATGCCGGCATCCAGGCAACGGCGCACATAAAGGTCGGTGGCTTGCCCGGTCAGTACCATGATTTTCGGTGCCGGCTCCTGTTGTTGCAGGCGCTTGATCACTTCCATGCCATCCAGGCCAGGCAAGCCGATGTCCAGTACCACGACGTCCGGCCGCAACTCGCGTACCTTTTGCGCGACCTCACTGCCATTGTCGACCTCACCCACGATACGAAAGCGCTCCCGTTCGAGCAGTATGCGCAACGAAAAACGGACGATGGCATGATCATCAACGATGAGCACGGTAGTCATATCACTAACTCCTGTCGGAATATGGTCGGCTGCCTGAAGCAATCAGGAAGTCTTCTGCAGGCTTTTTCTGCTGCGCAGCACGATACGACCATTCCGGATCGCTGGTAATGGCGAGTATAGATGTGTTGAGCAAGCGGGCCGGTATTGTGGAAAATTCCTACAAAGAGACCGTCCCAGGCACCACCAGCAGCGGTGATGCCTGAGATGACAGGGGCAGATCAGACGCAGTTTGGGTGGGGCTTCAGAACACGCTGTGTCGAGGCGGGGTTATTGTTCAGTGCAGCCCCAACCCTGGTCGGGCGGGGCAGCAACTGGCCGCCGCAGTTCGGGCAGCGTCCCTGCAAACGATGGGTTGCGCAGGGGAGGCAGAACGTACATTCGAACGAGCAGATCAGCGCGTCGGGGCTATCGCCTGGCAGATCGGCATCACAGCACTCGCAGTTGGGGCGTAGCTCCAGCATGGTTATCCTCCGGGTGGGGTGCACCAGGCAGTCTGCGCCGACCGACTTTGCCCTTGCAACGCTATTCGCCAGCTCTGTACAGGTGGGCGTGGCTGGCACGGTATAGCGCCGATTCGCTAAATGGCGCGTCTCCCAGTACGTGGCCGACGAGGATCAGTGCAGTGCGACGGAATCCTTTTCTGGCGACCTGTTCTGCAATGTCCGTCAGGGTGCCCTGTACCCAGTCCTGGTCAGGCCAGGTGGCTCGATGGACCACTGCCACAGGGCAGTCAGGCCCGTAGTGGGGCAGCAGTTCATCGACGATGCGTGGCAGGTTCTTGACCCCAAGGTGGATGACCAGGGTGCTGCCGTGTCTAGCCAGGTCTGCTAGTTGTTCGCCTTCGGGCATGGGCGAGCTGTCGCCGTAACGGGTCAGGATGACCGTCTGCGAAACCTCAGGCAGGGTAAGTTCACAGCCAAGCAGCGCTGCGCTTGCCGCGGTGGCCGTGACGCCCGGTATGATCTGGTAGTCGATGCCCAGCTCGCGTAGGCGGCGGATCTGTTCGCCGATGGCTCCATACAAGCTGGGGTCGCCACTGTGCACACGGGCTACATCCAGGCCTTTGGCATGGGCGGCACGGATGACATCGATGATCTGCTCCAAATGCAGTTCGGCACTATTGATGACTGTTTCAGCCTGGTGGCCCTGCAGCACGGCGGCAGGCACCAACGAGCCGGCGTAGATGATTACCGGGCATTGACGAATCAGACGCTGGCCTTTGACCGTGATCAGTTCCGGGTCGCCGGGGCCAGCACCAATGAAGTAGACCGTCATGGCAAATCCTTGATGGGTGAAAGATACAATTATTCCCCGCAGGCCAGCGCCAGGGTAGCTGGGCCAAGTACCTGGCGGGTAACACGCAGGTTCGCGTGTGCGTGCCCGAGGCTAGCCAAGGCCAGCGCGGCACTTTCGGCCACGCCCCAGCAACCTGTTTGGGCGAAGGCGACCGCAGACCGGTGACTGAGTTGTGCTTGAAATGCGTGCAGCTGGTCGGCCTCGAAAAGTACCAGTGGCAGGTGGTAACGCGTGGCGAGTTGTTGCAGGCCAGGCTCGTCGGCTTTACTGGCGATGCTGGCAATGCCGCGCAGCGCTTTGGGCTGCAGCCCATGAAGGGCTAGCACTTCATGCAACAGTTGATCGAGCGCTTGCACTGGGCAGCCTCGGCGGCAACCAATGCCGGCATAAAGTGCCGGCATTAGTAAGTGCGTGCTCATCAAGCGTGGCTGGCGCGGCGATAGAGCCAGGCACTGAGTAAACCCAGCGCTATCCAGAACGCTGCGTTGGTCAGCCAGGAGGCGATCTTGAACTGGGTTTCCAGGGCTTGCGGCGCCAGGCTCTCGTGAACGTCGGGCTGTGGCGCCCCGATCACATGGGGCACTACCAGCAAGACGGCACCTAGCGCCTTGAGCAGGCCATGGCGGGCGAATACCAGCAGTGCCAGGCCGGTGGCGGTGGCGGCGGCCGTGCCGATCCACCAGCTCTGGCGCTGACCCAGATCCGCAGCGGCGGTGCCGGGTAATTCTGGCGGCAAGCCCAGGGTGGGGGCCAGGCAGAACACGGCAAAACCGGCCAACCCCCAGAGCGCCCCAGTGCTGGTGCGGCCTGGTTCGCGCAGGCTGTAAAGGGCGGCGAGGATCAGTGCGAAGCCGACCGCAACCACCAGGTTGCCGCCCGTCGTGGAGAGGATGCGCTGCCAACCATCTTCTGGCGACCAGGCTTCTTCACTGTGGCTGTGCCCGGCGTTCGCCTCTGCGTCATGGCTATGGTGCTCGGCGCTAGGGGCGGCAGTTTCATAGGTTTCCGCTTGGAGGATCAGTGGTGCGACCCAGAAGCTTTGCAGCACTGTCAGCAGCAAGGCTGCGAGCAGGCCGCTGAACCCGGCGGTGCTGGCGATACGCTTGATCATGATGGCCTCAGTGGCAAGGGAAGGCGGCGCTGTGGCGGGTGTCGTGTGCGGCGTTGTGCACGGCCTCTATGTGCGAGAAGCCGGCAAAATACACTAGGCACAGACCTAGAAGGCTGGCGCCTATAGCGATGGCCATGCGTTGGCTGAGGGAAACCTGTGTAGCGATGCTGTGATTGGCGCTGGTGACTGGCATGATGCGATCCTCTGCTTTGCTTTTGTCAGTGCAATGGGCACGAGCGCGGCAGCCCCGGTTGCCAGACAACCAGGGGGATGCGACAGCGCCCGCCCACCGCGGGGTGTTCATGAGCGCCAGGCCGGTCTCCGGGCTTGCGAGGAGGAGCATGGCTCCTTGAAAAGCATCACCTTCCCATGCACTACGCACTGGCACAGTGGTCTTGATGCTTCGCTCGCTTACCGTTGCGGGGGCAGCATCGGGTTTGCCTGGCCCTGGCGAGGGCCTGAGACGCACCGATTTCCCGTTTCACCCCAAGGGGGCACCTGACGCAAGGCATAAGGAGAGCACGGGGCGGTGGTGGCGTCAAATCCAATAAACCGGCTCGCGCTTGCGCTCGCTTCAACACCTGCAATTCTTGCTCTTGCTCTTGCTCTTGCTCTTGCTCTTGCTCTTGCTCTTGGCTTTTGCTTCTAAGCGCACGGTAGTTCAGGCGACACAGATTGCGACTTCAGGAGGCCGGAGTGAGGCCTCCTGAAGTCGCATTCGGCGCTTGCTGAACTACCGCGCGCTTAAAAGCAAAAGCAGAGGAGGGCAAAAGCAATGCAACAGCAGGGCAAAACAAGGCCAAATGCCTATGCAGGAGCGTGGACGATAGTTGACCACCTGCCACCCCCCGCGTAGCCTTGCTGCTTCGAGGTTCTTCGGCCAGGCCGAAGCTAAGACGGGAACGCGGTTGAAGCCGCGGCTGCCCCCGCAACTGTAGGCACCGACAATGGATCGACACAGCCACTGCGCCAACGCGCGGGAAGGCGTCCATCCGCCACTAAGCCGTTCGCACGGCAATGGTACGGTGCAAGCCAGGAGACCTGCCTCGTTCACGATTTCGACTTTCAACCGGGCGGGGTGATCCGGTGGCGAACGAGCCCGGCCAGCTTGGCCTGCGGCTATCGTCCCGTGTGCCCGCGCTAACCTGCCAAGGGCAACACGACATGAAAACATTGGCCAAGCTCCCCGTCACTATCGTTACAGGCTTCCTCGGCTCAGGCAAAACCACGCTGCTGCGCCACATGCTCGATAACGCCCAAGGCCGCCGCATCGCGGTCATCGTCAACGAGTTCGGTGAGCTGGGCATCGACGGCGAAATCCTCAAACAGTGCAGTATCGGTTGCACCGAAGAAGAAGCCAGCGGCCGCGTTTATGAGCTTGCCAACGGCTGCCTGTGCTGCACGGTCCAAGAAGAATTCTTCCCCGTCATGCGTGAACTCGTGGCGCGTCGCGGCGACCTTGATCACATCCTCATCGAAACCAGCGGCCTGGCCCTGCCAAAGCCGTTGGTACAAGCCTTCCAGTGGCCAGAAATTCGCAATGCCTGCACCGTCGACGCGGTCATCACTGTGGTCGATAGCCCAGCCGTGGCCGCTGGCACCTTCGCTGCCTACCCAGAACAAGTCGATGCGCAACGCAAGCTCGACCCCAACCTCGATCATGAGTCGCCCCTGCACGAATTGTTCGCCGACCAGCTGGCCAGCGCTGATCTGGTGGTGCTCAACAAAGCCGACCTGATCGATGCCCAAGGCCTGGCCAAGGTCCGTGCCGAAGTGGCCGAGGAGCTGCCGCCAGCGGTCAAGGTCATCGAGGCCAGCAGCGGCCGCCTGCCGCTGGACGTGTTGCTGGGCATCGGTGCGCAGTCAGAAGTGCATATCGATGGCCGCCGCACGCATCACGATTCGCACCATGACGGCGACGACCATGATAACCACGATCACGACGCTTTCGATTCGATCTCCATCGACCTGCCCGAGGCGGACGAAAGCTTGCTTCTCGATGCCTTGACCCAACTGGTGGTCGAGTTCGGCATCCTGCGTGCCAAAGGCTTCGCGGCCATCCCTGGCAAGCCAATGCGCCTGCTGGTGCAAGGGGTCGGTACACGCTTCGACAAACATTTCGACCGTGCCTGGCGCGCCGACGAGCCCCGCATCACGCGTTTGGTATTGATCGGTCAGGACCTGGACCCTGGGCAGCTTGAAGCTCGCCTGCGCAAGGCGCTGGGCGCCTGACCCATGCACCTGCTGCGGACCCAGCCCGGTGGTTTCGTACCGGACGACAGCATAGCCGATCTCGGCCAGACGCCCGCTGAGCTGGTGATTCTCTGTAGCGGTGATTCGCACTTGGCATTGCTTGCCGAAACCGCTGAGCAGCTCCCTGACGATTTCCCCAGCATGCGTCTGGCCAATCCGATGCAGGTGCAGAACCATGCTTCGGTCGACCTGTATGTGGATCGGGTGCTGCGCCATGCCAAGCTGATTCTGGTATCGCTGCACGGAGGCGTCGGTTACTGGCGCTATGGTGTAGAGCAGTTGGTGGAACTTGCCTCGCGCGGCGTGCAATTGATTCTGGTGCCTGGCGATGATCGCCCGGACCCAGAGTTGACTGGCCTGGGTACGGTCACCGGCGAGGCGGCAGAGCGCCTGTGGCACTACTTGCGTCAAGGCGGCAAAAGCAATGCGGTGAACTTGTTCCACTGCTTGGCCAGCCAGTGGCTGGGGCGCGATTATTCATGGGACGAACCCCAGCCTTTGCCGCGCACTTCGGTGTATCACCCAGGCAAACCAAATGCCCGGCTGGAAGACTGGTACAGCCACTGGGCCACGGACTACCCGGTGGCCCCATTGTTGTTCTATCGCTCGCACCTGCAAGCAGCCAATACCGCATTCATCGACGTGTTCTGCGAACGTTTGCAGGCGGCAGGCCTGAATCCGTTGCCCATCGCGGTGGCCAGCCTGAAGGACAGTGCCTGCCTGGAGCAGGTCGAAGCCTGGCTGGACGAAGTGGGCGCCGAGGTGTTGATCAACACCACAGGTTTTGCGCTGTCCAGCCCGGAGCACCCCAACTTGCGCCCGTTACGTCGAGATATTCCGGTGCTGCAAGCCATCTGCGCCCAGGACAACCAGCCTGGCTGGGAAGCCAGCGAGCAAGGGCTGGGTGCCCGCGACCTGGCCATGCACATTGCTTTGCCGGAACTGGACGGGCGCATCATCACGCGCCCTGTGAGTTTCAAGGACATGGCCTGGCGCAGTGAGCGCAGTCAATCCGATGTGGTCTGTTACCGTGCCCACCCCGAGCGCATGGACTTCGTTGCCGAACTGGCGCGCCGCTGGGTAGAACTGGCGCGCTTGCCCAACGGGCAGAAGCGGGTGGCCCTGGTGTTGGCCAATTACCCTACACGTGATGGCCGCATTGGCAACGGCGTCGGCCTGGACACCCCGGCAGCCGCCCTGAACATCCTTAAAGCACTGCAAGCCGAGGGTTACCCTGTCGCAGCGCTGCCCGACAGCGGTACGCAACTGATTCATCAGTTGCTCGGCGGGGTAACCAATGATCTCGAGCATATCGACCAGCGCCCGTGCGCCCAGAGCCTGAGCCTGGCGGACTACCAGGCGGCGTTCGCGCGCCTGCCCGAGGCCAACCGCCAAGCAGTGCTGCAGCGTTGGGGAACACCCGAGCAGGACCCCATGTACCGTGGCGGACGCCTGATGGTGGCCGGCTTGCGCTTCGGGCTGACGTTCGTGGGCATTCAGCCTGCTCGCGGCTACCAGGTCGACCCCAGCGCCGTTTACCACGACCCGGACCTGGTGCCACCGCACGGTTACCTGGCGTTTCACTTCTGGTTGCGCCATGCCTTCGCCGCCGATGCGGTCATCCATGTCGGCAAGCATGGCAACCTGGAATGGCTACCAGGCAAGGGCGTCGGCCTGTCCGCCCAATGTTGGCCAGACGCCTTGCTCGGGCCGCTGCCGAACATTTATCCGTTCATCGTCAACGATCCGG
The DNA here is from genome assembly GCF_014269025.2 of Pseudomonas promysalinigenes. Lineage (NCBI taxonomy): Bacteria > Pseudomonadati > Pseudomonadota > Gammaproteobacteria > Pseudomonadales > Pseudomonadaceae > Pseudomonas > Pseudomonas promysalinigenes. Next base: position 2,564,962 of record NZ_CP077094.1, on the reverse strand, counting down.
GCGAGGGTGCGCAGGCCAAGCGTCGAACGCAGGCGGTGATCATCGATCACCTGATGCCGCCGCTGACCCGTGCTGAAACCTATGGCCCACTTCGGCATCTGGAACAGCTCGCGGACGAGTTCTACGAAGCGCAATTGCTTGACCCGCGTCGGGCGCGTGAACTGCAGCGGGACATTCTTGAATTGGTCAAAGCCAACCATATTGACCGCGAGTTGCAGCTCGAAGGCCAATTGGATGATGCCGCGCTGTGGCTACCGCGCCTGGATACCTACCTGTGCGACCTGAAGGAGTCGCAGATTCGCGATGGCCTGCATATCTTCGGGCAGTCGCCCCAGGCGCGTCTGCGCATCGATACCTTGCTGGCCCTGTTGCGCGTCGAGCGTGGCGATGGCCGGGGCGGCAATGCCAGTCTGTTACGTGCGCTAGCCAAAGCTTTTGAGTTGGGCTTCGACCCTCTGGACAGCGACCTGGGTCAAGCCTGGTCCGGCCCACGCCCGGCATCGCTGCAGGCTTTGCTCCAGGGCGTGTGGCGCACCTGCGGCGACACCCGTGAGCGCCTTGAGCTGTTCGCCCTGCAGATCATCGAGCAGGCACTGCACGGCAGCGTTGCACTGCCCGCTGGGGACCAGTGGCAGAGCGTGAAGCAGGTGATTGCAACCCTGCAGGCGCAGGTCGCACCGCAACTCGATGGGTGTGGCGCGGCCGAGATGAACGGCCTGCTGGCTGCACTTAGCGGGCGCTTTGTCCCTGCAGGCCCCAGCGGCGCGCCAAGCCGCGGCCGCTTGGACGTGTTGCCCACCGGCCGCAATTTTTACACGGTCGACGTGCGCAACCTGCCAACCGCGACAGCTTGGCGCCTGGGGTTCGCCTCGGCCAATCTGATCCTGGAGCGGCACCTGCAGGACCATGGCGATCATCTGCGCCAGTTGGGGTTATCGGTGTGGGGTACGGCGACCATGCGAACAGGCGGTGACGACATTGCCCAGGCCATGGCCTTGATGGGCGTGCGCCCGGTCTGGGCGTCGGGCAGTCAACGCGTGGACGACTTCGAAATTTTGCCGATAAGCCTACTGGACCGGCCACGAGTGGACGTTACCCTGCGGGTTTCAGGCTTTTTCCGCGATGCCTTTGGCAACCTCATACGGCTCTTCGATGCAGCAGTGCAAGCAGTGGCGGCATTGGACGAACCCGATGATCTGAACCCGTTGGCCGCCCGCGTACGTCTCGAGCGCGCCAGCTTGCAGGCCCAGGGGCTAGATGCCGAGCAGGCAGCGCGCCAGGCGGGTTGGCGCGTGTTCGGGGCCAAACCAGGCGCCTATGGTGCCGGTGTACAGAACGCCATCGATGGCCGCCTGTGGCACGGCCGTGAGGACCTCGCCGAGGTTTACCTCAATCACGGTGGCTACGCATACGGGGGCAGTGACGAGGGCACACCGGCGCGTGCCGAGTTCGCCCGTCGCCTGAGCCAGGTTCAGGCGGTATTGCAGAACCAGGACAACCACGAACACGATCTGCTTGACTCCAACGATTACTATCAATTCCAAGGTGGCATGCTGGCTGCTTCGGAAACCCTCGCTGGGTCAACAGTCGCAAGCTACCACGGTGATCACAGCCAGGTTGATCGCCCTCGCATTCGCACCCTCAAGGAAGAACTCAACCGCGTGATCCGTGCCCGTGCACTGAACCCGAAATGGATCGACGGGGCCAAACGTCATGGTTACAAAGGGGCATTCGAAATGGCCGCGACCGTTGACAATCTGTTCGCCTTCGATGCCACCACCCACCTGATCGACGACCATCATTACCAGTCGCTGGCCGATGCTTACGTGCTGGACCCAGCGACCCGCGATTTCATGCGTGAGCACAACCCTGAGGCGCTGCGCGACCTCACCGAGCGTTTGCTCGAAGCCCAGCAGCGCGGGCTTTGGCAAGACCCAGGTGAGTATCGCGAGACCCTTGAGGAGCAATTGCTCGACGGCGAGGAACAAGCTTGAAATGAGTGACCCCCAACAATTTCCATTGGCAGCCGTAGTTGGTGCCGACGCGCTCAAGCTGGCCCTGTGCCTGACTGCTATCGACCCCAAGATTGGCGGCGTGCTTATCGAGGGGCCGCGCGGTATGGCCAAAAGCACGCTTGCCCGCGGCCTGGCCGACCTGCTGGATGAAGGGCCGTTTGTCACCTTGCCCCTTGGGGCGACGGAAGAACGTCTGGTCGGTACCCTGGACCTCAACGCTGCGCTTGGCCAAGGCCAGGCGCAGTTCTCGCCCGGCGTGCTGGCACATGCCGATGGTGGTGTGCTGTATGTCGATGAGGTCAACCTACTGCCCGATAACCTGGTGGACCTGTTGCTGGATGTGGCTGCCAGTGGCACCAACCGCGTCGAGCGCGACGGGATCTCTCACCGGCACAGTGCCCGTTTCGTGCTGATCGGGACCATGAACCCAGAGGAAGGGGAGTTGCGCCCGCAATTGCTCGATCGCTTCGGGCTGAATGTGGCGCTGCAAGGCCTGCCAGCGCCGCAAGAGCGTCAACAGATCATTCGTCGGCGGCTGGCCTTCGACAATGACCCGCAGGCGTTTTGCGAGCAATGGGCTAGCGCCCAAGGTCAATTGCGCAGTCGCTGCCAGGTGGCGCGCCAGGCCCTGGCAGCGATCGCATTGGATGATCAGGCATTGGCCTGGATCACCGAGCGCTGCTTTGCAGCTGGCGTGGATGGCCTGCGTGCCGACCTGGTCTGGCTGCGTGCAGCCCGAGCCCATTGCGCCTGGCGCGGTGGGCAGGTGATCGAGCAAGCCGATATTGACGCTGTGGCCGAGTTCGCTCTGCGTCATCGGCGCCGCACGCCGCCTGATGCGCCGGCGGCCTCAGGCGCGGCGCAGCCGGGCGGTGACAGTGCCGGCGAGGGTGGTCAAGGGGACTGGGGGGCGATGCCTGCGCAACCTGTGAGCAGTGGAGCGCGGCGAGAGGTACCTAATTGGGCAAAAAAGCCCTAAGCATCCGCCAACCTGCTGTGGCAGTGGCGGATGCCATGCCAGGCACCGGTAAACTTTCAGGCGCTAGAGGCGAACGAACGCGACAGGCCGTGTCAGGTCGGGTGGCTTGGTTACCAACATTGCTTAGGGGGCGCCCCACCTCACGCCAGGACATTGTCTGGCAACAGCGCCTGGGCCGCACCAATGAGTTGTGGTTAGTGATCGTCGACGCCTCGGCATCGACCCGGCGTCATCAGGCCCTGGCGCAGGGCAAAGGCCTACTGGCCGAACTGTTCGACCAGGCTTACCGTCAACGTGCCCGTCTGGCTCTACTGACTGTCAGTGGGGGGGCTGCGCAATGGCAGCGTCACGGCCTCAAGGCGTCAGCGAGCCTGCAGCCATGGTTGCAGGCCCTCGGCGCCGGAGGCGGCACGCCTTTGATCGCAGCCTTGGAGACAGGTCGGCTCTGGCTGCAGGCCCGGCAAAAAGCCCATAGCCATGAACTGCAGCGTTGCATCATCCTTACCGATGGCCGGCTCAAGCGCTGGAATACCTTGCAACCCATGCCGTGCGCGACTGTGTTGGTGGACATGGAATTGGCGCCTGTGCGGGTGGGCCGCGGGCGGCAGATGGCCACGGAGCTTCACGCCGACTATCAGCACATCGAGCAATTCAAGGTGCTGGTAAGTGTTAAGTGATCGACGCGTGTGTGGCACTTTGTCGCAATAAGGAAGTTGCCAGAACGGCAGTTGGGAAGTTAGACAAGTGCGTGCAGGGCACACACTTGTGCTCAAACCGCGAAATTACTTCGGCATCGACCAAGGCTGCAGGTCGTAACCTTTTTGTGACAGCTCTGCACGCACTTCCTCAATCAAGCTGGCCCATTGTGCAGGGTCAGAATAGATACGCGATGGAACTTGCTTACTGCCAATTCGGGTGCTGGTGCGGTCGATGACCGCCAAGCTCAGCTCACCGGTTCCGTTGGGCGCATCCCAGGCTACACAGTGGAAGGGCTCGAAAGCATGGTCGGCAATCAGCAGTGCTTCGTTGACACGGAGCGGGGCATTCATGGTTCGGTCTCTCTATGGTCCCAAACATCTAAATAGGGCCGCGTGACTGCTACGTCGCTACCGGTTTATCGCGATCCGCAGTGCGGGGTTATTTGTACTGATGCTCCAAGTTGGGGGTGGAGTCACACAGGGGGTGTAAATTTTTTTGAGTCTTGCGCAATTTCTTGCCTGCGCCGCCTGTGACGCTGATGAATTTGAAAAATTCCCGAACGCACCCGGTGTGGTGCAAATCTGCAGACAGACGGTCGTTGGCACTGTCAGGTTCGTTGCTACTGTTAAATCGGCGCCGCAACTTGCTGTTTTCACATATAAAACCAACAATTGGCGCCAAGGAACGGTCATGCACGAGACTGCCGCTCTTCGTCGCCTGCTCATCGTCGACCCCTGTGACGACTGCCACCGTTTGCTACCAGCCCTGGAAAGTGCCGGTTGGGTAGTGCACACCTGCAGCCTGGACCAGGCGCTCGAGCACCGATGCGATATCGGCCTGCTGCGCCTTCAGGGCTCGCACCTGCAGCATCCGGACGCAGTCAAGGACATGATCAAACGCAGCAACACCGAGTGGATCGCCGTGCTCGATGCCCAGCAGCTGCGCATGCCAAACGTTGGGGATTTCGTCTGCGAATGGTTCTTCGATTTTCATACTTTGCCTTTTGACTTCTCCCGCGTGCTGGTAACGCTCGGCCGGGCGTTCGGCATGGCGCGTCTGCGCGGCCAAGGCACTTCAAGGGTGGATGCGTTGGAGCATGAACTGCTCGGTGACAGCCGCCCGATTCTGGAATTGCGCAAGTTGCTCGGCAAACTGGCACCAACCGAATCGCCGGTGCTTATCCGTGGCGAGAGCGGCACAGGCAAAGAATTGGTTGCGCGGACACTGCACCGGCAATCCCAGCGTAGCGAAAAGCCGTTCATCGCCATCAACTGCGGCGCGATCCCTGAGCATTTGATCCAGTCCGAGCTGTTCGGGCATGAAAAAGGTGCTTTCACAGGTGCACACCAGCGCAAGGTGGGGCGTATCGAGGCGGCGCACGGGGGTACGTTGTTCCTCGACGAAATTGGCGACCTTCCCTTGGAATTACAGGCCAATTTGCTGCGTTTTCTCCAGGAAAAGAACATTGAGCGTGTGGGCGGCAGTCAGCCAATACCGGTCGATGTTCGCGTGTTGGCAGCAACCCATGTGGACCTGGAAAAGGCCATTGAGCAGGGGCGTTTTCGTGAAGACCTCTATTACCGGCTCAATGTCTTGCAGGTGGTGACTGCTCCGTTGCGTGATCGGCATGGTGACTTGCCCATGCTGGCCAACCATTTCTCGCATTTCTACAGTTTGGAAACAGGCCGCAGGCCACGGACGTTCAGCGATCACGCCCTGGCAGCGATGGGGCGGCACACCTGGCCGGGGAACGTTCGCGAGCTCGCCAACCGGGTCAGGCGCGGGCTGGTGCTGGCTGAAGGGCGCCAGATAGAGGCTCAGGACCTGGGGCTGGAGGGCCTGACGCATGACGACCAGCCTCTGGGTACCTTGGAGGATTACAAGCACCGGGCCGAGCGCCAGGCGCTGTGCGACGTCTTGGACCGGCACAGCAACAACATGAGCATCGCTGCCAAGGTGCTTGGAGTATCAAGGCCAACGTTCTATCGGCTGCTGCACAAGCACCAGATTCGGTGATCAGCTCGATTGCGCAACCTGCCCGTCGTTCAGTTCCTCCAGGGCTGCTTCCTCACCAGGTAACGCGGTGATCACGCTGAAATCACTCACCTCGACTTTGCCGTCACCATAACCCAGCAAATGGAAGGAAAACGCGTTGCGTTTGATTGGGTTGTCAAAGCCAAATTCGATCTCCAGCGGCTTGTCGGCCGTGACCTCGATTGCCTCAGGCAAACCCAGCTGCACATCCCGTTCCCGTTCCTTGGCTTTGAGTTGGATGTACGCCGCGTGCTGCCGGTCCAATGCGCGTACCTTGACCTTTACTCGGGTATGCGAGCCCTCGGGCATTTCCAGGTATTGAGCGCCGATCAGGTTATCTGCCCAGTCGTTGGGAATGTGCGCCTGTAGTTGGATGGCAGTGGGGCTACCGAATTGATAGCTAAGGTTCTGCGGCGTCTGCAACAACGAGTGGTCGAGCACGTCGGCCAGCGCACTTACCTGTGCACCGAGGGCGCTGTCGCCGAGCCCAAGGTATTTGGCCTGATCAGCGATGAAGCCCGAGCTTTGGTAACGACGGCAGCGCTGCTGAAAATCGCACTCGGTCAACACACCCTTGCCATCGTGATAGCGCAGCATGGCATTGGTGTAGGCAATCATCTCTCGACCGCTGTCGTAGTCGCGGAACAACGAGCGCCCGCCAAGGGCGACGGGGATTGGCAGAGCAAAATAATCGAGCAATGAAGTGGCCAAGTCGATGTGGCCATAGGTCCCGCGCTTGATAGGTGGCAAGAGCGACTGCTCTGGGGCCAGGGTCAGGTTGAAGCCCCACGAAGAAGCCAGGCGCACGCCATCGATCCCATGGGATTCATCTGAGGTCACTACCACCAGCGTGTCCTTGAGTACGCCCTGCTGCTCGAGCTTGTCGAGAAAGGCCCCCACCGCGTCATCCAGGTAAGCGACAGCAGCTTGTTTAGGGTCAGGGTAGCGCTGCAGGTAGTGATCAGGGGCTGAATAGGGCTGGTGAGTACCCACCGTCAGCAGGGTGAGCATCCAGGGGCGGGCCTGTTGACGCAGCTGGCCCACATAATCCAGGGCGCCTTCGAAGAAGGCTCGGTCATCCTTGCCCCAGAGGAATTTCAGGTAATTCTTGTTGCTGAACCACTCCACCCCATGCACCGCATCGAAGCCGATATGCGGCATGATGCGGTCCTTGGCCATGAAGCGCAGGCCTGCGCCCTGCAAGTAGTGGGTAGTGAAACCGGCCTGACGCAGCTGCGCAGGCAGGCAGGCCTGGTTGCGCTGATGCAGGGTAAGCAGCTCGACACCTTTGGGTGTGCCATTGGCCAGTTTGTCGTAGTCGCCGCATAACATTGCATACAGGCCGCGAATGGTCTGGTGCGAGTGCAGCACGTAATCTGGGGTGTTCATGCCGCGTTCGGCCCACTGGCTGAGCTTGGGCATCAAGTCGTGGTCGAACCGACTGTGCAGCGCCTGGCGGTTGGGACGCACATACGCGCCGGGGATGCCTTCGAGCGTGATGACTAAAAGGTTGCGGGCCTGCCCAGGCGTTGCCAGCAGTTTCTGCCCACTCAAGTCGTGTTCGGTTAGCCCGGCGCTGGGTAGCGGTGTAACGCTTGGGGCGTTGCCTGCCCAGCGCTCGGCATGTCGCTGCAGGTTGCCGGCGGCGGCCGATAGCAGTTGATGAGGCAGGTTGTATTGGCGCCACTGGTCGGCATCGCTGGGCACCATGCGTTCGCCAGCCCAATGAATGGCGAACAGCAGTGCAGGGATGGCCCAAGCCCGTCGCGGCAGGTTGCTGCTCGGTTGCCCACGGCTGTGCCAGACACTCGCCAGCCAGAGCAGCAGGCCACCGGCCAGTAACACGGCAACCCAGGAATGGGCCAGACCGCTACCCGTGGAGTTTTCCATGAACTGCGGATCGAACAGATAACCCAAGTCAGCAGTGGTCGGCAGCCTGCCAACAGCGCTGACCAGCTCGGAAGAAGCCACCCACAGTGCGCACCATGCCAACAGAACCGGCAGCGCTAGCCACCATCGGCGGCGATGCAATAGCAACACCAGCGCACTGCCCAGGGCCAAGTCCGAGAGGAAGCCATACACGCTCGACCAGCCCAGCAGAGCGCGTATCAGCAATGGGATCACCAGCACCAGTGTGGCCAGGGCGACGAGCCGAGTGCGTGGTGGGCCTTGCAGGTTTTTCACGAAAACTTTCCTTATTGACATGAAATCGTCACGTATTTGTGCGTGATGATAACAGGCCGATAACGGCAAAGCCGTGGGCTACAAGGTTGGTAACCATTTGGGGCGCGATGCGCCCCAGTTCTCAGAAGTAATACGGGAATTTCAGGCTGAAGGAAAAGTCCGGGGCGTCATCGGTCAGGCCAATCGACAAGTTCGGCACGATCGTGAGGTTATTGGACGCAGCAAAGGTCAGGCCGACGTTGAAGTTGGCCGCGTTGTAGTCGCTGTTGGTGATCGATTGCCAGTCCCCACCATCGGGTTTGATCTTGCTCTTGCGGGCGAATTGATCGGTCACCGAGAACGACATGCTCATCTTCTCGTTGAGGGCAAAGGCGATACCGCCGCCGATTTGCCATGAATCGCCCAGTTTCACATCACCTGGCACCTTGGTATTGACCTGTGGGCTTATATCGCTGAACGAGTCCTGCATGTTGTAGGTGTACGAAAGGCTACCGAAAAGCACGGCCGGATCGAACGTCTTGATCAGCGAGATACCCGGGGTAATGGCCCACACACCGTTACCGGTAGGCAGGTCATCAGGTACCGACAAGTTGTCGTTGCCCGGCACCGGCTTGAGTTTGATGCCATAAGGGTCTTTGCCGGTTGGCGCCTTCACCCGCAACGTGGCAACGGCGTCTGGCCAGCTCTCAGACTCGTCGATGAATTTGTAGGCGATACCAAAGTTCACATCGCCGATGGTCGGATCACGCGTGACCGAAGCATCGGACGTAACTCCGGCCGCCCCACCCGCGCCACCGGAGGAGTAAGTGGAGTCGCGGTAGACGACCGGCACGTTTATATCGAACTGCCAGCGCTGGTCGACGTTGTACCGCGCGGTCAGGTCCAGGGTCCAGTTGTCAGCCTTGATGCGGTCGATGTTGATATTGCCGAGAAAAATGGAATCCAGTGCCAAGAAGCCGTTGAGCACCAGCGCGCGGGTGTCGTAATGGGTGTAGGTGAGCCCGGTTTCGACACTGAACTTTCCACCGCCGAAGAAGCCACTGGCCTCGTCATACAGGTTGGACACGCTTTGAGCCGGTTCGGAATTGTCTTGCAGCGACTGCCCATAGGAGCTCCCGCTGTTGCCAGGGGTGCCGGTGGCCACGGTCTGGCCGCCCTTGACGCCCTCGGCAGGAGACTTGGTCAGGCGCCTAGGTGCTGGCTGGGCGGGAGCTTCTTCGACCTGTTTGAGCCGCTGCTCCAGCACCATCAGTGCATTCTGCTGCGCTTCGTAGCGCTGTTTGAGCGCGATGAGTTCCTGTTTGAGTGCTTCGACCTGAGGGTCGGTTGCCGCCTGTAGCAGAGTGGCCGGAGCCAATGTTGTCAAACAAACGATAACTCTGAACTTCGACATGCGGTGCATGGATTAGCCGTCCCTTATGACTACATAACGATGAGACTTGAGCGTAGTTCAGTATCCGAGATTGCGAAGGCCTTTGAGTTGATCCAAGTTGGTATTTATCGAACCTGCCACTGGCGCATTGTCACGTAACACGACGTTGAGTGAAGTCAAGTTGCTGACACGGTTGCTCACGCCCAGCAGCGTGGTGTTCTGCATCAACCCCCCTTGGCCAAGGCTTTGCATAGAGCTGCCTTGGTTGCCGTTGGCAACGATGTTCATCTGCACGCCAGAGCCGCTGGACGACACGCTCAATGAGCCGGCGCCGTTGCTGCCTGTCAGTGTCGAACCCGCTGTCAGCGCTTGGCCCTGGGGCTGCACGGCGGGCGCTTCATTGCCTTTGGTGACGTTGATATCGACATTATTGCTGGCTGCGTTGAAATCACCTGCAGCGCGCACCACCTGGGTCACCCCTTGGGTCGTACTCAGGCCGTTACCACCCGTTACGGTGCCGGTGCCGATGCTCGAGGCGTTGCCGTTGCCTTTTTCATCGATCATCGAGACATAGAACTGCGGTTTTATGGTCGTCTGCTGAATTTGCATCGCCGACGTCGCCCCAATCACCTCGCCATTGGCGTTCTGCCAGGTGCTGGTCATGACGATGCCAAAACTCACGATTCGCCCTGGCATCACGTAACGGCCACGCAGGCTGGCCAGTTCCTGGTCTTTCAATTCGACTGGCTTGAACGTTTCGCCATGGGTAGGCAGGCTGGCGGCCAGGCAAACCATTGCCAGCCACAGTGAAGTCTTCATGAGGTTCTCCCGGAGCATGCGCCCTGTTGAGGTGCAACAAGGTCATTAGAAGAAGTCGCTTTGAATGAAACCGAAGTCCATCAATTCTGCGTCCTGAACCGGGGTGAAGTTGCTGATGCGGTGTTTCGCGCTCAGCGGCAGTGGCGGGTCGAGCAGAATATTGTTCTTGTCATAACCTTGGCCAATCACCGCGAAGATGATGCCATTCCAACCTTTTACGAAGTCGTCGATCCTGAAGCGTTTATGGCCCAGCACCGGGTCACCGATGTATACCCAGCCTCTGTCGACCTTCTGCATGACCACGAAATGCTTGTAGCCGCGGATGTCCATCAACACGACCACTGGAATGCGGATGCTGTTGAGGGTTTCGGGCGCCACTTTGTAACCACGGGCACGCATGCCCAGGCTCTCCACGTATTTTTTCATGTCGAGCATGGAGAACCCTTGGGTACGAACCAGGTCTTCGTTGGCATGGGCGAGCATGCCCTCGATCACCTGATGCTCATCCACGTCCAGCCAATAGGCCTGACGCAGGATGGTAGCCAAGGATGCCGCGCCACAACTGAAGTCGGTTTTCTGCGGTACCAGGTCGGCGAATTTACGTTCGCGCACGCTCTGGATCGGTTTGTAGACCACTGCACCACCTGGCAGTACGGATAACGGCATCTGCGAAGCTTCGCTGACACTGGCGATGCACAGCAGAAATGCCAAGGCGATAATGCGCATGTTCGACGCCCCCTGCCTTTTTCTTGTTAGAGGGAGGCCCCCGCAGGGGCCTCCTGAGCACAGTTGTCACATCGAGGTGTTGGAGATGGCCAGCGAGTTGCTTTGCTGGTTGCCCACACCCGCTGCCACGTTCACGCCCAAGTTGCCGCTGCCACCGTTCACCGAGCCACTGAGGGTAGCGGTGTTGGTCACAGGGTTGGCCCAACCGGTCGGAGTCAGCACTTGGAACGACACGGTGTTGCTCAGGGCATACTCGCTAGACTCGCTGAAGCTCTTCGAAATGCTGTCCGAAGACTGCGAGGCTTTTTCGCCAGCTTTTTCGTAGGCCGAAGCACTGGCTTTTTCCCAGGCCGATTGGTTGGCCTTCTCATAAGACGTATCGCGAGACTTGTCATAAGACGAGTCATGGCTGCGGTCATAGGAGGAGTCATAGGCTCTGTCGAATGAGCTGCTGAGCGACTTGTCGAACGACGAGTTGCTAGCCGACTCATGGGACTTGTCAACCGATGCGTCCAGCGAGGCGCTGAGCGATGCGTCGAAGTCCGAGCTGCGCGAACGCGTGAAGTTGCCGAAGGTTTGCGACGACGATGCGCTGCCATTGGCGCTGGCATCGAGCGAGGCGCTTACCGTGGTGTTGGACGACGAACTATGATTGTTGCTGGCACTGCCATTGGCAGCGTAGTTGTTCGACCCGCTGGCGCTCATGCTGTTGCTGCCACTGGCGCTGCTGCTGTTGGAGCCGCTGGCGGTCATGCTGGTCGAACCGCTGGAGCTGTTGCTATGGCTGCCGCTGGCACTGGCGCTTTGGCTGCCCGAGGCGCTGTAGCTGGAGCTGGAGCTCTTGTCGACGCTGGCATCGAACGAACCACTACGCGAAGCCGAACCACTCGAAGACGTGGTGAGGGTCAGCGTATCTACCCGATAAGTGCGATCGGCAGCGTTGTTCACCTGCAGGCCAGGGCCGTATTGGTTGGCGGTGGCAGTGGCAGAGGAGTTGCCGATAGGTGCCGAGTTGTTGGCGATCGCCATGCTGTTTTTCTGCTGGTTGAGATCGCCGCCGGCCACGTTGATGCCGATATTGCCACTGCTGCCTTCAGCCGAGCCGCTCATGACGGCGGAGCTTTGAGTCGACCAGTTGTTCACCGTGTTGTTGTTGCTGCGCTGGGTGATCTCGGCAGTAGCGGTTGAGGTGCCAAAGACGAAGCTGTTGTCGATCGCCGCATTGTCCGACGAGGTGTTGGCGATAGCCGACGCGTTGGCCTGCTGGTTGCCGTTACCGGCCGCCACGTTGACACCGACGTTGCCACTGGCGCCAGCACCGGAGCTGCTCATCTCGGCTTCGTTGATGGTGCCTTGGTTGTTGATGGTGTTACCGTTGCTTCTCTGACCGTCATTGGCGTTGGCAGTCGCATCGGTCAGCACGGCACGTGCAGGTGGGGTGTAGTTGTTGTGGTTGTTGTAACCACGGCGATTGTTCTGATCCGCTTGTGCAGCAACAGCCATGACCGCAGCAATTGCGAAAACCAGAGGCTTGATTGCCATCGAAGGTTTCATGGTGTTTCTCCGTCTTTAGGTTAAGTGTTGTTCTTACCTGTTTCCCTTTGGGTCAATTCGCGACCCTTACGCTCAGGGTGTTAGCCGTCTGGTTGCCCACCCCGGCGCTCTGATTCAGCTGGATGACCCCGCGGCTGCCGGTGAATGCCTGGTCACCAGTGGTGACTTGGCGATAGCCAGGTGAGGTATCAGATGGATCGGAGCTGTTGATCAGCGCCACGTTTTGTTGCAGCAGGACGCTGTCATCGATGCTTTGCGGTTGTGTACTGATGCTGATGCGCAGGGCATTGGCCTGCTGGGTCGCGGCGCCAGCGCTTTGGTTTACCCCCAGTGCGCCACTGCCATGACTGAACGCGTTGCCCTGGATACTGGCGCTGGCGCCCATGTTTGGGTCGACGATGGAGAGCTGGCGTTGGCGAATTTGCGTGGTCGCCGTGGCTTGGTGACCTGTGGCGATGGCTCTGGCGTTGGCTTGTTGCTGGCCATCACCTGCGGCTTGGTTGACGCCGAAGTTGCCTTGGTACTGAGCCCCGGAACTGTCGATATTGGCGTCGTTGAGCACGGGCACCGGCGATTGCGCCAGCGCCGATGCGCTAGCGGCAAAAGCCAAGATGAACAGGGTCTGCCTCATTTCATTTGCCTCCAGTGAGGATCTGCAAGGGCGCAAGACCGCGCTGGACGCTCGAATTGACCATGTTGGATATGCCGTTGCCCGAGCCTGTACCACGGCCGGCAGCCTGGTTTGCCAGTTGGGTCTGGTTGCCTATAGGGCCGCCGAGGTTGTCGGTTTGTTGGGTGACCAGCGAGGAGATTCCCGTGCCGCTTGTGATGCTGGCAAAATCCCCATCACTGAGCTCATTGGTCTGCCTAAGCACGTAAGCAGAGGGGTTGGCATTGGCAGTGGTGGGGTAGGGGTCAGGTGCCAGAGGCGCGCGGGTGGCGATGCGCGGTTGCACGTCGCGGGTGATGACGATGATCCCGTTGTCGGCTTGTGCAGGCAACGCCGAAGCCATTGCACAAGTAATCAGCAGCAGGTCATAAACGCGTCTATCCAGTTTCCCCATGACGGCTACTCCTTCTTCGAACGCTGGTCTTGTTCAGCGATGCGAGGGAGGAGAGCGAAAGCCGTGCCGCTTTTTGCTAACGCTTATGAATCAAATACTTGAGTGAATAGCCTGAAGCACTCATCGATGTTGTGTATCACCCTTGAGACAGACATTGAGGGTAAACGCCTGGGCGCGTAGATCAGATCTGTTCAGGCACCGCACCGGCGGAATGTCTCATAACCTTGACACTGCCCAGGCTCAAGGCTGGCAGCCTACAGATACAGCGACTTGCGTGACTTGAGTGTGTCATGGGCTTAACACTCAGTGGGGCAGGTTGGCATTTTATCTTCGAGCAGACGCTCAACCGCCCGCAAGGCATTGGCGCTGCGCTGCGGCCAGTCGCCGTCGATAATTTCCAAGGTTTGCCTATGGTGCAGCAGCCAGCGGTGGCTGTCCTCGAAAAAAACCTGTCGGTCGGCAAGGTCTGGCTGACTGCGCTGACCATCAGCGACCCAGCTCACCCCTTGAGGACTGAGCAGCAGATGCAAATCGTAATGCCTGTCTAGCAAGGCATGTTCCAACCAAGGCGGGCATGCGCCGAACAGCGCGCGGCTCCAGAGCATGTTGCTGAGCAGGTGGGTATCGAGAATCAGCAGCTCAGGCGCCAGCATTCGGGCCCGGTCTTCCCAGTCCAGTTGACCGCGGGCAATGGTCGGCACGTCGGCATAGCAGGTGTCCCGGCACTGCTGGTCGATGAAGTGACGGACGTATTCGGCTACCACAACGCCGCCGAAATGCGCTTGGATCTCGCCGCTCAGCCAGCTCTTACCGGTCGATTCGGGGCCGCACAGGACCAGGACTTTCATGCCGGCACCAATGCTGGATCGCGGCGCCATTGCAGCCAACCGCGTACTGCGATCAAGGTCAGCACGCTGAAGAACCCGGCCGTGAAATACAGCTGTTGCTGCAGATACAGGCCTACGTAAACGATATCGACCACGATCCATAGCGGCCAGCACTGCACGCGTTTGTGTGCCATCCACAATTGCGCGACCAGGCTGAAACCGGTCAGTGTCGCATCCAACCAGGGGGCGGCAGCATCGGTCCAGCCAGCCATTGCAGCGCCCAGTACGCAGCTCAGTCCCAGGCCAGCCATCAGGCCCCACAACAGCTTGCGCAGCGGCAGGTGCGAGACCCGCCGGGCCTGCTCGACCCGGTCGGGGCGTTTCCACTGCCACCAGCCGTAAAGCTGAAGTACAGCGTAGGCCAACTGAAGTAGCATGCCTGAATAGAGTTTGACCTCGTAGAACAGCCAGCCGTAGATCAGCACCATGATCAGGCCGATTGGCCAGCACCAAGCGTTCTGCTTGACGGTGAGCCACACGGCGGTAACGCCGAGCACGGCGGCGATGAGTTCGAGGCCGGACATCGGCGATCCTTGGTTGGCAAAGGGCGGCGATTGTAGCCTGTGGCGTGCGTGAGTTGTAGCGTGTAACGAGCACCGGCCGTGTCACCGGCTGGTGCCCAAGTGTGGTTCAGAGGCGGAACTGACGCAGCAGTTGCTGCAGCTGCTCGCTCAACTGCCCCAGGGCGACACCCGCGTCGCTGGACTGACGCGCCGCCTCGGCAGTCTGTTGGGATAAGCCTGCGGTATCCAGCACATTGCGGTTGATTTCCTCGACCACGTGGGATTGCTGCAAAGTGGCGCTGGCAATCGAGGCGTTGAGGGCAGTGAGGCTGTGCAGCGCCTGGCTGATCGCGTCCAGGCTGGTGCCGGCCTGCTGAGCTTGTTGCACGGTCTGGCGCGAGGCCTCGCTACTGGTGTCGATGGCTTTGACCGCCGCGTCTGACTGGCTTTGCAGGTGCTCGATCATGGTGTTGATTTCGGCGGTCGACTGCGCCGTGCGTTGGGCAAGCAGGCGCACTTCGTCAGCGACCACGGCAAAACCCCGGCCCTGC
The DNA here is from genome assembly GCF_014269025.2 of Pseudomonas promysalinigenes. NCBI lineage: Bacteria > Pseudomonadati > Pseudomonadota > Gammaproteobacteria > Pseudomonadales > Pseudomonadaceae > Pseudomonas > Pseudomonas promysalinigenes. Next base: position 2,549,575 of record NZ_CP077094.1, on the reverse strand, counting down.
TCGCCAGCCCGAGCGGCTTCGATCGCAGCGTTGAGCGCGAGAAGGTTCGTTTGCTCGGCAATGGCGCGGATAACCTCCAGTACACCGCCGATTTTAGTGCTGTGCGAAGCCAGGTCGCGAATAACCTGCACCGCCTGGTCGATGGTCGCCGACAGGCGCTCGATCTGCTGCAAGCTGCCGTGAATGGCCTGCTGGCCATGTTCCACTTGCTGCTGGGCCGCGCGCATCTCCCCAGCGGCCTGCTCGGCAGTCTTGGCCACGTCTTGCACGGCGTAAGTCACCTCATTGACCGCTGTAGCCACTTGATCCATCTGCATCGACTGCTGAGCGCTATGGTGTTGCGCAGCACCAGCACTGTCGCCGACGTGCCCGGCGGACTGTGCCAAAGCCTGTGCGGCGCCCTGAAGCTGACCGACTACCCCCTGCAGCTTGCCGTTGAATTGGTTGAAGTGCTGGCCCAGGTAAGTGATTTCATCCCGGCCATGGGTGTCCAGGCGCCGAGTCAGGTCGCTTTCGCCGCTGGCGATGTTGCCCATGGCCTGCACGGCTTCTTGCAGCGGGCGAGCGATGCTGCGGGCGATCATCAATACCACCAGTGCCATGAGCACTGCGATGGCCAGCCCGAGCAACGAAGCGTCGCGTAACTGGCGGGCGAATTCGGCCTGAACGTCGTCGACATACACGCCAGAGCCGATGATCCAGCCCCACGGTTCGAACAACTGTATATAGGAGGTCTTGGCCACCGGCTCGCTGGCACCCGGCTTGGGCCAACGGTAGTCGACCGGGCCGGCACCGTGACTGCGGGCCAGCGCCACCATTTCATTGAAGACGGCAAAACCGTCCGGGTCGCGGATCGCGGAGAGGTCTTGGCCATCGAGCTTGGGGTTAGCCGGATGCATGATCATCTTTGGCGACAGATCATTAATCCAGAAATAGTCGTTGTGGTCGTACCGCAGTGCCTTGACCACTTGCAGCGCCTGCTGCTGAGCCGCCTCGCGGGTCAGCGTGCCAGTCGTTTCGAGGGCTTGGTAATAGGCCAGCACCCCAGCGGCAGTCTGCACCACGTGACGTGTCTTCTCCGCCTTGGCCTGGTACAGATCGCCGTGGATCTGGCGCAGCATCAACAGGCCGAGCAACACCAGCATGCCGACTGCAACCACCAAGATCAGCCACAAACGGCTGCTGATCGACATCGATCGCAATGCCTTCATCGAACCCACTCCTGTTGTTCTTGTTATTCAGGTGCATCCAAACATGCTTTCCAGGTGACAGGCACCCGACTAATGGCTAAGTGCTAGTTATTGACTACTCTGCCACAGGCTCACGCGAGTTTGTCATGCCCCTTAGCTAGGATTTCGGCCCGGCGAGATGAAACCTTTAATTCTGTAGAACTTTTCCGCTGGCGTTTGTCCCACATGTGCCTGTAAAAAGGCCGCGCCGCGTGCGGTGACAAGCAAATCAAGAAAAAACAGGCCTGCTGCCAGCAGTGCCTCATCGGGGGATCGATGGATTTTTGGACTGCCTTTCAGGCAATCATTCTAGGTGTGGTCGAGGGGCTGACAGAGTTCCTGCCGATTTCAAGTACAGGTCACCAAATCATCGTCGCCGACCTGATAGGTTTTGGCGGGGAACGAGCCATGGCATTCAATATCATCATCCAGCTGGCGGCGATCCTGGCAGTGATGTGGGAGTTGCGCCGCAAGATCCTGGATGTGGTGATCGGCCTTGGCAATCAGCCGAAGGCGCGCCGCTTCACGGCAAACTTGATGTTGGCATTTTTCCCTGCTGTGGTGCTGGGAGTATTGTTCGCCGACCTGATCCACGAGTACCTGTTTAACCCAATCACTGTTGCCGCGGCATTGGTGATCGGAGGCGTAATCATGCTTTGGGCCGAACGCCGTCAGCACAGCGTGGCGGTCGATCATGTCGATGACATGCGCTGGACGCATGCACTGAAAATTGGCTTCGTGCAGTGCCTGGCGATGATACCTGGCACCTCGCGCTCCGGTTCGACCATCATCGGTGGCCTGCTGTTTGGCCTGTCGCGCAAGGCCGCCACAGAGTTCTCGTTTTTTCTGGCCATGCCAACCATGGTTGGTGCGGCGGTGTACTCAGGCTACAAATACCGTCACCTGTTCGAACCCAGTGATCTGCCGGTGTTTGCCCTTGGCTTCGTGACCTCGTTCATTTTTGCCATGATTGCTGTGCGGGCGTTGCTGAAATTCATCGCCAACCACAGCTACGCGGTATTCGCCTGGTATCGGATTGTCTTCGGGTTGCTAATTCTGGCCACGTGGCAGTTCGGCTGGGTCGACTGGTCAACGGTGCATAGCTGACATGGCGCGGGTTCAGAACACCGCACCACGCCGTGGTGAGCAGGCAACGGGCGTGAGCCATGCTCGGCTGAAATGGTTGCTTTGGGGCTTACTGTGCCTGTTACCCGGCCTTGGCGCGGCCTCGATGGCCTTCGATGGCCATGGCTGGGTGCCCTTGGCGTTGTATCCACTGGTCAGCCTGATCAGCCTGCTGCTTTACTGGCATGACAAACGTCAGGCCCGAGGCAATGCTTGGCGCACGCCGGAAAAAGTGTTGCATGCCAGCGAGCTGCTGGGGGGGTGGCCTGGTGCACTGATAGCTCAACAGTTGTTGCGCCACAAAACGCGTAAAGTGTCTTACCAACTGGTGTTCTGGATCATCGTGCTGCTTCATCAAGTATTCTGGCTGGACTATCTGTTCCTTGGCAGCCGTTTCCTGCCCTTTAACTAGTCAACCTAGCAGGGCCGCCTGCTGACGCTTGGGCAGCCGGCGTACCACCAGCTGGTGCGAGCGCTGCAGCAAGTCGCACAGCTCCTCACAGCCCATGGGGTAGGGCGGTTGCATGCTGATCCACCTGGCGCGTGCGAGGTAAGGGGCTGGGCGCACGCCAGGGCGGTCGCAATAGCCCAGAAACAACTCGTCGGCCACCTTGAACGACAACCCTGCTCCGGCCAGGTCGAGCACTGCGAACATCTTGTTGCCGGCCACGGAAAACACCCGGATGCCGCCCCATTTGTAGTCCTCTCGAGCACCTGGCAGGCCCAGGCAGAAGGCTGCCACCTGTTGCGGGCTCATTTGCGGCTTAGACATAACGCTCCCCGCAGGCTTCGAAGGATAAAGCCAAGTGGTCGATCCATGCCCGTACGGCAGGTAACAGTCCACGACGATGAGGGTAGACTGCCTGCAGATAGCCGCCAGGTAGGGACCAGTCAGGTAACAGCCTCACTAGCTCACCGCGTTCCAGTTCCGCTTCGCAGAACATGCTGGGCAGTGCCGTGAAACCTAGCCCGGCGCGCACTGCGGCATTGCGCACGACAAAGTCATCGATGGCCAGCCGCGGCTCCAGCGCGATGTCCTGACGCTGACCGTTTGGCCCAAGTAACTGCATGTGCACCAAGCGATCAGCTTCGGCTGCACCAAGCACAGGCAAACTGGCAAGGTCGGCGGGGTGGCGTACGTGATCGGCGAAGCCCGGCGCTGCCACCAGCTGCATCTGTGCCTGGCGCAGGCGACGGGTGACCAGTGCTGGGTCTTCGTCGCCAAGGTCGCGTACACGCAAGGCGACGTCGATACCTTCGGATATCAGATCGACACGCCTGTTCAGTAGCACCATGTCCAGTTGCACCTGCGGGTAAAGCTTCAGAAACCCCGCGATCACATCCGGCAGAAACGCGTGGGCCAGTGCCACTGGGCACGACACGCGCAAACGCCCACGCGGCTCGCTGCTCATGCTCGCGACCACTTCGTCGGCGGCTTGGGCCTCCAACAGCATGGCTTGGCAATGACGCAGATAGCGCTCACCTACAGAGGTAAGCTTGAGCTGGCGGGTTGTGCGCTGTAGCAACCGGATGCCCAGGCGTTCTTCCAGTTCTGCGATACGCCGTGACAGGCGCGACTTGGGTATACCCAGCTGGCGCCCGGCGGCAGCGAAACCGCCGGCTTCGACTACCTGGGTAAAATAGAAGAGGTCGTTAAGGTCTTGCATGGCCGATCCACTGTTCCATTGATGGGACAAACTAGCGTATTTTTCGCTACTTTTCAGCCATTGAACCTCCCGGTAGGATTCTCCTCATCGTGATCGCCCACTGCTGCGGTCTTCAATCACAGGAGAGTCCCATGAAACTGTTGCATATCGATTCGAGCATCCTGGGCGACAATTCCGCCTCTCGCCAACTGAGCCGTGAAGTGGTGCAGGCTTGGAAAGCCACCGACCCAACCATCGAAGTGGTGTACCGGGACCTGGCAGCCGATGCCATTGCTCACTTCTCTTCCGCCACACTGATGGCTGCCGGCACCCCCGAAGAAGCCCGTGATGCGGCGCAGGCCTTCGAAGCCAAGCTCAGCGCCGAGACGCTGGAAGAATTTCTCGCCGCCGACGCCGTGGTGATTGGCGCACCCATGTACAACTTCAGCGTACCGACCCAGCTCAAAGCATGGATCGACCGCGTTGCCGTGGCCGGCAAAACGTTCCGCTACACCGAAGCAGGCCCCGAAGGCCTGTGCGGTAACAAAAAAGTCGTGCTTGTTTCCACCGCTGGTGGCTTGCATGCCGGCCAACCTACCGGGGTTGGGCATGAGGACTTCCTCAAGGTGTTCCTCGGCTTCATCGGCATCACCGACGTTGAAGTGGTCCGTGCACACGGCCTGGCCTATGGCCCGGAGCAGCGTACCCAGGCTATCGATGCCGCGCAAACGCAGATCGCCTCCGAGCTGTTTGCTGCGGCCTGATCATCCTGTGACAAGAGCCGGCAGGCGCGACTTGCGCCTGCCGGTTTTTTTCATTCATGTTTCATCTGCCAGCCGCCTGGCTGATCCTATGCTCAAGCTATCCTGATGCCTGTTGCGCGATAGCTGACCGATGAACACTTCTCGTTACTTGCTGGCATTTCTGCTCAGTGGCTTATTGGGCCATGCCAACGCTGCGTCTTGGGTTGCCGGCCTGCACCATATGACGCTGGACGACCCGGTCGACGCAAGGCCCATGCAGGCGCTGGCGTTCTATCCCTCCAATGGCACGCCCCGCGCTATTCGCATCGATGGTTACCCGATCGAGGTTGCCGAAGAAGCGCCGGTAGCGCTCGGCCAGTTTCCGTTGCTGGTGTTGTCCCATGGCAATGCTGGCAGCCCGCTGGCCCTGCATTACTTGGCTACCGCCTTGGCCCGGCGGGGCTTTGTCGTGGTGGCTGTGGTGCACCCTGGCGACAATGCTCGAGACCACAGCCGCCTTGGGACCCTGAGCAACCTTTACGGCCGCCCTCTACAGGTCAGCGAGGCGATCACCGCCACCCGCGAAGATACCTTGCTCGGCCCTTATCTGAATGACGGCAAGGTCGGTGTGATTGGTTATTCGGCCGGTGGCGAAACCGCGTTGATCCTGTCTGGGGCTCAACCAGACCTCGAACGGCTGCGCCGCTATTGCCTGGAGCGCCCAACTGACGCCGACGCCTGCAAGACGCATGGGGTGCTCATTGCCGACCGCAGCGAGCTGCAACCTAAGGCTGATGCGAGGGTAGGTGCGGTGATGCTGATGGCGCCGCTAAGCCTGATGTTCGGCCGCCACGCCCTGGCAGGGGTGAAGGTGCCAGCGCTGATCTATAGCGGCGACAGCGACCAGCTGGTGGCTGTGGACCGTAATGCCGAGCAATTGGCGCAAAAGTTACCGATTGCACCGGACTACCGTTTGCTGGCAGGTGCCGGGCACTTCGTGTTCATGGCCCGTTGTGACCAACAGCAGTGGCTACGCATGCCAGCGTTGTGCAAGGACGCCGAGGGCGTAGATCGGCGGCACATTCACCACTCCCTGCAGCGCGATACCGCAAACTTCTTTACCCAGGCCCTGGGCGCTCCAGAGCCCGCCGAGCGTTCAGCTGCGACGGCTGCGGCGCGCCAGTAACATCGTCAGGCTAACTCCAGCCAAGGCCAGCAGGGCAGCCACGCAGAAGATCGAGGCATAGCCAAGGTGCACAGCTACAGCGCCCATCACTGGGCCGGCTATGGCCAGTGCCATGTCGAAGAACACCGCGTAAGCGCCTAGTCCGGCGCCGCGGCTGCTGCTCGGTACCTGTTTTATCGCTTCGACCCCAAGGGCCGGATATACCAGCGACAGACCAAAGCCGGTCAGCCCGGCACCGACCAGCGCCCAGGCCGGTGAGGGCGCCAACCACAGCAGGCTCAGGCCCAGCACCTCCGTGGCCATGCAGGCCATGGCCACGTTGAAGCCGCCAAAGCGGTTGACCGCATTGACGAACAGTAGGCGCGAAATGATGAAGCACAGCCCGAAAGCGCTAAGGCACCAGGCTGCGCCAACCCAGCCACGTTCCAAGTAGTAGAGCGTCACAAACGTAGTCAGGGTGCCGTAGCCGATCGACGCCAGCGTAAGGCCGAGCCCACAGGGGGCAACGCGCAGGAATGCCGACCAGAACGCCAGCCGCTCCCCCCGTGAAACCACTGCGTCCGGGCGTGTGCGTAGCACTAGCAAAGCCAGCAATGCCAGCATCAGCAGAGCCGGGCCCAGCACGCTGAAATTCAAATCGGCCACCGCCAGCACGCCCAGAGGCGCGCCGATGGCTATCGCCCCGTAGGAAGCGATACCGTTCCACGAGATTACCCGCGCCGTGTGCTCGGGGCCAACCTGGCTGATACCCCAGCTCAGGGTGGCAACCCCGATGAGCCCTTGCGCCAGCCCAAGCAAAACGCGGCCACCGAGCAGCAGCCCCAGGCTCAGCAGCGGTAGCTGAAGCGACCAAGCCGAAAGCAGTGTCAACACACCACAAGCGCCGATGGAGAGCAGGCCATAGCGAATCGCCCGTTTACCACCCAAGGTATCGGCCACCCGCCCCGCAAATGGGCGGCTGAGCAAGGTGGTCAGGTATTGTAGGCCAATGGTCACCCCGGCAATGATCGCGCCAAAGCCCAGTTGGTCATGCACATAGCTGGGCAGTACCGCAATCGGCAGGCCGATGCACAGGAAGGCAATGAAGGTGTAGAACACGATCGACAGAATCTGCACAGTGACGGTGAACGTGCTACTGGCGGGGGCGGGCTGTTGCGCGGTCATGGGTTCATTCGCGGACGGGCGGGCGTGGGCTAATCATGGCCGTTGGGCGAAGGAAATGAAAGCAGGCTAACTAATTAATCGACCGGATGTTCGATCCTAGGCCGTTCGGCCCTGAGAGGAACGGCCGGGGTGGTTGCCCCGGCCGGCCCAGGTGACTTAGACCACCACGCCCTGGCTGCGCAGGTAGTCGTCGTAGGTCCCGCTGAAGTCCACCACACCGTCGGCGCTCAGTTCGATGATACGGGTCGCCAGTGAGGAAACGAACTCGCGGTCGTGGCTGACGAACAGCAGAGTACCGGGGTAGTTCTCCAGCGCCAAGTTCAGGGCTTCGATCGACTCCATGTCCAAGTGGTTGGTCGGCTCGTCCATCACCAGCACATTCGGCTTTTGCAGAATGAGCTTGCCGAACAGCATACGGCCTTGCTCACCACCGGAAATCACCTTCACTGACTTGAGAATCTCGTCGTTGGAGAACAGCATGCGCCCAAGGGTGCCCCGGATCACTTGTTCGCCGCTGGTCCACTGGCCCATCCAGTCGAACAAGGTCATGTCGTCTTCGAAGTCATGGGCATGGTCCTGGGCGTAGTAGCCTACCTCGGCGCTGTCGGTCCACTTCACTTCGCCTTTGTCCGGGGTCATTTCACCGACCAGCGTGCGCAGCAGGGTCGTTTTGCCGATGCCGTTGGGGCCAATGATCGCCACGCGCTCGCCGGCTTCGATGGTGAAGCCCAGGTCTTTGAACAACACCTTGTCGTCAAAGGCTTTGGCCATCTTCTCGACGGTGACTGCCTGGCGGTGCAGCTTCTTAGTCTGTTCGAAGCGGATGAATGGGCTCACCCGGCTCGACGGCTTGACTTCGGCCAATTGGATCTTGTCGATCTGCTTGGCGCGCGAGGTTGCCTGCTTGGCCTTCGAGGCGTTGGCCGAGAAGCGGCTGACGAAGGTCTGCAGCTCGGCGATCTGGGCTTTCTTCTTGGCGTTGTCCGACAGCAGTTGCTCCCGCGCCTGGGTAGCAGCGGTCATGTATTCGTCGTAGTTGCCTGGGAATACCCGCAGCTCGCCGTAGTCCAAATCGGCCATGTGCGTGCACACGCTGTTGAGGAAGTGCCGGTCGTGGGAAATGATCACCATGGTGCTGTTGCGCGCGGTGAGAATGCTTTCCAGCCAGCGGATAGTGTTGATGTCCAGGTGGTTGGTGGGTTCGTCCAGCAACAGTACATCCGGGTCAGAGAACAGCGCCTGGGCCAGCAGCACACGCAGCTTCCAGCCAGGCGCCACTTCGCTCATCGGGCCAAAGTGCTGCTCCAGGGGGATTCCCAAGCCCAGCAAAAGCTCACCGGCACGGGATTCGGCGGTATAGCCGTCCATTTCGGCGAACTCGGTTTCCAGCTCGGCGACGGCCATGCCGTCTTCTTCGGTCATTTCTGGCAGCGAATAGATACGATCACGCTCAGCCTTGACCTTCCACAACTGACCATGGCCCATGATCACGGTATCGATCACAGTGAAATCTTCGTAGGCGAACTGGTCCTGGCGCAGCTTACCCAGGCGGGTGTTCGGCTCGAGCATGACCTGGCCTGCGGACGGCTCAAGATCGCCGCCGAGGATCTTCATGAAGGTCGACTTGCCGCAACCGTTGGCGCCGATCAGGCCATAGCGGTTGCCGTTGTTGAATTTGACTGAAACGTTTTCGAACAGTGGCTTGGAGCCGAACTGCATGGTGATGTTGGCGGTAGAGATCAAGTGCTTGTCCTGCGGGGGTTCCAGAGGTGTATTTAGGCCCTCTCGTCATTTTTGGGCCAATTTTGGGCCAATTCGACTCGGAGCGGCAGCTTCTCCAGCTCCCTCCAATCCGAGGAGGAGCTGATCCATTTCGCGTAGGTAGAAAGCAACATCTCGACGCAATGGCCAAGCTGGTTCGCGATGAACGCAGGGTTCATCCCAGGCATGAGGCGCATGGTTGCGTAGGTGTGGCGGGTGTCGTACTGACGGCGTTCACGGATGTTCAGCGCCTTGAGCGCCGATTTAAAGTGGCCGATTGTAACACTTGGCTCGTTGATCCACAGCCCACCTTTGCTCGGTTGGAACACAAAAGGGCTAATTGGGTGGGCTGATTTGGATGCCATGGGTCGAAGAGTCGCCATCTGCTGGGCCTGGGTGTTGGTGTTGAGCGCGCGCTCGTGAGCAGCATCTCTAGCCGGCGCAGCTCAACGTATGGCATCCAGTAAATGTTGAAGATGCTCTTGTAATTATTCCGGCTACCTTGAACGATGTCCCGCCTATCCAACCACATCTGGGTGTAGGCGCCTAGGCTGGGAATGGCGTCTGCAGCTTGCCGCGCCGCCTCCGAGCCCGGGAAGAGCTCGGCATACTTCTCGTCATCGAGCAGGTTGTGGTTGGCTATTTGATCATGTAAACGGCCTGCAGCTTTGATGCCCTGCTCTGTCGGGGGATGTGCGACGGCTTCCCCGCGACGCTCACCGTTGCGAGTGAAACGAATCGAAGCGAGTCTCCACGGATTTCAATACCAAGGGCAGACCAACAGGCTTTCGAGCTATTGCAACCAGCATTGATGTGAACGGCTGCGCCGCGAGCAAGCGAATGGTGGTTCGGGACGCGATGGTGGTCTTGGTTGGTGAAAACCCAAGTACTCATCCCGGTACATCATGGACTGGGACTAGTTCGAGCTGTGGGGCGTGGTTACGCACAGAATTCAAGATCATGATCGTTGAGCGAGAGTAACTAGATAAAGTAAACCTATAAGGCGGCAGAAAGCAGGGGCGGTTCAGCTTTAAGAATCATCTTATTCTAGAATCGCAGGAGAACCACTATGCTATCTTTAGAAGAGATGGGTGCACTTAGCTCTGCGTTTTTGGATTAGGCGGCGGGCATTTATTATGCCTTCAAAGCGCACTTCGAAGTCGTCAATTAATTGTCGGTCGTTTGTTATGATTGACCTGACTGCTAGTAAATGTTAGCACTCATCATAGTGTCGGTGCGGTTCTCGGTTGGCCCGAGCTTGGCTTGATTTGAAGTTGTAACATTAATTCGTGGATTTTACTTCAATTGCTAGTTTAAGGCTATTAGTATGCGTAATTTATTTCGAATGGCCGTAGCGCTTGCGCGTTATTCTCTGCGCGCGGGCACTCTGGCGGCTTTGATATATTCGAGTTTCGGTGTGTCTTATGGGGCAATTGATAAAAACGTATCCTGCTCATCTGTTTCTGCTACCTACGTGGATTTGGGAACAGTGGCGCCAGGTGAGAAATTTGTCGTCGATAGTAGCGTTAGCTGTAAGATGCTTAGGCGTTTTTCGGGTGGGGCAGGTATTAGCTTTACAGATCGTTACTCAACAGGGGCTGTCACCGGGGTTTCATACCTGCAGAGAGGTACCAATATGATTGTTCCCCGTGGTGGGGTTAGTACAGCAAGCTATACATGTGTGTTCGGGCAGTGTGTAGACATGCCTGTAGGCACGAACTTTCTCATCAATTTAACAGGGCAGGGCGCGGCTAACAATGTGCCTGGAACATATTGGTATATGGTGAATTTTTTCATCACCTCTTTGGCTAATGCTAATTATTCAGAAGTTTATATGTCTTTGTTGTACACATATAAGGTAGCGCTACCGGCTTGTAAGGTCACATCCGCGGCTGCCATGAATCTGTATTTTGGCAATCTTTCCAGGGATGAGCTTTCGACGGCAGGCCAGATTGCCAATATAAGTCTCTCCTGTCAGTCGGCTTTGACTGCAAAAGTCACACTCGCGCCTGCTCAATCCATCATCAATGGTGCGTCAGGGATTTCAGCAACAACCTTAACAGGGTTGTCAATGATCAGCAGTTGGGCGGATAGCGGCGCGCGCGTGTCGCTCGGAGTTCCTCGTGATGTGTATTTGCACTCAGGCAGTAATAGTCTGAACCTGAAATTTGAGCCTCGGTTGGCCGATGCCGGTAATGTGCCTAGTGGTAATTTTTCCAGTCAATATACCCTCAACATTGTCTACCCGTAGGCGAGCACATGCATGTGCAGGATTTGGTTGCGATCGAGACAACCTTGTACCTCAAGTCAGTAAGGATCCAGAAAAACGCGTCAGCGCCCCGTGCCTTTTCAGGTCCTACCGGATACGCTCGATCACCTCGCCCATGTCTTGGTTCGACATGATCGTCACCCCAAGTTGAAAGTGCCGCTAAAAGATAAAACCGGGCGTGCAGACATCGCCCTGAATTCGATCACCAAGCTTCATGGCATTGCGCGCGACCTTAGCGACGGCAATGATGAAGGTCGCAAGGCTGCCCGCCTAGAGCGCAGCCTGCCACTGCTGGCTCAGCTGAAAGCAGGGTAGAGAAAACACAACCTCAGGTCATGAGGCAGAATGCATTGGGCAAGGCCATCTGCTACTTGGCTGTAAGTGTCCGGCGAAGTCACCTATCGAGCTCCAGCATTAAGGGCGGTGGTGTCCGCGTTGTTTGAAGCGAACGCGATCGCCCTTATCACAAGGATTTGCATGCACCAAAGAAGCTCTTACCCGACACTATTCAAAGTCCAGATCGTACAGGAATGCCTACAACCCGAAGCGACAATCTCCAGCGTAGCCATCCCTTACGGCATCAGTGCCAACCTGATCCGCAAGTGACCACCAACTTGCCGGGACCAATCGCTTGCAACCTTGCCGGCTTTCGTTTCGGATGGCTGATCGTTATCACCCAGGGAATTGATTGACATCTATTCCAAGGCGGTTTGCTTCCATTTTCAAAATAATTTTCCCGATATCTTTATCGCCGTTGTGCAGGCGATCAAAAAGTTTGGCAAAAACAAACAGCATCAAGTATTGGGCATTGGCTGGCGAGTGCTCTTCGAAAGATATACTTTCCGCTTTGAATTTTTTGTTTGCGGTTGCCTCTGCGTCGTTGATGAGGGACAAGACCTTGAGAATCAGGTCCCGCTCTACGCAGCGAAGCGTTTGAACAATGACTTTTCTACTTTTCCTGGAGATGTGCGACACGTTCAGCTCCTCTAAGGTTGGAAATGATTTGGGTGAACGCATTGCAATGCAGATGGCTATTGATGAATCGGCCGGATGATCTTGCGCTGGCGTGCCACCCAAAATCGCTAAATTCACCTGTTCGATAACTACAATCTGAACGTTAGGGGCGCGGCTACGTTTGACACAATAAGATACATCTTAAACGTACTGCAAGGGTTGGGAGCTTGTGCCTCAGCCTATGAGGCATTAAGCATAATTTATATCCGGACGCACTTAGGGGCGGCTAGAAATCGGCCTTTGCGAAATACTGCACTCGACCATGGCGGACATCGAATGTCGGATGAGCCCTCGCGGGCCAACGATCATTCAAGGATGCATACCGGCGTCAATCAGCGCGGCGGTAATGAATGGTCCTTTTTTCTCCAAATATTCAGCCATACCACCAGTATTGCTCGACTCCAACTCAAGCTTAAGCGCTTCATACCGCCGGCGGATCGTGGCATCGCGCCTGAGCAAATCTCTGAACCCAATCATCTGTGTGATCGCAATATGTCCCCGGACACAAGCATGGAGCTTGTGCGTGCGAATCTCGCCCACGTTGCGTCGGTAGAAACAATCCCGTCAGACAGGTCACTTCCTCGAACGTATCCCAAATCTCTCAACACCTCGTCTCGCGCCGAGGCATTGCAATGATCGCAGACCTCGATGAGCACATCGATTTCCGGTTTCGCCGCGAGACCTGGAACAGAGGTGCTTCCAACGTGGTGTATCGAAATCAGCGCCTCGCCAAAGGCTGAAGCGATAAGTGTCTTGTCTGCCAGAAATCGAAGCGGCCATGCAGGGTCATAGGGAGTAATCTTGCTGGTCAGTACCATGTCCGTTCCTTGGCGGGAAATACTCGAAGTCGAGAACTATCTTAGAGCTTGCCCTATTCAGCATGACTGATGAGCACCTTCGATCAATACTCCAGACGACGGATCGGCACGCTACCGCGTTTGTACTGCTGGTAGGCGGTGAACGGCAAGATAATCGTATCGGCAACTCCAGAGGCTGCCATGTCAATCAGGATAGGAAACGGCGCCCAGTGTGCTCCCGTTCGTTGCGGCCCATTTAAGTTGCAATACTGATAAGCGACGCCACTGTATGCTCGACTAAGGGTATGACAATTGGTCTGCCATTTCGCCAAGTCGTCTACGGCTTTTGATTCGTCCGATACCGTGTGCACCGTGGCACAGCCACTCAGCAATATCGTTAGCGCCACGCCACTCCATAGCTTGCTCATTCGAAAACTCCATTTGAGGTAGCCAGATCATAGCACCTCGATGTCCGACGGTGCTCGCGGTGCCGCTCGTTCCCCAACGCGAAAAATAGCTACAGAAGCCGAGAGCCGGGCGCGTTACCTGAGTTAGCCTTCTGGGGCAGTAACGCCACAGATAAATTCATCGGACCCAAGCCGGTGCGACCCAAACTCGACGACATAGTCGGTACCACGTCGCTGTGCCTCGGCCCTGGCGGTTTGCTGGTCGGCATAGATGTCGACGAAATGCCAAGGATGAGTCGCTCGTAGCACACCCCATCCGAGGACCCAGCCTGGATTATCAGGATCAGCAGGAAGGTTTTTTGCAAGGCTTCGGATACTCATGCCTTTCTCCTTCAAAACTATCACCGCTACTGATGGTCGGTACCCGTTGGCTTTTGCGGGCATGCATGGGCTTAACAACTGTAAAGAAATGGCAAAATTTGCCCAGGCTTGCTGTTTGGAAATTACGCTCTGCGGCACAGCCCTGCCGTGCACTAACCGGGGCTGTGATTCGTAACTTTTGCAGTCGTGTAATGAGGTTCAAGCATGTCGTGCGTGCGATCATGGCCGTAGCAGTGGTATCGATCCTTACAGGTTGCTGGATGTTCATGCCGCCAGGCGGCGGTGGGCACGGTGGCGGTCATGGGGGGCCGGGTATGATGGGCGAGGGGCCTGGCGGCGGCCACCGCTGATCCTCAAATGTTCAATTGACTCATCAGTGATCAAGCTTATGGCGATTCGCTGGTCTGGCAATCAGCATCATCAAGCAGCCTTTCTGGATTGAAGAAGAACGATGCAATGATCACCGCGCTGACAACGCCCATTGCATCGGCGAGCAGCAGCAGAAATTCGCGCCCCTCTCCCAAAATCATTGTATGACTGAGCGCCAGGCTCGCGCCATGCGGGAAGGCGGCAATGCTGAGCAAGGCGACCGCCAACGCGGTTGACAATAGCCGCGTGTAGGTCCTGCCGAATGCTGACATGTAAGCCCAGAATATAAAGATGCTGCACACCGCCAAGGCGGTAGATGTCAAGAACTGGGTGAGTATTTCCAGCCACCACACCATGGCGTTCTCCTGAGGTCATGCGGGGTTCTTATGCATGAGAATCATGGAGCGAAACAAACGTTCCGCTGGCGGAAAAAATTACCTCAAGCCCGTGCACAGGCCTGAACACGCTCGCTGGCGTTATAGCCAAAAAACCTATAGCGCCCGCTTCTTTGCGCAGTAACATAGGCCGATAAGAGCTCAAAAAAGGGTTGTGGCTTGGCAACGCATTCTTGAGGGGGTAATTGGAGCGTGTCGCGTGAAAAGCTCAAGCGTATTTGCAGGCGCAATACTGTCGACCACCCTCACTGCGTTGTCCTTGGTTGGATGCGCCCAGAACCCTGATGTACGGGCAGGGCATGATTTCACCTCTGGTTACACGCAGCGAAGCCCACAGGCCTATCTGGGGTGCGTCAAAGGTGAACTCCCGAGTAACGTGAAAACTTACCAAGTCGCTACCGGCGATTCGCTCAAGCTTTATGTTCAAAGCATTGACCCCGATAAGGCCGACGGCTTGATCGAACTTCGAGAAACAGGGAACCAGCACGCGTTTACTGCCTACCAGCGTGACGCCTGGTATGACCATGGCCGGCTACTCGATGCAGCCTTGATGTGCAAAAGAGTCTGAGGCAGCACCTGCATACACCAAAAGCCCGCATCAGTAAGCGGGCTGTTTGCATTCAGACTGCTTCAGCCCCGGCTGGGTCTAAAGTAGACTTCGGATTCTGCGTGAGATTGTGCAGCCCGCGACTTTAGTGGATTACGTCGCAGCACCTATCCCGGATACAATGACCCACGTTCAAGACGGGTTAAATGAAAATGCCAATTTTTCGCATCTTTGTTCTTTCGGCTCTCACAGCTGGCCTTGCTGCCTGTGCCAATCCTGGCAAGCCCACCGCAAGCAAACTCACGGCAAAATCTCCGCAAGATTACGCTGCTTGTGTCCTGCCGAAGTGGCAAGCCGTCTCTGCGCAAACTACGCAGAAGTCGATCAGCCACGGTTATCGACTGACGGCGCCCAGCGCCGTAGCCTCGGACGAGGTGTTGGAAGTAGTGGAAAGCCGTGAAGGCAGCCGAGCAACTTTCTACAAAGGGAGCTTCCTGTCCACTGACAAGCTGCGCTTGGCTGCCAGAGAGTGCTTGTAGTAACCGGCTGCATGGGAAATGCCGATGTCCAACGCCTTCACGTTCATGTCGTCGCCAGTCGGCACCCTTACGTTGGTGGCACGGGGTGAGCGGCTTGGCGCCGTGCTTTGGGAGGCCGAGCGGGAGAACCGCGTCAGGCTGGGCCAACTGCACCGCGATGACCAACACCCCATGCTCAGGGAAGCGGCCCGGCAGTTAGACGAGTACTTCGCCGGCATGCGCCAGCGCTTCGACCTGGCACTGGAGTTCGCCGGTACCGATTTCCAGCGTCGAGTGTGGACGGCTTTGCTTACCATTCCTTTCGGCCAGACGCGCAGCTACAGTGACATCGCCCGGCAGATCGGCGCTCCCCAGGCAGTGCGCGCGGTGGGGGCGGCCAACGGGCGTAATCCGATCTCGATCATCGCCCCTTGTCACAGGGTGATCGGTGCGTCCGGTAACCTGACCGGGTTCGCCGGAGGGTTGCCGGCCAAACAGTACCTCTTGGCATTGGAAGGGCGACAGACCTTTGCGCTGGATCTGTAGTGCACAGTTTTACCTAGATTCCCAGCGGCACCGCGCGTGCTGTATTACTTGCGACGTCCAGCAGGATCATGCCCTCTGCTTTGTCAGTCAGTGCCGCCAGCAAATTGCCGTGGCGGTCCCATGCCGCAGAGCCTCCCGCACCGACGAATGAGTCGCAGGGGCCAACACAGTTGGCCATCAAAACCGGCATGCTAAAGGCTCGGGCCACTTGCGGATAATGCTCGTGGCCCTCGCGGATTCCTTTTGCGGTCTTGGCAGCACTGACCAAGTACAGCTCGGCGCCCAAGCGATGGGCGTGGGCAGCATGGTCGATGAACATCGACTCGTAACAGATCGCCGGGGCAATGGTCAGTGGCCCCGCATCGAACACCAGGGGATGATCCCCCGGCGCGAAAAACGGCCGCTCATCCTCGTGCAGGCGCTGCTTGACGTAGGCCAGGGCGGGCATGCCTGGGCGCAGGATCGGCATGCCGATGCGGATACCCTCTGCGCTGGGCAACGGTAGCCCCACCGCGGCACTGATTGCCAGCTTGTCACACAGTGCCTGCAAGGGTTCCAGGCTGGCGCAAGTCAGCGGCAGTGCGACCTGGCGCGCCAGGGTCGGCTCGTAGCCGGTCAATGACAACTCTGGGAAAACCACAAGCTCGATGCCAAGTGACGCCGCTTGCTCTATACAACGCATATGGCGGAGCAGATTGCTCGCCAGGTCGCCCTTGCGCGACGCCAGTTGTACGGCGCAGAGTTTCATGGTGCGTGCCTTCCAGGGTGCCAGAATGGCCGAGCATACCCCCCGCGGGCTGAGCTGCACCAGTAGAGCCTCGCGCCAGTGGTCGTACCCAATCGTAGCTGC
The DNA here is from genome assembly GCF_014269025.2 of Pseudomonas promysalinigenes. Lineage (NCBI taxonomy): Bacteria > Pseudomonadati > Pseudomonadota > Gammaproteobacteria > Pseudomonadales > Pseudomonadaceae > Pseudomonas > Pseudomonas promysalinigenes. The sequence goes on along the minus strand of NZ_CP077094.1, from coordinate 2,532,628 downwards.
CGTGGCCAGTGCCATGAGCATGCAGGCCGAGCATCGAATCGCACCTGGACCTGCGCAGGCAAGCGAGCCTGTGCCATGCTGTTGGCAAATGCGCGCGTGCCGATGGCCACGCCGGACAACCCAGGCAGTAGAGGAGCAGGGCGATGAGCCGGTTTCGGCGGGTAGCCGCCAACAGTGCAGGACGGGATTTGGCCGTGGGCGATATCCATGGGCATTTCCCAAGGCTTGAGCAGTGCCTGCAGGCCGTGGGCTTTGACATCAAAGTGGACCGCCTATTCAGCGTCGGCGACCTGGTCGACCGTGGACCGGACAGCGAAGCGTGCCTCTGGTGGCTGTCTCAGCCTTGGTTTCACGCGGTTCAGGGGAACCATGAGGCACTGGCGATCAGTTACCTGCACGGTGGGCGCCTGGACCTGGACATGTACCGTGCAGCGGGTGGGGGTTGGTTCATGGATATGCCTACCGAGCAGCAGGCGGTGTTCGTTGAACGTTTCATGCAACTGCCGCTCGCGATGGAAGTCCAGACCGAAAGCGGCCTGATCGGCTTGTTGCATGCAGACACCCCGTTCAATCAGTGGCAAGCGCTACGCGATAGCCTGCTATTCGACGACGACCCGACGGTTCGCCAAGTGTGTCAGTGGTCGCGTCAGCGCCTCAAAGATGGCAGCGATGAGGTCGTACACGGGGTGCGGGCTTTGTTGGTGGGCCATACACCCGTGCTGCAAGCCAAGCAACTTGGCAACGTCTGGCACTTGGATACCGGCGGTTGGGCAACCGGGCATTTCAGCCTGATGGACTTGGCCAGCCTGCAGCTGATCAGCGCCACAGCAGATGAATCAAAAGCCCCAGGGCCAGCAGGATGAGCACGCACCCGGCCACTCGCTCCAGCCATGGCAGAGCACCGGCGAAGCGCTTGAGCAGCCGCTGGTTGCCAATGGCGCCGGCCACCAGCAGGTCCCACAACAGCACGATAGCGAACATCCACGCGCCGTAAAGCCACTTCCAACCTGTGCTGGTGCTCGCGACCATGCCCGCCAGGCTGGCGTAGAACAGCGCGTTCTTTGGGTTGAGTGCGCCACAGACGAAGCCCATGCCCAGCGCGCGTCCCCAACCAGGGATTGCCCCCTGAGTAGTCACGGCTGTCAGCTCGCTGCTGCCCGCATGGCGCAAAAACAGCAGACCGATATAGAGCAGGTAGCCGGCCCCGGCCAGTTGTACGGCGGCGAACAGCGCACTGCCTTCGCGCAGGATTGCCAGCCCGGCAAACGCCATGGCGATGAACAACCCATTGGCCAATGCAATACCGAGGCAGGTGCCACTGGCCACCCGCCAACCTGCCGATATCGAAGTGCGCGCCACTAGGAAAAAGTCAGGCCCCGGTGACAGGAGGGCGAGGAAGTGGGCGAGGGCGACTATCAAGAACTGTTCCATCAGAGCTTACTCATGGCTAAAGCCGTAGTCTGAGTGGTAGCCCTGAAGCGGTATTGAAGATTATTGCGCTTGACGATATTGCCCCGGCGTCACACCAACGTGGTGTTTGAACACGCGCTGGAAATGGCTCTGATCGGCAAAACCCAAACGGTAGGCAACCTCCGCCAACCCCAGCCCTTCACGCAGCAATAACCGGCCATGGTTGATCCGCGCGTTCAGCAGATAAGCGTGGGGCGTCAAGCCGGTCGCTGCCCGGAACGCGCGAATCAATTGATAGCGGCCCATGCCCACTTGGTTGGCCAGATGCTCAAGGCTAAGTTGCGCCAGATCCTGCACTTCGATGTACTTGATCAGGCCGTGTACGGCGGGCTTCGTCAACTCAGGAACCGGCGCCGCCGGGCACGCTGGCTGCGCGGCAAAATCGTGATCGCCCAGGAATGCCACCAGCGCCGCCCCTTTCTCGGCAACGCTGGCTGCAGAGAACAGCAGCGCATTGAGTTCGCAAAAGTCACGATACAGCGCAGGCTTGCGGCTTACCCGTGCTGGGGCGCCGGGCTGCGCGGCTGCCAAACCTGACTCCAGGCGCATCTGCGCCAGCCAGGTAGCGTCGATGTGAAGCATCTGGTAGCTCCAGGCTTGGCCCGGTTGCGGGTTGCAGGCATGGACCCGCTGTGCCGGCACCAGGACCAGAGTCCCAGGGCTCAGGCGCTCTTCCCCCTCGCCAGCGCCAGTGAAGCAACTGCTGCCGGCATCCACCGCGCCAATGGAGAAAGTCGGGTGGCTATGGGCTTTGTAACAGGCGCGGCTATGGCAGGCACGCCGGGCTTCTACCCACGGCAATGCCGGGTCGCGCCATAGCACAGAGCGGGCAGCGGGCATGGCAAGCTCCTTGATCGGCAGCGCAGCTTAGCAGCGCAGAGCCTTTGGCCGTACAGTTTTTGTCGGTGGCTGTACCTTGACCCAACACCACCGTGCATCGACAGTAACGGCGCCTTGTCTGGAGAACAAAATGGACCTGCCAAGCCTGTTGCTATTCATCCCGGCCTGTTTTGCCCTGAACATGGCGCCGGGGCCGAACAACCTGCTGTCACTGCACAATGCCAGCCGCTTTGGCCTGCGCACCGCTTGTGTGGCCGGGGCCGGGCGCATCATCGCTTTCAGCGGCATGATCGCGTTAGCGGCAATGGGCCTTGCCGCGGTGCTGCACACCAGCGAATACCTGTTTCTGGCAATCAAAGTAGTGGGCGCGGCCTATCTGTTCTATATCGCCTGGCAACTCTGGCGCGCCCCAATTGGCGAGGCTGTTACGCCCGGCGATCAACCGCGTGGTACGTGGCGCCTTGCGCGTCAGGAATTCTGGGTAGCGGCGGGCAACCCGAAGGCCATTCTGATTTTCACCGCCTTCCTGCCGCAGTTCGTCTCGGTCGGCAGCGCCACTTCGGTGAGTGAACAGTTCCTTTGGCTCGGCGTGCTGTTTCTGCTGCTGGAATGGGCGGCGATTGCCATCTACTCGGGGCTCGGTGCCTACCTGCAGCGCTGGTTTTGCCAGCCGAGCTCACGCCGGCTGTTCAACCGGGTAAGCGCTTCGCTGCTCGGCTGTGCCGGCCTCGGTTTGCTGGCGGCGCGTCGCTAGAACTCCCAACGCACCCCCAGGTTCACGCCGCTGGCCTGCTGCTGGCGGCTGTCGAGGTTGCTTGCATAGTGCACCCCCGCGTGCATGCTCAGCGCACTGCTTATCTGCGCTACGAGCCCGCTTTCAACGCGCAGCGAGCTGGACCGATAGTCGGTCTTGATGCTGTCGACGTTATCGAAGGTGAGGGCGTCGCGCCCACCGTCGCTTTGCCACACGTCAAACTGCACATAGGGTTGCAACAAGCGCCCATTCGCTGTGTGATAGGCCCCTTCTAGGCGCACGCCAAGCCGACCGGTGATCTCCACCTGGGCGTCGTGGCTGACCCGCGAGACACTGTCGCTGGCACTGTCGAGCAAGACTTTCTGACCGATCAGTTGGGCTTGAGGCTCCAGCGTCCAGCGTTCAGATACGCTAAGCGGGTAACCGGCTTCCACAGACGCGCTCCAGGCGTGGCCGTCGATGTTCAAACGGTCGCCTCGGTTGGAACGGGCGCGGCCTTCGAGGTGGGTATACTGCAGCACCGCATCGATGTAAGCCCCGCGTGGGTCGATGAGCGTCCAGTAGGCGCCGACACTGTCCCCGGTCAGGCGCAAGTCGCCGACACTGCGGCCATCCTCGGCCAGGGCGAAACCTTTGACATCGGCATCCAGCCGGCTGTGACCGACGTAAAGCCCCAGATGCTGGCGATAACCACTGTCGCTGGCCTTGCCATAAAGGTCCTGGCCCACCTTGAAACCATACAGGTCCCCATCCAGGCTCGGGCTCACCGTGCCGCTCCACCCTTGACGTAACCCTTGAGCGTAGGCTTGACCCCAGCTGGCAGGCAGCGCGCCCTGACCGTTCATAAGCCGCTGGTCACCTTGACGCTGATGGAAGGTGCCAAGTGCCTGGCGGGCGATGACCGCCGCTCCCCGTGGTGCAGCGGCATACACCGGCACCTCGGGGCGATACAGGGGCAGGCTGGTACTGGCAATGGCAGCGGGCAGTTCAGCCTGGCCAGGCGCAGGGGCAGCCACTGGAGGTGTTACTGCTGGCTCGACCTCGGGCTCGGTAGGAAAGGAAGGCTCCGAGGGCTCAGAGGGCTGTGAAGGCTCGACAGGGTCCTGAGCCGGCACTGTGACCAAGGTCGAACGCAGGTACCAGCTGTTTTCGCTGCCTGCGGTCACGCCGCCTTTGAACAGCCTGTAGTCATAGGCGCCCGCTGACAACGTTTGGGTCTGGACAAAGGCCGTCGCGCTGCTGGTGGCGCCGTCACGGGCCTCGACGACCAGTATGCCGTTTTGCTGGGTAGCGGCACCTGTACCAGCCAGGTTATTGACCTGCAGTAGGGTACTCCCTGTGATGCTGCCACGGCTGACCACCAAGCGGTCGGACGCTGCGTCGTCGCCAGCGAGCACACTGTTGACCCGCAACAGGCCATTTTCACCTTGATAATTGCCGATGATATTCAACCGCCCTTGTGCATCCTGGCCTGCGCTCAAATCGATGGTGCCTGCATTGCGGACATTGGCCTGCTGTTCGGAGATCAAAGGCGCGACGGTGCCCAGGCGCGAAACCAGCGCACTCGTGTCATCGACTACCAGGGTGCCAGTGCCGCTGTCCGCGTCGCCCAGAACCAGGGTGTCATCCAGCGTCAGACGGCTGCCCTGCTGCAGCTCGATCGCTTCGAAGTTGAGGTAGCGTGCGCCACCTTCGAAGGTGCTGTTGATGAAGTCCAGCCGGTCGTTGCCAGCATTGCCATCGAGCGTGATGTTCAAGGTTTGCGAAGTCAGGTTGCTGATGCTTACCTGATCGTCGCCCAGGCCCATGTCGACACGCCCGCCGATGGTGCCGCCTGACCAATTGAGTGTGTCGTTGCCCGCGCTGGCGAGCACGTTGCCATTGAGCATGCCCCCACTGATGGTGATGCTATCTCGCCCGCCACTGGTGCTGATGTTGCCGCCGATGGTGCCACCACGCAGAATGATGGTGTCGTTACCGAACCCGCTGACCAAGTTGCCATCAATCAGGGTTTCGACCCCTGCATCCTGAGACATCTCGAAGTAGTTGTCGGCTAGCTTTAGGTCGACCCTGCCAATCCGCCCGCCTGCAAAGATGGCGTAATCGCCATCTTCGAATGCGCCAACGATTCGCCCTCCGGACATGTAAAACGTGTCGTAACCTTCCCCTTGATTGAGCGACTGCACGGTACCGCCGAGCATCTTGAAATCATCGATCGCGGCGCTTTGGGCGATAGCGCCTAAGTTGTCCCCTGGCCCGACCTCCAGCGATTGAGCAGCTACCGCAAGAGGCAAGGTGAGCAGGCTAAAGGCGACAGGCAGCAGGTCATGGCAACGCATCGGCAGGTCTCCTTAGTCTGCGAAGAAGCCACTACCTGAAGCGGCACTTTTGTACCGTTTCGGCCCTGCCTGTGTTTTTAGGTAAAAGGTCGTAACAAGACAACTGGCAAAAATGTCAGGGGGCACATAGCCATCAGTCGCGGTAGAAGGTTTGAACCAGGTGGTAACCAAACTTGCTTTTGATCGGCCCGTGGACCACCCGCAGCGCCTTTTTGAAGATGACCTGGTCGATCGAGCCAACCAACTGACCAGGTCGCACTTCGCCCAAGTCGCCGCCGCGCTTGCCTGAAGGGCAGATGGAAAACTTCTTCGCCAGCACGTCGAACGCCTCACCGTTGGCAATGCGCTGCTTGAGCTTCTCAGCTTCTTCAGCAGTCTTGACCAAGATGTGACGGGCTTGAGCTTTCATGGGGCACCTGTGCTTGCGGGGCAAAAAGGGCGACATTATGCCTGATCGAGCAGCGCCGTGCGGTCACGCAAGCGCCCCAACGCTTGCGGGTTGGTCAGGGCATCGGGGTTTTCGCAGCGATTGCCCGTTAACGGCGTTACGGATGGCCAGTTTGCCTTTCACTGGGCCAACCAGCCTCCATCGACGTTCCAGGCGGCACCGCGTACTTGGCTACCGGCCTCGCTGCATAGGAACAGTACCAGCTCACCAAGGTGCTCGGGTGTGACGAAGGCGAGCGAGGGCTGCTTCTCAGCCAGCAGGTCGTGCTGGGCTTGCTGCGGGTCCACGCCATCGGCGGCGCGGTCGTCGATCTGCTTTTGCACCAGCGGCGTCAGCACCCAGCCTGGGCAGATGGCGTTACAGGTGACGTTGCTGGTAGCGGTTTCCAACCCCACCACCTTGGTCAGGCCGACAACGCCGTGCTTGGCGGCGACATACGCTGCCTTACCCGCAGAGCCAACCAGCCCATGCACCGAGGCAATGTTGATGATCCGTCCCCAGTTACGGGCGCGCATACCTGGCAGCGCAAGGCGAATACCATGAAAGACTGCCGAAAGGTTCAGGGCGATGATCTTGTCCCAGCTTGCCACTGGGAACTGCTCCACCGCAGCCACATGCTGTATGCCAGCATTGTTGACCAGGATATCGACCCCGCCAAACTCACGCTCGGCCTGGTCGAACAGCGCCTCTATCTGTTCAACTTGCGAAAGATCCGCAGGATGGTGGATGACTTTAACGCCGTGGGGGGCGATCTGAGCCGTGGCCCAAGCAGGGTCGCCAAAGCCGTTGAGCACGATATTGGCGCCGGCGCGGGCCAGCACTTGGGCGATGCCAAGGCCGATACCACTGGTGGAACCTGTGACCAGTGCAGTCTTGCCTTTCAAACTCATGGAGAAACTCCTCAGACGATACCGGTGGCGTAGAAAATGGCGATGACGATGATGACCGCCAGCGTCCTGATCAGGGTAATACCGAAATGTCCTTAACTAGCTACGGGGGTCGAACGCTTCGCGCAGGGCATCGCCAATGAAAACCAGTAGCGAAAGCATCACCGCCAACGCAAAGAACGCGGTAAAGCCCAGCCAGGGCGCCTCCAGGTGCTGTTTGCCTTGGGTAACCAACTCACCCAAAGAGGCGCTGCCGGCGGGCATGCCAAAGCCAAGAAAGTCCAGCGCCGTCAAGGTTGTGATAGCCCCGGTAAGCATGAACGGCACGTAGGTCAGCGTTGCGTTCATCGCGTTGGGCAGCACGTGCCGCAACATCACCTGGGTATCCGGCAACCCCAAAGCGCGAGCCGCCTTTACGTACTCAAGGTTACGCCCCCGCAAGAATTCAGCGCGTACCACGTCGACCAAGGTCAACCAGGAGAAGAGCGCCATGATCCCCAGCAGCCACCAAAAGTCCGGCTCTACGAAACCACTGAGGATGATCAACAGGTACAACACAGGCAGCCCCGACCACACCTCCAGCAAGCGCTGCCCGAACAGGTCTACCCAGCCGCCGTAATAGCCTTGCAGAGCACCGGCGCCCACCCCGATCAGCACGCTGATCGCTGTCAGGGCAAAGGCGAACAGCAGTGAAGTACGCGTGCCGTACAGTACCCTTGCCAGCACGTCGCGGCCCTGATCGTCGGTGCCTAGCCAGTTGCTCGGGCTAGGTGGGCTGGGCGTGGGCACTTGCAGGTCGTAATTGGGTGTATCGGCGCTGAACGGGATAGGCGCGAACAACATCCAGCCGCCCTGACCCTCGATCAGGTGGCGCACATAGGCGCTGCGGTAGTCTGGCTGAAACGGCAATTGGCCGCCGAACTGCTGCTCGCTATAGCGTTTGAGTGCCGGTACATACAGCTGGCCCTGGTAACTGAGCAACAGCGGTTTGTCGTTGGCCACAAGTTCCGCGCACAGGCTCAGCAGCATCAGGCCGGCAAACAGCCAAAGCGAGACCCAACCCAAGCGGTTGCGGCGAAAGCGTTGCAGGCGACGACGCGAAACCGGCGAGAGCATCAGTGCGCCCTCGAGTCGAAGTCGATGCGCGGGTCGAGCACCGTGAAGGCCAGGTCGCCTATCAGCCGAAACAGCAGCCCGGCGAGGGTGAAGATGAACAGCGTGCCAAACACCACCGGGTAGTCCCGTGACACGGCGGCTTCGTAACTCATTCGGCCCAGGCCATCGAGTGAGAAGATCACTTCGATCAGCAAAGAGCCTGCGAAGAATACGGTAATCAGCGCCTGCGGCAGCCCGGCCAGTACCAGCAGCATGGCATTGCGCAACACATGCCCGTATAGCACCCGGCGCTCGCTCAGGCCCTTGGCGCGAGCGGTGGTCACGTATTGGCGGGAAATTTCGTCGAGAAACGCGTTTTTGGTCAGCAGTGTGAGCGTGGCGAAGCCGCCGATTACCAGCGCACCCACCGGCAACACCAAGTGCCAGAAATAATCGGCCAGCTTGCCTAACAGGCTCAGTTGGTCGAAGTCTTCCGAGACCAGCCCACGTACCGGGAACCAATTGAGCGAAGTGCCGCCGGCGAAGAGTACGATCAGCAGTAATGCGAACAGGAAGGAGGGCAGGGCATAGCCGACCACGATCAGCGCACTGCTCCAGGCATCGAAGCGGCTGCCATGGCGTAGCGCTTTGCGGATACCCAGGGGAATGGACACCCAATATGTGATCAGTGTGGCCCACAACCCTAGTGACAGCGTCACTGGCATCTTATCGAGGATCAGGTCTGTGACCTTGGCTCCGCGAAAGAAGCTTTGGCCAAAGTCCAGTCTGGCGTACTGGCCAAGCATCAGCCATAGGCGCTCGGGAGCGGTCTTGTCGAACCCGTACTGACGCTTGATTTCTTCGATCAGCTTCGGGTCCAGGCCGCGGGTGGCTCGGGAGTCTCCGTGCACGACTTCGGCCCGAGTGCCGGGCGCGCCGCCACCCAGCCCTTGAAGGCGTGCCACTGCCTGCTCGACCGGGCCACCGGGCGCAGCCTGAACGATGGCGAAATTGACCAGCAGGATCGCCAGCAGGGTCGGGATGATCAGCAGCAGACGCCGCAGGATGTAGCTGGTCATGGCTGCGCCTTGCGCCGTTTGGCCATCTCTTCGTTGGTCAGCGCGGTTGGGCTGATTTCCCACCAGCTGTCCAGTCCTTCGTCATAGGCAGGCTGAATGTTCGGTATGCCGAAGCGGTTCCACCACACGGTCGAACTCCCTGGCGGGTAGTAGTTAGGGATCCAGTAATAGTTCCATTGCAGCACCCGATCCAGAGCATGGGCATGGCGCAACATGTCGGCCTGAGTATCGGCGCGCACCAGCCCATCGATCAACTGGTCAACTACGGGGTCCTTGAGCACCATCAGGTTGTTGGAACCCGGATCATTGGCAGCTGCTGAACCGAAGTAATTGTAGAGTTCTGTGCCCGGCGACAATGTCACGCTGTAGCCAGTGACGACCATGTCGTAGTCGCGAGCCATCAATCGATTCACATATTGCGCCGAATCGACGTTACGGATATTCAGCGTGATACCAATCTGTGCCAGGTTGCGCTTCCACGGCAGCAGCAACCGCTCCATGCCCGACTGCCCGTTGAGGAAGGTAAACGTCAGTGGCTCGCCTTGGGCATTGACCAGGCGATCGCCTTCAGGGTGCCAGCCGGCTTGTTGCAGCAACGCCAGCGCTTGCAGCTGCTGGGGCCGAACGATCCCCGAACCGTCGGTTACCGGTGCGCTGAACACGCGGTTGAACACTTCGTCCGGCACCCGCCCACGCAGGGGTTCGAGCAGCTTGAGTTCGGCGGCGTCCGGCAGTGCCCTGGCAGCCAGCGGGGTATTGGAAAATACGCTTTGCTGACGGATGTACAGGTTACGCATCATCTGCCGGTTGCTCCACTCGAAGTCCCACAGCATGGCGAGCGCCTGGCGTACCCGGCGGTCCTTGAACTGCGGCCTGTCGAGGTTGAACACGAACCCCTGGGCCGGCTGCGGCTTGGCCGGGCCCAAGTGCGCGCGCTGCAGGCGGCCATCATCCAGTTGGGCCCCGTTGTAGCCCAAGGTGTAGGCAGTGGCGGAAAATTCGCGGTTGTAATCGTAGCCCGCGCCTTTGAGCACCTGGCGCGCCACTTCGGTGTCGCCGAAGTACTCGATGCGAATGCGCTCGAAATTGTAGCGCCCGCGGTTGACCGGAAGGTCTCTGGCCCACCAGTTCGGATCACGCTCGAAAGTGATACTGCGCCCATTATCGATACGAGCGATACGGTATGGGCCACTGCCAACCGGTTTGTCGAAACCTGCACCGTTGGCGAAGTCGCGGTTGGCCCAGTCGTGGGCGGGCATTACCGGCAAGCTGGCCAAATCCAGGGCCAGGGTGCGGCTGTGGGGCCGCTTGAAATCGAAGCGCACCTGCTGTGGGCCCTCGATTGTGACCTGGGCCACATCGGCGAATTGAGTACGGTACTTGAGGCTGCCCTCGGCCATCAGCTTGTCGAAGCTGAACCGCACGTCTTCGGCACGCACCGGCTTGCCATCGGCGAAGGTCGCTCGCGTGTCGATCTCAAAGCGCAGCCAGGCATCATCCGGGCCACGCTCCATGCGTCGGGCGATCAGACCATAAACGGTGTAGGGTTCATCGAACGAACGCTGCGCCAAAGGCGCGTACAACCAGCCATCGACCTCGCTGACACCGATGCCTTTGTCGATGTAGGGCAGTATGTGGTCGAACTGGCCGATCTCGATGGCCGAGCGGCGCATCAGCCCACCCTTGGGCGCGCTGGCGTTGACATAGTCGAAGTGGCAAAAACCCTCGCTGTAGCGCGGCGCGTCACCATAGACGGTGAGGGCGTGTGTCGGCGCTGCCTGGGCTATCGAGCCCAGATACCAAGACAACGCCCCAACGATGACGCGTAGGAGCGGGTTTACCCGCGATAAGGCCGAGCCAGGCACTTGTAAGGGCTGCCTGAAGCTTTTCGCCGGTAAGCCCGCCGCCACACAGGGCATGATGATCAGCAGATCAGTCCTGGCGGCTAGTGACTTCCAGCAGGTGGTAGCCGAACTGGGTTTTCACCGGGCCCTGGACGGTGTTGACTGGGGCGCTGAACACCACGGTGTCGAACTCCTTGACCATCTGGCCTGGACCGAACGAGCCCAGGTCACCGCCCTGGCGGCTGGACGGGCAGGTGGAGTTGGCCTTGGCGATTTCAGCGAAGTCGGCACCGTTTTCAATCTGGGTTTTGAGTTCGTTGCACTTCTCTTCAGTGCTGACGAGGATGTGACGTGCGGTAGCGCGTGCCATGGGTACTACTCCTTGAGGGGTAAAAACGGCAAGCCTAGCGCACTTGGCCAGTGAATGTCTCGTTGCGCTCGGGGGCAGCATTCTTGCGACAGACTCGCACACCGCATAACTGATATTTCTGCCAGTTGTTGGTGTAGCTGCCGGTTCCTAACCTGAGGCGGCACTTCCATCAATGCGCCAATGCGCAAGGGGCACCTCCATGGTTACCGCAGAGAGTCTCAAAGACCCGGTTTTCAGTGCAGCTGACGTCGTGCAGGATGATTCTGATGGCACGACGAGCGTTAAAGCCTCGCTCGATGTTTTTGCCAAGGCGATGAAGGCCAAGTACCCAAACGATCCGGCCGGCAAGGCTCCACGCCCCATGGTTTACGACGCGCTCAACGGGGTTTCTACTGCGGATCAGGGGATCAGCGTTGCCTTGCTTGAAGACGATGACGCTGGCTTGTTGGTCATTGTCCCAGCTTATCCGGGCATGAAGGATGGCCATAGCTTACGTTTGGCTTGGGGGCTGGCCATCGTTGGGAGCGCCAAGGTGACCGAGGCCGATGTGGGGTCTTATGTGAGTATCCGCGTGCCCCCTGAAAAAGTCCCCAAGGGCCAAAGCCGTTTACGCTATTACGTCACCACGGGTCTGAAAGTGTTCACGACCTCTCTGGAGACCATCACCTTGTTGCGTATGGGCCAGCCAGGCGTGCTTGGCGCTCAGGGCGTAGATGAGGAATTGGCTGCTCCTGTTGTCGAGTTGCCGGCATCCAAGGTGGTGGGGCCTGCGCAAGCCAAAGCCAAGGTCAAAGTGCACATCCCGGCTTACCTCAACAAACAGAATCTTGACCGGATTACCCTGTTCTGGGGCGACCAGACGATCGCACACGTGGTGACGGTGAAGAGCAAAGCCGATGAAAGTACGCCGGTGATCATCGAGGTGGATGAGAGCGTGATCAAGGCGGCGGGCGATAGCGAATTCTTGCCGGTTTACTACTTTGTGACCGACGAAGTTGGCAACGAGTCCGAATGGTCAGCCGATGCGCTAGTCAACGTGAAGGTGCAGCCAGTCGAGTTGGCAGCCGCCCCTGTATTGCTGGACCGAAATGGTAGCGTGAATACTTCTGGTCTGGTGGACTTGGGCGATTTGGGCGCGGACCACCTTGCGGTGCAGGCTAAGGGTGACTTCAAAGCCGGTGACAGCATTGCGCTGAACTGGACGGGTTTGAGCGACGCCGGCCAATCGCTAGCGAAGGTTTACGGCCCTCAGGCATTGGCCAAAGACAGCACTGCGCTGACTTTCAAGGTGCCAATCGATGTACTTGCCGCCCTGACCGGCGGCAGTGCGCGGGTAACTTACACACTCACCCGTAATGGCGTTAGCAGCACGTCAAAAGTCGCTGTGGTCGATATTCAGGGTGAACCGATCGGGCTACCGGCACCTGTCCTGAACAAAGACAAGAACCTGGATCACTGGATCGAGGCCGATCATGCCTTTGTTCATGTGTTGATTCCTATTGAAGCTGCGCTGCTGGAAGAGGACGAGGTGACTGTGCATGTAGTGGGTACCGCCTCCGATGCCAGCGTCAAGGCCTTGAGCAGCAAAATGTTCCGTATGACCGCTAAACGGGTAGGAAAAGTGCTGCCCATCAATTTAAAGGGTGCAACGTTCATCAAGCCTTTCGACGGTGGCTGGGTGGATGTGTCGTATGCAGTCAAACGGGGCACCCTCGTGCTGCGCTCTGAAGTGGTCAGGTATTACCTGGGCGAACCTGCCAGCACGCTGGCTGCACCGACGACGGACCCGCTACTGGCCAAAGGCCTGGTTGACCCAACGCTGCCAGAATATGAATACGACATGCAGATCGTCATCCCTGCCGACCAGGTAACACCGACTCCCTGTACAGTAACCTTGTACTGGGAAACCTCCGATGGTGAATACTACGAGGACGAACAGGTGCTCGGAGCAGGTGATGAAGTGAGCCCGTTCATGGTGCCTGCCGAACACCTCACTTACAAAGGCGATAAACCGAACAAAGTGTGGGTCTACTACGTTGTCGATTGGGAAGACAAGCCCAGCGAGGCTTCAGAAGACTTCGAGTTCAGTATCGGCACCCAACAGGCCGTGGCGAAATTGCCACCAGCGCTGAGCCTTCCCGGAGTCAAAGGCGGCAACCTGGACCTTGGCAAGGTCGCTACAGGTGGGTTGGTGGTAGAGATACCGCAGTATGAAGGCATGGCGGTCGGCGACAAGATACGCATCAAATTTGATAATTTGACCGTCAAGGAGCACACGGTTGCAAGTATAGGTAAACAGACCATCAACCTGACCTCAGCTGACCTTACGCCGGTAAGCGGTCTGAAAAACGCGGTGATGACCTACGAGGTGGAGCACTATCCCTCGGGTGCAAAAACAACATCCCAACCATTGCCCGTGGGGATTTCCGGACAGCTGAAAATCCCCAGCTACAACCGCACTGAAACGTTCGGAACTGGAACCGGGCAGTATGCAATGGTCCGGGGTAAAGAATATAAATACCCTGCTGCTGATGTACGACTTGACAGTGGTTTGGGCTGGATCATGTCTACGCGCGAGGCGATACACTTACCCGTAAGCGGATGCGTGATAGCCGGGCATTTCGGTAGTACAGTGAGTTTCTTCCTCAAAAACCCCGTCACCTCATTCTCTTTTGATTTCACCACGGTTTCAGGGAGTGAGGTGAAAATTATCGACGACTCTGGGAAGGTCATCGATACGCTGCCGATGCCTACACCATCCGCGTCTCCGCCCAAAGGCTATACAGTCTATACGGCTCGCTTTAGCTACTCGACCACAGGGGCTGCGGTCTCGCATTTTCAGGTCGTGAATATGAGTAAAACCAGAAATACGATTTATATAGACAACCTGCGCTATTGACCTGAGCGTTGGCTTGGGGGCTGTGCAGTCGCGTATGTAACTGTCTCGTTGCAGTCTGCTTTGCAACGAGACAGTTATTCCAACTACCGCCGGACCTTTAGCGAGGATCGTTATCGCTTGGCCGACCCAGTCTCCAGCTGGCAGTTGGCATGCATCAGCAGGTGTTCAGTCGCAGCCCAACCCAAACAGCCGTCGGTGATTGAAACACCATACTCGAGCGCCTCTTTTTCCAACGCCTGACAGCCATCGAACAGATGCCCTTCAAGCATCACACCGACTATGCAACGGTCACCTGCCAGACGCTGAGCCAGAACGTCCTCGAACACAGCTGGCTGGCGGGCAGGGTCTTTGCCGCTGTTGGCGTGGCTGCAATCGACCACGATTCTTGGCTGCAAGCCGGCCTTCACCAGACCCTGGCGTGCCTGGGCAATGCTGTTGGCATCGTAGTTCGGGCCCTTGTGGCCGCCACGCAGCACCAGATGCGTATCCGGGTTGCCCAACGTCTCGATGATTGCCGGGTAGCCTTGGGCATCCATGCCGAAATGGCGGTGCGGTGCGGCGGCGCTGCGCATGGCATCGCATGCGATGCCGATGCCGCCGTCGGTGCCATTTTTGAAGCCCACCGGCAGTTCCAGCCCGCTGACCATTTCACGATGGATCTGCGACTCGGTCGTACGTGCGCCAATTGCCGCCCAGGCCAGCAGGTCGTCGAAATAGCCGGCGGCCATCGGTTGCAGCAATTCCGTGGCGATCGGCAGGCCACGTTCGAGCATGCTCAGCATCAAGCCGCGGGACAGGGCGATGCCGGCATGCATGTCGTCACTGCCGTCCAGGTGCGGGTCGTAGGCCAGGCCTTTCCAGCCCACCGTAGTGCGAGGTTTCTCCACGTAGGCGCGCATTACCAGCAGCATGTGTTCATCGACCTTACGGCTCAATGCGGCCAACCGATCGGCATATTCCAAGGCCGAGCGCGGGTCGTGGATAGAGCAGGGGCCAACGATCACCAACAGGCGCTCATCGTGGCCCTCGAGGATGGCGCGGATGGCCTGGCGTTGATTGTGGACTTGCTGGGCGAGTTCAGTTTGCAGCGGCATCTGCTGTTTGAGCAGGTGCGGGCTGGGCAGGCGCCGACTGACAGTGGTATTGGCAGCTTGTGGCTGGGACAGGTTCAGTGCGAGGTTGGAGGCTTGCATGGCTTGTGTTCCCTGGGCGGACGGCGGGTTCTGGCCCGCGCTGTCGGCCCTATCGAGGTGTTCGACTATTCGTTGAATGATGCGCTGCAGCGTTGCCACCGATGAGCGACCGATCGGAGGCGGCAGGCTGGCCCGAACGGGATTGGCTAAATCGCCAGGCAGCGGTGCTTGGGTAGTGATAAGTGACGTAGTTCATGAATCTGTCCTCTGTTCGAATCGGTGAAAATACAATGGCCTTGAAAGCAAAAACCCCCGGTCGGGAAGCCGACCGGGGGTTTGAGTATTCTCATGTTCGGCGGCCCCTCGAAGGTGGGCGCCGGATGGGTGTCGGCGCCTAGTGGCTAAACCAATACCCGAAATAAAAACTGGCAGCAGCCTGGCAACCAGCCACGGCCAACACAGGGCGCAGGTTGCGACCGGTGAGGTTAGCGTGGTTGTGGGTGAGTGGCGGCATGTTGCTCTCCAGTGAATGGCATCGAGCTTACTTCAAGCCCTACGCAGTGTTCAATGCATAAATGCTATTGCGCCGATAACCAAGTGGCACTGATTGCGTACGGGTCTGTCCGAAAGGTAGGTTTGGTCAATTGCCTACCAGGAAGTATCCTTTGGACTCCATCACTCAAGCCGTACTCGGCGCAGCTCTGCAAGGCGCGGTGCTTGGCCGTATCCAAGGCCGTCGTGCGCTGGTTTACGGCGCCGTACTGGCAACTGTGCCCGACCTCGACGTGGTCATTCGCTACGCCGATCCGGTGTCGCAGATGACCTATCATCGCGGCTTCTCTCACTCGATCTTCGTGCTCACAGGGCTGGCCTTGCTACTGGCCTGGATGGTGAGTGCAGCCGCCCGACGGCGCTGGCCCGATAAGGGTTACAGTCTGACAAGGCTGTTTCTGGCATTCTGGCTGGTGCTGGTGACGCACCCTATCCTGGATGCTTTCACCGTCTATGGAACGCAGCTGTTCTGGCCGCTGCACCTCACGCCGCAAAGCTGGGCGGCGGTATTCATCATCGATCCGCTGTATACCGTGCCGCTGCTGTTAGCGGTGCTCTACGCCGCTTTCAAAGGGTTGGAGGGTCGAGCTGTACGGGTATTGAGCCTGGCTCTGGCGATCAGCACCGCTTACCTCGGGTTCGGCCTTGCTTCGCGCATGGCGGCCGAACAGCGCTTGCAACTGGCGCTGGAAGAAAAGGGAATCCAACCCAGTGAGGTGCGTGCCGTGCCGATCGCTTTCAACAGCCTGATCTGGCGCGTACTGGCCAAGACACCAGACGGTTACTACTACGAAGGCATCAGCAGTATCTTCGACCGCCAATCGCCGGAGATGCAGCGCCTGCCACTGAATCAAGCCTTGGGTGAGGCACTCCACAATGCGCCGTTGCTCGAACGCTTACGCTGGTTTACAGGGGGCTGGCTACGCTTTGATGTTATCGGCAACGACCTGGTGGTCAGCGACCTGCGCATGGGCCTACCTGGCAACTATACGTTCCGCTTCAACATGGCCCACCGCGATGGTCAGGGCCAGTGGGTGAGCGACACACCCACTCGTTGGGTCGGGCCTGGTGTCGGCGCGATGATTGCCAACGGCGAGCTGACACTGATCTGGCGACGCATATTTGATCAGCAACCGCCCTTGCCATTGGCCGCCTGGACTGGCAGCTATCAAGGTCAGGCCAGCGAGCAAGAGCCCTAGGGTGCGCTCGGCGGGGCTGGACCTGGTCAAGTGGGTGGCGATCATCACAATGGTTGTCGACCACCTACGGTATATATGGCCAGAAGCTCAGGCCTTGTTCATCGTAGGCAGGTTTGCCTTTCCCTTGTTCTGCCTGGCCGTGGCCACCAATGTGGCGCGCGGTGGCACGATCAACCTGCGCTACCTTGGCTGGCTGCTGGTGTTTTCAGTGCTGTCCGAGGGGCCCTATCGTTGGGTAGAGCCGGACTCGCAAACCCTCAACATCATTCCAACGCTGACCCTGGGGTTATTGATCGCTTGGGGTGTGCAGCACCGGCAGATCGGCGTGCAGTTGGTAGGGCTGGCAGCCTCGATGGTAGGGGCCGTCTTTAGCGGACACTTGATGTACGGCCTCCCGGGGGCGCTGCTGCCCGCGGGCTGGTTGGTAGCGCGCCGCCTAGGGGGGCTTTCCTGGTTGCTGCCAGGCGCGCTCGCTGTGGCGGGCAATTTGACCAACAGCTGGCTGCGTGAGCATCTCGGCGCATCGATAACCTGGATGACCATGGCCTCTGCGGCGCTGGCCATACCCCTCGGTTGGCGGCTTTTACAGGTTGAGCACTGGCCAGTGCCTGCAGTGCGGCGATGGGGCTATCTGTTCTATCCAGTGCATCTATTGCTGATACAGCTGTGGATCCAGGCCCACGGCTTGCGCCTTTAGCCGATCAACTTCAGGGCATCATCAAGGCTCAGAGGCTGTTTCATCCTTTGTGACAGCATTGCCATGGCATCCGAATAACCATTGGCGATCACGGCTTGCACCCGTTCACCGGTGCATTGCAGCGCCAGAAACTCTCCCGTTTCTGGCGCCCCGACGAACTCGATGCGGTCCCAATCCTGAGCATGCCCGAGCATCTCGTAAGTGCGCCCGTGATGGTACGTCCAAAAGAATGGCACATCATCGTAGCGGCGATGCTCACCCAGCATGTTCATGGCGGCTATGACCCCGTGCTGCTGCGCCAGACGCCAGTGTTCGATACGCACGGGCGTCCCTGCGCAGGGGAAGGTCACCAGATCGCCAGCGCCCCAAAGCCCGTGCGCGACCCTAAGCTCGGCGTCTACCTGTAATGAATGGTCTTCGCTCAGTTGGACACCTTGCACACAACCAGTGGCCGGCCTGACACCCGTGCCAAGTACTACAACCGAAGCTGCGAGCCGTTCGCCGTTGGCTAATTGCACGGCCTCGACGCTCCCGTCACCGAGAAAACGCTCGACCTCGGTTGGGGCATGGAACGTGACGCCTTTGCGTTCATGCAGCATACGAATGCTGTGGCCAATTCGATCACCGAGTTGATTGGCCAAAGGAACTTCGTGCCGGGCGACCACATGTACCTTCGCGCCATATTTTTGCAGCGCCGAAGCCGCCTCCAGGCCGATGAAACCATCACCTACCACCACCACAGGTTTGCCCGGTTCGGCGGCATCGAGCAGGCGGGCGGCGTCTTCGCGTGAGCGCAAAGTCATGATGCCTTGCAGGTCGATACCTGGCAGGTTTGGGCGTAGAGGTATAGCGCCAGTGGCTAGCAAGGCAGCGTCATAATCGATGTGATGGCCGTCGGCGAGGGTGATGCGTTGCTTTTTCGCATCCAAGCTACGTACTTTGCCGATACGCCGGTCCAGTTGGCCCCTGCGCAATTGCTCAGGCTCCAACAGTGAAGGGACCTCGTCCGGCGACAGCTCGCCGGAAATGACGAATTTGCTGAGGGCGGTGCGGTCGTAGGCGGGGTGGCGCTCCTGGTCCAGCCATATCAGACGCCCGCCAAAGCCATGATCGAGCAGCGTTGCTACGGCTGCAGAGCCTGCGGCACCTGCACCGACCACCACGAAAGTGCGCGCATCACTACGTCTGGGCGGCTCGCTTCTGGGTAGCGGCTGGTCATCAACCCATACTTCACCGTCTTCGACCCACGCCCGATATCTGCGCAGGCCAGCCAGCGCCGGCGGTTCGCACACCGAACCGTCTTTGATCGCGAAGGCGGCCTTGTGCCAAGGGCAAACCAAAACACCTGCGCAGATCAGGCCCTCTTCCAACGGCGCGCCCGCGTGTGGACAGTTGCCTTGGAAGGCATGGATTTCGTTGCCCTGGCGTACGAGAATCACTTCCTCGCTGCCGGCCTGTACGCGCATAGGGCGCTTGGCGTCGAGTTGATCGAAACGGGCCACGGCATGCTGGGTCATAGAGCTGCTCCACAGAGGGCTTTGGAGCTTTGACGCCTGGGGTGTGCACCGGATGCATTGACCTGACGATCGGTGCCGCAGGCTTAAGCTGTTGCGGCGGCTCGGTACCCGCAGCCGCCGCATGGGGCTCAGTGAGCCCGAACCATGCCCCTTGCGCCAGCCCGCGTGACCCGCAAGGCCACAAGACTGCCCAAGACGATCAGCGCTGCCAGGGAGTACAGGGCAGCGTCGGTCGAACCGGTCTGGTCCTTGATGAAGCCCACCAGGTACGGGCTCAAAAAGCCCGCCATCTGCCCAACCGAGTTGATGATCGCCAAACCTGCGACCGCTGCGCTTGCGCTCAGCAGCGCCGTGGGCATCGGCCAGAACATCGGTAGCCCGGTCAGTGCGCCCATGGTAGCGATCGACAATCCCAGGATGGCAATGGTTGGGTTGCCGGCAAAATTGACTGCGATAAGCAGGCCCACAGCGCCCATCAACATCGGCACCACCAGGTGCCAACGGCGCTCATTGCGCAGGTCCGCCGAGCGGCCGCACAGAATCATGAACACACCGGCCAGCAGATAGGGAATGGCGCTAAGCCAGCCGATCAGCAGGGGGTTGTCGAAGCCCATGTTCTTGATGATTGAAGGCAGCCAGAAGTTGATTGCATACACACCGCTCTGGATGCAGAAATACACGAACCCGAAGGTCCAGATCAGCGGGTTGCGCAGTACCGCCAGGACGCTGTCGCCGGCAGTGCTTGGTTTGCAGGCGGCATCGGCTGCGAGGTCAGCTTCGATCAACTGGCGCTCGGCTGGGCTCAGCCAAGCGGCTTTCTGATAACCATCGCTGAGCAGCTTGATGGCCAACAAGCCAAGCGCAACGGTTGGCAGGCCTTGGATCAGGAACATCCATTGCCAACCGGCAAGCCCGTGCTGGCCAGCGGCGAAATGCTCGAGAATCCAGCCAGAGAAAGGTCCGCCCAGCAGCCCAGACACAGGGATGGCCGACATGAACAGGGCCATGATTCGGCCGCGGCGGTCGGTGGGGAACCAGCGCGAAAGGTAAAGCACCACGCCAGGGAAGAAGCCCGCTTCCGCGGCCCCGGTGAGCAGGCGCAGGGTATAGAACTCGGTGGGGGTGGTGACGAACAGCAGGCAAGTCGACAGGCTTCCCCAGGCGATCATCATGGCAGCAATCCAGCGCCGCGGGCCGAAGCGGTTGAGCGCAAGATTGCTCGGCAGGCCGCAGAGCACATAGCCGATGAAGAAAATGCCGGCACCAAGGCCGTACACGGTTTCACTGAATTTGAGTGCATCAAGCATCTGTAGCTTGGCAAAGCCAACGTTGACGCGGTCCAGGTAATTGAACAGGTAGCAGATGAAAATGAACGGGATCAGTCGCAGGGTGATGCGCCGGTACAGCGCGTTGCGGGTGATATCGTTGCCTTGGTCAGAGGCTGGGCTGTGTGCCATGATCGGATTCTCTGTTGTTATGATTGTCGCCGCGTCGCCTGTGCCGGCGCTCGCCCTGTCGAGTCTCGGGGAGTGTGGCGCGGCTGTCTTTGTGCGTTTGCACAGCGTATCGTGCCCGGCGCTGTGCCATATCACAAAAGCTGACACGATTAAGGACCGCTGAATGTTCGAACTGGACCATGACCTGGCACAAGATATCGTCGATCGAGCGATGGCCATCTTGCCGTGCAATGTCAATGTCATGGACAGCCAAGGTCTGATCCTGGGCAGTGGTGAGCCTGAGCGTATCAATACCCGCCATGAAGGCGCGCAACTGGTCCTCGCCAATGGGCGGGTAGTCGAGCTAGACACAGACGCCGCCAGGTGCCTCAAGGGCGTCCAGCCTGGGGTCAACCTGCCGCTGATGCTGGACGGCCGCTTGATTGGCGTACTGGGCCTGACTGGCGAGCCGCAGCAGTTGCGAACCTACGGCGAACTAGTGCGCATGACCGCAGAAATGCTCTTGGCTCAGCGGCACCTGCAGGTCGAGCAGCAGTGGCGGCGTCAGCGGTGCGACGATTTGCTGGCGTTGTTGCTCGGCGCCAATGGCGATTCGCCAAGGCTGTTGGACGAGGCCCAGCAATTGGGCCTCAAACCCCACCTGCCGCGGGTGCCATGCCTGTTCGAGCTGCACCTTGGCGCACCGGCTGAAACCCTGTCCGCCTGGTTGATGAGCCGATACCCGGACAGCTGGTGCGTCAGCCCGTCACGCCAGTCGCTGCTCTGGTGCCGGCCAGCGGCACAGGTGCTGGACGAAACACGCCTGATCGAGCGCCTGCAACGCCATGGCTGGGATGTCGAGCGTGTGGCGCTTGGCAACCCGGCGCAAAGCCTTGAGCAACTGCGGCGAGGTTACCGGCGCGTGCGGGACTTGCTGGCCTACGGCCGCGAGGTGTTGCCCCATGTTCGTCTGCTCAGCCTGGCTCGCTATCGTCTGCCAGCCCTGCTGTGGCGCCATCGCAACGAAGATGCCCTGGACGAGTTGCTTGAACCGCTCCAGCGCATCCGCGCACGTGATGCCAGTGGTCAGTTGCTGATCACATTGCGGGCCTGGTGCGCGCACGATGGGCAGAGCCAAGCCTGCGCCGATGCATTGGGTATCCACCGCAATAGCCTGCGCTACCGCCTTGAACGTATCGCTGAACTGGGCGAAGTGGACCCACTGCGCCTGGAAGGCATGCTAAGCCTGTACCTGGGTCTGCAGCTGCTGCCGGTCGAGTGAGCGCTGGCGCAGGCATTTGCCCAAACAACGGTAGCCGCCAATTGTGCATCCGACTGAGGCCGGCGCGCTGCTCAACTGTCAGCATGCCAGGCATCAGGACAGGAGAATCCCCATGAAAGTCGTCATCGCCCCGGACTCGTTCAAGGACAGCCTCGACGCTGCTGGCGTCGCCGACGCCATCGCCAAAGGCCTCGGCGAAGTGTGGCCCGCTGCCGAATTGGTCAAATGCCCAATGGCTGATGGTGGCGAAGGCACCATGGAAGCGATCCTCGCCGCCAGTGAAGGTGAGCTGCGTCGCCAGAGCGTACGTGGGCCGCTGGGGCAAACCGTGCTGGCCGGCTGGGGCTGGCTGCCGCAAAGCCGAACGGCAGTGATTGAAATGGCTCAGGCCAGCGGCATCCAGCTAGTTCCAAGCGACCAGCGAGATGCCTGTCGCAGCAGCACCTGGGGTACCGGCGAGCTGATTGGCGCCGCGCTGGCGGCCGGAGCCCAGCGTATCGTACTGGCCATAGGCGGCAGCGCCACCAATGACGGCGGCAGCGGAATGCTACGGGCCCTTGGCATGCGTTTGCTTGATGCTCATGGGCACGCACTGGAGGAGGGTGGCTTGGATCTGGCGCGTCTTGCCCGTATCGACGCCAGTGGCCTGGATCCCCGCCTGGCCGAGGTGCAGGTCGAGGTAGCAGCCGATGTCGATAACCCGTTATGTGGCGCCAATGGTGCCTCGGCTATTTTCGGCCCGCAAAAGGGCGCCAATCCCGAGCAAGTGCAGGCCTTGGATCAGGCTCTCGGCCATTTCGCCGACCACTGCGCGCAGCTTTTGGGTGAGGACGTGCGTGAATACCCTGGGTGCGGCGCGGCAGGGGGG
The DNA here is from genome assembly GCF_014269025.2 of Pseudomonas promysalinigenes. NCBI lineage: Bacteria > Pseudomonadati > Pseudomonadota > Gammaproteobacteria > Pseudomonadales > Pseudomonadaceae > Pseudomonas > Pseudomonas promysalinigenes. The sequence goes on along the minus strand of NZ_CP077094.1, from coordinate 2,509,919 downwards.
ATGGGTTTTGCCGCCAAGGCATTCATGGGTGCGCGGTTTCGCCCAGGTGTCGAGGTAGTTGCCGAACTGGCTGGGCTTGATGCCTTGATGCGCGACGCCGACCTGGTCATCACCGGTGAAGGGCGCTTCGATGCCCAGACCCTTCGCGGCAAAACGCCAATGGGCGTTGCACGGGTAGCCAAGCGTCATGCAGTGCCAGTGGTGGTGCTGGCTGGAACCTTGGGCGACGGTTACCAGCAGCTTTATGCTCACGGCATCGATGCAGCTTTTGCCTTGGCCAGCGGGCCGATGACTTTGCAACAGGCTTGCGCGAACGCCGCACAGCTGTTGCAGCATCGCGCCGCTGACATTGCCCGCCTCTGGCAATCGGCTTCACGCAAATAACCACGCTCGCGCCCTAGCCCCTGCTTGAAAAAAACGAACGGCCGCCCGAGGGCGACCGTTCGTTTTCAACCAGCGATTGCGTCAGTCTTTGCTGACGGCATCTTTAACGTCACCCACCACTTGCTGGGCTTCACCCTTTTTCTCCTGCAACTTGCCCTTGACTTCAAGCTCTGTATTGCCAGTGGCCTTGCCGACAGCTTGCTTGATCTTGCCGACGGCTTCGTTGGCCATGCCTTTAACTTTGTCCGAAGTGCTGCTCATGGAGATTCTCCTTCAATGATCATCAGTTAACATCGGGTGGTTCAGATAGGCGTAGTTGGGTCTGGACTGCTCTATCACTCAACAATCACCTGGGGCTGCCGTGACGACAGTGCGAAGCGACCGACGGCAAAGCTCAGGGCGGCACCGATCAACAAGGTCACCAGGGTGCCCCAGGCCGCTTTCGAGACGTTGCTGGCGGCAACTTCGGCAGCCTCACGTGCCTGCTGCTCTGCCTGCTCCTTCAGCGCTTTGACCTGTTCGGCAGCTTGCGCATACGCCTGGGCATAGTTGTCCACCACCTGCTCAGCCTCCTGCTGGTTTTTGCCGGTGCGGGCCGCGACGATATTGACCAAGGCTTGTTTGTCTGCAGCGCTCAGGGCAGGCTCACCCGCTTTGCGCACGCGCTCGAACCATTGCTTGAGCTGGTCGATCGCCAAGGTAGGGTTTTCAGCTGCCACTTGACCTGCCGACTCACCTTGGGCCTGTGCCTGATCGGCCTTGTTCTGCAGCGTCGAAGGGTTCAGCTCGGGTTTGCCGGTCTGTTCCAGGGTCTTGTTCAACTCCGCTTCCAGGCTATCCCAGTCCAGCGAGATGCCACGTTTGTCGAGCTGATCTTTGATGCCTTGGCCAACCCCCGGCGCTGCGGCGGCCACACCGTCGGCAGCGAGCGATAGGCCTTTGCCGGCGATATTGCCAGCGGTGCCAACCACGCTACCGGCCAGCGACGCCAACAGCCAGGTAGCCATCAACGTGGTGATTGTCCAGCTCAACAGGCCATGCAGGCCACCACGGGTCGGTGCGGTACGCCCAGCCACCCAGGCACCGGCTGCTACCGACACCAGCGTGCTGACGAACAACCAAACCCCTGCGCCCGTACCGAAGCCTCGCAAGGGGTTACCTTCGGCCGTGGGGTCTACGGCGCCTGCACCAATTGCTGTGCCCAGCACACTCAGCACCAGGTAGCTGGCCAAGGCGATGGCGCCGCCTGCGAACACGGCGCTCCAGGATACCCGCAGCGAGCTGACAGCGTTGGCTGGGGCGGTCACATACGATTGAGTCATCTATGCATCCTCGAGATGAAGAGTGGAAGTACCAGCAACTGCTAGCGCTAGTGCAACGTCAGGGTCAGTTTGCCGGTCTCATGCAAGGCTGTGATGGCGCATCTGCACCGGATCGATTAGTGCATTGGCACCACCCTAGGCCTGATTGCAGCGTTATATGCTCCAGTCACTACCCAAACATGCTTTGGAGAACTGCCATGAGCGATGCCGTGCTCTCCCGGGAAACCAATCGCCGTCAGCTCCAGCAAATCATCGCCGGGCTGTCCGACGGTGTGATCCTGCTGGAAGTCGACCAATCGATAATCTGGGCCAACGAGGCCGCGCTGCGTATGCATGGGGTCGACAGCCTGGAGCAACTAGGAGGCAACGCCGAGGCTTACCGCGCGCGCTTCGCCCTGCGTTACCGCAACAACCACCCGCTGGAGCCCGAGCAGTACCCAATGGCGCGGGTGGCTGCAGGCGAGGTGTTCAGCGACGTAGTTGTGGAGGTGGCGCGGGTCGATGATGAGGAGCAGCGCAGCCGGGTTCACCGCGTGCGCAGCATGGTGCTGACCGACAGCCGAGGTGAAGCTGAATCTCTGGTGCTGATCATTGCCGATGCCACCGAGTGGGCCAGCGCCGAGCAGCGTTTCGAAAAAACCTTCAATGCCAACCCGGCGCCTGCGGTCATCTGCAGGCTCAGCGATTTGCGTTTCATCAAAGTCAATCAGGGCTTTTTGGAGATGACCGGGCACGTGCGAGAAAACGTGATCGGTAGGTCTGTTTACGAGGTGGACGTACTAGAGAACGCAGAGCGCAAAGAGCTGGCGATCGAGCGGCTGATCGAGGGCGCGACCATTCCCCAGATGCAGGCCGAACTGCGCTTACCCGATGGCGGCACGAAGCTGGTCATCGTGGCTGGACAGCCGTTGGACATGCATGAGGAAGATTGCATGTTGTTCTCGTTCACCGACCTTGAGCCACGGCGCAAGGCGGAAAATGCCCTGCGTCAGAGCGAGGAGCGTTTTGCCAAGGCGTTTCGCCTGAGCCCCGTGCCAACGCTGTTGTGCAGCGCAGATCGGCAGCAGCTGATCGATGCCAATGATGCGTTTCTTCAAACGCTCGGTTACACCGCCCAGGAGTCGATCGGCAGGACCGTGGCTGAAATGGATTTTTTCGAAGATAAACGCGCTACCTCTCAGATCTTCGATATGTTGGAGAAGACCGGGCGCATAGAGTCGTTAGACCTGAACCTGCGAAAAAAAACCGATGAGCGCCTGGACTGTGTCCTGCAGGCCGACAGCGTTAGCCTGCAGGACACCCCCTGCTACCTGTTGGTTCTGATGGACATCACCGAACGCAAGCGCTCAGAGTTGGAACTCGTCGAGGCGATCGAGGCGGTCATGAAAGATGCGTCGTGGTTCAGCCAGACCTTGATAGAGAAGCTGGCCAATGCCAAACGCATCAACACCGGCCGTTTACCTGACGCTTCGTTCACCGACCTGACACGCAGAGAGCGTGAGGTCTTGGCGCTGATCTGCGAAGGCCTTGCCGACAAAGAGATAGCCTCGCGATTGAACCTGGCCCTCAACACAGTGCGCAACCATGTGTCCACGGTGTACTCCAAGCTCGATGTGCACAGCCGCAGTGAAGCGATGGTCTGGGCTAGGGAGCGCAGGCTGTTCGTAGGTTGAGCTCCACTCTCGACAGCTACTGCGTTCAAGGCGTGAGCGCTTTGATCGGGGCGCTTTGCGGCAACACGGCCAGCTCGCCAAAGCCCTGTGCAGCATCGATGTAGCGCAAGGCCGACTTGGCATCCTTCCAGCCAACGTAGCTCATCAGCGCCTTGAGCTCCCAGCCGTTGGCGGTCGCCCAGGTGGCAAAGCCGCGGCGCAGGGAATGGCTGGTGTACAGCGTGCCCGGCACGCCTGCGCGCTGCAGCATACGCTGCAGCATGCCGACCAGGCTGTTGCTGTGCAGCGGCAGGTCGCCAAGGTTGCCCCAGCGGTCGAGCTTGCGAAAAACCGGGCCATGGGCGATGCCCGCCACCTCCAGCCACTGCAGATAGGCCGTGACTGGGCAGAGTGTTTTCAATGCCGGGGTTCGGTGTTGCACGCCAAGAGCCTCGCGGTCACCCTTGCTGCGAGGCAGGTACAGCGTTATGCCAACACCAGCCTCGGCGCGAATGTGCTGCACCTGCAGGCGTGCCAGTTCATCCCCGCGAAAGCCGCGCCAGAAGCCGAGTAACAATAAGGCGGTGTCCCGGCGAGCTCGGCGCAGGGTTGCCAGGTCATGGCAGTCACGGGCCTGCCTGGCCTCTGCCTCGAAGCAGTCGACGGCCGTTTGCAGGTGTTGCAGCAGTAAGGGTGCGGCCTGCCTGGGTGGCGTTGGGTGCAGGGTGCGGATGCCGCGCAGTACCTTGCGCACCAATGGCGCTTTGGTCGGGTCGGGGAAGCCTTGGCTGATGTGCCATTGGCTCAGCGCGGCAAGGCGTTGGCGCAGGGTGCTGACCGCGTGCTGCTCGGCATGGTCGGCCAGATAGCGGGCGATGCTCTCGGCCGTGGCGGGCAAGAAACCACCCCAGTGGACCTCGAAATGTTCGATGGCGGCCCGGTAGCTGCGCCGAGTGTTGTCACGGGTAGCGGCGCGGACGTAACGCTCGATGTCGGTCATGGGAGTGTGGCCAGCTTCGTATTGCCGACACCATACCGCCTAACGCGTTGCCTGTCCGGTCTGGCTCACGCCAGGCAAGGTTTTTCCTCGCAGCCGTTGAACGGTGGATATTCGCGCAACTGCGCTGCCGACAGGGGGCGGCTGAAGTGATAGCCCTGGGCGATATCGCAGCCAGCTAGCTTCAGGCACACCACTTGCTCACGGGTCTCGACGCCTTCGGCCACCACTTCCAGGCCCAGCCGTTTGGCCAGGATGATGGTCGATGACACGATTGGACTGTCGTCGTAACTGTTGGATAAGGGGGCGATCAGCGAGCGGTCGATCTTCAGTTTGCTCAGTGGCAGCGATTGCAGGTGCGCGAAGCCCGCATAGCCGCGGCCGAAGTCATCCAGGCTGATGCCCAGGCCGGCAGCGCGCAGGCGATGCAGGTGATCGATTGCGGTGCCTTGCGAGTCAAGAATGGTGGTTTCGGTAATTTCCAGCTCCAGGCGATGGGGCATGATGCCGTGATACTCCAGCTTGGCCAGCAAGCGGGTACTGAAGTCGGCCTGACGCAACTGCATGGCTGAGACATTGACGGCCAGCCGGGCCTCATGGCCCTTTGCCTGCCAGCGTTCGAGGTCTTCGCACGCCAAACGCAACACCTCCCAGCCAAGCTCAATGATGAAGCCGCTGCGCTCGGCAAGATCGATAAATCTGTCCGGATAAAGCAGCCCGAAATCGGGGTGGTCCCACCTTACCAAAGCTTCATAGCCGAGCACACGATGGTTATCCAGGCGGACTTGAGGCTGGTAGTGCAGCACGAACTGCCGCCCGCTCAAGGCGCTGCCGAAGGCCTGTTCGAGTGCAAAGGCCTGAATATCGGAGCGGTTCAGCGACGGGTCGAAAAACCGATACTGCGCACGGCCAGCCTGCTTGGCGCAGTACATGGCAGCGTCGGCAAAGCGTATCAAACTGTCGATGTCCTGGCCGTCGCGCGGGCAGATGCTGACCCCGACACTCGGGCTGGTATTGACCTCTTGGCCATCGAGGGCATAGGTGGCCGAAAGTTTTTTTACCAGTGTGTGCACCCAGACGGTGATCTGTTCCTCACTGCGTTCGCCGGCCAGCAGCACCACGAATTCGTCACCGCCAAAGCGTGACGCCTCATCCCCAGGCTCAAGCAGCCGGCGTATGCGCCCGGCCACCGCCTGCAGCAGCAGGTCGCCAATTTTGTGCCCCAGAGAGTCGTTGATCGATTTGAAGCGGTCCATGTCGATGAACAGGATAGCCATCAAACAGCGCTTGCCCCGCTGTCGGGTCAGCGCTTGCTCGGCCATTTCGACGAACTGGCGGCGGTTGTGTAGGCCGCTCAGGTGGTCGGTCGCAGCCGCGTGGCTGCTGCGCCGGTGCTCGGCCTCGAGCCGGCCGATCAACTGCTGGTTGACCTGCTGAGCGTGCTCGAGGTCGCAAAACGCCTCTTGACGCTTGCGCAGTAGGCGCAAGGCCCAGGCCAAACCGGTGAGAATCACCAGTGTCATGCCTAGGTTGAACCATAACTGGCGTGTGTAAGCTTTTGCCCAAGGGGCCAGCATTTGGTCATACCGCTGGCTGACCACTACGCTGAAAGCGTGCTCAGGCACGCTGCGATACAGGCTCTGATAGGGAACGCCGTCAACGAACTGTGTCATTTGCCGAGAGCGCTGGCCGGTATCCGCCATGCCCGGTGCGAAGCTGTCGCCTGCCACCGGCATTGCGTGGGTATCGATGCGCAGGCGTTCCTGGCCATTGCTCTGGAGCAGCCGTACCAAGCGGCTCTCGCCCAGATCGATAGGCTGCAACAATGCTCCTAGGTAACTCAGGTCGAGCTGCATAACAACAAGCGTGTTTGGCTCATCACCATTGAGGCCCGGCAGCGGCAGCATGAAGAACTGATGCCAGTCGAGCGGGGCTGGCAGGGGGGGCGGGAGCAGGAAGGGCGTGAATCCGAATTGCCTGGCGTGCAGGTTCAGTTGATCCAGCCACCTGGGCGGTAGGAGGGCTGGTTGGCCCTCGACGCTAGCGACTAGTAACTGGCCCTGGCGGTTATAGAGCCCTATGCCCTTGAAGAGCGGGTCGTCGGTGAACAGCCTGGGCAGGTTAGGGTTGCCGGCATTCAGGGATTTACCCTCGCTCAGGGTTATCTGGAGCATACGCTGGGTGCGGTCGACCAGTTGGCACAGGCTCTGTGCAACGACACTGGCAAGGTTCAGCTGCTGCGCTGCCTTGGCGGCCAGCACATCCCTGCGCGCAGCGGCCTTCTGAGTGAAGTACAGCCCCCACAGGAAGATCAGGGTTGCTGCGCAGAGCGTCAGGATCAACAAGCGTAGAACGCCTGTAGAAGAGTGAGAGCGACGGATCACTGCTGGTAGTCCTGACCCTGGGTGATCAGATGAAAATACGACAAGCAGATGACAGCCTGATGACTAGTGGCTAAATGCCTTACCTGTTTGCCTCGATGCGCGGCAAAGTAAAGGCCCAGGCCACGTGCACCAGGCCAATGATGACAAGCGGAGTCTGGCGCTGTATATCTGTCGCCTACCAAGGGGAGCCCTGCAACGGGCTGAGAAACCGCTGGCATAGCAGCGCGGTGACCCTTCGAACCTGATCCGGATCATGCCGGCGAAGGGATGGGACTGCCGACCTGCCTTTTAGCCGGCCTCACTGCGAGGCCACACCATGCCAAGCCACAAAGGTCTCGCTGTCATTCCCAAGGGGGAGAGCAGCATGGCTGAACGCTTCAGCGATACTTTGCAACGTCAGAACCAATCGACCTGGTCAGCGGCGATTGAACACCGATTCGTCACCGAGCTTTGCACGGCCAGCGTGCCGGATCAGGTCATGATCCGTTACCTGATCCAGGATCACCGCTTTCTCGACAGCTTCGTGACCCTGCTTGGCGCTGCCATCGCCAGCGCGGACACTTATGAAGCTCGTCTGCGCTTTGGCCGCTTCGCGGGCATGATCTGCAGCGATGAAAACACCTACTTCCTACGCGCCTTCCAGGCGTTGGGCGTCAGTGAGGCGCAACGTATGCAACCTGCCGATACCGCGCCCACCGCAGGTTTCAAGGCGATCATGCGCGAGGCTGCTGATACTCGCTCTTATGCAGCTGCTCTGGCGGTGCTCAATGTGGCGGAGGGCCTTTACCTGGACTGGGCGCTCAAGGCACCCAAGCCACTGCCTGACAACTTCGTCTACGCCGAGTGGATCACACTGCATGACAACCCAGCGTTCTGTGACTTCGTAGGGTTTCTCAAAGCCGAACTGGACCGGGTAGGGCCAAAAGAGGCGGCGGTGGCCAGCGATTTCTTCGCACGGACGGTGGCGTTGGAACTGTCTTTCTTCGATGCCGTTTACCACGAGCAGGCCTGAGCATGGATATTTTCGAACGTTTGAAGTCCGCTGGCAGCACGCAGTGGAATAGTTATGTCGATCACGATTTCGTCCGGCAGATGGGCGAGGGCACTTTGCCCGAAGAGGCCTTTCGGACTTATCTGATCCAGGATTATCTGTTTCTCATTCAATTCGCCCGTGCCTGGGCACTGGCGGCTTACAAAAGCCGCCTGCCCGCGGACATTCGTGCGGCCCAGTCCGGCCTTGCAGCAATACTTGACGAGACCGAACTGCACCTTAGGTTGTGCGCGCGGTGGGGCTTGTCGCAAGCCGACATCCAGGCAGCACCGGAGCATCAGGCGACTGTGGCATACACCCGCTACGTTCTGGATTGCGGCGCAGCAGGTGATTTGCTCGAACTGCATGTGGCGCTGGCACCCTGTGTAATCGGTTACGCCGAAATCGGCCGCACACTCGCGCAGCGTATTGGCGACTTGAGCCAGCACCCGTACCGAGAATGGATCAGCGAGTATGCCGGCGAGGCTTACCAAGGCGTGGCAGCGGCGGCGCGCAAGCACTTGGATGAGCTGGCAGCGCGAAGCATGACTGAACAGCGGTTCATCGAGCTGGCGCAGATTTTCGGTCAGGCATCGCGGCTAGAGGCAGACTTCTGGCAGATGGGGCTCGATGCACAACCTTGACCCGAGCAGCGGTCATCCCCGTCAGTGCGCATGTAGACGTAAAGCGCCCCGCACCATACCTACGCATATAAGGGCGCCAGCCCTTTCCTAGTGCCCAGCGCATTGTCCGACTCGACTGGCAGCAGCCACGCTGCTGCTAGTTGTTAGATTCCGGTCGCAGTTACCTGAATTGCCCTTCCAATCTCACTTGAGCTACTGACTGATGGTGCGCAGCTAGGAAAGTGCGCGGCTCAAGGTCCATCTCGGCGCGCTGCTTGACTCTGGACCTTCCCAAAGGCACCCCGAAGCCCTGCCCACTCGGCGCCAGGAGTCATCGCTGATTGGCAGCGATTTCATGAAGCGGCCGAGCATAACCAGCCCTCTCGACCCTTGTGCCGACTTAAGCGTGCATACAGCACCGTACTGCTTGGCTTGCCTGCACTTACATGTGATAAGCCGTGATTATTCCATCTGAGAAAGATCTTGAAATCCGTTCTTGAAAGAGCAAAAATCACATGTAAATACATGGTACGTACCATGCTACGAAATAGTAGGAGCAACCATGGCCCGGGGTGGTATCAACAAAGCAGTAGTGCAGCAGGCTCGGCAAGTCCTGATCGCCCGGGGCGAATACCCCAGCATCGATGCAGTACGTATCGAACTGGGTAATACCGGCTCAAAGACCACCATCCACCGCTACTTGAAGGAGTTGGAGGCCTCCAAACCTGCCGGCCTGCAGGGCCAGGCGGCGCTTAGTGATGCGCTCACCAAGCTGGTTTCGCAACTGGCTGCTCAGGTGGAGGAAGAGGGTAACGCCCGTATCGACCAGGCCGAGGCTGCGTTTCTTGAGCAGCGGGAGCAGCTGGAGAATCTGTTACAACAGACGCAGCAAGCGTTGGCAGCTGCTGTGCAGCAACAGCAGGTGCAAGCCTCCGCCCTGGCGGCAGAGTCCGAACGTCTGATAACCGTCCAGAACTCCCTGCAGGCCGAGCAATTGCGCAACGCCAGCCTCAACCAGTCGTTAGGTGAGCTGCAGGTGCGTCTGGCAGACAAGGATGAACAAATCCGCTCGTTGGAGGACAAGCACCGCCATGCGCGCGAGGCACTAGAGCACTACCGCAACGCCAGTCGTGAACAGCGTGAGCAAGACCAGCGCAGACAAGAGGCGCAGGTTCAACAACTGCAGGTGGAACTGCGTCAATTGCAGCAGGGCATGATCGTCAAACAGGACGAACTGACTCGTTTGCATCGCGACAACGAACGTATGCTCGGTGAGCATCGCCAGGCGGCCAGTGAATGCAAGGTCAAAGACGAGCTACTTGAACAACGCGATGCGCAGATCCAGGGGCTGCGAACGATCTTGGCCCAGGCTCAAGGCGCCAGCGATGAGATGCGCCGTCAATTACAGGCGCAGGCACAGAGCCTAGAAAACAGTCGTGCTATTTCCATCGAGCAGGCCAGGCAACTGCAACTGCTCAAGGATGAACTGCAAAAACGCGATGCAGTCGGCGACGCCAGCACCGCTCAACCGCCCTCTGCATCCTGAGTGCTTAGTAACAGGCCCATCGCGCAGCGCCTGGGCAAACCCTGAGCGCGCTCAGTTGCAAGAATAGCTTGCAACCTGGCCCCAAGGCGTTGCTCTTCGAGTACCTCGAAACCGTATTTTGCATAAAAAGGCCCATTCCAAGGCACATGGGCAAATGTGGTCAGGGTCACCATGGGCAGATCACTCAGGCGTGCTAGGGCACGCACCTTGTCCAGTAAGCACCTGCCGATTCCTTTGCCCTGCGACTGCAGCCTCACCGATAGCTCGTGGATATGCAGCGCCTGCTCCTCAATGGTCAAGCACACGAAACCCACGGCCTGGCCTTGATCATTTTCGGCCAGCCAACTGCCACTGGCCGCGATGAAGGCTGTGTGCGCATCCCTATCAAGCCCCTCGGCCCCTGCCAACCACGCCAGCTCCGGAAACTGCCGAAAAGCTTGGGCCGCAGAGTGTTCAATCTCGATCAATCGACTGATATCAGAAGGCAGGGTGGGGCGGATGTGCATGCTGATGATCCTTTGATGGGCTGGCGGGCCAAAGTGATGGTAGCGCGAAGCTTGCACTTAAATCGTTATAACGTAACACTTTGGCTTTTCGGTTAAGCGAGAGTGCCTAGATGACAGAAGATGAACTGCTCAGCCAAGCGCCTGCAGCCTACATGAACGAAGTCCAACAGCAATTTTTCCGTAGACTTCTGCTGGATCAACGCGCTGATCTGCAAGCTCGGATCGAGGAAGAATTTCAGGCCTTGCGCGAACAAGAGGTGCTTAGCGACCCGGCTGATATCGGCAGTGCAGAGGAGGAACGACAGTGGAGGCTGCGTTCCCTGGAGCGGGAGAAGAAGCTCCTCGACAAGATTGACCAGGCACTGGAGCGCCTGGCCCGTGGTGAGTACGGCTGGTGCGAGGAAACCGGGGAGCCAATCGGCCTGCGACGGCTACTCCTGCGCCCAACCGCAACCCTATGCATTGAGGCCAAGGAGCGTCAGGAGCAGAAAGAGCGGCACCTGCGCGATGAGCGCTAGTCAGCCGCCATTACTTGAGGCTGCAACTGCCAGCGCACCGAGCTCACGCCTTTTTCAAGGCTAACCCGGCTGACTAGCCGTTCCAGTTGCGCCGGGGCTTGCGGGTTGCCGAGCAGTTCTGCGCGCACTTCCAGGCGAGCAGGGTTAGTCAGATCCTCGCTGTGCAATGACTGCAGGCGCAATTGCGGGTCGCCGAGGCTATGCAGCATCAGGCTGCGTACCTGTATCTCATCCTCGGCGCGGCAAATGATGCGCACTTCATAATGCTGTTCCACTTCGCTAGCCGGTAGCACTTCCTGGCGGTCAAGCCGTTGGGCGATGTCGCGCAGCAGGATGTTGGCACACAGCACCATCAGGCTGCCCAACACTGCCTCCAGCAGCAGGCCCAGGCTACACAACACGCCGACAGCTGCGGTGCACCAGAGCGTAGCGGCGGTGTTCAGGCCACGCACATTGAAGCCATCGCGCATGATCACGCCACCACCTAAGAAACCGATACCCGACACAACATAGGCGGCCACTCGCGACGCGTCTGCCGGGGCCATGCCCGGCACCGCCTGGGTCATCAGCACGAACAGGCAGGCGCCCGTGCTGACCAGGGCATTGGTACGCAGCCCGGTCAGGCGTTGGCGCAGTTGGCGTTCGGCACCGATCAGAGCGCCCAGCAGCAGGGCGACGCCAACACGCAGAAGAAAGACTTTCCAATCCATAGCAAACCTCTTTCACGGGCGTACGCCCGCACGGTTAAAAAAACCAGAAATAAGCGCAGGACCACGAAAGAGAAGGGGAAGTAATGCCTAATAGGCTCAGAGGTTCCACTGTCTGACTTTTGGCGAGACAGTGGCAGGAAACTGCCGGACTAGCTCGCCTTGTGGGCCTGTCGCAAGCGACTGGGACTACTGTCCAAAGCAGGGCTCCTGTTCGGGGGGGCGAAATTGCGTTGCGGACCTTACGCCGCCAAGCTCCGAGGGTCAAGGGTTGAAACATGACAAGGGCTTCATCAGGAAATCCCCTACAACCTGCGCCACCGGCATGGCAAAAAACCGGGGCACTGGTTACCCTTGCGCCATTCTCCGCCATTGCCCGGATCGTTACATGCTGTTCAATCTCGCTGTGCTGCTCAGCACCTTGGTGGCCATGGAAGGTGTCGGTACGCTGGCCCACAAGTACGTCATGCATGGCTGGGGCTGGTGGCTGCACCGCTCGCACCATGAGCCGCAGTTGGGCATGCTGGAAACCAACGACCTGTACCTACTTGCGCTGGCGCTGATCGCCGCCGCGCTCATCGCCTTGGGCAAAGCTGGCCATGCTCCGCTGCAATGGGTGGGCGCAGGGGTGGCAGGGTATGGGGTACTGTACGTACTTGCCCACGACGGTCTCTTCCACCGGCATTGGCCGCGCGCGCCACGCCCGGTCAACCGTTACTTCAAACGTCTGCACCGCGCTCATCAACTGCACCATGCCGTGAAGGGGCGCACCGGCTGTGTGTCCTTCGGCTTCTTCTATGCGCCACCGCTGAAGGTGCTCAAGCGCCAGTTGCAGGCGCGCTGGCCACGCGGCCGCGGCTGACCCACCAGCCGAACCCTGCGGCGGTGAAGAACATGATCAGGCTGTACAGGGCCGCTGGAACTGCCATCGTCGCGTTATTGAGCAGCGATGGGCTGAGCGCGAGGGCGATGGCCAGCGTGCCGTTGTGGATGCCGATTTCCATGCCGATAGCGATGGCCTGGCGCTTGGGAATATTGAGCAAGCGAGGTACGCAGTAGCCAACAGCAAGGCTGATCAAGTTGAACAACAGGGCCGCCAAACCCACCACCGGGGCATATTCCACTACGGTCTGCCAGTCCTTGGCCAAGGCCAGAACGATGGTGAAGGCCAGAAACAGCGCTGCCACAAGCTTCATGGGCTTTTCCATCCGCGCAGCGAAGCGCGGTGCCCAGTGACGGATCAGCATGCCCAGCGCCACCGGCAGTAGCACGATAGCGAATACCTGCAGCACCTTGGCGAACTGCAGTGGGATGGCTTGGTCCGACGCCATGAAATAGCTCAACGACAGGTTGACCAGCAGCGGCATGCTCAGGATAGCGATCAACGAGTTCACCGCCGTCAGGGTGATATTCAGCGCCACATCGCCGTGGGCCAGGTGGCTGAACAGATTGGCGGTGGTGCCCCCTGGTGACGCTGCAAGCAACATCAGGCCGACCGCCAGCGCCGCTTCAAGGCCAAACCCATTCGCAATGAGGAAGCACACCAATGGCAGTAGGAGGATTTGGCAAAACAGGCCGATCATCACCGGCTTTGGGTATTTCAGCACGCGAGCGAAATCGGCCATGGTCAAAGACAATCCTAGGCCGAGCATGATGATGCCAAGCGCCAAAGGGAGAAATGCGGTCAGCAACGGGGATGCGGTCATGGGCGGGCACTCGGGTGAGGGATGCAAGCAGTCTAGGTGGGCTCTAGGCGTTGTATGATTGCACTGAGCCAGCACTTGTTTACCAGTTGTTACCGAACACTCGCTAAACTGCGGCACAGAGCGTCGCCATATCGCGTTGCGATAGGGCTCTTGGCGCAGTAGCATTCGCTTTTTTGCCGAGGATTCGCCTGTAATGCCTTTCCAACAAGGTCTGCTTGCTACGCCCGTGCCGGTGCACGCTCGTCACCTGTTCTTCGCCCTGCAGTCGCTCGAGGCGTTGCCCGCGGTACTGGATACCCTGTTGCCACACGTAGACGGCCGTAGCCTGATCCTTGGTATCGGCGCACCCTTGGTCAAAGCCCTAGGCCGCGACATCCCAGGCTTGCGTGCGTTCCCACAGCTTGACGCCGCCGTGGAAAACCCAAGTACTCAGCACGCGCTTTGGTTGTGGCTACGCAGCGATGAACGCGGTGATCTGGTTTTGCAAGCCCAGGCACTTGAACAGATGCTGGCACCCGCGTTGCGCCTGGCCGATAGCGTCGATGGTTTCCTGCATCGCGGTGGCCTTGACCTGACCGGTTACGAAGATGGCACTGAAAACCCCTCCGACGACGATGCTGTGCACGCCGCCATTCTGGCTGGCGGTCAGCCGGGTATGGACGGTTCGAGCTTTGCCGCCTTCCAGCTCTGGAAACATGACCTGTCGTATTTCAAGGCGCTGCCTCAAGCCGATCAGGACAATATCATCGGCCGCCGCCTGAGCGACAACGAAGAGCTTGATGACGCCCCAGCGTCTGCCCATGTCAAGCGTACGGCGCAGGAAAGCTATGCGCCAGAAGCTTTCATGGTCCGCCGCTCGGTATCTTGGGCCGATAATCGCGGTGCTGGCTTGGCATTCGTCGCCCTCGGCCGCAGCTTTGAGGCTTTCGAAGCCCAGTTGCGGCGTATGAGCGGCCTTGAAGATGGCGTCACTGATGCTTTATACCGTTTTAGCCGGCCATTGACCGGCGGCTACTACTGGTGCCCCCCCATGGGCGAGGGCGGCCTGGACTTGCGGGCGCTGTTGCAGGCTTAGTCATTTTACATCCGGATACAGAATCGCCGATCAGTTCAGGCCTCAACGGCTAGCCTTGAAAGTTTCCCTCCGGGGCGGGAGCTTTCCTATGCTTAAACGTCGCGATGTCCTACGCGCTGGCGCGACTCTATCCGTAGCAGCCGCCACGCCCTGGTTGTATGCAGGCAGCACGGGCGGCTTGCTGACCCGCATTATTCCAGCCACGGGCGAGGCTCTGCCAATCATCGGTGCCGGCACTTCCGGCAGCTTCGAGGTAGCAGCCAACTCCCCGGAGTACCAGCAACTCAAGCAGGTTCTCCAAGCCTTCTTCCAGGGGGGTGGCAAAGTCATCGATACCTCGCCCAATTATGGTGGTGCTGACAGCATTCTGGGCCAGTTGCTGGAAGAGGGCGGCTGGCATCAGCAATGTTTCATCGCCACAAAAATCGCTGCCGACAACCCCGCCGATGCCCAGGCGCAATGGTTGGGAACACTCAAGAGCCTGCGCACGGACAACGTCGATCTGTTGCAAGTCCACAATCTGCGCGACTGGCAGACGCAGTTGCCCTATGCCCGGGAGCTACAGCAGCAGGGCAAAACGCGTTACGTCGGCGTCACCCATTATTTGAATAGCGGCCACGAGTCCTTGGCGCGAATTGTGCGCAGCCAGAGGCTTGATTTCATTCAGATCAATTACTCGGTCACTGCCCCCCAAGCTGCGCACGAGCTCTTACCGTTATGTCAGGACAAAGGTGTCGCTGTACTGGTCAATCGTGCATTCGATGACGGTCGCCTATTTGCCAGGGTCAAAGGCCAGCCCCTACCGGCGTGGGCTGCCGAGGCCGGCATCGGCAGCTGGGCGCAGCTGTTTCTCAAGTTCGCCATAAGCCACCCGGCAGTCACTACGGTGATCCCCGCGACCAGCCGCCCGGATCGCCAGATCGACCAGCTTAAAGCCGGTTATGAACCACTGCTGAGCCAGGCGCAACGGCAAGCGCTGATCAAGCAGTTCGCCTGAGATCATGAGCAGTTGGCTCGGAGGGCTTAAGCGGGGGCTGAATATCCGTCCCGGCGAAGGCCCAGCGGTGGTAGCAGCCTGGCTGCTGTTCTATTTGCTGTTCACGGGCTATTTCATGCTGCGCCCGGTGCGCGAGACCATGGGCATAGCCGGCGGGGTCGAAAACCTTCAATGGCTCTTCACCGGCACTTTCCTCGCCACATTGGTTTGCCTGCCACTTTACGGCTGGCTGGCTAGCAAGGTGCAACGCCGTCACATCTTGCCTTGGACCTACGGCTTGTTCGCCTGCCAGTTATCGCTGTTCGCGTGGCTTTTTGCCTTTGATGAAGAGTCGATATGGGGGGCTCGGGCTTTTTACATTTGGTTGTCTGTGTTCAACCTACTCAGCATTTCCCTGGCCTGGAGCGTACTTGCCGACCTGTTTTCGACCAGCCAAGGCAAACGCCTGTTCGGCCTGCTGGCAGCCGGTGCAAGTATGGGCGGCCTGAGTGGGCCTGTTCTAGGTACGCTGCTGGTGGCGCCATTGGGACATGCAGGGCTGCTGTTGCTGGCGGCTTTACTATTGGTAGGCAGCGTAGCTGCCTGTTCCTACGTGCAGCACTGGCGAGATGGTTACCGGGAAGCCGTCATGGGCGGGGCCGCTTCATCCCGGCCCCTGGGCGGCAACCCTTTTGCAGGGGCTACGGCGGTTGCTCGTTCTCCCTTTTTGCTGGCGATCGGCGTGTTCGTCGTGTTACTTGCCAGCGTCAGTACTTTTCTCTACTTCGAACAGGCGCGCATCGTCAGTGAGACTTTTACCGACCGCACCCGCCAGACCCAGGTGTTCGGGCTTATCGATGCCGTAGTGCAGGCACTGGCTATCGTGACCCAGCTGTTTCTTACCGGGCGCCTGGCCAGACGCCTGGGGGTCGGGGTGTTACTGGTGGCCGTTCCGTTAGTGATCGCCGCCGGGTTCGTTTGGCTGGCCTTTGCCCCCGTGTTCGCGGTATTTGTGGTTGTGATGGTGGTGAGGCGCGCCGGTGAGTACGCCTTGGTCAGGCCGGGCCGCGAGATGCTGTTCACCGTGCTGCCGGCCGAGGATAAATACAAGGCCAAGAACTTCATCGACACGGTGGTCTATCGCGGCGGTGATGCGCTTGGCGGCTGGGTCAAGCGAGGGCTTGATGCGTTAGCTGACCATCCTCAGGTAACGCTTATGATCGCAGCGTTGATCGCATTGGGCTGGGGCGTCGTCGGGCACTGGCTGGGCCGCCAACATCAGCTCAAGGAAGCGTCGAAGTCGGCGTAGCCATGAAGCGGCTATTCGCGCACCAAATACACCCTGAACGGTTTATTAGGGCCACCGGTCTGACGGCTTGGCGATAAAGCGAATCTTGCGCGGGGGCTGGACTCGGAATTTATGTACGGCACAACGCCGTCCATTCTCAAGCCAAATGAGGTTCCACACCATGGCCAACAAAGACAACAGCCGCAGCGGCAGCCAGGGCGGCAACAAGAATCCAGGCAACTTTGCAAACGACAAGCAAAAGGCATCCGAAGCGGGCCGTAAAGGTGGCCAAGCCTCAGGAGGCGCAGCGCACCAGGATCACGAATCAGGCCGCAAGGGCGGGCGTTCGTAACTGATGGTATGCAGTGCCGGGCCGCCCTGGCACTGCAGACACAGGCTGTGGCAAATGGGAGGGTTGCAATCGGCAATCGATTGCACAGAATGCATGCATCAACCGCATGCCATTTGGAATCCCAGCTCCATGATGCTGACCCAGCAGTTTCCCACTATCTCTCCCTCCGACATTTTGTTCGTATTTGCCTTGGAAGCCGAAGCAGGGGATGTGTTTACCGGTATGAACACATTGTTTACCGGTATCGGCAAAGTCAATGCCGCGGTTGCTCTGACCAAGGCGATAGCGCAGCAACGCCCCAAACTGATCGTGAACCTCGGCTCGGCCGGTAGCCAGCGCCATGGCAAAGGTGAGGTTGTGTGTTGCACGCGTTTTGTGCAGCGCGACATGGACGTGACCCCGCTAGGTTTCGCCCGCTACCAGACGCCACTCTCCCATACCCCTGTGATTTTGGAGCATGGTCATGCAATTGATGGCCTGCCGCTGGAAACCTGCGGCAGCGGCGACAGCTTCGAGATCACCCACGGTGATGCCCCCTACGATGTCGTCGACATGGAAGCCTATGTGTTTGCGCTGATCGCGCGCAACGAAGGCATACCTTTCGTTTGCCTGAAGTACGTTTCAGATGACGCTGGCAGCGATGCTGCCGATGATTGGGCAGTGCAGGTGCACCTGGCCGCCGAGGCCTTCAAACGGGTGCTGTTCAGTCAGCCGACTGCGCGTCTGGAGTAAACCTTCGCCGCCAGCGGTAGTCATTTCAGGTATCAGTCCTACTAACGGAATCGGGAGGGTACCTGTAATGGCCAGGGCTATCTGGAAAGGCGCCATCAGTTTTGGCTTGGTGCATATACCGGTTTCGCTCAATACCGCTGTGCGTACCGAGCGCGTCGATTTTGACTGGCTCGATGAGCGCAGTATGGAGCCAGTAGGCTATAAGCGCATCAACAAGGTCACCGGCAAGGAAATTGACAAGGATAATATCGTCAAAGGCGTTGAATACGAGAAGGGCCGGTACGTGGTTATCAGCGAAGACGAGATTCGCAAGGCCCGCCCCGAAGCTACGCAGACCATCGATATTTTCTCGTTTGTCGATGCGGCAGAAATCCCGCTCCAGCATTTCGACACGCCCTATTACCTGAGCCCCGACAAGCGAGGTGGCAAGGTCTATGCGTTGCTGCGTGAAACATTGGCCAGTACCGGTAAGGTGGCGCTGGCAACGGTAGTGCTGCATACCCGCCAGCACTTAGCTTTGCTACGCCCGCTGGACGATGCCGTCGTGATGATCACTTTGCGCTGGCCCGAGGAAGTGCGTGGGTTGGATAGCCTCGAGCTGGACAAGACGGTTACCGAAAGCAAGCCAGACAAGCGTGAGTTGGCCATGGCCAAGCGGCTGGTTGAGGACATGAGCGGGCCCTGGGCGCCCGACGAGTATCACGATGCGTTTCGTCAGACGATCATGGACCTTGTTGAAGAAAAGGCCAGTAAAGGCAAGATCGCCGTGGTGGAAAAAGGCGAGGGCGACGCAGCCGAGAAAGGCGCCGATATCATCGACCTCACCGAGTTGTTGAAGCGCAGCTTAGGTGGCAAGAAACCTGCGGCCACGAAGAAAACCACCAAACGCTCGCGAAAAGCGTCGTGACTCGAGCGCTTGGTGGATCAAAGGCTTGCCAGGTAGTCGCCAAACCCCTCACGGGCCCGGCTGTTGGTTCGGCTACTTGTGGCAACGCTGTGCTTGGCCGTCCACACTATCTGCGCGCCATCGGCCTCCAGGTCCCTCACAAGCTGCACATCTTCATGGGCGGCAAGTGGTTGAAACCCGCCGACACGTTCATAGGCTCGGGCACTCACGCCCAGATTGGCACCATGGATGTGGCGATGGCCTTCCCGCGCTTCATAGCGGCTCAAATAGAGCTTACGTAGCGCCGCCCGCTGCCAAGGCTGCCAGCGGGCAACGTGCACCGTTCCACACACCGCATCTGCCGTGCAGGCCAGCTGTGACAACAACCAATGCGACGGCACCTGGCTGTCGGCGTCGGTGCAGGCCAACCAGGTCGCATGGCGGTCCAACATCCACTCGGCGCCTAAGCGGCGAGCCATTCCAACGCTACCGGCCTCGACTGCAAGCACGTCGACATCATACCTGGCGGCCACCTTGGCACTGCCGTCCACGCAGCGATCGAGAACGACCAATACCTGTACCCCATGACCTGCTTCTCGCGCTGCCAAGACGGCCGTAGCCATCGCGCTCAGGCAGCGCCCTAGGCGCCGGGCTTCATTGTGCGCGGGGATCACTACGCCGATCATATGCACGTCTCGTCCAAGTCCACCACGCTGGGTTGGCAGGACCAGTATTCGAGCATGAAGTCGGCCTCGTCATGACGAAGGAGCGGAAATAGCGGCAGGTGTTTGGCCAGCATTTGATGCACCTCACGGCCATCTTGCGGGCAGCCGGCAATGGGGTGCTTCCAGTGACAGGCAAGCAGGGCACCGTCGTAGGTAAGGCTCGCAAGGCATTGCTCAATGACCTGCAGCCAATCGGTGGGGTCCAGGTAGTATCCCACCTCACTCAGCACGATCAGATCGAATTGGCCTGCGGGCCAGTCACCAGGCAAGCGAGCCAATTCGACTGAAGCGTTCGGCACATCGGTCAGGCGCTCGCGGGCAAGGTTCACGGCAGTGGGATCCAAGTCCTGGCACAGAAGTTCAGCACTTCGCTCTGCCAGTAAGGCACTGAGCTCTCCATTGGCACAGGCAGGCTCGAACACCCGCTGATAGCACTGACGCGGCAGACTGGCCATCAGCACATCGCGTTTGCGTTTTTCGTACCAGCGTGTGCGAAAAGCCCATGGATCTTCATTGGTAGCATACAGTTCAGCGAAGTACTGGGGATCGAGGCTCATGGCAACTCCGTTTACAGGAACATCAGTTCAAAGGGTTGCAGCAGGCAGTCCAGCAGGCTGGCTGGCAGTACGGGCGGGCGGGGATCGTCCGGTGTCAACTGGCTGACGTGTGCAGCTAGGGCCTTACGCTTGCGTGCGAGGGCGCTTTCGTCCAACTCGATGCGGTGCGCGCGTGGCCACGGCAGCCGTGGATCATCCGGCTGGGCCCAGTGCCAGGCCCATACGGGCACTTCGACCAGTTGCGCCTTGCGCGCCTGCGCTGCCTGGGCTGCGGCCCGGCCAACGGCCTCGTGATCGCAGTGGCCGTCGCCCCGCCAAGTGGCCATCACTACATCGTCCGGGCGCAGCGCCTGAGTCAGGTGGTTGACCAGGAAAGCTTCCTCGCGCGGCAAATTCCCGTCCTTCAGATTAAGCCTGCGCCACTCCAGATGGTTGACGTTCAAGTCAAGCTGCATCAGTGCCTGGCGGCTCTCCAGCGGTCGCTGGCGCCGCAGCCGATGTTCGGTCCAGTGCTCGGAGCCCGCGTGGCTGCCTTCACCATCGGTGGCCGAAATCAACAGAAGGTCCTCTTCACGCCCGCGAAAGTGGGTCAGCAATCCGCCCGCCATGAGAATTTCATCGTCGGGGTGCGGTGCGACCAGCACCAGGCGGCGCCCGGGGGGGCACAGCTGCGCAGGACTGATCCATGTGGCCCTTGCCAGATGGGCGGCATGTTGCCAGTCAGCCCAAGGCGTGCCACTGCTAGCTTGAATCAAGTTTTGGCTCATAGCTTCCAGGCTCCTGCAGGCATCTGTGTCAATTGTTCACCCAGCGCCGCCAGATCGCGCTCGGCATGGCTTTGGCGCATGTACACTGGCAAGTCTGCGCTGAGCCTGGCGAAATGGCTGTTACGGCAAAACGGTGTGGCACCCAGCGCGCGGCCCACGTGGCGGATCACCTGTTCGACGGCCTGCTCGACTTGAGCGCGAGTGCGGCAAACTTCCAAGCCTGCGTCAGCGTCAGGTTGCAGGTCGATCCACTGAGCACATTCACGCAACGCAGCGCGGGCGCCGTACAAGGCAGCGTCCACCGCGCCGAGGTGGGCATGGGCATGTGCGTCGGCATGGGGTTTGCGGCAATGCGCCCGCAGGTAATCGGCCAAGGCCTCGGCCGCGCCGTACCAACAAGCTGCGATGCCTGCGCCCCCGTGCCAGAAGCCGGGGCGCGACAAATACTGGCCGGGGCGGCCAACGGCGATGGCGGGCGTATTGCTGAACTGAAGTTCGATACTCGCCGTGGTGGCCATCCCCACTGCTTGCCAATGGTCGATCACCACACTCTGGTCAGATTGCCCCACCTCGATCGCTACCAACTGCGGCTGCTTATCGTCGCCCCAGGCAGTCAATAACGCTTTGTCTATCTGCAGGGCCCCCGAACACCATGCCTTGCGACCGCCCAGCTGCACCTGATCACCGTCACGCGCGACAATCCGTGCCCGAGCGTCCGGCGGTTCAGCAGCCCAGACGCCCCATATATCGTCGCCAACCAGGTGCGCCGCACCACATTCGGCCAGAATGGCCAGCGCATCGGTGTGCCCCTCATAGAGTTTGGCCAGTGCCAGGTCGCAACCGGCAACCCGCGCCAAGGTCTGCCAGCGGCGCAAGGTGTTGCCTTGCCCCGGCAGTGGCAGTAGGTCGAGCTGATCGGCTTTGAGTGCGTGCATCAACTCTGGTAGCTGCGTGTCCAGGTTGAGAGGTTGGGGTCGCTCGCCGAAGGTGCGTAACAATCGGTCGAGGTTGGTGAGGTCGAAATCCTGAATGATGCTCATGCCATTCCCATTTGCTTGCGCATACGTGCAGTGATCGATTGACGAACGTTGCTCATCCCGGCCCAAGGGTCGTCCAGATCGACCATGCGTTCGTGCAGGTTACCGATATGCCATTGATCGGCGCCTTTGAGCCCTGCCAACTCTTCGCGCCAGATCGGCACAGACACCGGCAGCCCCTCGCGGGCTCGCAGCGAGTAGGCGCATACCGTGGTGGCGCCTTTGCCGTTGCGTAGGTAATCGATGAATATTTTACCGATACGGTTTTTAGGGCCGGAAACCGCACTCAAGCGGTCGGGGAACAGCTTGGCCAGGTAATTGACAATCGCCTGGCTGAAATCCTTGACCTCATCCCAATTCGCACGCCGGGTAATAGGTACGACCAAGTGGATGCCTTTGCCGCCACTGGTTTTGATGAACACCTGCAAACCCAGCTCGTCGAGCAGGGTAAGGACCAGTTGAGTTGCCTCTAACATGGCTTTCCAGGGCAGCGCAGGGTCTGGGTCGAGGTCTAGGACGAAGCGATCGGGCTTGTCGAAGTCTTTGTCGGTCGCATTCCAGGTATGCAGTTCGAGCATGTTCATCTGCACCGCCCCCATCAAGGTATCGGCGCGGTTGATGACCATTGCCGCTTGGCCTGCGTCGGCTTTGCTGTAATTGACCAGGTGCGGGATATGCAACTGCCCCGCATTCTTTTGAAAGAACAACTCACCTGTCAGGCCCTCCGGTGCCCGGACCAATGCAACCGGCCGACTTTTGAGGTGTGGCAACAACCACTGGCTGACTTGCGCGTAATACTGCGCAATTTGCCGCTTCGTGGCACCCACGGTGGCATCGATCAGCCGGTCAGGGTGGGTCAGGCGCAGGTCGGCGAGCTGATCTGGCTGCTTGCCCTGCTTGGGTTTTGAGCCTGGCTTGGCGGGCATTGCGCGCTCCACGTTGATTGCGGTGGCTGGTTTGTCCTCGCGTAGCCCATGGAACACTGCGTGGCGTACCAAGCCCTCACGGGTCATCTGGGCGTAGGCGACTTCTGCCAGCAGATGCGGCTTGAGCCAATGCACCCCGCGGGCTTCTGCGCCCGTTGGCCCTTTATGGACAGTGGGCTTGGCGACCTGTAGGGGTTTGAGCCGCTCATGAATGTTTTCAAGCGTTGCCCCGGTGAAGCCGGTGCCTACTTTACCCGCGTACTGCAGCTGGCCGCTTTGCTTGTCGTGCAAAGCCAGCAACAGCGCGCCGAAGCCCGCTCTGCTGCCTTTGGGATCAGTAAAGCCAACGATCACGAACTCCTGCCGTTGCTGGCACTTGAGCTTTACCCAGTCGGGGCTGCGCCGACTCATGTAGTGGCTGCCGACTCGTTTACCGATCAGGCCCTCAAGGCCCAAGCGGCAAGCGCTGTCGAGCAGGGCATCGACAGGCTGGTCGAAGCTCTCGGAAAACTTGAGCTTGTCCGACTCATTGTGCTCAAGCAATTGCCGTAACGCATGGCGACGATCTTCAAGTGGACGCTGACGCAAGTCCTGGCCACCCAAGAACGGCAGGTCGAAGATGTAATACCCGATCTGCTCGTCATCCTCGGTGTCGAAGGCGTTCTGCAAAGCCTGGAAGTCGGTCTTCCCGTCTTCGTCGCTGATCACCATTTCGCCATCGAGCCACGCCGAGTCGATGCCCAGCGCCCGCAACGCCGCGACTTGGGCGGGCATTTTGGCGCTCCAGTCATGACCGTTGCGGGTGAATAACCGGACATCGTCACCTTCGATGCGCGCAAGTATCCGATAGCCATCGAATTTGACCTCATAACGCCAGTCGCCAGCCGGTGGCGAGTCGACCAAGGTAGCCAGCTGGGGCTTGAGCTGTTGTGCAAGCTCGGCGTTAGCGGCTTTGCGCCGCACGGGTGTGCGCTTGGCATTTGCCGTGCGCCGCGGCAGCAGCCCACGGTCGCTTAGCACGCTGTCCGGCTGAGCCTCGACGATACTGTACTCAGCTTCACTGCGTGCCTCACCGTCCTGGGACTTGACCAGCATCCACTGCTCCTTCTTGCCGGCAAATTGCGTACGGAATAGGTTCCAGACACCGCTCAGCTTTTCACCCTGCAAGCGAAAACGCAGCTTGCCTTTGGCATAGCCCTGGCGCGGATCGCATTCGGGTTCCCAGACACCCCGGTCCCAGACGATGACGTCACCGGCGCCGTAGTGGCCCTGCGGTATGTGCCCTTCGAAGTTGGCATAGTCCAACGGGTGGTCTTCTACATGCACCGCCAGGCGCCGCACTTTTGGGTCCAGCGAAGGGCCTTTGGGGATCGCCCAACTTTTCAGCGTCCCATCGAGTTCCAAACGGAAGTCGTAATGCAGGTGACTGGCGTCGTGTTTCTGAATGCAGAACTGCAAGGCATGCGCGCGGTTGCCGCGCCTGCGCTGACCACTAGGTTCAGGCGTCGCGTCGAAATCGCGCTTGCGCGCGTATTCTGCAAGAGGCTTTGCCATGGTCGGCTCCGTGAAGGCATCTGTAGGTTGGGAGGGAGCCGGGCGCAGGGTAGTTCAAAAAAACTCTGAATCATCGCAGGGCTGCAGCAGTCGACAATCTGTATGTCACTGATGGAGAACCGCAATGAGCCGATCTGATGATCTGAAACCCTACACACCCACTGAAATCGATGACACCGAAGACCGTATGGGCAGTGTGCGCGAACTGGATTTCAGTGATCGCCACGACCATCGTGAGGGGCGAGTCGGCGACGAACGACCCGCTTCGGAAATCGAACACGAGTTCCCGGACCAACGGGTTGCCGAAAGCGGCATGACTGGCGGTGAGGCACTAAGCGATAGCCTGCACGAAGACAACGTCACCTATGATGATCTGAGCCCTGATACCTTGCTGGATGAAACCGGCGCTCGCGACCCCTTTGAGCCAGGCGATGGCAATGGCCCGGCTGACATGGACCTGCGCGAGGTAGACGCGCAGGAAATAGGCGGTGGGTTTGGGCTCGACGAGGCCGAGTTGGCGCGTTCAGCCCCCCTGGATGGCAAGCCTTGGACCGATGATGTGGTCGAAGACGAAGAGGGCGATGCACGTTGAGTGAATGCGTGAAGAGACGGCACCTGACCGTCTCTTCACGAACCCATGCCGGCACGGCCTCAGGCCGGATGTTCACGCTGGCGCATGGCTTTGGCGCGTTTCTCAAGCAATAAATAGGTCATCAAGGCAACGACCAGAGGAATCAGGTAATACAGTGTCCGGTAGCCCAGCAGCGCTGCGATTAACGAGCCCTGGCCTTGACCATGCAGCAAAGCAAGGAATACCGTCTCGAGCACACCCAAACCTGCAGGAATGTGAGCGACCACCCCCGCCACGCAACTGATCAGCAATATACCGAGGATCGAGGGGAAGAAGTGCTCCCCTGGCAGTAGCCAATAAATCAGTAACGCCATCACCGCCCAGTTGCTAGCGCCCAGCGCTACTTGGCACAGCGCCAAGCGCAGCGAGGGCAGGGTGACTTCATGTTCCCTCCAGCGCCATGTGCGCTTCTTCGCAAGGCCACACGCCAGCAGATAACCGATGGCGATGGCCAGCAAAAGCACGCCTATCAGCCTCAGCCCCCCGGTACCCACTGCCCAGTTGCCGGGAAGCTCGACAAGGCCAAGCGCGAATATGCCACCGGCTAGCAGCATGTAACCCATCCAGTTGGTCAACAGGCCTAATGTGAGGATGCGCGTGATGGTGGGTGTATCCAGCCCTAGGCGGCTGTACAGCCGGTAGCGCAAGGCAACGCCTCCCACCCAGGTGGTGAAATTGAGGTTGAAGGCGTAGCAGACGAACGCCACTGGCAGCACCTGCCGCGCCGGAAGGTCATGGCCGGTATACGCCTTTGCCAGCAGATCGTAACTGGCGAAAATCAGGTAGCTGCATACCGCCATTGCAAGCCCGATGGCCAGCGTGCTCGGCTTGTACGCAAGCAGGGATTGGCGCACCTCGTTCCAGTCCAGGTTTCGCGCGAGCATGTACAGCAGCACCGGTATCAGGATCATGAACGCTAGGGTGAATAATCGCTTGCCCCAGACCTGCCAGGATTTTTTCGCCATCACGTATTACCCTCATGAAGTTCGCCTTGGGCCTGAATTTCCGGTTGCAGCGACTTCAAGCGCTGACGATGCGCGGGGAACCAGCCGGCGATGCGCGGAAAGTGCCGGACGATGTGAAAACAAGCGAAGATCAAAGGCGCTCGCCACCAGTAGCCGCGTACCATACGTTCAAGGGTAACGGGCTTGCAGTGTTCCTGAGCCAGGCTGTGCAAATGCTCGTACAACGCCTGGTTGAAAGCCGGATCGCGGATGAACAAGTTGGCTTCCAGGTTGAAGGACAGGCTCAGGGGGTCGAGATTGCTCGAGCCGACGGTAGCCCACTGGTCGTCGACCAGTGCCACCTTGCCGTGCAATGGACGCTGGCAGTACTCACGAATGCTTACGCCACCTTGTAGCAGGTAGTTGTACAGCAGCCTGGACAGGGCCCGGACCCAGCGCATGTCGGGCTGGCCTTGTAGAATCAAGGTTACCTCAACGCCACGCCGCGCGGCATTGCGCAGCTCGCGCAACAGCCGGTAGCCTGGGAAGAAGTAAGCATTTGCCACGACCACGCGCTTCTGGGCCGAGCGTATGGCCTGCAGGTAGTGGGTTTCAATATCGGTGCTGCGCATACGGTTATCGCGCTCTATCAGCACCGCCGTGCTTTGGCCGGTTGGTTGCGTCACTGGGCGCACGTCGCTTGGCGGCTCCAGCACCGGAGCCATCAGCCTGCGGCTGGCAGCATGAACCTGAGCCACCACGGGCCCTGTGACCTCCACGGCGTAGTCCTGCTTGGCCATGGGGCCAAAATCCCCCAGATGGTCGGCGCTGTAATTGATGCCACCGATAAAGGCCAGCTCGCCATCGATCACCACGATCTTGCGGTGCAGGCGATGAAAGAGGTTGGTGCGCATGCCCGCCAGCTTGGGTTGCGGGTCGAAGGCGTGGAAGCTCACGCCCGCCTCGGTCAACGCGGCAATGTAGGTGTCCGGGAGGTCCCCAGTACCGTAGCCATCTACCACGACTTCCACCCTGACTCCACGGCTAGCAGCGTCGATGAGCGCTTTCTGCAATTGCTGGCCAACCTTGTCATCAAAGATGATGAAAGTTTCCAGCAAGATCTCTTCCCGGGCCTGGGCCATTGCCTCGAACACGCGCGGGTAATATTGCTCACCATTGATCAACAGTTGGACATGGTTACCGTCCACCCAAGGTCTGTTCACAGGTCGATCTCCGCAGCAAGAGGGGCATGGTCGGACAAATGCGACCAGGGATACATGGACAACACCTGAGCACTGGCCGGCATGGCGTTGCGCAGGTAAATGCGATCCAGGCGCAGCAGCGGCAGGCGCGCAGGAAAGCTGCGAGCCGGGCTGCCAAAATGTTCGCCAAAAGCTTCGACCAGATGCTGCGAGAGCACGGCATCAGCTTTAAGCCGCCAGTCATTGAAATCACCAGCGATAATCACCGGCGCTTGTGCCGGCAAGCTGTCCAGCCGCTGCAGCAGCAGCTTGATCTGGCTTTGCCGATGAGCCTCACGCAGGCCCAGGTGTACGCAGATGGCATGTACCTGCTCGTGGCCTGGCACCTGCAAGCAGCAGTGCAACAGCCCGCGCTGCTCGTTCCCTTGAATCGAAACGTCAAGGTTTTCGTAGTAGGTGATCGGGAATTTCGACAGCAGCGCATTGCCGTGATCCCCGTAGGGATAAACAGCGTTACGGCCATAGGCGAATTGCGGCCACATGCTGTCAGCGAGAAACTCGTACTGTGGGGCCTGCGGCCAGTCTGGATGGCGCTCGGCGTGTTGCTGGTGACTACCGTGAACCTCTTGGAGAAACACCAGGTCAGCGTTGGTGGCGCGCACGGCCTCGCGCAACTCGGGCAGGATGAATCGGCGGTTGAATTGGGTGAAGCCCTTGTGGACATTGATCGTCAGCACATTCAAACGGTGCACGGCGGTATCGCCGTCCAGAGCCGGGCTGGGTGATAACTGATTGTTGTTCAAAGCTGCACCTCAGGCGTCACACCCGGTTCGGTGATCAGGTCGTAATCGAGCTTGAGCTTTTCCAGCAAGCGACGGGCGTCAAAGGGCGCATGCACTTTCTGGTCATTGTCGAAATAGCAGTAAATATCCCGCGAGGCCCGCTTGGGCGGAGCCCCCGCCACGATCAAATGCGCGTCGTCCGCTTGGCTGCCTCGCGCCCATGCCTGGATGCGTTGCTTCCAGCGTCGAAGTGCCCGTGCGGTATACCCGCTGCTGTAGAGTTCGATGTCCCCGTGCAAGCGCATGTAGATGAAGTCAGCCGTTACATCCTCGACATAAGGCCATTTACCTGCGCTGTCAGCCACAACCAGGGCCACACGGTGTTTGCGCAACAGCTTGATGAAACCTTCGCACAGAAAACTCTCGTGGCGGATTTCCACAGCATGGCGTAGCCGTGCGTTACCTTTGATTGCAGTTGCTGCAGGGTCCCTGTGGCGTTCTTCGCAGCCTAGGGCACACTCGCGGGCGGCTTTTCGGTCCTTGGGCAGCAACTGCAGAAAGTGGCTGAACCGTTGCTCGTCGAACTTCATGTTCGGCGGAAACTGCCAAAGAAACGGACCCAGCTTGTCACCCAGCAGTAGCGGGCCAGACGCGAAAAAATTGGCCAGCGCCGTCTCTACCTGTTTTAGCCTGAGTACATGCGTGATGTAGCGAGGGCCCTTCACTGAAAACACAAAGCCGTCGGGCGCTTGATCACGCCAATTCGTGTAGCGCTGCGCAGTCTGCAGGCTGTAGAACGAGCCGTTGATCTCGATGCTGTTGACCGCCCTTGAAGCAAATGCCAGTTCGCTATCCTGGCGCAGGCCCTTTGGGTAGAAGTCCTTGCGCCAGGGGCCATAGCGCCATCCGGAAATACCGATGCGGATATCGCTCACGCTCATGTCCTCATAGCCTGATTCGTCGAGTACCGTTCAAATGGTGCGACCGACTCAGAGGGGCGAGGGTTCAGCGAAGGTGATCGAAAGACATGGGCATTGTGCAGAATTGAACTTTGGCGGTTTGGGCGATTCCACCGCACAGTGCAGTTGCCGCACCGCAACACCTTGGCGGGCGCTCAGGGGTAACCTCCCTACACTGGAGACAAACATGGCCAGACACATCATTCACTACACCGGGCCGATCAATTCATCCACCTGTGGCAACCTGATCAACACCTGCTCGCGTGCCATTGGGCAAGGTGCGCAGGTGCTGCAACTCAATATCGCCACCATGGGAGGAGAGTGCAGTTATGGCTTTACCCTCTACAACTTCCTGCGGTCGCTGCCAATCAGTGTGCACACCCACAACCTGGGCACTGTTGAGTCGATGGGCAACATCCTTTTCCTGGCCGGCGAGCACCGCACGGCCTGCAGGCACAGCAAGTTCCTGTTTCACCCATTCCACTGGACGCTGCACGGCTCGGTAGATCATGCCCGAATGGCGGAATACGCCATGAGCCTTGACTATGACTTGCGTTTATACGCGCAAATTGTCGCCGAACGCACTGAGGGTGCCAGCGAAGTACTGGATGTGCCACGCTATCTGATGGCGGCTCCGCGGATCTTGGGGCCTGACGAGGCATTGGCAAGCGGTATGATCCACGCCATCGATGAACTACCGATAGAAGCTCAGGCCACTCAGTGGAGTGTGCATGCCTGAGGCATTGCTCGTTCAGCGAATGGAGTCGGCGAGCGTCCGGTCGCAGGCCAGAAGTGATTTGATCAACGCCTTGATCTCGGCGTTGAGCGACGACATGCGTTCCGGATGCCCAAAACTGCACTCGGCGATTTCGTTATTAGCTGAAGGCTTTGGCGCTTGGGCGAAGTCCGCCTCGAACACATAGTGCATGCGCGCCTCACCTTCGTAGCGCATTAAAAAGGTCAATGTATCGGCCTGCAGCCCCGTTTCTTCCTGTAATTCCCGTATCGCCGCCTGGGGTGGCGTCTCTCCGGCTTCAATTTTGCCGCCTGGCAATGTCCAAGGTGCTTTGGGCTTTCTAACCCAAAGCCATTTCTGCGACTGCTTGCCATGGCGACAAATGATGCTAACGCGGTGCTTGACTGGCTTCACTCAGCCTCCTGCGGCAATTCCCAACTCATGTGGGTTAGTCCGCGCGCAGGCACTAAACGTTCTATTGCAACTGCAATTGCCTCAGTAGGTTACTGAGCCACTGAGGGACTCGATAGCCTGGACCAACTCGTCATAACCGACGGGCTTGTTCAAGTGGCGATCGAAGCCCGATTGTCGCGACCTGTGCTGGTCAGCGCTCGCACCATAGCCGGTGAGGGCGATCGCGGGTGTGTGCTGCAGATGAGCAAGGCCGCGCAGGGCCTTGATCAGCGCATGGCCGTCCATGCCAGGCATGCCGATGTCGGAGATAATCACGTCATACTGCGCGTTGGCGGCCGCTTCCAGCGCCTTCACCGGGTCGCTGTAGGCGATCACCTCGGCGCCCTCCATCTCCAGCAACTGCTGCATGACTTCAAGGACTTCTGGCGAATCCTCGACCAGCAACACCGTTACCCCTTGCAGCCGCCCTTCGTTGACGGGCTCAGGCGTATCGATACGCTGTTGCGGGCCATAATCACACAATGGCAGGCGGACAATGAACGTACAGCCTTTGCCAAGCCCCGCTGAGGTTGCCTCGACGGTGCCGCCATGGGCCTCTGCAAGCTGGCGCACCAGGGACAAGCCAATACCGAGGCCTTCGCGACCATGCAAGGATGACTGCGGCGAGGCCTGGCTGAACAGGTCGAAAATATGCTCGAGGTCATCGCAGCTCAAACCCACGCCCTGATCGATCACCAGCAGACGCGCGTGACTGCCATGGCGCTCGAGTACAAGGCTGATTTCCTGGCCTGGCGGGCTGAATTTCAGCGCATTGTTCAGCAGGTTCCAGATGATCTGCTCCAGGCGTGTAACATCGCCTTCAATCATCAGTGAGGAGTCGTCAGCAGGTAATTCGAGACGCACCGGGCAAGGGTGTTTTTCGTTCATGACCACTGCATGTATGCCTTGAACCACCGCGCCAAGGTCCACTGGCTCGGTTTTGAGCTTGAGCTTACCGGTGCGGATACGTGCGACATCGAGCAGGTCGTCGATAATGCGCGCCTGACTGGTGACGGCCTCACAAATGGTCGCAACGGCTTTGCTCGCAGCGCCCATATTCCTGATAGTAGGAAGCCGGCGCAGGATTTCGGCATTGAGCTGTATCAGGTTCAGCGGGTGTTTGAGCTCATGGGACATCACCGCGAAGAACTCGTCTTTCATGTGGCTGGAGCTTTGCGATTCAGCCAACTGCTTGCTAAGCCGTTCTTCACCCAGGCGCACGCGCTCTTCTGCGGCGTGGTTCTTGCTGATGTCGATGAAGGTAAGCACTGTGCCATCGATCTTCTGTTCGCTAGAGCGATAGGGCAGCAAACGGGCTAGATACCAATGGTTATCCTGGGCGCCGATCTCTCGCTCGATGGTGGTTTCGCCTTTTGCTACGGCGTGGGCGTCATCAGCCAGGGCGGGGTAGTCGAGGCGGTGGGTGATATCCAGTAGCGAGCGCCCGGTATCCACGGGCAGCATGTTAAAAAGATCGGTGGCTCGCGGCGTGAACCAGCGAATGTGCAGGTTGCGGTCGACGAACACCGTGGCGATGTCGGTAGAGGCAATCAGATTGCTCAAGTAGTCATTGACCTTATCGGTTTCTTCGACTTTGTTCTTGAGTTCGTAATTGACAGTCAGCAACTCTTCGTTGATCGACTGCAGTTCTTCTTTGCTGGTTTCCAGCTCTTCACTGGCCGAACGCAACTCTTCGTTGATCGCCTGCATTTCTTCGTTGGAGGCGGTCAACTCCTCGCTCGATACTTCCGACTGCTCGATGGTTTCTTGCAGTTGCAGGCGGGTTCGCAGCAGTTCACGCTCCAGGTTGTGCAGAACCATGCTGTCGGTTTGGCGGATCACACCGGGCAACGGCAGCGTGGGGTCGGGCGTACGCACCTCGAAAACCACCAGCAGGCATTCGCCTGTGCTGAACTCATCCTTGTAAGGCTGCACGGTAATTTCCACTTGCTGGCGTTCTTCACCTTCGCCAAGGTCGACAGGCCTTGAGGTAACGGCTTCTGTGCCTTGGCGGGCCTGAAACAACGTGGTGCGCAACGCCAGGCGCAGGCTAGGCAGTACCAGTGAGAGCAAATTGCGGCTCGGCTCGCCAGCGGCCAGTTGCAAGTAGCGCCCGATGCCTTCGCTCATATGCAGAATGTTGCCGTCGCCGTCGATGATCAGGCTCGGCGGGGTGCGTCTGGCCAGTGCGCGGTGGTGCATCTCCGCGTACGACGGCTTGCGTTCAGGCTTGGCTTTGGTTTGTTGCTCCTGAACCACACCTTTGAAATTCGTTCTGGGCAGCTGCCGGCTGCTGCTGCGAGTAGCCGCGCTGACGTCACGGGCGCGGAAAATGCGGTTGCGCTTGTCCACCGGGGTGAACAGATCGCCCACCACATCTGCTGATTCAGAAGTTCCAAGGAACAGGTAACCACCGCTGCGCAATGCGTAGTGGAACATTTGCAGGATGTCGTGCTGGATCTCGCGGTCCAGATAGATCAGCAAGTTGCGGCAGACGATCAAGTCGATCTGCGAGAAAGGTGGGTCGGATAACAAATTATGGCGGGCGAACAGCACCTTCTCGCGGACTTCCTTGCGCACGCGGTAGTGCTGATCCTCCTTGACGAAGAACTGCCGAAGACGAGTAGGGGGCACATCAGTGACGATAGCCTCGGGGTAGGAGGCTGCACGGGCGGTGCTGATCGCCCGCGCATCAAGGTCGGTGGCGAACACCTGAACCTTGCTGTCACGCTTTTCCAGCGTCAGTTGCTCACACACCAGCATCGCCAGGCTATAGGCTTCTTCACCCGTGGAGCAGCCAGCCGACCACACACGAATTTCACGATTGTCCCCGCGTTCGCTGACCAACTGCGGCAGTACATGCCGCTCCAGCGACTCGAATGCCTCACGATCGCGGAAGAAGTTGGTTACACCAATCAGCATATCGCCCAGCAACGCCTCGGCTTCGCTGCTGTTTTGCTCCAAATAGCGCAGATAACCCTGCAGATCGGTCTGCCCGGTCACATGAAGACGGCGCTCGATACGCCTCAACACGGTGGCGCGTTTGTAATGCTGAAAGTCATGACCGGTGACATTGCGTAGCTGTAGCAGGATCTCGTCGAGCAGTGGTTCTGCGGCTCGAGGATCACCGGCCCGAGTACCTAGGGCAGGTGGCAGGGTATCGTCTTCGATCTCGGGCAGTTTCACTTGGCGAGCAGTACGCCACAGCTCCATCAGTTTTTGCGGCATTTCGGCGGCCGGCAAGACCAGGTCGACCAAGCCGGTTTCGATCGCTGCCCTAGGCATGCTGTCGTATTGCGCGTCATCAGGGGTTTGCACCAGGGTCACACCGCCCTGTTCCTTGATTCTGGAAAGCCCCACAGCACCATCGGCGCCTGTGCCTGACAAAACTACGCAGAAAGCGTGATCTTTGTGAACATCGGCCAAATCACGGAAGAACAGGTCAATGGCAACGTGGTCGCCACGCCGACGGTTGGCAGGGGTGACCCGCAGGTAGCCGTCGTTGGTGGAAAGGCGGTTGGCCGGCGAAATCACATAGACGTGGTTGCGTTCGATCGGCACCGGTTCGGTGACCTGGCGCACCGGCATCGGGGTCGTTTCCTGAATGATCCGATCTGCCACGCTCTGATGGTCGGGCGATAAATGCAGCACGACCACGAACGCCATGCCGCAATCGCCTGGCATCTGCTGGAAAAAGGTGCGAATGGCCTCCAGGCCACCCGCCGAGGCGCCAATGCCGACCACCGGAAAGTCCAAGTGGCTGGGGCTCAAGGCGGGGTTTTGCGGCGATGCGGGTTGATCAGTCATGGAAATGCCTTGTGCGCATCAAAAATTTGGCCCGAGGACATGGCTGCGGGCGCCTGGGTCCATTATATGCCGGCCCTCGGCGGCTTCGCGAGGCACCGGGACACAGGCAGCCCGAGGGTCACAGCAGGGCAACGAAGAGCATATAGAAGCCAGACGTTTGGCACACGATCCTTTTTGAGACGAACGTTTGGCGCCTCCGGTCAGTCGACCGCAGTCAGATTGAGCAGATACGTCATGAGCTTGTTCGGACCTAGGGTAGGCCTAACACTCAGTGAGCCGCACTAGTGACGGTAGGAGAAGCACATGGTTGACGCAAAACGACCGACAGGAAAACGAGGTGGTACCAAGGAGACCAACTCAGGTAACTTCGCAAATGATCCTGAACGGGCCGCGCGGGCTGGCCACAAAGGGGGCAAATTGTCGGGTGGGAACTTCGCAATGATCGACAGAGGGCTGCGCAGGCGGGGCGCAAAGGCGGGCAGAGCCGTCAGGTAAGACCGCGCCAGCCCCAAGAGTAGCGACCCTCGCTCTGCCTTACCGGGCAATGGGGGCCATCGATTATCCCAGCCCCGAACGTCGCGGCGATCAACGCTTCCCGTTGAATTGCCCCACAATTTTTTGAATCTTTCTCCAACGACATGACTCAATGCTTTTGTCATCCATGGAGAAGAGGAGGGCTGCGCAATGCCGAGTCCCCAGCTGTACATTATCGATTACCTGCTGCACGGCGCCCCCCGTAGCTTCATCATCCGGCTCGAGAAAATCGATAACGCCGAGGCTTGGCACTGGGCAAGTTGCGATGCAGGCATCGGCATCATCCCGAAGTTTGGCCGTGAGAAAATCAGGAAGGTGAGCCGACCTATGGCGGAGCGGTACGGAATAACCGACGTGAGTTGGCGGCTATCCGGAAGCAAGCCCAGCCAGACGATCGGCGATACGAGTGTAACCGGTTAAGCTTTACGCACCCGATTCAGGATCGCTGGCAGGCGGCCCGGGCGGGATACGTTCATCACTTTCCGGGTTTTGGTCAGCGTTTGATTTATCAGTCCGATCTTCGTTCTTGTCAGGATCCAGTTCTGGCCAGTCATCGTGGACATTGCCGCCGCCCATTCGCATTGTCATGTTCATATTGTGCCCTCGCTCTTTTTAAACAGCCCGCCGTCGGCGTGGCTTGTAAGGGGTGAGGGTAAGCCGATCACTTCACCCCATATCAGTTGAGAGCCTCGTAAGCTAAGCGTGATCATTTGCACGAACGTGAGCTCCGACCGGCGGTATGCGAAGCGTTGGATAGGCAAACGTTGCAACACGGATTTTGAATTATGCCTGCACAGGGTCTTAGTTCACGGCGAGCGCGAGGGACGCAAATTGAGCATTTTATATATAACTACACTAAATAGTCATTTAGTGTAGTTATTTCTTCACGAAATATAGGTTAGGGCAGGTGCCGTACTAGCCATACGGTTTGGCCGCCACATTCTGCATCCTCGGCGATGTGATCCAAAATTTCAAAGCCGTGATGATGAAGTTGCTCGCTGTATTCCTGCGGGTCAAGGCTAGCGTGGTACAGCGTTTCACCCTCGAATACGCCCAAGGCTTCCCCATGTGAAGGGCCACTGGTAAACATTAATAAAGCACCTGGTGCCGCATGCCGGTGGAATACCGGGAACATCCGACGCTGATCCTGCGGTTTGAGGTGAAAAAAGCTGTTCCAGGCCAGGATTGCATCAAACTGCCGATCCAGCGCCAGGGTGCGCATGTCTGCGTGGATCCATTCGTGCGCAGGAAATTTTGCACTGCACAGAGCAAGCATTTGGTTAGAGGAATCCACACCAACCACATAAGCTCCAGTTTCAATCAGAAAACCCGCGATGGGCTGGCCAGAACCACAGCCCAGATCAAGGACGGTTGCTGATGGCGATAGTAATGAGCGAAAGCGCTCAATCCATTTGCGATCGATAAAGTGATCGGTGCGAAGATTGTTCCAAGTTGCTGCGTGGCGATCATAGAGATCGACGATCTGATCTGCGGATGGATGATAAGGCATGAACTGGGCAACCTTGGGTGCCTGGTGGCAGAACGTTCTTGAAGGAGTTCCAGAGGATGAACTGTACCCTAAGTGGGCATCAGCTGGAAAATACCAGGATACGCATAATGCATATTATGTTAAATTGCATAGAGCGTGGTTTGGGGAGCGGTCATCAAGGCAATCAACCTTCGTTGTTTTGCTTGCCGTATGGATCTCGCCCCTCGACGCAATAACTGACACGGTTGCGGGCGATCAAGGCACTGCTCACGCTATGTGTGGCGCAAGCAACATACCTAGAGTACCGAGCAGAACAGCAGCAACCGGGTCACAGTGAAGCCTGAATCCAGGTCAGCCCAGATTCGGAGGACTGGGTTGCGTCCGTCTAGTCCGTCCAGACGATTACCACCCTGCACCCCGTCTTTAAGCTCAGACAACTTGCGCGTAATTCACGCGGGTCTGACCAAAGGGACCAATCAATGGCCTATGAAACACTCCTACTTGAGATGCACGGTCACGGTTTCTACCGTTATGCGTGAAAGTCGCGCAAACGCCCGCGCCGCTGCCCTGCCCTGCGCAACTTCGCGGGCCCTGTTGGTCCGCGAGAAGGCGGTGGAGTTGTTCGCAGCGCAAGGCTTTGGCCAGGTCAGCATGCGCGACTTGGCCAGCCATAGCGGGATTCAGGCCGGGTCCATTTATCACCATTTCGAAAGCAAGGAGAGCCTGCTCTTCGAAATAGCCGAGACGCTCCGGCGGCAGCAAGGCCTATGTCACCGCTTTTACTCAGGCTCTGCACAAAGAGCTGGCGGATAAGGGCATTCAGGTACAAGCGGTGCTGCCCGGTGCAACTGCGACAGACTTCTGGCAGATAGGCGGCTTGCCCGTCGAGAACCTTGACCCAGGTATCGTGATGTCGGCTCAGGATCTGGTGGAAGGTGCGCTGCAGGACTTCGACAACTCAGTGCTCATTTCCATCCCCTCGCTGCACGATCTGCAGTCACTCGAACGCTACGAAACCAGCCGGCAGGCTTTGTTCAGCCAGCTTTCCAGCAATCAGCTCGCTGCGCGTTACAAGCCCAATTGATCACATGGTGGATAGGGTCGTGCCGCTGCGTGCCAAGCAAAAGGCGAACGAGCACGACCTCATTCACCCGTTCAACCTGTCGCTGGTTGTAAAACCGTTTCCCATTTATGAACCCGGTATATCGAGAAACTGACGAGAGGCTGTCCTGGATGACGCCAAGAGAATCGATGACGCTTCGTAGTGCACATTTGCTAGACTCGCAACCTTTTGTTCGCGTGCGCTGCCGCGTCAAAGAGCCCTCAATGCAATAGGATGTGGCACCGTGTCGACCGATCAGAATCTGATACTCAAAACCCCGGCCCCCTCGGGCGAACAGGCTGATAAACCCCACGCCAATCCAGACACGGTCAAATCCGCCCGGCAGCCAACGTCTTACCGCGCGGATATCGACGGGCTGCGCGGCGTCGCTGTGTTGCTCGTGCTGATTTATCACGGTGGCCTGTCCCTGTTTCCCTCCGGGTTCATCGGCGTCGACATTTTCTTCGTGATCTCGGGGTATCTCACCACAACGATCATCCTCAACGCGGCAAGCCGGGGTGAATTCAGCCTCAAGCAGTTCTACGTCAGACGCTTATGGCGGCTGCAGCCGGCCATATTGACGCTTTTGATCGTCACCCTCGGCGTCGCCAGCCTGCTATACCTGCCCAAGGACTTTGTCGACTTTCTGAAAAGCGAGAAGTACACCAGCCTGCTGCTGTCCAACCAATTCTTCTCGAAAGCTACCGACGGTTATGCCACCCCAGAAGCGGCCACGCTACCCTTGCTGCACACCTGGTCGCTGGCGGTGGAATGGCAGTGGTACATCGTGCTGCCGCTCGGGCTGATGGCGCTGACGCGTTATCTGGCGCCGCACCGATTGAAGATCGCGGTCGTGATACTCACCATCAGCTCGATCGCCATGGCCTTGTTGATCGCCAAGGCCACGCCCGACAAAAGCTACTACGCGTTCCTGGCGCGCATTTTTGAGCTGCTGATCGGCTCATGCGCCGCGGTGTTCGCCAACGACCGGCAACGGCTCAGCCGCTTCAGCGCGTCGGCCCTTGGCCTGCTAGCGTTGGGCGTAGTGATCTACGCCGCCACCCAGTCCATACCGACGACAGCTTACCCAGGCATCTACGCCATCGTGATCTGCGTGGCGACAGCGCTTTTGGTCTGTGCGCAGGTTGGCCAAAGCGGCATCAGCTCCAACTTGTTGAGCTGGCCTGCGTTGGTGTTCGTCGGGACCATTTCGTACTCGTTGTACTTATGGCATTGGCCAGTGATCGCGATCATCACCTACCTGGGCTTGGAAAAGACCCCGGCGGTGCTCGCCGGCTACTTCAGCGCATCGCTCGCATTAGGTATCGCCTCCTATTACCTGATCGAAAAACCGTTACGCCGGGTACGCCTAGGGTTTGGCAAGACTCTGATCCTTCTGCTCGTCATCCCTGCCATTGCGTTCTCAGCGCTGCACTCGGCAGGCGACCGCGCCGATGGGTGGATAAAGCGTTTTGGCAGCGCTGCGACGGACATCCTGCCGCGCCTCAAGGCAAGTGAAATCCCCCAGCGCGAACCTTGCCTGGGCGGCGCTACCGACGGCTCCGACAGCAGTTGTGTACTGGGCCTGCCAGGTGCCGGCAAGCGCGCGCTGCTGATGGGCGACTCTTATTCCAACCATTTCTGGGGCTTGGTGGACACGCTCAGCAAGGACGCCGGCATCTCCGTCACCGCTCAAGGTTACCCAGGCTGCCTGGCCCTGCCCGATGTCTACCTCTATGACTGGTGGAAATACAAGCATGCGCTTTACAAGAAATGCCACGCGGCTGCGACCGCTTATCACCAGCAGATTGCTCAAAACCACTATGACTACGTGATTATCGGCCTGACGTGGGACACATATGCCGACAGCAGCGCGGTGGTGTGGTCGATTGACGATCCGCGCTCTGAGGCCCTCTCGCGCGAACGGATGAAGGCCGCTTTGCTCAAGAGCCTGGAAATCATCGCGCAGTCCGGCGCCACGCCCGTGCTACTCAAGAGCAATATCGTCATGCCCGAAGGCGCCAATGATTGCCTGTACCGCACGATCAAACTCAGAAGTACGATCAAGGAACAACACTGCGCCACCAGCGTTGCGCAACCTGAAGAAAACCCTTGGCTTGCGCAACTGTTCATGGACGCCAAACAAGCACACCCGAACTTGCTGGTAATTGACCCCAAGGATGTTCAATGCACAGATGGCCAGTGCAAGCTGTTGATCGATGGCCTGCCGATCTACCGAGACATTGGCCACATCACCGACTTCGCCTCCAAGGCGATGGGCAGGCTGTACTTGCAGGCAAAAGGCAATCCCTTCAAAAGCGCGTCGATAAGCGATTGAGGATCGATCTGGTCGTCGGGCTGCTGAGTCATGCACGCAGCCCGTCAGATCAGCACGCGTCCAATCAGCGTAGTGGCCGCTGGCCTATACCGTAATGTCATCCCAGTAGGGCGGCGACCCTATGGCATCGAGCAAGAACTGCGATACGGCTCTGACTTTTTTCGAACGAAGTCGGTTTTCAGGTGAAATCAGATGAATCTGGCTCGTCACCGGCTCGATGGAGCCCGTCCACTCAGGCAGCAATTGCACCAAGCGCCCTTCGCTGAAGTACGCTCTGCTGAATAACCACGTCGGAAATAACACGATGCCCATTCCACCGAGTGCAGCCTCGACGAGCGCATCAGCATTATTGCTGCGCAGGGGGCCTTGCACATCGATCACCTCAAGCTGGTGATCGGGTTGTCGTCTGAAGTGCCAGCGCTGCATCCCTGCCTGCCCTTTGTATACCAGGCAGCTGTGGGCTCTCAGCTCTTGCGGGGTGTGAGGCGCGCCGTGCTTGGCAAGATACGCTGCACTTGCACACAGCACGTAGCGCTGATCGCAGATTTTGCGGCCTATGAGTGCCGAGTTCTCCAGATGCCCGACCCTGATGGTGATATCGACACCCTCCAGAACCGGGTCGATGTACAGATCCGAAAGCATCAGTTCGACAATCAGCTCGGGGTATTGTGCATGTAGCCTTTCGACCAAATGGGCTAGATGCAGCCGCCCCAGCGCCACCGGGGCATTGAGTTTAACCAGCCCGCGAATGTCACCCCCCTTCCCTGCAGCATCTTCGTTGGCTGCGTCCAGTAACTCCAACACTTCGCGAACTTGCAGAAAATACCGCTCGCCGGCATCGGTGAGGCTGACCGCACGGGTATTGCGGTACAGCAGTTGTTGCCCGAGTTCTTTTTCAAGGGCAGCTATGAATCGTGAAACGGACGATGCGGGTACCTGAAAGTGCCGCGCAGTGGCCGCAAAACTGCCTGTTGCAGCCACCATGGCGAAGTACCGATGGGCTTTGAGGTGCATACGGGTCGATCGCCTCTATAGCATTGCTGGAATCGCAATTATGTCTTGCTCTATTGCTCAATTGTGGCAATTACAGCAAGAAAATATCATCTGCCAATTCTACCCACGAGATGGCTTTGATAATGCGCTTTTGGATCATTCCGTTAGTTGTTCTGGCAGGCATGGGGCTCTCAGTCGAGGCCGGCCTGCTGGGCCCATTAGGTTCGCAGGTCGGTCACCTTTGGGCCACGTTGGGGATCTTTGCGATTGGCTCACTACTGCTGACTTTCGGGCTGATTTTTGGCCGCCCGCGCTTGAGCACATTGTTCGCACAGCCGCGCTGGATGCTCAGTGGCGGCGTACTAGGGCCGATATACGTCGGCGCATTGACCATCGCCACCCCTCACATTGGTGTTGGGTTGACCATGGTGGGGATTCTGTTCGGTCAACTTGGCTCGAGCCTGATCATCGACCATTGGGGTTTGCTCGGTAGCGCCAAGCGCCATGTCGACCGATATCGGGTAGGCGCCTTGGTCGCCATCCTTGCCGCGCTGTGGCTCATTCACTGAGGAGAACCGTAATGGTTGTTGTGATGCTGTTGGTTGTTGTACTCGGTGGTGCCGTGCTCTGCGCGCAATCGGCTGTCAATGGTCGCCTTGGCGCAGATGTCGGGGTGCTGGAAAGTGCCTGGTTGACCTTTGTCATGGGCACCATGGTTAGTTTCTTGCTGGCATTCTTTCTGGAACCGCCACACGCCTGGAATTTGTTCACCGTTGCGCGTTGGCAGGTCACTGGCGCGTTTTTCGGAGTGATCTACATGCTGGCTATCGTCTTTGCTATCCCACGTGTGGGTACTGCGGTGGCAACGGTATCGGTCATCAGTGGCCAACTGCTGATGAGTTTGCTGATCGATCACTTTGGTTGGTTTGGCAATCCGGTCATTCCACTTGGGACCCACCGGCTTGCGGCCTTGGTGCTGCTTGCCATCGCTCTGGTGCTTATCTATCGCAGTAATGCCGTTCGCGAGACCGATCGACAGATGCAGGCATCACTCGCAGAGTGAGTGGGAGCAGCCTTGTACACGTCTGTCAGGAGTACGTGAGTGCAAGCGCGGACAGTGACAGACACAGGGCTGCCACCGCCGTCAAACGCAGGCGCATTGGCCGGTACCAGGCGGGTAGATTCTGCGGCAGGCTGCGATCTTGCCAAAGATGAGCCACGAACCCGCAGGCCAGAGCAAAACAAGCCAGCGCCGCAGGCATCAGTGTGCAAGCCCAACCGAGCAATGCCGGGATTACACTCCACAGCAACCGCTTTTGACGCTCCTTGGCCTCCAGGCCTGGGAGCAGCATGGCAAACCCCCAGTGAAGGGCGCCGATGAAGCTTAGTATCACAGCGCCATAGCTCACGATTGCTACTGCTGCCAAGGCCTGGAATGAAGCCTTGCTTATGATCAGTACCGTCAAAGCAATGAACGGTAGCAGCCCACCGTAGCCCAGCACGGTAAATTGACCTGACGGCAGGGGTGAAGAAAGTTCGTTCATGGGCACCTCTCTAGTTGCGGCAAAACCGATACAGGGTACTGAAAAATCGTGCACTGCTAACGAGTGTCACACTTGGAAGCTCCGCTGCTGCATCGGCTTGCACCGTCGGGGTGCGGTAGCCAGTGCAAGCTCGGACGCAAACGGCAGAACAACCGGTAACAAACTTCGAGCAAGGGACGTAATGGTCGCCATGCCAATGGCGCGACCCATACGGCTGCGTTTGCTGCGCGCCATGCCCAGAGCGTGGCATCCAGGCCCGTGACCCACTGCCCGCTGGCGAACCTTGCATGCAAGCACGAGGTTAATTGCGCCACCGTCAAACCCAGAGGCGTTGGGTCGAAATCGGGGCTGCGGATGTCCACCAAGCACAGCCTCGCCTCAGTGGACCGTTTGCGTAGAAAGGCAATCTCCCTTGCGCACAAAGGGCAGGCGCCATCGTAATACAGTGTCAAGGGCCACTTATAAAACATGTACAAACACTCATTCTTGTACAGAAATCTGTACAAGTTAGCTGAAGCAGAAAAAATCGCAATAGCTGATCTCACCCCCGATCCGACAGGAGCCCTTCGCAACTGGGGGTCGAATAAACCGACAAAGGTCAAAGGTGAAGTGATGATGAAGCTCAGCACAGGCGGGCTTTGTCTCATCAGTCTGAAACCGTGAGGATGACAGCCGAATTTTCACTACAGGAGTGAAAGTATTACTGCGTTCGAGCGGTTTTTTCAGCCAATTCAAACGAATAGCCTTGTTCGCTATCCACCAAGAGGTCCAGCCCATGAAGGCCATCGTCTACACCCAGCCCGGTTTACCCATTGAAGACCCACAGTCGCTGTACGACGCCGAGTTATCCGTACCCAAGCCTGGAGCCCACGATCTGCTGGTGGAAATCAAGGCGATTGCCGTCAACCCGGTAGATACCAAAATCCGTGCAAGCCGGGGCGCAGACCAACCCCAAGTGCTTGGCTGGGACGCGGTTGGGGTGGTACGCGAAATAGGCGCCGAAGTGACATTGTTTCAGCCGGGCGATGAAGTGTTCTATGCCGGTGCCATCGACCGGCCTGGCACGTACAGTGAGTATCACCTGGTAGACGAACGCATTGTGGGCCGTAAGCCCCGTACCCTGGATAACGCTAGCGCCGCCGCCCTGCCCCTGACCTCCATCACAGCCTGGGAACTGTTGTTCGACCGTTTAGGCATTGAAGCTGACGGCGGCCAGGGCAAACGTCTTCTGGTCATTGGTGCTGGTGGGGGTGTTGGCTCGATCTTGATTCAACTTGCCAGCAAGCTTACGCAACTGACAGTCATCGCCAGCGCCTCCCGGCCGCAGACGCAACAATGGGTCAAGGCGCTGGGCGCGCATCACGTGGTCGATCATTCGCAAGCGCTGCAACCGCAGTTAGCAGCGCTGGAACTCGATCCAGTTGATTATGTGATCAGCCTGACGCACACCGACACCTACCTGGCTCAATTGGTCGAGGTGCTCCGGCCTCAGGGCAAGCTCGCATTGATCGACGACCCCGCACAGCTCGATGTGGTGCCGCTCAAGCGCAAATCGCTGTCCTTGCACTGGGAGCTGATGTTCACGCGCTCGCTCTACCAGACCCAAGACATGGTCAACCAGCACCATCTGCTGCAGCGCGTTTCGCAACTGGTCGATGAAGGGGTACTCAAGACCACCATGGGCGAACACTTCGGTACCATCAACGCCGCTAATCTCAAGCGGGCTCATGCGCTCATCGAGAGCGGCAAGGCCAAAGGTAAAATCGTTCTTGAGGGATTTTGATCAGGGATAACGACCGAGGGATGCCTCGATGACATGCTCGATCGCTGTGACCACTTGGCGCGTGGCCTCGGCGATGGTGCCCTCGTTGCGGCATAGCATCCAGCCCTGATCCGCAACCGCCCGCTCGAAGGCTTCGGTACAGGCGACCTGCTCTTGCAGCCTGTACATCACTGTACTGCCCAACCCGCGGTTGCGTGCCGCAGCCCTCGCCCACGAGGTATCGGGCGAAGTGACCACGCCAACGTGCAAGTCCGGCACTTGCACATTGCGTTCGCGGTTCATTCGCAGTATTTGCGAAAAGGGTACCGACCGGCGAAAAGCGGCATCGGAGGGGTACCAACGGTCGATGAGAATGATGCTGTCGCCAGGCTGCTTGGGCAGCACATTCCTGGTAATCCACGCGCGACTCTCGGCCAGGCGCTCGCATACCTGCAACTCCAGGGCCTGGCTGGGGTTTCTGGCCAACTGATTCACCAACGTCATGGTCGGCCCCCTGAAGGGGTCGCTTTTCTTTTCGCACAGCCTGACCACCTTGTGGTTGGCGGCCCTCAATGCCTGGGTGAC
The DNA here is from genome assembly GCF_014269025.2 of Pseudomonas promysalinigenes. NCBI lineage: Bacteria > Pseudomonadati > Pseudomonadota > Gammaproteobacteria > Pseudomonadales > Pseudomonadaceae > Pseudomonas > Pseudomonas promysalinigenes. Next base: position 2,465,808 of record NZ_CP077094.1, on the reverse strand, counting down.
CGCCTCCAGCAACGTAGTTTTGCCGGTGCCCTTGGGGCCATCCAGCGCAATGAATAAAGGACGGGGCATGTTTGGCAAGGTTTGGTTAGTTGCTGAAGAGAGGGTGAGTATGATGCATCGAAACACTCAAGGTATTGCATTTGAGCAGCCGCAAGGCCAAGAGCACATTTGTACTCCTTCAGTGTTTTCCAGCTTTTTTTGAATTTTTACGCGGCGTTTGAGCGAAGCGATGCTGTACTGTAGGGGAAATACTCACCTCACCTAACGGCACAGGACCGATGCCCTTCGACCCCCAGATCAATCTGACCAACTGTGATCGAGAGCCAATCCAAATCCCTGGCAGCATTCAGCCCCACGGCTGTTTGCTGGCCTGCGATGCCTCAGCGACCGTGGTACTGCGCCATTCGGTAAATCTGCCGACAATGCTCGGCTTGACCTGTGCAATCAATGGTCAGCAACTGAGCGCCCTGCTCGGCCACGAGGTGGCACACACCCTGCGTAATTCGCTCGCCCGCACCCGTGAGGGCGCACGCCCCTCGCAGACCTTCAGCGTGGTGCTGCCGTCGGGCCGCACGTTCGATGTCTCGACCCATTTATTCAAGGGCAGCGCAATCATCGAGTTCGAGCCCGCTGGCGCCGGCATCGCCGAGCCCATCGAAATGGCACGTACGCTCATTGCTCAATTGCGTGAGGTTGACCAGCCACTGAAACTGTTCCGAGATGCCGCCCGGTTCGTGCGTGCGGTGCTCGGTTATGACCGGGTGATGATTTACCAGCTGGGAAGTGACGGTGCCGGCAAGGTTGTGGCCGAAGCCAAGCGCGGCGACCTGGAAAGCTTCCTCGGCCAGTACTTCCCCGGGTCCGATATTCCCCAACAGGCCCGCGCCCTTTACCTGCGCAACCCGATCCGGGTCATTTCCGACGTCGCTTACCAGCGCGTTGCGATCGACCCGGTGTTGGATCCATCCGGCGAACCCTTAGACCTTTCCTACGCTCACTTGCGGAGCGTGTCACCGGTGCACTGTGAATACCTGACCAACATGGGCGTCGGCGCATCCATGTCGATTTCGGTGATCGTCGATGGCGCACTATGGGGGCTGATCGCCTGCCACCATTACTCACCCCGTTCGCTGAGCATGGGGCAACGGGTAGCGGCCGAAATGTTCGGTGAGTTCTTCTCGCTGCACATACAGACGCTGCGTACCCGTGAACACCTGAGCGCGGCGGTCAACGTCCACAAGGCGCTGGATGCGTTGCTCAGCGATGCCAACCGTACTGCGAACATCGAGACCTTCTTCCAGTCGCGGCTCGGTGAATTCCAGTCGCTGATACCCTGCGACGGCATCGGCATGTCGATCCAAGGGCGCTGGGTGTCGAACGGGCTGACGCCGCCCCACGCTGCCATCGCCGACCTGCTGGCCCTTGCACAGAGCATTGCCGCGGGCAAGACCTGGGCATCCAACCGGCTTTCGATGACGCACCCTGCAGCCCAACAATACGCCACGCAAGCCTCCGGTGTGCTGATCATCCCGATGTCGCAAACGCCAAGGGACTACCTCATGCTGTTTCGCAAGGAGGTCGTGGAAACCTTGGATTGGGCCGGCGACCCGAACAAAACATACGAGACAGGTGCACTCGGCGACCGCTTGACGCCACGCAAGAGCTTCGCGATCTGGAAAGAAACCGTGCATCAGCAGTCGGTGCCCTGGAGCGAACAGGATCGGCAATTTGGCGAGGCAATTCGCAAAGCGATCGTCGAAGTGGTGCTGCACAACACTGAACTGCTCGCCAATGAGCGCTCGAAGGCTGATATCCGCCAGCGCATGCTCAATGAAGAGCTCAACCATAGGGTCAAGAACATTCTGTCACTGATCGGTGCGCTGGTCGCTCACCCCGTGTCCGAGCAGCAGAGCATCAAGGACTATGTGGCAAACCTCAAAGGCCGCATCCACGCGCTTTCCCTGGCCCACGACCAGGTCGTGCGCGGTGATGGTGGTGGGCGCCTGGCAACCTTGCTCGACGCTGAACTGTCGCCTTACCGTACGTCAGCCGGCGCGATTGAGCTTATTGGGCCCAACGTGATTCTCGACGCGCGGGCGTATTCGGTCATGGCCTTGGTGCTGCACGAGCTCGCCACCAATGCGGCCAAGTACGGGGCACTGTCCAGAGCCGGTGGCAAGCTCAGTGTCACGTGGGAACTCGACGCCGGGCAGGCCTGCGACATCACCTGGCGTGAGTACCATGGGCCAACGGTTCTTGCGCCCAGGCGCACAGGCTTTGGCACAGTGCTGATCGACCGCAGCATCCCATTCGACCTGGGTGGCACCAGCAGAGTCGAATACCTGCCTGAAGGACTGCAGGGCTTTTTCAAGATCCCGTCCCGGCACCTTTCATTGAGCACAGACCCCGAGAGCCCCTGCCCTGTCACGCAGTTAGCGCAAGAGAGCAACGTGCTGGCCGCGTACAACGATGCCTGTGTCCTCATTCTGGAGGACCAGTTGGTGATTGCCGTGGGCTTGGAGCAGATACTCAACGACGCCCAGGTCACCGATGTCATCACCGCAGGCTCGGAGAGCGAAGCCATGAAGGTGCTGGCCAGCCGAACACCCGATGTAGCGATACTGGACATCAATCTGGGCACGGGGACTTCGGTCAATGTTGCAGATGAACTGGCGCGAAGAGGTGTGCCGTTCGTGTTCGCCACCGGCTATGGCGACGGCGCCAGCATTGCCCAGCACCTGCAACACGTGAAAGTGATCCGCAAGCCCTACGATGCCAATACCATTCTGGCCAGCCTGCAAGAACTGCTTGCTCCATGACCGGCAGCAGGCAAGCGCCCCAGACCGTCAGCGTATCGCAGCCAGTGTACTGGCCGCGTCGCTGACCTCGAACTTGCCAGGCGCCTCCACTGCAATATGTTTGACCACACCGTCGACCACCCACAGCGCATAGCGCAGTGAACGGCGCCCCATCCCCCGCGCCGAGAGATCCTGGCTCAGCCCTAGCGCAGCGCTGAATTCGCCGTTGCCGTCGCCGATCATCTGCACCGCATCGCCCACCTGCAGGCTGTTGCCCCAGGCATTCATGACGAATGCATCGTTGACCGACACACACAGAATCTCGTCGACGCCAGCTGCGAACAGTGCCTGTGCCTGCGCTACGTAACCTGGCACATGTCGCTCGGAGCACGTGGGGGTGAAGGCGCCGGGTAAACCAAAAATCACCACACTTTTGTTCTTGCAGCGTTCGCGTACCGAAAAGGCATCTGGGCCGATCGGGCAGGCGCCATCACCATTGCTGTATGCGTACAGCGTGGAATCGGGCAGGTGTTCGCCGAGCTGAATCATTGCGGTCTCCTGGTTGAATGAGGGGCGGGCCACATGATGCAGCATGCGTCCCCGCCGGTATATGGTAATGCTGTTCACTCAAGCCTAGGGGCTCGGCTTGAACTCTTGGGTGGGGCGTAGATCGAGCGCCGCCCGCGCGGCGCATCGCGAGCTGCGCTCGCTCCTACGTTTGTTTCGGGCCAATTGATCCTGTGTGATTTGCGCGCGTACGCCTTGGTGCACGACGCGGTATTGCGTCGTATGAACCAGGCGGTCGCGCGCGTCTGCCACAGGCGTTACTGGCCCGAAACAAACGTAGGAGCGAGCGCAGCTCGCGATGCGCCGCGCGGGCGGCGCTCGATCTCACAGGCGCTAAAAGGCTCAGCCACGCAGTTGGTACCAGGTAGTCTTCAACTGCGAATACTTGTCGAACGAGTGCAACGAAAGGTCGCGGCCGAACCCGGACTGTTTGCCACCGCCGAAGGGCACCGTCACATCCAGGGCATCCACTGTGTTGACCGATACCGTGCCAGCCTTCAGCGCCCGCGCAACCCGGTGCGCGCGGTTCAGGTCATCGCTCCATACCGAGGCCGCCAGGCCGTAGATGCTGTCATTGGCAAGGCCAATGGCCTGCTCTTCGCTATCAAACGTGCTCACCGCAAGCACAGGGCCGAAGACCTCTTCCCTGGCCAAACTCATGCGTTGGTCCACATCGGCGAAGATGGTCGGCTCGATGAAGTTGTTGGAAGCGCCGATGGTCAGGCGCTGCCCACCACACACCAGGCGCGCCCCCTGCTCGCTGGCCAAGCCGATGGCGCGGGCGATACGGCTGGCCTGCTCGGCATCGACAATAGCGCCTGCGCGGCTGGCCGGATCCAGCGGATTGCCTGGTTGCCACTGGCGGGCCTTGGCCTGGAGCAACTCGATGAACTCGTCATGGATCGCCCGCTGTACATACAACCGCGAATTGGCCGAGCACACTTCGCCTTGGTTGAAGAAAATACCAAAAGCTGCCTTTTCGGCGGCCAGGTCCAGATCTTGGCAGTCGGCGAATACCAGATTCGGGCTCTTGCCGCCGCATTCCAGCCACACTTGCTTGAGGTTGGACTGCGCCGAGTACTGCATGAAGTATTTGCCCACCTGAGTGGAGCCGGTGAATACCAGGCAATCCACGTCAGCGTGCAACCCCAGCGCGCGGCCTGCCGTTTCGCCAAGCCCCGGGACCACGTTGAGCACACCCTCCGGCAAGCCTGCCTCAAGTGCCAGCTCGCCCAGGCGCAACGCAGAAAACGGCGACTGCTCTGCCGGCTTGAGTACGACGCTATTGCCTGCAGCCAACGCTGGGGCCAGCTTCCACGCGGCCATATCGAGCGGGAAGTTCCACGGTACTACGGCAGCGACCACACCCAAGGCTTCACGGGTAATGGTGGCCAAGGCATTGGCAGCGGTGGGCGCAACCTGATCGTAGAGTTTGTCGAGCGCCTCGCCATACCAGGCAAAGACGTGGGCCGAGCCCGGCACATCGATGTTGTAGGCATCCATGACCGGCTTGCCCATGTTCAGCGAGTCCAACAGCGCCAGCTCTTCACGATGAGCCATGATCAGCTCGGCCAGGCGCAGCAGCACTTTCTTGCGCTCGGCGGGCGCCATGCGTGGCCACGGCCCCTGCTCGAACGCCTTGCGCGCCGCTTTGACGGCCATGTCGACTTCGGCCTGTTCACACCCAGCCACACGAGCCAGTACCTGCTCAGTGGCAGGGTTGATCGCATCGAAGGTGGCACCGCTGGCCGCACCGACCTGGCGCCCATCGATCAGAGCCTTGTCCCGCAGGCTCAGGCCCGCAGCGCGCTGTTGCCAGTATCCCAGATCGAACATACACACTCCTGACGACCGTCCCTGCGGTCTGATTGTTATGGGTCTGGCGAACATTCTTGGCCTGGCCGCAGGTCTGGCGAAACCAGCTTTTTGCTGCCACTTGCCCAGGAAAATACTCATCAACCCCAGGCGCCACGTAGCGCGCCGGGGGCGCAGGCTGCTCCCCCGAAAGGGTGATTTCGAGGCCTTGGCGAGTGTGGGAGCATTCCAGCCGACCCACCCCATGCACCCCCTCTGAGCCAACGTGTTCCGCCGTAGCGAGCGCGCTCGCTTACTGCAGCTTCCTGCATCCCTTTCAGGAGTCAGCCATGCATACAACAACAACTACAGCCCAGCACCAGCACCCTTGCTCCAACCCAGTTGCAAGCCGCTTCAGAAAATCCATGGGCATGACCGCGCTGGTGCTGTTCGGTCTGGCCTACATGGTCCCCCTTGCGGTCTTCACGACCTATGGGTTGGTCACCCAGATGACCAAAGGGCACCTGCCCATCGCCTACGTTCTGACCCTCGCCGCCATGCTCTTGACCGCCTACAGCTATGGCCGCATGGTCCAGGCGCACCCTTACTCCGGGTCTGTTTACACCTACACCCGCAAGGCATTCGGTAGCCACTTCGGCTTCATCGCTGGCTGGACTTTGCTGCTGGACTACATCTTCCTACCCTTGCTCAGTTACCTGTTGATCGGCATTTACATGTCTGAGTATTTCCCTGCAATTCATGCCTGGGTTTGGGTGGCAGGTTCCATAGCGCTGGTGACCTTTCTCAACCTGATCGGCATCGAGTCCATCACTCGGGTCAACTGGATCCTGGTCGTGGCGCAATTGGTGTTCATCGTGGTGTTCGTCGCGCTGTCGATCCGTCAGCTCGACGACCAGGCGGCGCCAGTTTCACTGCTGGCGCCGTTTCACCACGACGGTTTCAGCGTGCCGTTGATCATGACCGGGGCGGCGGTGCTGTGCCTGTCGTTCCTGGGCTTCGATGCCGTGTCGACCATGGCCGAGGAAACCACTGACCCGACAAGGCGTATCCCCCAGGCGATCATGGCTGTGTCGCTGATTGGCGGTTTGCTGTTTCTCGTGGTGTCGTACTTCGCCCAGATGGTGTTCCCCGACTGGGCAAGCTTCGCCGACCCGGACTCGGCCTCGGTGGACGTGATGCGCCGTGTGGGTGGGGAAATGCTGGTTACCGCGTTCACCGCAACCTACGTGGCGGGCTGTTTCGCATCGGCCATGGTGTCACAGGCCAGCGTGTCCCGAGTGTTGTTCGCCATGGGCCGCGATGGCGCGCTGCCACGGGTGTTTGGCCGATTGGTCAGCAAAAAGCGCGTGCCGGCAACGGCGATCATGCTGGTCAGTGTGCTCTCGCTGATAGCGCTGTTCATCACCCTGGATACTGTGGCCAACATGATCAGTTTTGGCGCCCTGTTCGCGTTTTCGGCAGTGAACCTTGCTGTGCTCAAGCACTACCTGATCGACCAGAAATTGCGCGGCATGCGTAATTACCTGTGGTACGGCGCCATCCCGGCACTTGGGTTTCTCAGCACGATCTGGTTGTGGACCAGCTTGTCGAGCATGTCCTTCACCATCGGGCTGTGCTGGATGGGTGTGGGCTTGCTTTGCCTGCTGGGCCTGACCAAGGCTTTCACGGTCAAGCTGCCAGACTTGCAGATGGCGGAATAACCGCTCGCGCCATCGCCAGCGACCTGAATTTCCTTGAATGTTACAATCCCTGATTAAACGTTTCAGTATGTTTCATTAAGGGACCGCAATGTCTGTTCAGGAACTACCGCCGCTGGCCGCTTCCAAGGGCGCCGTCGCCAAGATGGAGGCTGCGATGGCGCTGGGCAGCTTCGCCATCGGCACGGGCGAATTTGCCATTATGGGGCTGATGCCTGACATCGCCAGCAACCTGCATCTGACCGAGCCACAAGTCGGCCATGCCATCAGTGCTTATGCCTTGGGTGTGGTGGTCGGCGCCCCGACCTTGGCGATTCTCGGCGCCAAGCTGCTGCGCAAGCACATGCTGTTGTTGCTGATGGCGCTGTATGCCATCGGCAACCTGGCCACGGCCTTTGCTCCATCGTTCACAAGCATGGTTGCCTTTCGCTTCATCAGCGGCCTGCCCCATGGCGCTTATTTCGGCATCGCTGCGGTGGTCGCGGCAAGCATGGTGGCGAGCGACCAACGCGCTGGGGCAGTCGCCCGGGTGATGATGGGCCTGACCTTGGCAATGCTGCTGGGCAACCCGGTCGCGACCTTCCTCGGCCAGTTTTTCGGATGGCGCTCGGCGTTCGTGCTGGTTGGCGCCATCGCCTTGTGCACCATCGGCTTGGTTTGGCGCTATGTGCCGCAACCTCACGATGAGCCGCGCAGCGACCCGCGCAAAGAGCTCAAAGCGTTCACCCTGCCCCAGGTTTGGATGGCACTGGGCATCGCAGCGATCGGCTTTGCCGGCATGTTCTGTGTGTTCAGCTATCTGGCACCGACCATGCTTCAGGTCACCCAAGTGGGGCCAGAGTGGATACCCTTCGGCCTGGCAGCGTTCGGTGCAGGGGGCATCATCGGCAACATTGCCGGCGGCAAGCTGTTCGACCGCCTGCAATTCCGCGCCGTAGGCATTGTGCTGGTGTGGTCGGCTGCTGTGCTGCTGGTGTTCAGCTTCGCAGCCCAAGCCTTGTGGTCGGTGCTACTGGGCATCGGCCTGGTGGGCACCATGATCGCCCTGGCCGCACCGCTGCAGATCCGCCTGATGGATATTGCCCATGAAGCGCCAAGCCTGGCTGCCGCCTCCAACCATGCCGCCTTCAACCTGGCCAATGCCCTGGGCCCTTGGTTTGGTGGTATGGCCATCAGTGCTGGCCTAGGCTGGACCAGCACAGGCTACATCGGAGCCGCTACCGCGGTGGCCGGGCTGCTGATCTACTGTGTAGCGCGGCGCATGAAAGGCGGGCATTGAACACCACCCGGCCCCTGCCTGACCGCGGCGGGGCTTGAGCTAGCGCTGGGCCATGCTGATCAAGCGCTCCAGTGCGCTTCGGGTCGACGGTGCCAGCTCAAGCTTCTCCCCGGTAGGGTCATGCAAGGCCTTACCCATCATGTACAGCGCGGTGATGTCCTGCGCTGGCAAGTAGCCCTCCTTGCTCCAGGCCTGCAGTTGATAGGCAAAAAAGGCCATGGCCTGGGGTTTGTTGTCTACCATGTCCTCGATTCGCGCCAATAGCGTCTCCGACAGTTCCCAGCCCGAGCAGTGCGGCATTGGCTGCACCAGCGCTTGGTTCATCAGCGCGAACAATTCGCCCACGCGCGGGCACATCACGAGCAGGGCGCAGGTCCTGAGTTGCTGTTCTGGCGTGAACATCAGCGGCATTTTTTTGGCACCCCCATCCTTCTAAAGTGATAGCTCGTAGGTGTGTGAGTGTAATGATGTCGAAAAAGTGGCACTTCGCCTGGGAGAAAGCGCTTTTTCCCGATCAACGGCTCATTTTCGTGGTCCGTCATTGCCACAAAAAAGTCGAGTCGAACCCGGTCAGCATTTTTTTCACAACTTCATCACTGAATTAGAACCTATAAGCTGGCAAACTTAACTGCCCCCTTTTAGTTGTTTAGCGGTGCTACTTTGCATAACTTTTGTTTCATTCAAAGCGTGCACTTCGTTAATTGCAATGCCCCACCCAACGCCCTGACAATCGCCCACGCTCCGAGCTGAACGCCAGCCCCTGCGGGCCCTTTGCACGAGCTTGACCCTCAATATCCGCCAATAAACTTTTTCAGAGGAAGTTTATGAACGCGCCTGCCGCTATTATCGACTTCGAACAACACGAGCAACTGTTGCTGACTGGCGCCACCGGCTTTCTCGGTGGCTCCGTCACTGCCCAATTGATCGCCAATGGGCGCAGCGCAAACTTGTGTTTCCTGGTCCGCGCCGACAACCCTGGGCAAGGGCTCGAACGCCTGCGGGCCAACCTGCGACAGCATGGCGTGACAGAGCGCAACTGCCTGGCACTGCGCGACGAGCAGATAATCTGTGGCGATTTCCTCGACACCGCCTGGCTGGCCGAGGCGACACCACGGCTGATGCAGATCGACCGGGTGATCAACTGCGCAGCCGTGGCGTCGTTCTCAAAGAACCCGAACATCTGGCCGGTGAATGTCGAAGGCACCTACGCCTTCGCCGAGGTGATGAGCCGCTCATCGCGCCTCAAGCGTTTTCTGCACGTGGGCACAGCCATGAGCTGCGGTCCTGCGCGCCAATCGCCGATCAGCGAATCCTGGGAATTTCCCGCAGCCGAGCAGCAACTGGTCGATTACACCGCCTCCAAGGCTGAGATCGAACGGCGCATGCGCGTGCAGCTGCCGCAACTGCCGCTGGTGGTGGCGCGCCCATCGATCGTGGTTGGCCACCGCACCCTCGGCTGCCAGGCTTCGGCCAGCATCTTCTGGGTATTCCGCATGGGGTTCGCGTTGGAAAGCTTCACCTGCGAGCTGGACGAGCAGATCGATGTGATCCCGGTCGACTATTGCGCCGAAGCGTTGATTGGTCTCACCCTCAAGCCGCGCCTGGAGCACAACCTGTACCACATATCCGCAGGCCATCAGGCGGCCTGCACCTTTGGCGAGATCGACCGCGCGTTCGCCTTCGCCAATGGCGCGCAACCGGTGGGCGAGCGCTACCGCAAGGTCGATGTCGATGATCTGAAAACCCTCGCCCAGGACTTCGAAGCGCGCATCGGCCCGGCCAACCCGCGCCTGGTACTGCGCGCCTTGCGCCTGTACAGCGGCTTTGCCGATCTGAACTACCTGTTCGACAACAGCCGCCTGCTGGAAGAAGGCATTGCCATGCCTCCACGCTTCACCGACTACCTGGATGTCTGCGTGAAATCCTCCCGAGGGGTCAGCATTGCCACGCAGATGCAGTGGGACTTCAAATAACGCCCTGATCAGTTGCCGTTGACCCAGTTAGGCGGACGCTCGCCCGCCAGGGCACTCAGCAGGTTGTCCACCGCACATCGCGCCATGGCCTCCCGGGTTTCATGGGTTGCTGAGCCGATGTGCGGCGTGGCCACCACATTATCGAGTTGCAACAGTGGCGAATCGGCAGGCAACGGCTCCTGAACGTACACATCCAGCCCAGCACCGCGAATCCGCTTGTTCTGCAAAGCATCGATCAAGGCCGCTTCATCCACCACCCGGCCGCGAGCGATGTTCACCAGGATTGCCTCGGGCTTCATCAGCGCCAGCTGCTGCGCGCCGATCAGCCCTGCGGTGCTGGCACTGAGCGGCACCGTCAGGCACAGGTAATCGGCCTCGGCCAGCAGCGTCTCCAGGCTGCAGTAGCGCGCCCCATAGCGCGCATCCACCTCGGGCTTGGGCCGCGAACTGTGGTACAGCACGCGCATGCCGAACCCCGCCGCGCCGCGCCGCGCCAGCGCCTCACCAATTCGGCCCATGCCGACGATGCCCAAGGTCTTGCCATGCACATCGGTGCCGAAGTGCGCCGGCCCAAGGCTCGCCTGCCAACGCCCCTCCCGCACCCAGCCCGCGAGTTCCACAACACGTCGCGCAGTGGCCAGGATCAGCGCAAAACCGGTATCGGCGGTGGTTTCGGTCAGCACGTCCGGCGTGTTGGTCAGTTTCACTCCACGCCGGGTCAGGTCGGCGATGTCGTAGTTATCCACGCCAACTGACACACTGGCTATCACCTCCAGCTGGGGCGCAAGGTCCAGCAGGTCGCTGCCCAGCCGCACACTGGCGCCCAACAGCCCGTGCGCGCCTGGCAAGGCATCGCGCAACCGGGCCATGCCGTCCGGTGCATGGGCATCCACCCAAGTCACCTGCACCTGCTCTTCAAGCTTGGCCAGCAAGGCATCGGACAGGCGTTTGTATAGAACGATACGTTTTTTCATGACGGTTCCCTATTGGCTCACGGCCAGGCGCGGGCCACCGCGTTTGGCCCGGCCTGAGTTGGGTGAGGTTTTCAGCAAGACGGTCAGGGCGACAGCCGTGAGCAACGCCCCTGACATGAACAGGTAGGAGGCGCCCGGGCCGCCAGTGGCGCCATTGAGGTAGCCCACCAGCCAGGAACCCCCGAACGAACCCAATGCGCCCATGCTATTGATCAGCGCCATGGCACCACCGGCTACGTTGCTCGGCAATATCTCAGGGACTATGGCGAAAAACGGCCCGTAAGGCGCATACATGCAAGCCCCTGCAACCACCAACAGCGCATAGGACAACCAGAAGTGCTCACTTCCCAGCGCATACGAGCCATAGAACGCCACGGCAGCGATCAACAGCGGGGGCCAGACGAAACGCTTGCGCTTTTGCAGTTTGTCCGAGGCCCAGGAAACAGCCAGCATACCCAGCACCGCAGCCACATAAGGCACCGAGGCCAGCCAGCCGGCCTGGACGATATCGACATTGGCTGCCTGCTTGAGAATCGACGGCAGCCACAGCACAAAGCCATACACACCGATACTCCAGCAGAAGTATTGCAGCGACAGCACGATCACCTGTGGCGAACGGAACGCCTCGCGGTAGTTCTTCACCGGTTTGATGCCTTGCTGCTCAGCCGCCAGGGCCTGCTGCAGGCTGGCCTTTTCGGCATCGCTCAGCCAGGTCACCTGGGCAGGCCGGTCATCGACCAGGCGCCACCAGATGAAGGCCCACAGTACTGCCGGCAACCCCTCGATGATGAACATCCAGCGCCAGTCGAACTGCTTGATCAGGTAGCCAGACACCACCGACATCCACAGGATGGTCACCGGGTTGCCTAGCATCAGGAAGGTGTTGGCCCGCGAGCGTTCGGCCCGGGTGAACCAGTGGCACAGGTACACCAGCATGGCCGGCATCACCGCAGCTTCCACTACCCCAAGCAAAAAGCGGATGGCAATCAACAGGTAGACGTTGCTGATCATGCCAGTCAGTGTCGCCAGGCTACCCCAGAGGATGAGGCTGACGAAAATCAGCTTCTTGACGCTGCGCTTTTGTGCGTAGATAGCCCCCGGCACCTGAAAGAAGAAGTACCCGAGGAAGAACAGTGCCCCTAGCAGCGAGGACAGCACAGGGGTGATCTTCAGGTCGTCGGCCATGCCCGACGCTGCGGCAAAGCCGTAGTTGGCGCGGTCCAGATAGGCCAGGCTGTAGGTAACGAAAACGATCGGGATGATGTACCACCACCGGCGTGGTGCAAGGCGAGTCGATTGCATGAAACATACTCCTGAGCTTGTTGTTTTTGTCGCAACAGGGCCGGCAAGCCGGCGATCAGCGGTTCAGGCACTTCTGCGCAGTTCGTGCGCTTGCAATTGATGACGGTGTGGCAGGCCTTCCATGTCGCCGCGCGACTGTACCGCGCGGCTGCCGCACCAGTTGCCGCGCGCGACCGCCTCGGCCAGCGGCAGGCCCTCGAGCAGCCCGCTGACCACACCCACGGCGAAAGCATCCCCGGCACCGACCGTGTCCACCACTTTGGCAACCGGCACTGGGGCGACCTGCCCTGCGTCACGGGCATTGCGGTAGTAAGCACCGGCATCTCCCAACTTGATCACCACGTGTTCCACACCCTGATCGAGGTAGAAGGCAGCGATGTCGGCCGGGGTATGCTGGCCAGTGAGCAAACGCCCTTCTTCCAGCCCGGGCAGCACCCAATGGGCTTTAGCCGCCAGTGCGTTGATCTCCCGGACCATGGTGGTGCGGTCTGGCCACAGCGATGGCCGCAGGTTGGGGTCGAAGGAAATGCTGCGCCCCGCAGCGCGCATGGCATCGACCAGGGCGTGGGACAGTGCTCGGCAGCTGGCCGACAGCGCCGGTGGAATACCGGTGGCGTGCAGGTGACGGGCCTTTGTCAACTCATGGTCGAGCAGCGAAGTGGACAAGCGGCTCGCGGCAGAGTCGGCGCGGAAGTATTCCACCACCGGGTCGCTGCCGTCGTCGCAGCGGCTTTTCAGTTGGAAGCCCGTCGGGCGGCTGGGGTCTACCTCGACACGGCTACAATCCAAGCCCTCCTCGCGCAGGCTGGCCAGCACGAAACGCCCCAGCGAGTCATCGCCTACCCGGCTCAGCCAACGTACGCGAAAGCCCAGCCGGGCCAGGCCGATGGCGACGTTGCTGTCGGCGCCGGCAATGCGCTTGCCGAACGCACCGACGCTGGCGAGCTCGCCCGCCTGCTCGGCCACGAACATGGCCATGGTTTCGCCAAAGCACAACACGTCATGGTCAAGCATGGCTCACCTCCTTGCTGGCACCCAGCCCAAGCCTTGCCAGGCTGTTGACTTGGTTACGGGTCAAGGTCAACAGGTCATCGCTGACCAGTGGGTACTCGACGGCCCGCACAAGGCCAGGGCTGAACTCATCGAACAACGCCTCCCAGGCCAGCAGGTCGGCCTCAGCAGGCGGCACGGCGTGCAAGCGGCCATCAGGGCTTTGCTGCACGGCCTTGCAATGCACATAGCGCACCCACTTACCCAGTTGCCGGGCGGCCTGCAACGCGGACTCCCCCTGCCACTGCCAGTTGCCGATGTCGAAGGTCATACCAAGCGGTATTTCCCAGCTGTGGGCACGTTGGAAGAAACGCACCAGCGGCTCGATGCGCCCGCCCTGGAGCGTTTGGTCGTTTTCCACCAGCAACACCGGGTCACCCTCTGCAAACAAGGCCTGCAAGGCGCCGAGATCGCAGCGCTCACGGTAATGACCCAGTGACACCTTCAGCGCCACCGCGCCAAACGCCCTTGCCAGTGCGAGCTTGGCGGGCAGGCGTGGGTCTGGCTGGCCCTGCACCGTCCACAGTTCGAGCGGCGACGAGTAGAGGGCTTCCAGCCCAGCTCTGGTGATTGCCGCGCTGAACGAGGCAGGGTCCGGCGGGGCGTCGAACAATTCCTCGCGCAGTTCGATACGCCTGACGCCGGCGGCTGCCAACAGATCGATAAAGCTCATCTGCCCGCGTTGGCGCACCAGGTCGGCGCCGTAGCTGGAGAGGCTGATGGAAACGGGGTTCGCGTGCATTGTTTTTGTCCTTATGAAACCGGTTTCATTTTTAGCGTGCACTAAGCTGGGCAGCCAAGCTGCACCGGCTTATTGGTCTACTTGGGTGGAACCTCGGGTAATCAGTTGTGCCTTGAAATCGATGCGCCGCGGCATGTCGCTATTGCCACGCAGGCGTTCGAGCAGGCACTCGAAAGCCGCTACGCCGATGCGTTCGGTAGGCTGAGACAGAGCGGTGATGCCGCTGCCAACAAGGGGGTACCAGTCCAGGTCATCCAGAGCGATCAGGCCGACATCGCTGAACAGCTTGCAACCGGATTCATGCAGCGCGCGGGTCACTGCAAGTGTGGCCACGCCATTGAAGGTGAAAATCGCTTGCCGCCCATGGCCATTGCTGGCCAGAAATGCGCCCAGGTTGGCCGGTAAGCCGGCGTCGACCTCCAACAACTGCTGGCGCATGCCGGCGCGGTTGCTGATCGATGCCGTAAACGCTTGCACCCGCTCCAGGCGCGAACTGGTGCCATCGAGCGGTTCGGTGACGGCGAGGATGTCGCGGTAGCCGCGCGCTTGAAGGTGGTCCAGTGCCTGCTCGATGGCATCGGCATTGTCCAGCCCCACCAGGTCAGCCTTGAGCTCTGGCAGTTGGCGGTCGACCAGCACCAAGGGCATGTCACGCTGTAGATTGAGCAGTTCACCGGGGTGGCGGCCGAGGGTGTTCACGATCAGGCCTTCGACGTTGTACGACTGCAGCGCCGTCAGGTGATGGCGCTCCTGCTCGTCGTCACGGTTGGTGTTGCACACCACCAGGCTGTAGCCATGCTGACGGCAGGCGGTTTCCACACCATGCATCACGGCCACTGAGTAAGGGTTGAGAATATCGGCAACCAGCATGCCGATCAGGCGCGTCTGACCGCGCTTGAGGCCCCGCGCCATTTGGTTGGGGCGGTAACCAAGGCGCTCGATCACCTCTTCCAGGCGCTTTGCGGTCGCCTCGGCCAGCAACTGGCGGTCACCACCGATGTAGCGTGAGACCGTGGCCTTGGAAACGCCAGCCACACGTGCCACTTCACTGATGGTCACGCGCTCGCGCGGGTATGAAGGTGAATCGGTCATTGCAAGGCCCTTGTGGTTATTGTCGGCGAAGGTCAATGAAACCGGTTTCAATACAGCATAACTCTGGGCGTTCGGCAACTACCATTTGCGCTGCTGCGCCGAAAAAATGTGTAGCAACCCTGATCGCTAGCATTCGCAAAGCTTTTCCGATCGCTATGGGGAAGCTGCTTTGTGGGAACGGGTACACCCGCGAACCGCGCCTGCCACCGCGCAATGCAGTGGCGAGGTGACCCGGCTCCCACAAAGCCCAGCCCGTGCTAGCGCAGGTCTTTCACATCCTTGGCGCTGACCTGGCTGCCTTGGTTGCCCCAGCTGGTGCGAATGAAGTTCACCACCTCAGCCACTTCCTGGTCGCTCAAGCGCCAGCCGAATGCCGGCATGGTGAAGTTCGACGGCGCGGTATGGGTTGCCGGCACCGTGCCGCCCGCCAGCACCACATGAATCAACGAAGTGGCATCGGCCGTCTGCACCACCGGATTGCCTGCCAGGGCTGGGAACACCCGGGTATACCCCTGGCCGTCGGTGCGGTGGCAGGCCGCGCAGTTGTCGATGTACACCGACGCTCCCGGCTTGCTGTCATCACCGTGCCACAGCGCATCGGCCACCTGCTTGTCATAGACGTGAGGCTTGTCGTTAGGGTCGCTCGGCGGCAAGGTCTTGAGATAGCGCGCGATGGCGGTCAGGTCGGCGTCGCTCATGTACTGCATGCTGTGCTCGACCACATCGCTCATACCGCCGAACACTGCACTGCGGTCACTGCGCCCCGTTTTGAGAAACTGCACCAGCTGCGCCTCGCTCCAACTGCCCAGGCCATCCTTGTAATCGCCACGTAGGTTTTTGGCGATCCAACCCTCCAGCGGTGCACTGCCGGCCAGGAACTGCTCACCGTCCGCCGGGCTCAGGGCCTTTTCCTGCATGGTCAAAGCCCGCGGCGTGTGGCAAGCGCCACAATGGCCCAGGCCCTCAACCAGGTAGGCGCCACGGCTGACAACAGGGTCTGCAGCCGCTGGTGCCTGCCCCGCTTGCACCTCTGGGGCGAACAGCCCACGCCAGATCGCCAGCGGCCAGCGCATGCTCAATGGCCACGGGATATCGGTGGGCTTATTGGCCTGTGCCACTGGCTCCACGCCTTGCATGAAATAGGCATACAGCGCTTGCATGTCTTGGTCACTGACCCGCGCATAGGACGGGTACGGCATGGCCGGGTACAAGGTGCTGCCGTCCTTGGCGATGCCTTTACGCACGGCCTGGTCGAATTCGGCGAAGCTGTAATGGCCGATGCCGCTAGGGTCCGGCGTGATGTTGGTGGAATACACGGTGCCAATCGGCGTTTGCATCGCCAGCCCGCCAGCGAAGGGCTTGCCGCCCTTGGCGGTGTGGCAGGCCACACAGTCACCGGCACGGGCCAGGTATTGGCCTTTTTTCACCAAGGCATCGTCAGCGTGCACGGCGGCGCTGGTGCCCAGCAGCAGGGTTGCGATCAACAGGTTTTTCATGTGCATCGCTCCTCAAGCCGCTACCAGCGGGCCGGGGTTTTTCAGGTACTGCTCGCGGATCGCCTTGGCCGACCAGTAGGTCAGCGCCGCCACTAGCCCGGTGGGGTTGTAGCCCAAGCCCTGGGGGAATGCCGATGCACCGGGAACGAATACGTTGTGCACGTCCCAGCTTTGCAGATAGCGGTTCAATGCGCTGGTCTTGGGGTCGGTGCCCATGATGGCGCCGCCGTTGAGGTGGGTGGTCTGGTAGCTGGCCGTGTTGAAATGCTCCTTGACCTTCTTGCCCAGAATGGCAATGGACTTTGGGTTCATCGCCTGGGCCACCTTGCTGAGCTTATCGACCATGAACTGGTTCATCTTGATGTCGTTCTCTTGCCAGTCGAAGGTCATGCGCAGCAGCGGCTGGCCGTAGGCATCGCGATAAGTTGGGTCCAGGTCCAGGTAGTTGCCACGGTAGGACTGGTGCGCACCATGGGCATCCATCGATACCTGGTGGGTGTAGTACTGCGCCGTGGCCTTCTTCCAGGCACTGCCCCAGGCTGGCGTGCCGGGGGGGTTGGCAGTACCTGAGATCGGCCGGCTACCCGCCTGGTTGACCCACATCGGCGAGCCGCCGACGAAGCCGTGCGGGCCGTGGTCGAAGTTGTCGGCATTGAAGTCGTCGATGGCCACACCGTTGCCGCCAGCACCGATGAAGTTGTTGGTATAGGTGTTCTCGTCGAAGAACGCCTTGACCGTACCCATGTTCTGGTAGGCGAAGTTGCGCCCGACCACACCTTCGTTCTTGACTGGGTCGTAAGGCTTGCCGATGCCCGAGAGCAACATCAGCCGCACGTTGTTGAACTGGAAGGCGGCCAGGATCACGATGTCCGCCGGCTGCTCGACCTCGCGGCCCTGGGCGTCAATATAAGTCACGCCTGTGGCCTTGCGCTTGCTGTCGTCCAGGTTCACCCGCAGCACATGGGCGTTGGTCCGCAGCTCAAAATTCGGCACCTGGCGCAAGGCCGGCAGAATGTTCACGTTAGGCGAGGCTTTGGAGTACATGTAGCACACGTAACCGCTGCAGAAGCCGCAGAAATTACAGGGGCCCATCTGCGCGCCATACGGGTTGGTGTAAGGGCCGGACGTGTTGGCCGACGGCAGGTTGTAAGGCTTGTACCCCAGGCTTGCGGCGGCGCGCTCGAACAGCTTGGCCGACACCACATTCTTTTGCGCCGGCAGTGGGAATGGGTTGGAGCGGTCTGGCGCATAGGGGTTGCCGCCTTTGCCCTCGCCCACCAGCTTGCCGTTGACCGTCCACGCCTGGCCCGAGGTGCCGAACACCTTCTCGGCAAAGTCGAAATGCGGCTCGAGCTCTTCGTAGCTGACACCAAAGTCCTGGATGGTCATGTCTTCGGGGATGAAGCGCTTGCCGTAGCGTTCCTCGTAGTGGCTGCGCATGCGCAGCTCCATCGGGTCTACGCGAAAATGCACGCCCGACCAGTGCAGGCCCGCGCCGCCGACGCCCTTGCCCGGCAAGAAGGCGCCAAGCTGACGGTTGGGCAGTGCGACATCGTTGACGCTGTGGCGGATGGTCACGGTTTCTTTGGAAACATCGACGAACAGCTTCTTGCGCACGCTGTAGGTCAGCTCATCGATCACCTGCGGGTAGCTGCCATCAGGGTAGGTATCCTGCATCGGCCCACGTTCCAGGGCGACTACCTGCAACCCTGCTTCGGTGAGTTCCTTGGCCATGATCGCGCCCGTCCAGCCAAAGCCCACGATCACCACGTCGGCCTTTTTCATTGCGTTGGCCATGCCTTATGCCCTCTCACCACGGATGGAAACTGCCGGGAATGGGTACGGCTCGTTGCGCTCCACCCAATCCATGAAATCGGCGCGCGCGCCTGGGAAGCCGATCTGCGTCCAGCCAACCATGCCTTTGTTGCCACCATGAATCGGGTCGCAGAAAAAGCCCTCGCGGGTGTTCTGCACCAACAGGCTGAAGAACACCTTGGCTGGCAGCTGTTCGAAAACGATCTCACCGGCTTCTAGCTTGGTCAGCACCTTGTCGCGGGTAGCGCTGTCATGCTCGGCAAAGGTTTTGCCGCTGGCGTTCTTGCACCATGCATCGGTGGCGGCGATACCCAGGCGCCAGATTTGCTGAGGGCTCAGTTGCAGCTGATAGCCAAGCTCTGGGGCGGCATCGGCATTGAACGGGCCTTGCATGTACCACTGAGCCCCGGTGGCGTAAGGCGTGTTCATCTGCCGGTCGATGAACTCGGCGGCGCCAGCCTCGAGCGCACCAGGGCCAAGCTCATCGGCGGGAATGATGCGCGATACCGCTGCCTGCACGAACGCCCACTCCTCTGCGGTGAAGAAGCTGGGCTGGTAAGCCCCGGCCGCTGGTGTGGCCGGCACCTTGGGTTCGTGCGCAGGCTCAGCCAGCAACTGGCTGGCACCCAAGCCGGTGCTGGCCACGGTGACCACCGGGATCAGGGTCAAGGTCTTGCGCAGGAAATCCCGGCGCGGGTTGTCAGGGGCTTGCTCAGCCATTTGTAATCCTCATCAGCAATGGGTGGCCTTGGGTTGCGCCATCTGGAGTGCGGCCGAGGGCGCCCGCCCTCGAGAAAGCCGAGTAATCTAGCCGCTTTGGAAATGTTTTGAAACCGGTTTCATCGGGGTGTACCGTACCCTTCCAGTACCGTGCAGCCGAACTATGGACCGCGTGCGCTGCAGCATTACTCACACGCCGGCATCGCTAAGCGTGTATGCGGCGCCCCACCCACCACTGAGGATCAGCAGATGCAATACGTCAAACTGGGCAACACTGGCCTGGATATCTCCAAACTGTGCCTGGGCTGCATGACCTTCGGCGAACCCGATGCCGGGACCCACCCGTGGACCTTGGGCGAAGCCGACAGCCGCCCGATCATCCGCCACGCCGTCGAGCAAGGCATCAACTTCTTCGACACGGCCAACAGTTATTCGGCCGGCACCTCGGAACTGATCCTTGGCAAGCTGCTGAAGGAATTCACCCGCCGCGACGAAACGGTGATCGCCACCAAGGTGTTCTACCCCGCCAACATGTGGCAGGGCAGCGACCGCCCCAACGAGCAGGGCCTGTCGCGCAAGGCCATCATGGCTAACATCGATGCCAGCCTCACCCGCCTGGGCACTGACTACGTCGACCTGTACCAGATCCACCGCTGGGACTACCACACGCCCATCGAAGAAACCATGGAGGCCCTGCACGATGTGGTGAAAGCCGGCAAGGCCCGTTACATCGGCGCCTCCTCGATGTACGCCTGGCAGTTCGCCAAAGCGCAGCAGGTGGCAGCCTGCAATGGCTGGAGCCGCTTCGTGTCGATGCAGAACTACCTCAACCTGATCTACCGTGAAGAAGAGCGTGAAATGATCCCGATGTGCCGGGACATGGGTGTTGGCCTGATGCCCTGGAGCCCCATGGCTCGCGGCCGGCTGACCCGCCCGCATGGCCAGCAGACCGCGCGCACCCGCAGCGATATTTCCGGGCAGTCGTTCTACGAAAAAACCGAAGTGGAAGATGGCCGGGTCATCGATGTGGTCGAGCAAGTCGCAGCCGAGCGCGGTGTGCCGATGGCACAGGTGGCGCTGGCCTGGGTGCTGGGCAAAAGCGGTGTCTCGGCGCCGATCGTTGGCGCCTCGAAAGTTGCACAACTCGACGATGCGATTGCAGCGCTGGCGTTCCAACTCAGTGCTGAGGAAATCGCCAGGCTCGAAGCGCCCTATGTGCCCCACCAGGTGACGGGCTTCAAGTGAGCGGCCCACTGTCTAATAGCCGGTCATTTCCAGGTAGCCTCGGCCTGTTGAGCTGCCAGTGACGCGCACCGGCCCTTCCCAATAGGGGAAACGGGTGCCCATCCAGGCTTTGGGCTGCACCGCCTCGACCGTTACATCCAGGCCTGTGGAGGGCACCTGTATTCGCCAGCGGGTCGGCACGCGCTTACCGTTGCCCTGCTCGCTCCAGGCCAGCGGCGTGAGCGCAACCTGCGCCCCCTGCAATGCACGCACCTGCCCATCTGAGCCCACCCAGGTACCCGCGCGGTAGGGCTGGGCTTGGTCCTCACGCACCTGAAACAGCATCAGCTTGGCGCCACGTTCCAGGTGCAGCGAGAACCAATCCCAACCACTTTGCCCGGCGGCCAACGGCTGGCTGCTCCATTCCCGGTCCAGCCACGCCTGCCCCGTGACCGCTATGCGCTGCCCGCCCCGTTCGACCTCACCGCGAACACGGTAGAACGGCTGGCTGTAATAGTAGGAGGCCTGCCCTTTGCCGGATTTTTCGCTATAACCCTGGTCACCCTGAAGCACCAGCGGATGGTCGCTGGCCAGGGTCAGGTCATAGCCAAAGCCTGGGCCGCTGGCGCGCATCTGCAAGCGTTGGAGGCCGTCATCGCCCTGCAGCGACCAATCATCGATCCATGCCCGAAACGGCCCAGTTTCAGCGCCGGCCTGGCCGACCCCACCTCGGGCTAGCGTTTCGCTGAACTGGTGGCCCTGGGGGCTGGTCAAGGCTGCATGGCCCATCCACAGGTTGGGGCTGCTCCAGTCAAGGATTTCGGCGCCGGGGCGCAGGGCTGAGCGAAACAGCGTCCATTGCACGCCCCAATCCTGGCCTTGGGCATCCTGCAGGTTGGCGGTGACGTACCACCACTCTATGCGGTAGCCATTGTGGGCGGCGTGATCTTGCGGGAATACCAACGGCGTACCACGGCTCACCTGCTTGAAGGCCGCCGCCTCGTCACCCAGGCCGGCGTAGCTGTTGGCCGGCGGCGCAGGCGCATCGCACCCCGCCAGCCAAAGGCAGGCCAGCAACACCCCGGTTTCAACTCGCATCGCCGAACCTTCGCAACAAGTTGCCTGGCTGGCGCCGGGCCAGTTGCCACAATGGCCAGGCGCTGGCCAGCAGGCTGGTGAACAGCCCCAGCGCGGCCAACTGCGCCAACTGGCTGACAAACACATGCCAAGGCAGCCGCCAGCCAAACGCCTGCACGTTGACCACCGCCACCAAGCACCAGGCCAGCAGCAAACCGAGGGGAATGGCCAATAGCACGGTGAAGCCGCTGAGCATCAGCGTCTGCCCAAGGCTTAGCCAGGCCAGCCAGCGGCGCGGCACGCCTAGCGCCCACAGCGGCGCCAGCTGCCCGAGCCGTTGCTGGCCCAACGTGAGCTGCCCGATGAACAGCGCCAACCCGGCAACGCCAAGGGTAAGGCTATTAAGGGCTGCAGTCACCGCAAAGGTGCGGCTGAAGACCTGTGTCGACCAGGCTTTCAGGCGGGCTTGCTCGACGTATTGCGTGTCATCCAGGGCGTAGCGCTGGCGTAACTTACCCTCGACACTGGCAACCTGGCCTGGCTGGATCAACAGGCTAAGGCCGCTCAAGGTGGCCGTTGCAACCCGCTGGCCAAGCCAGTGGGCATTGACCAGTACATGGCCCTTCGGGTTACCGTAGTCGGCATAGATCCCGACCACGTTCACCAGCTGGGGAGGTTCGACCGGCAATTGCATCGTATCCCCAAGCTTCACATTCAGGCGCCGCGCCAATTGCTCGCTGAGCATGATTGCCTGCCCCTTGGCCAGTTGCCCCCAGGCATCGGTTGCCTGCTCCAGAAGCGGCCAATGGTCACGGTAGAAAGGATGGTCGATCACCCCCTGCACCTGCACTGGCCAGCCCTGCATACGCCATTGCGCGCGCCAGCCCGGGAGCACTGCAGCCACATCGGGGTCGTGCTGCAACTGCTGATAGAGCTGCAGCGCCTGGGTATCGTCCCGTGGGGTGACGTACAGGTCTGCAGCCAGGCGCTGGTCGAGCCAGCCCACGAACGTGCGGCGAAACCCTTCGGTCATGCCACCCACACCGACACTGGCAGCCAAGGCCAGCAACAGTGCCATCAGCGCTAGGCTCAGTGCCGGTAGCTGCTGGCGGCTATCAGCGATGAACCATTGCACCAAAGGCCGGCGCCCTACCCGCGCCAAACCGGCCAGCAACAGCGCAAGTAGCCCCGGCAGTGCCAATGCCGCAGCCAGTAGTAGGGCTGCGAGCAGGGCAAAGGCACTGGGCAGGTTATTGCCAAAGACCCCACAGGCCAAAGCCAACACGGCCAAGGCCAAGGCCGCCAGCGCCTGGCGCTTGAGCCAAGGCAATTGCGCCAATCGCCAAGCCTGGGGCTGGGCAATGGCCAGTAAGGGCAGGCGCGCGGCCCGCAGCAGGCTGTCCAGGCCCGCCAGCAGCGCGCCAAGCAGGCTGACCGCAATACCCAGCAGCCAGCCAGACAACGGTAGATGCAGCTGCCCAGAGACTTGCGCGCCATACAAGCCACGCAAGCTGGAGGCGAAGTCCGGCAGCAACAGCGCTGCCAGCCAATAACCGGCTAGCACCCCTGCCAGGCCGCCAGCCACGGCGAACAGGCCCAGTTCCAGCGCCAATGCGGCCAAGAGCACCTTCAGGCTGACCCCACAAGCGCGCAGGGTGCGGATCAGCCCCCGGCGCTGCTCCAGCGCCAGTCCAATAGCAGCATGGGCGATGAACAGGCCAACCACGAATGCCAGCAGGCCCAACGCAGTCAGGTTCAGATGGAAGCTTGCGGTGAGCCGTTGCAGGTCAGTGTCATCACCCGCAGCCTGGACTTTCAGCCGCTCAGCGACAGCCAGCGGCAATGGCCGGTCCCAGCCACTGACCAACCGCGAAAGCTGGCCTGGCGCACCCAGCAAGGCCTGGGCGACGCCGATATCGACCAGCATCACGCCGGGAGCCAACTGTGGGTCGAGCAGCAATGGCGGTAGCGCCTTCCCGTCGGCTGTGCGTTGGATACCGGCCAATTGGCCCAGGGTGTCCGGCCCTACCCGCGCTTGCCCGCCTGGGCCGATGAACGCCTGCAGGTCAAAGTTGGCAAGCTCGCCGCCGGCAACCCCCATACCCGGCAGCATGCTCAGCGGCTCTATGCCAATCAGGCGGATGGCCACCGCCGCCTCGCCCGGCAAGCTCAGGCGCCCTTCCAGCACAGGCGTCACAGGCCAGCCTTGGCGGCGCAGTTGCACATAGAGGCTCTGGTCGAAGCGCTGCCCGTCGCGCGCAACGATCTGCGGATGTGCCGGCCCTCCTAACAAAGCGCTGGCCCGGGCATAGTCACTGCGCGCTTGCGTGTTGAGGGCCTGCACCCCAGTCCACAGAGCGGTTGCCAGCCATAGCCCGGTGAACAGGCTGACGCCTTGCAAGCGGTGCCGCCACCAGTGGCTGGCCAGGGCCTGCAGGGCAACCCGTAGCGTGTTCATGCCCCTTGCACCCGGCCTTGGTGCAGCACGCAGCGCTGCTGTAGGCAGGCGGCAAGGCGTGGGCTGTGGGTCACCATCAGCAGGCTGCTGCCGGCATCGCTGACCAGTTGCAGCAGCAATGCCAGCACTTCGTCGCTGCTGGCTTCATCAAGGCTGCCGGTGGGTTCGTCGGCAAGTAACAGCGCCGGGCGGCTGGCCAGTGCTCGGCCGATCGCCACACGTTGCTGCTGGCCTCCGGAAAGCTGCTCCGGGTAACGCCCGAGCAAGCTGGTCAACCCCAACTGCTCGGCCAGATAGGCTACCCACTGCCGGTCTAGGCGTTTGGCCAGGCGCGCTTGAAAAGCCAGGTTGCTCGCCACATCCAGGCTGCTGATCAGGTTGTATTGCTGGAACACCAAACCTATTCCTTCGCGCCGCCAACGGGCCAAGGTGCTCTCGCCGTGGGCTGCCAAGGGCTCGCCGTCGATGAGGATGCGCCCGCTGTCGGCGCGGTCCAGGCCGGCGACCAGGTGCAGCAAGGTACTTTTGCCGCTGCCGGACTCACCCATCAGGGCCAGGCTTGCCCCCTTTGCCAGGGCCAGGTCAACGCCACGCAGCACCGGGAGTGGGCCCTGGGCGGTGTGGAAAGCCTTGTGCAGGTGCTCGATGACCAGCATTGGAAAGATCCCTTGGCTGTTGTGCTAGTGCTTGCCGACGGTAGAACCGGCCGGCACGCGCTAGTTCAACAAGGCATGCTGCACGTCCACGACAGTCGCCGCCAGGCTGCTCAGATGCAGGTCCAACACTTGCTCCACTGGCGCTTGGTCCAACGGCCAGTGCAGAGCAATGCTGCCTGCCAATTGCCCATGTATCCGCACCGGCAAGGCAATTGCCCGGATCAGAAACGGCAGCCGCACTGGATACTCCCAATAGCCCTCGGTACGTTGGCCAAAGCCCTTTTTGACATCCCGTTCCAGGTCATCCATCACGGCCTCGGCAGCCATTGGCTCATGGGCTGCCAGGCGCTGAACCTCTTCTTGCGCCAGCTCTGTCAGGCACGCCCTGCCCATGGCCGAGTGAAACAGGCTGGCATGCTGGCCAACGATATGGCAGTTGTTCGGATAACGCTTGCGCAAAACTTGCGGTATGGCACTTTCCATCACCTCCAGGCGCTCACCATCGAAGCACGACAAGTCGGCCACCAGCCCAGTGCGCTCGCTCAGCTCCAGCAACAAAGGCGCTGCGCTTTCCACCAACTGGCGCTTGAAACGTTGCTGGCGGTCACCGAACAAGCGGCGGGCGCACAGGCGGTAGCGCCGGTCATTCAAACCACGGTAGACCCAGCCTTGCTCCTGCAAGGTAGCGAGCATGCGTGACGCTGTAGCCTTCGGGAGGCCGGTGAGGTAATGCACCTCTTCCAACCCCAATGCCTGATGCTCACCCAGCAATTCGACGATCGCCAGCGCGCGCTCGACCGAACGCACGCCACCGGTGTCTGTCGCTATGCCCATGTCTGTGACCTCCCTGGCGCTGCGTGGATGATCATCATGCCCAGCAAGATACGGGCCGCGTCAGCCCTTCAGCCGCTCACAAGGCTTGGCGGTGGGCGCCGCTGCACCCAGCGGGTCAGTTGCTCATGGGCGTAAGCCAGTTGCAGCACAGCATGGTCTGCCTGGGCCGGGCCTATGATCTGCAGGCCCGTCGGCAGGCCTGCGGCATTGAAACCGACCGGCACGCTCATGCTTGGCAGGCCCGCCAGGGTCGGCCCGATCACCACCTCCATCCAACGGTGATAGGTGTCCATGGGCCGCCCGCCAACCACTTCAGGCCAGGCCAGGGCTGCGTCGAAAGGGAACACCTGGGCAGATGGCAGCAGCAGATAATCGTAACGCTCGAACAAGCTGAGCAAGGCCTGGTACCACGCACTGCGATCCAGCGACGCTTGATAGACCGCCGCAGCGCTAAGCTGCAGGCCACCCTGCACCTCCCATTGCGCCTCGGGCTTGAGCAGCGCCCGTTTGCCAGGGTCGGCATAGGCCGCCGCCAGACTGCCGTGCACCAGGAAGTGGCGGTGGGTGAGCCAACATTGCCACAAACGCGCCAGGTCGAATGCCGGCTGACAAGCCTCGATGTTGCAGCCCAAGGTGGCAAAATCGGCCAGGGCTGCTTCGCACAGGGCCATCACCCCGTCTTCCATGGGTAGATAGCCGTCGTAATCGCCCAGCCAGCCAATTCGCACACCGGTGAAATCCCGCTGCAGCCCTGCCGCAAAATCCCGCTCGCCATCATTGAGTGACAGCGGCGCCCGCCGATCATACCCAGCCTGTACTGTCAGCAAGCGGGCGACATCGGTCACGCTGCGCCCCATTGGCCCCTCGGTGGCCAGCTGCTGCACGAACAGCTCCGGGGCCGGGCCATACGGCACCCGGCCTAGGGACGGGCGCAAGCCGAACACGTTGTTGAACGCAGCCGGGTTGCGCAGCGAGCCCATCATGTCGCTGCCATCGGCTACTGGCAGCAAGCGCATGGCCAACGCTGCCGCAGCGCCGCCGCTGCTGCCTCCGGCCACACGGCTGGCATCGTAGGCATTGGTGGTGGTGCCAAACAGCGGGTTGTAGCTCTGCGAGCCCAGCCCGAACTCCGGCACGTTGGTTTTACCGATGATGATCGCGCCACTGGCCCGCACCCGCGCCACGCTGATGGCGTCGTGGGCCGGCAGGTGTTCGGCGAACAGCGGCGAGCCCAGGGTAGTGCGTAGCCCGGCCGTGGCGGCCAGGTCCTTGATTGCCTGGGGCATGCCATGCATCCAACCGCGGGACTGCCCGCACGCCAGCTCCAGGTCGCACGCTTCGGCTTCGGCCAGCAGGGCCTGGGGCGAGCGCAGCGAGACCAAGGCATTGACCTGGGGGTTGCAGTGCTCGATGTGGCCCAGGTAAGCCTGCATCACCTCACGGCAACTGACCTGCCGAGCATGAATGGCTTGAGACAAGGCCTCGGCATCAAGGGCAACGATTGGGTCGAGGGCAAGCGCGTTCACGGTTTCACTCCAAGGTTGTAGTTCCCCGCCTTGCCGGTGCGCGGTGCTTCTTTCAGGCAATAGGTGCCAAGCAGGGTCAGCAGGCAGGCGAACAGCACATAGAACGAGGGGGCCACGGGTGTGCCTAGAACCTGGCTAAGCCAGGTCACGATCAACGGCGCGAAGCCACCGAACACCATCACCGCCACGTTGTACGCCACCGACACACCGGTAGAGCGCACCTCTACCGGGAACTGCTCGGCCAGTGCGGTGGGTGCTGGGCCAAAAAAGCCTCCAATGACCGAACACAGCAGCAGTTGCATCACCAGCAAGCGCTGTACCGAAGGTGCGGCGGCCACCCATACATAAAGTGGGTACACCATGACGAAGAATGCCAGGGTGAAGGCCATCAGTACGGGCCGACGCCCCAGCCGATCCGAGAGCGCACCGGCCAGGGGGATGACCACGGTCATCACCCCGACGGCGAGCATCTGTACCAGCAACACCTGATCCAGCGGCAGGCCAAGGGTCTTGTGGGCAAAGGTGGGCATGTTCACCAGCACCACATAGAACGACACCGTCGCGCCACAGGCCAGGCCCATCGACACCAGGAGGCTGCGCCGGTGCTCGCTCAACACCCGCCACAGGCCCGGCGCCTGGCCCTTGGCCTGCTTGCGAGCCTGCAGAAACTCCTCCGGCTCCTGCATGTGCCGGCGAATCCACAGACCCACCGGGCCGATCAGCAAGCCGAACACGAACGGAATTCGCCAGCCCCAGCTATCCAGCGCCTGGGGCGTACACAGGTGAGTGACCAGTGCGACCATCGCCGCCCCACTGAACACCGCAAGGCACTGCCCCACCAATTGCCACGAGCCATACAGCCCCTTGCGATGGGCCGGCGCACTCTCCACCAGAAACGCCGTGGCGCTGGCATACTCGCCTCCGGTAGCAAAGCCCTGCAGCATCCGCGCGACCACGATCAACAGCGGCGCGCCCATACCAATGGCCAGGTAATTTGGGGCGAACGCGATCATGGCGATCGACACCGTCATCAAGCGAATGATCAACTGCATCGCCGCTTTGCGCCCCTGGCGGTCGGCGTAAACCCCCAGCAGCACGCCACCCACCGGACGCATGAAAAAGCCCACGCCAAAGGTGGCCAGTGCCATCAGCAGCGAAGCGTATTCGTCGTCAGAAGGGAAAAACTGGCGGGCGATGATGCTCGCCAGAAAGCCGTACACGATAAAGTCATACCACTCCAGCGCATTACCGATGACCGCCGCGACCACTTGCCGGGTACGCGAGGCGCCTGTGTTGGAAATCTGCATGGGGAACGCTCCCTTTTTTGTTCAAGTGATCGCCCAGGCGCAGCCGCGCCCAGGGCCGAGCGGCAGTCGTCAACACAGGGGCAATCAGGCCGGCTTGAGCCAGCTCTCGGTCAGCGCGGCCCAGTAGGCGGCGCCGGTCAGCAGAATGTCGTCGTTGAAGTCGTAGCCGGGGTTGTGCACCATCGGCCCTTGCATGCCGTTACCAATAAACAGGTAGGCACCGGGGCAGCGCTGCAGCATCCAGGCAAAGTCCTCGCTGCCCATCAGCTTGCGGGTGCTGCCATCGACCTTGTCAGCGCCGAGCAGCGCTACCCCCACCTGCTCGGCGAAGGCATTTTCGGCTGCATGGTTGACCAGCACCGGGTAGGCCGGGCGGTGCTCGATGCTGGCCGTGCAGCCAAAGCTTTGCGCCTGGCTGACGATGATCGCCCGCACCCGCTCAAGGGTCTGCGCCCGCACCTGCGCATCCAGCGCACGCAGGCTCAGGCGCAGCAACGCCTGCTGCGGGATCACATTGGCAGCCTCGCCTGCCTGGAACGCGCCAACGGTTACCACCGCCGCTTCCTGGGCATCGATATTGCGCGCCACCACGGTCTGCAACGCCATCACCACACTGGCTGCGGCCACCAGGGGGTCGACAGTCAGATGCGGCATGGAACCATGCCCGCCAACACCCGCGATGGTCACGCTGAGCAAGTCTTGCGAGGCCATCATCGGCCCTTCCCGCAAGCCCAAATGCCCGGCCGGCAGCCCCGGCATGTTGTGCATGCCAAACAGCGCGTCACAGGGGAAGCGCTGCAGCAAGCCATCGGCCAGCATCGCCTCGGCCCCGCCCTGGCCCTCCTCCGCAGGTTGGAAAATCAGCGTCAACGTGCCATCGAAATGCCGCGTCGCAGCCAGGTAACGCGCTGCACCGAGCAGCATGGTGGTATGCCCATCATGCCCACAAGCATGCATACAGCCTTGGTGACGGCTGCTGTAGGCCGCACCGGTAGCTTCGTGAATGGGCAGCGCATCCATATCGGCACGCAACCCCAGCTTGCGCGTACTGCTGCCATTGCGCAGCACCCCTACCACACCGGTTTTGCCGATACCGGTATGCACCTCATAACCCCACTGCTGCAGCAGCGAGGCAACCAGCGCCGACGTGCGGCTTTCTTCGAAACCCAGTTCAGGGTGGGCGTGGATGTCGTGGCGGATGGCGAGCAGGTCGCAGGCCACGTCGTTAAGCCAAGCCAGGATGTGCTGATGTCGCTGCATGGGAATCTCCTCGCGCGGGTGGGCCCCGGTTCTTGTTGTTCGCTTGAGATCACGACGGAGCTGGCAGGTCGTGTTAGGCGACAGATAAGCGCGAGTGGTGAGGGAGTACAAACTAATGTGGTTCCACGGGGTGGAACTAGTGGTACGCACATAGGGTAGTAGGCGAGGATTTGCGCTGCACTGCAGGTGTAAGGGAATGCTGGCGGTCGCGGGCATGTCGGTAGCGTTCGCCACCGTAGTCACGGCTGGCGAGCACGCGGTGGTCGGCGTTGTACTGCACTTCCAGCTCGCGGCCGAGCACGTCGGTGGCCCAGCTGGTGCGGGCGTCGAGGTCGTAGCGGAAGTGGTAGTGCTCGCCATCGCTGGTCCAGTGCTCGACCACCCGTGGTTTGCCACCCTGGGTTTCCCAACGGTAGTGGCAGCCCAGGCCCAGCGCGTTGCTGTGGGTCACCATCAGGCCTTCGGCGGAGCTGAAGCTGCGCACGGTGTCGCCGTTGCGGTTGATGACGGTGGTCAGCTGGCCGTGTTCGTCGTAGCGGTACTGGGTGAGGGTTTCGACCGCCTGGTTGTCGATCACGCGCTTGATGTCGGTCAGGCGACCCAGCGGGTTGTCGTAGTGCAGGTGCACGCGGGTGCCGCCGGTGGCGCTGATGTCGGTCAGCGTACCGTCGGGCGTGCGGGTGAAATGCAGGAGGTGGCCGAGGGCGTTTTCGATGCGTTGCAGCGGCACTTCGCTGTTGGTGTCTGGCACTTCGCCGAAATAGAAGAACAGGTTGTCGAGGGTTTGCAGGATGTAGTGGCCGCCCTCGGTGCATACAGGTACACCTGTTCGTGCGGGTTGTAGATGCGCCCGGCGGCACATGCAGTGAAAGAATATCGGCTCTACCTATACTTTGGCAGAGCCAAATAAACTATTAGTTATTAAAGATCGAATCCTTATTACCCTAGTACTCACAACAAAAACTTTAAATTAAAAACAACACATAACCGCACATCGAAAATCAGATCCAAACACTAAAAATGTTGACGCAGAGCGCCAATTCCAGGTTCTTCTGGACCTTCGTCGAGCTTATTCGCCCTCATATAACCCAACATACTTCAAACCATTATAATTCGACTTTAGAGGTTTGGAAATTTCCGTGCCACCATCAGAGTACCAGAAAATTGCATTAGCCTTAGTAATTCCAAGTCTCAAACACTCCGCCTTTAGATCCTCAATGCAACTGGAATCAACCGCAGATTCAAGCAAGATCTCCTCTAAATTCACCTCCTCCGCTTTTCTTGGTATAATCCCTATCAAATCCTCGTCATACCATCTCAAACCAATATCTTTGCAAAACCCACAAACCTTATATGCTGGATCATCCAAATCCACAGAATAGTCCAATTCAAAATACTTTAGATATTCATCCTCCGAAGAGAAATTTGTACCTACCCAAACATGAACTTTTTCATACCGATCAATATCATAAGAATCCATTTAGCATGCTCCTAGCTTCATGTGTTTGCTGTGATGTGAATCGATCACGCTAAGCGCTTGAGCTTTGCTTTGCGCATCATTCAGGTCTTTAATTAAATTATTATGGAACAGCCTTCCAGCCCTACTACCATGGTGCGGACCGTCCGGCACAGGATTACCATGTTTGTCTGTCACACCCACAAAAGTAATATCTTTGGTTGGCACTGTCATTTCTTTAAGCTCTTGAGCGGTAAAGCCAAGTTCTTTTGCCTTCGACGCTATAGAGACAGGGAACATCTCATGTTTACCTCCCGGATTTCTAAAGGCGGCTTCTACAGCTTTTTTATTATCAACAATATCTTGAACTGAGACGCTATTAAACCAGCTATCAAACCCGTTTTTCTCCCAAGGCACCCAACCCAAAGGGTCAACCCAAGTAGTCGGCGCCGGCACATAAACATATAAATTAGCACCGCCTCTGACACCTATTGGATCTTGAGTGACAAATCGCCCAATTTCTGGATCATAGAACCGAAAAGTATTGTAATTCAGGCTCGATTCGCAATCAAAATACTGACCTTGGAACCGTAGGTTTTGCTCGACTTCCCTGACCGGCAGACTATCTATCGCCCCCCAAGAACGATACGTCGCCTGCCAAACGATCTTGCCATTGCTGTCCGTCAACTCCAACGGCGTGCCAATCTGGTCAGTATGGAAGTAATAAAGCTTCTGCTCCTCCCCTTCCGCCTGATCGACCCGCGCCAACGGCGCATAGCTGCCTGGCTCATACAGGTACAGTATGCTCTGTCCCGGCGTCTCCTCACGCAGCATCCGCAACCCTTGCCAGAAGAAGCGCTTCTGTTCGACTTCGCCGTTGATCTCCGCCTGCTTGGCCACCCGCCGCCCCAGGCTGTCGTAGCGATACTCACCCC
This sequence comes from Pseudomonas promysalinigenes, assembly GCF_014269025.2. NCBI lineage: Bacteria > Pseudomonadati > Pseudomonadota > Gammaproteobacteria > Pseudomonadales > Pseudomonadaceae > Pseudomonas > Pseudomonas promysalinigenes. The sequence continues at coordinate 2,433,755 of NZ_CP077094.1, read as the reverse complement.
GGCCTTCCAGCTTGCCGTTATGCAGTGTCTCCGCCCGCACCAGCCGGTTCTCGCAGTCATAGCTAAAGCTCTGCAGCTTGCTGTGCCCCGAGCGCTTCTCGATCAGGTTGCCCCACGGATCGTAACGGTACTCCTGATCCCGCCACTGTCTGATCCGGTTGTCCTTGACCTTGTCGAACTGCCGCGCATTGAAGTCCAGCCGGTTGGCTGCCGCGTCGTAGCGAAACTCCTCGCTACCGGTCAGCGAGCCGGTATCGCGGCTGCGCAACTGCCCGTTAGCTTCGTATTCGTACTTGATCTCGCCACGCAGCTTGTCCAGCGTGCGCACCAGTTCACCCGCCGGGTCGTACTGATAGCGACGGTGGATCGGGTTGTAGGCATGCTCCACCAGCAGCGAGGTATTGATACCGGTGTTGTGCACCTGCGAGAGCTTGTCGGCCGGCAAGTTCGAGGCAAACTGCCAGGCCTTCCGCCCCATGGCGTCATAGCCAAAGCAGCTGGTGAGCTTGCCCTGGGTCCGGTACACCTCGCGGTGCAGGTCGTCGCGCTCCATATCGCTGATCACCTGACCGTCCAGTTTCAGCTGGTGCAGATGCCCACTGCCGTAGTACAGGTGGTTGACCTTGCGGCCATCCGGCAGGGTCAATGTGGTCAGGTTGCTGAGTGGATCGTACTCGTAGCCGAGCGTGCCGTCGGGGGTAATTTCTTTGGTCAACCGCCCCAGCAGATCGTAGGCGTACTCCAGCTTCTCTTCCGTGATCCCAAGCTGCTTGCCGATCCCGGTCGGCTGCCGCTCGATGCTCAGCAACCGGTCGCCGTCGTCGTACGCATAGTCTTGACGCGCATCGCGATTGATCTTGGCGACCAATCGGCCAATGGTGTCACGCTCAAACAGCGTATGCTGCTCCGGCCGCTCGGCATTTTCGCCATAGCCAATCTCATCCAGTCGGGTCAGATGGCCGCCGAGGTTGTAGCTGAAACGCAGGGTCAGGTTATCCACCCGCACTTCTTCGCTCAGCCGGTCCGAAGCGTCATAGGCAAAGCTGTACGTGGCGTTGTTCTCATTGACCAGCGCGATCAGGCGCACGGCCTTGTCGTACTCGTAGCGTACCCGCTGGCCCTTGGCATCCTGGCGGCTGCTCGGCAAGCCGCGAGAGGTGCGCTGCAGGCAGGTGGTCTGGCCTTTGCCATCGGTGTGCGTCAGCACCTGGCCGAGGGTGTTGTAGGTGAAGCGTTCGGCAGTGCCATCCGGGTGATGGATGCGCAGCACTTCACCGTCAGGTTTGCGTTCCAGCGAAGTGGTCTGGTTCAGCGCATCGGTCACCGCGATCAGGTGCTGGCGCTCGTCGTAGCGGTAGTAGGTGCTCTTGCCCGAGCAGTCCTCGAAGCGTTCGACCTGGGCGTAGGCGTTCCACCACAGGTACTTGGACTTGAAGTTGGCATCGATGATCGTGCGCGGCAGGCCGTCATCGCTGTTGAGATACTCGGTAGGCTAAGGCCGATGCCTCAGACCTCCATGTTAATTTTTAAAGATCAGCTCAAAAAACTAACACAATATGACTGATACCAAATAAAACCACCGCACAACTTTCACAAATCGATTTCCGTCTCATCTTTGAGACCAGACACGAAATCATCAAATGATCCAGCCAACCAGCGATACGCATTTAAATGATTTTCAGCAATTGTCAAATCAGCATCATAAGAGTCTGTCGCAAAATAACATACGCCACCCTCCACCAAGTCAAGGCAGAAGAAATTTCCGCCATCATCAGTAGCGAACGGGAGAATTGTCGCAGGAATGACGTTTCGCGCCGTCATGGCTTGGTAACACGACCAAATATACTTCGTATCTAGTGAATCCGTAGCGGCAGCTCGGGCTATAGCCTTGAATCTTTTTACTCTAATAGGCTCATAATCATCCCCACTATCCCACCAATTTTTGTCTGGCACTCCCCCATTATTTTTTAAGAAAAACTGCTTGAAAAAATCAGGCAGTTGAACGGATAGCTGACCTTCAAGAAGTTCTACATCCATTTTATTTATCTGAGGTTCAGATCTTGATAGCTTTATGAGCACGACAGTCCACTCCTTAAATTAGCATGTTACAGATGAATTTTTTGGTGCCCGACCTTTAAGCCAACCTTTATCATGAGAAATCGCAATTGCCTCTGCCTTACCATGAGTGTAGTCTAACAGCAGTGACGTAATCGTCTAGGTGGCGAGGAAATCCACCTCCGTTAGATCCAAGCGAACAACCAGGCTGCCCTGGTTGTTTGCTACCATTCATCCGAGAAAAACTATTAGAAAGGACAAGCTCACATATCACTCCGACCTTCAACAAAACAAATACCAATCACAGATTTATTCTGAAGCGACTCAGCTGCCCGATCCGACACCACAATGCGCGACATGCTTTCCAGTGCACGGAAAATCGAATGAGTTGGTTCGATATCCTGAAGAACGATTTTACTGAATCTTTTTGGTCCATCGGGCAATGATTTTATTAAGGGCTTATAAACGCACCTTTCCATATCAAAAGCGCTTTCCGACATCAAATAATTTACTGCATAATAATCATTATATAAATCCCCATTAATCGCAACACACGCAGGAATAAACTGGATTTCGCTTTCAAGCCCCATCGCAACAAAAATATCAACAAGCCTTGACGTTACGATGTCAGGTCCATCACTAAAAAGATAATCAAACTTCCTAAACGCACTCAAACCAACTTTTTTATTGAGTGAAAGTCCAACAGACAAATCAGAACCTGAAATCAACTTACATTCTTGAAAGCTCAGGTGATCTATGCTGGACCCATGATCATAGGAAAGCCAATATTTTTCAGGATAACTATCCACAGGCTCGAGCAACTTCATTAACACGCTCCCCCTCTAATTGAATTTTTATTAAGCTTTATTTGACCCTTGCGCAACCCCTGACGATTCTCACTAATAATATCATCAACAGCTGCCTTGTATTGGGCTTGCGTCCATTTTTCCTGGCGCCCGACTTTTTCCACCTCATTTAAACTTGCTTTTACATCGCGACTATACCCTGGATGGGATCCTCTATGAATAGTTCGTGTAGGATGGAACTCCTCATGCGTAGGGAGATATATTATATTATTCAACGCATGTATATTCATACCCGACGCTTTTAAAACAGGATGATTCACTAGCTGCTGTGGGATAATATGGTGTTTTTGAAACCCTTCGATGCCCGGCATCGTGTTGTACGTTGCCAGCCCCATTGGGTCGATCCAGAGAATAGGGCTAGGAGCATATAAATAGAGATTAAACCCTCCTTCCAACCCAATTGGATCTTGCGTAGAGAACCTTCCGCACTCCGGATCATAGTACCGAAACGTGTTGTAATACAGTCCGGTTTCATCATCAAAGTGCTGTCCTTGGAAGCGCAGGTTCTGCTCGATCTCACTTATCGGCATACTCTCTATTACGCCCCATGAGCGATACGTCGCCTGCCAAACGATCTCGCCATCACTGTCCGTCAGCTCCAGCGGCGTGCCAATCTGGTCAGTATGGAAGTAATAAACCTTCTGCTCCTCTCCTTCCGCCTGATCGACCCGCGCCAACGGCGCATAGCTCCCCGGCTCATACAGGTACAAAATGCTCTGACCAGGCGTTTCCTCCCGCAACATCCTCAACCCTTGCCACAGGAAGCGCTTCTGTTCAACCTGGCCGTTGATCTCTGCCTGTTTAGCCACCCGCCGTCCAAGACTGTCGTACCGGTATTGCCCAGAGCTCTCTAACTTGCCGTTGACCACCGTTTCAGCCCGAACCAGACGGTTCTCGCAGTCATAGGCAAAGCTCTGCAGCTTGCTGTGCCCCGAGCGCTTCTCGATCAGGTTGCCCCAAGGATCATAGCGGTACTCCTGGTCCCGCCACTGTCTGATCCGGTTGTCCTTGACCTTGTCGAACTGCCGCGCATTGAAGTCCAGGCGGTTGGCTGCCGGGTCGTAACGGAACTCTTCGCTGCCCACCAGCGAGCCGGTATCGCGGCTGCGCAACTGCCCGTTAGCTTCGTACTCGTACTTGATCTCGCCACGCAGCTTGTCCAGCGTGCGCACCAGTTCACCCGCCGGGTCGTACTGATAGCGACGGTGGATCGGGTTGTAGGCATGCTCCACCAGCAACGAGGTATTGATACCGGAGTTGTGCACCTGCGAGAGCTTGTCGGCCGGCAAGTTCGAGGCAAACTGCCAGGCCTTGCGCCCCATCGCGTCATAACCGAAGCAGCTGGTGAGCTTGCCCTGGGTCCGGTACACCTCGCGGTGCAGGTCGTCGCGCTCCATATCGCTGATCACCTGACCGTCCAGGTTCAGCTGGTGCAGATGCCCACTGCCGTAGTACAGGTGGTTGACCTTGCGGCCATCCGGCAGGGTCAATGTGGTCAGGTTGCTGAGTGGATCGTACTCGTAGCCCAGCGTGCCATCGGGTGTGATTTCTTGCGTCAGCCGCCCCAGCACATCGTAGGTGTACGCCAGCTTTTCCTCGGTCACCCCAAGTTGCTTGCCGAATCCGCTCGGGTACCGCTCGATGCTCAGCAGCCGGTCCCCGTCGTCGTAGGTGAACTGCTGCTGTGAATCGCGGTTCAGCTTGGCGATCAAGCGGCCAATGCTGTCGCGCTCGAACAGCGTGTGCCGCTCGGGGCGCTCGGCATTTTCGCCGTAGCCGATTTCATCCAGTCGCGTCAGGTGGCCACCGACGTTGTAGCTGAAACGCCGGGTAAGGTTATCTACCCGCACTTCTTCGCTCAGCCGGTCCGGAGCGTCGTAGGCAAAGCTGTACGTGGCGTTGTTCTCGTTGACCAGCGCGGTCAGGCGGATGGCCTTGTCGTACTCGTAGCGTACTCGCTGGCCCTTGGCATCCTCGCGGCTGCTGGGCAAACCGCGTGCGGTGCGCATCAGGCGGGTGGTCTGGCCCTTGCCGTCGGTGTGGCTCACTACCTGGCCGTAGACGTTGTAGCCGAAAGTTTCATTGGCACCGTCGGGATGGATGATGCGCACCACCTCGCCGTCCGGCTTGCGCTCCAGCGTGGTGGTCTAGTTCAGCGCATCGGTCACGGAGTATTCAAGAATGCGTTGACTCTACAAATACGCTAGTGAGGTCAAAAAAAACTACTCTATTTCAAAGCCGACGCTGACGATCTATCAACCTTGAGGGTAAACTCAATACTCGTACCGCTTAGTTAACAATATATGATCACCAACTACCTACGCTTGGGGGTGTAATGCCCGCTCTCGTAGCACACTAGATCGATACGTTCACTGGGATTATAATGCTCTCGTCCGGTTCCACGGCCATGAATGGAACCGCCAATCTGGCAGTGTAAAGTCTGCCTCACTGACCCTACTCTTAGCGCTTGGTCCAAGCACTTTTAAAGCATCTCAGCATATGCGTGAAATCAACGATCAATTGAGAAACAAAGAGCGCAATCTTTGACATATATGATTGCACTCCCCATTCTAATATTTTATTAAAGAACCAAGACGACGAGCAAAACTTCAATCTCTCAATATTGCTGCAGAAAATTTTCGACCAAAGCAAAACCGGATACACCCATTAATATATAATCCTGATATTCCTCAATAGCCAAAACCCTGACTGGACTCCCTCGCCGGTAAAGAGTACCCGCCATATTAAATTCAAAATCCTTCAGCGCGGCATCAGAAACTATACCGTGCTGTAGAATATGCCAGTCACCCGTCTTTAGTTTGTCCACAACCGTAAAAATTACCGAAAAGCTTCCCCTGTGATCTTTGAATATCAAATACTCGACATTCTCAGGTACCCCCTCATTAGTGCTGACAGACAACACAGCGAAAGCAAATATCTTTTTAAACTTTTGTTCCTGGCTTTCTGTTCCAAGCCAAATTATTTGGCTAATTGCGAACCTACCATCCCCCATAGGGATAGAAAAATAGTCGCCAACCCGCATAGATTTAACTCCTATCATAAGCCTAGCCCCTTCATCTTGGCCAAAGCGTCGGATAGTACACCATCCCCCCAGCTTGGGCTATGCCCGGCCACATCATAAATTGAAGCATTAGGGTTAGAGGGACTATACGATCTGATTCTATTCAACAAGTTTGTAAACTCATTGGTCGAAAGCGCGCCTCCATTAAGATCCATAATTTTTTGCTCCAGAAATTTGGCCTCAGCTTTGGTCAAATTATTATCAAAAATCACATGTTGCTGCAAGTTAGATTTACCTGGTGTTGCAGCATGCACACCTAAGCGGGCTGTCGCATCACCACGCCCCACATACTTGATCACTCCATTATCTGTTAATACATAAAGGCCTTGCCCATTTACAGGATCATATTTAGCCCCAGTACCCCCTGCACTACGCTGAGACGGTCTCCCCATACAAGGAGTTAGTCCGGCAGGGTCTATCCAGTTATTTGGATTCAGCACATAGCTATAAAGATTAAAACCGCCTCTCAAACCTATAGGGTCTTGAGTAATAAATCTTCCCACTTCGGGGTCGTAATATCTAAAGGTATTGTAGTGTAGCCGGGTCTCTTCATCGAAATATTGACCTTGATATCGCAGATTCTGCTCGACCTTATCGACAGCCACTTGCTCTATCTCACCCCACGAGCGATAGGTCGCCTGCCAAACGATCTCACCCTCGCTGTCCGTCAACTCCAGCGGCGTACCAATCTGATCCGTATGGAAGTAGTAGACCTTCTGCTCTTCCCCTTCAACCTGATCCACGCGCGCCAACGGCGCATAGCTACCCGGCTCATACAGGTACAAAATGCTCTGACCAGGCGTTTCCTCCCGCACCATCCTCAACCCTTGCCACAGGAAGCGTTTCTGTTCGACTTCGCCGTTGATCTCAGCCTGCTTGGCCACCCGCCGCCCCAGGCTGTCATACCGGTATTGCCCGGTACTCTCCAGCTTGCCGTTAACCAGCGTCTGCGCCCGAACCAGCCGGTTCTCGCAGTCGTAAATAAAACTCTGCAGCTTGCTGTGCCCCGAGCGCTTCTCGATCAGGTTGCCCCACGGGTCGTAGCGGTACTCCTGATCGCGCCACTGCTTGATCCGGTTGTCCTTGACCTTGTCGAACTGCCGCGCATTGAAGTCCAGGCGGTTCGCGGCGGGGTCGTAGCGGAACTCTTCGCTGCCCACCAGCGAGCCGGTATCGCGGCTGCGCAACTGCCCGTTGGCTTCGTACTCGTACTTGATCTCGCCTCGCAGCTTGTCGAGCGTGCGCACCAGCTCTCCGGCCGGGTCGTACTGGTAACGGCGATGAATCGGGTTGTAGGCATGCTCCACCAGCAGCGAGGTATTGATGCCGGTGTTGTGCACCTGCGACAGCTTGTCGGCCGGCAAGGTCGAAGCAAACTGCCAGGCCTTGCGCCCCACGGCGTCGTAACCGAAACAACTGGTGAGCTTGCCCTGCGTCCGGTACACCTCACGGTGCAGGTCATCACGCTCCATGTCGCTGATGACCAGGCCATCCAGGTTCAGCTGGTGCAGGTGACCGCTGCCGTAGTACAGGTGGTTGACCTTGCGCCCATCCGGCAGGGTCAGAGTGGTCAGATTGCTGAGCGGATCGTACTCATAACCCAGCGTGCCATCGGGCGTGATTTCTTGCGTCAGCCGCCCCAGCACATCGTAGGTGTACGCCAGCTTTTCCTCGGTCACCCCAAGTTGCTTGCCGAGTCCGCTCGGGTGCCGCTCGATGCTCAGCAGCCGGTCCCCGTCGTCGTAGGTGAACTGCTGCTGTGAATCGCGGTTCAGCTTGGCGATCAAGCGGCCAATGCTGTCGCGCTCGAACAGCGTGTGCCGCTCCGGCCGCTCGGCATTTTCGCCATAGCCAATCTCATCCAGTCGGGTCAGATGGCCGCCGAGGTTGTAGCTGAAACGCCGGGTCAGGTTATCCACCGGCACTTCTTCGCTCAGCCGATCCGAAGCGTCGTAGGCAAAGCTGTACGTGGCGTTGTTCTCATTGACCAGCGCGATCAGGCGCACGGCCTTGTCGTACTCGTAGCGTACCCGCTGGCCCTTGGCATCCTGGCGGCTGCTCGGCAGGCCACGCGCCGTACGCATCAGGCGTGTGGTCTGGCCCTTGCCGTCGGTGTGGCTGATTACCTGGCCGTAGACGTTGTAGGTGAAGGTTTCCGCGGTACCGTCCGGGTGACTGATGCGCAGCACTTCGCCGTCGGGCTTGCGCTCCAGGGTGGTGGTCTGGTTCAGCGCATCGGTCACCGCCACCAGGTGCTGACGATCGTCGTAGCGGTAATAAGTGCTCTTGCCCGAGCAGTCCTGATAACGCTCGACCTGGGCCAGGGTGTTCCACCACAGGTACTTGGACTTGTAGGTCGCGTCGATGATGGTATGCGGCAGGCAGTCATCGCTGTTCAGGTACTCGGTCATCTGGCCGAGGGCATCGAATTCGGCGAGCAGGTTGCCCTTGTCGTCGTAGCGCGCTCGCCAGGTGCTGCCGTCCGGATAGCTGACCTGGGTCACCAGCGTGGTCAGGTGGTGAGATTCGTAGGTGGTCTTGCGGCCCAGCGGGTCGGTTTCTTCCAGCAGGCGGGCGAATTCGTCGTACTGGAAGGCGAGCCGGTTGCCGTCCGGCAGGTCGAGGCCGACCATGTTGCCCTGCTCGTCCAGCTCGATGGCGTAACGCTCGCCACCGTAGTCACGGCTGGCGATGACACGGTGGTCGGCGTTGTACTGCACTTCCAGCTCGCGGCCGAGCACGTCGGTGGCCCAGCTGGTGCGGGCGTCGAGGTCGTAGCGGAAATGGTAGTGCTCGCCATCGCTGGTCCAGTGCTCGACCACCCGTGGTTTGCCACCCTGGGTTTCCCAGCGGTAGTGGCAGCCCAGGCCCAGGGCTTTGCTGTGAGTGACCATCAGGCCTTCGGCGTATTTCGGGGATTTAATCCCGAAATCCAAGCTAGTACATTTTTAGAGAGCCACCAACTCGTACCGAAAAATAACAACTACGAAGCACTCCGAGCAATAAGTGCCAGTTAAATAATCTACATCACACGAGTTTTACCAACTTAAACAGCTGGTCAGCATATTTTTTCGCTCGAGGGATTCTCGAAAGCTTAAGATATTCTAGTAGTTGCTCGCGACTAGACTTCGCCAATACATACTCAATGAGATTTGTCAACAGAAACCCTTGCGAGTACTTTCCAACTGAAAGGGTCTTGCTTTTTTCGTCCTCTGAAGGTTCTGCTCCAGCGGGGTATTCCTCCTCATCCTCTTCTTCAGCGGATAATGCCCGGAATTTAGAAATAGAATATCCCCGTAACAGGTCGAAGTTATCAGTTAACGCTAACATTAACTCATCAATATCGACTTTTGCCCTTGCAACCTTAGCAGAGTCAAGCCTAGCAAATACCTCCGTGTATTCCGACTCAACCTCAATATGTAAAACATCAACAAGCTCCGAGAGCAATTTTTTATAAATGGGCGATCCCACTATACGCTCCGCCAACAAACCACTGTCGACTACCATACATCAACTCCTTTTATTACCCTAATCAGATCCGATCCTACATGCCTAAATTGATCGACAGCCTCGTGCTCCCAAGGAGTAAGCGCAAGCAAATTAGACGAATCATGAACACCCTCCCCACCCACTCGCTGAGGGATATCATTATGATGAAGTTCTAAAGTATATTCTCTTATTGATATCTTATCTGTTTTACGAGAAATCACTTCAACCGTCATCTTGGGCGCCTTCCCCTCAGCCATACGCACCAGATTAGCAGGTGAATAAGTCCGACTAGGTGCTTTGGCTTCAGCTTTCCAATAGTTTTTTCGTGCAGTACTCCAACATTCCCATCCCCATGGGTCAATCCAACCTATCGGATTTTGACCATAGCGGTAAAGATTTAGCCCACCATCTAAACCAATAGGGTCCTGAGAAACATAACGCCCTACCTCAGGATCGTAGTGACGGAAAGTGTTGTAGTGCAGTCCCGTTTCGTTATCAAGATACTGCCCTTGAAAACGCAGATTCTGCTCGATTTCGTTAACGGCCAGCTGCTCTACCGAACCCCACGAGCGGTAGCTCGCCCGCCAAACGATCTCACCCTCGCTGTCCGTCAACTCCAGCGGCGTACCAATCTGGTCCGTATGGAAGTAGTAGACCTTCTGTTCTTCCCCTTCAACCTGATCCACGCGCGCCAACGGCGAATAGCTTCCCGGCTCATACAGGTACAAAATGCTCTGACCAGGCGTTTCCTCCCGCAACATCCTCAACCCTTGCCACAGGAAGCGCTTCTGTTCGACTTCGCCGTTGATCTCAGCCTGCTTGGCCACCCGCCGCCCCAGGCTGTCGTACCGGTATTGCCCGGTACTCTCCAGCTTACCGTTAACCAGCGTCTGCGCCCGCACCAGCCGGTTCTCGCAGTCGTAGCTAAAGCTCTGCAGCTTGCTGTGCCCCGAGCGCTTCTCGATCAGGTTGCCCCAAGGATCGTAGCGATACTCCTGGTCCCGCCACTGCTTGATCCGGTTGTCCTTGACCTTGTCAAACTGACGCGCGTTGAAGTCCAGCCTGTTCGCCGCGGGGTCGTAGCGAAACTCCTCGCTGCCCACCAGTGAACCGGTATCACGGCTGCGCAGTTGCCCGTTGGCTTCGTACTCGTATTTGATCTCGCCCCGCAGCTTGTCGAGGGTACGCACCAGTTCTCCGGCCGGGTCGTATTGGTAACGGCGGTGGATCGGGTTGTACGCATGCTCCACCAGCAGCGAGGTATTGATACCGGTGTTGTGCACCTGTGAAAGCTTGTCTGCAGGCAAGGTTGAGGCAAACTGCCAAGCCTTGCGTCCCATGGCGTCGTAGCCAAAGCAACTGGTGAGTTTGCCCTGGGTGCGGTAGACCTCACGGTGCAGGTCATCGCGCTCCATGTCGCTGATCACTTGGCCGTCCAGGTTCAACTGGTGCAGGTGACCGCTGCCGTAGTACAGGTGGTTGACCTTGCGCCCATCCGGCAGGGTCAGAGTGATCAGATTGCTGAGCGGATCGTACTCATAACCCAGCGTGCCATCGGGCGTGATCTCTTGTGTCAGCCTTCCCAGCACATCGTAGGTGTACGCCAGCTTTTCCTCGGTCACCCCAAGCTGCTTGCCCATGCCACTGGGCTGCCGCTCGATGCTCAGCAAGCGGTCAACCTCGTCATAGGTGAACTGCTGCTGGGAATCGAGATTGATCTTGCCGACCAACCGACCAATGCTGTCGCGCTCGAACAGCGTGTGCCGCTCGGGGCGCTCGGCATTTTCGCCGTAGCCGATTTCGTCCAGTCGCGTCAGGTGGCCACCGACGTTGTAGCTGAAACGCCGGGTAAGGTTATCTACCCGCACCTCTTCGCTCAGCCGATCCGAAGCGTCGTAGGCAAAGCTGTACGTGGCGTTGTTCTCGTTGACCAGCGCGGTCAGGCGAATGGCCTTGTCGTACTCGTAACGTACTCGCTGGCCCTTGGCATCCTCGCGGCTGCTGGGCAGGCCGCGTGCGGTGCGCATCAGGCGGGTGGTCTGGCCCTTGCCGTCGGTGTGGCTGAGCACTTGGCCGTAGACGTTGTAGCTGAAGGTTTCCTTCGTGCCGTCCGGATGGCTGATGCGCACCACCTCACCGTCCGGCTTGCGCTCCAGCGTGGTGGTCTGGTTCAGCGCATCGGTCACGGCCACCAGATGCTGGCGCTCGTCGTAGCGGTAGTAAGTGCTCTTGCCCGAACAGTCCTGATAACGCTCGACCTGGGCCAGGGTGTTCCACCACAGGTACTTGGACTTGTAGGTCGCATCGATGATGGTGTGCGGCAGGCCGTCATCGCTGTTCAGGTACTCGGTCATCTGGCCGAGGGCATCGAATTCGGCGAGCAGGTTGCCCTTGTCGTCGTAGCGCGCTCGCCAGGTGCTGCCGTCTGGGTAGGTGACCTGAGTCACCAGCGTGGTCAGGTGGTGATATTCGTACTGGATCTTACGGCCCAGCGGGTCGGTTTCTTCCAGCAGGCGGGCGAATTCGTCGTACTTGAAGGTCAGGCGATTGCCGTCTGGCAGGTCTAGGCCGACCATGTTGCCCTGCTCGTCCAGCTCGATGGCGTAACGCTCGCCACCGTAATCACGGCTGGCGATCACGCGGTGGTCGGCGTTGTACTGCACTTCCAGCTCGCGGCCGAGCACGTCGGTGGCCCAGCTGGTGCGGGCGTCGAGGTCGTAGCGGAAACGGTAGTGCTCGCCATCGCTGGTCCAGTGCTCGACCACGCGTGGTTTATCGCCGAGGGTTTCCCAACGGTAGTGGCAGCCCAGGCCCAGGGCGTTTCTGTGGGTGACCATCAGGCCTTCGGCGTAGCTGAAGTTGCGCACGGTGTCGCCGTTGCGGTTGATCACCGCGCTCAGCTGGCCGTGTTCGTCGTAGCGGTACTGGGTGAGCGTTTCCACCGCTTCGTTGTTCACCACGCGCTTGATGTCGGTCAGGCGGCCCAGGGGGTTGTCGTAGTGCAGGTGGATGCGGGTGCCGCCGGTGGCGCTGATGTCGGTCAGGGTGCCGTCCGGCGTGCGGGTGAAGTGCAGGAAGTGGCCCAGAGCATTCTCGATGCGTTGTAACGGCACTTCGGTGTTGCTGTCGGGGACTTCGCCGAAATAGAAGAACAGGTTGTCGAGGGTCTGCAGGATGTAATGGCCACCCTCGGTACACACCAGGTACACCTGTTCGTGCGGGTTGTAGATGCGCTCACCCGGCTGCAGGGTCACGAATGGGACCTCGCGGCCCTGGTTGTCGGTGAGGTAGATAAACGAGCCCTGGCGGCGCAGGCTTTGTTCCCAAGGCAGCACCCAGCCGCGCCCCAGCACGCTGTCGACAGTGAGGTCGCTGGCGTAGAAGCGTGACCATTCGATAGGCATCAGGCCTGGCAGGCTGAAGTCGATCTCATCGGGGATCAGCTTGCGCCCAGTGGTGAGGTCAACAGGGTTGCCGACCAGGCCACCGATGGCCCTGCGGACCACAGGCTCGACCACGAAGCGGCTGGCCACCTCCCCCGCGATGAAGCCTGCCGTGAATTTCAGGGCGCAAGGCATGACGGCCTTCATGCCGGCCTGGGTGCCAGCCTTAATCAATTGGGCGATACCGCCAGCGGCGCCGGCAATGGCCATAAGCACATCGACGGTGGTACGCAGCCACTGAGGAATTTCGTCATCCACAGGCAAGTAGCGGTAGGTACCGCCGCCAACGATGACGTTATCCGAGCCGCCGGAAATGGTCGCGCCGCAGGTCAGCTTGTCACCCTTGCGTGCAGCGGCAACGCTATTGATGAAGACGTTGGTCGAGCCTTCGGCGATTTGCACAGGCCCGGGATGCTTGTCGCAGGCACCGATGCTTTTCTCGACGCGGGCGGCCTTCAGGCTGTTGATGAATACGTTGTGTGAGGCAGTGGTTATCGTCCCTGAGGGGGACGAGAACATACTGCCTATCGCCTCTCCGGCGGCGGTCAGCAGGCTGCCTCCGATACCGGCTGCAAGGCCGGCCAACAAGGCCACGCCAAACCCGCAGGTGAATGTGGCAATGGCTACCGTGGCCACCAGCGCGATGCCCAAGGCGGCTCCAATTAGAAAGCCCCCCAGTGCGCTGGTGTGCGATATCTCGTCGCCGAACCTGGCCGCTTCGAACATGAGGGTTTACTCCTGTTCGCCGGACTCGGCGCTGGCTTGTGCCGGGGTGCGCGCAGTGAAGCTGGCAAGCAGATTGTCCCAATCCTGGTTCTGCTGCGCGCTGAAGTCCGCTTGTGCAGTGGTCGAGAAGATCAGCGCACGCCCGGGGCTGATGATGAAGGCGGCTTGGCGCTGGTACAGCGGGCGGCCCTGGTTCATGTAGTAGGCGTCGATCTGGATGCCGGCGATCGGCGCGGCTGCCGACAGTGAAACGGCCTTGTTGCCCATGCGGGTGTAACCGCGCAGCTTCGAGGTGAGCATTTTGATCTGACGTTCTACATAGGCCTGCAGCGCCTCATCGGGCAGCAAGGTGTCCCTGGAGATGGTGATGCTCAACGGTGCCGGGACGCTGGCGCCAAGGACAAACATATTGACCGTGCGGTCCTCGAAACCTGTTGGCAGCGCGATGCTGCCTTCCTGCAACTCGTAATCCATGCGATGAAAATTCCTGATAACAATAAAGTGAGGTCAGCGTAGTGCGAGGCCATCGAGCATGCGGTCGAACTCGGCCAACCACTGGCTCAAGCCTGAACTGGTGGGATCGATTACGCAGGCGATATCCAGCCACTGCGGCATTACACTGCCTTCGACAGGGACCAGTGCGCCAACAAGGCGGCCGTGACGGGGCTGCTGCCCGGCCTTGAAATGGAAATCGAGCACCTTTGCCGGGCTACCTGCCACATGACAATCGCGCTGGCGGATCACGCGCATTTGCGGGTTCGACTCGCGCAAGGACCGAACTGCCGATTCGAACAAGTGCTCCAAATCCTGGCCAGCGCGCACGTCACGGCGGCGGATGTTCAGAGTGACGAGCTCGCCTTCGTGTTCGATCGTTGTCTGGATGTCGCGAAAACGAAAACCACCCGGAAACTGCAAGTGGAAACCGCAGAAGGTGAACCCGCTGGCAACATCCCGCAGCGCTACCGGCACTGGCACGGCTTCTGGCTCTTGTTCTGGTTTCGCACTGGCCGCCTGGTCTGCCTCTGCCAACTTGGCTAGACGCTCTTGCTCCTCCAGCGCTTCGCGCCGGGCGGAAATGCGGTCATAGATCGAGGGTTTGTACATGCGCCTGGCCTCAGTCGTTGATTCGCACCGGCGCGCCCGTGATCTTGGTGATGTCGGAGCTGGTGGTGGTGATGACCTTGCCTTTGATCTCGATGCCTTCCGGCGTCAGCGTGATGCTGCTGTCGCCCACCTGGAGGATGATGTGCTGCTTGGCTGCCACCTGAATGAACTGGTTGTCCACCTGGAGCGTATAAGAGCCTTCGGTTACTTGCACCACGGTGTCTTTCTTGACCTGCTCGGTGTGCGTGCCACCCACCGTGATCGTCCGGTTGTTCCCCACATCATGGGTTTCATCCAGCTCGATCTCGGTGTCCATGTTGCGCTCGGCGTGCATGATGATCTGCTCGGCGCCGGCCTTGTCCTCGAAGCGGAAGAAGTTGGCGGTACCACCGTCACCCTTCATCGACCGGGTCAGGAAGCCGCTCTGGGTTTTGTTCGCCGGCAGCGACCACGGCGGGGTGTTGTTGCTGTTGTACAAGCTGCCCATGATCAGCGGGCGGTCGGGGTTGCCGTCGAGGAACACCACCACCACTTCATCGCCAACCCGCGGAATCTGGATGCTGCCGAAGCCGCCACTGGCACCGGATTGGGCAACGCGCACCCAGCAAGAGCTTTGGTCGTTGAACTCACCATTACGGTCCCAGTGGAACTGCAATTTCACCCGGCCCAACTCATCGGTGTAGATCTCTTCACCGGGGGGGCCGACCACAATCGCCGTCTGCGGCCCGCTGATGCCCGCCCTGGGGGTGCTCAATGAAGGGCGGAAAGGAATTTTACGGCGAATGCAGGTGAAGCCATTGCGGTAGCCGGCTTCGCCATCGTTGGCATAGTTGTTCTGCCCCCAATGGGTAACCGAAAGCAGCAAGAACTGCCGGTCATCCGGGGCGTCATTGTCATGGTCGTAATGCTGGCTCAGTTCAAAATACTGGCCAGGCTCCATGGCGCGACAGTTGCTCTGACCATGGAACGTCTTGCCGTCCACTTCCATTGCCTCCAGCCGCCGCCGTGCCTTGCGCATGCCTTCGTCTGCGTCGGCGTAACCATAGAGGCCTTCGTACTCGAATACTTCATACTGGCCGACCTCGCCCTGCTGGTTGACCGAATTCAACTGCACCAGGTGCGGGTTGCCCGGCTGCTTGTAGTCGAAAGATTTCAAGGCAAGACGGGTTGGCTGCATCCGACGCGCCGAAGACCATGTGGTGATCGAGTCGGCAGTTTCGGTGACAGACGCACTGTGATAGCGGATCAGCGGTTGGCGCTCCAGCTGCGGAAGCATGCTGCTGTCATCGCTGATGATCATGCGATGGCCTTCCTGCGAGTGCTCGAAGGTGAAAAATAGCCCTTCATGCTCGAGCAGGCGCAACACAAAGTTGAGATCCGACTCTTGATATTGCGTGCAGTAACTGATCGGTTTGAGCGGTTGGCTCAGGCGGAACTCGTATTCAGCCAGTGTCAGGTAGTAGGCAAAGACGTCCTTGACGATCTGCTCTGTGGTCTTGTCCTGGAAGATACGCGAATCGCGTCGCCGGCTGAGGATCCAGATCCACGGCACAAGCTCGGCAGTGTAATTGGCAATGCCGCCGTCGGCCCCCGTATGGACGAAGTCCGACACATGCGCGCTTATGTAGCGTTTGCTGCCATCAGCCAGCGCAATCCCTACAGTCACTTTTTTGCCGATGAGCTTTTTGAGCTCGATGCGCGCGTCCTGGGAGATGAGTTGAACCTGGAAACTGAATAGCTCCGACAGCGCCTCGCGGCCACTGAAGCTGAGCAGTTGCAGTTCTTGCTCGGGGGGCAAGGGCGAATCGAAAGTAAACAGACGTTGATGCTGTGTAAGGATTGATTCGAGGGCGTCCGTAATCATGTCAATGCATCCTGCACCA
This sequence comes from Pseudomonas promysalinigenes, assembly GCF_014269025.2. NCBI lineage: Bacteria > Pseudomonadati > Pseudomonadota > Gammaproteobacteria > Pseudomonadales > Pseudomonadaceae > Pseudomonas > Pseudomonas promysalinigenes. Next base: position 2,417,107 of record NZ_CP077094.1, on the reverse strand, counting down.
AGCTGGAAATCTTTCAATGAAAACGCGCTGAACAGAGGCTGTCAAATGATGGCGATAAGCCAGGGGCCAGATGAGTGATGTCAACATGCCCCTAAGCCAAAGTACATCATAGCTGTGAAGCACTGCAGGCTTCGGGAATTAATCACATCGTAGCGTGGCTGTTGGTTTGATCTGTCGGACCTCAGCGGTGTAGGCTCCTTTGCGCCTAGCCGCGAGGCAACACACTGCGAATTTCAGGGAGAATCGCCATGAGCGTGAGTGAACACCAACTCAGCCAACTGGACCGGGAGATGGACCAGAATCACCGTGAGATGGTGATCATGTCGATCGAGGACTTCCATGCCCAAGCCCAGTTCGCTCAGCGATCGCAAGGGGCTACGCAGGCTCCGCAAGTATGCACACGCACCCAAGGCGACATGCTCGCCGGCACTTGGCAGGGCGTGAAAACTACCTACAACGGCCTGCCCCATACCTTCGTCAACACGACCTGGGGCGTACCCACGGCCATGGCCGCGTGGGATGCAAAAAACATTGCCGGTTTCATTCGTGACATGAACGGGCTGGGCACGAAAGTGCGCTACACCGTGCGCAACGGCAAGCAATACGTGATTCTCACCGGCTACCCAGGCCTGCGCAAAACACTCAATGCGCCCCGTTATGGCATCCAGAACGCCAAGCTGGTCAGCATGGGGATCGGCAAGTACGGTGTGCGTGGCTCGTCGATCAAGGGCTTCAAGCTGTCCTGCTATGTCGCAGTAGCTATTGAAGTAGCAGAATGGGTATTTGCCGACGAGCATGTGATGAGCGACCTGTTTGGCGGTGTTGGCGTTGAACTGATCAAGGCTGGTATCGCCTCGGCACTGGGCTATGCCGCTGCTCTGGCAGCCGGAGCCCTGTTCACAGCGGCGGCTGCGCCGGTCATTGCCGGCGCGCTGGTAGTCTTCGCCGTGGGCCTTGGGCTGAACGCGTTGGACAACCATTACGGCATCAAGAATGCGGTGAAGGCCGGGCTGCGTTACGCCGTTGACCACATCGAGGCCATTCACAAGACGATCACCGAGATCAAAGCGGCCGACCTGCGGCGCTACGCCGAGCAAACCGCTGCCAACATCGCTGGCAGAATTGCCGACGAACTTTACGACGAAGCCAAGTCATGGGTGATCCGCAAGCTACGCCCCGACGGGATCGATCTGCCAAGCTGGCCGAGCGCCCCCAAGCTGCCGTCGATGCCCTCCCTGCCATCGCTGCCCACGTTCAACCTGCCTAAATTCTGACGATGAATACACACTCTTCACCAATGTCCGCTGGGCTTTCGCCCCTCAAGATCAGGCTACTGGCTGCTGGCATGAGCATCGCCATGCTGTTGGTCGCGGCCCTCTCGATCTACGCCTACATCAACTACCTGTTCCCGCTATACGGCAGGTTACTGCGTGGCGCGCCTGTGGTGGAAACGCCTTACCTCGCGTTCGGCCTGCTGATGGCACCGCCGGCGCTGGCAATTCTGCTGGTTGGCTGTGCGGTATGTATCTGGACCGGGAAAAAATTCGACCCATCTGAAGGCTCACGCCTGCACCGCTTCCAGACACTGATGTTCGGGCTTTCGCTGAAGACGCTGCTCTACGTGGTCCCCGCCGTGATGATTCTGACGACCCTTGCACTGCTTGGCAGAGGCTACTCCCCCTGCCCGAAGCTGCTGATATCGGGCTCTGCCTGGCAGCTGTTCTGGGTCAACGATGAGCGCGTGTGCTTCAAGCCTGATCACTACATCAACGACAACTGGCCATGCAAAGTCATCGACGGTAAGGACGTTTGCGTACAGGTCGATGGCCGCTGAATTGCGAACGTGAAGCCCAACTGAACGCCAGAGATGAGCCCTTGAGCGTGTCATTGGACCGCTAAGCTTCTTTGCTGCCGACCGATGAGCGCTGTTCATCACTCGCATCCCCGAGTTCGCGTTTCATCCCGTAAGGCTGTTGATCAATGCGCGAAACCTTCAAGCAATGAGCGCTCAAGCTGCGCCTGATATCGACAGCCTAAAAGCTCAAGACTCTGCCGCTATGAAGCTCAGCTGCCTCGGTCCCTCTTTCAGCACGCGCCCTGCGGCCTCCGGTTAGCGGCGAAAATCCGCCGATAGAATCCAGGCTTAGCGTGCTGGAGGGTGGCCCATCGCTTATCACCTCAACGGGCTTGGCCAACGTGTTTTGCAAGTTGCAAATAGCACGCTCTCACCGCCATGCAAGCGCTGGAGGTGCGCCACATTCCGTCGCATGGCCATCATTTCGGCAGCCCTCTTAGCTGCTCCATCAAAGTGATCTTGGCGCGCAAAAATGAGATGCAGTTCACTTCTTGCAAAAAATTTTTCCTGGGTACGTTATGCGTGATCATCCTGCTTTTGGCCCCTTTCTTTAAAGGGCTAAGTCCCGGTATCTGTGGCGAAAAGCTTCCATAGCCAGCATCCGGCCATCATTGCGCAAGTTCACAGAACAGGGAAAGAATCGCACCTGGCACCGGAACTTCTTCCCCAGTGAGGTGCCCTACTCGGCATTACTGGCAACACGATATTCATGTGCCAGCATTCGATTTTGCCGCAGTCTAAAGGCGCGACTTCAGGTCCACGCCATTGGTTTTTTCAGGACGATCAAGCAGGTTCATGGACGATGCACCGATGACACAGACTCTCGATGTCGAAGCACTGATCAAGCTGCGTAGCCAAACGCGAGCGATCTCCGATGCGTTGAAAGCGCAGGCGGCGGATTACCTCGCAACCGTGGCGCCGCTGATCCGTCCGCAGACCCTGTTCGGCGAATACCTGCAAGGCGCCCAGCGCAGCAGCGGGCGCGAAACCCAGGGCCACTTCCAGTCGTTGATCGAGCTCTACGAGCGCATCGGCTCGGCCGCCCCGTTCCAGCTGGTCAGTGAGCTGGAAGTGCCACTGAACCTGATCAGCACCACCCCCGAACTGTTCCCGCTCGAATACGACAAGGTGCTCGAGCGAAGCGGCCAGGTCATTCGCATCACCAGCCCCACCCGTTGGGTGGTGGGTTTTCACGCCTTCGACCTGGCGCAGTTTCGCAACGTCATCAAAGACCCCAACCGCAGCAGCGCCGAGCTGTACCGCTTCGTGGTGCACTACTTGGTTTTGTTCTACTGCCTGAGCAAGTCGCCAGGCCTCGGCCGGCTATTCGAAGGGCTGCGCTACGGCCTTAGTTTCGAGCGCCTCAAGGGCTTTGGCGACTTGCCGTTCTGCGTCATCAGCTCACCGGTACGTTCGGAACTTCCCGACGATTCGGTCATCCGTAGCAGCACGCAGATAGCCGGCAACACCAGCTTCGAAGAACTGGTGGGCCGCGACAATATCCTGGAAATGAACGATGAAATCCGTCAGCGCCTGCTGCTGACGATCGAAGGACTGTAACGCGCCGCGCCCGGTCACGGGCCGCGCAATGATTCGCAGCGAATTGCTCGCACTGGAGAACACGATGGCGAAGAAGGAAAGCACTCAGCACAAACTCGACCGCGTTCGCGCGCCTCGGGTCCATATCACTTACGACGTGGACATCGGTGATGCCATCGAGAAAAAGGAGCTGCCCTTCGTCGTTGGCGTGCTGGGCGACTTCTCGGGCAACCCGCTGGAGCCGCTGCCCAAGCTCAAGGACCGCAAGTTCGTCTTCATCGACCGCGACAACTTCAATGGCGTGCTCAAGGGCATCAAGCCACGCCTGACGTATCGCGTCGACAACACCTTGGCCAAGAACGGCACGCAGTTGGGCGTGGAGCTGAACTTCAACAGCCTGGAAGATTTCGAGCCACAGAACGTGGTCAAGCAGGTCGAGCCGCTGCGCAAGCTGCTGGAAGTGCGCAACAAGCTGGCTGACCTGCGCAACAAGATGGGCGGTAACGACAAGCTCGAAGAGCTGCTGATGGACGTGCTGCAGAACACCGAGAAGCTCAAGACGTTGGGCAAGGAATTCGGCCGTGAGGCCGAAGTGAAAGACCCGTCCAGCGACGATCGCGCCTGAGCAGGAGCCCGAACATGACCGACAAGCAAACCGCACCGCAACAGGCCGGCGACCTGGTCGAAGTGGAAAACTTCGCACCACAGCCTTCGCTGCTCGACAGCATCATTTCGCAAAGCCGCGTGGCCCGCTCCGACACCGAGCGTAATCGCACCCGCGACCTGATCGGCGAGTTGGTGAACCAAGTGCTCGAGGGCGAAATGACCCCGAGCAAGGACCTGATCGCGGTACTCGATGCGCGCATCGCTGAAATCGATTCGATGCTCTCCGAGCAGATGAACGAAATCATGCACGCCCGTGAATTCCAGCAACTGGAAGCCTCTTGGCGTGGCCTGAAGTACCAGGTCGATCAGACCGAAACCAGCACCACGCTGAAAATTCACCTGCTCAACGCGTCGAAGAAAGACTTGGTGCGCGACCTCAAAGCGGCCAGCGAATTCGACCAAAGCGCGTTGTTCAAGAAGGTCTACGAAGAAGAGTACGGCACCTTCGGTGGCGCCCCGTTCGGCATGTTGATCGGCGACTACGAGTTCAAGCGCAGCCCAGAAGACATGTACCTGCTCGAAGAGATCTCGCACGTGGCAGCTGCAGCCCACGCGCCGTTCATTTCGGCAGCTTCCCCCGAGTTGTTCGGCTGGGACTCGTTCACCGAGATGTCCGGCCCGCGTGACCTGGCAAAAATCTTCGATACCGTCGAATACGCCAAGTGGAAGTCGTTCCGCGCCTCGGAAGACTCGCGCTACGTCGGCCTCACCCTGCCCCACGTGCTCGGCCGCCTGCCATACGGCCCGGATACCTCGCCGGTCGAAGAATTCAATTTCGTCGAAAGCGTCGATGGCCGCGACCACAACAAGTACCTGTGGATGAACGCTGCTTACGCGCTCGGCACCCGCGTTACCGATGCCTTCTCCCGCTACGGCTGGTGCGTGGCGATTCGCGGCGTGGAAGGTGGCGGCCTGGTCGAAGGCCTGCCCACCCACACCTTCAAGACCGACGATGGCGAAATCGCCCTCAAGTGCCCCACCGAAATCGCGATTACCGATCGCCGCGAAAAAGAGCTGTCCGACCTTGGCTTCATCCCGCTGGTGCACTGCAAGGGCACCGACTATGCCGCCTTCTTCGGCACCCAGTCGGCGCAGAAGCAAAAGCAGTACAACACCGACATCGCCAACGCCAACGCACGCTTGTCGGCACAGCTGCAGTACATCTTCGCCACCTCGCGCATCGCTCATTACATGAAGGCCATCATGCGCGACAAGATTGGTAGCTTCGCCTCGCGCATGGATGTCGAGCGTTTCCTCAACCAGTGGTTGGCCAGCTATGTGCTGCTCGACGACACCGCAAGCCAAGAAGCCAAGGCCAAGTTCCCGCTGCGCGAAGCCCGCGCCGAGGTGTTCGAGGTGCCCGGTAAGCCTGGGGTCTACAAAGCCGTGACCTACCTGCGCCCGCACTATCAGCTTGACGAACTGACCGCCTCGCTGCGCCTGGTGGCAGAGCTGCCGCAAGGCGCTCGCGGCTGATCAGCCACTGTGTACAGGGATGACACATGAGTAATCAGGCCCGCCTGCTGCCCTCGCTGCTCGACCGGCTGCTGGACGATCGTCCGCATCAGTCGGCCGAAGCCGCCACCCAGCGCACCTGTTCGCTGGCCGAGTACAAGGCCAGCATCGTGCGCGACCTTGAAGTGCTGGTGAATACCCGCCAGTCCCTGGTCGCGCAGGAGCTCGACCGCTTCAAGCAGCTCGGTGGTTCCATCCTTGAATACGGCATGCCCGACTTCATCAGCCGCAGTGTGCTCGACCCTCACGATCGCCGGCTCATCCAGCAACAGCTGGAGCGGGCGATCAGCACCGGCGACCGGCGCTTTCGCCGAGTGCGGGTGCAATTGCTGGCCCAGGAAAATGGCCACCGTATGTTGACCTTCCGTGTCGACGCCGTGCTGCGTCTGCAGGACATCAGCCGCCAGGTGTCGTTTGACGCCGTGCTGCAGGTCAACACCCAGGAATACAAAGTGCAGAACCTTAACTGATGCTCGACGAACTGCTGCCCTACTACGAAAAGGAACTGTCGCACCTGCGCTTCCTCGGCCAGGAGTTTGCCGCGCAGTACCCGAAAATTGCTTCGCGGTTGCTGATCGAAGGCGACAACTGCGAAGACCCGCACACCGAGCGCCTGATCGAGGCGTTCTCGTTTCTCTCTGCGCGCGTGCACAAGAAGCTCGATGACGAGTTTCCGGAAATCGTCGAATCCTTCCTTGAGGTGCTGTACCCGCATTACCTACGCCCAACACCCTCGATGTCGATTGCCGAGTTGAGCCTGGGTAAGCACGAGAAAGTGACCGAGGCCTACTTGGTGCCTCGCCATACTGAAATGCAGGCCAATGCCGTGGAAGGTGTGGTGTGTAAGTTCCGCACCTGTTACCCGGTGGAGCTGTGGCCGATCAGCGTCCATCAGGCGTCCTTCGTGGAAATGGAACGTTCAGCGTTCAACGGCCACAGCGCCGACCTGGTGGCGCGCCTGCGCATCGGCCTGCAAGCAACGGGCGAGGCGTTGTTTGGCCAGATGGAAGTCGACCGCTTGCGGTTCTTCCTGGACGGTGAGGCGACCCTGATGCTGCAGCTGTATGAGCTGCTGTTCAACAACCTGGCCAAAGCCACCCTGAGCTTCCAGGACGAGGGGCGCACCCGCGAGGTTGCCCTGCCGGCCGCAGCACTCAAGGCAGTGGGCTATGCGCGCGATGAAGGGCTGGTGGATTACTCCGAGCGCTCGTTCCTGGGTTACCGCCTGCTGCACGAGTATTTCACTTTCCCCGACAAATTCATGTTCTTCGACCTCAGTGGTTTGGCCCGCATCCTTGCAGGCAAAGCGATCGAGCAGGTCGAGGTCAATTTCTACTTCAGCGATTACGACCTCAGCGACCGCCTGGTGCGGCTGAGCCAAAACGTTGGGCGCAACAACTTCAAGCTCAACTGCACCCCCATCATCAATCTGTTCCGCCAACAGGCGGAGCCGATCAAGCTGACCCACACCCAGCATGAGTATCCGGTCATCCCGGATACGCGGTTGCACAATGCCGCCGAAGTGGTATCGATCGACCGGGTGCGCCGTGTTCGCAAGCTCGGCGGCATCGACCAGGTGGCGACTTGCCAACCGTTCTTCGAGCCGCGCGGCGAGCAAAGCCCGCACACCAGCTTCTGGATTGCGCGCCGGCGCAACCAGGGCGATGCCACCGCCATGAGCATCCGTGTGGTTGACCGCGACCTGGAACTGATCGACGCCAGCAGCGATACCCTGAGCATCGGCCTGACCTGCAGCAACCGTGATGTGCCCTTGATGCTGCCCTTCGGTGGCGAGCGCGGCGAATTCAACATTCCGGCCAACTCGGTGATCAAGGACATCCGCTGCCTGCGCAAACCTACTGCCACAGTGCGTGTGCCCCTGGGCAAGGGGCTGATCTGGCGGCTGATCGCGCACCTGTCGCTGAACCACCTGTCGTTGGTCAGCCAGGGCCGCGAAGTACTGCTCGAGCTGCTGTCGCTGTACAACTACCGCAATGTCTCGGCCATTCGCAAACAGATCAACGGCATCAAAGCCATCAGCAGCGAACCGGCCGTAGCGCGTATTGGCCACCCGCGGCCGAACTTCGTGAGGGGCGTTGGCATCACCCTCACCCTTGACGAAAGCCAGTTCATCGGCAGTGGCGTGTTTCTGTTCGGCATGGTGCTGGACCACTTCTTCGGCCAGTACTGCTCGATGAACAGCTTCACCCAACTGAGCCTGCGCTCCCAACAACGAGAGAAGAGAATCGTCCAATGGCCAGCACGCACTGGCGATCAGCCCCTGGTCTGATCGATCAGGCACGAGCCGAACCGCATCGATTCGAATTTTTCCAATTGGTGCGCTTGCTCCGCCTGCACTACAGCCGTACCGGGCGCATGGACTTGGCGACCCGACCGCACGAAGACCCGCTGCGTTTTCGCACCCAGCTGTCCCTGGCCTTCCCCGCCAGCGAGGTCAGCGACCTGCACTTCGAGCGCGAGGGCAAGGTGTCCACGGCGGGCCTGCCGCTGTCCGAAGTGCAAGTCACGTTCATGGGCCTGGTGGGGCCATCGGGGGTACTGCCGCGCCCGTATACCGAGCTTTTGCTCGAGCGCCACGTGCAGTATCGCGACGACGCTGCCCATGCGTTTCTGGATATTTTTTCGCACCGCATGACCACGCTGTTCTACGAGGCCTGGCAAAAGTACAAATTTCACATCGAGCACGAGCGCAACGGCGCCTCCGGGTTCGATGGCTATCTGCTCAACCTGGTAGGGCTCGGCCCGCGGGCGCAGAAGCTCAAATTCGAAGAGCAACCCTCGGCGCTGCCACGCGAGCTGTTCAACTACTTTGCCGGCCTGCTCAGCCAGAAGCCGCGTAACGCCCTCAACCTTGAGGTAATGCTCGGCTTTTATTTCGCGCTGCCAATCAAGGTAAAGCAGTTCGCTGGCCGCTGGCTGAGGCTAGAGCCAGAGCAACGCACCCAGTTGGGGCGCAAGAACGCGCAACTGGGGCAAAGCGCGGTCGCGGGTAACCGCGTTTGGGACTACCAGTCTTGCATCCGCATCGAGCTAGGCCCGTTGAACCTTGCCGACTACCAGCGGTTCCAGCCGGGCACCGAGTGCTACCGCAAACTGCTCGAGCTGGTGCGCTTCTATATAGGTGCCGAGCTGGACTTCGAAATCGCCCCGCGCCTCAAGCGCGAGGCTGTGCCCCGCGCCCAGCTGGGGCGCAGCGGCAATGTTGCATTGGGCTGGCTGGGCTGGCTCAAACGCCCTGAGCGTGATGCGCAACCTTCGCGGTGCGCCGTTTTCCACATTCCTTACGATGGGGTCGCCTTGTGAACCTGAAGTCTCTGTTCGCCAAGCTTAACGAAACCAGCCGCACGGCCACCGAAAGCGCGGCGGCCCTGTGCCTGTCCGAGCACCACTATGATGTGGAGGTCGAGCACCTGCTGCTGCAACTGCTCGACAACAGCGACAGCGACCTGGCGCCGATCCTGCGTCACTACGACGTCGTCGCAGAGCGCCTGCAGGCGCAGCTGGTAACCGCCTTGGGCACCTTCAAGAAGGGCAATACCCGCACCCCGGCGCTGTCGCCGCACATCACCCGCATGATCGAACAAGCCTGGCTGCTGGCATCGATCGAATACGGCGTAGCGCAGGTCCGCAGCGGCCACCTGCTCCAGGCCCTGCTCGACGATGCCGAACTGCGCCGGGTGGTGATTGCCTCGGCCCCAGAGCTTGAAAAAATCAACGCCGATGACCTGCGTGTGAACCTGGCCGCATTGGTCGAAGGCAGTGCCGAGTCGAAGCAGGCCAGCGCCCTGGCGAGCCCTGCAGCAACACCCGCCAGCAGTGCCAAGCCTGGCGGTAAAACCCCAGCGCTTGACCAGTACACTGTCAACCTGACCCAAAGTGCCCGAGAAGGCCGTATCGACCCGGTGCTGGGCCGTGAATTCGAAGTCCGGCAGATGGTCGACATCCTCACCCGTCGCCGGCAGAACAACCCTATCCTGACCGGCGAAGCCGGGGTGGGTAAGACCGCAGTGGTCGAAGGCCTGGCGCTGCGCATCGCTCAAGGCGATGTGCCAGGCGTACTCAAGGATGTGGCCCTGCACACGCTCGACCTTGGCCTGCTACAGGCCGGTGCCGGGGTCAAGGGCGAGTTCGAGAACCGCTTGAAGGCCGTGATCGAAGAGGTCAAGCGCAGCCTGCACCCTATAATCCTGTTCATCGATGAGGCGCACACCCTGATCGGGTCCGGCGGCCAGGCCGGGCAGAACGATGCAGCCAACTTGCTCAAGCCGGCCTTGGCCCGCGGCGAGCTGCGCACCATTGCCGCCACCACCTGGGCTGAATACAAGAAGTACTTCGAGAAGGACGCCGCCCTCGCCCGCCGCTTCCAGGTGGTCAAGGTCGAAGAGCCTGACGAGGACAAAGCCATCCACATGCTGCGTGGCCTGCTCGGCAAAATGCGCGAGCACCACAAGGTGGCGGTGATGGACGAGGCGCTGGTTCAGGCCGTGCGCTTGTCCAACCGTTACATCACCGGCCGCCAGCTGCCCGACAAAGCCGTCAGCGTGCTCGACACGGCCTGTGCACGCATCGCCCTGGCGCAGTCTTCGCAGCCCGGAGCACTGGAGGACTGCCGCCGGCAGATCGACAACCTTCAGGCCGAAATCGCCGTGCTCGGCCATGAGGCCGACAAAGGTCACGACCACGCCCGCCGCCTTGGCGAACTCCAAGCGGCCCTGCAGGCTGAACAGCTGCAGGAACAGCAGCTGAACGAGCAGTGGCAGCAGGAACTGGCGTTGGTCGAGCAGCTCAAGGCGCTGGATGCCGCCAATGACGCAGATGCCACGCAGCTCAACACCCTGCGCGCGGAACTTGCGCGCGTGCAAGCAGACCAGCCGCTGGTCCACGCGCTGGTCGACAGCGGCGCCATTGCCCAAGTAATCAGCGGCTGGACCGGCATTCCGCTGGGCAAAATGCTGCGTGACGAGATCGACACCGTGCAACGCCTGCCAGCCCTGCTTGGCGAGCGGGTGCTGGGCCAGGACCACGCCCTGCAGGAAATCGGCAAACGCATCAAGATTTCCCGAGCGCGCATGGAAGACCCGAACAAGCCAATCGGGGTTTTTCTGTTGCTGGGCCCCAGCGGCGTCGGCAAAACCGAAACTGCCCTGGCCTTGGCCGACACCTTGTATGGCGGTGAGCGCAACCTGATCACCATCAATATGTCCGAGTACCAGGAGGCGCACACCGTATCGAGCCTCAAAGGCTCGCCGCCCGGCTACGTCGGTTACGGGGAAGGCGGTGTGCTGACCGAAGCGGTGCGCCGCAAACCCTACAGTGTGGTGCTGCTGGACGAAGTGGAAAAAGCCCACCCGGATGTGCTCGAACTGTTCTTCCAGGTATTTGACAAAGGTGTGCTGGACGATGGTGAAGGCCGCGAGATCAACTTCCGCAACACGGTGATCATCCTGACGTCCAACACCGGTACCGAGCACATCATGCAGACGTGGCTGAACGCCACCGAGCTGCCAACGCCGGCCGCCATCGTCGAGGGCTTGCGTGACGAGCTCAACCAGGTGTTCAAGCCAGCCTTCCTCGGCCGCCTTAGCATCGTGCCGTTCTACCCAGTGCAGGACCAGATACTGGAACGCATCGTGGCTCTGAAGCTTGAGCGTATCGCCAAGCGCCTGGCCCGCAACCATAACGCCCAATTGAGCTATGACCAGGCGCTGATCAAGGCCATCGCCGCCCGCTGCACAGAGGTGGACAGCGGTGCTCGCAACATCGACAACATTCTGTCCCAGACCCTGATGCCTGAACTCGCGCAGCGTGTACTCGAGCGCATGGCCCAGGACGCGCCGATCGAGCGTTTGACGATCGAGCTGGGCAGCGATGGCGATTTCGCCTATCGCCTGGCCTGAGCCGTACAAGGAGGTTTAGCCGTCATGCAACACAAGCACACCGCCCTCAAGCACCTGACCACCGCTGCTCTGTTATTGGCGCTGGTTGGCTGTGGGGTTACCGACCGTATCGGCAAGCGCATGGATGACAGCTGGGCGGCCGACATGCTGGCCGACAGCGAGAAAGTCATCCTCACCTCCGATGGCGGCAACCAACTCAACCCTGATAGCGATGGCAAACCGCTGTCGGTGGTGATGCGCGTGTATCAGCTGACCGACTTGGAGCGCTTCGCTGCAAGCGATGCCGACACCCTGTGGGACGCCCCGGATAAGGCCTTGGGCAATACCCTGGTAGAGGCGCGGGAAATCATTCTGCTGCCCGGCATCGGCCAGATCGACCAGTGGCCGCTGGCCAAGAATGCGCGCTATGTGGGCGTGGCGGCGTTTTTCCGCGATGACCAGAACGCCCGCTGGAAGGTTGCCTTCGACGCCGACTCGCTGCGCAAGGACGGTATCTGGTTCTCGTCCGATGGCTTGCGGGTGCTAGTGGACAAAACCGAAATTCACGCCACCCGCGGCGTTGACGTGCTCAATAAGCCACCGACCGCTGACCAATTGGCTGCGCAGAAGGCAGGCCAAGCCGAACCCTCCTTTGCCGACCAGGTGCAGGACGCAGCGCTCGACAAGGCTCGTGACATGGCCGGCCAATCGGCCCAGAACACAGCGGACAAAACCCTCAACTCTTTAGTGGATAGCGTTAAATGAGCAAGCAGAGCCGGGTGATGTGGTCGGAAGGCATGTTCCTGCTGCCCCAGCACTTCCAGTACCAGGATGAGTTTCACCAGCACCAGCTCGCGGAGGCGACCCTGCGCAGCACCCCATTCCACTTTGGTGTGCAGGTATTGCAGGTAGACGAAGATGCCCTGGCCAACGGTTCGCTGCAACTCAAGCGGCTGAAGCTGGTATTCCCCGACGGCAGCCTGTACGACGCGCCGCAGCACGACCCCCTGCCGGCCGCGCGGGACCTTAAAGACCTGCTCAAAGCCAACGAGTTGAAGGTTTACGCTGCCTTGAAGCTGCCCGAGCCGTTCGGTTTGAATTATGTCGAGGACGGCCAGGCGGACAAGGTCGCCAGGCGCTTTCGCAAACAGTTCGACACCCTGCCCGACCTCAACGAGGGCGATCTTGAGAACGAAATCACCAGCTTGCGCCTGAATGTCGTGCTGCTGGTCGACGGTGACAGCCTTGACGGCTACAGCCATTGCCCGCTGGCGAAACTCACGCGCAACAGCATGGGCGGCTTCAACCTCGACCCCCATTTCGTTCACCCCACCTTGCACTTGGGCAGCCATGAGACATTGGCGGGTATCGGCAAACGCCTACTGGGTGCGCTGCAGGCCAAGAGCAAGGCTCTGTCGGGGCGCCGGCGTGAGCGGGCCGACCAAATTGCCGAGTTCGGCTCCAGCGATGTCACCTTGTTCTGGCTATTGAACACGGTCAACCGCGCGCATCCGCAACTTGCACACCTGCTGACCCACCCGCGTCTGCATCCGGAGCGCCTGTATCTGTTCCTCGCCGACCTCGCCGGCGGGCTGTTGACGTTCACCCTCGATACCCAGCTCAGCGACCTGCCCGAGTACGACCACCACGACCCAGCTGCCTCGCTGGTCAAGCTGGACGAGATGATCCGGGTGATGCTCGACAATGTGGTGCCCAACCAGTGCATCGTCATCGACCTCACTCAAACCAAACCGTCCCACTGGCAGGGCCAGCTGCGCGACCCACGGCTGGTCGAAGCCGACTTCTACATCGCCGTGCACGCCGATATGCCAGGTGCCAGCCTGCTGGAGTTGGTACCGCGTGCGTTTAAAGTCGGCTCACCGGAAGACATCGAAGTAGTGGTCAATAGCGCGATGCCCGGCGTTACCCTCAACCACGCTGCGCGCCTGCCCAATGCGATCCCGGTGCGCCTGGACAACCAGTATTTCGCCATCGAGCCACATGGCCCGGTGTATGAGCGAATGATGAATGCCCAGAGCATCTGCTTCTACGCGCCCAGCGCGTTTACCAACCTCAAGCTTGAATTGATGGCGGTGCTCAAATGACCGAAGCCGTACTGCAACAGGGCGCCGTCGCGGCCGCCAACGACAAACCTACGCTCAAGGACCTGGTCCAGGACTTCATCAGCATGGCGCTGATCGTGCGCCGTGGCCGCCAGGTGACTTCGGTGCAAGCCTTTGAAGGCAGCGTCGAGCGTTTCTTTGCCAACCTTGAGCGTGATGCTCGCGCCGCCAACTACAGCGTCGAGCAAGTGAAGGATACCCAATACGCACTGTGCGCCTTCCTGGACGAAAGTGTTTTGCGCTCCGGTGACAACGAACTGCGCCGGCACTTCGAACTGCAACCTCTGCAGTTCCGCTACTTCGGTGTGCACCTGGCCGGTGAAGGCTTTTTCGAGAAGATCGAGGCACTGCGCGGCGACGTCAAGCAGAACATCGATGTGCTGGAGGTATACCACCTGTGCCTGGCGTTGGGCTTCGAGGGCAAGTTCAGCATTGGCCAGAAAGATCAACTGCGCTATCTGGCCAACACCCTCGGCCAGGACATCGCACGCTATCGCAAGGCGCCCAAAGCCCTGTCACCAGATTGGGCTTTGCCTGACCAGGTGTCGCAGATGCTGCGCCATGAAGTGCCGTTGTGGGTGTACATCGCGCTGATTGCGCTGGTATGCGTTGCGCTGTACCTGACCCTCGACTGGTTACTGGACAAGGACGTTGCCGCCCTTTCCGAACAAATCCGCCAGCTGTTCAGTGCCTGAGCCCCTTTCAGGTAGCCGAGTCAGGAAGACATGAAAACATTACTGCGTCTATTGAAGAGTTTCTGGATTCTCCTGCCACTGCTGTGGTTGGCGAGCCTGTTGATCTGCTGGCTGATAGCGCCGCTGGTACCGGTCTTGCGTCACCACGTGCCTGAGGCACTGGCGATCATCAGTGCCTGCTTCCTGCTGGTGGTGGTGTTGCGCCAGTACCAGCGGATTCGTGCCGAGCACAACCTGGAGAACCTGCTGCAGATCGAGGTCGACCGCTCGTGGAATGCCACCGGCGAATTCCGAGATCAGCAGGTGCTACGCGAGCGCCTCAAGCATGCCATCGCCATGCTGCGTACCGACCGCTCAGCCGGTGGCGGCGGCAAAGCGGCGTTGTCCGACCTGCCGTGGTACCTGGTGATCGGCATGTCGGCGGCCGGCAAGACCTCGCTGCTGACCCATTCCGGGCTGTCGGCCAGTATCGCTACCGCTAACGACAGTGAAAGCGGCACTCAACACTGCGATTGGTACTTCAGCCCTGATGCGGTGATGATCGATACCGCCGGGCGTTACCTGCGTGACGACCAATCGGCCAGCGAGTTCTCCGCGTTCCTGCGCATGCTGCGCAAGCAACGTGGCAAATCGGCGATCAATGGCCTGGTGTTGGTGGTCAGCCTGCCTGAGCTGCTGGCTGCCAACAGCGAAGAGCGCCACGCCCTGGCCGAACAACTGGTGGCGCGGGTGCAAGAATACGCGCAGTGCCTTGACGCCAACCCACCGGTCTACCTGATGCTGAGCAAGACCGACCAGCTGCCTGGCTTCAATCAGGCTTTCGACGGCCTGGACCTACAGCAACGCCAGCAGCCACTGGGCATGACCTTCGGCCTGTCAGAGATACGCAACAACGGCCTGCATGCCGTGTTGCAAGCCCGGCTGAAAAACCTTCAAGGCCACGTACGCCAGCACGTCGACGCGCAGATGATCGCGCTGGGTGCCGAGGCCGACAGCACGCTGCTGAACTTCCCGCAGTACTTCGCTGCCCTGAGCGGGGTGCTCGAACAGTTCCTCGAACATTTCACACGTACCCACCAAGGCGCTGCGCTGCTGCTGCGCGGTCTTTACTTCACCAGCGCGCTGCAGACCGATCAGCAACTGGGGCAGGTGTACGAAGACGCCATCGCCGATGAATTCGCCCTCAAGGCCGCCTACGATGAAGGCACCGCCAGTACGGGCAAGGTGGCCGGCAACCGCAGCTACTTCATCACCGATACGTTCCGCAAGGTGATCTTCCCTGACCGCGACCTGACCCTGTTCCAATCGCGCCAGGGTGGCCAGGGTGCTTTTAGCCCATTGATATTGGGCCTTGCGGCAGCGGCCGGTGTGCTGTTCGTTGGCTGGCAAGCTCTGTCATTCGCCAACAATCGCCAATGGCTGGACAGCTTGCGCGGGCAGCTGGCGCAAATCGAGCAGGCAGAGGATCGCGAGCAGGTACTGGCCGCCGGCAAGGGCCTGCAACTGCTGCGCGAACAGATGGCTATCGTTGAGGCCCATCGCCTGCAAGGTGTGCCGCTGCAACTGAGCGCAGGCTTGTACCATGGCGAGGCGATCCACCAGGTGGCTCGCTCCGCTTACCTGACGCAACTGCGCAGCCAGGCCTTGGAGCCAATTGCTCGCAATCTGCAGATGCAGATGCGCGCATTCAACACCTTTGCCAGCAGCATCAACCAAGACCTGGACTTCACTCCCGCTGCGCCCCCGACCAAGCGCGGCGGCAAACCCCTGGCACCGGCCGTGGCGGCCAAGGCCCAGGCGGCATTGAGCAAGACCCGCGTCGGCGCCTACGCCGCCAAGGTCCACCTGGCCACCGCAAGCGATGCGGCCGATTTGTCGGCCACGACCGGCGGGCTGTCGCTCTCCGAAGAAATGCTCGGACGCCTGGACGAGCAGCAGGTGGCGTCGATTATCGACGCCTACAACACGCTCAAGCTCTACCTGCTGCTGACCGAGCCCCAAGCCCATCCGGAGCCGGCCTTCATCGCCGCCAGCCTTCCGCAAGCCTGGGCCAGTGCCGCGGCCCAGGGCTCGCCAGCAGAGGCCAGCCTGATCGATGAAAACGTACCGCTTTATGTGCAACTGCTGGAACAGGGCGAGGCACCGTCGCTACCGCGCAACGAGCAACTGATCGCCGAAACCCGGGAAAACCTCAAATCGTTCATGATCTCCAGCACCCTGGTGGATCGGGAGTACCTACGCCTGCAGCTTGAATCCAGCCGCCAGTTCCCCGTACTCAGCCTCAATGACTTGGTGCCGCAACCAGGCCGGGAGCTGCTGTATGGCTCGGCAGGCGTACCTGCGATCTACACCCGCCAAGGCTGGGACAGCTTCGTCAAGCCCGAGCTGATCAAGCTGGTATCTGGCAACCTGCGCAACGAATCGGACTGGGTGCTCGACGGTGAGGGGGGTGATGCCATCGTGCAGAAGGCCAACTTCGTTCGCGAGTTCATGGCCCGCTACAAGCGCGACTACACCCAGGCCTGGTACAAGATGGTCAGCAGCGTTGGCGTACGGCATTTCGCCGACCTGGCATCGGCCACCGAGCATCTGGGCCTGCTCAGCGATGTACAGCATTCGCCGGTCAAGAACCTGCTGGCAGCGGTCAACGAGAACACCCAATGGGACCTGCCTGTGAAGCACGCGGTCCCCACCCCAGGTGCGAGCCGCGACGATGGTTTCTGGAGCAAGGTTACCGGGCTGCTCGATACCAAAGAGGCGTCGCCCACCCATGTCGCCCCTGCCCTGCCGGCAGTCGACGACGGCAGCCTGGCCAAGCGTTTCGAGCCGGTGGCACGGGTGTTTGCCGAGAACAACGCCGAAGGCGCTGACAGCACCATCATGGACCGTTACCTGGCTGCACTGCGCAAGCTCAAAGTGCGCATGAACAACATCCAGCGCTCGCAGGATGTGGGTAAGAGCAGCAAACAACTGATCAGCGAAACCCTCGAAGGCCAGCCCAGCGAAGTCACCACCGTGCGCAACTACGTGGAAAGCAGTGTAGACACCAGCCAGGACGGCCTGTCGCGCTCGCTGCAGGCGCTGTTCAGCCTGCCGATCCAGTACGCCTGGGCGACCTTGCGTGACCCAGCCGGCCAGCAGATCGCCAAAGCCTGGGCGCAACAGATTGCCAAGCCCTGGGAACAGGTCATGGCGCACCGCTATCCGATTGCCGGTGGCAGCCGCAACGAGGCCTCGGTCAAAGACCTGCAACGCTTCGTCGACCCTGAGAGCGGCCTGTTACCAGCCTTCAAACGCAATGAAATCGGTAACCTGGCAGGTGGCGAAGGCCTGGGCGCCGGCAACGGCAAGGGGCGTGCGCTGGTCAATCCGCGCATGCTCAACAGTATCGACAAGGCAAGTTCGGTGGGCCAGGTGATCGCCAGCCTGTCTGATCGCGATAACGGGTTCGAGATCATGCTCGAGCCGTCGGCGAATTTCACCGATATCGTGTTCACCCTTGACGGCCAGGAACAGCACTACCGCAACGGCCGCAGCAGCTGGGGCCGCTTCGCTTGGCCCGGCACCAGCAATGCCCCTGGCGCCCGCCTGGATGTCGTGACCTTGAGCGGCACCCGCGTCACAGTGTTCGATTTTCCTGGGCGTTGGGGCCTGCTGCGCATGAACGAGAGCGCTCGCGTCGATGACCTGGACGGCATCCAGCAGCGTTTCAGCTGGAACACTGCCAACGGCCGGGTGAGCCTGGTCGTGCGTAACTTCGGTGGGGTCAAGCTGACCGACCTGGGTGAGGTCAAGGCCCTCAGCGCCCTCAATGACAGGGGCGCACAATGATTGGTTGCTTCGGCAAACTGCCGTCGAGCGCGGACTTCGTCAGCCTGCATGGCGCGGCGGAAGAAGTCTGCGAATTCGACGCCTGGCTGCAGTCCTCACTGGCGGCAATGCGCCACCGTGAGGACTGGCAGGCGTTGTTCGACGCACTGCCGATGTGCTTTTTCAACTACCGAGCACGCAATGGCAACTGGTTGCTGGGTGGCCTGCTGAGTTCGCGTGATGCCAGCCAGCGGCGTTACCCGTTTTTCATCTTCCAACTGCTCAAAGGCGAGCCAGGGGCGGCACTGGTCAACCCGTTCACCCTCGGTGAACTGTTCAGTGCACAGATCAAGCCGTTGCTGCATCAGGCAGTACTGGGCGCCGATCGCACCTTGCTGTTCGAACAGGTCAAAGCGCTGCGACCGCTTCAGGCACAGGACCTGGACCTGTTCCGCCGGGTGCATGGCAAGTTTCTTCGCGACTTCAGTTTTGCCGATGTGGCCCGCGCCCTGCACGGCTCCTGGCCCAACTTCGACAGCGCCAATGCGTTGGCGCAGCTCAAGGCCTGCTGGGCCTCGCTGCACGGCGACTTCGAAGGCGGCATCGAGCTGCCATTGCCAGCCGAACGCGGCCTGAAAAACCCCACGGCGGATCTCTGGCTGGACTGGCTGATGCGCATGAGCGGGCACCCAGGCGTGCCGGCAGTCAACCTGCTGGCCGACGACTTCATGCACCCGCGGCTGTTCTGCTTTTCATCACGCCATGCCAACAGCGCCTATCGCCTGCTGACGGGCTGCGCCGATGCGCAGCAGCACCGCAAGCTGCTGAACCCGCTGGCAGCAACACCGTGCACCTACGATTACGACCGACCTCTTGAACACATCATCGACCAATTCGTCGAAGCGCTGGATACGACGCCTGTATGAACAAGATCAAGTACTACTGCCTGCGTTATCAACCCTACCTGCTGGGGGTGGCGTTCTTCCTGGCGATCTTCCTGGTCTGGGCGATTGGCCGTGCCTTGGGCTTCGCCTCGCTGCACAGCTTGCTGGCGGGCATCGGGGTATTTCTGTTGCTTTCGGCAGGCTATGTACTGCTGCTTTACCGCGGCGCCGGCCAGCACCATAACCTTGAGGGCCTGCTGCGCGATGACGCTGACCAGGCAGTGCTCAATGCCACCCCGGCCGACCGCGAAGAGGTGAGCCTGCTACGCGAACGCCTGTTGCAGAGCCTTGAGCGCCTGCACAGCAACAAGCCGCGCGGCACCCCTGCCAAAGATGCGCTATACGCCCTGCCCTGGTACTTGGTGATCGGCCAGCCGGCGGCGGGCAAAAGCACGATGATCCTGCAATCGGGCCTGAATTTTCCCTATGCCGAGCGTGAAGGCGCCCGGGTGTCGGGCCTGGGCGGTACGCGCAACTGCGACTGGTTCTTCAGTGCTGAGGCAGTGTTGCTGGACACCGCCGGGCGCTACATGAACAGCCCGGAAGAAGCCGGCAAATGGCGCGGCTTCCTGCAACTGCTGCGCCAGCATCGGCAACGTCGTCCGCTCAATGGTCTGATCGTCAGCGTCAGCATTGCCGACATCCTGCAGGGTTCGCCTGAAGACCTGGAGCGCGTAGCCAAACGCCTGCGTGAGCGCATTCAGGAGAGCTGCGCGCTGTTGGAAGTGCGCTTGCCGATCTACCTGGTGTTCACCAAGAGCGACCTCATTGCCGGTTTCACCCCGTTCTACCGCCAGCTGGATGACGCTGCACGGGGTGAGGTGATGGGTAAAACCTTCTCGCACAAAGGCTACGAACAGGCCAATTGGGGCCAACGCTTTGCCAAGGCGATGGATGAATTGACCGGCTACTGGCAGCAGGTGGCGAACCAGCAGTTGGTGCAGCAGGACATTCAGGTCACTCGGCAAAACGACGCTGCCTACCGTTTCCCGTTGGAATTGGCAGCCCTTAAACCGCGCCTTGAACAGTTCGTCGATAGCCTGCTGCGCACCAACCCGTACCAACCCGCAGAAATGCTGCGTGGTTTCTACTTCACTGCTGCCCTGGAGGCGGACCAGGCCCGGTGGGGTAGCCACGGCCAACATGTGGCAGAGCGCTTCGCCCTGGAACAGAGCGCAGACGCGACCGGCACCGCCGGCCAGGCAGCGCCTCTGTTCATCAATAGCCTGTTCCGCAAGGTCATCATCCCCGACCAGCATCTGGTCGCTTTGTACACCAGCAACCATCGCGAACGCCGGCGCAAGGCCGCCTGGATAGGCGCCGCGAGCCTCGCAGGCCTGGTGCTGTGCAGCCTGTGGGGATGGTCGTACCTGAACAACCGCGCCACCCTAGCCAGCATCGCTGACGAATTGGCCCAGGCCAAGTCCGCTGATGAGGCTGCGAACGGTCAATACACGGCTTGGCATAGCCTCGACCGCCTGCGCTTCTGGACTGCGCACTATTATCGGCAGCACCACGATCAGGGAGTCCCGCTCGGCATGCGCCTTGGCTTGTACAAAGGCCATGATGTGGAACCGACCCTGCGCAGCCGTTATTTCACAACTTTGCAGAGCGTGATGCTCAAGCCCACCGCGGATAATCTGACCCGCACCCTATACCTGCTGACCACCCTCAAGGTCTACCAGCGCAACAGCCGCGAGCTGCTGCCTGTCACCGGTGTCGATAGCGTTCAGGCCCAGGCCCTGCCACAGGACAACCGCGCACAGTCGATTGCAGACTTCGGCAAGGCTACATTGGACACCTACGTGATGCTTTCACCAGCCCAGCGCGAAAAAGCCGACCCGGCTTTCCTCAAAGCGCACATGCCGGACTACTGGTACCCAGACATCGCCCGCCAGACCGGCAAGACGCTGGCAGAAGCTGGCGCACAAAGCGCTAACCAGGACTACCTGTATGCCAGCCGCCAGATCACGTTCTACAGCGACCAGATTCACGAGCCGGATGTACCGCGCATTCTTGACAACGCCTTCCTGATGTCCAGCTCGCGCAACTACATCGACAGCCTGCGGGCTCAGTCGCTGCGGGCGATCGAGACCATCACGCTTGAATCCGACACCCTGTTTGCCTTCGGTCGCGCGGACTTCCTGAGCCTGAAGAACGAGGGCCAGAGCCAGCTGAGCGCAATCGCCAGCAAACTGTTGAACACCCCCAATATTGGCAAGATCGTGATCTCGGGCCACGCCGATCAACTCGGTGATAGCCAGGGCAACCTGCAGGTGTCCAAGCAGCGCGCGCAGACCATCCGCACCTACCTGGTCGGCAAGGGCGTGCCCGCCGAACTGGTGGTAGCACAGGGCGAAGGCAGCCGCAAGCCGCTGGTCAACTGCGACATGCAGCAACCCCGGGCGCAGTTGATCAAGTGCCTGGAGCCCAACCGCCGGGTAGAAATCGAAGTTCGCGGCCTCAACTGAGGCCGCACTGCAAGAACCGGCCACCCGGGCCTCACTGGAGGAAGCCCGGAGGGCGGCAAGCTACCTCTGCCGACTGGGTCGGCGAGGTCAAAACCAAGGGGTGCATGAGCAACCCTTCAATGATGTTAATGGAGAGTTTCACAATGGCTTTTGACGCGTATATCCAAATCGACGGCATCCCAGGCGAAGTACTGGATGAAAAACACAAGGACTGGATCGAAGTGCTGGGCTACGAGTACGGCGCCACCCAGGCCACCTCGGCTACCGCAAGCTCCTCGGGCGGTGCTTCCTCCGAGCGTGTTGCCCTGAGCGACTTCAAGATCCGCAAGGCAGTCGACAAGGCCTCGGCCAAGCTGTTCGAGCACTGCTGCACCGGCAAGCACATCGCCAAACTCAAGCTGAACGTCAACCGTGCCGGTGGCGACAAGGTCACCTACCTGACCATCGACATGGAAGAAGTGGTCGTGTCGTCCGTGCGCTTCGTCGCCGGTGGCAACCAGGGCGGCGAAGACAAAGCCGTGAGCGACCTGCCGATCGAAGAGATCAGCTTCAACTTCGCCCGCATCAAGACCACCTACACCCAACAGAACCGCACCGACGGCCAGGCCGGCGGCAACATCGTCGGTGGCTGGGACCGCACCGCTAACAAGGTGTTCGCCTAAGCACCTATGTGCCCATGGGCCGCGCGCGCGGCCCATGTTCCGCGTTGTGCCGGCTGGCCCGGCACGCCGCTTCCTTTGCCTGAACAGAGTGTTTTATGCCTGAAATCCTCAAAGACCTTTCGCTGGCCGAGCTGGCCGCACCGATAGACGGTGGCAGTGGCGAAGACTTGAGCTTCTCCGCCTTGTTCGATCAGATCAAGGAGGCCCGCCGGGCAGACCCTGACTACCTGACCCAAGGCGACTGGCAGACCGACCTGAAAACCGCCGATTGGGAACAGGTCATCCAGCTATCGGCTCAGGGTTTGATCGAGCAGAGCAAAGACTTGATGCTGGTGGCCTGGCTCAGCGAAGGCCTGGCCCATCGCGAGCACTTCGACGGCATCACCTTTGGCCTGGAACTGACCGAGCGCATTCTCGACACATTCTGGGAAAGCGCCTACCCATCGCTTGACGACGGCCTGGAGGAGCGCGCTGCACGGCTTTCCTGGCTCAAAACCACGCTCACCGACATTGCCGGTGGCTTGCCCATTACCCAAGGGCAGAATTTCGGCGTGCTGCGCTACGACGAATCACGCCATGTAGAAAACCTTGCATTGCAAAACCCCAAGGCGATGCAAACTGCCTTGAACGAAGGCAAGATCAATGCCGAAATCTTCCAGCGCTCGGTGGCACTGAGCGACACTGAGCACCTGCGCGACAAGGCCTTGCAGCTGGCCGCCAGCCTGCAGGCCTGCAATCGGCTGCAAACCAGCATCGACCGCTTGTTCGGGCATGAAGCTCCAAGCTTTGCGAGCCTTGCAGACATGCTCACGCGCGCAAGCCAGCTGGCCGAAAAATTGCTCAAGGACCGCGGGGTGGAACTGCATCCTGCGGCATTGACCGAAGCAACCCCTGACAGCACTGCTGCCCACCACAGCGAGGCAGATGAACCGATGAGCACCCCCGCCCTAAGCGCCACACCGGCGCCCATGCGCACCACGCCACTGACCCGCGACGAAGCCTTCACCATGCTCGCCGGCATCGCTCAATTCTTCAAGCAGAGTGAGCCGCAAAGCCCGGTCCCTTATCTGATCGAGCGCGCCATCAAATGGGGCAACATGCCGCTGGAAGGCTGGCTGAGCGACGTGATCAAGGACAGCAATGTGGTGGACAACATTCGCGATGTGCTGGGCACGCGCGAACGGTCCTGATTTTCTAGCGACCGCGTTGGCTCGTTCGCGGACAAACCCGCGAACTAGCCGGTCACAGCCTAGGCAAATACTGCTACCTTGAGCGTTCCGACCCGCCAAGGACCGCTTTATGTCGCCTCGCCAGCCCACCCCCAACGGGTTCATCCGCGTGCGCGGTGCCCGTGAACACAACCTCAAGAACGTCGACGTCGACATCCCCCGTGACGCGCTGGTGGTGTTTACCGGGGTGTCGGGCTCGGGCAAATCCTCCCTGGCCTTCTCCACGCTCTATGCCGAAGCCCAGCGCCGCTACTTCGAATCAGTGGCCCCCTACGCCCGGCGGCTGATCGACCAGGTGGGCGTGCCGGACGTCGACGCGATCGAAGGCCTGCCCCCGGCCGTGGCCCTGCAACAGCAGCGCGGTACCCCCAGCGCCCGATCGTCGGTGGGCAGCGTCACTACACTGTCCAGCTCGATCCGTATGCTGTATTCGCGCGCCGGTCACTATCCGGCCGGGCAGCCGATGCTGTACGCCGAGGACTTCTCGCCCAATACCCCCCAGGGCGCCTGCCCGCAGTGCCATGGCCTGGGGCGGGTTTATGAAGTGACCGAAGCGACCATGGTTCCCGACCCGTCACTGACCATCCGCGAGCGTGCCGTGGCGGCATGGCCGATGGCCTGGCAGGGGCAGAACCTGCGTGACATCCTGGTGACCCTGGGCTACGACGTCGACATCCCGTGGCGCGAACTGCCCCAGGAACAGCGCGACTGGATTCTCTACACCGAAGAAACGCCCACCGTGCCGGTATACGCGGGCCTGACACCTGCGCAGACCCGTGCAGCGCTCAAGCGTAAGCTGGAGCCGAGTTATCAGGGCACCTTCAGCGGCGCACGGCGCTATGTACTGCACACCTTCATGCATTCGCAAAGCGCACAGATGCGCAAACGCGTGGGGCAATTCATGCGGCCCAGCGCGTGCCCTGCATGCCAGGGCAAGCGGCTCAAGCGTGCGGCTCTTGAGGTGACGTTCGCCGGGCGTGACATCGGTGAGCTGTCGCGGCTGTCGTTACAGGCATTGGCCCAGGTGCTGCGCCAAGTGTCAGCTCCCGACTACCTGGACGCGCACGATGATGGGCTGACACTGGAAAAGCGCCTGGCTGCACAACGCATTGCCAACGAACTGTTGGAGCGGATCGATACCCTGATCGACCTGGGCCTGGGTTATCTGGCCCTTGAACGCAGCACACCCACCCTGTCGTTTGGCGAACTGCAACGCTTGCGCCTGGCCACACAGCTCAACTCGCAGCTGTTCGGGGTGATCTATGTGCTCGACGAGCCTTCGGCCGGCTTGCATCCCGCGGACAGCCAAGCGCTGTTCGATGCCTTGCAGCGGCTCAAGCAGGCGGGCAACTCGGTGTATGTCGTGGAGCACGATTTGGATACCATGCGCCGCGCCGACTGGTTGGTGGACGTCGGCCCTGCGGCCGGTGAACATGGCGGGCAGGTCCTGTACAGCGGCCCGCCTAGTGGCCTGGCGCAGATCAAGGGCTCACCCACCGCTGCCTACTTGTTCGCCAAGCAGCGCCCTACTGAGCGCACGCCCCGCCAGCCCCACGATTGGCTGGTGCTTGATGGCATCACGCGCAACAACCTCGACAATGTCAGTGCGCGCTTTGCTTTGGGCTGCTTCACATCGGTCACCGGCATTTCAGGCTCAGGCAAGTCGAGCTTGGTGAGCCAGGCCCTGCTGGAGCTGGTGGGTGCACATTTGGGCCAGGCCAAACAGCAAGATCAGACGCCAGAGTACAGCCTTGAAGATGAACCCGAGGCGCCCAGCAGCGGCCGCGTCAGCGCGGGGCTTGGCAGCATCAAGCGGCTGGTGCAGGTCGACCAGAAGCCCATCGGCCGCACGCCACGCTCGAACCTTGCGACCTATACCGGGCTGTTCGATGGCGTGCGCAAACTGTTTGCCGCCACTGAGCAGGCCAAGGCCTGCGGCTTCGATGCCGGGCGCTTTTCGTTCAATGTGGCCAAGGGGCGTTGCGAAAACTGCGAAGGCGAAGGCTTCGTCAGTATCGAGCTGCTGTTCATGCCGAGTGTCTATGCCCCCTGCCCGACCTGCCATGGCGCCCGTTACAACCCCGAGACGCTGGCAGTCACCTGGCAGGGGATGAACATCGCCCAGGTGCTGCAACTGACCGTCGAGCAAGCGCTGCAGGTGTTTGCCGATCAACCATCGGCGCGGCGTTGCCTGGAAGTTCTGCAGGATATCGGCCTGGGCTATTTGCGCCTGGGCCAGCCGGCCACCGAGCTTTCCGGCGGCGAGGCGCAGCGGATCAAGCTGGCCACCGAACTGCAGCGGGTGACCCGCGCAGCGACCTTGTATGTGCTGGACGAACCCACCAATGGCCTGCATCCACAGGATGTCGATCGCTTACTGGCACAGCTCAACCGCCTGGTCGAGGCCGGGCACAGCGTCGTGGTGGTCGAGCACGACATGCGCGTGGTGGCGCAGAGTGACTGGGTGATCGACATCGGTCCAGGGGCCGGGGACGCAGGTGGCAAGGTGGTGGCAAGTGGTACGCCACAGCAGGTGGCTGAGTGTGAACACAGCCGCACAGCCGGGTTTCTGGCGCGCGCCTTGGGCGGCACACCATGAGCACCGTTCGGCCAGCGCAACAAAGCGCCGAGGGGTTGCGCTCATGGTCAAACGCACCAAACCCTTGACTCAAACATCTGTTCACACAGCCACAAGCCCTGAAGTACAGTCAGCGCCATGAACAAATACGCCCCGCGCCAGTGGCTGCCCCACGAAAAGCCCAGCCTCCCCGGCTCCCCTTCCACGCCTCTGCATTCCCCGGCCAAGCGCCTGGCATTCGGGTTGGTCGGGCTGCTGGTGGCGATCACCGGTGGCCTGGGTAATGCTTTGGTCACTGCCAACCTGGTGTTTCTGCAAGGCGCGCTAGGCGCGACCAGTGCCGAGATGGCCTGGCTGCCAGCGGCCTATGTGATGACCAACGTGTCGATGAACCTGTTGTTGGTCAAGTTCCGCCAGCAGTTCGGCCTGCGCGCTTTTACCGAAGTGTTTCTGGTGCTGTATGTCCTGGTGACCTTCGCCCACTTGCTGGTCAACGACTTGAACTCGGCCATCGCCGTGCGCGCCGCCCACGGCATGGTGGGCGCCGCGCTGAGTTCGCTTGGGCTTTATTACATGATCCAAGCGTTCCCCGAGCGTTGGCGGCTCAAGGCCATGGTGCTGGGCCTGGGCGCGTCGCAGCTGGCGCTGCCGCTTGCGCGGATTTTCTCCGAAGACCTGCTGCAAATGGCGCAATGGCGTGGCCTGTACCTGTTCGAACTGGGGCTGGCACTATCGGCACTGGGCTGCGTGCTGTTACTCAAGCTGCCACCGGGGGACCGCTTCAAAACCTTCGAACCGCTGGACTTCCTCACTTTCACCTTGATGGCCAGCGGGGTGGCCCTGCTTTGCGCCGCCCTGTCCCTGGGGCGTATCGACTGGTGGCTGGAAGCACAATGGATTGGCGTGGCCTTGGCCTGGTCCATCGCCCTGATCTTCACCGGCCTTGCCATCGAGCACAACCGCCAGAACCCACTGTTGATGACCCGCTGGTTGGGCAGCGGCGCGATCATTCGCCTGGGCCTTTGCGTCATTCTGATTCGCATGGTCACCTCTGAGCAGTCCACCGGCGCAGTGGGCTTTTTGCAAATGCTCAACATGGGCAGCGAACAGATGCGCCCCCTGTACTGGGTCATGCTGCTGGGGGCCGTTGCGGGCCTGGCCAGCAGTGCGCTGACCATCAGCCCAAAGCACCTGATCATTCCGCTGTTCGTTTCGCTGTTGGCGATGGCCACGGGGGCGTTCATGGACAGCCACTCCAGTAACCTCACGCGCCCCGCGCAAATGTACCTGAGCCAATTCCTGCTGGCGTTTGGCAGCACCTTTTTCCTCGGCCCGTCGATGGCCCTGGGCATCAGCCATGTGCGCGCCAACCCGCGCAACCTGGTGAGCTTCTCGGTGCTGTTCGGCATTTGCAACAACCTCGGTGGGTTGATCGGCGCAGCGTTGCTGGGCACCTTCCAGACCTGGCGCGAGAAGTATCATTCCAACCACCTGGTGGACCGCCTCAGCTTCCTGGAACCGCTGGTCAGCGCCCGTGTTCAAAGTGGCGGCGCGGGCTATGCAAGGGTGCTCGCCGACCCGGCGCTGCGCAGCGAAGCAGGCCTGCGCGCGTTGGCCAACGCCGCCACGCGCGAGGCCAATGTGATGGCCTATAACGATGTATTCATGCTGATCGGCAGCATCGCCGTGCTGACCATGGTCTGGATTACCCTTCGCGGTTCCTGGCTGTGGTATGTCTCGCGCCAGGCTGCATCCCCCGACGCCACCAGCGGTACCGCCAGCCAATGACCGAAGATACTCGCAGCACCACCACCACTGCCCTTGCCGAAACCCCAGAGGGCAGCGCGCCACCCAGTGAACCCACAAGCCCTGTGCGCACGCGGCGGGTACGTATTCTGTCGTCGATCAGTTTTGCCTGCGTGGCATTGGCAGGCGTACTGGTCGTGCTGTACGCCTGGAACCTGCCGCCCTTCAGCAGGGCCATCGAAAGCACCGAAAATGCCATGGTGCGCGGCCAGGTGACGATCATTGGGCCGCAGTTGAGCGGCTATGTGGTCCAGGTGCCGGTGCATGATTTTCAGTTCGTCAAAGCCGGCGACTTGTTGGTGAAGCTGGACGACCGCATCTACACCCAGCGCCTGGCCCAGGCCATCGCACAGCTGCAACAGCAACAGGCGGCGCTGGCCAATAACCAACAGCAGCGCATCAGTGCCCAAGCCACCATCGCCCAGCGCCAGGCGGCGATCAACGATGCAGCGGCGCAGGCCAACAAGGCCAAGGCTGACCTTGCCCGCAACCAGGCGCTGGTCAGCGACGGGTCGGTGTCTCGCAGCGCCCTGGACCTTGCGAGGGCCAGTGAAGCGGCCGCCGTTGCCAGCCTGGCCCAGGCCAAGGCCGCGCTGGAAATCGCCCGCCAGGACCGCGAAACGGTCATCGTCAACCGCGCTTCGCTGGAGGCCTCGGTGGAAAACGCCAAAGCGGCCGTCGAGCTGGCTCGCATCGACCTGGACAACACCCGTATCACTGCACCGCGCGATGGCCAGCTGGGTCAGATTGGCACGCGTTTGGGTGCCTACGTCAACTCCGGCGCGCAATTGATGGCGCTGGTGCCCGATACCTTGTGGGTGGTCGCCAACATGAAGGAAACCCAGATGGCCGATGTGCGGATCGGTCAACCCGTGAGTTTTACCGTCGACGCCTTGAACCACTACAAGCTGTATGGCCACGTGCAGCAGATTTCACCGGCAACCGGCTCCGAGTTCGCCCTGCTGCAGGCCGACAACGCCACCGGTAACTTCGTGAAGATTGCTCAGCGTATTCCAGTGCGCATTACCGTCGACCCCGACCAGCCTGAGGCGGCACGTTTGCGCCCGGGGATGTCGGTGGTAGTGAGCATCGACACCCGCGAACCTGCAGGGCACCATTGACTGCTACCCTGCGGCGTCCTGTCGCAGGCATTGACCTCTTGGGCAAATCGTACATAAGCCGTAGAATCGCGCATCCTTTTCGCCCGTCGCCTTGAACGGTGGCAACCGGCAGCAACGACACAGTCCAGGCCTGACACATGCCCCCATGTGAAATAGGCTCAACCGAACCCGCCCAGCCCACTTCCTTCAGGGGCTAGCGGTTGAGTCTTGCCCAGGTCGCATCCAGCCCAGGCACATCCGTGCAGTTTTTTCGGCCCTCGATGGGGCCGTTTTGCGTGTGCGTTCGAAAAGGCGTTTTCTGACCGCCACTCCAACTTGAGGTTTGTATGTCTGCGCGTTTGCTGGCCATGGCGCTGGCGCCCTTGCTCGGGCTGTTCATCATTGCCCTGGGCAACGGCTTTATGTCTTCCCTTACCACCCTGCGCCTGGACGCTGCCGGCGAATCGGCAACGACCATCGGTATCGTCTCGTCGACCTACTTCATCGGCCTGACCCTGGGCGCCATCTTCAACGATCGGTTGATCCTGCGTATTGGCCATATCCGTGCCTACACCAGCTTTGCCTCGCTGATCGCTGCAACCATTTTGCTGCAAGGTCTGTTCTACGACACCACCTGGTGGTCGGTACTGCGCCTGATCAACGGCTGGGCGGCAGTGGGCGTTTTCCTGGTGATCGAAAGCTGGTTGCTGCTGGCCGGTGACGCGAAGATCCGTGGGCGCCTACTGGCGCTGTACATGATCGCGTTTTACGGCGCAGGTGTGATCGCCCAGGCAGGCCTTGGCGAAATCACCCAGTTGGGCGAAAGTGCCCCGTTCATGCTCGCCGGCATGCTGGCGGCGCTGTCGGTGCTGCCGATCGTGATTCTGCCGCGGGTATCGCCGCTGCTGGACCAGGTCGAGCCGCTCAAGCCTCGGCAACTGCTGGGCGTGGCACCCTCGGGGCTGGTAGGCTGCTTCGGCTCGGGTGTGGTGATTGCCGGCATCTACGCGCTGTTGCCGCTGTACTTACAGCGCATCGGCCTGGATGTTGGCGAGGTCGGCAACATGATGGCCTGGGTGATCCTTGGCGCCATGCTGCTGCAATATCCGGTGGGGCGCTGGTCCGACCGTAAGGACCGCCAGGATGTTCTGATCGCCTTGGCCGCGCTTTGCATGGTGCTGTCGTTGGTGACGGTGTTCCTGCCTTCGCATTCTGCGCTGCTGCCGGCGATGCTGTTCCTGCTCGGGGGCGGTGTGTTCGCCCTGTACCCTGTGGCGGTCAGCCATGCAGCCGACCGAGCGCCGTCCGATGCGCTGGTGCCGATGATCCAAGGGTTGCTGCTGATCAACTCACTGGGCTCGGCAATGGCGCCGTTGGCCATTTCGCCGGCCATGACTGAGTATGGCGAGGTAGGGCTGTTCTGGGCCTTTGCCGTGGTCAACCTGGGCATGGTGTGTTTCTTCCTCTGGCGGCGTGGTAAGCGGCCGGCCGCTGAGCACCCTGCGCCGTTCACAGCTTCGACCACCTTCTCACCGACCGGTGCCGAATTGCGGGTGACCGAAGACCTGATGCATGCGGCGCAGGAGCACCCACCGCTTCAGCCTGCACAGGCCAGTGAAACGGCAGCGCAGCCAGACGCCAGGTAGCCGAAGGGTCGCTGAAGCGTAACGCTGCCCGCTCAAGGTCGACCTTGCCTGAATTGGGGGCAGCCGCGAACACCGGGGCAGGCTTTGCAATCAGCCCCAGTATGAGGCGTTGTCACGAACTGGGCAGTGATTGCTACCGCCCGTCGCCTGTCGGGCACCCCTGGCACGCACGTGGGCCAAAGCAATGACAGATCATCCTTACAGGAGACGTGCCATGACCCGCGTTCACTCGATGTTGCTCGCCCTAGCCGTAGGCCTCGCCACCACGACCAGCTACGCCGCTACGGACATGACCAATACCGACAGCCACCCGAAAGTCGACGAGCGCGGCGGCAAGACCGCTGGCGAAGGTAGCAGCGTCAACAGCCCGGGTGGTACCAAAGACAACGACAGCAGCGACACCGGGAGCAACACCGATGCCGCCGATGGTGCAGCCGGCGGCTCGAACAGTACCGGTGAAGCCACAGGCTCCGGCGCAGGCCACAGCGGTGGTACCGCCGAAGACCAGGACAGCCGCTGACCGACTGCCCCTTGCCCGGCTCTGGGCGACTCTAATCACGAACACGGCCACTTCAGCGGGGTTCACCGCTGGGTGGCCGTTTCAGCTCCAGTATCGCGGTTCGTCGACAATCCTTGCGTGGGCTTCGAACAGCTCCGGCAGGCGTTCCTTGAGGTAGTCGATCCAGGTCCTGACCTTGGCGTCAAGGTAGTGCCGGGAAGGGTAAATGGCATAAAGCGCGTTTTCGCGCAGGCGGTACGGCGCCAGTAAGCGGCGCAGGCGCCCTTGCTCGATGGACTGGCTGGCGGTGTAGAACGGCAGCAGACCTATGCCCATACCCAGTTCGGTGGCAACCAGCATCGCATCCGCCACATTGGTCAGGAAGCTGTCGCGCGGAGCGATCACGCAATGATCCACGCCTTGGGGAAACACCCAATCACCTTCATGCATGGGATACGCCATGCGTAGGCAGCGGTGCTCGTGCAGGTCTGCCGGCCGCTCGGGCACGCCATGGTTTGCGAGGTAGCTGGGCGCGGCACAGGGAATACTGAAGATGGTGCCCAACGGTACTGCGATCAGTTGCGAGTCGGGCAAGGCCTGGTCAACGGTGATGACCACATCGTGCCCTTCTGCAAGGGGGTCGGGGTTGCGCTGGGACAGCGTCAGCTCTATCGCCACGTCTGGGTAGAGTGTGTTGTAGTCGGCCACCAGCGGCATCAGCAGCATGCCCAAACCATGTGGGCAGTGCAGCCGCAAGCGCCCCCGTGGGGTGAGGTGTGCCCCGCGCGCTTCTTCCATGGCTTCGTCGGTCAGCGCCATGATTTGCCGCGCCCGCTCCAGGAAGCGCTCGCCCGCCTCGCTCATGCGCAGGCGCCGCGTGGTGCGGTGCAGCAGGCGGGTCTGTAATTGGTTTTCAAGTTCAGCGACGATGCGCGACACCTGTGCCGCAGAGATGTCGAGGGCGTTGGCGGCTGCAGCGAAGCTGCCGCATTCCACTACACGGGCAAACGTACGCATGGCGTGCAGCATATCCATCGGGCCTAATTCCTCGATCAGTCGGATTCATACGCTCAAGGCAAGAATCTATCACGAGTTAGGGCATTTATTGAAAATCACCAATGAATGCATGAGGGCGCAACAGTGCAAAAGGAGTACGCCATGAAAGTTTCCATCGCTGTAGCCGCGCTGTCGTCGGCGCTTGCCTCATTCGGCGCGTTGGCCGGCTCATCCACGGGCGATACAGACGCCAAGCCGTATTCCTATGGCATGCCGCTGGATGTCGCCAAGGTGATATCGATCACCCCGGCCAGCAACGCGGCGCGCTGCCAGGTCGGTACGGCGCATATGGTACATGTCGATCACCAAGGCCAGGAACATGCCGTGGACTACCGGGAACTGGGCAACTGCTCGCAGCAGTGAATCAGGCCAGTACCGCGTTGATCCAGCCAATCTCCTGGGCGAAATCTTCCCGTTTTTCCGCCGGCACCGCTTCGCGTGCCCGCTCGAAGTTGGCCAGGCTTTGTTGTTTCTGGCGCAGCATGCGTTGCCATTTGTGCAAAAACGCCGGGTTTTTTTCGCGCATCAGCAGCGGCCCGAAGTACAACTCTTCAGCGCTGTAGGTCACCCCTTCGCCGGGCTCGGCGACGATGATTTCATAGTCGAAACGGTTTTCCCGCAGCAACTCCTCGCTAACGATCTGGTAGCCGTTGCGCATCAGCCACTCGCGCAGTTCGCGTTCATCGCCATTGGGCTGCAGGATCAGGCGCTCGGTGCCGTTGAGCCGGGCTTTACCACGCTCAAGAATGTCGCACATGGTTTTGCCGCCCATACCGCACAGGGTAATGGCGCTGATGCAGTCGGTAGGCTGCAGGGCCTCCAGGCCGTCGGCCAGGCGCACGGTCACAACCTGGGTCAAGCCGTTGCGGGCCACGTTGCGCAGGGCCGATGCATAAGGCACTTGCGCCACCTCCCCGGCTACCGCGGCGGTGATACCACCGCGCAGGGCCAGGGCCACCGGCAGGTAGCCATGGTCCGAGCCGATGTCAGCCAGACGCGCGCCTTGCGGTACATGGGCCGCCACACGCTCCAGGCGCATCGATAATGTCTTTTCGTTCAACACCAGCCCCTTGCTCAAAGTCGCCGGCGATTCTGACGGCCCAGGCGTGGTATTTCAATGCATACAGGCCCAACGGCTCGACCCTCGCGGCCTGCTCGCGTAGGCTTGCAGCTTTCCTTCCGTAGCAAGGCATGTACCCATGGCAGAGCTCATCTATACGCCCGATTCCGACGCCGACTCCATTTCCTCCGATGTAGCCCAGTACAATGGCATTCTGGTGACCACCCAGATCCCGACCAACCTGGAGGGTGACATCACTGAGCAGAGCGAAAGCATGCTGCATGCGCTCAAAGAGGCGCTGGAAGGGGCCGGCAGCGGTATGGACCGGGTCATGCACCTGACCATCTACCTGACCGACATGGCCGACCGCCCGGCCTTCAACGAGGTGTACCAACGTTTCTTCAGCAAACCATGGCCAGTGCGTGCGGCAGTTGGCGTGGCGGCCCTCGCCTATCCTGAGATGCGTGTGGAAGTCACGGCCATGGCGGCCAAACGTTAACCCGATTCGAACTGTGGCTGGGGCTTGGCGGTTTTGCCTCCCAAGCCCTTGAAGCCACCCACGCAGGACGCTGCATGCATTCCCCCTTTTTTCGCCGCAAGGCCCTGATTGCCCTGCTACCTGGGCTGTGCCCGCTCGCCCAGGCCGAAACCGCCAGCACCTTCAACGTGCTCGAGCCGGTGGTGGTCACCGGCACCTATGCGCCCAACCCCAGCTTCAACCTGCCCTACTCCATCGATACCGTGGACCGCCAGCAGATCGCCGATGGCCAACTGGGCGTCAACCTGTCCGAGGCGCTCAACCGCGTACCTGGGCTGGTGGTGCAGAACCGCCAGAACTACGCCCAGGACCTGCAGATTTCTTCACGTGGCTATGGTGCCCGCGCTGCCTTTGGCATCCGTGGCATCAAACTGCTCAGCGACGGCATCCCGGCCAGCACACCGGACGGGCAAGGCCAGGCCGCGTCGTTGAACCTGGATGTGGCTGACCGTATCGAGGTGCTGCGCGGCCCTGCCTCGGCCATTTATGGCAGCAATGCCGGCGGCGTGATCCAGATGTTCACCCGCGACGGCTCAGGCCCGCCCAAGGTTGGCGCCGAAACCACCGTCGGCAGCGATGGCTACAACAAGAACCACCTCTATAGTGAAGGCGGCACCGAGCAGGCAGGCTTCGTGCTCGATGCCTCGCGCATGGACACCGATGGCTACCGCGACCACAGTGCAGCGCGCCGCGACCAGACCTTCGCCAAGGTGCATGTCAAACCCGACGAGGACAGCCGTCTGGCGTTGGTTGTCAGCACCTTGGAGCAAAATGGCACTCAGGACCCTTTGGGGCAGACCTGGGAGGCCTATCAGCACGCGCCGCGCTCGGTCGCTGCGCGCGCCGAGCAGTACAACACCCGCAAGAGCATCCACCAGCAGCAGGTGGGCATGAACTATGAGCGCTACATTGGCGATGCCACTTTGCAGTTCAACCTGTATGGCGGCAAACGTAGCGTTATTCAGTACCTGTCGATCCCAAAGGGCACGGCTGCCAACAACCGTGGCGGCGGCGTGGTGGATTTCGACCGTGAGTTCCATGGTGGCACCCTGCGCTGGATCCAGCCGATCAGCGTGGCGCCCGGCAACCTGAGGCTGACGGTGGGTGCCGACTACGACCGCAGCCGGGACGACCGCCGCGGCTTTCAGAACTTCAGCGGCGACACTTTGGGCGTGAAGGGCGAGCTGCGCCGTAATGAACAGGACACCGCCACTAGCCTGGACCCTTACGTACAAGCGCATTGGGAACTCGAGCGCTGGACCGTCGATGCCGGCCTGCGCCACAGCAGCATGCGCCTGCAGGTAGACGACCGCTTCCTGGCCAACGGCGACGCCAGCGGTTCGAAGAAGTACCAGCGCACCACGCCGACGCTGTCGGTGATGTATGCCTTCACCCCGGACCTGCACGGCTATATCAGCGCTGGCAAGGCCTTTGAAACCCCCACCCAGGCCGAGATGGCCTATGCCCCTGGTGCACTGGAGGGCTTCAACTTCGGCCTTGAGCCGGCCACCAGTGTTCAGTACGAGCTGGGCTTGAAGATGCGGCCGGATCAACGCACGCGGGTCAACGCCGCCATATTCGAGATCCGCACCAAGGACGAGATCGTGGTAGCCGCCTCCACCGATGGCCGCACCAGCTACCGCAACGCCGGCAAAACCCTGCGCCGGGGCCTGGAGCTTGGCGTTGAACGCGAACTGAATGAGCAGTGGCAGGCCAACCTGGCCTTCACCTTGCTCGATGCCACTTATGATCAGGCCTTTACCCAAGGCAGCACGACCATCGACAAAGGCAATCAGCTGCCTGGCGTGCCGCGCAGCAGCCTGTTCGGGGAGCTGGTGTGGAAGCCTCGCGAGGGCGTCAGCATGGGCCTTGAAGGGCAATACCGGAGCAAGGTGTATGTCGAAGACACCAATGACCAGCATGCGGCGCCGGGATACGCGGTGTTCAACTGGCGCACGCGCTTGCAGCAGCAAGTCGGGCCTTGGACCTTCCACCAAGTGGTGCGCCTGGATAACCTGCTGGACCGTCAGTACGTCGGGTCGGTAATCGTCGGCGATGGCAATGGCCGCTACTACGAGGCAGCGCCGGGCCGGTCGTGGTACGCGGGGGCTGGGATGGAATATCAGTTCTAGGTGAAGAGCCCTTTGCGGGTGAACCCGCTTGTATGTTTCGACTTGAAGGGGTGGTGGGACTACCACCCGAGTCTGGCTGTTCAGAGCAGTAAAGACCGTGGGAGACATCGCCCCACCCCCTTCTATCATCACGATGACCGCGTTGAAGTTGTCAGCCTAAAAAATTCCAAGCTCGTAAAAAAAAATGGCTGAAGCCGCAATCGCCGAACACCGCCAGTGCTGTTGAGGCGACTAACAGCTATCTCATGGACTTAGCTGAGCTGGCCTATAGCTTGGGTTCCAGGTTTATGTCATCGATGACTTGCAACTGAGCAACCACCGGAAAAGCCATAGAGGCTGCTGCTAAGGGCCGCACTTGCACTCCCAATTGCGTCCAGTGCCCTGACACTCCAAAGACGCCACCCGTTCATCGTCACGCCGCCTCATCGCTGCCAAGCGAACGCCCTGCAGCCTCTAGCTCACCGCAACCACTACCTTCAGGGACCAAGCGAATATCCACACGACGATTCTGCGCTCGGCCCTTCAGGGTGTCGTTACTTGTCACCGGCTGACTGGCCGCGACACCCTGAACTGCAAAGCAACTGTCCGGGATATCGCCCATGCGCTGCATCCAGTCGCGCACTGCAGAAGCACGGGCACGAGAAAGATCAAGGTTCTTGGCCGCATCACCCCGCGCATCCGCGTGTCCCGTAATCACGATGAGCCAACCAGGCTGAGCCTTGATGCCCACCAGGGCATTGACCAGCAACCTGGTAGAGCCGGGTTTCAGTTCGGCGCTGCCGGGGTCGAACAGGTTTAGGCTGTCGAGCTGGATTGGCTCAGGGGCAGGAGGCTCGTTGACTTGTGTGGATGCCCATTGTTGCCACCCTAACCAACCCACAAATGCAATGGTGACCATCAGGGTCAGCAGCCACGGCAGCACAGCGCGCTTTCGCGCAGGATGCTCAACAACAAACGTATAGGACGACGGTGCAGGCAAAACAGAGGCGATATGAGGACTGACCGATGGTTCAGCAAACAATATCGATGGCTGAGACAAAAGCGGCATCGGCGCCGCCATGCTTCCAGATACGCGCTGCAGGAGGCTGACTATCTGGTTTCGAAACACCTGTAGCGAAACCAATGGCCCATGACCAAGGCGCTCCAAACGGTGCTCCAGCCGGTTCAACTCAACCATCAGCTCGCCCAACACCGCCGAACTTGACCTGCCCCATTCCACCCTACGAACCAAGGGATGCAACTGAGCAAACAGCCATGCCATGAGATCGAGGCGAGCTGATGCCTGTACTGGCCACAAGCGTGGCCACTGATCGGTCAGCGTAGAGAGCAGTGCCAGCCCTTCCGTCAAGCCCGCCGGCCCCGTGCGGTGGCTGCGCGCAAGCACGAACGCCACTGCTGTCTGCAGCTCAACCCCGTTCAGCTCGAAGAGCCGCAAGGACAACCCCTCGACCTTTGCCCAATCCACGTCTGGGCAGGCAGGATGATTGAGCTTCGCCAACTCACCGTGCAGCAGCTTGAACTCATCAAGGCTGCCCGGATCTGCGCCCAGGCGAACACGCATTTCAAAAAGCGCCGTCATCCGACCCCCTCGGTTGTCTGTCTAGTACTTGGGCAGGTAGCCTTCCTGCTTGAGGTGACGCACCACAGCCCGGCCCTCAGCCCCGAGTGTGGTGCCAAAGGTCACCCGGCCGCCGCCCTTGATGAGTACCTCAAGGGCGTATTCAAGGTGGCCAGGGCGAGACTGAGGTAGCAGCGCGATGCTCACCTCGGCCAGGCGTGGCTCATAACGACGCAAAGTTCGTGCGATGTCATGCATCAAACCATGGGCCGAGGCAGGTAACCCTTGCAGTATCGTGCCCATGTCCGGCAAGCCATAATCCGGCAGATGCGAGAGCGAACCGGCACGGCTGTTGAGAATGCGCTGGACATTTTCCAGCACCGAGAGGGTCAACTGGTCTTCTTCACTGGCCTGGTCCAGCTCCAACTCACCGCTGAAGTTCTGCAACAGGATCTCGTAGAGAGAGGGACTGGTCGGGAACATGCTCTCAGTCCTCTGCACGCGGTCGAAGCGTCAATCGGTTATCACCCAACTCAATCACGCGGGCCTGATCCGGGTCGAGGTCGTCACGGTCCAGCACAAGCCGCCACGTATCTTGCAGAACATCCGGACTTCTGAACAAAGCGACTACACCGACATACTTGGCTTCAGCTTGCAGTGGTGTATTGAGCTGCGCTGCCTCACCGGGCTTGATCACCACGACGCGCTGATCGAGCAGATCATCACGAAGCACTCGCTCGCCTTGCTTCACCAGTTCGTCATAAGTGGCGTTCTGCAACGCCTGGCTGCCCCTCAATTGGTAAACCCGCACCAGAACCGGGACCGACAGTCCGCTCATCTCTTGGGCATTGGTATTGATCGCTGACCGGCCATTGAAGTCCAGATGCAGCGTTCTGACTTGCTTGTAAAAAATTGCATGCGTGGTAGATGCCGTGCCATCCACCACCTTCTGTGCAAGACCACACCCACTCAATACACCAATCAGAGTGGACGCTGTGAAGGCCTTAAAACGCGTACGCCACATGCTGTACCTCTCTGCGGCAAGGGTTCAATTGCAGGCCTCGGTATCGGCCCAGATTGATCGTGATCGTGTCTTCTTGAGCCATTGGGTGAACGCCCTTTGCTCGTTTCAATACAGCAGTCATTCCCAGCATCGACTGGGTACGTCCCAATACCGGAACCGGGACCATTTCTCGCGCAATAATGAGCTGCAGCAGCGCTGTACAGCGCCAACCCAAATACACCTCCAGTAACACGCGCAGATCGGCGATCAGCCGACCATCGGGAAGCCACTCGCGCGCCTCATCCTGGTCCTCGGTACACAGCCGCAGGCGCAGTTGGCTGTTCGCATCGTGACCGACAGCACCTAACGGCATGCCTTGCCCCAGCATCACCGGACGCTCGGGCGAAAGACTGGCAGGCTGCGCAAGCGGTACTCTCTGCGGCCAATGCCCAGTCACCTGCACCTCTGTCTGCGGCGCCAGCAGTTTCACCAGTGCACTAATGCCCTCGGCGTTACGCGTGGGTAGACGCATCACACTGAGCAAGGCCAGGAAACGTGACATGGGGGTGGCAATGCGCGCGGCCGTACCGGGGACACCCAGTCCGATCAAACCCAACAAGCACTGTGATGTGACATCGCGCCCGCCCGGCTCGAACGTAGCCGGGTAGGAATACTTGCGCCAGATTCGGTAGAACTGCGTGAATATCCGGTGGTTGAAGATGTCGAGGAAATGTTCTAACGCCTCATGGCCTTCGCGCCGTTGGGCGATATCGTCCAGATAGGCCGTTGGCAAAGGAGAGTCGACCCCATACAAACCCAGCACTCGAGTACGCACCGTCAAGGGTTGGTCAGGAAACGCCTCATCGATTTCGAGGCCCTTCAACTCACCTGCCGGAAATCCCATTCCAGGGTCCGGGCGGAACCGAACCCGGTCGTCGCCCGGGTGCGCTGTACTCCCCAACGGTGGCTGTTCGTCCAGCACCTGCTCCAGTACTTGGCAAAAGCGGTAGACATTCGCCGTTGACGCCTGCTCCGCCAGTACTTGGAGAATGCCCTCTGCCTTCAACCGGGAATACGCTGACTGTGATGTTCGCTCCATCGCAGGCTCCTCCCCGTTGGTTGCAGCATCATGGTCAGCTGCGTGCACAAGTGAATATCCGCATACAGGGCGAAGAACCGGCTGAGCATTTCACCGAACAGGTAGATGTCCCCCTCCCCCGAAAAACCATTGCTATCGACAGTCACCTCGATATCCACGCCTCGTAACAGAAAGCCCTTTTCGAATCGCTGAATTAGGTGATGCTTGACGTCGATAATCGCCTCCAAGCGCCGTCGATTCGTTTCGCTACCTGTCCATTCATACAAAGCCAGCGTGCCGCGCAGTACTTCAGCACTGTTGAGCATCGGCAGAAAATTCGATCCAAGGTGACTGAGCACACGCCAGTGGAAACGATCACGGTTTGGCGGGTAACACGGCAGGGTCGGCGCAGTCAGATTGCGTACGCGCAAGCCTGCCTGTGTGGACTGCGCCGCTGAATCGAGCAATGTACTGCGCAGTGCTTTGCGCGGAAGTTGACCATTGGTACCGGTCAGGCGCAGCGACAGGCTTTTGCGCCTGAGCAGAACATCCTTGTCAAAGCCCTCCCCACCGAGAATCAGCCACGTGTCATGAAGGCCATTGGCTCCACGCCTCAGGCGCGTATGAAAGTAGCGTTCGGGGGCTTCGTCGCGCAGCATCCCCCCTTTGTGGCGGAAGCTACTGAAAGGCACATAGTCCTGACGCACGCTATCTTTTGCCCCTGAAACCCTGTCGACCGAATAGATCTCGGTATGACCGTCCTGCAAGCGCATTGGCCTGAGCAGATACTCATTCTGCAGGGGGTCCAAGGTGAGGGGATCCGCTTCCAGTGCAAACAGGTTAATCACTGGGACAGCGTGCAAACGAATGTGCTCTGCTGTGGGCGTGGCAGCATGTGACCAGGACTCGCCGAGCACGACTTCAAGCTCGAACCACGGCGAGCCCGCAGGCAGCGTTATCGACTCCAGGCCGCAGAGCGTCACGAACATGAACTTCTCTCGGAACGTGAAGTACTCAAGCAGCAATTGATAACCGCTGAACGCACTCTCGCCCTTAGGCCAAAGCCGATCGTCTTCAGCAAAGCCCTTGGGCTTGAAATACCCTGCGAATCCTTGCCGATCCGCTCTGCCCGGCACGCGCACATAGAGCGACTGCACGTTCAAGGTCAGCGCTTGATGCAACACACTGGCAAGCGCGGCATCGGCATTCAGATACAACGGTATCTGCGCGAGGTCCAGCTGATGCCCATCGACCAATGTTCCACATGCAAATCGTAGGCGCAGAACAGCACATCCGTGTGGCTCATGATCAAGGCGCACGTTATCAAGCTGAAGTGGCCGCAGCGTCAAATCCTGCGTGGTCGAGTAGCGACATCGAGTGCGATGCTGCCCCACCGGCTGTGACAGCACCTGAAAGCCACTTGCGACCACCTCACTGCCTTTCATCTGACTGACATCAGGCATCAGTTCAACGATGGCCAGCGAGGGTATGGTGCGTAAGTAATGCGGCCATAACAGGCTGACCAACCCCTCTGTCAGCTCAGGCAAGTCGTCGTCCAGTTTTTCGCGTAGACGCCCCATCAAGAATGCGAAGCCCTCGAACAAGCGCTCCACATAGGGGTCTTCAGCGCCGGGTTTATCCAGATTGAGTTGCGCCGCGCGGTCTGGAAATGCCTGGGCAAACTCTTTGCCCGCTTCGCGCAAGTAGCGCATTTCAGCGTCGAAGTAACGCAGGGTTGGATTGTCCGTAGTCAAAACAGATTCCTGATCGATGTGGGTCAGCTGCACAACACCGCAGCACGTACTGGGTCGATTGATACGAGCGCGGCGAGCTGGTTTTCCATTTGTCGCGCCAAGGCAGGCTTGTCGGCGTCGTTGCGCTGGGCCTTCAAACGCAGGAGTTTGAGTAGACGCGCCTTGACCTCGAAAAGCAGATCCGGCTCCCAGTCGGCAAGCGTGTGACGTTGCGCGGCAGTGTCCAGCTCCGTGAACAAATGAATGGCCAGCTCAGCCTTGCCAAACTGCTCGGCCACACGCGCCATTAGCAAACGCAGGAGCCACTGCTGCCGCCCGGTCTGTACATCCGGCCGGCTCGCCAACCAGGCCAGCGCCTGCTCCACACCGTCGGCATCCGCTTGTGCCAGTGCTTCGGGCTCCAAGGCGAGTATTTCGCATGCCCCCGTCGATGTGGCAGGCGTAGCTGCGGGCAGCCACTGTTCCGGGCGGTTACCACTGACTTGCTGGTTGATCCACTGACGCGTGGCTTCATCGGCGAATGCCGAGCCGTCATTCCAATGGAGCATTTCCAGCCCTGGCAGACGCAGCAGAAGCATGCCCAGATCATGTTTGAGGACATTCGCCCAGCTGTTCTGGAGCTCTGCTGATTTGCTCAGGGCCTGGTGCAGATACCATTGCAGATCCAGCCAGAAGTGATTCACGCCTTCGGCGTACATCCCCTCCACCTGGTCAATCAGCTCGCTCCAGTTTTGCTGCAGGTGCAGGCGCTTGAGCTGCGCGCGATACTCGCCGCGAGGCGGTGCCAGCCGGGTAATCCCTTGTGCATCGTGCGGCGGCACCTGATGCACGGTGTCCCAACGCAAGCTTTTCATCAGCCGATGTGCTGCCAGCCACCCCTCTGGTTGCTTACGCAGGTAGCTCGCCAGCCCCCGGCCACTGTCCAGCAAATCTCGTCCGGACTTGATGGGCGATGGGCTCGGGCCTGTGGCGTTACCGCCCACGGGTGCATCAGTACTGACCTGCGGGACGACTGCATCAACGCCACCCGACACAGCGAGGCGAGCAATGAGAGCACTGTACAAGGCGTCCAGTCGCGGGCGCTGGTGTTCCGGCCAATTGCTGAAACCGTGTTCTAACCACATCAGGGCAGCTACCGTCCGCTCAGCTTCAGCCTTGACCACCTGAGGGTACAGCGACAAGCTTGCCAACACTCGGTTGCCAGCAAGCCACTCCAAAGCCATCTTGCGACTATTGGCGCGCACCGGCAGGATGTCACAGGCGTAACGCTCCATCAGCGCAGCCAGCAAGTTCAACCCATCAGCCAGGCCTGCCTCACCGTCCCTGTGCAAACGTGCCCAGAGGTAGTAAGTGGCAACACGAAGGTCTTTGCAGCACTGCTGGAGCAGCTTCTGCGCCAGTTGCGCAACCAGGTCCACATCCGCCCCGGAGAGTTTGTTGACCTCTTCGCGCATGCGCTGGAAGTCGTCGTCGTAACCTGGATCCTCGCCCACTGGTGCATCATCGCTGATGGGTGTTAGCCAAGGGTCCCAGCACTCGCTGTGTTTGCGGGCAATGACCAGCGGCTCGCTTGTGGGCAAGCAGCTCTCTACCAGTCTTTTCAGGCTCATTCATAACCCCCATTTTGCGAGTACTGCGGGGTATCGCGGCCATCTACCAGAAAGATCTCTCGCGGCAGGCTGAACCCGCGCAACTTGAGCAGTGCCAATGGACCTTCGCCCAACTCCGTGCGCAAGTGCCAAGTGAGGCCCAGGCCATCCGGCGCCTCCAGCACGACCCGAAAACGACTGTCGCCGTCGTCCAGCGCCGTGACATTGGCCTGCTCCAGCAGGCGAATCAGCCCCCAAGTGCCCTGGTAGTCGGCAAACAGGCGTTCGCCGGTATGGACACTGCTCCACGTCAGGCTGATGCCCGGATGGTCACCCTGCCCGGGCCACTGAAAGCGTTGCCAACTTTCTCGCTGGTTGAAGTAGTGATGCTTTTCACCGTTGAGTACGAAGGTGGTCTGCACCACATCACGTACAGGCTTGCCTTGCAGCTCGAAGCTCAAGCCCATGCCGCCATCGGTGTACAGCACATCGGCCAGCTGGCTCAGTTGGTTGATCGCTGTGAGAAAGTCCGGGTTGAAACGCAGGCCCTGGCTCTGTCGCGCGTCAGCCACCCAGCGGCTGCCTTCCTTGCGCAGAAGCCCCGTGAGCTGCTGAGCCAGGAACTGCTCGATCCGCCCGGAATCGGCACGGATCATCTGCCCCAGCATGGGCAAGGAAGCATCACTGCTGGTGGCGGCGATGGGATAACGGCCGCTGAAAGCGCCTTGCCATTCATCGACGATCGCGCGCTGCCAGGCCCGGTTGAGGCCGGCCGACGACGGCTGCAGAATCTGTTGCCAGGCCTGATCCAGTGGCTGCACGAACAACGTATTAGCCGCTGGCCTCCAGTCGGCGCCGAGGCTGGCGGCGATCAGGTTGCCATAGGCCTGGGTGTCGGTCAGGTCCGCGCCTTTGCCTTGGAATACCGTTTGCGCCAAGGTTTGAATCATCGCCTCGGGGTCGGGCGCATTGACGACCTGTTGCAACCTCAAGCGCACGCCGGTGACCCGGATAAGGAAGGCTTGCAGGCTCAGGCGGCCATCGACTGATCGCCCTTCAGACTCCTTGCCCAGCAACGCCATCAAGGGGCCAAAGGTGCTGTCGAGCGGGCCGCTGGGTGTTTGGGGAAGTTGATCGACGATCGGCGCTGCTTTTTGTCCTACCAGCTTCTGTGCTGATTCGATCAGGGAATCGGCCAGGGCCTGGCCACGGACGCCGGCCTGGCCTTGATAGCTCACCGTGTTCATCAAGGCGATCAGCGGTGACTGACGCACGTCACTCATCAGCGTCAACTGTGCAATCACATCGCTCAGGCCATGGCCTTGCTGCCAGCGCAGGCTGTTGAGGAAGCCCAGCCAGGCACTGCTGTAGTCCTGGAAGTAGCGAGTGGTCAGCCGCTCCCTGAGTTGGTCGGGGCTCAACTCTTTGGCAATGTCGTTGGGGGTGTCACTGAGTACCCAGTCGATCTCTTCGCGGCGCGCCTGCGCTGCGTCCTCGATGGCTGCACGAACCTGCCCTTCCCACGCTTGGCGGGTAAATACACCAGGGACATGTTCAGCAGTCGAGAACAGCGCGCCCGCATCCGTGCCACCGACCATCTCTTGCAGACCCAATGCTGGGTAGTGGTTCGCCGCGTTGTCGAGCACCTGCTGGTACAAGCTGCTTTCAGCGTTTCGTTGCCCCAGTTCACGCAGCAGCACCTGGCGTGTTTGGGCGATCAACCTGAGGTCGGGCTTGATCGCCCAGTCAGGGTGCTCGGGTAGATGCTGGCCGAAGAACGACCACAGCGCCGGTTCCACAGCGCCTAGTGTCTTAACCAAGAAAGCAGCATCAGCTTTTTCCGGGCGCGCCAACATCAGATAGGCTTTGAGGTAGTTGTACGTCTGCTGTGCCCGCTTGGCGCGTTGGGGGCTCGCTGGTGATAAGTTGACCAATGCTTTGAGCCGTTTTTCCAGTTCGGAGACGGCGGGGTCACGGAGCAGCTGGTTATTGGCCTGCGTATAGAGCGGCCACACTGCTTGACGTAGCTCGTGCGACCGGTTCAGGCCAAAGCGCTGATACCACGGTGCGCCGTGTTCTGATCGATAGTCCAGGCGGGAGAGTTCTCGTACCAACTCGCCCAGTGCCTGTT
Source organism: Pseudomonas promysalinigenes (assembly GCF_014269025.2). NCBI lineage: Bacteria > Pseudomonadati > Pseudomonadota > Gammaproteobacteria > Pseudomonadales > Pseudomonadaceae > Pseudomonas > Pseudomonas promysalinigenes. The sequence continues at coordinate 2,372,173 of NZ_CP077094.1, read as the reverse complement.
TAGTGTCAGCGCCTGCTACAGGCTGCTGCAAAGGGCTGTACGCCGCCGCGATCTGACCGACTTCGGCACGGTTGCTCGCAAACGACAACAGCAAGCCGATGCCCCAAATGAAAGCGAGGCCGAGCGCAGAAACGTAGGCGACTCTGGCGGGGTGCCAGCCCAGTCGCCGGGCTTGGGTGGAGCGATCGTCGAGTATTCCTGACCAGGCAGGGTCTTCAGGCCAGTGATGATCCACGCGACGGTTGTTCTGGAGTGGCAGCGGTAAGCTGAACCACACTCCACGCAACCAGACGTCGCGTCGCCGGAACAGCGCGGACAATGCAGCGCACCATCCGGAGACACCCTCGGTCGCCACATCGCGTGACAATCGAAGCAAGAAATCATGATCAGAGTCTTTTTGAAGCTGCGATAGACCCTGCTCACGTAAGGGTTGTGCGAGCATGCCTAAGTGGTCGGCGAGCCGCACTGGCGATAATGGTACCGGGAGCATGCAGCCTACCGCTCCGATTTCGCGCGTGTGCTGCGGCCACATACTGTCGCAGACCTGCCACACATGCAGCAGCAATTGGCAGCGAAGGGTTTTGGCCAGACTCTGCAAACGACGAACGCTGTCGTTCATCGCCCTCACGTTATTGCTTTGGTCTTTGTTCAACGCCCAGACCACCCCATCGAGCGCACGGTTGCGGCATAGGCCGCGCCACTGCAAAAGCAACGCGTCTTGCGGTTCACCTTGGATGCTGCCGGCCCACAGCAGCACGGTGTTTTGCCCTTCCAGCCAACGCTGCTCGCTTAACCCAGGGGCAATCGCCTCGATCTGCTCAAACTCACCGACCACCAACAACAGTCGAATTTTGCGCCGCCAGAAGAAGCCGTAGCGTCCCTTCAAATGCGCCCTCAACTCGGGTACGCCGAATGGAGCCTCAGCCTTAGAAACCACGTTACTCCCAGTCGAAAGAGTCCAGTTGGCTCCGAGCTTTTGTCCCGTCAGAGCAATAAAATCTCTCGCGCCCAACATTCGGATAGCCAATTCGCCGACGCCATCGAGAAAGAAAAATATCAAACAGCCGGTCAACAACACTGCTGACCATTGCAAGCGTGCAGTCTCACTCCTCACCTGCACTACGGGATTATCGACCCAGATCAATACCCCACCCGCAACGAGCAAACACAGGATCACTATCCAGACGCTGATTCTCTTCTTATTCACGATCAATCCTTATTTCAAGATCTCATGCAGGCCGGACAACAAAAATTTGAGAAGAGCCATCATGTAGCAGGACCACCTGCGGAACGTCCTCCGCCTTAGCACACTCACTAGCAACGATTAATGCGACATTACCTACTGCACATCCAGGCAAACCAAACGAATCATCCAATCGATGACACCTGGCCACGTTAAAAGGGAAACGTGCCGCATTCACAGCGATACTTGTCTCACGTAAAACGTCACCAGGCACCTGAGCCTGCCAACTGAAGTACGTTTCTTCTCCGGCACGCAGTTGCCCCCAACGAAATGCATCCGTAACTGCATCCTTGATAGAGCGACCAGCGCACTCAAGTTGGACAGGGCGATGGACCAGGGCGATCGAATCATTTTTTTGCGTATTAGACCACTGCGAAGAGCCCAACAACACAGCAGTCACGGTCTCGGCCTGTTCAGCAACGGGGTTTAGAAAAAGGTTAATTTCTACGGACACTAACAGTTGATGTCGTTCCGGCGCATCCAACCAAGTGTCCAGCCACATTACGCCATCATCGTCCATTGCAAAGACCACGCTATCAGTTAAGCGGGGGTTGGTGATAACTGCAGACCAAATAGACAGAATCTCCTCATTGCTGAGCACTTGGTTATGCCTGATACGAACATCCACAGCAAGACCGCGCGCCCCGATCTCTAAATCAGACTCCAACCCACGTACGACTTTTTGTAAAAATCCACGTAAACGCTTAGCGTATTCGGACTTTGAGTGATTTTGTACCGACGGTTTTAATTGGCTCAACCGCATTGTCAAAGCTGGTCCTTCCAGATAAATAGGCTGGAGAGGCTTACTACCCAAACGCAAGGCCTGAGCCAGCTTATTACTACCCGCCCCGGAACAATAGGATACGGCCAGTACTGCAACCGTACGCTGGCCGCGCCGAATGAGTGACCGCTCCAACTCATCGCGACTCTCATTCCAGCTCTCTATATAATCTCGATGCTTCTCGTACGCCAACAAACGCAGTGCGTAGAACAATAACCCGGCAATCAAAACTCCTAATAACGCGCAGATCCAAAACCACAATGATGTATGCCAACTGTCCACCCGCCAAAGCAGGACCACCAACCCGCCAACGACGAGCGAACAAAGCAAGATGACCACACCCCATCGCCAGTGTCGAGGTTGCCGGGGTAGCAATCGCCTCTCGGGTAATGAGTTCAGGTCAACTGCCATCTCACAGCCTACCTGCTTGAGGGAGCGACGTGATTAATTCACAACCACAGGAACAGCAATGACCGTCCAAAGCAATGGGCCGACCTTTAACTTTCGAACCTGTATCCCCCTCTGCTATTTCATTCACGCCGTGCCCAGGTAGTGGACAAAAAACAGCATCACCTACGCAAGCGACATCGAGCTGCATGAATTTCAATCCACTGGTGCCGGCAAGTACCTTGCCTCCCGAAGACAGGTTGTCGCCAACACGAATAACTCCACGCATATCATTAAGCACCAAATAATAAAATCATTACCCGCTCTTCAGGCAGCCTGTATTTAAATACCCCTGAAATACAGAGCTCACCGCTACTCAATCCGATTGTAACTATTAACAACACACCTAGCCGTTTTATCGCCCAACACAATCATTCTATCTTCGGATGCATAACCATGCGGATTCTCAGCGGTTCTGTGCACATTCACTCCTCCTCCCCAGCTTGGATTGGCATATGCCTGACCACGTACAACTTTTGTATCCCGGCCATAGTAGTCCTTGGTAACGGGTGTCTCCGGCCCCTGGGGGTCAATTTCTGGGGAGTACTGATAATAATTTTCGTCATACCAATCCTTAACCCACTCCAGCCCATTATCCGACATGGCATAAAGGCCCAACGGATTGGGAGGAAACCTGTCTACCGGCAAGGGGGTAAGACCGGCCGTGCTCCACCCCATTTGTCTAGCAAACTCCTCACGATCTCGATAAGTAGAAATGTTAATTCCTTTAGGCCCTCCCCCATATTCAGTAAAATCATCATTTGTCTGCTTATAAGTACCGTCATCAGTGGCCACCATCAAAAACTGCCCGCGACTGCGTGCCGCGTACTCCCACTGGGCCTCAGTGGGTAATGAGAAAGGAAGACTGGACACTTTAGCCAGCCAATTGCAATAGTGGTCGGCCTCATACCAGTCCATATGCGCTGGCAAATTAGGTAAAGAATGAATGTTCTTCCAATCATCCTGCCTTAGCCCCTCCTCAAAAGAGCGCAAATTAAGACCATTGCTTTTGAGATACATCTGAAACTCTTTATTTGAGATCTTAAACCTTGCAATAGAAAAGGTGCTCAACTTGACCTTATGTACTGGCCGACTGTCTCCATCACCATCATAGGGCATTTGCTCCGGCCCATACTCTAAGCCATAATCCCCCATCAAGTATTCACCACCTTCAACAAACACCAAGTTCCTTTTTACTTCTTCGACAAAATGCTTTATCTCTACCGGAGTTATCCCGAGCTCCTTATGATCAACTCCACTCCCCAATTGGTCACAGCCTGACAAACTCAAAAAGACCACAAAAAATATAGACACCTTGAAAATCTTCACGTCCACTCCAATTAGATTCACTCAAACGATATCCGCACCACAAGGACCAAACTTGCAGCGTCGCGGGTAATTCGGATTACGACCAACGCTTAGCTTATAATAGACCGTATTATTCATAGCGAGCGCATAACCAGAGGAACTGAACTCCTTCAAGCGATCATAAATTATGGCCAATTCGCTTCGCTTATGTTTTATTTCATAGATTTCTCCATCTCGATCCTTCCCTAACTTAAGAAAGTCTATCAAGCTTCGCTCATGCCGATCGACGGCGTCCAACTCAGCGTATCCCTCTGATGGACCAACTCCTTGCGCATTGACACGAGACAGTACTTTATGCCACTCCGATTTAGTCTGAATACTTCTAAGTACACAAAGCACCGCCTCTTTTCGTTCGCCGTAGCGATCGAGAAACGCTATGTTTCCTGGATCTATGTTATCCCACTTACCATGCCGCGTTAGAAGGTAAAGCAATATCCCCTTGGCTTCAGGTGTGTAGCGCAACAGATCTAACTGTCGGGTGATAACATTTTTGGCTAACTGATTCCGCCGCCTCGAAGCATCAACACTCCTCTTCGTCTGATCAGCCAACTCACCAACCTGTTTTTTGAAATCATCTGCAATTTTTTTAATAGACTTTTGCGCCAATGAGTAGTGCTCATATACATTAGCCTCAACGAACTCCATTTGCATAACACAAAACTTCGTATACACATCAAATGCGTCGGTACTCATGACTCTAAAAAAACCATAACTCCTTTCATTCAGTTGATAAATCAACCAAGCACCAAATTCCAGAAAAGTATTACCATTCACCTCACAAATAAAGCCACCTTTGGCACCCACCCCTTTGCATAGAGAGGCTGCAAAATGAAAACAAAACTTCCCATTAATAAAAGTGCAATGAAAACTTAAGCCGGCACCCACCCCCGCCAACCCTGCAATACTGGGTCCTATTTTACAAAAATCTACGTACTCTCCAGTAGTCTCCAATATACCGCCATTTGTTTCCCCTGCCGCTGTCGGCTTTAACCATTGCAGTGATCCCGTCAGTGTTCCTTCCGCCCTCGCACCCGCAAAAGCTTCTGCCGAAAGTTTTATCCCTTCATCTTCACTGCTCATCTGCTTATGAAAATCGTAAGCTTTGCTTTTTCTTTCACTGAAACGTCTCAACCGACCAGGTTGGCCCATGACGGTTTGCTGGTGACCACTCCTGACCACCTGGAATTGAGCCTCCACCTGAAGCGTCGCTCCAATAAATGCTGCCAAGCGAACGTTCAAACTTAGGCGAATCATCCCTAAATCAAACGGGACCTCGTTCTCATCAGAGGGATTAACTGCAAGCCTCCATCCGATGCGATCCGGGGCGTAAATTGAAAAGGACGCTATGCCGGCAGCCGCAGTTAAGCTGCCGCCACCCTCTCCTTTGATGGAGAATTGTTGCGTACGTGGGTCAATATCAACATTTGCGCCGAAATTGGAAACAAAGCGCATAAACTGTGCTCCGCCCTCAAAATCAATATGATCCCCCCACGTTGCCTCACCTTGTGCGGCAGCATTCCAACTATCCGCCCAGTCAAAAAGTGAACAATCCATACTCAGCGCCTCAGGATCAAAACCAAGGCCTGCCCATTTAACAACATCCTTCAGATCAAATTTTATTTTTGGCCAATTCAATCCGGCAAGTTGCCTCTTAAGCTTCTTGTCGTCTATGCGTCGAATTTTTCCATCACTGCGTCGCTCATAGATACTTTCAGCGCCGCCTTTTTTGTCACCACTTTTCAACGACACCGTATGGAGTTTTCTCCCATTCTTGCCTTTACTGTAGTAACCTTTTTTTACATAAACTACAGGCGCTCGTTTTTCACCAGCTTTTCTTTTAGCAGACTGACCACTAACCGGAATAAGCTCCACAACATCATTATATTTCATGTCCTGAGTAGAAAACTCACCAATTTTTTCTTTTAATTTTTCTCGCTTCAATTCCAAATTTTCCTCAGCTCGCACTACAGCGTCATGAAATGACGCATCAGGCGCTGCTGTGGTTTCTGCAACAATTCCATATTTTTCAATTGCAACGGAGTAATTAATTTTTCCCTGATGAAAATCAGTTACGCACTGCTGCATTTCCTTCCAATGCGTTTCAAACTCTGCAGCCTCACTGTCAGCAATAAAAACCAACTCTTCGGTTTCCGGACAAAAATAACACTGTACCGATTGATGATGAGTCACTACAACGGATTTACTTTTGCAAACCCTGCCCTCTGCTACTGGGATATCCGCTCCGCCCATTTCCTATCACTCCGAAGTTACTCAAAGAATAACTTTATGCTTTGAAGATCAATTCCATAGTGAGATTGTGTATAACCATCCCCATCTGTCATGCCTCTCAGCACGCTGCCATCGGCAGCTTCAATTCGATACCGTACGTAAGGTTTTGGCTTGTCACTGACTTTATCTCTAACTTGAAAGCCACCTTGCATGGGATTGCTGTAAACAGGATCTTCCAGAATCATCGGTACCAGGGCCTTCTCCAATGAGGCAGTGCCTCCCCAAGCGATATTGTCATTCTTGATATGCAGTTCACCCGGGGCACCGATCTCAACAGATCCGTCTTTTATCTTGATATAGGCACCTCTGCTAACCAGAGTGATGCCGTGTTGGGCATTGAGCACGATCTCGCCATTGCTGCTATTTAAAGCAAGTTCCTTGTCTGCTTGTAGCGTCATCGCATCGCTTTGTGCCTGAATGTCCACAGGGCCACGAGCCGCAATTAATTTGAGCCCTAACTTTTGGGCGAACAGACTGATTGCCTCACCTGCGGCCACGCTAAAACGTTTGAATAAGCTGAAGTCAGCACTATCACCAGCCGTAGCTGTAATAGAGTTTTCTGCCGATAGTTGGATGTTTGCAGGTGTAACCATAGCTATCCCGGCAGGTGCCGAGGCAAGGAGTCCCGCATCTTTGAGCCGCGCCAAAGCCTCACGTAGGCTCTGTTGGGCCTGATTATCAGCTGGTAATGCTCCCGACACAGCTGCGCTTTGCGCCAGTGCGTTCACCAATGCCAGAGCGTTATTGAGCTGAGCCAACGCTGCTCCCATCTCCAGCATTGTCCCTTGGGCTTGAGGCTGAGCATCAGCACTAATGAAAATGCCACTGCCACCACGGATCGCGGCATGCCCATCGGTGCGCAGTTCCGCGCCCTCCCCGCGAGGCCGGCGCTCGGCATCGACCAGATGCCCGAGATTTAGTTGAGTCTTGCCACTGTGCTCGGTGCTGAGCTTGACGTGCTCCTGCCCGCGGGTGTCATCCATGCGCAACTTGTTGTTGGCCGGCGTTCGCAGCACATTGCGTTTGTAGTTACGCAGCGTCACGTGGTCGGGATGTTCACTGTCGTGCAAGGCATGGGCGATGTAGGGCCGGTCTGGATCACCTTGCTCGAACGCCACCGCCACTTCAGTACCGCAGATCAGCGGCAGGTGCAGGCCATGGGTGTCACCTGCGTAAGGACGTGCCAGGCGTAGCCAGACACTCTCCTCGCCTGCTCGCCAGGTATCCCGGTCGAACAGAAAGTTGACCCGGTAGCGCCCCTCCATATCGATATGGCCGTAAGGGTCATTCTGCTGAGTACTGGTGACCCGCGCCGGCACCGTGCCAGCGATCTGCGGCTTGTCCAACAATGTCGGTCGAAAGCATATCGCCTCCGAGTATGGAATCGCGTCAAACACAACTTCCAAACTACGGTCGCGTGCCGCCTCAACGGTCAGATGCGTGATGACGACCCCAGGCTCGAAAACCAGAGGCGCCCCATCGAAGACCGTCAACACTTGGCCCGGAGCCAGGGTCACGCTGCTGCTGATGCCGTTGCAACGTGTCTGATCATTGAGAAAGCGTTCATGATTCAGGCGGGCATAAAAGTAGCCACTTTCGCTGAGCAGCTCCTCGTCCTGGTCAATGGCGTCACCCAGCGCGGTATAGGGTTCGCCGTAGTGATAGCCTTCGCCGTAAGTGGGGGTTGCCCCCCGGCTGTGATCCACCTCGCCGTCCAGAAAGGCAGCCGCATCCCGGTGGTGGTAGGAACGCACATTGATATGTTGCTCCACCACTTGATGCTGAACCTGCAATGCCCATACGCCTTCCTGCCCGTTACTGCTCAATCCCGACAGGGGGCGATGCGGCAGTTTTACGCCGAACTGGTAATGACGTTGATGGTCATGAAACTCGACCACATCAATGGACAGGCGATCATCGTGGGTGAAGCGATACCAGATGCCGACCTCCGCCAGCAGACGGCTGATGAAGGCGAGATCGCTCTCCCCGTACTGCATGACCTGCTCGCGCTTGGGGTATTCGCGTAGCAGGTCAAACGAAAAGTGCTGCCCTTCGAACCGGTGGCGACTACGCAAGATGCTTTCGACGATTTCCGGTACCGACTGATGTTGGTAGATCCGGTACTGCTTGCCACGCCCGAGCAATGCCAGCCGCGCTTCGAGCGTTACCTCGTAGCGGGCTTCATCCCTGGAGCCGGACACGCGCTTGAACCCCGTAATGACGCCATGCAGTGTGCGTGCTCCCCCCTGCGGGATCGGAAGCTGCGCGGTCAGTCGTGAAGCGCCCAGATGGAAGCTGGCATCCTTCCCAAGGATCTGCGCAGCGTCGATATCCTGCTCCATGGAGGTAAACGCAACGGTGTACTTGAACGGTTGGCTCAGCCACTCCTCGCCTTGGAACGAAAGCACGTCGAGTTCAACGGCAAGCCCCTCGACTTCAAGCTGGTAATGATTATGGAGGGAGCCAACTATCGGAGTTGCCATGCTCAGGCCCTCTCGACAGCCAGCAGCGCTGGATCGTGTTCATCCGAAAAGCTCAAGCTGATCCCAGCATCTTCGCAATACCCAAGCGTCACGGATTGAATCGGCTGGCCAAGGGCCTGACGCTGCAGCATCTGCTGGCTGAGCACCGGCAGAATCTGCTGGTTCAGCAAGCTATCGATGTTGCGGGCACCGGTATCCGGCAGAAGGCAGGCGGCGACCAGCGCTTCATAAAGCGAGTCCTCGATTTCACATTGCAGGCCGTAATGCCGTAACAGGCGCCTGGCGACTTGATCGAGCTTGATCGCAACAATGCGCTTGAGCGCATCAGCTCCCAGTGGCCGGAAGATCAACGTCTGGAAACGCGCCAGCAACGCAGGCTGGAAATGCTCGCGTAACACTGGGCGCAACAGTTCATGCAGTGTCGCTTGCGAAGCGTCTGGCTGCTGCTCGATACAGCCTTGCAGCAGGTCACTGCCCAGGTTGGAAGTCATGAGGATGACGGTGTTGCGAAAATCGATCTCCCTGCCTTCGCCATCGCGCATAAAACCGCGGTCGAACACCTGATAGAACAGGTTGACCACATCGCGGTGGGCCTTCTCGACTTCATCCAGCAACACGACGCTATAAGGGCGTTGACGCACGGCCTCGGTGAGTACACCCCCCTGGCCGTAACCCACATAACCAGGCGGCGAGCCCTTGAGTTGGCTGACGGTGTGCGCCTCCTGGTACTCAGACATGTTGAGCGTGATCAACGACTTTTCGCCACCGAACAGAGTATGGGCCAATGCATGCGCGGTCTCCGTCTTGCCGATGCCACTGGTGCCCACCAACAGGAAGACGCCCATCGGAGCCTTGTCGTCGGTGAGGCCCGTTCGAGCGGCACGTAGCCGTTGGGCAAGTGCAAGCAGGGCTGGCTCTTGACCCACTACACGCTCGGCCAGCTGATATTCCAGGCTCAACAAGCTTGCCTGTTCGTCCTTCAGCAAGTTGCCAAGAGGTACGCCCGTCCAGTCCGCGATCACCTCAGCCACACTGCGGGCACCTACGTCGAGCGACAAAAGTGGTCGGCTCCCCTGCACGTGGCTGAGGTCTTTTTGAAGCTGAGTACAGGCGGCTGTATCGACCTGCTCGGCCTGACGAGCATTGAGCAGCTGGAGGGTGACGTCGAGCTCTTGCTGGTACTGCAGCTTCAACGCGGACTGCTGACTATCGAGTTGAGCCAGTTGCGCCTTGATCTTCGCAAGTCGCGGCTCACATGCATCGCCGGTGAGCTGGGCGTCCTCTTCGAGCGCCAGTCGCTCTGCGGTCAGCGCCGCCTGCTGAGACTTCAGAAGGACAAGAGCATGAGGCTCGCAATCCAAACTCATGCGAACACGCGCGCATGCAGTGTCAATCAGGTCTACGGCTTTATCGGGCAAACGACGCCCAGTCAGAAAGCGCCTGGACAAACTGACGGCTGCCTGCACTGCGGCGTCCTGAACGTGGACGCCGTGGTAGCTGGCATAGCGGGCCTTGAGCCCTCGGAGCATCAAGCAAGCAGTGGCATCATCCGGCTCATCGACCTTGATCATCTGGAAGCGCCGTTCGAGCGCCGCATCGCGCTCGAAGTACTGTTTGTATTCACTCCAGGTCGTGGCAGCGATGGTGCGCAGCTCCCCACGCGCCAAGGCGGGCTTCAACAGATTCGCGGCATCTGCTGCCCCTGCCTGGTTGCCAGCGCCGATCAAGGTATGTGCTTCGTCAATGAACAACAGCACCGGTGTCTCTGATCGCTGCACGGCATCGATGACGTTTTTCAGCCGTTGCTCGAACTCGCCTTTGACCCCAGCACCTGCCTGCAGCAACCCCAAATCCAGCGTTCGGATGCTCACCGGTTTCAAACTATCAGGGACGTCTGCGTTGGCGATGCGTAGAGCAAGCCCTTCGACCAAGGCTGTTTTTCCAACGCCTGGGTCGCCCACCAGAATAGGGTTGTTCTTGCGCCGACGGCTCAGTACATCGACCACTTGGCGAATTTCATCGTCACGGCCGAACACCGGATCAATCTGCCCCGCTGCTGCCTTGGCGGTGACGTCATGGCTAAACTGGTCCAAGACAGCTACCAACGCTTCGTCATCCCTCAAGGCGACTGCTGCCTTGGCCTCTCCGGACACCTGGGGCTTGAACAGTGATGAATGCTCCGGTTGACCTTCTTCCGAATCGAATTCAAGCAGCGCTTCCATTTGCTTCAATTGCGTTGGACCGATGCTCGATAGAGGCCAAGCGGCTGAACACTTGAGCAAGCTTGGTGTTTCAAATAATGCACCCAGCAAGTGAACAGATCGCAATTGCTCACAGTCGCGATCCAGCGATGCCAGAAGCCAGGCATTTGTGATCAGTTGCTGCAGCTCGCGGCTCAGTTGAGGTTTGCTGAATAGGTTGCGCGGCAAAGTATCGAAGTGTTCAAGCACCCCCTGCCACAGGGCGTCGACGTCCCAGTCGTATCGGCGGGCGATTATCACCAGATCACCTTCACCCTGTTCAAAGAGCTTTAACAGCCAATGTTCAATAGTGATATGACTGTGCCCTCGAACCTGGCAAAGAGATGCCGCCGCCGTGAGTGCTTGAGTGCAATATGAATTGAGGCGGCGAAGCAAGCGAGTAGGATCGTGTGCCATACAGGGCATCCTTGTCGTCAATGGTCAACGTGGCGCCACGCATTCGACCGTGTCTGTATATCGGAGGTGTATTTGGCTGAACGCCCGCGCACGGACGCTCAACCCAAGACACTGGAAGACCGTCAGCCGGCCAAGACTGACGACCACGTATCATCCAGCGGCGGCAGCACTAGGTCGTTCATTCCACGAATCCGAATGAATGATGTTTCCGTCCTTATATGCCCACGTAATCCTTTCGTATCGCAGCTCGACCAATTCCAGATGGTTGTGTTTTTCTTTCGCTGGGTCTTTGACGTCATGCATTTTTAGTTCGACTGTCACGACCTTGACGTTTTCTAACGTTAGGTTGAAATACTCAACCTCCTGCCCGGCATCGTTAATTTTGTACCATTTGAACTCGGCCTCTTTCAGTGTCTGCCCAGTCGCCACAGCCTTGTAGAGGTAAGTACTGGACGCGTCTAACTCCTTAGTGAAAATAAAAGGTGTATGAATACGTGTGCCGGTTAACTTGCCAGTATTGTTATCTGTAGGAATGTAGAGTTTGTGATCCTGGGCGACCACCTCAATGCTGCCTTCGCGATCTTGTACGTTGACAGAGCCTTTGATATCAGCACCGCCATCGTCTTTCAGCCACAGATAAATAGGAATAGCCATTTACAAGTTCCTCATTTCAACTATTGGGCGTCGCAGAGTGCGACAGGGGTTGCAGCCCTGAGGCCGTAGCCGAGGGCTGACAAGCCCCCACCTCCGGTACCAGGCGAATTTCAACTCGGCGATTGGCCGACCGTCCTTGTTGCGTGTCATTGCTTGCAATGGGCTCAGCCGCCCCCAAGCCCTGTACTGCGAAGCAGTTGCCGGGGATGTCACCCATGCGTTGGATCCAGTCATGCACCGCCGCCGCACGTGCTCGCGACAAGCGCAGATTCTGTTCGTCGCTACCTGTGGCATCGGTATGGCCCGTGATCACAATCAACCAGCCTGGCTTGGCCTTGATGCCCGCCAACGCATTCACCAGGAACTTGGTCGACGCTGGCTTGAGTTGTGCGCTGCCACTGTTGAATAGCGACAGGCTGTCCAGGCGAATGGTTCGAGGCTTGTCGGGTATACCCTGAGGCAATGTCGGGATACGGTGGCCGTCGATCGCAGCCAACAATGGCAGTCGCAGTCTTTCGCCCTGATACAGCCCGATACCCAGTGACCACGGCTCGCCTTGGCGATAGTAGTGATCCAGGCGCTGCGCATCCTGGCGAAGCGCAAGCAGTGCCTCCTGGCGTAGCGAGATTCTGTCCGTTTCAGTACTCAGCGAAGCAGTGCTATAGCGTCGCAAGTCATCGGTAACCTGCCGTATCAGCAGTGTGTTCTGCCGGGCAGAGCTGATCAGTGCGATGGAGGCTGTCAATGCAAACAACCAAATTCCAATCAGCACTGCCCGGCTTCGCCGATTGTTCAGAGCCCTACCGGGCAACAAGTGGAGCAAAGGGTCCGGAAACGGTAACGGCCCAGTTCTACGATCAGCTCCACTGCAAATGAGAGCGAGCCCGGTACGCTCCTGCAACCAACGGTGCCACAGGTTGCCTTCTCGAGATCGGCCTGCCTCAGGTATGAGTGCAACCGCAACGGCGACAGCCGTTACCATCCTCTGACGGGGACCGCGTACGCTTATTCCCGGCGAGCACACCTCATTCAGCCAACCCACTGCAGCATTCAACTGCACCGTCGCTCGCATCCGCGCGGCTTCTTCCCCCTGATCCGTGTTCCTCCGCTGCCATTCGGAGAGAACCAGGCACTCCCCCGAATCTCGCACTCGCACACCCGACTCATCAAGCTCCCAACTGAACCAGGGAGTAGCTCCGGTTGCGCTGTGGAAATAGCCCACAATCAGCAGCGACAGCGGTGTGCCTCGCCTTCCCAACATCGCAATCTGGTTGCATACGCTGCGCAGCTGGTTCGTTAGCACTGCGCGATCAGTGTGGGCTTTCGGATTTACAACCCACATCACACTAAGCTGCCCGTCCCACTCTGGACGCTCCAACAACAGATCAGCGACCGTTATGGGCAACTGCAGAAGGTCGGGTACTGGTACATAGCACCCCTGCGCTGTTGCCCGCAGCATCAATGGCTCAGTAGGCGAGGTTTCAAACAGCTCAGCCAGGCAATCGCCGACCACCAGAACAACGGGATGACGGTAGGACGCGACAGGGAGGGTGATACCACTAACCCGCTGCATCTGTGTACTTTTATCGCCAGCATGCTGGCTGCGGCGCCAGTGCATCATCATCACGGCAACAACCACCAGAACAGCTACTGCCTGCCCCTCGATAGCCAACGGCAACGTGGCAATCAGCAGCAAGGACAAAGCGCCGGCCCATAGCCAAAGCCCTTGCTTGTGTATCTGCGGCAAGACGCTCATTCGTGCACCGGCAAAAGTGAGGCCACTGCCTGACCTAGCGCATGATCTAGCCACCACCAGGCGCCCACCAGCAGGACTGCCGCCAGCACGACGTGGAGCAAAGGCGACTGTAACCACCCCCACATCGGTATCCGTGGGCCATTGCCTACCTGGATGACCAGCGACTGGCTTGTATCCAGAGGCGCCACCTGTGCGGATATTGCAGCCAACAACTGCTGCCGCTCCGGGTGATTGACCTCTCGGTAGCGCCCCAGGAAGCCAAGCATCAGCACCCGCTGGAAGACAGTGAGCACGTAAGGGTGCACGGAGGCTTCACGCAGCACAGTGCGCATATCTTCGTAGAGCGACTCACCTGCTTGATGGCTACTGAAAAACTTTGCCTGCAGTGTTTCCATCGCCCAGTCCTCATGAGCCCGACCTTCGGCGCAAGCGAGAACCGTTTCATCCAGCAATGCACATTGCGCATGACTGATCAGGTCGATGCTACGACCATCCAGCCCATCCTCATGAAGCGTGTCGCGCACATGCTCTACATCAGCAACGCAGCGTGACCAAAGCTGCGGACTACTGTGCGCGTCGGTACCGTGTCGCAGTTCGACGACCAGCAGATAGGTGTCCTGCAGCAACGCGTCGATATCCACTTTGGCTGGAATGCTCTTCTGTGCCGTACGGTTCATGAGCGAAGCACCGCGAACAGTTCGAGCTTGACCTCCTGAAACACACTCGGGACATAGAGCGCACAGACCCCGTCGGCCAACATGGCGCGGCCTTTTTCATGACTGAGGTCGAGGGCAAAGTACTGATTCTCCAGGCGTAGCGGTATCGCTGCCGGGACGTGACTCAAAGGCTTCAGAGGAACGCCATCGAGGGCCGCATTGATAAGATGGTCCACATCGTCAGGGGAGCCAATCTTGCACAGTCGAGGAAACTGGCTCTGTACTTGAACTGCTGGAAGCCGGCAGCGAACAGATAGGTAGAAATCAGCCCCTTCAGGTTCGAGCAGGCGTGGGTCGCTGAGGGGAACCTGCCAACGGTTGGCACTACGCGCCTCCAGCACCAGCGCCAGAACGCGCGACGGCAGGCTTGCCTCCAGCAACGTAGAAAGGGTGCGCATCAACGGAGGGAAAACGGTCTCAAGATCTTCATGCTGGTAGGCAGGGATATCCTCAATGCCCTGGTCCAACGAGAAGGTGAGCAGGCCACCTGCGAGCTTTACCAACTGCTGATATACCTGCTCCGGGTGCCGCGCAGGATAAGCTTTAAGGTCAGCCAACACAGGCTGATAGGTATTCAACGAATGGAGTAACCAGAACAACGTGACATCCGCTACAGCAAAATCCGCCATGCGCTGATTGCTCTCCCGGCGCATCCCCATCAGCCGCTCACGTTTGGCGGACAGCTGCGTCAGCAAGTTTTCGAGTTGCAGTAGCAACCCAGCATGCGCATCAAACCTCAGCAGGGGCGGAATGTAGCTTTCATCGAGATCCCAGCTTTCTGCGCCGACGCGCACCAAGCGAGCCACCGGGCACGTGAGGTAATCTGAGTTATCGTCAGCATCCAGACGCAGGCTCAACGCATGTTCGAGCACGCTGATTGACTGCATTTCGTCTGAGTAGAGATCTTGAGTATCTCGCCAGACTTGGCGGTACCTGACGGGGCGCTCAGCTCTGCCGTCTTCGAACAGGCAGTTGTTGCCATTGGCCTGTTCAAGCGGCAAAGCGAGCACCACCGTGGCGGTTTGGATATCACCGGGCAATACCCGAGACAGCTCAAGAGCACCAGGAAGTCGATCCAACCGATCCGTGTCAATCAAAGTCCCATCGGGGAAGCACAACTTAAGCCGGGTGGCCATAAATTTGCCCAACTGCAGTGCATCCGCATCAAACGCTACACACTGGACACCCCAAGGATGGACCAAGACCCGCGAGGCAATACTTTGATTAGTCCAGGACTCGAAGCGGGCCTGCTGCTGAAACTGCTGGGCAGATAACACCACGCCCGACGCCCACAAAGGCCGGTCGATTTTCACGTCATGTACTCCTGAGGCCGCACTTAAGATTTGGCTTTTGGCATCTGCGAAACCAATGACAAGTTGATGTCCATGCCCTCAACCTGGAAATGCGGCACAGCAAACAACTTGACCCTGAAGAAGCCTGGATTGTCGTCAATGTCTTCGACAACCACTTTTGCTTCCCTCAATGGGTGAGAGGCCTGCAGGTCATCTCCTGGATCGGTCATCTCGGTGACCAGGCCGCTTATCCACCTATTGAGCTCCAACTCCAACAGGCGACGGTCTTTGGTTGTACCGATGTTCTCGCGCTGAATCAGCTTCAAGTAGTGCGCAATCCGAGAAAGCAGAAACACATAGGGCAACCGCGCGTTGATGCGACTATTCGCCGTGGCCTCTGCAGTATCATAAATAGCGGGCTTGTGGGCCGAATTGGCCGAGAAGAAGCAGGCGTAATCACGATTCTTATAATAGGAGAGCGGAATCAAGCCCAAATTGGCGAACTCGAATTCGCGCGTTTCTGGAATCATCACTTCCGAGGGAATCTTGACTTGACTGCCTGTCCCCATGTCGTACAAATGGATCGGCAGGTTTGTGACCGCTCCTCCTGACTGCGGACCTCGAATTTGTACACACCAACCATTGGCGATAAAGCTTTTAACCATGTTCGCCGCGAACGCGAATGTCGAGCTTACCCACAAATATTTGCTATGGTCCGGCCCCTTGACGCGCTCTACATAATTGAACAGCCGAACCGGGTTGGTGTCAGGCCCGTAAGGTAGACGACCCAGGGTGCTTGGCATTGTTGCGCCCACATAACGAGCGTCATCGCTCTGAGCGAACGCGTGCCATTTGATGTACTCCGCACGATCCATGTAGTTGCCGATATCCTTGATAGCAGCCACTTCCTCCATGGTGTTCTTCCCGAAGAACGCAGCACCCACTGAGCACAAGAAAGGCATATGGGCTGCGGCAGCCACCTTCGAAATATTCCGCAACAGCGCTATGTCTTGCGGCCCGCGCCCAAACTCGTAGTTCGAAACCGCCGCCGCGATGGGCTCACCGCCGGGCGTGTCGTACTCCTGGGTATAGGTATGCAGATACATACCGCTTTGAGCGATCTCCGGTGCGTCCTCAAAGTCCTGCGCTAAATCCTGCTTACTGATATCCAGCAGCTCGACCCGGACGTTTTGACGAAAATCCGTCTGATCGATCAACGACTTCGCTCCACGCCAGATGGATTCGACCCGCTGGAAATCCGGGTGATGCATGACTGCGTCCAACTGACTGCTGATCTGGGCATCAATCAAGGCAATGTGTTCATCCAGCAGCGCTCTATCCAGCCGCTCCACCTTCGGAGAGACACGCTTGAGCCGATCGAGGAAAACGCTGACAGATGCAGTAACGCGCTCATTAGGCGTCGCATCCGATAGCGCCTCGACACTTTGGAACGCTTCAATGCCTCCCATTTGATCAAGTGGCTCAAGATTTATTCTTTCGAACAGCGCATGATAAACGCTCTGGCTTTCTTCCACCTGCACGATGGCGCCACGCGATTGCGCAGAAGATTGTTCTTCGGACATTATTAGCTTCCCGTCAATCGATTGGATGGATTTCTAGCGATCGTTTTGAGGTGGCAGGGCCGCCAGTTCCTGACGCAGCTCGTCACTCAGCACTTCGTCTTTGAGTATCCGCTCCAGCTCTATACGGAACGTTGCGTTATCCAACAAGTTGGCCTTCAACTCGCGCAGTAAATTCCGCATAGCCAACAGTGCACGCAGTTGCGGCATCTGCCGCGCAACCTGCTCTGGCTCGAAGTCCTTCATGCGCTTGAAGTTCAGCTCGACCGGCGCCTCACTTCTGCCCCCCGATAGCGTATCTTCAACGATTAGCTTGAGACTCGGAGAAAGCTCTGACAGCACACTGTCAAAATTATTCTTGTTGATATTTACCTTCGGACGCTCTGACAGCGGGCGTTGCTCTTTGCCGTTGCTATAGTCCCCCATCAGCAGTAGCTTGAGCGGAAGCTCCACCTTACGCTGAGCGCCACCCGTATGCAGGTCCAGTTTGATATTGACGCGTGCCTTGGGCACTTCATTCTGAAAGCTATTTGAAGCCATGATTCCCCCCAAACCAGTACCCGACATAGATGCCCCGAGTCAAGTTCATGCACCTGATAAAACAGGACTCAACTCAGCAATGACGCCTCGACTTCCGGCATCCCGAAATATTTCCTTAGTAAATTTGAACGACTTTTATGTGTTCCGCCACCCCTCAAGGAAAACTAGGAAACGTCCTACAAAAGCTGGCTTTGGAGTGAAGGAACCGGACTTTTTTGCTGTCAGACCAACCGCGCTTTTTCACAAAATACCAATGACCGCAACCGACAGCGCATTGATCTAGATCAATACACGCCCAAGTCGATAAAAAATGCCACAGATGCACAAACTCTACGTGAAATCCATACAACCTAAAAATTTCGGAAGCATCCTACAATAAAAACCAGAAACATTTAGTTTGATTACAGCCCAATGGTACGCATTCACTATCTCAATCTTGATTTCCCTCTGCGCTATTCACGCTGGCAACTCCAAGAATTTTAGAAAAGTTCTGTAGGGATAATTACCCGTGTTCTATTCAGCCGCCCAGCAAAAAGGGGACGGCAGCCAGCAAGTCACGCGCGGGAAAGAGGGACAACGAGCGGTAGCGAAACAGTGAAAAGGCAACGATCCAAGCGCTGGTAATCCTCGCCAGAAACTCGCCCACGCGGCGTTCGCCCTGATGAAAAACCAGAGCGAACGCATCAGCAAAGGTGCCAAACCGTCTTGCTGAAAATCTGGAATCTCCCAGCGGGCCTGCGCCGACTTTGAGCTGAGCGCCGGCGCCCTTCCCCGCTAAATGCGTCACAACGGCCGATGCACCTCCTGGCACCCGAAGGTGTCAGGCAGGCATTTCACCGCTACAATGCCGCCCTAAACCGTGACAGCCCGAACCTATAACGCCATGTCCCTGCCAAAGAATCACCTGGAACTGCTCAGCCCCGCCCGTGACGTCGCCATCGCCCGCGAGGCGATCCTGCACGGTGCTGATGCCATCTACATCGGTGGCCCGAGCTTCGGTGCTCGCCACAATGCCTGCAATGAAGTCGGTGATATCGCCGAACTGGTCGAGTTCGCTCATCGCTATCACGCCCGGGTGTTCACCACCATCAACACCATCCTGCACGACAACGAACTGGAGCCGGCGCGCAAGCTGATCCACCAGCTCTACGACGCTGGCGTCGACGCCCTGATCGTGCAGGACCTGGGGGTGATGGAGCTGGATATCCCGCCGATCGAACTGCATGCCAGCACCCAGACCGACATTCGCACCCTGGAGCGGGCCAAGTTCCTCGACCAGGCCGGGTTCTCCCAACTGGTGCTGGCCCGCGAGCTGAACCTGCAACAGATTCGCGCCATCGCCAGCGAAACCGACGCGGCCATCGAATTCTTCATCCACGGTGCGTTGTGCGTGGCGTTCTCGGGCCAGTGCAACATCTCCCATGCCCAGACCGGGCGCAGCGCCAACCGCGGTGACTGCTCCCAGGCTTGCCGCCTGCCGTATACCCTCAAGGACGACCAAGGCCGCGTCGTGGCGTTCGAGAAGCACCTGCTGTCGATGAAAGACAACAACCAGACCGCCAACCTGGCGGACCTGGTGGATGCAGGCGTGCGCTCGTTCAAGATCGAGGGTCGGTACAAGGACATGGGGTATGTGAAAAACATCACTGCCCATTACCGTAAAGAGCTCGATGCCATTCTCGAAGGGCGACCAGAACTGGCCCGCGCTTCCAGCGGCCGCACCGAGCATTTTTTCCTGCCCGACCCGGACAAGACCTTCCACCGTGGCAGCACCGATTATTTCGTTACTGACCGCAAAGTCGACATCGGCGCCTTCGACTCGCCGACCTTCACCGGCCTTGAAGTTGGCGTGGTGGAAAAAGTCGGCAAGCGTGACTTGCACGTGGTCACCCAAGTGCCGTTGACCAACGGTGACGGCCTCAATGTGTTGGTCAAGCGTGAAGTGGTGGGGTTTCGCGCCAACATCGCCGAGCCCCGTGGCGAGTTCGAGGAAGACGGCCAGAAGCGCTATCGCTACCGCGTCGAACCTAATGAGATGCCCGAAGGCCTGCACAAGCTGCGGCCGAACCACCCGCTTTCACGCAACCTCGACCACAACTGGCAGCAGGCGCTGCAACGCACCTCGTCCGAGCGCCGGGTTGGCGTGCAATGGCATGCAGTACTGCGCGAGCAGCGGCTGATGCTGAGGGTCAGCAGCGAAGAAGGCGTCAGCGTGCAGGTGGCCCTGGATGGCCCGTTCGGCGTTGCCAACAAGCCACAGCAGGCACTGGAGCAGTTGCACGACCTGCTGGGCCAGCTGGGCACCACGATGTACCACGCTACCGCTATCGAGCTGGACGCGCCGCAGGCATTCTTCATCCCTAACTCGCAGCTCAAGGCCCTGCGCCGTGAGGCCATCGAAGCGCTGACCGCCGCCCGCGTGCAGGCCCACCCTCGTGGCAGGCGCAAGGCCGAAACCTCGCCGCCTCCGGTGTACCCGGAGTCGCACCTGTCGTTCCTGGCCAACGTCTACAACCAGAAGGCCCGCGACTTCTACCACCGCCATGGTGTGCAGTTGATCGACGCCGCCTATGAAGCCCACGAAGAACACGGCGAAGTGCCGGTGATGATCACCAAGCACTGCCTGCGCTTCTCGTTCAACCTGTGCCCCAAACAGGCCAAGGGTGTGACCGGTGTACGAACCAAGGTGGCGCCTATGCAGCTGATCCAGGGCGACGAAGTGCTGACGTTGAAGTTCGACTGCAAGCCGTGCGAAATGCATGTCATCGGCAAGATGAAGAGCCATATCATCGACCTGCCGACCCCAGGCAGCGCGGTGGCGCAGGTTGTCGGGCACATCAGCCCCGAAGACCTGCTCAAGACCATACCGCGCGCACCGCATTGATCGCCGCCCTTCAGGCCCATTCGCATCTTGAAACGCTCCTTTTAGGAGCGGCTTGAGCCGCGAATGGGCCGCGCGGCGGCACGCTTCGACCTCAGAGAACCCCCAACCCTCGGGCGGTGCGATCCACTGCAAGGCGGGTTTTTTCCACCAGTTCATCCAGCTCACTGTGGTTGGCCACCAAGGCCGGCGCCATGATCATCCGCCCTAGGGTGGAACGGATGATCACCCCCTCCTCGAAGCCATAGGTGCGGCACTGCCAGGCCAAATCGTTTTCATTGGCGTAACGTTTCCGGCTGCCCTTGTCCTCGGTAAACTGCAGCGCCGCCACCAGGCCTGCGCCCTGTACCTGACCGATCAGCGGATGGTTGGCGAACACTTCGCGCAGAATGCGCTGCAGGTACGGGCCTGTGTCTTCCTTGACCTGGCGCACGATGCCCTCATCGCGCAGGGCCTTGAGGTTGGCGATGGCCACCGCAGCCGCCACCGGGTGCCCGGAATAGGTCAGGCCATGGGCGAACACGCCGCCGCGCTCCACCAGGGCCTGGGCAATACGCTTGCTCAGCACCAGGCCGCCCATTGGCACGTAACCTGAGGTCAGGCCTTTGGCGATCGACAAGGTGTCCGGCTCGAAGCCAAAGTATTCGTGGGCGAACCACTCGCCGGTGCGGCCAAAACCGCCGATGACCTCATCGGCACACAGCAGCACATCGTATTGGCGGCAGATCCGTTGGATTTCGGGCCAGTAGCTTTCTGGCGGGAAAATCATGCCGCCCGCGCCCTGGAACGGCTCGGCGATGAAGCCGGCAACGTTCTCGGCACCCAGCTCAAGGATTTTCTCCTCCAGTTGCAGGGCGCAGCGGCGGCCGAACTCGGCCGGGGTCAAATCCCCCCCTGCGGCATACCAGTAAGGCTCATCGATGTGCGCCACATCCGGGATCAAGCCGCCCATCTCGTGCATGAACTTCATGCCGCCCAGCGCAGTGGCGGCCAAGGTGGAGCCGTGGTAGCCGTTCCAGCGGCCGATCATGATCTTCTTGCTAGGCTGCCCGACCACCTGCCAATAACGCCGCACGGTGCGGATCAGCACTTCGTTGGCTTCGGAGCCTGAGTTGGTATAGATGGCGTGGCTGTAGTGGCCTGGCAGCAGGCTGAACAATAGCTCGGACAGTTCGATCACCGCCGGGTGGGTGGTGTGGAAGAACATGTTGTAGTAGGCCAGTTGGTCCATCTGCGCAGCGGCCGCTGCCGTCAGGTCCTTGCGGCCATAGCCGAGCTGGGTGCACCACAGGCCAGACATACCATCCAGGTAACGCTTGCCGTCGCTGTCCCACAAATGCAGACGTTCGCCACCAACCATCACTCGCGGGCCCTCGGCGTTCAGCGCTTTTTGATCGAGGAAAGCGTGGATGTGGTGCGCAGCGTCGCCCGCTTGGTAATCACGGGTTTCACGCAGGGTATGCAGCTTGGCTTGAAACGGTGCGTTCATTGTTGTTCTCCGGGGTAAAACGCGGCGTGCAGTTGGCCCTGCCAGGCCGCTGACAGTAAAAACGAGTTGGCTGAAATGGCGCCCTCAGCGCCTGCGCAGGTAGCTTTCCAGTGGGTCTTTGCTCAGCCCTTCCTGCGCTTGGGCAAGTGAGTCGATGAACAGTGAAAACAGTTCGGATTGCTTGGCGATATCGAGCTTGGTGTAAAGGTTCTTGCGGTGAGTTTTCACCGTGTCTTCACTGATGCCCAGGCGTTCGGCCAACGAGCGGGTCGAGTGGCCGCGCAGCAGATACTGGGCGATGTGGCACTCGCGCTCGGTGAGCACCGAGGAGCCAAAATTGTTCAGGGCGGCGCTGATTTGGCGGCCCAGCGCGCTTTCGAAACGCCCGCCCAGGGCGTCGACGTCCAGGTGGCTCCACTGCCGGCGCACCGTCGCGACCACCCACGGTGCCACGCACTTCAAGTCATTGACCTGCTGGCGATCCAACCGGCCGGTGCTGCCCAGGGCGACGGCGATGGTCAGGTGCTCGTCGAGTGGCACGATGAAATTGAGCTCGTCTTCCAGGTGCGCGTGCTGATAGAACGCCAGGTAGTACTCGCTGCGCTTGAAGTGGTCGGGGGCTACATCGCTCAGGCGGTAGCAGCCAGGGGCAATGCCCTCCATGCACGCGCGGTAGAACGGGCACAGCAGGTAGTAACCTTCGAGGTACTTGTGGATGTTGCCTTCCGGCAGCCAAGGGCCCTCCTCGTCCTTTTCGAACAATGCCGAGGGCAAGCCTTTGCGGGGGTAGAGAAATACGGTGATGGCCTGGCACGGCGCGATGAGCTTGAGGGCGGCGAACAACGCTTCGACGAACCCCGCAGAGCCCTGAGCGTCGACGACACGGGCCATTTGCGCGTACCAGTCGGGCGATTTCAGCCGGTCTTTGCTCATTGTCGTGGTCCCATGCCGGGGTTGTTATGGTTGGCATTCTTGCATGGGGCCGCAGATGCCGACCATCACCCTTCGGGGTGAGCTACAGCCAGCAGCTTCAGGGGGCAGTCGAGTGCGCACTGAAAGCATGCAGTGCGCACCCGCAACCGCCGTTTACCCGACCCAGCCGACCGCTGTTTTGGGGATCACGTCTGACTCATCGAGCTTGGAGGCGAACATACTTACCGCTTCTACGGCATCGCTGGTGCCACTACGAATCTGCACGATCACAGCGCCTGCCTGATCGGCCAGCATCACGCCGCGTTGGGCGCCTTCCTGGGTGGCGTTCATGCTAGCGACGGCATCACGGGTTTCAGCAAGGATCTTGCCGATCATTTCGGCAATTTCTGCCGTGGAGCGGCTGGTACGTCCGGCCAGTTGCCGGACCTCATCGGCTACGACCGCAAAGCCTCGGCCTTGGTCGCCTGCCCGCGCCGCTTCGATCGCCGCATTGAGTGCGAGCAGGTTTGTCTGGTCGGCAATGCCACGAATGGTATTGACGATGGCCGTGATCTGTTCGGAGCGGTCCCCCAGTTGCCCAACCAGCCTGGCGGAAGCGCCGATTTTTTCAGCGATCTGACGCATCTCCTTGGCTGTATCGCCAATGACTTGAGCACCGTGTTCGGCCACCCTCTCGGTTTCAGCGGAAATATGGTACGCCCGGGAAGCACTGCGAGAATCTTCTTCGAAGCGCTCGACGCGCTCGGTGATATCACTGGCGAACTTGACGATTTTCGACAACTTGCCAGCGGCGTCGTACACCGGGTTGTAGGTCGCTTCCAGCCAAACCACTCGACCGTGCTTACCAAGGCGTTTGAACTGACCACTGAAGAACTCACCCGTGTTCAACCGACGCCAGAAGTCGCTGTATTCGCTGCTACCGACCAGGCTGGCTTCACAGAACAGGCGGTGGTGCTTGCCTTTGAGCTCGTTCAGGCCATAGCCCATGGTCCTCAGGAAATTGTCGTTGGCCCAAAGGATATTGCCATCGAGGTCGAACTCGATCACGGCCATGGCGCGGTCGAGCGCCGCAAGCTTACCGCGCGTCAGCGCTTGCTGACCCACGTTCTCGGTGACGTCCAAGGCATATTTGACGATCTTGCTCACCCGGCCGCGCTCGTCCAGCACAGGGTTGTAACTGGCTTCCAGCCAGACGTTCTTCCCCGACGCGTTGACACGCTGGAACGTCCCCGACACGAACTTACCAGCGCGCAGCTCAGACCAGAACTGGCTGTAATCGGCACTGCCAACCAGCGCAGGCGTGCAGAAGTCTCGATGCGATTTGCCGTGCAATTGCTCGGCGGCATAGCCCATGGCGGCGAGAAAATTATCATTGGCTCGCAACACCTTCCCATCCAGGCCAAACTCCACAACCGCCATGGAGCGACCCAGCGCTTCGAACAATCCCTTGTAACTCTGGACTTCAGCCTTCCTGGCCTCTAGTTCATCTTTGAGTGATTTATTGAACATGGAGTGACCTCGGAGTAACCGTCAAGGGATTCGACGTAACTTGCTATCGGCGCGCCATCGCGCGCCTGAATGGTAACGGGGCGGATTATTATTTGACGTCATTGAATCGCCCGCCCTGGCCTAAGGTGACGGCGACGGCGGACTAGTTCGCCATACAAGCCCAGGCGGGCACAAGGCTGATTGCAATGGCGCCGTCAGGCTCTGGCCTGTGGCATGATCAAGGCCCCCAAATCGCGCTGGCCCAATCGGCATGCTGATCGACGAAGAACTGACTCTGAAAAAGCTCGAGACCTTTCTGGCCTTCATGCGCAGCGGCAACCTCGGCCGGGCGGCCGCCGACCTGTCGACCAGTGCGGTCAGCGTACACCGGGCCATCCATTCCCTGGAAAGTGCCCTGCGCTGCCCGCTGTTCAAGCACGAAGGCCGCCAGTTGATCCCCTTGGAAAGCGCCTACGTGCTGGAGAAAAAAGCCCGGCAGCTGATTCAGGACGCCGAACAGATGGTGCGCCACACCCGCGAGGCGGCTGGTTTCTATGCCGAGCGTTTTCGTCTTGGCGCGCTGTACTCGCTGACCGTCAAGACCGTACCGAAGCTGGTGATGGGCTTGAAGCTTCGGCGCAGCGAGCTGAACATCGACCTGACCCTGGGCTCGAATGTCGACCTGTTGCAGCGCCTGAAAAACCACGAACTGGAAGCCATTCTGGTATCGCTGGACGACGGCGCGGCAGATCCGGCCTGCGAACAGCTGGCGCTGTTCTGCGACGATATCTTCCTCGCGGTGCCTACCGACTCGCCGTTCGCCGAGCAACAAGAGGTGGACCTGGCGGACCTGGCCGACTCCACCTTCATCACCCTGACTCCCGGCTTCGCCACCCATCGCGACGGTGCGCGGGTGTTCCAGCAAGCAGGTTTCGAACCGAAGGTGGCGATGCAGGTGAACGACATCTTCACCCTGCTGAGCATGGTCAGCTCAGGCGTAGGCTTTGCACTGTTACCGGGGCGTATCGCAGCCGTGTACGAAAACCGGGTCAAGCTGATAGCCCTGCAGGCGCGCTACCGCCTGCAGCAGCATATTGGTGTGGTATTCCTCAAGGCACGCGAGCGCGAACCGAACCTGCTGGCCTTGCTGGCCGAGTGCCGGATGTACAGCGCCGCCTTGGCCTGAGCCGCAGCGGCGCTGGGCTCATGCAGCTACCGCACGCATGATGAAGAACAACAACGAAGGCCCAAGCAGGCAACCCAACGCCGTGTAGAACGCTGCAGTCAGGCAACCGTAAGGCACCAGTTTCGGGTCGGTGGCGGCCAGCCCACCAGCCACACCACTTGAGGTGCCCATCAAGCCGCCGAAAATCACGGCGGTGCGCGGGTTGTTCAAGCCGATCATCGGCGCCACGAAGGGTGTGGCTATCATCACCAAGATGGCTTTGACCAGCCCTGCGGCAATCGACAAGGCCATGACTTCGGAACTGGCGCCGATGGCCGCACCGGTTACCGGGCCAACGATATAGGTCACTGCGCCCGTGCCGATGGTGGTCAGGCTGACCGCATCGGTGTAACCGAAGGCCAGCGCAACCCCCACGCCCGCCACGAATGACACCCCAATGCCGAAGAACAACGAAATGATGCCAGAAACACCGGCACGCTTGAGCTCTTCGATGTTCACACCAAAGGCCGTGGCAACGATTGCGAAGTCTCGCAACATCGCACCGCCCAATAATCCGATACCCGAAAGCAGCGGAATATCCACCAGGCCTTTCTGGCCACCTGTTATTGCGCCGCCAAAGTAACTGAGCACAAGGCCCAGAAAGATAGCGATGGCCGAGCCGTGCAGGCGGCCATGGGTCAGCTTTGCCGACAGCCAGTAAGACAGCCACATGGTCACGCCAATCACTGCAAAGCCGCTCACCAGGCCGTAGCCACTGATCACTTTCATCATCGATTCGTACATGGCGGTCACCGTTGTGGCGTGGTCAGAGGTTTGTCGGCAACCGGCTCAGGCTTTTTTTGGCCCAGGCGGTCCAGCAACGGCACCATGGCGAAACTGGCCACCACGGCGGCGGTGCCGGCAAGCACTGCCATCGGCCCACCCGACAGGGCACCGAATACATTCTGCTGCGCGGCCATGGCCACCACGATGGGGATGTAGATGGCGCTCCAGAACTCCACGCCTTGTTCGGATTTGGCCGTTATCAGGCCCCGTTTGTTGAGGTAACTGCCGATGAAGATCAGCAGCAGCATGGCGATGCCCACACCGCCGACATTGGCAGGCACGCCCAAAAGCTTGCCCAGCAGCTCGCCGATGAACAGGCCGACCAAGGTGCACAAGGCCAGCAAAGCTACACCGTAGATAATCATTGTTATTGTCCTCGCGTTGGGTCGAAGTTGCTTGTTGTTGTCCTTCGAAAAACACGGCACCGCTCAGTATCGGCCCACCTCCTGGCGCATCAGCGCATCGACGGTGTCCCAGCGCGTGGCGTCAAGCGCCAACACCCTGCCTTGCTCGAACACCGGCCGGGCCAGGCCGCTGAGCACGCTGCCCGGTGGCATTTCCAGGTGCAGGCGCACACCGCGTTCATAGGCGTTGCGCAACGTAGCACGCCAGTCGACCAGCCGGGCCATGTTGCCGGCCAGGTCATCGCGCAGGCGTTGCGGGTCGTGGATGGGGCGCGCAGTGCTACCGCTCAGGTAGCTGATGCGCGGGCGGCGTAACTCGATACCGGCAAAGGCCGTCGCCAGTTGTTGGGCTGGGCCGTCGAGCAAGGCGCAGTGTGAGGGCACGCTCACCGCCAGGCGCCGGGCCACGCCCTGCCCGCGCGCGCGGGCCCGGGCCGCGACCTCGGCCATGGCGGTGTCACTGCCGGCTATGACGATCTGGTTGTCGCTATTGAGGTTGGCCAGGTACACCTCACCGCCGACTTCGGCCAGCAGGCGTTCGGCCGATGCCAGGTCAAGGCCGCTCAGTGCAGTCATGCCGTAGCCTTGCGGGTAGGCACGTTGCATCAGTTCGCCGCGCAGGGCGACCAGCCGTACCGCATCGGCCAATGCCAGCGCCCCGGCCGTTACCGCGGCCGGGTACGCACCGATGGACAACCCGGCAACGTAATCCGCGGCGGGGCTGCGCTGCAGCAGCCACCGCGCCCAGGCAACCCCGGCCAGCAGCAGGCAGAGCTGCACGGCACGGGTAGACTGCAAAGCCTGAGCGCTATCGAGCGTCGAAACATCCTCGCCCAGCACATCGCTGGCCTCTTCCAGTACCGCTGCGCCGCCCTCCGGCAGACGCTGCAGCATGCCGGGCTGCTGCGCGCCCTGGCCGGGAAACGCCCAAAGGCTACTCACGCTGCGCACTCGATGGGGTGCCAAGGATTTTGCACAAGGCGCGGGCCCAAGGCTGACTTGAGCAACACTCGGCGCGCCTGGCCGGCCCACTCACGCAGGGCGACGGCCCCTGCCGGGGTCTCTAATTGCACATCGATACGGCATGGGCCGCAGGCGAAGATATCCAGCAGCTCGCGCGCCGTCGCACGGGTCATCGATTGCGGGGTACGTACCAACAGGTCGAGGTCGCTGGCCTGATGCACGACCGGGCAGCCGGTCGCCAGTTGGTAGCCGACGCCGCCGGTCGGCCCCCAGGCCAGCCCGCTGGCATCCAGCACGGCTGCCACCGAGGCCAGCGCCTCAAGCGCAGGCCAGGGGCTTGGCGCCGACCAGCGCAGTGCCTCTGGCCGCACTTGCCGCTGGATATCACCCAAGCGCATCACCACGCCCAAGCGCTGCGCGCGCCCCTGCCCGCGTACGCCCACAGCCACCCAACCCGCGTCGCAGCTGGCACGCCTGACTACCACTGGCTGCCCGGCGTTCAGTGCCTGCACCGCCCAGGCTGGGGCATCGTCAGGCAGGCCGGCCGCCGGCATGCCCCAGAGCAGGTCATGTGGTTGTGGCAGGTTCATGTCACGCCTCCTGCCACTGGCTGCGCAGGCGTGCCCGCACTTCACGGGAAGCTTTGCGGTGTTCGCCGGCGAGCCTGGATGTGAGATCAGTCGACTGGCCAATGTCGCGCACAGCCTCGCTCAGGCAAGCGCGCACCTGGGCAATGTCAGCGGCAGTGGGTGCGTCGGCACGCTCGACCTGCGGGCGCCGCCAGAGCAAGCCCAAGGAGGCATAACTGGCCAGGTCATACGCCATCGGCGGTACCTCGGCGGCCAGCGCCTCGAGCTGTTCGACACTGCGCAGGGTAATGCGCGCCGCCGCGGCCTTGCCCATGGCATGCACCAGGACCCCGCTATCATCCAGTGCGATCAGCCGTTGCGCCTGGTAGCCATGGGCCAGGAAGGCACCTGACATGGCCTTGCCGACCAGCAAGCCGATCACCGGATGCCCGGCCAGACGAGCCTGCGCATAGGCCTGCACCGCCCCGGCCAAAGCCTGGTGAATACCCAAAGCCTCCTCACGGCGGCCGTAGGCCTGGCTGGGGACATCGATGACTGCGACGATGGCCCGCTTCTGGCCTGCGCGGTCTTGTTCGACGGCATCGGCCACAGCCTTGGCCAAGCCCCAGCCTTCGAGCAGGCCGACTTCACCGGCACGCGCCCGCGGGAAAGGGTTGTGGGCATCGGGGACTACAGCGATGAAGCGCGCCGGGCGGTTATCCAGCTCGCCATCGACCACCTGCACTGACGGTGGGTAACCTGCCAGCGGCTCACCACCAGCAAGGCCTGGCAGCCAATTCAAGGCACGGTTCATTGGGCTTCTCCTTGGTAAAGGGCACGCACGGCAGCCGCGTCCAGCTGAGGGCAGTCGCCGCCCAGGCTGGCCAAGCGCTGCAGGAACCAGGCATGGCGGCCAGCGCGATCTGCCGATGGCTTATCCAGCAGTTGCAGCAACTGCTCGCGGATGCGCTCGACGTCATCGGCCACATAGGCATCCACCAAACCGCTGGCGTAACGCTGCTCGCCTCCGGTCAGGCTCCAGATGAACGGCCGGTCTTTGGCGTCGTACTCGACAATGCCGGCTTCCTGCTCGATCACCTGTGGGCCGTTGAGCCCCAAGCGAGCCTCGCGGGTGACCAACAGATGGCTGCACAACCCCGCCGCGATGGACATACCGCCGAAGCACCCCACCGCGCCTGCTACCAGGCCAATCACCGGTTGATAGCCCCGTAGTTCGACGATCGCTGCCTGAATTTCGGCAATGGCTGCCAGGCCAAGATTGGCTTCCTGCAGCCTTACCCCGCCGGTTTCCAGTAACAGCACGGCGCAGGTAGGGATGCCATTACGATTGTCTTCGATAGCCAGTTCCAAGGCGCCTGCGATTTTGGCGCCACCCACCTCCCCCATACTGCCACCCTGGAACGCGCCCTCGATGGCCGCCACCACGGCAGGCCGACCTGCGAGCAGGCCCTTGGCAATCACTACGCCGTCGTCGGCCTGGGGCACGATGCCCTGACGTGGCAGCCAGGGGGACATCAGGCGCTCGAATGGCCCAAGCAACTCTCGGAAACTGCCCGCATCAAGCAACGCGCGGGCACGCTGGCGGGCACCGAGTTCGACGAAGCTGCGGCTTTGCAGCAGACGGGCGTTGTCAGTCATGGGCTATCTCCTCCAAGCCTTGCTCCAGGCGCAGGCGAACAACCCCAGGCGTGGCGCCAAAATCATGGATATCGATCTTCACCGCCGGTAATGCGCGGCCTTGGAACAGGCGGTCGAACAACTGCTGCCAGCGCGCAGCGCTGCCGTTCACCGACGTCACCACCTGGATGTCCAGACTGCCAGCCAGGCCAGGCTCGATCAGCACTTCGAGGTCGCCCGAGCTGACACAGCCGACCAGCGTCCGACCGCGACCGGGTTGGGCGGCGGGGAATTGAAAATTCAAGGTTTCCATGTCACAGGCTCCCGGCTTTGTCGAGAAACAGGCAGGCCGCTAGCAGATCGGCGGCGCCGCCCGGTGAGGCGTTGAGTTGCAACAGTTGCGCGTCCAGTTGGCGCAACCTGCGCCGGCCTTGCAGCGTGGCGCTGCCCCCAGCTTGGAGCACCGCACGGGCACCGCTTTGCACCTGGTGCAGGCCTTGCGGGCCGGCGCGCCAGAGCACGCAGGTATCACTGAGCGCGGCCATGATCGCCAGCAAGGCATCGACCCGGGCCTGGCTTTCACTGGCCCCGCTGGCACGACTGCGGCGCAGTTGCGGCAGGCCATGTTCCAGGGCAGTCGGGAAACCTTGTTGGGCCTGCTCGCGGGCGCCGCTGGCGCCATAGCGCTGGCGTACCTGGGCACCGTGGCTGCTCTGACTCGGCGCCGCCGGGTCATCGATCAGGGCGATGCGCCCGGCACAAGCCGCCACTGCCATGGCATCGGCCTGGGGCTGTAGCGCTTGGGCTGCGACTAGCAGCCCCAGCGCCCAGATTGCGCCGCGGTGGGTATTGACACCCCCAGTAGTGGCGAGCATGGCCGCTTCGCCCTCGCGGCCCAGGCGGCCCAATTCAGCGCGCAGCGCCAAGCCAATTTCGCTGTGATACTCGGCGGCCTCGGCCATTTGTCGCAGGCAAGGCCACAGGGCCAGCGCCGAGGCGTGCATCAAGGCCAGCGTCATGTCACTGTGGGCGCCACTGCTGCGACGGTCGACCAGGCCTGGTTTGGGCGACAGCTCGGCTTCATCTATCAGGGCTTGCACCGCCAGGTCGGCCAGTTGGTCAGCCAGGCCGAGCTGAGGCCGGCGTAGCGGCCTGATCGCGGCGCAAGCCGCTGCTGAGAGATTCGGGTATGCGCTCATTCACCAACTCCTGAAACGTGCTGGCGGGTTGTAGAGGCCCCCAGACCACTCGACCAGGTCGGCAATACTGCGCGCCGCGAGCAGTTCGCGGCTGGCATCGGTACGGCGGATGCCAAGGTCCTCGGGCAGCGCGATCAGGCCCTGCTGGCGCATGCGCAAGGTGTCTTTGGGGTCGTGGCGCAAGCCGATGGCAGTGACCCCGGCCACGGCCGCGATCATCTGCTGGCGCTCCTCTAGGCTGCGCGCCTTGTACAGGTAGGCGATGCCCTCCTCGGTGAGCAAGTGGGTGACGTCGTCGCCGTAGATCATCACCGGCGCCAGAGGCATGCCCGCCTTTTTCGCGACTTGCACCGCGTCGAGGGTTTCGACGAAAGTAGGTTTGCCCCCCTCCTGGTAAGTTTCGACCATCTGCACCACCAGCTTGCGGCCCCGTTCCAGCAGGGTGTCAGGCACTGTCATGTCCAACCAGGCGGGGGTCGCATGGCGCCGGCCACGGGGGTCGTGGCCCATGTTCGGCGCACCGCCGAAGCCTGCCAGGCGGCCGCGGGTGACGGTCGAGGAGTGGCCATCGCCATCGACCTGCAGGGTGGCGCCGATGAACAGGTCCACTGCGTATTGCCCGGCCAGCTGGCACATCATCCGGTTCGAGCGCATGGAGCCGTCGCGGCCGGTGAAGAACACATCCGGGCGTTGGGCAATGTAGTCTTCCATCCCAAGTTCCGTGCCAAAGCAGTGCACGCTCTGGACCCACCCGCTTTCGATGGCCGGAATCAGGGTCGGGTGTGGGTTGAGGGTCCAGTTGCGGCAGATCTTGCCTTTTAGCCCCAACGACTCGCCGTAGGTCGGCAGGATCAATTCGATGGCGGCAGTGTTGAAGCCGATGCCGTGGTTCAGCGACTGGACCTGATGCTTTTCGTAGATTCCGCGGATGGCCATCATCGCCATCAGCACGTGGACCGGCTTG
Organism: Pseudomonas promysalinigenes; assembly: GCF_014269025.2. Taxonomy (NCBI): domain Bacteria; kingdom Pseudomonadati; phylum Pseudomonadota; class Gammaproteobacteria; order Pseudomonadales; family Pseudomonadaceae; genus Pseudomonas; species Pseudomonas promysalinigenes. The sequence goes on along the minus strand of NZ_CP077094.1, from coordinate 2,339,828 downwards.
ATATGACGCGGGTCGCGAGTGAACAGCGGCTCTATGTAGAACGGCTGGTCCGCCACCACCACGAAGTCGACCCAGGACGCAGGAATGTCCACGCGCGGCAGATCGTCCACGCGCTCGACCAATTGGTTGACCTGGGCGATCACCAAACCGTCACTGAAAGCAGCCGGCTCGACCAGCGCCGGGGTATCTTCGGTGCTAGGGCCGGTATACAGGTTGCCCTGGCGGTCAGCCATGAAGCCTGCCACCAGCGTGACATTGGGAATAAGGTCGACCAGCAACCGCGAGTACAACTCGATGTAGGTGTGGATTGCGCCCACTTCGAGCAGGCCGTCTTCCAGCAATTGGCCAATGCGCAGGCTCTGTGGGCCTGCAAAGGAGAAATCGAGCTTGCGGGCGATGCCGCGCTCGAACAGGTCCAGGTGCTCGGCACGGCTGACGCTAGGCATGATCATGTGCAGGTCGTGCAGGCGCTCAGGGTCTGCCTTGGCCAGCGAACGGGAAAGAAAATCGGCCTGCTTCTGGTTGTTGCCTTCCAGCACCACGCGGTCGCCTGGTGCGATCAACAATTCCAGGGCTTCGGTGATCCGCTCGGTGGGCAGCACCACACCGTCGGCCAGGTGACGTACGCGGTCCAGGCGGCGCTGCTTCTCGGCGCGCCGCCTGGACCATTGCGGCGGTGGATTCTTTGTTATGGTCATTGAGTGACTCCACAGGTTCGCTGTCGTGGAGGCACATTAGGGCGCTGGCGCTAATCCGATCAATCAAGCTAGGCGGCTGATCGTTACGCTTAAAGTAATGAACGACCCCACTGCATCACTTGGGTGTAGGCCGGGCATAAATGCACGATGGCGCTGCACAATTGTCCATTGTGCAGCGCAATTTTGCATGACAGGATCCTGCGATCCTCCAGCGCGCTGCAAACTTCATTGGAAAATCAATAACAAAGCAGGGAGAACGCGATGACCGCGTACGCTACTACCTCGGTAACCACCCATGTACTGGCCGAGGTTCGCAACCAGATTGGCCACCTCACCCTCAACCGCCCTGCCGGCCTCAATGCCCTGACGCTGGACATGGTGCGCTGCCTGCACCAGCAACTGGACTGCTGGGCGAAGGATCCGCAGGTGCAGGCCGTGGTGCTGCGCGGCGAAGGGCCCAAGGGCTTTTGCGCAGGCGGCGATATCCGTTCGTTACACGACAGCTACAAGGCGGGCGAAACCCTGCACGAAGCGTTTTTCGTCGAGGAATATGCCCTGGACCTTGCCATCCACCGCTACCGTAAGCCGGTGCTGGTGCTAATGGACGGCTTCACCCTTGGCGGCGGCATGGGCCTGGCTCAGGGCTGCGACCTGCGTATCGTGACCGAGCGCAGCCGCCTGGGCATGCCCGAAGTCGGCATCGGCTATTTTCCCGATGTGGGGGGTAGCTACTTCCTGTCGCGCATCCCCGGTGAGCTAGGCACTTACCTGGGTGTCAGCGGCGCCCAGATCCAGGCTGCAGATGCGTTGTACTGCGGGCTTGCCGACTGGTACCTGGCCAGCGACAAGCTGGCAGCCCTGGATGAGGGCCTGGACCAACTGCGCTTTGGCGACCACCCACTCAAGGACCTGCAGAACTTGCTGGCCAAGCTGGGTAGCCAGGTACTGGACGAAGCGCCCCTGCAAAAGTTGCGTCCGGTCATCGACCATTTCTTCGCCCAACCCGACGTGGCAGCGATCGTCGAACAACTGCGTACCGTGCGCATCGGCGACAGCCACGATTGGGCTGTGGCCACTGCCGACCAGCTGGAAAGCCGCTCGCCATTAGCCATGGCAGTTACCCTGGAGATGCTGCGCCGGGGCCGCTACATGGCCTTGGAGGAATGCTTCGCCATGGAGCTGCACATCGACCGCCAGTGGTTCGAGTATGGCGACATCATCGAGGGCGTACGCGCGCTGATCATCGACAAGGACAAGCAGCCGCGCTGGAACCCGCCAACCCTCGCCGGGCTGACGCGCCAGCGGGTCGATCAATTCTTCGAAGGCCTGTGAGCCGGGAGTACAGCATGCAAGACCTGGAACTGAGCGAAGAACAAATCATGATCCGCGACATGGCCCGTGACTTCGCCCGCGGCGAAATTGCCCCCCACGCGCAAGCCTGGGAAAAGGCCGGCTGGATCGACGATGGCGTGGTACGCAAGATGGGCGAGCTCGGCCTGCTGGGCATGGTCGTGCCGGATACCTTCGGCGGCAGCTACACCGACTACGTGGCCTACGCCCTGGCGGTGGAGGAAATCTCCGCCGGATGCGGCGCCACGGGGGCGATGATGAGCATCCACAATTCGGTCGGCTGCGGCCCGCTGCTGGCCTATGGAAGCCCCGAGCAACAACAGGCCTGGTTGCCAGGCCTTGCGGTAGGGCAAACCATCGGCTGCTTCTGCCTGACCGAACCCCAGGCAGGCTCCGAAGCGCACAACCTGCGTACCCGCGCCGAGCTGATCGATGGCCAGTGGGTGATCAACGGGGCCAAGCAGTTCGTCAGCAACGCCCGCCGCGCAGGCCTTGCCATCGTTTTTGCCGTGACTGACCCGGACCTGGGCAAGAAGGGCCTGTCCGCGTTTCTGGTGCCGACCGACAACCCAGGGTTCAAGGTCGAGCGCAGCGAGCACAAGATGGGCATTCGTGCCTCGGACACCTGCGCAGTCACGTTCGACAACTGCCGCGTGCCGGCAGCCAACCTGCTCGGCGAGCGTGGCAAGGGTTTGGCCATCGCGCTGTCCAACCTTGAAGGCGGCCGCATCGGCATCGCCGCCCAGGCCCTGGGAATCGCCCGCGCCGCGTTCGAGGCAGCGTTGGCTTATTCGCGCGACCGTATCCAGTTTGGCAAACCGATCAACGAGCACCAGAGCATCGCCAACCTGTTGGCGGACATGCAGGTGCAAGTGAATGCCGCACGCTTACTGATACTGCATGCCGCGCGCCTGCGTAGCGCTGGCAAGCCATGCTTGTCGGAGGCCTCTCAGGCCAAGCTGTTCGCTTCGGAAATGGCCGAACGGGTATGTTCGATGGCGATCCAGGTACACGGCGGCTATGGCTACCTGGAGGACTACCCGGTAGAGCGTTATTACCGCGATGCGCGTATCACGCAAATCTACGAGGGTTCGAGCGAGATTCAGCGCATGCTGATCGCGCGCGAACTCAAGCATTACCCGTTATAAGCCCGGTCAAGGGCGCGGCCTGAAGGTCCGCGCAGGCAGCTCGCCGAAGCGTTGCTGGCAATAGTGGGCACTCGGCCATCGGTGACGATGGCCGGCTCATTGCACAGGCAGAAAGTTCATCAACAACAGGCTCTGCGCATAATTGAGCCCGATCCGCCGGTAGCGCTCATCCAGCAGCTCTGCCAGCAAATCCAGCCGGGCAACGATCTTGCCGAATTCAACGGCGAAACTCAGATTACTGCCCTGCTCGGATATTTCATTGGAGAACAGCAACAGCACCCCGTTGGCATCCTGGCGTTGGCTGAGCATCCAAGTGGCCTTTTCGATGTTGCGCGCGGCGTTGTTGATGAAAAGCGGGTCGAGCGTATCGGTCATGTAGAACTCGCTACGCCCACCGTGGGCGGTGATCAGCATACTGCCGATGGCATAGATGAAAGCACCCACCCGGTCCCCCCGAAAATCAGGGTCCAACGCATAGCTCAAGGCCGCTAGGTCACGTCGATTGCCCAGCTGCGGCAGCGGCTTGCGCTGCTCGATGGCCACGCGGATCTGCCGCTCGGCAGTGGTCGCGTCCAAGTAGCCAGAGAGCTTCCACTGGTTGGGGTTGCGCAGGTAGAGCTTGTTCATCAGCAGATACAAGCTTTGCAGGTTGTCGCGCATGGCCAACGTCGCCATGCGGTCGACGCTGGTCTGGAACAGCTCACTGGGCTTGCCTTCACCCAACTGGCTGACAATGTCGTGCCCTTGCCGCTCGCTGCAGCCGGCCAGGCCAATCAGGGCGCCTGCCAGCAGCAGGCGTGGGAGAATTCTGGGATAGCTCGCAACCATCGGCACCGGGTCGAAATCGGCGGCCGCACCGGGTGTCGGTGCGGCCTGGCCAAGGATAGAGCCCGGAAAACGCAAAAAGTGCGGCTTAGCACCAAGCCGCTGGCCAATTACATGGCGTGACGCAACAACTGCACCACCTGCGCATGCAAAACCGGGTCACCACAGGCGACCACACAACCGCCGTTCTGCGCGCTGCTGCCGTCCCACGCGCTGATCACCCCGCCGGCCCCCTCGATGATGGGCATCAGCGCCTGCACGTCATACGGCTGTAGGCTGGCCTCGACGATTACATCGACAAAGCCCGATGCCAACATGCAGTAGGCATAGCAATCACCGCCATAACGCATCAACCGCGCCTGGCCAGCTACGTTTTCGAACGCCGCCTTACGCTCGGCGGTGTCGAACATGTCCGGCGTGGTGCACATCAGGGTGGCAGTAGCCAATTCACGGCATGCGCGGGTTTTCAAGGGTGTGCCACTGCGCCAGGCACCCGCCGGTGTACCTACGAAACGCTCACCGGTGAAGGGTTGGTTCATGACACCGAGCACGGGTTTGGTGCCGTCATTGAGGGCGATCAAGGTCCCCCACAGCGGCAGGCCGGTGATGAAGGCGCGAGTGCCATCGATGGGGTCAAGCACCCAGGTCAGGGGGCTGCTGCCCACCGCCACACCGGCTTCTTCACCAAGAATGCCGTGTTCGGGGTAATGCGCCTGGATCAATGCCCGCATGGCGTCCTCGGCGGCCTTGTCCGCCACGGTCACCGGGTCATACAGGCGCCCGCCCTTGTCCTCGACCTCGAGGCTGGCACGAAAATACGGCTGGATCGCCTGCGCAGCGGCATCGGCCAGCTGTTCGGCAAAGGCTTGGAATTCGCCGATCTGTTCAGCGCTCAGGGTCATGGCATGGCCTCTTGGGGAATATCGGGGGCTGCATCATACTCGACAATCGGCGATTCACACCGCGCTCAGGTGCTCGTAAAGAATGGTGGTGCCCACCAGCATCAGCACGATCCCACCAATGATCTCGGCGCGCTTGCCCACCACAGAGCCCAACGCCCGCCCGAGCATGGTGCCGATGGTCACCATGGTCATGGTCGCCAGGCCGATCGCCGCAGCGGCCACCCAGATATTCACGTCAACGAAAGCCAGGCCGATGCCCACCGCCAGGGCGTCGATGCTGGTTGCCACCGCCGTGACCGCCAGAATCCAGAACGAATGCTGGCTTTGTTTTTCCTGCTCTTGTTCATCGGGCTTGAGCCCGGCATGCACCATGTGCGCGCCTAGCAGTAGCAACAGGGTAAAGGCGATCCAGTGGTCCCACTGTTCGACATACTGGCTGGCGGCTTGACCCAAGAGCCAGCCGATCACCGGGGTGATGGCTTCGATGATGCCGAAGATCAGACCCGTGCGCAGGGCCTCGGCCAAGCGTGGCTTGTGCAGGCTCGAGCCCTTGCCGATTGCGGCTGCGAAGGCATCGGTGGACATGGCGAAGGCGAGAAAGATCAGGGAAATGGGGTTCAAGGTTCAAGCTCCAACCGGGCAACGAGTCAACGACAGACGACCTGCAGGCCCGGCTTGGCTGCAGGAAGGTCGTTGGTCTCGCCAATCCGAATGGATGCGCTGGCCATGGCAGGTTGCCAAATATGTTGACCAGAGCGCCGCCGCAAGGCGCGAAGGCAGGCTACTCCCCAAAGAGTGGCGCGATCATAACAGCGCAAGGTGAAAAAAACATGAAGTCTTGTCTGTGCCGCCTAAAGTGGTACGTCCGTACAAATTATAACTAATGCATTTGATAATGATTCGTAGTAGCTTCCTGCTGCTAAAACCATTCTCCCTCAGCGCTTTCTTCCAGGATCGTACCGTCGATGCGTCGCACGTTCGTTTCGCTATGTGTTCTTCAAGCTATGTCCCCTTGGGCCTTCGCCGAGCCTGAGCCGCTGGCCGACGGTGGCCAGATCGAACTTCAGGCTCTGAGCATAACCAGCAGTGCCGACACCGAGCGGGCCGATGGGCCGGTGCAAGGCTACAAAGCCAACCGTTCTGCCAGCGCCACACGTACCGATACAGCGCTGCACGAGATACCCCAATCGATCAGCGTGGTGCCTAAAGACGTGCTTCAAGATACCGGCGCCACTCGCCTGCAAGAGGGCCTGGATTACGCCGGCGGGGTTGGCCGTGCCAACAACTTCGGTGGCCAGGGCCTGACCACTTTCACCGTGCGCGGCTTCACCACCGGTGAGTTCTACCGTAACGGCTTCCCGATCAACCGCGGCTACCCCAATGCCCCGGACGCCAATAGCGTCGAGCGCCTCGAGGTGATCCGCGGCCCGGCCACCAGCCTGTACGGCCGGGGCGACCCTGGCGGCACCTTCAACGTGGTCAGCAAGCAGCCATTGAGCGCACCTAAAGTCACGCTAGGCAGCCAGGTCGACGACCAAGCAATGCGCCGCGCGACCCTGGACGCCAGCGGGCCGTTGAATGCCGATGGCGCATTGGCTTACCGCCTGAATGTGGTGGGCGAAGACGCAGAAAGTTTTCGCGACGATGTGCAAAGCGAGCGCTATGGCGTAGCGCCGGTCATCAGTTGGCAGCTCAACGAATCCACCAAGGTCATCTTCGAGGGTGACTTCATGCGCAACAACCACCCCCTCGATCGAGGTTTGACCCGCCTGCCCGGCCAACGCGGCAGCGCCTCGCGCGATACCAATATCTGGGAAAAAGGCAGCGACAACCTGCTGCATAACGACAACAACATGGCCCAGCTGCGCTTCGAGCATTGGCTCAACGACGACTGGACCCTGGCTGGCGGGCTGCAGTGGCTGGACGGCTCGCTGCAAGGCAATGCGGTGGAGGCAAACGGCCTTCAGGCCGACGGCCGCACGCTGGGGCGCAACTTCAACTACCGCAAGTTGCAATGGCGCGATCGCGACTACCAGCTCAACCTGACGGGCCACTTCGATACCGGCGGTTTCGCCCATACGCTGCTCACGGGTATCGAGTACGAAGATTACGACTACAACTCGATCATTCAGCGTTCGGCGGCAGGCGCCGGCGCTTATCCGGTCGACATTTTCGACCCAGTCCTGGGCCAGCCGCGCCCTGCCCTCACCCGTACCACCACCCATGACCGGGAAAACCTCAAAACCTGGGCGGCATTCGTCCAGGACCAGGTAGCCCTCACCGAACGCCTTAAAGCCTTGGCCGGGGTACGCTTGGAACGCTTCGAACATGACTACGACACCAAGCTCAACAATACTGGGGACTTCAGCAAAGCTGAGAACGGCGTGACGCCCCGTCTGGGCCTGATCTACGACCTGACCGATACGCTGGCTGTGTACACCACTACCTCGCGCTCGTTCAAGCCCAACAGCGGTGCCAGCCTGCAAGGCACAGGCTTCGACCCTGAAAAAGGCAAAGCCTACGAACTGGGCGTCAAGTGGGAGGCGCTGGACCGTCAGCTGAGCGTAGATGCCGCGATCTACCACATCGTCAAAGAAAACGTGCTGACACGCGACCCGAACGACCCCACCGGCACTTACAGCGTGGCAGCGGGTGAAGTACGCAGCCGCGGCGTGGACATCAACGTGGCGGGCAACCTGACGCCCGAGTGGCGAATGATCGGCGGCTATGCCTACGTCGACGCCGAGGTCACCAAGGACAACAGCCTTCCTCTCGGTACGCGCCTTGCGAACATCCCGCGCAACAGCTTCAGCCTACTCAACACCTATGAGTTTCAGGACGGGCTGGCCAAAGGCTTGGGGTTGGGCGTTGGTGTGAAGTATGTGGATGACCGCGCCGGGCAAACGGCTGCGACCACCTACACCATGCAGCGCTATAGCGTGGTGGATCTGTTGAGCTTCTACCAGGTCAACGAGCACGTGCGCTTGAACCTGGATGTGAAAAACCTATTCAACAAAGGCTACGACGAGGGGGCGTTCAACACCTACGTGTATCCCGGCGCACCGCGCACGGTGCAGGCGGGGGTTGCCTACACCTTCTGAGAAAACCGGGGCCGCTAAGCGGCCCCAGCTTTTAGAACCCTTTGCTGTAGAAAAGCGAGTACGACTCGATGCCATCGTTGGGCTGTTTGATGCCGGCGTTGGAATAGTGGATCGCCCGCACACCCACCTTTTGCTCGCCCGGCAGTTTCAGCCCCAAGCCGATACGGTCTTCGAAGTTGAACGAAGAACCCAGGCGCTGATCACCCACGTCAGTTTTGGAGAAAGCCGCCAAACCAATGCCGGCCTCGATGTAAGGGGTGTAGGTGAAGCCGCTGAACTCATAGGTGAACACTGGGCTGAACGACAGCGAGTGTGCGCCACTGGCCTCGCCACCTTCCCAGTAGGTGTAACCGGCATCCCAATAGCCAGTCACGTAGCCGATGTCGCTTTGCAGCCACTTTTTGTCCCAGTCGAACGACATGCCCAGACGGTAAGTCATGTCGCCCTGGCTGGTAACCCCGACCGCACCGGAAACCTGCGCGGCCTGGGCCAGTTGGCTGCCAGCTAGGGCGAGTACAGCGACAGCCAGCGTGCTGGCAAGACGGCTTTTCATCAATGACTACTCCTGATGTTCATACAGGCGAACCGCTGCCATCGGACAACGGTTGCTGGCAAGTTGGGGGGCTTGAACCCCTCGATTTTGACGGTGAGCGACGTTACAGCCGGTCACACGAGGTAATACTTTGTTGATTATTGTCCAGCTAATCAGAAAGATGAAAGTGAATTGCCAGTATTGGCGTATTTAATTGCCAGTATGCCTCTGTCACGGGGCTCACGGCGGTATCGCCGCCGTGGCGATCGCGCCTAGGGCCACACCCCAGTCACCCCGCACGACGTTCTTCCAGCAACTTCACGAACATGCTCAAACTGCGCGACACCGTGCCCCGGCGCCAGACCAGCCAAGTCTTGAGATAGCGAAACTGCTCTTGCATCGGCCAGGCACTGACCGTGCTGCAGCCAGGCATGTTGTCGAGCATGCTGCGCGGCAGCATGGCAAGCCCGGCACCGGCACTGACACAGGCGAGCATGCCGTGGTACGACTCCATTTCGTGGATTTTGCCGGGTACGGCCTGGTCCTGAACAAACCAGCTTTCGAAGTGGTGTCGGTAGGAGCAGTTGGCGCGAAAGGCGTAGATGCTCGCGCCGTTTACATCCTGGGCGCGAGTGACCGGGGCGTGGTTAAGTGGCGAAATGATCACCATCTCCTCTTCGAACACCGGTATGCCTTCAAGGCTTGGGTGCAGCACCGGGCCGTCGACGAAGGCCGCCACCAGGCGCCCTGACAACACGCCCTCGAGCATGGTCCCGGAGGGGCCGGTGGACAAATCCAGGTCGACCTTGGGGTAACGCTGGTTATAGAGCGCCAGCAGTGCCGGAATACGCACGGCGGCGGTGCTTTCCAGCGACCCGAGGGCGAATGTGCCTTGGGGGTCTTCGCCAGCAACGGTCAGCCGCGCCTCATGCACCAGATCAAGAATGCGGCGAGCATATTCAAGAAAATTCCAGCCGGCCGGCGACAGGCGCAAGCGGCTCTTCTCGCGAATGAACAGCTCGACCCCCAAATCCTCTTCCAACTGCTTGATGCGCGTGGTCAGGTTCGACGGTACACGGTGGATATGCTGGGCGGCGGCGCTGATGCTGCCCTGCTCGGCCACGGCCTTGAAGATTTCCAGTTGCACCAGGTCCACAGTCATTCTCCAATCGTGAATGTTTCGCTCATTATTATTCAGTTTTCATTAAAGCTGTAGCCCACTAGTCTGGCGTCACTGAGTAACAACGACGAGAGTGTCCAGCCATGAGTGCAATCAGCAGCCTGACCCACGCCATCTCCCTCGACCCGTTCACCGGTGAGCAGATTGGCGCCTACCCTTACGACACCGACGCCGCACTGGAAGCGGCGCTGCAGCGGGCCAAGGCAGGCTACGGCCAGTGGCGTCAGGTGTCGCTGGGTCAGCGCAGCGAATACCTGCTCGCCCTGGCCAAGACCCTCGACGCCAAGGCCGAAGCCTTCGCCCAGATGATCAGCCGCGAAATCGGCAAGCCGATCAGCCAGGCCCGGGGCGAAGTCAGCAAGTGCGTGGGTTTGTGCCGCTGGTATGCCGAACACGGCCCGGCGATGCTGGCGCCTGAGCCCACCCAGGTCCAGAAAGCACGCATCGAGTACCGCCCGCTGGGCCCGATCCTTGCTGTGATGCCGTGGAACTTCCCGATCTGGCAAGTGCTGCGCGGTGCGGTGCCCGCGATCCTGGCAGGCAACACCTATGTACTCAAGCACGCGCCGAACGTGATGGGCAGCGCGTACCTTCTGGGTGAACTGTTCAAGGACGCAGGCGTGCCAGAGGGGGTTTTCGAGGTGCTGAACGTGACCCCGGAGGGTGTCACCCGCGCCATCAATGACGTGCGTATCGCCGCGGTGACACTGACCGGCAGCGTGCGCGCCGGCATGGCCATCGGCGCCCAAGCCGGTGCCGCGCTGAAGAAGTGCGTGCTGGAACTGGGCGGCTCGGACCCCTTCATCGTGCTGGCCGATGCCGACCTCGACGCAGCCGTGCAGGCCGCTGTCATCGGTCGCTACCAGAACACAGGCCAGGTATGCGCGGCGGCCAAGCGCTTGATCATCGAACAAAGCATCGTTGAGGCATTCACTGAAAAGTTCGTCGAGGCAACACGCAAGCTCAAGCTCGGCAACCCGCTGGAAGACGACACCTATATCGGCCCAATGGCCCGTTACGACCTGCGTGACGAACTCGATGGCCAGGTGCAGGCAACGCTTGGCGAAGGTGCCACCCTACTGCTGGGCGGTAACAAGGTCGAAGGCGTGGGCAACTTCTACGCACCGACCGTGTTCGGCAATGTCACCCCGGACATGACCGCCTTCAAGCAGGAGCTGTTCGGCCCGGTGGCGGCGATCATTACCGCTCGGGATGCCGAGCATGCGGTGGAACTGGCCAACGACAGCGAATTCGGCCTGGCGGCAACCATCTATACCGCCGACTACGCATTGGCTGAGCGCATGACGGCAGCACTGGATACCGGTGGCGTGTTCATCAACGGCTACTGCGCCTCCGACCCCCGGGTTGCGTTTGGCGGGGTGAAGAAGAGCGGCTTTGGGCGCGAGCTGTCGCACTTTGGTGTACGCGAGTTCACCAACGCCCAGACCGTGTGGTTGGATCGCAACTGATTCAGCGCTGCCGGGGCCGCTCTGCGGCCCCGGCCCTCAACCTCTGAGCTGGTCCTTGACCCAGTCCAGCATTGCTCCGGGCACGATAAGTTCATGCCGCGCCCGCGAACAGGCGGTATACAACCCCGCCAGCATTCTTGCTCGCTCATTGCGGTTGCCCGCCGCAGTGGGTGCGACCATCAGCTCGGGTGACACCATTACCCTGGCGAATTCCATGTTCTTCACATCACTCACCCGGCCCAGGAACAGCTTCGGCGCCTTGTCCCAGCGGTAACGGCTCTTGGCTTTGGCAAAGTGCTCGGGGGTGTAACCTTTGCGCAGCATGCCAGCCACGGCGATAAATGCCTTGTCCTCACCTTTGTCCTGCTCCAGCGCCTGCCAGCTAGGGTAACGGAACAGCATCGAGTGACGGGCGCGGGTGCCGTAACGGTAAAGCTCGATGCAATCTTCGACGAACAGCTCGAAATCCTTGCGCGCGCCGTGCAGCAGCACGAACGGCACCCCTTGGTGGGTCAGGCGCTGGAACCAGCCAAACAAGCCCCATTCATCGTCGACGATCAACGCAGTGGGCTGCTCGGGCAACGTCACCGTGTCGAAGAAGCTTACCCGCGTGTAATGCTCGGCACTGCCGGTGAATGCGGCCTGAATCGCCGCCGGGTGCGCCTGGATCAACGGGTTGAGCACCGCGTCCATGGAGGGGCCGGCGCGCAGCGAATGGTCGATGTAACGTTGGCGAATGAAGTTGCTGTGGTGCGAGCTGAGGCCATTGAGGTTCTGCAGCTCGTCGCCCAGGGCAATGACCGCTTGCGGGCTGCGGTCAAGCACCGCAAGCATCGGCGCGGACAGCTCATGGGCTTCGTCCACGATGACATGGGTGTACCGGCTGTCGATCGCGTGGGCTGTCAACGACAGTAGCTTGACCCTGTGATAATCGCGCACCGGCAGCTGAATCTCGCGCGCCGAGGGGCGAATCAACTCCTGCCAGTACAAGCGAGCCTTTTCCAGCAGAACCTGCTGATCCAGTGGTGTGGTGCCTGGCCCTGCCGATGGCAAATGATGCAACTGCAACTGGCTGTCAGCGCCGCGACAGAAATTGCGCACAGCCTTGATGCAAAGGGCAACCACGTCGCGCGCCGCCAGCGGGCCGATATCGGGGATGCTCAGCCAGCGCACCACCTGCGCTTCCTGCGGGCGCCAGGACAGTTTGGTGCGGTACGGGTCGCGCAGGCGCCAGCCATTGCTGGTCATGTCGCGGTTGAGCATTTCATCGGCCAACTGGCCGAAGGTCAGGGCTGCGTAAGCCTGGGCATCTTTCACCCGCCCCTTCAATGCTCGCAATTGGCCCTCGGTGAGGGCCAGCAACAGGGTGCGCTGAGGGTCGAGCAACCGTGCGAACTGATGGATCAGGAATGTCTTACCGGTACCGGCGAACCCTTGCACCGCGACCGATTCGTCGACGCCGCTGAGAAACTCGCGCAGCAGGCGGTTCTGCTGGTCGCTGAGTTCCAGGTTACTGGCCAGCGAGGGCAAGTGCACCGGATGCAGTGGGGTGACGCGTTGCCGGTAACGCTCGGCGAACTGAAAATTCCACTGGCCTTCGCCGTCCAGGAACTCATCGGCCTTGTATTGGCTGTCGGCAGACACCAGGGCAGCGCCGTTATCCCCCAGCATTCCCAGCCCCATGGCGAACGCTTCACGGTCGAAACGCTGCGCTACCTGGCCCTGAAAGCGGCCAGCGGCCGCACTTTCAACGTCATGGGCGATGCGAACGATCTCGGCAAACCGGCGCTCCTGTGCCTCTGCCGAGGCGTTTGCCGGTTGCCGCGGCAGGTTCTGCACGAACAGCACAGCAGCGGCCTCCAGCAGGCTGGCGGTCGGGAAGAAGTCGGTGGCGGTGGGCTCGCTCGCCAGGCGGTCAGCCTGGTCGCTGGGCAATGGCAGGTAGAACATCGAAACCTCGGGTGGAAACTGCCGCGCACGATAGCAATTTTCCGCCGTCAATGCTGGGTTGACTGTGCTGGCCTCTTCGCGGGTGCGCTCGCTCACGCGCAGTCAACGCAGGCCTTGAGTCATCGGCTATTACCACTGGCCCAGTGGTCAGCACGGGCGCGACATATCGCTGGCACTGTTCGCTGGCGTATCGATAGAAAGGACTTTAACAATTGCTATCAAGTATCTGATAAAAATAATAATTCTTTAGTGAGAAGAACCTACCGTGCGCCATTCAGGCCTATGCAGTCACCCATCTGTCTCAAGCCCTGCAGCGCTTGAGTGTCTCGCTTGGAAATTCCTTGAACAATTGCCGGTAACTCTCTGAAAACCTTCCCAAATGCCAGAAAGACCAGCGCATAGCAACCTCTGCCACGGTAACCTCACCGCCGCACAGCAGGTCTCGCCGCGCACCGTTGAGCCGACGCAAGCGCAGCCAATGGGCCGGGGGCATGCCGGTGAAGGCCTTGAACGCTTGCTGCAGCTGACGCAGCGAAACCCCAGCCACTTCCGCCAGCTCCATCAAATTCAAGCTTTCTTCGGGGCAATCGGCCGCCCATTCGCTAACCCGTTGCATGATCGCCCGCTCCTCGCCGCGACGCCCCAGAGCGCCGCCTTGCAGGCGCTGGCAGGCATTGTCGAGGATGAACAGGCAGTCCTCGAGCAGCTGCTCGGCCAGCGCCTGCCCCTGTAACGTGCAGTCGGCCTGCCCGAGACGCGTCAAGGTAGCGCTGAGCCAACTGCCAAACAATGCATTCTGCCCGCTGCCTAGGGGCACCATGAACAAGCCCTCCATACGCCCCGGGTTCAGGCCATGACGGGCTAGAAACGCCTGATCGAACACCACTGCCACTTCCTGGTAGTTCTCTGGCGTGATCCAGATATTGCGGCTCTGCTCGTTGAGCAGGTACAGGCTGTTCTCGCTCTGGTCGAAACAGAACGCCAGCGAACCGCTGGGGGCACGGAAAAATTGCTCGACCCGGGTATTCAGACGCTCTTCGTAGACCTCTACACCGTCGAGTTCCAGGCAGCGCAGCTGGCCGCTGAAATGCCCCGGTGACATCTGCCGATACTGCTGTTGCCAACCAGGGGTGGCACGCACTTGCTCGGTGACGTCGGTGGTGTGAAAAGCTTGAACCTGCAAGGCGTTGGGCGTTGTCACGCTTAGTCCTATTTGCACTCTTTTGGTGCATTGCTTGACGAAGAAAGTGGATAGATGCCGTTGCCGGCCTGCCGCCAAGATAGTCCTCAGCGTGTCACCTGGGAAGCGTGAACCCATAGAAACCGCGCAACGGCTTTCAAGGGCAACGCGGCTCCCATAAAAAAACCCAACCAAGAGGTCTGTATGAACGCCCCTTTCGATCAGCTGTCCGCCTGGCTGAAAGAACACCGCATCACCGAAGTCGAATGCGTGATCAGCGACCTGACCGGCATCGCCCGCGGCAAGATCGCACCGACTGCCAAGTTCCTGCATGAGCGTGGCATGCGCCTGCCTGAAAGCGTGCTGCTGCAGACCGTCACCGGCGATTACGTCGATGATGACATCTACTACAGCCTGCTCGATGCCGCAGACATCGACATGGTCTGCCGCCCCGACCCCAGCGCCGTTTACCAGATCCCCTGGGCCATCGAACCGACCGCCATCGTGATCCACGACACCTTCGACAAGCAGGGCAACCCCATCGAGCTGTCGCCGCGCAACGTGCTTAAGAAGGTGCTCAAGCTGTACGCCGACAAAGGCTGGCAGCCGATCGTCGCCCCGGAAATGGAGTTCTACCTGACCCAGCGCTGCGAAGACCCAGACTTGCCCTTGCAAGTGCCGCTGGGCCGTTCTGGCCGGGCAGAGAGTGGACGCCAGTCGTTCTCCATCGATGCCGCCAACGAATTCGACCCGCTGTTCGAAGATGTGTACGACTGGTGCGAACTGCAAGGCCTGGACCTGGACACCTTGATCCACGAAGACGGCCCCGCGCAGATGGAGATCAACTTCCGCCATGGTGACGCACTGGACCTGGCCGACCAGATCACCGTGTTCAAGCGCACGATGCGCGAGGCAGCGCTCAAACATAACGTCACCGCCACCTTCATGGCCAAGCCAATCACCGACGAACCGGGCAGTGCCATGCACCTGCACCAGAGCGTGGTCGACATTGCCACGGGCAAACCGGTGTTCGCCAATGACGATGGCAGCATGAGCGAGTTGTTCCTGCACCACATCGGTGGCCTGCAGAAGTACATCCCCAAGCTGCTGCCGATGTTCGCGCCGAACGTCAACTCGTTCCGCCGCTTCCTGCCCGACACTTCGGCGCCGGTGAACGTCGAGTGGGGTGAGGAAAACCGCACGGCCGGCCTGCGGGTACCTACCTCCAGCCCCGAGGCGATGCGTGTGGAAAACCGCCTGCCGGGGGCCGACGCCAACCCGTACCTGGCGATCGCCGCCAGCTTGTTGTGCGGCTATTTGGGCATGATCGAAGGGGTCGAGCCGAGTGCGCCTGTGCAAGGCCGGGCCTACGAGCGGCGCAACCTGCGCTTGCCGATCACCATCGAGGATGCCCTGCAGCACATGGAGGACTGCCAGACCGTGCAGCAGTACCTGGGCCAGCAGTTCGTCCAAGGCTACGTCGCGGTCAAGCGCGCCGAGCATGAAAACTTCAAGCGCGTCATCAGCTCCTGGGAGCGCGAGTTCCTGCTGCTGAGCGTGTGATTGCCGCCGGGGGCGCCAGCGCCCCCCTTGCACCGAACGTGAAGAACAAAACCAACGAGGTGTCGACATGCGTCATCTGCAAGCCCTGATCCCCGCCACATTCGCCCTGTTGTTCGGCGCCGCCGCCCAGGCAGCGCCGAGCGTCAGCGTGTATAACTGGACCGACTACATCGGTGACACGACCCTGGCCGACTTCACGGCCAGTACCGGGATCAACGTCGTCTATGACGTGTTCGACTCCAATGAAACCCTGGAAGGCAAACTGCTGGCCGGCCGCACTGGCTACGACGTAGTCGTGCCGTCCAACCATTTCCTCGCTCGCCAGGCCCAGGCCGGTGCGTTTCTGCCGCTGGACCGCAGCAAGCTGCCGAACTGGCAGCATCTGGACCCCAAGCTGCTCAAGCAGCTGGAGCAGAACGACCCAGGCAACAAATACGCGGTGCCGTACCTATGGGGCACCAACGGCATCGGCTACAACGTCGAAAAGGTCAAAGCAGCGTTGGGCGTTGATCACATCGACTCATGGGCAGCCCTGTTCGAGCCAGAGAACCTGAAGAAGCTCAAGCAATGTGGCGTGGCCTTCATGGACTCGCCCGACGAACTGTTCCCAGCGGTGCTCAATTACCTAGGCCTTGACCCTCGCAGCGAGAAACCCGGCGACTATGCCAAGGCCGAAGCGCGCCTGATGGAGTTGCGCCCCTACATCACCTACTTCCATTCCTCCAAGTACGTCTCGGACTTGGCCAACGGTAATATCTGCATCGCCTTCGGTTACTCCGGCGACGTGTTCCAAGCCGCCAATCGCGCCGTGGAGGCCAAGAACGGCGTCAAGATCGCCTACAGCATTCCCAAGGAAGGCAGCAACTTGTGGTTCGACCTGCTGGCCATCCCCAAGGATGCCAGCAACCCCGAGCAGGCGCTGGCCTTCATCAACTACCTGCTCGACCCCAAAGTCATCGCCAAAATCAGCGCCACGGTCGGCTACGCCAACGCCAACCTTGACGCCAAGGCCTACATGGACAAATCCCTGGTCGAGAACCCCGAGATCTATCCGCCCCAAGAAGTGCTCGACAAGCTGTACATCTCAAGTACCCCCAGCCCGAAGATCATGCGTGTCATGACCCGCTCCTGGAGCAAGATCAAGTCCAACCGCTGAGCCGAGAACGCACCATGCCTTTCGAAAATCAACATACCGCGTCTTACTACGCCGCCACTGCGCGCGATGCGGCGCCCTACCCCAGCCTTCAGGGCGAGCTTACGGCAGATGTGTGCGTGGTCGGCGGCGGCCTGACTGGGGTCAACACCGCGCTGGAACTGGCCGAGCGCGGCCTTAGCGTGGTGCTGCTGGAGGGCCGGCGCATTGGCTGGGGCGCCAGCGGGCGCAACGGCGGGCAACTGATACGCGGGATCGGCCACGACGTCAGCGGCTTTGCCCGTTATGTCGGGCAGGAAGGCGTGCGCTACCTGCAGCATGCGGGCATTGAATCGGTGGCCCTGGTGGCACGGCGCATCGAACAGTACGCAATCGCCTGCGACCTGCGCTGGGGCTTCTGCGAACTGGCCAATACCCCAGCGCAGTTCGCCGCTTTCAAGGCTGAGCAGGAAGAACTGGCACACCTTGGCTACCGTCATGAAACACGCCTGGTCGGGCCGCAGGACCTGCACACCATCGTCGCCAGCGACCAGTACGCAGGCGGGCTGGTAGACATGGGTTCGGGCCACCTGCACCCTCTGGACCTGGTTCAAGGCGAGGCACGTGCCGCCCAAAGCCTGGGTGTGCGCATTTTCGAGCAGAGCCCGGTGCTACGCATCGAGCATGGCCCCACGGCGATCTTGCACACTGCCAGCGGCAAGGTGCGCGCGCAAAACCTGGTGCTGGGCTGCAATGCGCACCTTGACGAGCTGGAGCCCCGCCTGAGCGGCAAAGTACTGCCCGCTGGCAGCTACGTGGTGGCAACCGAGCCGCTGCCCGCAGCATTGGCCAGCCGCTTGATACCGCAGAACATGGCGCTGTGTGATCAGAAGGTCGGCCTGGACTACTACCGGCTCACCGCCGATCGTCGTCTGCTGTTCGGCGGCGCCTGCCATTACTCCGGGCGCGATCCCAAAGACATCGCAGCCTACATGCGCCCGAAGGTGCTCAAGGTGTTCCCGCAGTTGGCCGATGTGCAGATCGACTACCAGTGGGGCGGGATGATCGGCATCACCGCCAACCGCTTCCCCCAGGTCGGGCGCCTGCGCCAGCACCCGAACGTATTCTACGCCCAGGGCTACTCCGGGCATGGCCTGAACGTGACGCACTGGACGGCCAAGCTACTGGCCGAGGGGATCGCGCAGGGTCAGAGTCAGGGGCTGGATGTGTTCAGTGCGGTGCCTCATTTGACCTTTCCGGGGGGCAAGGCTCTGCGCTCGCCGCTGCTTGCCCTGGGGATGTTGTGGTATCGACTACGCGAGGCGTTGGGCTAGCACCAGGCGGTGCTACGCTCAGCACTCGGGGAAGGCCACGGCCAGACCACCGCGGGAGGTTTCCTTATAGTTGGCATGCATGTCGGCACCGGTATCGCGCATGGTTCGGATTACCCGGTCGAGCGAGATGAAATGCTCACCGTCACCACGCAGCGCCATCTGCACGGCATTGATCGCTTTCACCGCGGCAATGGCGTTGCGTTCGATGCACGGCACCTGCACCAGCCCACCGACCGGGTCGCAGGTCAGCCCCAGGTTATGCTCCAATGCAATCTCGGCGGCGTTTTCCAGCTGCGCCGGGGTTGCCCCAAGCAATTGTGCAAGGCCTGCGGCAGCCATCGAGCAGGCCGAGCCGACCTCCCCTTGGCAACCAACTTCGGCACCTGAGATCGACGCATTCATCTTGCACAAGATGCCGACCGCTGCAGCGGCCAGTAGAAACGCCACCACATCGTCGTCACAGGCAGTGGGGTTGAACTTCATGTAGTAGTGCAATACGGCCGGGATGATCCCGGCAGCGCCATTGGTAGGTGCGGTGACCATGCGTCCGCCAGCGGCATTTTCTTCATTGACCGCCAAGGCGAACAGGTTGACCCACTCCATGGCGCTCAAGGTCGAGCCAATCACATTGGGCTGCCCGGCCACCTGCAAGCTGCGATGCAGCCGCGCGGCGCGGCGCTTGACATTGAGCCCGCCGGGTAGCACGCCTTCGTTGCGCAGGCCGTTGTCGACGCACTGGCGCATGGCTGCCCAAATTTGCAGCAGCCCTTGGCGAACCTCGGCCTCTGGGCGCCAGGCGCACTCGTTGGCCATCATCAGTTGTGCCACGCTCAGCTGGTTGGCCTTGCACAGGGCAAGCAGTTGGGCGCCGCTGGAAAACGCGTACGGCAGCTCGACCGTTTGTGCCTGGCCCTGCGGCGCATCGACCTCGCCCTGCTCGACGATGAAGCCGCCGCCGATGGAATAGTAGGTCTGCTGCAACAGGCTGCCCTGCCCGCCCAAGGCCTGCAGGCTCATGGCGTTGGGGTGGTAAGGCAGGCTTTCGTCCAGCAACAGCATGTCGCGCGGGTAGTCGAACACCACAGGGTGGCTGCCATCGAGCAACAAGCAGCGTTCCTGCAGCAGCTGCTGGATACGCGACTCGATGGTGGCCGGGTCGATGCGATCGGGCCACTGGCCCATCAGGCCGAGCAGGCAGGCACGGTCGGTGGCATGACCCACACCGGTAGCCGACAGCGAGCCATACAGGCGCACCTCCACCCGCTGCACCTGGGGCAACAAGCCATGCTCACGCAAGGTCTGGGCGAAGCTTGCCGCTGCTCGCATAGGCCCTACCGTGTGTGAGCTGGAGGGGCCGATACCAATCTTGAAAAGGTCGAAAACACTGATAGCCATACTAATGCCTGAACCGTGCCGGCGGTCAGAGCGGCGCCACGGATGTCTGAGAAAATTGAACGGTACTGCAAAGTTGCGCGATACTGCCGCGCTCACGCAAGGATGACCAACGAAACTTCCTAAGCCAGCTTTTAGCGGTACTAAACGATGCGACGCCAACTCAATGGTCAGATGTTCGTCTGGCTGCATGTATTTTCCTGCGCAGCACGGCATCTGTCGTTCACCCGCTGTGCAGAGGAACTGCACATCACCCCTGGCGCGGTTAGCCAGCAAATGCGTCAGCTCGAGCAGCGGCTGGGCTACAGACTGTTTCTGCGTCGGGCTCGGGGTGTGGAGCTGAGCGCCGAAGGCCAGCGGCTGGCGCAGACGGTGACCGACGCCTACGGCGCTATCGAGGCTGAGCTGTTGCGCTTGGATGCCGGTGAGATACGCGGCACACTGCGCCTGCGCTCGATCCCGTCGTTTCTGGCGAAATGGCTGACCCCCAGGTTGCCGAGGTTTCAACAGCGCTATCCGGACATCGAGCTACGCCTGGTCGCCGAAGACAGCGCCCAGGCTTTGCACCCTGGCGATTTCGACCTGGCCATTGACCTCAACGACGGCAGTTATCCCGGAATGCTGTCGACACCGTTGCTGGATGAGCAG
The DNA here is from genome assembly GCF_014269025.2 of Pseudomonas promysalinigenes. Taxonomy (NCBI): domain Bacteria; kingdom Pseudomonadati; phylum Pseudomonadota; class Gammaproteobacteria; order Pseudomonadales; family Pseudomonadaceae; genus Pseudomonas; species Pseudomonas promysalinigenes. The sequence goes on along the minus strand of NZ_CP077094.1, from coordinate 2,319,424 downwards.
ATCTTCCCGGTGTGCTCACCCGCGCTGCTGCGTGCCCGGCCGCCACTGCACGGCCCGGCAGATCTGGCTCACTACCCGCTGCTGCACGACATCACCGCGTGGCGAGGCAGTTCCGAATACGCCGAATGGGAGTTCTACCTGGAAGGTATCGGCGCCACTGGCCTGGACGTGCGCCGCGGGCACACCTTCAACCGTAATCACCTGACCATCGAAGCGGCAATCGCCGGCATCGGCGTAGCCATTGCTCGGCGCACGCTGCTCAATGACGAACTGGAACGAGGGGCTTTGATCGTGCCGTTCGGCCACCCGATCGCCAATCACAAACGCTATGTAGTGCACTATCCGCCAGGAGGTTTGAACCAGCCGGGCGCCCGCGCGGTGCATGACTGGCTGGTAGAAGAAGCGCACAACTTCCGAGCCTTGCATCCATTGGTACTTGCAAGCTGATCACTCAGCCGCAATGTGCTTGATGCTGAAGTCGAACGTCGGTACATAGCCTGTGCCCAGCAGGTGTGAGCAACGCGAGGCCTTGAAATCGTCGCTGAGCAAGTCCTGGGTGCTGTCGTAGCCGGGCATCGTAATGCCGGCGATGTTGAGCAGCGTATGGGGCAATGAGGCGATGCTGACCTGCTGGTCCTGCCGGGTTTTCAACTTCTGCAACTTGCGCATCTGCGCGGCCGACAGGTCGCCAGTGGACCAGACAAACGCCGTGGTCGCCAGGTCATACTCGTTACCCATGCCGTGCCCCAACAGTTTGCGGCCGTCATCGAGCAGATTTTCGCCATGGTCCGAGGCGTATACCAGCAGCGCTTTGCTCTGACTGGCCGTGAGCTGATGCATGATCGAGGACAATATCCAGTCTGTGTACAGGACCGAATTGTCGTAATCGGCCGTAATCCGATCCTTCTGGGATCCGCTGGCGGGTTTGAACCGGGCGAAGTCGCTTGGAAAGCGCCTGGCGTATTCGAAGTGGCTACCTTTGATATGCAGGAATATCGCCTGTCTGCGCCCGTTGGCTTTGCTCAGCACGTTGTGCAACACCGGCAGCAGTGCGCCGTCGTAGCTGCGTTCCAGGTACTGGCGGTACTGCGCTTCTGCGGCAATTTGCGGGATGATCCCACCAAAGCTGTCGACCTCTTGCGACGACAACCAGTAAGTGTCGAACCCGGCGGCCCGCAGGATCCCCACCAACGATTTGTTGGATGCGATCAAGTTCCAGTCGCTGATCGGCTCCAGGCTGAGCAATGAAGGCACGGCCACGGAGGTATAAGGCGCGGTGGTGCACATGCGGTTGAACTTGAACAGCCCTGGCTGGCGCTCAAGGTTGGGCGTGGTCTTGTTTGGGTAGCCGTAAAGGGACCAGTTGTGCGGGCGCGAAGATTCGCCTATCACAAACACCAGTGTCTGAATGCCGGCTTGGTCGGAAACACCCGTGAGCTGCACCTGCGATTGCTGGCGCTTCCTGATGTACCCTTTGGACTCCTCGTACAACACCACTGTCAGTGCAAGCTGCGACAGGTAGCCCACTGGGGTGCTCTGGTCCTTGGCCACCAGATCGAGTACGGCGTCCTTGTTCAACGCGTTGATGCTGACGGTTTTAACGAAGTAGGCGCCATAACCGAGCACCAAGCCGGCCAATGCCAATTGGCACATGGCTTTGCTACGGCGCTGGCGCCGCCCATACAGGCCGGCAAGGCCCACCCCGTAACAGCCAACGAACACCACCACGATGCCCGCCATCGAGCGCCAGTAGGTGGCGAGGAAATCCGTTGCCTCCTTGTAGTTGGTCAGCCCGATGAGCAGGTAGGCCGCGGTCAGTCGGGAGCCGAAATTCAGCACCAGGAACAAATCGATACTGGCCAGCAGATAAAAGGGCAACAGCCACAGATGCACTTTGAACTGGTTGGCCCAGCCGCAGCGCAGCACCAGCAGCCACAGCACTGAAATGAGGAAGGTGTAGAGCACCAAGCCATCGAACTTGGCGCATTGGCAATCGGACAGCAGTCTGGCAAATAACGGCGACAGCAGAAACGCCCACAGCAGCAGCGAAGGCCACTGCGCCCTCAACAGCTGCGCGCCAGCGCTCCCACCTGCTGACCAGATGCTCATCGATCCCTCCCCTGCACGCTATTCAATTGCGGCGTCAATAAGCCTGCTTGCCGGTGAAGGCATTGACCGTGCGCACCAGGATCACGAAATCGAGCCACAAGGACCAATTGTTGATGTATTCGATGTCGGAATTGACCCGTTGAATCATCTGCTCGATATCCTTTGTTTCGCCGCGGTATCCGCGCACTTGCGCAAGGCCGGTCATGCCAGGCTTGATGTTGTGGCGAGCGAAGTAATCGACGATGTCCTGGGAATACAGCGTGTCGTGTTGCAAGGCGTGGGGCCGTGGGCCGACCAAAGACATGTCCCCGGTCAGCACGTTGAACAGCTGGGGCAATTCATCGAGGCTGGTGCGCCGAATGAATGCGCCGACTCGCGTCAACCTGGGGTCGTTGCGCTGCGCTTGCTGGACCACGCCGTTTTCCGGCTGATGCACATGCATGCTGCGGAATTTCCAGATCCGGAACGACTCTCCGGTCCAGCCGGTGCGGTCTTGGCGGAAGAACACAGGCCCTGGGCTGTCGAGCTTGATGATCACCGCCAGTGCCAGCAGCACAGGCGAGGCGCACAGCAAGATAAGCGCGGCCAGCACACGGTCTTCGAGGTTTTTCAAGAACAGGCTGGTGCCGGTCAGCGGTGTTTCCGACAGGGTCAGTACCGGGATTCCGGCGATTTCCCGGACGCTGTGGTTGATCAGGCGCAGCGAGAAGATATCGGGCACCCAATTGACTGCAATGCACTTGTCGAGCAACTTCAGATACACATCCTGGATGACTGCAGAGCCGCCTAACGGCGTCACCAGGTAAACCGTGCGAATGTTGTGCTGGGCGATGATCTGGTCCAGGTCGGCGATGCTGCCCAGCACCGGCAGGCGCTGCTTGCCTTCTTGCGATTGGCGCGCCTGATCGTCGTCCTGATCGACCCAGATGCAGCCCATCACCCGCTCCCCGAACCACGGGTTGTTGCTGATTTTCTGATAAAGGAAATTGGCCAGGTCGCCGTCGCCGATGATCAAGGCATTGTCCAGCCGAGCATGGGCGGTGAAGCGTTTTTGCAGCTCACGCATCGCCACATGCAGAAATAGCTGCACGAAGTACCCAATGACGAACAACTGGACCACCAGCAGCCGTGAATAAGTTTCGCTCTGTTTGGTCAGGAAGGCGATCACCACCAGGAAACAGAACGTCGCCGACCAGGCCTTGAACAGCCTGAAAGCCTTAACCGACAGCCCAACATTGCTGCGATAGATGGCGTAATGGTCATAGATGACCGCCAGCGCCCCGATCAGCAGCAACAGCATGATCACGTAGTCGGAAGTGATGTAACCAAACTGGTCGTAAATCAGGTACCACGCCACGCTGGTTACGGCGATACCGTCGAGCCCCGCCTGAATGGCGTTGCTGACGCTACTTCTACGCTGGAGTAACGAACGACTGCTTCTGGGTTCAAAAACCATCGTAAGGCCTCACTGAATCGTGCGTGGCAACTGCCTGACCATCACAACGAAGGGATGGAGATTCAACTCAGGTACCTGAAAAATCTGTGAAATCTTCTGCAAACCGCGCCGGTCTGTTTGATATCACTGTAGCAGCACCGTGGTCATGCTGCGGTGAAGATCCACCACTGTTCGACAGATAGCGTTGAGCATGGCCGCTAACGGCGATGCATCGGCGAGCGGGCATAAAACCGAGCGCGCAACAGGAACAATGGGTTGCCTAGCACGTAACGCTTGAACAGGCGTTTGGGCTCTCTGAGTAACCTGAACACCCATTCGGCGTTCATCCGCCTTACCCAGCGAGGCGCCCGCGCGACCTTGCCACCGAGAAAGTCCAGGATCGCCCCACCGCAGACGATCAGGCAGGGGTAATCGAGAACGGCCAAGCGTGCGGCCAACTGCTCCTGCTTGGGCATCCCCATGCCAAGCACGATCAACCCAGGGCGATGTCGCTCAGCCAGGCCCAGGTAAGTATCGGTATCGGCAAAACCGTGGTGTCGCGACACCACCTGCAGGCCGAACTCTGCCTCGCAACGCCGCGCGGCTTCGGTCAGGAATGGCTCCTGCGTTCCCCAGAAAGCCACATTGCGGCCTTCAAACCCCGTAAGGAGCTTGGGAATCAAATCGGTGCCGTTCATGTTCAGGCCCGGCGCAAGCCCCAGGCGACGCAGCAGCACTGCCATGCCAGCACCGTCGCGCAGCAGCACATCGGCAGCAGCCAGCGCATGGCAATAATCGGCGTTGCCAGCCACCAGGTTCATCGCGTGGGCATTGACGAAGCCCAGCACCGTTGGCCGCTGCGCCGAACACAGTGACTGCAGCAGCCGCTGCTCGTGTGCCGCATCATCCACCAGGCACAGCTTGCCCATGACCATCTTCCAGCGCTGCAGCCAACCCTGCTCTGTCATCAGTTGTCATCCCGTTTGGAACGCACCCAGTCGACCTGGCGCTTGAGCAGGAACCCCAGATACAAAGGGATTTTCCGCGCCGCGTAGAACGGTGCGTACAGCAGTACCGAAAACGGAATCAGCTCCCGTGCAAAACAGGCCCACGCCAACAGGATGGCAGCGCCAAGCAAGGCCAACGCCAAGCTGGCGAGCAGTGCAGGCAGCAGCGTCCCCCCTACGCCGAACATGAGCCAGCTCAGAGCGAAGACCACCATCAACAGCAACGACAGCAAGGCCAGGGGCGGCACCAGTAAGTCAACTGCCATGCCCAACAGTGGCCAATTACGCTTGAGCAGCGCAGCGGCGAGCAGCCTGGGCCCATCGGCCAAGACCACCCCCAAATGCCCATGCTCCCAGCGCTTGCGCTGAATATTCAGGCCTTCCTGGCTAGTGGGAAAATGGCTGTTCACCACAGCCTGCGGGCAGAATACCGGCGCCTTACCGTGCGCGGCACACTCAAGGCCAAGCTTCAGATCTTCGACCAGGTGACCGGTAGCCAGGTTGACGGCCGACAGGTCTTGCCAGCTGAACGCCATGCCTGCCCCCATCAACTGGCATGGCAGGCCCGCCCGTGCCCAACCCTGCGGCCGAACCAGGTTCTTCACCCGCCAGGCGAAAGCTGCAACCTGCACCTTCAGCCCCGCCCCAGGCGGCGCATGCATCAGGTACAACGCCTGTGCAGGCCGGCCGCGGTCTATACAACTACAAGCCAGGTGCTCGAGCGCACCGGCCCCAACCTGGCAGTCTGCATCGATGATGATCACCACCTGCGGTGGCGACAGGCGCAGGTGCTGCACCCCGAAATCCAATGCATAACCCTTGCCTCGGCGCAGCAGGTCCTCGCGCTCGACCACTTGCGCTCCCGCCGCGCGGGCAAGGCTTGCGGTCTGGTCGCTGCAGTTGTCGGCCACCACCAGCAGTTGGTCACCATCGCGCAGCTGCGGCCGGATGCTGGCCAGCGTCGAAACGATCAGCGACGCCTCGTTGTGCGCAGGTACCAGCACTGCCAACCGCGGCCGCGGCAGGTGAGGCCTCTGTCGCACCCGAGCAGGTAGGCAGGCCAGCACCACCTGGATGAACAGCAGCAATGCCGGTACCAATAGCAACAGCGCCACGCCACCCAGCAGCCAAGCCAGCAAGGTCATCATGCCGGCACCTTGAAATGGCTGAGCAGCTTGGCTGCCTCGGTATCGATGTCGTGGCGTTGCAATACCCGCTCATAGGCCGCATCGCCCATGCGCTGCAACACCTGCACGGGCTGCTCCAGGCATTGGCGCATCGCTTCGGTCAAGGCTTCGACGCTACCAGCCGGGAACAGCCAGCCGTTCTCGCCGTGGCGGACCAGTTCAGGGATACCGGCCACGTAAGTGGTAAGAACAGGTCGGCGCAGCGCCATCGCCTCCATAATGACCACCGGCAAACCTTCGGCAAAGCTTGGCAGTACCATGGCCCGCGCGGCCAGAATCTCGTCGCGCACCTGCGCGCTGCTGATCCAGCCGGTGATGCGCACCTGCGCTTGCAAACCGTAGCGCACGATGAGTGCTTCAATCGGGCCTCGCAATTCACCATCGCCAGCCAATACCAGTTCCAATTGCACGCCCTGACTGACCAGGCCACGTGCAGCTTCGATCAGCAGCAACTGGCCCTTCTGCTCACACAAGCGCCCAACGCAAACCAGCCGAGGCGTGGCGGTGATTGCTTGCGGTGCCACCTGGTGAAAACTGCGTTCCAGGCCGCAATGCACCACCTTGACCTTGCCCCACTGATCATGGGCCACCCAGCGCCATAGCTGGCTACGCCCGAAGGCGCTGACGGCGACAACGAATGATGCCCGCCGCACCTTTTCGCCCAAATGCAGAAGCTGAGCCTTGTCGAACTCTTCCGGCCCATGCACGGTGAAGCTGTAAGGCGGGCCGCCCAGCACGTTGGCCAGCATGACCACCTCCGTGGAGTTGGTGCCGAAATGTGCGTGCACATGTTCTGCCGCAGCGTCTTGCAACCATTGCAGCAGCCGGCATGCCTCGGCGAGATAAACCAGGTGGTATGGCCACGGGCGGTCGGCACGCCAACCCTGGCCAAGCGCCAGGCGCAGGGCCGTCAGGAACGCTTTTGGCCGTGCCCGCAGCACCTGCATCAGGGGTTTGAGCAACCCCCTCAGCCCGTCCTGCAGCACATAGCGGGTTTTGCCCCGCTCCGCCAAGTCTTCAGCGTCGTGCAGTTCAGCATCCCAGCCACGCAGGGCGATGCGCTGCACCTCGACGCCTTGGCGCTCCAGCGCCAGTATCTCGCGGCGGATGAAGGTATGGCTGACCTTGGGGTACTGATTGATGAAGTAAGCAATTCGCATAAGGCCCCAAATCTGTGTCCGTTCATCGAATGGCCAAGTCGGCCGCGCTGTGCTGCACCGTGCTGCCCACCATGGCAGCTTGGATCTGGGCAAACACGTCATCGAGCAAGGCATGGCGCCGGCGGTACATCGCCCGCTTCTTCGCCGCGATCTCCTCTACCGGGCGCTGGGCGGGGGCCAGGGGGATGCTGAAGAAATCCACCCACTCGCAGGGCTCGGCGCCGTTCTCCTGCCAGATCACGTCGTAATTGGCCGCCAGTTCCTGGTGCTTCTCGGCGCCGAAATACGGGTGTCGATGGTGGCGATATTCGTCCGCGACGGCATAGATACGCTGGGCGGCCAGGGTCCTGGCGACGCACTTGATGGCCTCGATCAGCAGGCTTCTGGGGCGTAGGCCTTCGAAGTCCTTGGTCAGGTCGCGGTAGATGGTCAGGGACGTGTCGCTGCCCACACCTTTGTGAATGCCTTGCACTGCGCCGATATACAGGCACACACCCTGGGCCTCGTGGCACAAAGTGAAGGCCAGCGAGGCCACACGCAGGTCGCCCTGGAACAGGTTGATCACCAGCTCCCCTTCGCGCTTGAACCAGATCGGCCGGTCCAGCACCAGCCGGCACCCGCTTGAGTAGCGTGACAGGTCGCATAGCTGGCGCTGCTCATCGCGCTGCAACAGCAGCAAAGGCGCACACTGGGCGGTCACCACTTCATAATGCGAGGCCACTGCTGCAAGCCGCTGCGCAGCGTTCCAGCGCTTGCTGATGTAGGGCCATTGCACCACACCGATGCAGTCCACACCCAACTGCTCGAAGCGCTCCTGGCCCAAGGCCTTGGACATGCGCTGAGTGAAAGCCTGCAACCCCGACCACTCGCGGGCCATCGAAACCGTCAACTTGTATTTGTTGTTGAGCGCTCGCAGCGAATAGCCTGGCTGCAGCGTGAGCACACTCTTGGCTAACGATCTGAAGGTCATCGACATGTCATTTGTACTCGATCAACAGCGCCTTACCGGCCGCAAACCTGTTCAGCAGGAACTTGGCCTGGCCGAGCATTTCAGGGAACTTGCCCAGCACCAGGAACACTGCCTGCCACCAGTTTTCCCGGCGTGAGCGGCTGCCCCGGCGGGCCAGACGTACGGTTTGCAATGGATAGATCAGTAACAGCCACAGCCCCCAGCCGCCCGAAAGAAGGCTCACAATCAGGATCGCCAACGGCAGGATCAGGCCCCAGAACCAGGCCCGTCGCGATTCACGCAACCAATGACGCTCGGGCTTGAGCCCATGCAAGTAGGCGCCTTCGGCATAGGCATAGCCGGCCCGCAGACTGCGTCGCCACCACTGCCCGAACCGGGTCATGGCGGCATCGTGCAGGGTCATCTCTTCGGGCAAGCGCCAGATTTTCCAGCCGGCTGCGCGCAACCGCAGGCACAGCTCCGGCTCTTCGCCGGCAATCAGTTCTGGGCGAAAACCGGACACGGCCATGAACGCATCGACGCGCATCAGTGCATCCCCGCCACACGCCTTGGTTTGCCCCACCGGCGTGTCCCATTCCAGGTCGCAGAGCAGGTTGTAAACCGAGCGCTGGGGAAAGCGCTCACGGCGCCGTCCGCACACCACCGCTACATCCGGGTGCTGATCGAGAAAGGCCTGGCCCTTGCTCAACCAACCGCCATCGACTTCACAGTCACCATCGACGAATTGCACATAGCTGATGCTCGGCACGATACCCATCAGGCAGGTGAAACCTTCATTGCGTGCACGCGCCGCTGTGAAGGGTTGGGTCATGTCCAGGGCCACTACCTGCACCCCCAGCTCAGCGGCAAATTCCACCGAGCCATCGCAGGAGCCGGAGTCCACGTACACCAGTTGGTCCGCCTGCCCAATCAAGGACAACAGGCAGCGCTCCAGGCGCTGGCCCTCGTTGCGGCCGATCACCACCACTCCAATCCCTGTCACCATGGCGTTCACTCGTCAGTTTCGGGCCGGCTCACGTGTATTGCAGGGTATCGCTGTGCTTGCGCGCCTTGATGCTAGCGGGCACCCCGACCGCCAGCGAGTTGTCCGGTACATCGGTCAACACCACTGCGTTGGAGCCTATCGCGACGTTGTTACCGATGCGTATATTGCCCAGCACCTTGGCGCCGGCGCCGATGTCGACGTTGTTGCCGAACACTGGCGCGATGGGTTCATCGACATTCTTCAACCCCACCACCACGCCGTTGCGAATCCGGCAGTCATCGCCAAACCGCGCGTAGCCGCTGATCACGATGCCGCCAAAGTGATCGATGACGAAGTTGCGGCCAATCACCACCTCGCAAGGCAACTCGACGCCGGTGATGATCTGCACGAACTTGAACAATACCTTGTAGACCAAAGAGCAGAGCTTGCGCAGCAACGCCGGACGCACACCATAGCGCCAGCGCCCGAAGCGATAGACCACCAGAACCCAAAACCCCTGGGCGCCCCAATCACCGCCATGGGCGCGCAAGTCTGCGCGGATGTTATCGAACATGGTTTCACCTACCGTGTGGGTTGGTTGGCAAACTGGGTCTTGAGCAGCAGCGACCACGTGGCGCGGGTATGCCGCCAACACGCCTTGATCGCCTCCATGCCGCGGCCTTTGAGCAGCGCCTTGAGTGCCAGCACCAGGTCGCCCAGGCTCACCAGCAGCATGTGCAAGGCCAGACCCCCCGCGCCATGGTGCTTGCGCATGTACAGCAGTTCGCTTTCGATCTGGTAAGCCGATATCTGTCGGCTGGCCGCCTCGAGCTCGGCCACCGACTTGGAGCTCTCGCCACCGATATGCACCACGGTGGTATCAGGGAAGTACACCACTTTCCAACCCGCGGCCTTGACCCGCTTGCAATGGTCCACTTCTTCGTAATAGAGAAAATAGCGGGGGTCGAACAGCCCTACCTGGTCGAGCACTTCCCGGCGTACCAGGTAGAAGCAACCCGGTAGCCAGTCGCACTCACGCACCGAGGCATGATCCCAGTCCATTTCGTCGACCATTTTCAGCCCTGGCATGAAACGCCCTAGCCCAGTTCGTGCAGCAAAGAGGTTCAACGGGTTTGGGAAATAGCGGCAGCTGGGTTGCAGTTCGCCATCGCGGCCCACCAGGCGCACCCCAAGAATGCCGCATTCGGGGTGCGCGTCCATGTAGTCGAGGGTTTTCTGCAGGCTGTCGGCGGCCACGAAGGCGTCAGTGTTGAGCAGTAGCGCGTACCTGCCGCGTAGGTGCGCCAGCAGCTGATTATTGGCCCGGCCAAAGCCGACATTGTGTTTGTTGCTCAACAAAAGCGCTTGCGGGCAGACCTGGCCCAGGCGTTCGACCGAGTCGTCGACCGAGGCATTGTCTACCACCAGGTAACTGGCCAAGGTTTCGCCGCCGGCCGCCCGCAGTGAATCGAACATCGGCTGCAGCAACCCGGCCGTGTTGAAATTGACCACCATCACATCGACAGGCTTGTTATCCATTGCTGCCGTCTCCGAAGAAATAACGGCGCCGGTGCATGGCCAGGGTAGGCTCCAGCGCCGGGTCATACGAGCCTTTGCGTTCTTTTATCAGCTCCATCCAAGGGTAGGCATTGCAGCGTTCTTCGACCCGCTTGATCAAATCTGCCGTGGTGCAGATGAACTTGGCAGGATTACCACCGACGACCGTGCCGGGTGGCACGTCCTTGGTTACCACGGCGCCGGCGGCCACAATCGAATCCGGGCCGATGGTCACCCTCGGCATGACGATCGCACCATGGCCGACGAAGCTGTTGTCCCTGACATCGATGACTCCGACCGAGTCGAGCTTCATGCCGTAGCAGAGCTCAATCAGCGCCACCACGCCGTCGTGGCCAATCAGCGTGCAATCGGACAGGCCGACGTTGTTGCCGATACGCACCAACGCCGGGTCTGTGACGTTACAGCCGACATTCATGTGAAAGTTGGTGCCTACCGAATAGAACTTGCCCCATCGGCACTGGTACTCCCCCCACTGCCTGGGTGTGGGGTTGCAGAGTTTTTTATAGGCCGCAACGCCGCGTCCGGTCGTATTGGCGTAATGCGCCACAGCACTGCGTATCCATCCCAACATATGGCAAGCCTCGCGATTCGAGCGATCCTGGACTGTCCCTGAGGCAAACACGGTCTCGTTCTTCTGGGTGCTGACCCTGTTGCACTCCACCCCTTCACAGCGCTACTTCAGTTGAATGTATTCAGGCTGCCGCCCCCGTAGCCGAGTGCATCTTCTGGTTGAGATGGTCGGCCAACCTCAAGGCGAACTGCAGCAGCGGCATCGTCGGGTTCGACGCCCCGCCGGTTGCGAATACACTGCTGCCGGCGACATACAGGTTTTCGGTGCCAAACACCTTGCAGTTGGTATCGACCACCCCATCCTTGGCTGAGGCCGCCATGCGCGTAGTGCCCATGTGATGGGCATGGGGGGACATCTTCAGCGGCAAGCTGGTGTCGTAGACGAAGTCGTTGAGCTTGACGAAACCCAGGCCCATTTCAGCGAACTGCTTGGCCAGTTCGCTGCCGATGCATTTGATGGTGTGCCGGTCGCTGTCGCTGAGCACCCAGTTGACGTTGACCTTGGCCACACCCAGTTCGTCCTGCTCGTCCAGCAGCGAGATACGGCTGTGCACATTGGGGAACTGCTCAATTAAAGTGCTGATCACCCCGTCGCCCGGGCAACTGAACTTGGCGACGAACTCGATCTTGCTAGCCACGCCCATGTCGCACGCCAGGTTTTCCAGAAAATGCTTGACCTCGGCCGTACGGCCATAGGTCTGCACATCGGCCAAAACCGACGCCAGAACATTGCCTCTGCCCGCCTGGTACTGGGCGACGAAAGCATCGGTGGTGAAATACTGCCGAGGATCGGTGCCTTCGCCACTGCGCAGGATGAACGTCCCCATGTCGATGTTCAGGTGCTCCATGAAGCATCGGCCAACCAGGCCGTCCTTGGTCACCACGCCCGCCTGGGCCAGCGATTTGCTGTTCAATAACTGCCTGGCATTTTCGATGGCGCCGGTGGCCAGGATGAAGTTGCGTGCCGCCACAGGCTGGCGCTTGCCCTCGTAGTCCGACACCTGCACGGCCTTCAATTTTCCAGCGTCTGGGTCGAACAACAAGTCGACGCAGTTGCAGTTGATGAAAACGTCCAAACCCGGGGTGTCGTCCAGCGCGCTGGCGTACTTTTGGGCAAAGCGCGTTGGCGGGCTGAGCAGAAAGCGGTCAGCCTCGAACTCACCGCCGTTCAGGCCGGGGTTCACGGCTTTGAATTCGGCCCCCTGAGGCAGATCGACGATTTCCATGGCACCCGGTAGGTACCGCTCGATTTCAGCGTATGGGATAGGCCAGCCGGGCATCTCCACCGGTGGTGGCACCGCAAAATCCGCAGCGGTGAAGGGGCGGCAGCGCCCTGCCCAGTGATTGGAGGTGCCGCCCAGGTAACGCAGGCGGTCTTCAGCGGCGAACACCTCAAGGCCTGTGGACGTGCACTTGTACAGCGCTTGGGACCGCGGCGTGTACTCACGGCTCCCTCCTTCGAGCAGAGCCACACTCCAGCCGGCACCTGCCAGGCGCAACGCCAGGGTGATCCCCGCAGGGCCTGCGCCGACGATGCAGAAGTCGTATGCCTCGCGCAGGCGCTTGTCGGCATCGTAGTCCTTGATCATGAGCGTTCGTCCTGAAAATACCCTACCGGCAACACCCAGCCGTTGATGATGACGAACCTGCCGGTTGGCTCAGGCTTGCGCGCTGCCTGCGCACTTCCCCCAAACATGGCGACCCCGGCACTGAACAACACACAGTTGCGTATAAAGCCTCTGCGCCCCAGCAATGGGGTACAAAACTGCAGCTTCCCCATGATCCCCGCCCCATACCATTGGTTTTTATTGTCGCCCCACGCTGTGTTGCCGAGACCGACAAGCGACCTCGCAGGTCAAGCGCAAAACTCAAACTGTGCTTGCTAGGCTGTTTTTGCCTGGCTTTCTCATCGCCTCAAGACTTTCCACGCGGCGCCTAGAAGTCACTATAGTTTCATTTAGCCACGATGCTAGCCTCCATCCAGCCCATCGAGGGATAGGTGCCTATAACCCATGCCTGAACATCTAAGAGCCCTGGTCGTCATTGTGTTTGTGGCCAGCGTGGTTTTCTTCATGGCCCGGCGTCCGGCAACGGACCTGATCCCCCCAGCGGACTTCAAACGGCGTCGCAATTTGTGGTTCGTGCTGACCCTGGTGGCATTCTTTGCCCAAAGCTTCTGGGTGTATGCAGGCGCAGCCACGGTCATTCTGCTGGTTGCCCAGCGCCGCGAGCACAACCCGCTTGCGCTGTTTTTCATGCTGCTGTTTCTCATCCCGCCGGCCGCTACCGAGATACCGGGCTTTGGCATCGTCAACTACCTGTTCGACATCAACCATCAACGCGTGCTGACCTTGTGCGTGCTGCTGCCTGCCGCGTGGGTACTGCGAAAGCAAAGCACGAGCATCCGGTTCGGCCGGCTATTGCCCGACAAGCTGCTGCTGGCAAGCCTGGCGTTGACCAGCGCCTTGGCGCTGCGCGAGACCACCGTCACCGATACCCTGCGCCAAATGCTGAGCCTGTACATCGACGTGTTCCTGCCCTACTACGTGGCCAGCCGCGGCTTGCGTGAGCTGAGCGACTTCAAGGACGCGCTGCTGGCATTCGTTATCGTGGCCTTCCTGTTGGCACTGCTGGGCGTGGCCGAATATGTGCGCCATTGGCTGCTCTACAACGCGCTGATCGACGCCTTGGGCCTGCAGTGGGACATGAAGGCCTACCTGAGCCGAGGGGGGGCACTGCGCGCCAGTGTCACCACCGGGCAGGCCATCGTGCTCGGTTATGTGATGGCCGTGGCGATTGGCTTGTTTCTGTTCGTGCAGCACTTCGTGCAGAAACCTGTGCACCGCTACCTGGGCGCATTGCTGCTTGCCGCAGGGCTGTTCGCACCGCTTTCGCGGGGCCCGTGGATCGGCGCTGGGGTGATCGTGGTGGTGTTCATCGCGATGGGCAGGCACGCGGCCTCGCGTTTGGCACTGCTTACCCTGGCCGGGGTGCTGAGCATCCCATTGCTGGCCGTGATGCCTGGCGGGGACAAGATACTCGACCTGCTGCCGTTCATTGGCAAGGTGGACACCGAAAACATCACCTACCGCCAGCGCCTGCTCGACAACTCGTGGATCGTCATCCAGCGTAATCCGCTGTTCGGCTCATTCGATTTTCGCAGCACCCCGGAGATGCAATCGATGATCCAGGGTGAAGGCATCATCGACATCGTCAACACCTACGTCGGCCTGGCGCTGCGCGTTGGCCTGGTTGGGCTTGGGCTGTTCCTGGGCTTTTTTGCCTACATCCTGCTGGGGTTGCGCAAGGCAATGCGGGCGGTGCCTGACAACGCCGACCCCTATCGGCTGCTGGGGCGTGTTCTGCTGGCCACATTGATGGGCATTCTGGTGACTATTTTCACCGTGAGCAGCATCACCGTCATCCCGATCATTTACTGGTCGATTGCCGGGGTCAGCGTCGCCTATATCCACATGATGCGCCGTCAGGCCGTGCCCCAAGACAGCCCAGTGACCACCATCAGCCTTCAACCGAGGTAGTTCGATGCTCACGCTCGCCCTGTCCAGATGGACCCGCACATCGTTGCTCATCAGCCTGCTGGCGGTGCCCGTCAATAGCTGGGCGTCGGCATGGACGGTACGTGTAGACGAACAGAACGGCCTGCCGACACTGACGTACGGAGGAGGCCCAGCGTTCGTACCCAGCTTCGACTTCTGGGGCGCGAACTGGGGCTGGACCGGGTTCTATCCAACCCTCAAAGTCGATGGGCCTTACCGCTATACACTCACCGGCAATAACAAGGACTTGGACTTCGACCTCAAGGCGGACATCCGCAAGCCCGAGCCGCAAACCCTGACCTGGGACTTCGATTTGCAGGCCCACAGCCGGCAAAGCGATGTCATGGGCGGCGGCATCGTCTGGCGTTTCGACCCCGGGTTGATCGCCGGTCAAATGGGCGACCCGGTGCTACTGCCCGAGAATCGCGGCTGGGCTTGGGGCAAGAACCCTGAAGGGCCGCATGTGGAAATGCGTTTTGACCCACCCCTGGCCAAGGTGTATTTCGAACGCGGCAACACCGACCAGATACGCACCTTTTTCTACACCGACCCTATCAAGCCTGGCCAACAGCTGATCAAGGCGCAGATGAGTGTCACCGGTGATATCAGCATCGGCCAGACCGCCAGCGAACGTTTCGGCATGAGCGACCCCAACACGTGGCCAGATGATCAGCTCGACTGGCGTACGTCGCCAGTTGACCTGTCGTTCCTCAACGCCGCCGAGAAACCTGCTGGCAAACGAGGGTTCGTCAAGGCCGAGGGTGAACGGCTGCTGTTCGCCGATGGCACCCCCGCGCGTTTCTGGGGCACCAACATGTCAGCCTATTCGTTGTTCCGCACCCCTGACGAGGACATCAAGCAGCAGGCCAAACGCTTGTCCGCCTTGGGTTTCAACCTGGTGCGCGTGCATCACCACGACTCCCCGTGGGTGACGCCCAACGTGTTCGGCGATCTGCAGCAGCTCAAAAACACCCAACAGCTGAGCGCTGACTCGTTGAAGAAACTCGACCTGTGGATCAAAAGCCTGAAGGACGAAGGGATCTACGTGTGGCTCGACCTGCATGTGTCGCGCCCGGTGACTGCGGCGGACAACATTTATGGCTTCGATGAACTGCCCAAAGAGCACGGCGTCGCAGAGCTCAAAGGCTACTTGTTCGTCAACGTCACTTTGCAGCAGGCACTCAAGCGCTTCGCCGAGCAGTACCTGACCCACGTCAACAGTTACACCGGCCTTGCCTACAAGGATGACCCCGCCATCGCTGCAGTACTGATCACCAACGAAAACGACATCACCCACCACTTCGGCAATGCCCTGCTACCGGACAAGCAGGTACCCAAGCACAGCCGCCTGTACATGGATCAGGCCAAGGCCTTTGCCCAGGCCCACGACCTGCCTGCGGACAAGACCTGGCGTGCCTGGGAGTATGGCCCTTCGAAGCTGTTTCTCAACGACCTGGAACAACGCTTCTACGCCGACATGATCAGCTACTTGCGCACGCTAGGGGTCAAGGTGCCCATCGCCACCACCAGCACCTGGGGCCTGAACGGTTTGTCCTCGCTGCCAGCGCTTACCGCTGGGGATGTTGTCGACGCGCATAGCTATGGCGGGCTGGGCCAACTGGAGAAGAACCCACTGACCAGCGACGGCATGATCAATTGGCTGGGGGCTGCCCAGGTGCTGGGCAAGCCGATGACCGTCACAGAATGGAACGCCGAACCCTTCCCTCTGCCCGACCGCCACTCCCTGCCCCTTTATGTCGCAGGGACTGCTAGTCACCAGGGCTGGGACGCGATCATGCAATACGCCTACAGCCAGCAAGCCTTGGTCGAGCAGTGGCGCCGTGCCGACAATTGGAATGCCTACAATGACCCTGGGCTGATCGCCACCCTGCCGGCAGCCGCCCTGCTCTACCGGCGCCAGGATGTGCAGCCGGCGTCGACCCGTTACGTCTTCGCACCCACTGCTCAAGCCCTGTTCAACCAGGATATTTCGCCGGCCAACTCGGTACTGCTACGCACCGCCATGGAAAAAGGCCGGCTGCAGATCGCCCTGCCATCAGCCTCCGAGCTACCCTGGCTGCAGCCCAGCAAAATCCCTGCCGATGCGCAAGTGTTCAACGACCCAGGGCGCTCACTGATCGCCCCCGGTGCCAGCGAAGCGCTGAGCGATACTGGCCAGTTGCGGCACAACTGGCAGCAGGGCCTTTACACCATCGACACGCCAATGACCCAGGCGGCAACCGGTTGGCTGGGAAGCCAGTCGCTGGCCCTGGGCGACATCGCCCTGCAGCTCAAGACCCCCTATGCCAGCGTGGCGGTCCAGAGCCTTGACGACAAGCCCTTGAGCCAGTCGCGCAGGCTGCTGATTTCACTCGGCAGCCGGGCCGTACCCAGGGCTGAGGATGTCACGCCTTTCCATGTCGAACCGCTGCAGGGGAGCCTGAGCATCAAGGCGCCAGCAGGGCTGAAACTCTACAGCCGCAGCAGTGACGGCGAGGAAAAAAACCAGCCCGTAGATTACAAAGACGGCCACTACCTGATCACGTTCGATGGCCAGCACATGGCCAATTGGCTGTTCTTGAAATAGGGCATATCGCCATCTACAGTCATTGAAGCCCTGCATGACAGGCATTCGACGCTACGTCTGCTCCAGGAGGATTGGATGAAGTACTTGGTTGTCGGTGGTGCAGGTTATATCGGCTCACACATGGTCAAGCACCTGCTGCACGCAGGCCATGAGGTGGTTGTGGCAGACCTTGAAGCGCCGGTGCCGGGCTTGCAGTGGGTATGCCTGGACATCGCCGACGGCCATGGGCTCGATACGCTGTTCAGCGACTATCACTTCGATGCTGTGTTTCACTTCGCCTCATTCATCCAGGTCGGCGAGTCGGTGGCCGACCCCGACAAGTATTACCTGAACAATGTTTGTGCAACCCTCAGCCTGCTCGAGGCCATGGTGCGGGCGGGGGTGAAACGGCTGATCTTTTCCTCGAGCGCCGCAGTGTATGGCGACCCCGAATATGTGCCGATCGATGAGCAACACCCCAAGGTGCCGATCAACCCCTACGGGCGCAGCAAATGGATGGTTGAACAAATGCTCGAAGATTTCGACCGGGCCTATGGCCTGCGTTCGGTGAGCTTGCGCTACTTCAACGCAGCCGGCGCTGATCCGGACGGCCAATTGGGCGAGTGTCACCTGCCAGAAACTCATCTCATACCGCTGATCCTGCAGGCGGCCGCTGGCCGTCGTGAATCCGTGACCGTGTTCGGCCACGATTACGACACCGCCGACGGAACCTGTGTCCGTGACTATATCCATGTGGCGGACCTGGCTTCGGCGCATGCGCTGGCTGTGGAGTACCTGCTGGCCGGCGGCGCGACGACGGCGTTCAACCTGGGCAATGGGCTGGGGTTTTCCGTGCAGCAGGTGATCGAGACGGCTCGCGAGGTTACCGGGCGAACCATCAAGGTCAACCAGGCGCCGCGGCGGGCCGGCGACCCGCCTCGGTTGGTAGCGGATGCACAGAAGGCCAGGTCCATACTGGGGTGGCAGCCTGGCTTTACCTCACTTCAGGACATTGTGCGCCATGCCTGGGCGTGGGAGCTGAAATATCCCTGGAGATGAACACCCCCTTGGCATTCAGCTCCAGATGCCCATCCACCGCTCAATAGTAAGTTCGTAACTGCTCATCTGCCTTGTTCAGTACTGCCCCCACCAGGTTCGACCCAGCCAGGTGGTACAGGCAATCCTCGATATCCTTCTTGCTGTTCATGCCGTTGGCCACGACCAGCAGCACGCAGTCGAATTTCGGCAGCACGGTGATTGCGTCATCCGAACTCAGTAAAGGCGGCAAGTCGAAAATGCAAATGCGAGAGTCGTAGCGATCGCGCAGCTCACTGATCAGCGTGTCGACCTTCGCCGATGACAGCACCTCGGTCGACATCGGTACCGGCTCGCGGGTAGGCAGAACTACAAAGCGTGGCAATGTCGGATTGACCAATGCCTCTTCAAGCCAGGCCTTGCCTTCGAGCACGTCGTTGAGTGCTTTTTCCATCGGCAACCCCAAGCTGCTGCCTACCCGCGGGCGGCGCAGGTCGAAGTCGGCCAGCAACGCGGTCTTGTTGGTGTGGTGGGCGATACTCATGGCCAGGTTGACCGCCAGCACGGTCTTGCCCGCCTCAGGAGTGGGCGAAGTGATCGCCAGCGTCCTCCAACCATTGTCTTCCATGGCCTGCAGCACTTGGGTGCGCAGCAGGTCGATGGCACCGCTCATGTTCGAATTCTTGTTGAACGAGACGATGCGATTGCGCTCCAGATGCTGCGCATCCAGCGGCACCACCTTGGTTTGCACATAGTCGAACTGACCAAGTTCACCCGGCCTTTCCCTGACCGAGGGCACTTGTGCCGTGTCGCAGGTGCCAGGCGAGACCTGATGAATGTTCTTGCCAACAGCCGGCGTACTTCTGTCCATCGCTGCGCTCCCTATTCAAACCGACCCATAGCTTTGAAAAGCAGGAGGTCCAACGGCATGTAGAACATGTGCACGACCACCAACAGGATAGCCACCAGCAGCACCCCGGCAACGACCATCATCGTGATCAGTTTCTTGCGCCTGGCCTTGTCTGCCTTGGTGGAGATGTAAGGTACCGCTACCAGCACGCGCCGGCCCAGCACGCTTTCAAGGGCGCCGACACCGCGCACGCGCTGGTTGAGCATCTCCAGCAACATCACCAGCCCACCCCCTGCGGCAGGCGCCAGC
This sequence comes from Pseudomonas promysalinigenes, assembly GCF_014269025.2. Taxonomy (NCBI): domain Bacteria; kingdom Pseudomonadati; phylum Pseudomonadota; class Gammaproteobacteria; order Pseudomonadales; family Pseudomonadaceae; genus Pseudomonas; species Pseudomonas promysalinigenes. Next base: position 2,300,127 of record NZ_CP077094.1, on the reverse strand, counting down.
ACCAAGCCAAGGGCGACAATTTTCTTGCGGTTGGGCTTGATCGGTTTTTCCGGCATCAAGGGCGGCTCAAGCAGCACGAAACGCTCTGCCTTGTTTTCCTGCTCCAGGCTTTCGGTGATCTTGGCACCCATTTCCTTGTTGCGGATTTCTTCGTACTTCTTGCGCGCGTTATCGTGATCGCGCATCAGCGTCACCAAGCCACGCTCCACTTGCGGCGCTTCCAGGATATCGGCCTCGTAGGCCTCCATCTTGCTGGTCAGCTGGCGCTTCTGTTCGGCCAGCGAGGCGATGCGCGACTGCGCAGCAGCCATTTTGGTGCGTACTCTGGCGGCATCCAGGTTCATCGCGCCGGCGGCTGCGATGCCTTTATCGCCCGAGGCCTTGAGCAGGTCGATCTTGTGCTTGATGGCGACCACATCCGGGTGCGCCTCGGTGTACTTGCTCAACAGCCGTGCGTATTCGGCCTTGAGGCTCGGCAGATCTTGCGGGTCAGGTGCAACTGCCCTGCCGTTGGCGGTTTGGGTAGAGACGCCTGAGTTGGCAGCAGCCAATTCAAGCTCCAGATAGCGCACTTCTTCCTGGGCAGCCTTGTAGTCGCGGTCGACTTCCCGGTATTCCAGCTCAGCGCGGGACAACATACTCATTCGCAGCTGCTGGTTCTCGGGCAAGGCATTGGAATGTGCCTGCTTGAAGTCTGCCAGCTGGTTTTCCAAATCGGCCAGCTCGGCGCCAAGCTTGTTGGCTTCCTGGGTCAGGAATTCGGTAGTTTCGGTGGCGCGCTCGGTGCGCTGCTTGACGTTTTCGTTGAGAAACAGCGACACCAGCTCATCGGCAACTTCTTTGGCCACATCCGCCCGTTTGTCTTCATAAGACACGGTAAAGGCCACGGTGGCCTCGCCGCGCCCTTTGACGAAGGTGCTCAACGTCGCCACCGCGATCGCGCTGCGCATCTGCTCGATCTTGTCGGTCTCGCTGAAACGGCTGCCGCGGTCGGCGAACAGGTTGTACTTGTCGATGATCTTCAGAAGGTTTTCGCGGGTCATCACCCGCTGGCGAATCACCTCGATGCGCTCATCGGCGAACGTGTTGTTGCCACCGGAGACCAAGTCTGGGGAAATCTGCTGCGACTCCACCAGAATGGTCCCGGTCGACTGATAGATTGGCGGCACGCTGATAGCAACCCCCACGGTTGCCGCCAACACGACCACTATGACGATCCCCAACAGCAAGGCGCGATCCTTGATGATGGCAATGTAATCCTTGATGGAAAGCTCGTACTCAGATTTCATAGTGGCCACCAATCCGAAATTCAGATGTCGGGGTATCTGTAGGTCAGCGTCAAACCAGCGATGGTAGCGTCGGCATCAGGCAGGCCATTCTGTTGACGTTCCTTGTACAACAACGAAACACGCAAATCCCAGGCCGGCGAAAATGCCCGGCTGGCCCAGATGCTGTAGGTTTGTAGGGTGTTGGGGTTCAGCCCCTTGCTGTCCTGCCACCAGGCATCGGCGCCGACCCGGGTAGTTTCGGTGAGCAAATAGCTCCAGCTGGCACGAACCATGTCCATCTCGGCCGCGCCGCCCTGGGCGTTGGCCATCGTGCTGCGCTCGGCACTGATGCTCGCTTCGGTGCGTAAACCACGATAGGTCAACGACGCACCGCCTTCGCCGCGGCGCTGCGTGCCGTCGCCGTTGGTCTGGTTGACGCCGACGTGCATGGCGCCGACCAGGCTGTCGGAAATCTGGTACTTGATGCCGATGCTAGGCACGTAGCTGTTGGTGGCGACCGCTATGCTGGTGCTGTCTGGCTCATAGCGCCGCGCTTGGAAGCCGGTAATGATATCGGTGCGCTCGCTCCAGGCGTAGGTCCAGGTGAAATCGTTGGTGTACTCGTCGTAACCGGTCAGTGAATTGACGTCATAGGTGGCGTGTGCGTAGCGAAGCTCGTTAGCCAGGGTGCTGCGCTCGGTGACCGCACTGCTCCAGTTGCCCGAGACGATGGACATCTTCTGGGTACCGTCGATGGTGGTGACGACCCCGGTATCCTGCACCGCGCCAGAAAGCGTCGAGCTTTCTTCGTAACTTGCCAGCAGGCCGAACCCGCCGCTTTCGGTCTCGCGCTGCCAGCCCAGGCTCAGCTTAGGGTCTTCGCGGTCCTTGATGACCGAGCGGTCGGACGAGCGCAGCACGTGCATGCCTAAGCCCATACGCAACTGATCCCGATCGAACTGACCCACCAACGTGTAATCGGGCGCAATGATGGTACGCGTCACACCTTTCTCCTTGGACGTCAGGAGCAATGGGTTGCTGTCATGTTCCACAGTCGTTGGAAGCTCGACTGAAGATTGCCAGCTGGCGGCATCAACCATTCCAGAAAACGGCATCATCATGATTGCCGTTACAACACTCGTCGTTTTATTGATAGGCACAAGACGTTCTTAATAATGTGAAAAATCAGGGTACGACCAGCGTATCGCCAGCCTGAAGTTGGAAGTTGGTGGACATGTCACGCCCAGAAACCAGGTCCTTGTAGCGCACCGGCATGACCTTTTGGCCACGGATGACCTTAATGGCACTTTCGTCAGCGAATTTGTCCATACCACCGGACATGCTCAATGCCTGAAGCACCGCCGTAGGGCCTGCCATGGGCACTGGTCCAGGTTTGATTACTTTGCCTTGAACGTAGACAAGGTTGCCAGCAGTGCTTGTGACAACCACGCTGACATTGGGCTGAGCCAGGTACGGTTTCAATGCGGTTTCGATCTTTCTTGCCACTGCAGTGGCTTCAAGGCCGGCGACATCGACGCGCCCGGCCAGTGGGAAGGTGATACTGCCATCGGGCAGCACAACTGTTTCCTGGCGCAGGGTATCTTCCTGCCACACCGAGATCATGACTTTATCGCCCGGGCTCAATAGGTAGGCAGAAGAGGAAGTATCGGCGGCGGTTGCAGAACAGACCGCCAAGGCGCAGAGAACAGACATCAGCAAACGTACCATGAGGGATCCCTCCGGCCTGACGGCCCAGGTTAAGAGCACTGAATGAGAACAACAGCAAACCTCTCGCTCCTCTTCGCGGTGGCGTGAGCCACCGCGCTGGCCTACCTTCCTGGAGGCCCGGCGCCAATATCTTGATATTTCACTCTGCCGCTTTGCCAGGTTACCGGCACTGGCTAGTGGAATATAGCAACGGCTGTAAAATTCACAAGCATCGGCACGCTGGAAAACTCAAATGTCGACATTTAACGCGTCAATAGATTGGCATTAAGATTGTGGGCTCTAATCTAGACTTTCCGTCGGTTTGCCACAGCCACGAAACCGACGATGGCGACCCCGAATAGCCAGGCTGCTGTGGCAAGCGGTACTATATTGGTTTGGCTCATATATGAGTCTGCGGCTCGCGCTGCACCACTCATTAACACCAAGAGAAAAATCGATTTGATGAACAGAGTCGAGCGCATAATCCCCTCCTGCGAAGAGGAAAGATAGTTATTATTTAGGTTGGCAGAGGCAGTGGTGGGTAGCTGTTTTGAGCTTATGGGCAGAGTGACACTACGTCAACGATCCGACACCATAATATAAATTAATCACCATGCCGCCATTGCGTCAGAAAGCCGTCGTCGGATATTGCAGGCCCTCTCTGGCTATTCATTATCCGAAAAGTTGGCTCTATTTCATGTATTTGCAGCGCAGTGACTGACCCACTACAAATGTGCGAGACGCCGTCACAACGACAGCGCCACTAATCCGTCAATAACATTGAGTTCAAACGTGAATAACGCAAGCGTTAGATCACCCGCTGCATAAGTCGGGCTCGGCCTGTGTTCAACCCGGTAGCATGTCGAGCGTTCGCTCCACTTCATCGATACTGATGGTGAACCCCTCACCTTCCGGGCTGCCGACCACGAAAGCGAAATGTTGGCCATCACGGTCAGTCAAGAATTTGTAATAGCTGACAAAACGGTTAGGCGGCTGCAAGGTGAACACCACGCCACCTGGCTGCAGGACATTGACGCCATGCACCAACTGGCTACCTTCTACCCCCATCACCACGCGGGCGCCGGCACAGGCTGCGACGATGTCCGGCACCTGCATCTTCAGCGGGTCCACGACCTTGAAACCGTGAACCTTACGCAGATGCTCAGCCAATTCCAGTTCGTTGCGCAACATGCGTAGCTCGCCGTCGCCCCCACGCAGAATGAAGACCCCCGGGTGCGGCACATGGGCCACGTGAGCCAGCAATTTGTGGCCCATGTCGCGAAAGCGCTGGTAGCGGCTGAAGTTGTTGCTCATGTCGTCAAACACCACCAGCTCACGGAAAAACGCCGTACGCAGCCGCAGCGGTTGCATCCCTAGCCAAGCCTCATAGGCAGGGGCCTGGGTGAACAGCGGAAAGCGCGCCGACGGTGCAATGGTAACCGGCACACCTTCATTGCAAGCCAAGGCATAGGTCGGGCAGTCCTCCATCAGCCAGGTGCCGAACCAACTGTTACCGTTGTGAGTGCAATAAATGGCCGCGCGCTCGACCTCGTGCTCGACCCTGACCGATGGGACGCTGACCTGCCGCAATGACAACCACTGGCTGGCTTTGCCCTTGTAAAGCGCCCCGTCGATCAACCATACATCCTTGAGCAAGTAGCCGCGTGTAGGGCCATGGGTGACTGTGAGCCCGCCTTGCATGGTCGGCCCTGGGTGTACATAGGGGAAGAACTCTTTTTCCTGCCAGCCTGTTACACGCTCCATCTGGCCGGGCAGGAACACGGCCGCAGGCGAAACCGTGCTGCCACCAGGGGCGATATCCCAGCTTCTTTCGGCCAGGCTTTTGAGTTCAAGGCCCGGTTGCTGACCCAGCCGCTTGCGCAGCACCTCGCGGTATGCCGCCAGCGTCCACCGATCCCGGCGCAGAGCGCTCGATGAAGCGAACCTGGAAATATCAGTACCCATTTGCGCCCTCCTTTGAAGGCCAGGTCAGTACTTGCGAAGGTAAGGCCGCCGGTCAGCGACAGGCCACCTGCTGAAGAATCGGAGGACTGGGGAAGCCAGCATAACGGTTGCGCAGGGTCTGCAGAAAAGCCTCCCCTGCCTGGGGGGCGCTGTAGAGGTAGATTTTATGCAAGCCGCCGAACACCATTTCCTGGTAACGGCTGGCAATTTCCTCCTCACTGGCCTCAGCTGGCAGGCCCAAGTGCAAGGTGACTTTGTTGCCTTCCATGGCAAACAGCGGGGTTTCCCACAGAAAATCCGCCTGACCGGTAGCGGGCAAGCGCACGAAAAGGCAGGCGTGATTGTTCAGCGTGTCCACATCGCCGCCACGCCTGCGCTTCCACTTGAGCAAGCCGTCGTCCGGGCGCGCAACGCATAAGCCGATATCGTGGTAATCGAAACCGTTGGCCAGTGCCCATTCCAGCGTCATGAACGTGGTCATGGAATTGACTTCTCGCAGTTTTTTGGCATCGCTGAAGACACTTTCGCAGTAGCCGAAGCGCAACGTGCTCCAATAGCGTTTGCCACCGCGGATGACCTCACAGCCAAGGTGGCAGGCTACCACTTCGCCGTTCAGGGTAATCAGATCCAGACGCCCGTACTCCTTGGCCAGGCGGAACACCTCCTCGGTGGGAAACTGCGCCGCCCTGCTGCCTTGGCGTGCAGTGGCGTACGGGCGCAACAGATCGCGGTCGGCCATGGCGATTTCCTCGTCCGACGCCACCGGGCGCATCTGATACAGCGGGCGGTTCTTACGGATAGTGCGGCGCAGTTCGCTGTCGTAGCGGGCGATGATCTCATCCAACGGGCGCCCCAAGGGCACCACCGCACTGACAAAGTGCGGAACCGACAATGCCCCTGCGGTGGGCAGCTCACTCACCACTACCACTGGGCGCTTTGCATCCCCGGCCATGCGTTCTACCGGCGACGGGTCCTTGCCTCCTATCAGCAGCGCAGCCATCTCCCGTTGCTGTTTGCGGCCTACATAGAGAATGTCGTAGGGGCTCTGCTGGCGTAGGCTGAACCGTGCGATTTCCCACTTCCAGAAACAGGCGCGGGCCAGCGTTTCGCGTAATTTGTCTGAGACAGTGCGCAGCTCATAACGCATCGATGGCGAGATGAAGCTTCGTGCCATAGCTTTGAGTTTTGCATTCATGTCTTTTTCAACGTCCTTCGCTGATGCCAATGAAACTGAGCGGGACAGAGCATGAAAACTTGCTGATATTCATATAAAACATTGATATACAGGTGTTATATGAAGATTAGTCAGCTTACATCCAGTAACAATTTAAGGTGCACCATCAGGTATTGGCAAGCGGCATTTTGACAGTATCTGAAGGTATTTCTTGGCGTCAAAAAAGCCCACTCATTCGATTATCCGACATCGACTTTGCTATATGAGCGGCCCCCCCACAGGCCCGCTCAACTTGGCGCACGCGCCGTTCGAGGATTGTCTGCCATCCACCTCTGCAACTGCGCGGCCGGCATCGGCCGACCCAGCAAATAGCCCTGGCCTTGATCACATCCGGCATTGCGCAGGAAGTCATACTGCTGCTGAGTCTCGATACCTTCGGCGGTGATGCGGTATCCCAATGCATGGCCGAGATCGATGATAGCCCGTGCAATGGCCACTGCATCATCGTCATCTGGCAAATCCTTGATGAATGCCCGGTCTATCTTCAGGTGATCGATAGGCAAGGAACGCAGGTAGGCCAACGACGAATAGCCCGTACCGAAGTCGTCCACCGCCGTGGCCACGCCCATCGCCTGCAGCTGAGCCAACGCCTCACAGGCCTGCTGTTGGCTTTCCATCAATAGGCTCTCGGTGATCTCCACTTCCAGCAGATGCGGCGCCAGGCCATAACGCTCAAGCGCCATGGCGAGGCTCGAAACATAGTCGCTTCGCTCGATCTGCAGCGCTGCCACGTTGACCGCCAAGGGCCCGGGCAGGCAGTCGGCGGCACACCACTGGGCCAACTGCGCACAGGCCAGGTCCAGGACGCGCTCGCCCAGCGGGATGATCAGGCCACTGCGCTCGGCCAGCGGAATGAACTCCCCTGGCGGGATCAACCCGTGCTCTGGGTCCCGCCAACGCAGCAGGGCCTCGACGCCTTCGAGCTGGCCACTGAAAAGATCGATCTTGGGCTGGTACCACAATTCGAACTCGTTCTCCTGCAACGCCCGGCGCAAGTTGCGTTCCAGTTCCAGGCGCTGGTGCAGCCGCGCTGTCATGTCAGGGTGGTAAGCGCGCCAGGCGTTGCGCCCGCCCTCCTTGGCGGCATACATGGCGGTGTCGGCATGGCGCAGCAGGCTGTCTACATCTTCGCCATGCTGCGGGCACCATGCTATGCCGATGCTGCCGGTCACCAGGGCGGTATTGCCGTTGAGGTCGAATGGCCGTTGCAGGCACCGCAGCAGCTGGCGTAGCTGTTGGCTGACCTGTATCTGGGTGCCTTGAAGCATGAACACGAATTCGTCGCCACCCAAACGGCAAACCCGGTCGCCGCCGCCCAGCTCTTGCACAAAACGCGCGGTGGCCTGCTGCAAGAGCAAATCGCCCATGGCATGCCCCAAGCTGTCGTTGACCTGCTTGAAACCGTCTATATCCAGTAGCAGCACGGCCAGGCCATGGCCTTGAGCGGTAGCCTGGGCCAATTGCCGCTGGAACAGCACCCGGTTGGGCAAGCCGGTGATGGTGTCGTAGTGCGCCAGGCGTTCGAGCTGGGCCTGGGAGCGCTGCAGTCGGCAATTACGCCGTTGCAGCTGGCGCTGCCTGCGGTTGATCCGGGCAACGAACAGGCTGAGCAGGCCACTGCAGATCATGGCGAACCAGAACAGCGGTGAGTGGAACAGACTAGTAGCCTGGGGGCTGCTCTGGCGCTGGATATCTGCATGGCCAAATACCATGGACACGCCGATACCGGTCAGCAATAGGCCGATTGGCGTCAGTGGACTGAGCGTATGACGCAACAAGCCGGCGGCGGATGTTCGTTGGTTTTTGATTGAGCGATTGTGCGAGGTCATAGGCCTGTTGGTGTAAGCGATTGCCCCTGTATCGGCGCCACTGTCGCGTTATTGAGCCACACTGGAGTTTTTCTTGAGCAAGGTGCATGCTCGAAGCTGAAGCGTTTCACCTAACCGGACATGTGAGGTGCAGTACCATGGATCATCTGCTCGATTCGCTATTTCCTGCCGCCGGCGACATCCCTGAAAACTGGCGCCTGGAAGGGCCGTTGGAGCAACGCGACTATCTGGTCAATGGCGAGTTGCGCCATTGGAGCGGGCCTTTGGCCACCGTGCGCAGCCCAGTGTGGCTCAAGCATGCCGACGGCGAGCGCCAAGTGGTGCTCGGCAGTGCGCCATTGCTCGATGCCGACACCGCCCTCACTGCCCTGGACGCCGCCGTGAACGCCTACGACAAGGGCCGTGGTGCCTGGCCGAACATGCGGGTTGCCGAGCGTATTGCACACGTCGAGACCTTTCTGGCGCGCATGCGCGAGCAACGCACTGCAGTGGTCAAATTGCTGATGTGGGAGATCGGCAAGAACCTCAAGGACTCCGAGAAGGAGTTCGACCGCACCTGTGACTACATCGTCGATACCATCAATGCGCTCAAGGACCTCGACCGGCGCTCCAGCCGTTTCGAGCTCGAGCAAGGCACGTTGGGCCAGATCCGTCGCGCACCGCTGGGCGTGGCACTGTGCATGGGCCCTTACAACTACCCGCTCAACGAAACCTTCACCACGCTGATCCCTGCACTGATAATGGGCAACACGGTGGTGTTCAAACCGGCGAAATTCGGCGTTTTGCTGATCCGCCCTCTGCTGGAGGCGTTCCGCGACAGTTTCCCGCCAGGGGTGATCAATGTGATTTACGGCCGTGGCCGGGAAACGGTCAGTGCCCTGATGGCCAGTGGCAAGGTCGATGTGTTCGCCTTCATCGGCACCCACAAGGCTGCCAGCGACCTGAAAAAACTTCACCCACGGCCCCACCGTCTGCGGGCCGCCCTGGGCCTGGATGCGAAGAACCCCGGCATCATCCTGCCCCAGGTCGACCTGGACAATGCCGTCGAAGAGGCCGTGACCGGTGCGCTTTCATTCAATGGCCAACGTTGCACGGCGCTAAAGATACTGTTCGTGCACGAAGATGTGGTCGAAGCGTTCCTCGACAAGTTCAAGCGCAAGCTTGCCGCACTAAAGCCCGGCATGCCCTGGGAGCCTGGCGTTGCGCTGACACCGCTGCCGGAGCAAGGCAAAGTCGACTACCTCGATCAATTGGTGGCCGATGCCAAGGCCAAAGGCGCCCAGGTCCTCAACGAAGCTGGCGGGCAGAGCCGCGGTTCGTTCTTCTACCCCGCCCTGCTCTACCCGGTAAATAGCGACATGCGCGTGTACCACGAAGAGCAGTTCGGCCCGGTAGTACCCGTAGTCCCGTATCGTGACCTGCAGACGGTGATCGACTACGTGCTGGACTCCGACTACGGCCAACAGCTCAGCCTGTTCGGCAATGACCCGGCCACCATCGGCAACCTGGTCGATATATTCGCCAACCAGGTTGGCCGTATCAATCTCAATGCGCAGTGCCAGCGGGGCCCTGACACTTACCCGTTCAACGGTCGCAAAAACAGCGCCGAAGGCACGTTGTCGGTGGACGATGCCTTGCGGGTTTTCTCCATTCGGACGTTGGTCGCAACGCGCTTCCAAGCGGCCAATAAAGAACTGATCAGCGAGATCATTCGCAACCGCCAGTCAAGCTTCCTGACCACCGATTACATCTTCTAACGGCTGCGCTTATGGAAAATCGATCTAGCGTCAGGGTCGATTTTCCCTCATTCCAGACGACTCTAAGCATCAGGGCGCCGTCCGGCGCCCCTTCGTCAAGGAGCGTCCACCATGCCCGCCAAACCCATCCCAGATGGCCAGCACAGCCTCACCCCCTACCTTTGCATCCACGGCGCGGCCAAGGCTATCGCGTTTTACAAGCAAGCTTTTGGCGCCATCGAAATGTTCCGCCTGGAAGGCCCTGAAGGCCGTGTCGGCCACGCCGAACTGCGCATCGGCGACTCCTCGCTGATGCTGGCCGACCCCTGCGACATGGAAAACGGCCTGACTGCCAGCCAGAAACTAGCCGGCGCTGGGGTAGGCCTGCACTTGTATGTCGAAGACTGCGACCGTGTCTTTGCCCAGGCCATTGCCGCTGGTGCTACTGCCCTGCATCCGGTTCAGGACCAGTTCTACGGGGATCGCAGCGGCTCACTGAAAGACCCATTCGGCCACCAGTGGTTCGTCGCCACCCATAAGGAAGACCTCAGCCCCGATGAGATCCGTGCGCGCGCGGCAAAGATGTTTGCCGATAACTAAGCCATCAGTTGAAAGCGCGGCGAGTTTGCCTGAAGCTTGAGGCTCGTAGCTTGGAGCTGCTTCATGCGAATCATCGACAAAACCGCCGCGCAGGTGCGCAGCCTGACCCCGGCTGAAGAGGAACTGCTGGTCGCTTTCGCCACCGGCCACCTCGTCGGGCCACGCCTGCTGCAAGCCAATCAGTTGCTGATGAAGGTGCGTAGCGCCAATCAGTGGCTGGCCTGCGATTGCCGCAAGGACGCCCTGCCGGTGCTCAATGTCACCCTCAACGGCAGCACCGGCACGCTGTTCTTGAAGAACAACCCCGGCACCGCCGAACATGCGCCGGGCTGCCCCTTCACCAAGGACGAACGCGAAGCCGACGACCGAGGGGATGAACCCCTAGCCCCTGCCGCCTGGCTGGCACCGGATACACCGCTACGGCTGATCGGTGATTACCGCATGGGCAACGAGCCCACTGCATCCAGCGCTGAGGGCGCAGGGCGGCGAGAGCAGCAGCGCCTCTTGTCGTTGCTGCTGACGTGGATCGAGACCAGCGGCCTTAACCTTTACGCTACCCACCTGAAAAAGGACCTGACCGGGCAGTTTGCCGAACTGCGCAGTGTCGCCAGTCGTTACCCGCTGCTCGAACGGGTGCCGGCCAGCAACTACCTGGAAACCCGTCTGGACATGAAGCACATGATGATGCTCAAGGCGCGGCTGCGCGAAGCCACGGTCTTCGGCAGCCACCGGCGCCATGGCCTGTTGCTGGACTGTGTGGAGCAGATCAGGGGGCGCAAGCTGTTCAATAACCGCAGCGAGGACGGCTTCGATTTTCAGGGGCACCATCTGTACTGGGGTGGCAGCCGGGCGTCAGGCCCATTGTTGGCCCTGGCACTGTACTCGCCGGCCACAGCGGGCAGCCAGTTCTACGAGCTGATTCACGTGGCCAGCGTACCCGTGCTCTCGCGCGCCCAGCTGTTTCCGGTTTACCGCGATGAGGAGCGAGAGCCGCTCAAGGCACTGGTGTCGCTGATCGACTGGATGGCCAGCAAAGGCGTCAAGGTCCAGATGCGTCGGCCGGTGATCGGCGGGCAGGTGATGGATGAACTGGTGCTGACCTCGGATCAGGACCGGGTGTTGTCGGTGTCGTTGCTGGAGCAACCGATCGGGCCAGAGCCCGATGCGGAAAACTTCAAGCGCTACGCCGACTTCAAGAGCCTCGATACCTTTCGCAAGTACGTGGCCGGGTTCTTCATGCGCGAGCGCTGAGCCCAAGCCGCCAGCTTCGTCACGACCGCCGCGCCAACAGCGACGCGCCGATCTTGAAGCTGGCGCGATTAGCGTAGGCGCGGCTTTAGCCGCGAAGCGGCCGGCTCCGCCACATCTTCCACTCTGTCAGAACGCCGCTCGGAAGATACCCTCGATCTCATCCTGGCTAGCTGGGCGCGGGTTGGTCAGCCCACAGGCATCCTTCAGGGCGTTGTGCGCCAGAATGCCCACATCTTCGAACTTGGCGCCCAATTCAGCCAAGCCTGCCGGGATACCTACCGCGGCGGCCAAGTGTTCGATGGCCGAAATCGCTGCGCCTGCGCCCTGCTTCTCGTCCAGCGCACAGACTTTGACGTCCATGGCCTTGGCCACATCGCGCAAGCGGGCGGCGCAGACCGTGGCGTTGAAGCGCTGCACATGCGGCAACAGAACGGCATTGCACACCCCGTGCGGTAGATCGTAATAGCCACCCAATTGGTGTGCCATGGCATGCACGTAGCCCAGCGATGCATTGTTGAACGCCATGCCGGCCAAAAACTGCGCGTAGGCCATATTCTCCCGCGCCACCAGATCGCTGCCATCGTGCACGGCCTGGCGCAGGTTCTGGCTGATCAGGCTGATTGCCTTGAGCGCGCAGGCATCGGTGATTGGCGTGGCAGCGGTGGAAACGTAGGCCTCGATGGCATGGGTCAAGGCATCCATGCCAGTGGCAGCGGTCAGCCCTTTTGGCATGGCCACCATCAGTGCGGGGTCGTTGACCGACAGAATCGGCGTCACATTTCGGTCGACGATAGCCATTTTCACATGGCGCTGCTCGTCGGTGATGATGCAGAAGCGGGTCATTTCGCTGGCCGTGCCCGCCGTGGTGTTGATGGCAATCAGCGGCAGCTGAGGCTTGCTGGAGCGGTCGACACCCTCATAGTCGCTGATATGCCCACCGTTGGTGGCGCACAGGGCAATCCCTTTGGCGCAGTCGTGGGGCGAGCCACCGCCCAGCGATACTACGCAGTCGCAGCGCTCGCGCTGCAACAGGGCAAGGCCGGCCTCGACATTGGCAATGCTGGGGTTGGGCTTGGCGCCGTCGAACACCACCGAATCGATGTCCTGCAAGGCCAGCATGCGGCCGATGCGAGCGGCGACGCCTGCCTTGGCCAAGCCCTGGTCGGTAACGATCAGCGCCTTGCGCAGGCCGTAGCCTGCGATCGCGACCATGGCCTGTTCAAGGCAATCGATGCCCATGATGTTGACGGGCGGAATGAAAAAGGTGCTGCTCATGGCCGGGTCCTCCTGGCTGGTCTGTCTGCCCAGGAGGATCCGCCTGATCACTAAACACGGTGTTGATCCAGGACAACGTTAGCCAAGGAACAGCCGATAGGCCGGATTGGCGGTTTCGTCCCAGTAGCGGTAGCCCATCTCATCCAGCGCCTGGGGCAAGCCGGCTTGCTCTTGGGCGGGTACTTCAAGCGCCGCGAATACCCGAGCCTCGGCTGCGCCGTGGTTACGGTAGTGAAACAAGCTGATGTTCCAACGCTTGCCCAGCCGCTCCAGGAACCCCAGTAGCGCTCCCGGTCGCTCGGGGAATTCGAACCGCAGCACCCGCTCATCGGCCCCGGGTGCTGCATGCCCACCCACGGTGTGGCGCACATGTAACTTGGCCAATTCGTTATCGGTCAGGTCAAGCACGCTGTACCCCTGCCCTTGCAGGCTGGCCAGCAGTTGATCACGCGGATCATGTTGCGGGTGGGTCTGCACGCCAACGAACAGTCGAGCCTCCTTGCCGGGGTAGAAGCGATAGTTGAACTCGGTGATCTGCCGCTTGCCCAGCGCTTGGCAGAAGGCCCTGAAGCTGCCGGGCTGCTCAGGGATGGTAACGGCGATGATCGCTTCGCGCTGCTCGCCAAGCTCGGCCCGCTCAGCGACGTGCCGCAGGCGGTCGAAGTTGACATTGGCACCAGAATCGATGGCCACCAGGGTCTGGCCGTGCACACCGCCACGGGCCACGTAGCGCTTGATCCCGGCTACCGCCAGGGCGCCGGAAGGCTCGGTGATCGAGCGAGTATCGTCGTAGATGTCCTTGATGGCCGCGCATAACTCATCGCTGCTGACCGTGATCACTTCATCGACGAAATGCCGACACAGTTCGAAGCAGTGAGCGCCCACCTGCGCCACCGTTACGCCGTCGGCGAAGGTACCGACCTGCGGCAGGATCACTCGCTCGCCGGCCGTCATGGCCGCCTGCAGGCAGTTGGAGTCTTCGGGTTCGACGCCAATGACCTTGACCTCAGGCCGCAGGTATTTGACGTAGGCGGCGATGCCGGCAATCAAGCCGCCGCCGCCAACCGGCACGAAGATCGCGTCCAGGGCGCCGGGCTGCTGGCGCAGGATCTCCATGCCCACGGTGCCTTGGCCAGCGATCACATCTGGGTCGTCGAACGGTGGTACGAAGGTCGCTTGTTCACTGTCGGCCAGTTTCAAAGCGTGAGCCAGCGCATGGGGAAAGCTCTCGCCATGCAGCACCACATGGCCGCCGCGCGAGCGTACCCCTTCGACTTTGAGTGAGGGCGTGGTGGTCGGCATGACGATGGTGGCTTTCATGCCAAGGTGCGCCGCCGCCAGGGCAACGCCCTGGGCATGGTTACCTGCAGAGGCCGTGATGACGCCACGTTCGCGCTGGGCCTGGGTCAGGCGCGACAGCCGGGTGTAGGCGCCGCGGATCTTGAACGAGAAGGTTGGCTGCAAGTCTTCACGCTTGAGCAGCACGTGATTGCCAAGGCGCTCGGACAGCGCTGGCGCCGCTTGCAGAGGCGTCTCGATTGCCAGGTCGTATACCGGCGCAGACAGGATGCGGCGTACCTGCTCCGACAGCAAATGCTGCGCTGAAGAGGACGTACGAGGGTTTAGGTTGAGGCTGGTCATCGAGGGCAACTCCTTGGCTTGTTCGGTGCCCAGGAGTCAGAGAGAAAAAACCCGCCTCCAGGGCGGGTTCGGTGCACGTAAGCGCTAGCCCGCCAAACTGATGATGGCGGTAATAATAATGGCGTTCACGTGCTGGAAGGTGTTCATGGCAAAGGACGTTAGCCTGCCGGCCCCCGCGAAGTCAACATTTGCCTTGCTGAGCCGACAGCGGCACGTCGAAGACCTTGTCAAAGCCCCATTGGAAGACGAAGGCGTAAACGAAGAAGAACACGAACAGTGCAAGGTTGGTCAGCAGCGCAGCCCACAGACTTACTTGCAACCAGAACGCTACCAGCGGCAACAGGATCAGTACCAGTCCGCCCTCGAAGCCCAGCGCATGCAACAGGCGCCGCAGGAACGTGCGATCGCGTTGCTGCTGTCGCGCCTCCCACTGCTCGAACGCCCAGTTATAGGCCATGTTCCAGCTCATGGCGATGCCCGACATCAGTACCGACAGTACCGCCGACTGGGCCATACCGGCACCGAACGCCAGCTCCAGCGCCGGTGCCACACAGGCTACGGCGATGGCTTCGTAAAGAATGGCCTGGACGATCTTGCGGGCCTTGCCTTGCATGTTCAGCTTCCTTGAAGAATCGGCGTACCAAGCTACAAGATGAAAGGGCCAATAGAAAGCCTCAATTTGAAGCCTGCGCAAGCTCGACCGCGCCCTCAACCAACGCACTGTGCAACTGCACACAAGGCCTGAGCGATCAAAAGCACAGGGGCTAACCTGCGGGTAAGCGAATGGTGAATTGTGCGCCTCCCAACGCCGATTGCGTCACGCTCAGCTGACCACCCTGCCCTTCGATCGCCCGTCGACTGATTGCCAACCCCAGGCCAAACCCGCCCGTGTTGCGGTCACGACTGCGGTCAAGCCGGTAGAAGGGCTGGAATATCCGCTCACGCTCCTGCACCGGAATGCCTATGCCGTCGTCCTCCACGGTCAGCAGGCAGGCGCCGTCTTGTTCCAGGCGCAAGCGCAACAAAATGCTCGTGTCGCAGTAGCGCATGGCATTGCGCACCAGGTTCTGCACCGCTCGGGCGGTCAGGCGCGGGTCGAGCACAAAGCGTGGCAGACTGGCTTCGGCCTGCACTTCCCATTGAATACCCCGGGCATCGAGCTCTTCGGCAAACCCGCCCAGTACACTGTCGACCAGCTCCAGCAACGATACCTCGACCCGCTCGCGAGCCTGATCGGCGTTGTACAGGCGACTGTAAGACAGCAGTTCGAGCACCAGTTCATCCAGCTCACGCACATGCCCGACCAATTCCAGCAGGCGTTTGCGGCTGGCAGCAGGGACTTCGTCAAACAGCAGCACCAGGCCAAAATCCAGCCGGGTCAGCGGGGTTCGCAGCTCGTGGCTGACGGCATTGAGCAGCTCGCGCTGCTGGTTGACGTGGCGTTCGAGGTCGCTGGCCATGGTGTCGAAAACACTGGCCAGCTCGCCGATGTTGGAGTGCGGCGAAATATGCGTGCGCTCGGACATCTGCCCCTGGCCCAGGCGCCGTGCGGTTTCCTTCATGCGCTCAAGGTCGCGCCAGTGCGGCCATACCCAAAGCAGCAGGCAGCCGAGCATCGCCGCACCGATCAGCACCGTCACACCCCAGGACAGGACGTTGATATCCAGCGGGTCGGGGGGTGAATGCAGGCTCACCAGCCAAGTCCCGTCCAAGGGCGCCAACACGGTCTCGTAGTAGCCCCAGTCACCAATGCGCACGGCATACAGGCCATGCTCAAGACGCGCTTGCTCGGCAGCGCTGAGCTCGGCCTGATCACGGCGCAACAGCTGGACCTGCAAGGGCGCGAACAACTTGGCGAGGTCTTGCTCCACCGCCGGCCACTGCTGCTGCGGCACCTGACGGAACTGGCGGACAATCAGCGACTGCACACCTTTGGCCTGATCCAGATTGTAGGCCATGAAACGATCGTGAAACAGGCCGACGATGGCGTCCGGTATCAACAGCAGTGCGCCGGCGTAAGCTACGATGACCAACAGATAAAGGCGCACCAGAATCTTCAGCATGCTCGCTCAGCACTCCCACTCGACGCGGCTGAACAAATACCCCTTGCCCCACACGGTCTTGATCTTGCGCGCTTCGCCGGCACTGTCGTCGAACTTGCGGCGCAGCTTGGAAATGGCCACGTCCACTGAGCGGTCGGTGCCGTTGAATTCGATACCGCGCAGTTGCTGAAGGATGCGGTCGCGGCTGAGCACCACACCGGCGTTGCGCGCCAGCACCACCAACAGGTTGTATTCGCCGCTGGACAGCTCGACTTCCTCGCCACGCCAGCTGACCAAGCGCTCGGCCAGGTCGATGACCAAGCCGCCGATGACGATCTGATGGTTGTCCAGCCGTGGTTCATTGACGCTGCTGCGACGCAGCAAGGTGCGCACGCGAGCCAGCAATACCCGTGGCTCGCAGGGCTTGGTCACATAATCGTCGGCGCCCATCTCAAGGCCGAGCACCTGATCATGGCTGTCGTCGCGAGCGGTCAGCATCAGGATCGGCAGGCTCAGCGACTCCTGACGCAACAGGCGACACAACTGCAAGCCATCGATGCCTGGCAGCATGAGGTCGAGGATCACCAGGTCCGGCTTGTCCTCCCGAAAAGCCTCCAGCACATGGTCGCCACGGGCAATCACCCGGACGTGGAAATCGTTGCGTTGCAGGTAGCTTGCGATCAGCTCGGACAACGCGCTGTCGTCTTCGACCAGAAGAATGTTGGGCATGAAAGTTAGCTTGTGGGAACGGGTTGATCGGCAACAAGGCCGGGGCAGGTCAGTGCAGAATATAGAAACCTGGTCACAGGCAGGGCTGTTCTTAACACTTTTTCACACAGCCTCTACAGCTGTTAACAGCTACCCCAGCAGCTGTTGCCTTAGGATAGGCGAGCTCATCATTGGAAGCCCCGCATGCCTATCACTTACCCACCCCTCCTGCGCCCGTTGGCGCTGGCGGCCCTGCTCACGCTGATGCTGGTCGGTTGCGACGACGCAACCCAGCCTGACGAACAACAGCCCCTTGCCCAGGTTCGCGTCGAGACCCTGCAATTGCAGCCGCAGGCAATTACCACCGAGCTTAGCGGGCGCATCCTCGCACCGCGCACGGCACAGGTGCGCGCACGCGTCGCTGGCGTGGTGCTCAAGCGGGTGTACCGCGAAGGCAGCGACGTCAAACAAGGCGATGTGCTGTTTCTCATCGACCCGGCGCCCTTGAAAGCCGACCATGATAGCGCCCGTGCAGCCTTGGCCAGAGCCCAGGCCACGCTGTATCAGGCGCGTCTGCAAGAGCAACGCTACCGTCAACTGGTCGATGACAAGGCCGTCAGCCGCCAGGAGTACGACAATGCCCGGGCGGCGTTTCTGCAGGCTGATGCCGCCGTTGCCGAAGCCAAGGCAGCGCTGGAGCGCGCCAAGCTGAACCTCGGGTATGCCACCGTCACTGCACCGATCGCCGGGCGCATCGGCCGTGCTCTGGTGACCGAGGGTGCCCTGGTCGGCCAGAACGAACCCACCCCACTTGCCACCATCGAGCAGCTTGATCCGATTCATGCCGATGTCACGCAGTCGACCCGCGAACTCAATGCGCTGCGCCGTGCACTGCGCGCCGGTCAATTGCAGCAGGCCAGCGATGGCCAGGCCAGTGCCACCTTGATTCAGGACGATGGCAGTGCCTACCCGTTCGCCGGCAAGCTGCTGTTCTCCGACATCAGCGTTGATCCCAGCACCAATCAGATCACACTGCGCAGTGAATTCCCCAACCCTAACCTTGACCTGCTGCCGGGCAGCTATGTGCGCGTGCGCCTGGAGCAGGCCGTCCAGCCCAAAGGCTTGAGTGTGCCGCAGCGGGCTGTCGTGCGCGACAGTGCCGGGGTGCCGAAGGTGCTGGTGGTGGACGCCCAGGCCCGGGTGAGCGAACGCCAGGTGGTACTGGGCAGCGCTCAGGGCGACCGCTGGCAAGTCAGCGAGGGGCTGGCGCCCGGTGAACAGGTGGTGGTCGAAGGCTTGCAGCACATCAAGGCGGGCGATCAAGTTCAGCTTGCCCCCAGCGCGCAACCCATCGTCCAGCACAACGGCCAGTGAGGGCCTGATCCATGCCGCAGTTCTTCATCGACCGCCCGATTTTTGCCTGGGTAATCGCACTGTTCATCCTGCTCGCTGGCGCACTGGCCATCCCTCAATTGCCGGTGGCGCAGTACCCCAACGTTGCACCGCCGCAAGTGGAGATTTATGCCGTTTACCCAGGCGCCTCGGCGGCGACCCTGGATGAAAGCGTGGTGAGCTTGATCGAACAGGAACTCAACGGTGCCGACAACCTTCTGTATTTCTCATCACAAAGCAGCCTGGGCAGCGCCACCATCACTGCAACCTTCGAGCCAGGCACGCACC
This sequence comes from Pseudomonas promysalinigenes, assembly GCF_014269025.2. Lineage (NCBI taxonomy): Bacteria > Pseudomonadati > Pseudomonadota > Gammaproteobacteria > Pseudomonadales > Pseudomonadaceae > Pseudomonas > Pseudomonas promysalinigenes. The sequence continues at coordinate 2,281,191 of NZ_CP077094.1, read as the reverse complement.
CGGACCTGGCCCAGGTCGATGTGCAGAACCGCCTCAAGGTGGTCGAGTCGCGCCTGCCGCGTCAGGTGACCCAGCAAGGCCTGCAGGTGGAGAAGGTGTCCACCGGTTTTCTGCTGCTCGGCACCCTCACCTCAGAGGACGGCAGCCTGGATGAAACTGCGCTTTCCGACCTACTGGCGCGCAACGTGATGAACGAAATCCGCCGCCTCAAGGGTGTCGGTAAGGCGCAGCTGTATGGCTCCGAACGCGCCATGCGTATCTGGATCGACCCCCGTAAGCTGATCGGTTTCGATCTCACGCCCAATGATGTGGTGCAAGCCATCGCCGCGCAGAATGCTCAGGTCGCCCCTGGCAGCATCGGCGATCTTCCAGCCCGCCCTACTCAGGAAATCACGGCCAACGTAGTGGTTAAAGGCCAACTGAGCAGCCCTGAAGAATTCGCCGCCATCGTCCTGCGGGCGAAGCCCGACGGCTCCAGCGTGACCATTGGCGATGTCGCACGGGTTCAGATCGGCGCCCAGGATTACCAGTACGGCACTCGCCTGAACGGTAAACCCGCTACCGCTTTCAGCGTGCAGCTGGCGCCTGGGGCGAACGCCATGGAAACCGCCACCTTGGTCCGGGCGAAAATGCAGGAGCTTGCACGCTATTTCCCTGAAGGGGTGAAGTACGACATCCCCTACGACACTTCGCCGTTCGTCAAAGTGTCGATCCAGCAGGTCATCACTACCCTGTTCGAGGCCATGCTGCTGGTGTTCGCGGTGATGTTCCTGTTCCTGCAGAACCTGCGCTACACCCTGATCCCGACGCTGGTCGTTCCGGTGGCGCTGATGGGCACCTTCACCGTGATGCTGGCGCTGGGCTTTTCGGTCAACGTGCTGACCTTGTTCGGCATGGTCTTGGCCATCGGCATTCTGGTGGACGACGCCATTGTGGTGGTGGAGAACGTTGAACGGATCATGGCCGAAGAAGGCTTGACGCCCAAACAGGCCACGCGCAAGGCCATGGGCCAGATCAGCGGTGCCATCGTCGGCATCACCCTGGTGCTGGTCGCCGTGTTCCTGCCCATGGCCTTCATGAAAGGCTCGGTGGGGGTGATCTACCAGCAGTTCTCGGTATCCATGGCCGTGTCGATCCTGTTTTCGGCGTTCCTTGCCCTGAGCCTGACACCGGCACTGTGCGCCACCCTGCTCAAGCCGCTGGCCAAGGGTGAGCACCATGCACGCAAAGGCTTCTTCGGCTGGTTCAACCGCCGCTTCGAAAAGCTCAGCGACGGCTACCAGGGCTGGGTCATCCAGGCGATCAAACGCAGCGGCCGTTATCTGTTGCTGTACGGCGTGCTGCTGGCGGTGCTCGGTTACGGCTTCAGCCAGTTGCCCACGGCGTTCCTGCCCACCGAAGACCAGGGTTATACCATCACGGACATCCAGCTGCCGCCCGGCGCCAGTCGCATGCGTACCGAGCAGGTGGCGGCCCAGATCGAAGCGCACAATGCCCAAGAGCCGGGCGTGGGCAACACCACCATGATTCTGGGCTTCAGCTTCTCAGGCAGCGGCCAGAATGCAGCCCTGGCCTTCACTACCCTGAAAGACTGGTCCGAACGCGGCGCCGATGACAGTGCCCAGGCGATCGCCGACCGAGCTACGCAGGCTTTCACCCAGCTCAAGGACGCCATTGCCTACTCCGTGCTGCCACCGCCCATCGACGGGCTGGGGGAGTCGACCGGCTTCGAGCTGCGCCTGCAAGATCGCGGCGGTATGGGCCATGAGGCGCTGATGGCCGCTCGCGACGAGCTGCTGGCCAATGCAAACAAAAGCAAGGTTCTGGCCAATGTTCGCGAGGCCGCGCTGGCCGAGAGCCCGCAGGTACAACTGGAAATCGATCGTCGCCAGGCCAACGCCCTGGGGGTCTCGTTCGACGATATCGGCTCGGTGCTGGATGTGGCGGTGGGTTCCAGTTATGTGAACGACTTCCCCAACCAAGGCCGCATGCAGCGAGTGGTGGTCCAGGCCGAGGGTGACCAACGTAGCCAAGTCGAGGATCTGTTGCGCATCCATGTACGCAATAGCAGTGGCAAGATGGTGCCGCTCAGTGCCTTCGTTCAGGCCAAGTGGGTCAGCGGGCCAGTTCAATTGACCCGTTACAACGGTTACCCCGCGGTGGCGATTTCCGGTGAGCCGGCAGCCGGTTACAGCTCGGGTGAGGCCATGGCTGAAATCGAGCGGCTGGTGGCGCAGTTGCCGGCCGGTACGGGCCTGGAATGGACTGGCCTTTCGCTGCAGGAGCGGCTGTCCGGCAGCCAGGCCCCTTTGCTGATGGGGTTGTCGCTGTTGGTGGTGTTTCTGTGCCTCGCCGCCCTGTATGAAAGCTGGTCCATCCCTACCGCGGTACTGTTGGTGGTACCGCTTGGGGTGCTCGGTGCGGTAGTGGCCGTAACCTTGCGCGGCATGCCCAACGATGTGTTCTTCAAGGTCGGCCTGATTACCTTGATCGGGCTATCGGCCAAAAACGCGATCTTGATCATCGAGTTCGCCAAGCACCTGGTCGATCAAGGCATGGAGGCTACTCAAGCAGCGGTACAGGCTGCACGGTTGCGGCTGCGGCCGATCGTGATGACCTCCCTGGCGTTCATCCTCGGTGTGGTACCGCTGGCTATCGCTACCGGCGCGAGCTCCGCGAGCCAACAGGCCATTGGCACCGGGGTGATTGGTGGGATGCTCAGCGCTACGCTGGCGGTGGTATTCGTACCGGTGTTCTTCGTGGTGGTGATGAGGTTGGCCGGTCGCGCCCCTGCCAGAACCGAACGCGTACAGACCGACGAAGGCTGACTGGACAAGCCGGGCGTTGAATGAGAGGGTTCCGGGGATCGACTGCCCGGGACCTTTTTTCATGGCTGCTGCACTGCCCCCCTGCTCCGTACTGATCCTCGCTGGTGGCCGCGGTCACCGCATGGGCGGGCGTGACAAAGGCTTGCTGGACTGGCGCGGCGAGCCTTTGATCGCGCATCTACACCGTACGGTTCGGCCACTGACCGATGACCTGGTGGTTTCCTGCAACCGCAACCAGCACGCATACGGGCTTTATGCCGACCAATTGGTCAGCGATAGCGACCCGGATTTTCCCGGGCCGCTGGCCGGGGTGATAGCTGGGCTGAAGATAGCCAGGCATAACTGGGTGGTACTGCTGGCCTGTGATGCGCCATTGGTTGACCGGCCACTGCTCGATGACCTGCGGCAGATCGCGGCAGCAGGCGATGGTGCCGCAATGGTGCGCCAGGGTGGGTACTGGCAGCCTATGTTTTGTGTCCTGCCACGCAGGGTACTGGTGGTACTTGAACAGGCTTGGGCAGAGGGTGAGCGCAGTTTGCAGAAGGCCTTGCTGCGCGAGCGACTACAAGCTCTGGAATGCGCGGGTGACGATCGGCGATTGAGTAATTTCAACAGCCCTGATTGGCTACTGGGATGACGCTGAGCGCCGCCGGTGTGGCACGGGCACTCAGCTGAGCCTTGCTCCCCTGACCGCTGAGCAGATGTCTTCACGTGCCGCCCCATATCCCGCATAGTATGCCTGTATGAACGTCCAGCCTGCCCGCCGAGTTCACTGATTTCGTCTGCATAGGGGTGAACCACAGGCCGTTCCTGTCTTAAACCCAAACCAGGCATACGCTCCGTGATCCAGTCCGACCTCGACTTGTTCGGCCCTGAGCCGCAACACCTGGCCAGCCAGACTGTGCTATTGCCAGGTTTCGCCCTGAGCGTGCTTGAGCCGCTGCTCGATGCGCTACGCCCGGTGCTGCGGGCCGCGCCGTTGCGGCACATGCAAACACCCGGTGGGCTGAACATGGCCGTGGCATTGACCAACTGCGGGGCACTGGGCTGGGTTAGTGATGCCAAGGGCTATCGCTACACAACCAGTGATCCAATCAGCGGCCAAGCCTGGCCTGCCCTACCCCAGGTGCTGCTTGAACTGGCAGGCCGCGCAGCATTGGCAGCAGGCTTTGAAGGGTTCGTGCCGGACGCCTGCCTGATCAATCAATACCTGCCAGGTACTCGGCTGAGCTTGCATCAGGACCGCAACGAAAGGGACTTCGAGCAACCGATCGTGTCAATTTCGCTGGGGCTGCCTGCGGTTTTCCTGCTCGGTGGGTTGCAGCGCTCGGATCGCACTGCGCGGGTACCGCTGAGTCACGGTGATGTGCTGGTGTGGGGCGGCGAAGACAGGCTGCGCTTCCATGGTGTGCTACCGATCAAGCCAGGGCTGCATTCGCGAATGGGCGAGCGGCGGATCAACCTCACCCTGCGCAAAGCCGGTTGATTGGGGCTAGGTAACCCATGAGCTACGTGACAGTTGCAAGCCACTGACACTCCCTGAAGACTGCCACTTGGCAAAAAACCCGAAACTAATTGAACATCCGTCACCGCTAAGCTTCAAAAAGACGATAAATGCCATCGTTTAGCCAGGAGCCAGCTGCGAATGCCTACTCTTTGCACGTTCAATTACCCTGCTCAAGGCAGCCTGCAGCTATGAAAATGCCAGGCCGCGCCCCCAACTCCAACCTGCACCTGGACTACGTCCGTGACACCCTGTTCGGGCCAGTCGCTCAAACCGTGGAATGCCAGTGTCAGATGGCAGCACTGACGCTGCAAGGTCGCCCTGCGCTGCGGCTGCACATATGTCCACCTCTGCCGCACAAAGTCGAGCGGGCTCATAGCGTGGCTTTCATCTGGGATGGCCGCAGTTATCACGGGCTTGTGCGTCACCACGGAAAATGCGGTGACGGCGGCTTGAATTTGCTGCTTGAGCTGCAATAAGCGGTAGATAGCCAGCGTAGTATTCGAACTCGCGATCGCCGCCCCTAGACCAAGGCCGGCCAACTGACTGACCGGCCCACACTCGCCATCAGGCAATGGCCTTGATCACCTTAGGCTGCTTGCCGCGCAGCGTGTGAAGTTGGCCGACGAGGTTTACCAGGTCGCGGCAGTTGTTCAGGCTCTGTAATGAGATACCCGACAGGGTCACGGCTTGCTCCAGGCTCTGGCCCTGCCCCAACCGAATAGTCAAAGTAGTACCATCAGGGCAGCTGATTTCGCACCGGTCAGGCAGGCAGGCCTGTTCGATGATTTGCCGCATTTCCAGCATTGAAACGCCAATTAACGACATTGTCCGACCCTCTCTTGAGTGGATGGCCTGTTGTGTGATTACGCCTCATAGGGGCAGGATGCCAATTGAGAATGAGCATGCCAAAGCGGCCTTCCATGGTCTTTGGCAATGGTGATGCCTAAGAATCCTTAAGCACCTTAGTGGAAGAACGCCCGGCGCCTTCGACTGTTCGATCGAATGCTGGCACTTCGCGACAGGCGGTAAGCGTGGGCGGGCACTTGGGACAAAAGCTTATTGGCGCGGCGTCGCCCAAGGGCATCGATCAACGGGAAGTATCAGCGGCATTCCCTGCCATATGCCCGAAGCGTCCGGCGTGAAAGTCGTCGAAAGACTCCGCGATCTCTGCTTGGGTGTTCATCACGAAGGGGCCATACCCCACAATCGGCTCATCGATGGGTTCGCCACTGAGCAACAGCAAGCTGGCCCGCTCAAGCGCCTCAATGGCCACGTCCTCGCCCTCGCGCTCAAGTAGCACAAGGCTGGCCGGGCCTGCGTCACGCTCACCGTTGACGCGCACAGTGCCCCGCAGCACCACCAACGCGGCGTTACGCCCAGCCGCAACGGGTAATTGCAGCGTGCTGCCGGCATTCAACTGCATGTCCCAAACGTCCATCGCAGTGAAGGTCTTCGCAGGGCCGCTAAGGCCTTGATAAGCGCCAGCGATCACACGCAAGCTCCCAACATTGCCTGGCAGTTGCAGCACTGGAATATCGGCTGACAACAGCGTCTGGTAGCCAGCGGCTGCGCGCTTGTCCCGTGCTGGCAGATTGACCCACAGTTGGACCATTTCCAGCGTACCGCCGCTGCGGGCGAACGCCGGGGAGTGAAACTCCTCATGGATGATGCCGTTGGCTGCCGTCATCCACTGCACGTCACCGGGGCCGATCAAACCACCGGCTCCTGTGGAATCGCGGTGCTCCAGTTCACCCTGATAGACGATGGTGACGGTTTCGAAACCTCGATGCGGGTGTTGGCCTACACCTCGCCGGTCATTAGTGGAGGTGAAGTCATGAGGGCCAGCATAATCGAGCAACAGGAATGGGCTGATCTTGCTCGCCAGGTCGTCGTAGGTGAACAGGCTGCGCACCGGGAAACCATCGCCCACCCAATGAGCGTGGGGGCTGCGGTATGTACCCAGAATTTTTTTCACGAGAAACCTCCTCTTCAAACTGGGTAGACCTTAGCAATGCTACTAATCGACCGGTAGCCAGGCATATTGGCATTGATTGTTCCACCAGTGGAACAATCCTTTAGCCAAGTAAATGCTCAAGCACCTTTCGCCCGGCCATAGCTGGGTCCTCCTGCATGAAGCAGTGCCCGCCAGGAACTTGAAGAGCGCTCACCAGCGGGTTGAGGCTTGCCAAGCGCTGCACCGAGCGGGGCACGAACGGATAGGTTTGCCCGCCATAGAGCACCCGCGTAGGCACTTGGATCGAACCCATTTGCGCCCACATGCGTGAAGGGAACGAGCTGAAGATTTCCACCTCCCGGCTGGGTCGACACTTCAGTACCACGCCCTCGCCACAATCGCCGATGGCATGCTCGACATAGGCCTCAAGTGCGGCGTCGCTCCACCCCTTGAAAATGCCCCGCCCCTGTAGCGATACGCGTGCCGACTCCCGGTTCGGCCAATGGCTGCGTCGGCTGGCCGCCTTGCGAGCCAAGGCGTGATGCCGGTGCAGGCCAACCCACGCTGCCGCCCCCATCACGCCCAGCATGCGCCGGCTGAACAACACTGGGTCGAGCAATACCGCGCGCGCGAACAGACCCGGTTCACTGGCCAGCATCAAACCGGTCAACACCCCGCCAAAGCTATGCCCCACGGCGTAACGAGCAACTTCGCCATACTCCCTGCGGCCAGCCTCGAACGCCTCGATAGCCAACGCTGCGCTGCGGTTCCAGCCTAGAAAATCGCCACCATGGTCACTGTCACCATGGCCCTGGACATCACTGAGCCACAAATCGAAGTGGTCGCTCAGGGTCATGAGCAAAGGCTGATAGGCCAGGCAACAAAAGCCATTACCGTGCAGAAAGTGCAGCAGCGGCTTGCCGCTGGCGGGTGAACGCCATCCACGCAAGGTAAAGCCTTCACGGGCCTCGAAGGACCAGGGGATCAACTGCATGGTTTACTGCACCCGATGGTTCATGAAAAGGCCGATTCTACAAACAGCAGGGGATAAAGCGAAATCACCAGCAGCACGGCCATCAGGACATTAAATAGCATCAGCCAGCGAGGATTGTGCAGCAGAGTGCGCAGCGCGCTGCCGAACATCACCCAAACGCCTACGCTGGGTAGGTTGACCAAGGCGAACAGCGCAGCAATCACCAGCACGTTCGTGACGTAGCCCTGAGCCGGCGTATAGGTTGTGATCGCCCCTACCGCCATGACCCAGGCCTTTGGGTTGACCCACTGAAACGCCGCCGCGCCCCAGAAGCTCAAGGGTTTACGGGCACTGGGCGAGTCGGTTGCGAGCGGACCTGAGGTTGCGATTTTCCAGGCCAGATACAGCAGGTACGCCGCCCCGGTATAGCGCAATACGCTGTATAGCGGCGGCCAGGCCTTGAATACCTCGCCCAGCCCTAGCCCAACCGCCAGTACCATCACCATGAAACCCACGCTGATCCCCATGGCATGGGGGATCGAACGCCGCACTCCGAAATTCACCCCCGATGCCAACAACATGGTGTTATTGGGCCCAGGAGTGATGGAAGAGACGAAGGCGAACAGCATAAAGGCGCCGAGTAGATCCAAAGACGCAAACATTGCAGATATTCCAGAATGATGGCGAGTGCTGTCACACTAGTGCAGTTGCCTGATCGGCGACCGATACAGTTAACTAAAATTATGTAGACACACCTTACTGTACCCATTCGAAGCCAAGGAAGCCTTTCATGAGCTTGAGCATTCGCCCCGCCGTTCGTAACGATGCCGCGCAGATCCTTGCGTATATTACCGAATTGGCCGAGTACGAACGCGCGCGTCACGAGGTGGTCGCCACTGTGGCCGACATCGAGAGAACCCTGTTCGACGAGGGGAGCAACGTACACAGCCTTATTTGTGAGCGTGACGGTCAAGCAATCGGTTTTGCCGTGTACTTTTACAGCTATTCGACATGGCAAGGTCGTAATGGCATCTACCTGGAAGACCTTTACATCACGCCCCAGCAACGGGGGGGTGGTGCTGGTCGTGAGGTATTGCGGCACATTGCCCGAGAAGCGGTGGCCAAAGGATGCGGGCGTTTCGAGTGGAGCGTGCTGGACTGGAACACCCCGGCGCTCGAGTTTTATCAATCTCTGGGGGCCGAGCCCCAGGCCGAGTGGGTACGCTACCGGCTCGCCGGCGACAAACTGTTGGCATTTGCACAAGGGTGACCTTCACACTCCGTTGGCCTGGTGTCTCACACGGCGCATCACCATCACCACCAACAGCACATTGGTCAGCGCCAGCAGGATGAGAGCCAACAACACGCCGATGGCGCCGTAATGCTCGAACAGAAAGCCTCCTACCACTGGTGTCACGGCCTGCCCGATCAACGCCGGCCGAGACATCCGCCCCATCAGCAGCACGTACTGGTCTGGCGGCATCAACGCCAGCGGTAGCAGCCCCCGCACGATCGCTCGCAGGCCATTGCCACAGCCAAATATCAGCAAACCCACGGCCGTGGCTGCAGGCACGAATGCCACGATCAGCAGCCCGGCCAGCACCAGGCTGACCCAGGCCAGCGCGGTCCATATCGGGTGACGTTTGCCCGCCAGGATCTGCAATACCCGCGATGCCACCTGGCTGGGGCCGAGCATGGCCGCCAGGCCGATGGCCATCGGCAAAGAGTGCCCCAACCCCTGCAATACCGCCACCAGTTGTACAGCGATAGCGGTCATGATGATCGCGCCGATGGCGAACATACTCGTCAGCATCAGATACAGGCTGCGCTCCACCCCCATTGTGCTCGCCTGGGCTTGCGATCTGGCCGGCAGTTCGACCCTCCCTCCCTCTGGTAGCACCCGCCAATACAGCGGCGCGACCACGACGAGCAGCAGCAGTGCATAGCAGACGCACGTCGCTCGCCAGCCGATGTGCTCGATGCCCAATGCCACCGCTGGCCACGACAGCGTCGAAGCGAAGCCGGCAATCAGCGTGATGCCAGTGATGGCCTTGCCCGCGCCTTCGCCATACAGTCCACCGAGGGTGGCGAACAGTGCTTCGTACAAACCCATGGCCATGCCAATGCCTATTACGGCCCAGGCCATCATAAACCACGCCAAGGCGTGACTGGCGCCCATGATCAACAATCCCAACGCCACCACCGCGCCGCTGGCCGCCATTTGTGGGCGCCCGCCGTAGCGGGCGATCAGCCGGCTGGACCAAGGGGCGACCAGCGCTGAAACCATCAGGCTCAGGGACAGCGCACCGTAGACCCATTGGCTGGGCCAGCCAGTATCGCGGCTGATCGGGTCGGCCATCACGGCCATGAGAAAGAACGAGCCGCCCCAGACCAGAATCTGCAGCATACCGAGCAGAACGATGCCAAAGGGGCCGGGTAAACGCGAATGAGTCTGCAAGGTAAGCCTATGTCAAATGAGGGTGCGAAGGTCTGTGCGGCGGCAATATCATTGCAGAGCTTAACTGCAAGCACGGTCGCATGCCTGGCATCGATAGTAGTCGTGTAGATATCATTGCCCGTGATAATGACCTTCGCTGCGTTCGATTCGTGCGTTGCGCGCAAGACACTCACACTCCGCCCACTACTAATACATTGGCGGAGTTCTCCATGGATCACTCAATCAAACCCTTGCGCTTTCCCCTCGCTGCCCTGGCAGTGGTGGTGATCAGCGCTTGTGGCCGCACCCCTGACGCCGTGCAGGCTCCCGCCGCGCCCAAGGTCAGCGTTGCCAAGGTCATCGAGCAGCCGATCAACGAGTGGGACGAATTCACCGGCCGCCTGGAGGCCCCGGAAACCGTCGAAGTGCGGCCACGCGTATCGGGCCAGATCGACTCCGTGGGTTTCACCGAAGGTGCCCAGGTGAAGAAAGGCGATCTGTTGTTCCAGATCGACCCTCGTCCGTTCCAGGCCGAAGTCCGCCGCCTCGAAGCGCAATTGCAACAGGCCAAGGCGACCGCCATGCGCAGCGCCAACGAAGCCCGCCGTGGCGAACGCCTGCGTGACAGCAATGCCATTTCCGCCGAGCTGGCCGAATCGCGCAGCAGCGCCGCTGCCGAAGCACGCGCTGGGGTCGATGCGATCCAGGCGCAGCTCGACCTGGCACGCCTGAACCTCAGTTTCACCCGTGTCACTGCGCCGATCAGCGGCCGGGTCAGCCGTGCTGAATTCACTGCCGGCAACATCGTCACCGCCGATGTGACGCCGCTGACCAGCGTGGTTTCCACCGACAAGGTGTACGCCTACTTCGACGCCGACGAGCGCGTGTACCTCAAGTACACCCAGCTGGCGCGTGAAGGCCAACGTGGTCAGAGCACCCCGGTGTACTTGGGCCTGACCAACGAAAACGGCAACCCGCACCTGGGCCACATGAACTTCGTTGACAACCAAGTCAACCCGCGCACAGGCACCATCCGTGGTCGCGCTGTGTTCGACAACCGCGACGGCCAGTTCACCCCCGGCTTGTATGCCCGCCTGAAGCTGGTGGGCAGTGCCCAATATGACGCCGTGCTGATCAACGACGAAGCTGTCGGCACCGACCTTGGCAAGAAGTTCGTGCTGGTCATGGACAAAGACAACAAGGCCGCCTACCGCGCCGTTGAGCTGGGGCCAAAGCTTGAGGGTTTACGCATCGTGCGCAGCGGCCTGGCCAAGGACGACCGCATCGTGGTCAAGGGCCTGCAGCGGGTGCGCCCTGGCTCGCCGGTGACCCCGGAAGAAACGCCTATGGCCAGTGAGCAGACCCTGGCTGCTCTGGCCCAGCAGCGCCAGGCCCTGCAAGCCAGTAACCCGGTGCAGAAGGTAGCGGGCTCAACCGATAAAGTCGCCAGCGCCCAGGCGCCACGCGGTTAAAGGACCACACCGATGAACTTTTCGAAATTCTTCATTACCCGGCCTATCTTCGCCGCGGTGCTATCGCTGGTGCTGTTGATCGCAGGCTCGATCTCGTTGTTCCAGTTGCCGATCAGTGAATACCCTGAAGTGGTGCCGCCAACCGTGGTCGTGCGCGCCAACTTCCCCGGCGCCAACCCCAAGGTGATCGGTGAGACCGTTGCCGCGCCACTGGAGCAAGCCATTACCGGCGTCGAGAACATGCTGTACATGTCTTCGCAGTCCACTGCCGACGGCAAGCTGACCCTGACCATTACCTTCGCCCTTGGCACTGACCTGGACAATGCCCAGGTGCAGGTGCAGAACCGCGTCACCCGGACCCAGCCCAAGCTGCCAGAGGAAGTGACACGGATCGGTATCACCGTGGACAAGGCGTCCCCCGACCTGACCATGGTCGTGCACCTGACCTCGCCGGACAACCGCTACGACATGCTGTACCTGTCCAACTACGCCATTCTCAACATCAAGGACGAACTGGCACGCCTTGGTGGGGTCGGCGACGTGCAACTGTTCGGTATGGGCGACTACTCGCTGCGCGTATGGCTGGACCCGAACAAGACCGCTTCGCGCAACCTCACCGCCAGCGATGTGGTCGCCGCCATCCGCGAGCAGAACCGTCAGGTCGCTGCCGGCCAGCTTGGTGCCCCGCCCGCCCCTGGCTCTACCAGCTTTCAGCTGTCGATCAACACCCAAGGCCGCCTGGTCAACGAGGAAGAGTTCGAAAACATCATCGTTCGCGCTGGCGCCGATGGCGAAATCACTCGCCTGAAGGATATCGCCCGGGTCGAGTTGGGCTCCAGCCAGTACGCCTTGCGCTCGCTGCTGAACAATCAGCCGGCTGTGGCCATTCCAATCTTCCAGCGCCCCGGCTCCAACGCCATTGATATCTCCGACGAAGTGCGGGCGAAGATGGCCGAACTGAAAAAAGACTTCCCCGAAGGGATGGACTACAGCATCGTCTATGACCCAACCGTGTTCGTGCGTGGCTCCATCGAAGCGGTGGTGCACACACTGTTCGAAGCCTTGGTGCTGGTGGTGCTGGTCGTGATTCTGTTCCTGCAGACCTGGCGCGCCTCGATCATCCCGTTGATGGCAGTACCGGTTTCGCTGATCGGCACCTTCGCGGTCATGCACCTGTTCGGCTTCTCACTCAACGCCTTGTCGTTGTTCGGCCTGGTGTTGGCCATCGGCATCGTGGTGGACGACGCCATCGTGGTGGTAGAGAACGTCGAGCGCAACATCGGGCTGGGCCTCAAACCCCTCGAAGCCACGCAAAAGGCCATGAGTGAAGTCACCGGGCCGATCATCGCCACCGCCCTGGTACTGTGCGCTGTGTTCGTGCCTGCGGCGTTCATTTCCGGCCTTACCGGGCAGTTCTACAAGCAGTTTGCCCTGACTATCGCGATTTCCACCGTGATCTCGGCGTTCAACTCGCTGACCCTGTCGCCTGCGCTGGCCGCGGTGCTGCTCAAGGACCATCACGCGCCCAAGGATCGTTTCTCGCGCTTGCTCGAGCGGCTGCTGGGTAGCTGGCTGTTCGCCCCGTTCAACCGCTTCTTCGACCGCGCCAGCCACCGCTACGTGGGCGGCGTACGCCGGGTCATCCGTTCCAGCGGCATCGCATTGTTCGTATATGCAGGGCTCATGGGCCTGACCTACCTGGGGTTCTCCAGCACGCCAACCGGTTTTGTGCCGGCCCAGGACAAACAGTACCTGGTGGCCTTCGCTCAGTTGCCTGACGCCGCCAGCCTCGACCGCACCGAAGCGGTCATCAAGCGCATGAGCGAAATTGCCCTTGAGCAACCGGGCGTGGCCGATTCGGTCGCCTTCCCTGGCCTTTCGATCAACGGTTTCACCAACAGCCCCAACAGCGGCATCGTGTTCACTCCGCTCAAACCCTTCGACGAGCGTAAAGACCCGAGCCAATCGGCTGCTGCGATCGCCGCTGCACTGAACGCCAAGTTCGCAGATATCCAGGACGCCTACATCGCGATTTTCCCGCCACCACCGGTACAAGGGCTGGGCACCATCGGCGGCTTCCGCCTGCAGATCGAGGACCGCGGCAACCTGGGCTACGAAGCGCTGTACAAAGAAACCCAGAACATCATCGCCAAGAGCCATGAGGTGCCGGAACTGGCGGGCCTGTTCACCAGCTACCAGGTCAACGTGCCCCAAGTCGATGCCGCCATCGACCGGGAAAAGGCCAAGACCCACGGCGTGGCGATCACCGATATCTTCGACACCCTGCAGGTCTATCTGGGCTCGCTGTACACCAACGACTTCAACCGGTTCGGCCGCACCTACCAAGTCAACGTTCAGGCCGAACAGCAGTTCCGCCTCGACGCTGAGCAGATCGGCCAGCTCAAGGTGCGCAACAACCTGGGCGAGATGATCCCCTTGGCGACCTTCCTCAAGGTCAGTGACACCTCCGGCCCAGACCGGGTGATGCACTATAACGGCTTCATCACCGCCGAGATCAACGGTGCTGCAGCACCAGGCTATAGCTCAGGCCAAGCCGAAGCGGCGATGGAAAAGCTGCTCAAACAAGAGCTGCCCAACGGCATGACCTTCGAGTGGACCGACCTGACCTACCAGCAGATTCTCTCGGGCAACACGGCGCTGTTCGTATTCCCACTGTGCGTGCTGCTGGCCTTCCTGGTGCTGGCCGCCCAATACGAAAGCTGGAGCCTGCCGCTGGCGGTGATCCTGATCGTGCCGATGACCTTGCTGTCGGCTATCACCGGGGTGATCGTATCGGGTGGGGACAACAACATCTTCACCCAGATCGGCCTGATCGTGCTGGTGGGGCTTGCGTGCAAGAACGCCATCCTGATCGTCGAGTTCGCCAAGGATGAACAAGCCAAGGGCCTCGATCCCCTCGCTGCGGTGCTGGAAGCCTGCCGCCTGCGCCTGCGGCCGATCCTGATGACCTCGATCGCCTTCATCATGGGCGTGGTGCCGTTGGTGTTCAGCTCCGGTGCAGGCTCAGAGATGCGCCATGCCATGGGTGTGGCGGTGTTCTCGGGGATGATCGGTGTGACCGTATTCGGCCTGTTCCTGACACCGGTGTTCTTCTTCCTGATCCGCCGCTTCGTCGAGCGTCGCCAGGCCCGCAAGGCCGAGCACGCGCACGTGCTGGAGAACCACGCATGAACCTGCTCAAACCCCTGACGCCCAGCCTGCTGGCGCTGGCCCTGGCCGCCTGCGCGGTCGGGCCGGACTACAAGACCCCCGACACCGAGCCTGCGCGCTTGGACAACAGCAACATGCAAGCCACGGCCCTGGATCGCAGCCGCTTCGAAAGCCTGTGGTGGAAGCAGTTCGACGACCCTGTGCTGAACCAGTTGGTGCAGGCATCGCTGCAGGGCAACCGCGACCTGCGTGTGGCGTTCGCGCGGTTCAAGTCGGCCCGAGCGATCCGCGATGACGCTGCCAACGATCAGCTTCCGGTCGTCACAAGCCGCGCCAGCAGCGAAATCGGCAAAGGCCAGATTCCTGGCCAGACCGATCAACGGGTCAATAGCGAGCGCTACGACCTAGGCTTGGACATGGCCTGGGAGCTTGATTTGTTCGGCCGCATTCAGCGCCGAATCGAAGCCAGCGAAGCCCAGGCAGCGGCGGCCCAGGCCGACTTGCAGCAGCTGCAGGTCAGCCTGATCGCCGAGCTGGTCGATGCCTACGGCCAACTGCGGGGCGCGCAACTGCGCGAAAACATCGCCCAGGCCAACCTCAAGACTCAACAGCAATCGCGGACCATCACCGTGACCCTGCGCGACGCGGGGGTTGGCAACGAGCTTGATGTGGTGCGTGCCGATGCGCGCCTGGCAGGTGTGCAAGCCACGATTCCGCAGTTGCAGGCCGAACAGGCCAGGGCGCGTCACCGTATCGCCACCCTGCTGGGCCAGCGCCCCGAGGCGCTGAGCGTTGACCTGTCGCCCAAAGCCTTGCCGGCTATCGCCAAGGCCCTGCCGGTGGGTGACCCCGGCGAGCTGCTGCGCCGCCGCCCGGATGTGCGCAGCGCCGAGCGCCAGCTGGCTGCGGCCACTGCCAACGTGGGTGTAGCCACCGCCGACCTGTTCCCTCGGGTGAGCCTCAGCGGCTTCCTGGGCTTTACCGCTGCCCGTGGCTCGCAGATCGGCGCTTCGGCCGCCAATGCATGGGCGTTAGGGCCAAGCATCACCTGGGCGGCATTCGATTTGGGCAGCGTAAGGGCCCGTCTGCGTGGCGCCAAGGCAGATGCCGAGGGCGCCCTGGCCAATTATGAGCAACAGGTACTGCTGGCCTTGGAAGAGTCGGCCAACGCCTTCAGCGACTACGACAAGACCCAGCAGCGGCTGATGTCGCTGATGCGCCAGAGCGAAGCTAGCCGCAAGGCCGCAGACCTTGCGTCGGTGCGTTACCGCGAGGGCACCGTGGACTACCTGGTATTGCTCGATGCCGAGCGCGAGCGCCTGAGCGCCGAAGATGCTCAGGCCCAGGGCGAAGTAGAGCTGTACCGCGGCATCGTCGCGATCTACAAGGCCCTGGGTGGCGGCTGGCAACCAGAGACGGTTGCCAGCGTGCGCTGACCCCTGCAGCTTCAACGACTCCTTTGGTTGGTTTTCCCAACCGTTTGCCCCGCCGGCTTAGGTCAGCGGGGCTTTTTTTGTCTCGCCCAGCCACCCTGCAACTTGCAGCTCAAGGCATTCTGCCCCAAGCTTTGCGTTTTCACGGCCATGGACCGCAGTGCCCGATGCCCAGACGCCACAGCTACCTGATCGCCATCCTGCTGCTGATTCTGGTGTTCATCGCCATCGTTTTACTGCGCCGGGGCGATGAGCCCTCTGCGCCAGCGCAACCGCCTTACAGCTACAGCAAGGCGCTGCGCCAGGCACATGATGGCCTGCCAGGTGCAGCCCGAGTGCTGTATCAACAGCTGCGACGCGATGATCTGACGCCGATCCGCCGCGCGGCGCTTTACGCCGAGTTGCCCAATTATCCCTCGCCCCAGGCCCTGCAGCTGGCCCGCCTTGGCTTGGAGAACGATGAACCCTTGGTGCGCCGCGCTGCCATCGCCAGTGTTCGAAGGCTCTTGCAGCCTTCCCAACGCAGCTTGGTACTAGGCCCTTTGCTGGACGATGATGATCAGAGCGTGCGCTTTGCGGCGGTTGACGCCTTGCTCGGCCTCGACCCGGACGCCATTGGCCTTTATTTCGGGCCGTTGCAGAGCGCACTGGAGCAGTACCAGCAGGTGCTGGAAACCCAGCCCGACGATGCGCAAGCCCAGGTGCACCTGGCACGCCTTTATCTGCACGAAAATGATTACGACCAGGCTGCCGCGGCCGTGCAGCGCAGCCTTGCCGTTGACCCCGAGAACCTCGACGCCCTCGCCACAAATGTGCGTTTGCTCGAACGCCAGGGCCTGCATGACCAATCCCGCCAGGTGCTTGCCAAAGCCTTGGCCCTGCGCCCGAACTCAGCATTTCTGCAGTATGAACTCGGGCTGTGGCTGATTCGCCATAATCAGCGTGAGTACGCCCTGCTCGCGCTGTCGCGGGCAGTGGAACTGGAGCCTGGAAACACCGACTACCGCTACACCCTGGCGGTCACCCTGCACGACCTGGAACAACCAGACGCCGCGCAAAAGCAGCTGGAAACCGTGCTCAGCCGCCAACCGGCCAATCGCCGAGCACGGGTGATGCTGATCCAGTACTGGAAGGAGAGCGGCCAGTTACAGAACGTTCAAGTCTTACTGGCTGAGCTGGAGCGCCAGAACCCGGACGACCCCTTCCTGCAAAAAGGCCTGTAGATGCGTTGAACCCTCAGAGAATAGCCATGGTCGAGTGATTATCGGACCATTGAAGGTGACGAGGTCCCCAATCGACCTTGTCGACATCATCAGGAGAATCGCATTGGCCAGTCCGCTGTCGATGGACGAACGTGCTCTGATCCTGGCTCCGCGGCGGCTTGCCAGTAATGCTTCGAAATTGCTGGCCGCTGCTGGGGTGCAATGTTTGTGTGCAAAGGATGTCGCCAAATTGCACAGCTGCCTGTTCGAGGGTGCAGGCGTGGCAATCATTGCCGAACAGGCGCTGGACAGCGAAGCAGCGTTGCTCCTCAAAAGCTTTGTCGACCAGCAGCCGCTCTGGTCGGACCTGACCATCGTGCTTTTGACCCCTACGCCCGAGGTAACTCGCTCAAGCTCTGTGCTAGCACTTGGCAACCTCATACTGCTGGCCGTGCCGTACGATGAACAACACCTGCTTCACCTGATCCGCACAGCCTTGCGAAACCGAAACCGGCAGTACCTGGCCCGGGACCATATCAATGAGCTACAGCAGTGTCTTGATGCGCGCCGCGATGAGCAGCGGGCGGCCGAACAGGCCCGGCAACAGACCCGCAAAATGGAAGCCATTGGCCAGTTAGCTGGGGGTGTTGCGCACGATTTCAATAACCTACTGACCAGCATCGGGGGTAGTTTCGAGCTGATCGAACGGCGCTTGAAGCAACATCGCAGCGATGGCTTGCAAACAATCCTGCAGATGGGCCAGGAAGCCGTGTCCCGCGCAGCAGCACTCACCCATCGGTTGCTGGCGTTTTCGTCCAGGCAGTCGCTGCAAAGCCAGCACATAGATCTGCATGCCCTGCTCGAACCACAGCGGCTTCAGGCCTGTATCGATCCTGGCGTAAGCCTGCAGGTAGAATTGCCGCAAGATCTGTGGCCGGTTCAGGCCGATAGTGAGCAACTGCTGGAGGCAATCACCAATCTTCTGGTCAATGCCTGCGAAGCCATGCCCAATGGTGGCACGGTTAGGATCCAGGCCAGCAACCAGCGTATGGATGCCCATGGCGCTGCCATCATCGCCCTGGAACCCGGCGAATTTACTCGGCTGAGCATCATTGATGATGGTTACGGCATGTCGCAAAGCACATTGGAACACGCCTTCGAGCCTTTCTTCAGTACCAAGCCCGTGGGCCGAGGTATAGGCCTTGGCCTGTCGATGGTCTACGGCTTCAGCAAGCAGTCCCATGGCCAAGTCAAACTGTGGAGTGAGATCGGCCATGGTACTCGGGTCGATCTTTATCTACCTCGCTACCTCGACCAGCAGCAACCTTGCACTACACCTGAACCTTCACCACAGCCCCGTGAAGGTCGACATGTGCTGGTGGTCGAAGATGACCCCCATGTACGCCAACTGCTGTGCCAGGCACTTGAAGATGAAGGCTTCCCTTGCCAGAGTGTGGGCAACGCCACCGAAGCCCTGCAACTGCTGCGTTCAGGCCAGGCGGTCGACCTGCTGTTAAGCGACGTCGGTTTACCCGGCATGAGTGGGCGACAACTGGCAGAGATCGCGCGAACCCTGCGCCCGCATCTGCCAATACTGTTCATCACCGGCTATGCCGAGACGGCCATGGCACGTGAAGGTTTTCTCGCCCCCGGCATGCAATTAGTGAGCAAACCTTTCGAACTCAAGCAGTTGCAGGCTCGAGTGGCAAATATATTGGGCAAACCCTGAGCGCGTTCATTCGCCCAACATAAGCAGCGCTTGGTTCATCAGGCTGGACAACGCGAACGGCTTGAGCAGTAAAGCGGTACCCGGTGCGTTGGCCAATTGCGGTTCCAGTGGCTGGTCATTGAAGCCGGTAATCAACAGGATCTTTTGCTCAGGCCTAGCCATGCGCATCGCCCGGGCCACCTGCCGCCCGCTGAAACCGCCGGGCAAGCCGATATCGGTGATCACCAGATCGAATGGGCCGTGGTGGCGGAAGCGCTCGAGCGCAGACCTGGCATCGTCCGCATCGCAGACATCAAAGCCACGCTCCTGAAGGTACTCCTTCATCACCAGGCGCAGGTTTTCTTCATCGTCCACCAGCAACACGCGCTGCCCATTGGCCCTTGAAACGCTAGGTACAGGCTGCTGAGGGGGCTGGGGAATGTGTTCGAGGCAACGTGGGAACAACATACAGACTTTCATACCCTGATCAGGCTCGGACTCAAGCCAGACATGGCCACCTGACTGGCCGACGAACCCATAGACCATCGCCAGCCCCAATCCGGCTCCATGGCCCATTGGCTTGGTGGTGAAGAAGGGTTCAAACGCGCGCGCCAGGTCAATCTCAGGCATACCGTGGCCATCGTCGCACACGTAGAGTGCGACATAGTCACCTGGGGCAACGCCACGCTCATCGGAAGAAGGCGCCTGCACGCGCGTGTTGATCGTGCGTAACGTGACCAGGCCTCGCCCCAGGCAAGCTTCGCGCGCATTGGCTAGGAGGTTCAGCAGAGCATTCTCCAGCTGCGCGACATCCAGGCAGACGGTCCATGGTAAGACATCCAGTTCCCAGTTCACTCGCATTTCAGCGCCCAGCACCTGGCGTAGCAGCGGCTCCATCGCATTGAGTTCGCGATTGATGTCCAAGGGTTTGGGTGACAACGGCTGATGGCGGGAAAATGCCAGCAAATGGTGGGTGAGCGACATAGCCTTGCTCACCGAATCGTTGGCCATCGACACGTAACGATCGATCTGCTCTAGGCGGCCTTGTTCCATCCGTCGCTGCATCAATTCCAGGCTGCCACTGATGCCCGAAAGCAGGTTATTAAGCTCGTGGGCCATGCCCCCTGCTACGTGGCTGACGGCATCCAGACGCTGACTGGCCCTGACCAGGTTGTCGAGTTGACGCAAGGCATCGTCTTGATCCTGTGACACGTCGCGGCCCACGGCAGTCAGCAACGTGCCGTCGAACGTAGCGGTCCAGCGGAACATACGGTAGTGCCCGTCCTTGTGGCGCAAACGTGTTTCCAGTTGCTCGAGCCCGCGGTCATGAACGAATTCCATCACCGCCACCTCAACCTCGGCCCTGTCGGCAGGATGGACCAATTCCAATATCGCCGTACCCCGCACTTCATCCTCGGCCCAGCCAAGAACGCGCTGCCAAGTTGGATTGACCGCTTGCAACAGCAGGTCGCGGGTCACCACGATCATGGCGTCCCGGGAAAGCTGCCAGATCTGATCGCGGTCGGCCAGAACGCGCTCGATCTGGCGCTCGAACGCCAGCGCTTGTTCACGCCATTTATCATGTGCATCGACACCGGCGCTGGTATCGATGACCGTGTGCATGAAACCTGCCACCTCATGGTCTTCGTCGCGTAGCGGGGTGTAGCTAAAAACGAAACAGGCTTGGCCGCCCATGCGCTTGCGAACGAGCCGCACAGGTTGATTCTCGACAAAGTTCGCCCCTCCATTGAATGCCTCGAACACCCAAGGCCCGATGTTCTCCCAGGCTGTGGCCCAGAGCGTGTCAAAGGCTTGGCCCAGCCCATGGCCATCACCCTCGATCAATGCCAGGTAAGGGTCGTTATGCACCACTGTCATCTCGGCGCCCCAGACCACCGCGCTGGGAAACGGCGAGAGCAGCATCATATCTACGGCTGTGCGCAAAGGTGCCTGCCAGTGCGGCAGCGCCCCAAGTGGAGTGTTATGCCAGTCGAATTGGGCAATCTGTGCAGCCATGCCCGATGGCGATTGCCCCCCAGTGGCCTGCCCCCTGCCCTGCCCCGACGCCTTGTGCGGCCTGTCTTTTGCGAACATCGCTGTGATTCCACCACTGCTGGTTGAAAGTCCGTTTTACGCATCTGCTGGAAAATCCGTCAGCGCATTCACTGCGCGCGAGTGGCGCATGCAGCAGGTGCTGCCTTGAGCATAGAAGCCGTTGCGCAATGGCGCTTGGTACAACGCAAGCTATGCTCAAAAGGTTTACCCGCGCCAAGCAACGCATAGCCTCGAAAGAATGATCAGAGAGCGTGGCGATGAGCAAGAAAATTCTCGTGGTACTGACCAACACGCCTAAATATCCCGTCATTAAACGAGCTACTGGCCTGTGGTTGGGTGAGGCCGTGCATTTTGTCGATGCCGTACTCAAGGCTGGATACCAAGTTGATTACGTGAGTCCTGGCGGCGGTTATGTGCCTATCGACCCCCATAGCTTGCAGATGGCGCCGGAGCTGGACTGGCAATGGTTAGAAGACAAGTCGTTCTTGAATCTTCTAGGCTCAACCTCAAGCCCGGACCAGCTCAAGGCTGAGGATTATTGCGCCATGTATTACACCGGGGGTCACGGGGTGATGTTCGATTTCCCCAACAATCAACCGCTTCAAGGCGTGGCGCGCAAGGTCTATGAAAGCAATGGCATCATTGCCGCAGTTTGTCACGGCGTGGTCGGCTTACTGAACATCAAGCTCAGCGACAACAGCCTGCTGCTCAAGGACCGGCAGGTAACCGGTTTTTCCAATACAGAAGAGAAATTGGCAGAGTTGGACAAAGTCGTGCCTTTTCTCACTGAAAATGAGTTGATCGCACGCGGCGGCCTCTATCACAAAGGCGATGACCCCTGGCAACCGTTCGTGGTTGGCGACGGGAGGTTACTCACCGGGCAGAACCCTGCCTCGACGGCGCTGCTGGCGCAAAAGGTGATTACTGCACTGCAGGCGCAGTGAGTCCTACAGGCGAGCGGCGTAGTTCACGAAGCGGCAAAGGCGTTGGACTACATCCCATGCATCGATTGATTCTTAGGCTTGCCGTTGGGCGGCTCATCTCGAGCTGCTGGGAAATGGGGCTGGACATTCATGTCAAGAATCAAAACTGCAGGGCAGAGTTTGATCGAACTTTTACTGACATTGGCGATAAGTTTGCTGCCGGTGGGCACTGGGCTGATGATCATGTTCTATCAACAAGACAAGAAGCTCGAGGAGACGGCAAGAATCTCGGTTGGCGAAGCCATCTATTCGGTGGACTTGGCACTGGATCGCATCAAGGCATCGGCCACTGCTGCAATGACACTGGCAGGAACCCACTGCGAGAACGCCGAGCCACAATTGATCGACCTGGTAACCCAAGCACCTCACCTACGCTCGCTAGCTTTGACTTCCAACGGGCGACCCTACTGCAACAGCATGAAGGCGCCGTCTGCACCGGATCAAAGCTTCGCCGATGTCAGCTCGCAGTTTCGTTTGATGCTGGACCCTCCTGTAACACCTCACGACATGCTCTTGGTCTATCAGACCACGCAAGAGAACAGAGGAGTCATCGCCACGTCTTATGGCATCCTGCTTCAAAATGAACTGCGCGCTTTTCAAACTGGCCTGACATTGTTGCTGGAGTTCGAAGACCTGTATATCTGGAGCGACGGCGATAGTCGCGACGCGTCCAGGCCCTCACAAGCCGAGTTTTTCCAAGAGGGTGTTTCGAAAAAGTACGGGTACACCGTCAAAGCGGGGTACCCGTCAGGCTACTCGGCCCGGGAAACTCGCCAGACCATGAAACAATTATTCCCATCCCTGGCGCTGGTGGGCATCATCACCGGCGCAATTGCCTACTGGGGCTTGTTCCGGCAGCGTAGCCGCCGCGTGAGGGGCGCCGTCAGCCAGGGCTGACGGCGCAACGCGGTATGCATTCAGTCGGCACTGAGCACGCCACGGCGCACTTGATCGCGCTCGATGGACTCGAACAATGCCTTGAAATTGCCCTCACCGAACCCGTCATCCCCTTTACGCTGGATGAACTCGAAGAAAACCGGGCCAAGTAGCGTTTCCGAGAAAATCTGCAGCAGAAGGCGTTTGTCGCCTGACTCGGAAGCGCCATCGAGCAGGATACCGCGCGCTTGCAGTTGGCCCACTGGCTCGCCGTGGCCAGGCAGGCGTTCTTCGAGCATTTCGTAGTAGGTTTGCGGCGGCGCGGTCATGAAGCGCATACCAAGGCCCTTGAGGGCATCCCAGGTCTTGAGCAGGTCATCGGTCAAGAAGGCCACATGCTGGATGCCTTCACCGTTGAACTGCATGAGGAACTCTTCGATCTGCCCCGCCCCCTTGGACGACTCTTCGTTGAGCGGAATGCGGATCATGCCGTCAGGTGCGGTCATGGCCTTGGACGTGAGGCCGGTATATTCGCCTTTGATGTCGAAGTAACGGATTTCACGGAAGTTGAACAGCTTTTCGTAGAACCCGGCCCAATAAGCCATGCGCCCGCGGTAAACGTTGTGGGTCAGGTGGTCGATGATCTTCAGGCCCGCGCCAACCGGGTTGCGATCGACACCCTCGATGAAATTGAAGTCGATGTCATAGATCGAACTGCCTTCTTCGAAACGGTCGATCAAGTAGAGCGGAGCACCACCAATGCCTTTGATAGCGGGCAGGCGCAACTCCATCGGGCCAGTTTCTATCTCGACCGGCTGAGCCCCCAGCTCCAGAGCCCGGGCATAGGCTTCATGCGCGTTGCGCACGCGGAACGCCATGCCGCACACGGACGGCCCATGCTCGGCCGCGAAATACGAGGCAATGCTCTTGGGTTCGTTGTTCAAAATAAGGTTGATACCGCCCTGGCGATACAGGTGCACATCCTTGGAACGGTGAGTGGCCACCTTGGTGAAGCCCAGTGTCTGGAATACCGGCTCCAGCACCCCTGGCGTCGGCGAGGCGAGCTCAATGAATTCGAAGCCCATCAGGCCCATTGGATTGTCAAAGATATCAGCCATGTTCGTACCCTCATCTGCAGCGAAAATTAAAGAATGCGTAGGATGTGGAACGACAGTGGCGGAGAGCACGGGATACCGCGCACGCTACGCGCGAGGAAGTCACCAATGATCAGCTTGAACCCATGGTATGTCATATGGACCCATTCTCGGCGGGGTTGACCCTTCACGCTGGAAGGACCTTATTGTTGTATTCGTAAATGAATTCTACATGGCGTAAATGGCTTTGTCGCGCATTAGTTAGTCACGCTACCCAGCAAAAGGCTATCCTCAGCTTGTCAGCATTCAGGAAGATCGACAGCGCATGCCTCTCACCTCCAAACGCCCCGCTCGGTGCAGTTGGCGCTCTCTGCTGCCGTGGGCGGTCGGCGTGCTGCCGCTGGCCTGCGGCCTGGCGGTGATGAACTGGCAAATCGAGCGCGAATTGCGTGCCAGCAGCCAGGCGACTACACAGCAGGTGGTCGAGCATGTCGATCACATTCTAGACAACCTGGCCAACGCCGCGCAGGCGCTGCTGCCGCTGGCAGGAAGCCCGTGCAGCGAGGTGGAGCTGGCGCTGCGCACTCAGGTCACGCGCAATGCTTTTGTCAGGTCAACCAACCTGTTTCGCCAGAACAACCTGTATTGCACCTCACTGTTTGGCGATTACCACGAGCCCGTTCACGCGAGTGATTACACTGACGGGCAGCTCTGGCTGATGAATGGCAACTCGGTAACGCCTGGCCACCCCCTGCTGGTGTATCGCGCCATCGATGGCGATCGCGGGGCGATCACCACGCTGGACGGCGACCATCTGCTCTCGGCTTTGCGTTTGATCGGCTCGCAGGAGGCACTACAGATCCGTGTCGGCAACGCCTGGATGGGCAAGGACGGCGTGGTGCATAGCGGCGTTCCACCGGTTGCCGCCACCGCCGATGTAACCCTAGGCTCGGCTCGCTACCCTTTCAGCGTGCACGGTGGCTACGGGGCCGACAAACCTGCCCAGATGCTGCGCAGTCAATACCCTGCCCTGCTCAGCCTGTTGTTGATACTCGGGGTGGCCGCCGGCAGTGTCTGCCACTGGCAACTGCGCCGCGCCAGCTCCCCCCGTGCGGAACTGCAGCGGGCGTTGCAAGCCGATGAGTTCTTGCCCTATTTCCAACCGGTTGTGCGCAGAGGGGACTACCGCTGGGCGGGGGCCGAAGTGCTGATGCGCTGGAACCATCCCCGCGAAGGCCTGGTCCGCCCGGACCTGTTCATCCCCTACGCCGAACACAGCGGCCAGATCGTCGAGATGACCCGGGCGCTGATGCTGCACACTGCGCAGAACCTCGCCCCTTACGCAGCGTTGTTGGAAGACGGCTTTCATATCGGCATCAATATCACAGCCGATCACTGTCGAGACTTGAGCCTGCTCGACGACTGCCGAACCTTCCTTGAGCATTTTCCCGAAGGACGGATACGGCTGACACTGGAGCTGACCGAGCGCAAACTGCTCGAGGCCACGCCGGTCGCATTGGAATTGTTCGCCAAACTGCATGAGATGGGGGTGATGATCGCCCTCGATGATTTTGGCACCGGCCAATCAAGCCTCAACTACCTGCGCCAGTTCAAGGTCGATTACCTGAAGATCGACCAGAGCTTCGTGGCCATGATCGGGGGCGATGCGTTGTCGCAACATATCCTGGACAGCATCATCGAGCTTTGCGCCAAATTGAGCTTGGGCATCGTTGCCGAAGGGGTGGAAACCGAGGTTCAGCGGGACTACCTGGCGCGCAGCGGCGTGGACTTCCAGCAGGGTTACCTGTTCGCTCGGCCAATGCCAGCAGCCGATTTTCTTCGGGCACTCGCGGCGCGACCGGGCGGCCCAAGGTTGCCGCAGGACGCGCCCCCTGAGATCATGCCCGGCTGATCCACCGGTCCACTCTCCTATCCGAGGCATTCGTGTCAAAAGGCATTATTTCATCGGTCATGGCGTCCTGTCTGTTCGCCGTGATGTATTTCTATTCCTCCCTGCTTTCGCCGCTCGATGGCGAGGAGATCTTTGGCTGGCGTACATTGCTGACCTTACCTTGCCTGACGCTGTTCATGCTGGCCAGCAAAGACTGGAAGCGCGTCGGCGAGCTGCTCGCTCGGGTTCGGCAGACGCCGGCGCTGCTGCTGGGTATGGTGGGTACTTCCTGGCTGATGGGTGTGCAGTTGTGGCTATTTCTTTGGGCTCCCCTGCACGGGCGCAGCCTGGAGGTGTCGATGGGGTACTTCCTGCTGCCGCTGGCGATGGTGCTCACCGGGCGGCTGGTCTATGGCGAGCGGCTGTCACGCCTGCAGGCTGTGGCGGTTTGTTGCGCAGCTGTGGGGGTGGGGCACGAGCTTTACCAGCATGGCAGCTTCGCCTGGGAAACCCTGGTGGTGATGATCGGCTACCCGATCTACTTCGTGCTGAGGCGACGCTGTCGCACCGATCACCTAGGCGGCCTGTGGTGCGACATGTGCCTATTGCTGCCCTGGGCGTTGTACTTCGTCACCCAAGGTGCACTGTCGGCGACAGACATGCAGCAACACCCTGGCCTCTATGGCTTGATCCCGCTGCTGGGGGCGATCAGCGCCTGCGCACTGATCGCGTATGTGCTGGCAAGCCGCCTGTTGCCCTTTAGCCTGTTCGGCCTGCTGAGCTATGTCGAACCCGTCTTGCTGGTCGGCGTCGCCCTGCTGCTCGGGGAGACGATCGGCCCGGATCAGTGGCTGACTTACCTACCGATCTGGGCCGCTGTACTGGTGCTGGTGCTTGAAGGCTTCAAGCACCTGCTGCGTCAGCGTCGGCGCTCTGTGTGAGGCGCACCTGGCGTACCCGCCGCTCCTCGACCGCCACCACCGTCATGCTCCAGCCACCGTAGGCTAACCGGTCACCTACCACTGGCAGACGGTCCAGCAGGCTCATGACCAGGCCTGCAAGGGTCTGGTAGTCCTCGGTGGCACGGGCGCTGAAGCCTGTGCGGGCCTGGACCTGGCTGAGGCTCATGGCGCCATTGACGATGAAGCCATCACCCTCCTCGACGATCGCTGGGCCCTCGACCTCGCTGGCATCAGGCAATTCGCCAGCGACCGACTCGAGGATGTCGGTCATGGTCAACAGCCCGGTGAAATCCCCGAACTCATTGATCACGAAAGCGATATGGGTCGACTGGCTGCGCATCTGCTCCAGGGCATTGAAGATACTGAAGCTCTCCAACAGGTTCAGCGGGGCTCGGGCCATGCGTTCGAGGTTGGGCTGGCTGCCGCCGAGCATTTCCTTGAGCAATTCCTTCTTGTGTACGAAGCCCAACGGCTCTTCGATATGGCCATTTCGAATCAACGGCAGACGCGAATAGGGCGAGTTGGCCAGCGCTTGGCTGATGGCCTGCGCAGGTTGCGCAAGGTCAATGACATCGACCTGCGCCCGTGGGGTCATCACCGTGCGGATCGGTCGCTCGGCCAGGTTCAACACACCACTGATCATCACGCGTTCACGGCGGTCGAACAGCACCTGCTCACCGCCACCTTCGACCAGGTCGGCAATTTCTTCACCGACCTCGTCAGCTTCCACCCGGCGCCCGCCCAGCAGGCGCAAAACGGCGTGAGCCGTGCGCTCACGCAGCGGACGATGCTGTTGCAGGCTGCGTTTGCGACGGGCGCGAGCCAACTGATTGAACAGCTCGATAAGGATCGAGAAACCAATGGCCGCATAAAGGTAGCCCTTGGGAATGTGGAACCCAAGGCCTTCGGCGGTCAGGCTGAAGCCGATCATCATCAAGAAGCCCAGACACAGCATGATCACCGTCGGGTGAGCATTGACGAAGCGGGTCAGCGGCTTACTGGCCACGATCATGATACCGATCGAGAAGATGACCGCGATCATCATCACCGACAGGTGTTCGACCATACCCACCGCGGTAATTACCGCGTCCAGCGAAAACACCGCATCGAGCACGACGATCTGCGCCACGATCGGCCAGAACGCAGCATGGCGCAGCACGCCACTGGCCTGTGTCACATGCCCTTCCAGCCTCTCATGCAGCTCCATAGTGGCTTTGAACAGCAGGAACACACCGCCGAACAGCATGATCAGGTCACGGCCGGAGAAACTCTTGCCCATGACTTCGAACAACGGCGCGGTAAGGGTGACCATCCACGAGATACTGGCCAGCAGGCCCAGACGCATGATCAGCGCCAGGCTCAGGCCGATCACTCGCGCACGGTCACGCTGATGCGGCGGCAGTTTGTCGGCAAGGATGGCGATGAACACCAGGTTGTCGATACCTAGCACCAGCTCGAGGACGATAAGCGTCAACAGGCCTAGCCAGGCCGTTGGATCGGCTAGCCATTCCATTAGCGGGTGCTCACGTTGAAGGCGTCACATGGACGGGGGGAGGATGGCCAGGAAGGCCGAAAACTGGGGGGCTCCGCGAAGGTGCTCATATAGACCTGAAAACAGAATAGGGAACACGATCCTACAAGTGAGGTAGCTTTTTCGCATAGCGCGAAACTATTTCAAAACCTTAACGGCTTTCACAGGGGATTATTCTTCAATACCTGGCCATTGAAGGGGCGCAGGATTGCTAAATTGTCCATCAATCGGAGCCACCCCATGACCCTGTCCATTTCAATGGCCGCATTCGCCCTTGCAGCATCGATCTCGCCCGGGCCGGTCAACATCGTCGCGCTCGGCAGCGGTGCCCGCCATGGGCTGCGCGCCAGCCTCAGGCATGTGACCGGCGCAACACTGGGCTTTTGCCTGTTGTTGCTGCTGGTTGGCCTCGGATTGCACGAACTGCTGTTGCGCTGGCCGCTACTAGGCCAGGCGCTGCACCTGGGGGGCGTGGGGTTCTTGCTTTACATGGCATGGAAGTTGGCCAGCGACGATGGGCAACTGGGCAGCCCCGATCAGCACGACGCCCCAACGGCCTGGCAGGGTGCGGCGATGCAATGGCTCAACCCCAAAGCCTGGCTGGCGGCAGTCGCGGGAGTGGGCGCCTACACCGGCGGCGAACATCAATTGTTGTGGCTGTTCACCTGGATCTATGGGCCGATCTGTTTCGTCTCGGTAGCCTGCTGGGCCTGGGCAGGGAGTGTGATCGGCCAGTACCTGCGCCAACCCCGTTACCTGCAATTATTCAATCGCGGCCTGGCAGTGCTATTGGTGGGCAGCGCTGTGTACCTGCTGGTTTGAAGCTGCCAGTGCTGGCCTCTTCGCAACTCAGAGAAGCCACTGGTGCGGGTAGAGGCGGCGCATCGCGGTAATGCCCAGGCGTAGCCGCCAGATGTCGCTTGAAAGCACGCTGCAAATGCGACTGATCGGCAAACCCAGCCTCCACCGCCACCTCGGCGATCGCTCGGCCCTGGCGCAACTGCGCACGTGCCTGCTGTATCCGCAGGTCAAGCAGGTAGCCATGAGGTGTCAGGCCAAAGCGCTGCTCGAATGCACGGATCAGGTAAGACCGCGACAGGCCGCAAGCAGCGCATACGTCCGCCAGGGTCAAAGGGTCACTGCGGTGGGCGCGCATGAAAGCCGCCGCCGCATCCAGTTGTGGGTGGTCGGCGCGCAGCGTTTGCACCGGGCTGTGCAGGTAAGTGGGCAGCTCCTTGAAAAAAATGGCTAGCCGAGCTTGGCGGTCGGTAGTTTGGGCATCGAACAGATCG
Organism: Pseudomonas promysalinigenes; assembly: GCF_014269025.2. Classification (NCBI taxonomy): domain Bacteria; kingdom Pseudomonadati; phylum Pseudomonadota; class Gammaproteobacteria; order Pseudomonadales; family Pseudomonadaceae; genus Pseudomonas; species Pseudomonas promysalinigenes. The sequence goes on along the minus strand of NZ_CP077094.1, from coordinate 2,251,822 downwards.
GCGAACAGCTGCAGCAGCCGGCTGTAAAGGCGCGCTGATGTGCTGAAGGTTTGCGCAGGCAGAACAAACCCATGCTGCTGCAACCACGGCATGTCGACGAATAGCATCAGGTAAGACCAAGGCTGCCCGGCGATCGGGTTGCAGCTGTGCACTACGCCAGGGTTCATCAGCACGGTGGTACCTGCCTGAACCTCTATCTGGCTCGCACCGCTGTGATAAGTGCTGCGCCCTCCAGTGATCACACCGATGGAGAAGCTTTCATGGGAATGGGGCGCATAGCAGACCTTGCACCCATCCCCCACGCGCCTGGCTTCGACGAAGGGCAATGCAGGATCGCGCCAGAACCGTGAAACCTCGATCATCACCCTGCCCCTTGCTGCATCCGGACTGCCCTCAAGGCATAACGGGCGGCATGTATTGCAACGTAGTGCCCAGCGCCCATAGCAGCAACAGCACCAAGGGCACATGCACCAATAACTGCACGAACGAGAAACCGATCAAGTCGCGCGCCTTGAGCCCCAACACACCGAGCAGCGGCAACATGTAGAACGGGTTGATCAGGTTCGGCAGCGCCTCGGCAGCGTTGTAAATCTGCACCGCCCAACCCAGATGGTACTGCAGGTCGTTGGCCACCAGCATCACGTAGGGCGCTTCGATGATCCACTTGCCGCCGCCGGATGGGATGAAGAAGCCCAGCACCGCCGAGTACACCCCCATCAGCAGTGCATAAGTATCATGGGTGGCGATCTGGGTGAAGAACAACGAAATGTGGTGAGCCAGCGTCTGTTCATCCACGCCTTTGACCTGGGTGAGAATCGCGGCGATCGAGCCATACAGGGGGAACTGGATCAGTACACCGGTGGTGGTCGGCACGGCCCGCGCCACCGCGTCGAGGAAACTGCGCGGCCGCCAGTGCAACAAGGCACCGAGCATGATGAACAGCAAGTTGTAGGTGTTGAGCCCGGAAATGGCAGTGATTGCAGGTTTGCTGGCGAACTCCTGATACAGCCAGCCGCCAGCCAGGGCCACCAGCATGATGATCAGAATCGGGCTATGTTCCAACCACTCGCCTGGGCGTGTGCGCTTGGCCGCCGGCGGGGCGGTGAAGCTGGGGTCGACGCCGCAATCTTCGGCGCTGCGCGCACTGTTTGGACCGGGTGCAGTGGCATAGGCGATCACCAGCGAGACGATGACCAGGGCCGCCAACATGACCCCCGACTGCCAGAGGAAGATGGTCTCGGTGAACGGGATCACACCGGTGATCGACAGAATCGAAGGCGGCAGGCTGGCCGGGTTGGCTTGCAACTGCGCGGCCGAGGATGACAAGCCCAGCGCCCACACCGCGCCCAGGCCCAGATAGGCGGCCGCACCGGCGGCGCGATAGTCCATTTTAAGCTCAGTGCGCCGAGCCAGGGCACGTACCAGCAAGCCGCCGAACACCAGCGACAGGCCCCAGTTGAGCAGCGAAGCCAGCATCGAGATCAATGCTACCCAACACACTGCAGAGCGGCCATTGCTGGGAATGCGCGCAAGACGGTCGATCAAGCGGGCGGCCGGAGGCGAGCTGGCCACGACATAACCGCCGATGACCACAAATGCCATTTGCATGGTGAAAGGGATCAGGCTCCAGAAGCCATCGCCAAAGGCCTTGGCGGTCTCGGTCGGTTTGGCGCCCATGGCCAGGGCTGCAATGCACACCAGCAGCACAGCAAGGGCAGCGAACACCCAGGAGTCAGGGAACCAGCGTTCGGCCCAATTGGAACAGCGCAGGGCAAAGCGGGCGGAGCGGCTGTCTTGAATTTCAGCGGCCACGGTTACTTCCTTTTATTGATTTTATGAAGTTTTCACGCAAAACGACAAAACCTGTGGCAGCGGGTTCACCCGCAAGAGCAACGGTGCAGTAACCGAAGCCTTGGCGGGTAAACCCACTGCCACAGGTGCAATACGAAGCGTCAGAAGGTCATTTCTTTCACATCGTCCGGCACGATCAACTTGCCGGCGGTTTTCTCGACGATCTCGTCGATGCTTACACCGGGCGCGGTTTCGCGCAGGATGAACGCGCCATTCTCGATCTCAAGGTAGGCCAGGTCCGTCAGCACCTTGCGGATGCAACCCGCGCCGGTCAGGGGCAAGCTGCAGCGCGGCAGCAACTTGGACTCGCCATCCTTCGAAGCGTGGGTCATGGTGACGATGATGTTCTCTGCACCGGCCACCAAATCCATCGCGCCGCCCATGCCTTTGACCAGCTTGCCGGGGATCATCCACGAAGCGATGTTGCCCTCAACGTCAACCTCGAACGCTCCCAGCACGGTGAGGTCGACATGACCGCCACGGATCATGGCGAACGATTGCGCCGAGTCGAAGATCGATGCGCCGCGCCGGGCGGTCACGGTCTGTTTGCCGGCGTTGATCATGTCGGCATCGATGCTGGCTTCGGTAGGGAATTCGCCCATGCCGAGCAGGCCGTTCTCGGACTGCAGCATGACGTCCATGTCCGCCGGGACATAGTTGGCCACCAAGGTCGGGATGCCGATGCCAAGGTTGACGTAGTAGCCGTCCTTCAATTCACGGGCGACGCGTTGTGCCATCTGTTCGCGGGTCAGTGCCATGGTCAGGATCTCTTTGTTGTTCTGATGGGCGGCGCTCAGGCCTTGACGGTGCGCTTTTCGATACGTTTTTCGAAGGTACCGAGGATCACTCTGTCGACATAGATACCAGGGGTGTGGATCTCGCTGGGCAACAGCACCCCAGGCTCGACGATCTCCTCCACTTCGACCACGGTGATCTTGCCGGCGGTGGCGGCCAGCGGGTTGAAGTTCTGCGCGGTGTGGCGATAAACCACGTTGCCGTAGTGGTCGGCCTTCCAGCCCTTGACGATGGCGAAGTCACCGGTAATGGCTTCTTCGAGGATGTACTTGCGGCCTTTGAACTCACGCACCTCCTTGCCCTCGGCAACCGGGGTGCCATAGCCGGTGGCGGTGTAGAACGCCGGAATACCAGCGCCCCCGGCACGCATTTTCTCGGCCAGCGTACCTTGCGGGGTCAACTCGACGTCCAGCTCACCACTGAGCAACTGCCGTTCGAATTCAGCGTTCTCGCCCACATAGGAGGCGATCATCTTGCGGATCTGCCGGTCTTCAAGCAGCACGCCCAGGCCGAAACCATCGACGCCGCAGTTGTTGGAAACCACGGTCAGCCCCTTCACGCCCCGGCGCTTGATCTCGGCGATGAGGTTTTCAGGGATACCACACAGGCCGAAACCACCTGCCAGTACCGTCATGTTGTCGGTCAGGCCTGCAAGGGCCTCTTCATAGGTTGCAACGCGCTTGTCCAGTCCGGCCATGTTGATCCGCCTTTGTAGTTGTTGAACCGACGAGGCTGTCGGTGAGCGTGTAACGACATCTTCACCGCTGGCGACTGATTTGTTAATTTTGTTTTCATCATTGATTGATAACTTTTGCAAAACAACGCTGAGGCTACCATGAACGTCAAGCAGCTACGTGCCTTCGCCGCCGTAGCCAAATACCAGAGCTTCGCCCAGGCCGGCGAACACCTGCATGTGTCGCAACCTGCCTTGAGCCTGACCATCAAGGCCTTGGAGGAAAACCTGGGCGGCGCACTGCTCACCCGCACGACCCGCAGCGTCAGCCTCACAGCCGAAGGTGAGGTGTTGCTGCCGCTGGCCCGACGCCTGTTGGCCGACTGGGACGACACCGAAGAAATGCTGCGCCAGCGTTTCACGCTGCAATTGGGCCGCGTCTCGGTGGCTGCCATGCCTGCCTTTGCCGGCAACCTGCTGCCGCATTCGCTTAAAGTGTTCCGCCAGCGTTACCCCAAGGTCAACGTTACGGTGCATGACGTGATCAACGAACAAGTACTGGAACTGGTGCGCCACCGCCGCGTCGAACTGGGCATCGGTTTCGAGCCGGAAAACACCGATGGCCTGCACTTTCACCCGCTGTACCTTGACCGTTTCGTTGCGGTGGTGCCGGCCGATTCACCGCTGGCGCTGCACACCCAGGTGACTTGGGCACAGCTGCTGGCCCAGGACTTCATTGCCCTGCAACGGCCATCGGCGGTGCGGCTGTTGCTTGAACAGAACATCGCTGTCCAGCATGGCAGGCTGGCGGTGGCGTTCGAAAGCCATCAGTTGTCCACCATTGGCCGCATGGTCGCCAGCGGCCTTGGCGTCAGCGCAGTGCCGGCGCTATGTATCAACCAGATGCAGGAGCTCGGTGCGCGATGCGTGACCTTGATAGAGCCTGCCGTTGAGCGGCGAATTGGCGTGATCGCGCTGGCCGACCACAAACTGTCAACGGCAGCCCAAGCGCTGCTCGAAGTGGTGCTTTCCCACACCCACACTCCGGAGGTGACATGCGTTACGTAGAACTGGCAGGTTGCAAGGTGCCGGCCATTGGCCAGGGCACCTGGTACATGGGCGAGGATCCTGCTCGCAAGGCCGCTGAAGTGGCGGCCCTGCAACAAGGAATCGAACATGGCATGGCCCTGATCGACAGTGCCGAGATGTATGCCGAAGGCGGTGCCGAGGCCGTGGTCGGCCAAGCCATTGCCGGGCGCCGCGATAAGGTGTTTCTCGTCAGTAAGGTGTACCCGCACAATGCCAGCCGCCAAGGCGTTGCCCAGGCCTGTGAGCGAAGCCTCAAGCGCCTGGGCACTGAAATGATCGACCTGTACCTGCTGCATTGGCGTGGTCAGTATCCCCTGCAAGAGACGGTCGAGGCCTTCGAGCGCTTGCGCGAACAGGGAAAAATCGGCCATTGGGGCGTATCGAACTTCGATGTGGACGACCTGCGCGAGCTGCACGACCCTCGATGCGCGACCAATCAAGTGCTGTACAACCCTGCGCAGCGTGGCATCGAGTTCGACTTGTTGCCGTGGAGCCGCCAGCGAGGCTTGCCGACCATGGCCTACTGCCCGCTGGCACAAGCTGGGCAGTTGCTCGATCATCCAGTGTTGAGAGAAATCGGTGAGCGCCACGGCGCGACCCCTGCCCAGGTCAGCCTGGCCTGGGTTACCCGCAAACATGATGTGATTGCCATCCCTAAAGCGGTGTCAGCGGAGCATGTGCGGTTGAATGCGGCTGCCGGGGCGTTGACCCTCACCCAAGAGGACTTGCGGGCAATCGACCGGGCATTCCCTGCGCCGCAGCGCAAGCAACATTTGGCGATGGTTTGACAGGCTCGGGAGGTCAGTGAAAATCTCGGCTTTTCACATCCAGCCCTTTTAGCAAAGGGCTGATGTCTTCAAGGCGCCGGGCAATCAGATGGCGCACGCCATTTTCCTGCTCGAGGCGCCCGCTGACCTTAAGCAACTGGGCCCCCACCAACGCCCGCCGCTGCCGTTCGGCCAGGTCCCGCCACACCACCACATTGACCATGCCGAACTCATCTTCGAGTGTCACGAAGGTCACACCACTGGCAGTCTGGGGCCGTTGGCGCCCTACAACCAGGCCGGTGACGGCTATCGCATCGCCATGTTCCAGCCCGGCGAGTTCAGCAGAGCTGCGGCAGCCCAGCGCCCGCAAGCGTGGACGCAATAGCCTGAGCGGGTGCGGGCCAAGGGTTGTGCCCAGGGTGTCGTAGTCGGCAACCAGGTCTTCACCCACAGTAGGCGCTGGCAACATCACCTCGGCCTCCGGCAACGCCTGAACCTCGGCGAACAGCGGCAACTGTGGCTGCACTGCCGCGACTTGCCAGCGCGCCTGGTGCCGGTCCCGCGCCAGTGCACGCAGAGCCCCGGCATCGGCAAGCCGGGCACGTGCACGGCTGTCCAGCCCTGCACGCAGGCACAGGTCTTCGATATCACGCCAAGGGCGCTGCGCCCTCGCCTGCTCCAAGCGGCGAGCATCCACTTCATTGAAGCCACGCACCTGGCGCAGGCCCAGGCGCAGGGCCAAGATGCCTTGGCCATCAGGCTCCAGGGTGCAGTCCCATTGGCTATGGAACACATCCACTGGACGCACCTCGATACCCTGCCGCCGAGCCTCCTGCAGCAACTGGTCCGGGCTGTAGAAGCCCATGGGCCAGCTGTTGATCAGTGCGCAGGTGAAGATCGCCGGTTCATGGCATTTGAGCCAACTGCTGGCGTAGCACAACAAGGCAAAGCTGGCGGCGTGGGACTCGGGGAAACCGTAGCTGCCAAACCCCTTGATCTGCTCGAATATACGTTCGGCGAATGCCACGTCGTAACCGTTGCGCAGCATGCCTTCGACCAGCCGCTGACGGTGGGGCTCCAGCCCACCATGGCGCTTCCAGGCTGCCATGCTGCGGCGCAGCTGGTCGGCCTCACCCGGGGTATAGTCGGCCGCGACCATGGCCAGCTCCATGACCTGCTCCTGAAACAGCGGCACGCCGAGAGTACGGGCGAATACTTCCTTGAGCTTCTGCGAGGGGTAGGTCACCGGCTCCTGCTTCAAACGCCGGCGCAAGTAAGGGTGAACCATATCACCCTGGATCGGCCCGGGGCGCACGATGGCGACTTCGATCACCAGGTCATAGAACGTGCTGGGTTTGAGCCTGGGCAACATGGCCATCTGTGCCCGTGATTCGATCTGGAACACACCCATGGTTTCGGCACGGCTGATCATCGCGTAGGTTGCGGGGTCTTCGCTGGGGATCGTCGCCAGGGTCAGTTGCCGACCACGATGGCGTTGCACCAGGTCAAAGCAGCGGCGCAAAGCGCTAAGCATGCCCAGGGCCAACACATCGACCTTCAGCAGGCCGACCATGTCCAGGTCGTCTTTATCCCACTGGATCACCGTACGCTCGGCCATGGCGGCGTTTTCTACCGGCACCAAGTGGTCCAGCGGCTGCTCGGAGATGACGAACCCCCCGGGGTGCTGAGACAAATGACGAGGGAAACCGATCAGCTCACCGGCCAGAACCAGAATGCGCCGCAGCGAAGGGCTGCCCGGTTCGAAACCGGCCTCGGCCAGACGCTGCGAGTCAGGAATACGGTCGCTCCAGCGACCGCAGCATTTGGCCAAGGCATCGACCTGATCGGCCGGCAGGCCCAACACCCTGGCGACATCGCGCACGGCACCGGCTGCGTGGTAGGTGTTGACCACTGCGGTGAGTGCAGCGCGATGGCGGCCATAGCGGCGAAACACATATTGGATCACCTCTTCGCGCCGGTCGTGCTCGAAGTCCACGTCGATATCGGGCGGTTCATTGCGCTCGCGTGACAGGAAACGCTCGAACAGCAAGCGATGCTCCATCGGGTCCAGCTCAGTGATGCCCAGCACGAAACACACCACCGAATTGGCCGCAGAGCCCCGGCCTTGGCATAGGATGTGCTGGCTGCGGGCAAAGGCGACGATGTCGTGCACGGTGAGAAAATAGCTCTCGTAGCCCAGTTCCTGGATCAGCGCCAACTCTTTGTCCAGCACCGCCCGTACCTTGCTGCTTGGCCCGGTTGGCCAACGCTGTGGCAAGCCACGCTCGCACAGCTGGCGCAGCCAACTGGCAGGTGTGTGCCCCTCGGGTACCAGTTCGCGCGGGTACTGATAGCGCAATTGCGCCAGGTCGAACTGGCAACGCTCGGCAATGAGCAGGGTCTCGGCCAGCAAATCTGCTGGGTAAAGCGCTGCCAGTTGCGCTATTGGCCGCAGGTGGCGCTCACCATTGGCGAACAGATGGCGGCCCGCCTCGGCCACGGTGCAGTGCTGGCCGATGGCGGTCATGCAATCCTGAAGCGCACGCCGGCCGCGCACATGCATATGCACGTCACCGCAGGCCACCGCCCGAATGCCAAGCTGCGCTGCCAGAACTCGCAAACGGGCCAGGCGCAACTCGTCATCACTGGCGCGATGCAAGTGAACAGCCAGCCACAGGCGCTCGGCAAACAGCTCGCGTAGCCAGTGGCCAGTCGCCTGATCATCAGGATCGTCGGCTACCCACAGCGCCAGCAAGCCTGTGTGATGTTGCCGAAGGTCATCGGCGAACAGTTGATAATCACCCTTCTCGGCCCGCCGCCGAGCGCGCGTGATCAGGGCGCAGAGGTTTTGATAGCCGGCCAGGTCCTGCACCAGCAAAACCAGTTTGGGGCCGTCCTGCAAACGCATTTCGCTACCGACGATCAAGCGCAGCTGCTGCGCCTTGGCAGCCTGCCAGGCACGCACGATACCTGCCAAGGTGCATTCGTCAGTGATCGCCAGGGCTTGGTAGCCCTGCTCGCGGGCGCGGACGAATAACTCCTCGGCACTGGATGCCCCGCGCTGAAAGCTGAAATTGGACAGGCAATGCAGCTCGGCGTAACCGCACGTGTTCATGCGAACCAGCCCTGCAGCCACAGCGGGCCAGGCTGAGCGAGGTCTTGATAGGCCCAACCACGCAGGCCATCACAGGTTTCGATGCGGTAATAGTCGCGGCGTACATCACCACCATCCCACCAGCCCGACTCGATGCGCTCTGCTTGCCCGAGCACGGTGTGTTGTGTCGCATCCAACGCCTGGGGTATGGGCAGTAACCAGCCGGGGCGGCTTCCGGGCAAGGCTGGCAGGCCTCCCTGAGCACCTTGTTCGGCCAACTGCCAGGCACATTCCGGGCGATGGTCGGCCCCTGCACGCAACCCCTTGACGGCGTCGTCCCCTAACCGCGCACGCAAGCGTTCGCGCAGTTGCTCCCAAGGCTGGGCCTGCTGGGCCCGTGGGTCGAACAGCGCCTGGTGCTGGGGCACGAAGGCCGGCAGATCATCTGCGACCAGGCGCAGGTTGCGTACAGGTGCGCGAATGCGCAGCGCTTCCAAACGACCGCGCGCCAGTTCCAAGAGCATGGCAGGGTCACGCTCTGCGGCCAGCAAGCCCACGTGCAGTTGTGTATCCGCGCCTTGGGCATGCTCCAGATACAGATAGAACCGCTGAACACCGCAATCGCGCCCAGCAAGAAAAACCCCCAGGTCATTCAACATGCGCCGTAACGGGAACAGCAGGGCCTGGTGCGATTCGACATCGAAGTTGAGCTCTAGACGTGACTCGAAGCGATCTGGTGGCTGGTAGAAATCCAGCCCGAAGGTACGCAGGCCAAGCAGTTGGTCAAGATGCAACTGGACCTGGGCAGAAAAACGCCGGGCCAACGCATCACGGGGCAATTCCAGAACCTGCCCCAACTGGCGCAGGCCCATGCGAACAAAGGCTTGGGCAGCGTCTGCTGGTAACCCGACCCGCTCGACAGGCATTCGCGCAAGCGCCGTTCGGGTCTGCTCAGCGCAGGTCAGGGCCAGGCCGTCATGGCCGTTGGCGAGCATGCGTGCGGCGACCGGGTTGGTAGCAAGGACGATGCGCTGGCGCAAACCCAATTCAGCGAGCTCTTCACGCAGGCGGGCCTGGAATTCAGGCCAGGGGCCGAACAACTGCAGGCTGGAGCCGACCTCAAGCAACAAGGCGCGCGGATAGTGAAGACTGACGTGGGCACTGAACCGGTAAGCCCAGGCTGCCAGCAACTGCTGCAGGTGATCGATACGCGCCGGGTCGGCCTCGACGCAGTGAAAACCATCGGCCAAGGCCCGTGCTGCCGTCAGTGTCAGCCCCGCGCGCAAGCCAAGCGCCGCCGCTGCTGGGTTCACAGCTTGCAACACGCGACGCTGGGCAGGGCCGCCGATTAGCACCAGTGGGGTATCGGGATCGTCACGCTCGCGCAGGATCGAGTCCAGCGCCAGCTGGGGCAAGAGGATACAGGCCCAGAGCATGCAACATCAGCCTCGCCCAGGACAGGCGATTGGCAGGGCCGGCGGCATACCGCCACGGCACTTGAGTACGCGCCATTGCGCCGGCCGCGTATCAACGGCTATACGCAGCGCCGCCGGTGACGGGTTGTTCGCAGCCTGTTGTGGGCGACAGGCGAAGGCCAGCGCCTGCCCGGTTTCGGCGGCCACCTGCAAACGCCGCAAGGCACGGTCATCGGCACGCTCCGGCCAGCACAGCACAGCGGCGCAGCTGGCCGAGCGCAAGCATTGTTCAGCTGCCCAAAGCACATCGGCCTGGGGGGCTTGGACCTGGATCAACCAGCGCAGGTCCACACCTGCGGCCTGCCAAGCGGGGGCATAGGGGATGAACGGCGGAGCTATCAGCACTACCCGGCCGCCTTGTGCGGTCAGGCGTGCCAGCGATGGCCAAAGCAGCTGCAACTCGCCACACCCTGGGCTGGCCAGCAGCAGCTCACTGAGGGCCGCCGCAGGCCAGCCGCCATCTGGCAAGTGCTGGTCGAGCGCTGCGTGCCCGGTAGGCTGCAGCCCTGCCGGGCGTACCTGGCCCTGGCGCCCCCGCCAGATCTGGCGTTGATCGAGCAGCCGATCAAGATCGACCACCGCGCCCATCAGTCGCGCCTCAACAGGCCACAGAACACGCCTTCGATGAAGAATTCGCGCTCTGGGCCTACGTCAATCGGCGCGTACGCCGGGTTGCGCGGTAACAGCCGATAACCACCGGGTTGGCGCTGCAGCCGCTTGATGGTGACCTCGCCGTCCAGACGGGCGACCACGATCTGGCCATCACGTGCTTCACTCTGCTGAAGGATGCCGACCAAATCGCCATCGAAAATGCCATCGCCGATCATCGAATCGCCGCGCACCTTGAGCAGGTAGTCTGGGGTGCGACGAAACAGGCTGGGGTCGAGAAGCAATTGCTCATGGATGCCCAGGTCCGGGCCGATGGGCGCACCAGCGGCCACCTGACCCAGTACTGGAAGCTCAAGGAGTTCAGGCCGGCGAAGCGGCTCAGCCAGGCGAATGCCCCGTGCCTGGTTGGGCGTGACATCGATATAGCCGGCCTGGCACAGCGCAGTGATGTGCTTGCGGGCCACGCTGCGCGAGGCGAAACCAAAGCGGCTGGCGATATCGGCCAGGCTTGGTGGTTGACTGTGGTCGGCAATGCGCTCGCGGATGTATTCGAGGATTGCACGGCGTTTTGGGGTGAGATTGTCCATGGAGCACATTTGTACTCTTTTCAGCGAACGCTGAAAAGACCTCTTCGTCACCTTATTCTTTCTCGACACAGATCAAGATTCAAAGCCCTACAAATGCCCCCTCACCGCACCTTTCTGAACCATCGTTTAGGGTGAATGCTCCACAGCGATGCGGATGAGTCGGCATGGCGAACGCAAGATCAGTTGGAGGCCGGGAAGCGGTAAGAGGCTCCGTAGGCGGACTCTGGTAGACGACTGGATCCATCAGCTCTGAGCCTCGAACGCAAACTCCCGCTCTGAGGGCTGGTTCGATAAAGCCCTCTTTTTTGCAGCTCCGGCACGACCAATTCCACAAAATCCTCCAATGTGCCAGGGCTCGTTAAGGGGTTAAGCATGTAACCACTGGTACCGGAGATCCGTGCATGCTCCTCGATGCTGTCCGCCACCTGCTGCGCAGTGCCCACCAAGATAAGATCGGTGCCCCGTGTAACGTTGGCGAAGCGCTTCTTGATGTCACCGGCGGTTAAAGGCCTCCCGCTTCCATCGGGTCGCATCATGTAGGACGTAAGACCTTCAGTATGAGTCGACAAGGCATCGCTGTCCGCATAGCGGCTCAGGTCGATGCCTGTGTCACCTGCATAGCTGACCAGTTGTGCCTCCAAGTGATAGTTGCTCTGGAGCTCGTCGTACTTGCGCTGGGCTTCAATCTCGGTTTTCGCCGTCACGATGCGCAGCACTGTTAGCGACTGCACGTCATCCCTAGCACGGCCACGTGCCTCAGCCATCGTCCAGATCTCTTCCAAGCCTTGGCGGATTTCATGTGGATTGGACTTGGCTATGAAGATCAGCTCGGCATGTTTGGCGGCGAACTCGCGCCCTCTTCCAGACCAGCCCGCTTGAATCAGCAATGGCGTTCGCTGTGGCGACGGAGCGGACAAATGAGGCCCTGCCACGCGGTAGCGCTCTCCTGCATGGTCGATCGGTTTGACCCGACCGCCTTGCGCGTACACACGGCGGGTTTTATCGGCGACCACTGCGTCGTCTGCCCAACTGCCCTCCCAAAGTTTGTACACCACATCCATGAACTCCTCGGCGCGCTCGTATCGATCTGCATGCTTGAGCATTTCTTCCAGACCGAAGTTACGCGCAGCACTGGAAAGATAGGAGGTGACAATGTTCCAACCCACCCGGCCGTTAGTCATGTGATCGAGCGTGCTGAAACGACGGGCATGGGCAAAAGGATGCTCGTAGGTGGTGGACACGGTAGCGCCGAACGCTAGGTTCTTGGTAATCGCTGCCAAGCCCGGGATGATCATCAGCGGGTCATTTGCAGGCGCCTCGACAGCCCACTCCACGGCTGCCTGCGCATTAGCGCCGAATACGTCATAGAAGCCCAACACGTCTGCGAAGAACAACATATCGAGGTTAGCCTGGTCAGCAATGCGTGCCTGGTTAGCCCAAAACTCGAAGGTGTTCGCAGCCAAGCGTTCATCTGCCGGGTGCGTCCACAAACTCGGCGCCCCACCGCAACCGACACTGGCCTGTTCGTACAGCGCAAACATAAGGGGTTTAGGGTCAGACATCACTGTTCCTTTAAATGTTTAGGGCGATGCATAGCATCTCGATGCTAGAGGCGACGGGATCCTTGCCGAGGTAAATCAGCATCGGCTTACTGTTAAGTGCTGCGGCTTGACGAGCTCGAGTCATCTACGCAGTAGATGACCTGCAAGTTCATCTGCAAGAAGCCGTGAGAAGATTCAGTCACTCAAGTCGGTGGCGCCATTCAAATTGAACAGCTGCTTGAGCCGTGTTTCTCCAGATACTGCTGCTGATCATCATGCGCGAGCTGAAAGTCACCCAGTGGAAGGATGACGGTCACAACCGGTTTGTCGAAGTGGCCTGAGGCTTGCACCTGCTGTTTGGCCTCCCGTGCCACAGCAGCCTGCTGCATAGAGTGATAAAACACTGCAGAACGATATTTGACCCCGACATCTGCACCTTGGCGGTCAATGGACGTCGGATCGTGAAGTGTCCAGAAATGTTCGATCAGCTGATCATAGGAGAGGACTGTTGTATTGAAGTCTACCTGGACAACTTCGATCGACTCAGTCTCGGCCGCGGTTAGTTGCACAAAACCCACGCGACTATCTACCACGCCTGGCAATGCCCTGAAGGCTGCTTCTGCGCCCCAGAAGCAACCGGCACCAAAAGTGGCCTGCTCAATTTCTAACCCAGCTTCGATATCTGTCATGGCTCAACCCCTTCGTTACCGATCAAGTGCAGGTGCAGATGTTCGATGTGCTCCGGGCCAATGCCGCAGCAACCACCAATGATGCTGGCGCCGGCAGCGACCCAAGATCTGGCCCACCCCAGATAGGACTCCGGGCCCAGATCGCGACGCACCTCCAGCAAGGTGCTGTTGGCCTCGGCCTCTGCGCTAACCGGTGGAAACGCGTTTGCGTAAACCCCCAGCTCAATGCACTGGCCAGACTGCGCAATGGCCTTTCGAGCCTCAGCAAGCGCTTGCGCCATGACTTCCGGCTGGCTGCAATTGAACAGCACCGCTTTAGCCCCTAGCTCGGCGGCCACCCTGACCGCATCAATGACGGGTTCATGCGAGCGCAATCTTGGCGGCGCCCCAGCCTCGTCGATGAGCGTGAACGACACCCACAGAGGTCTGGCGTCTGCAACGAGCGCCTGAGCGACTGCCTGTAGCTCGGCGATCGAGCTTTGGGTTTCAGCAAGCCAGACATCGACATACGCACTCAATCCGTCAATGAGCTCCCTATGGATGGCGATTGATCGGTGATGATCGAACAGGTCGGGCCGATAGGACCCCAACGCGGGTGGGAGCGAACCCGCTACGGTAACGTGTTCACTACTGCTCGAAGCGGCTTGTCGAGCCAACTGCCCAGCACGGTCGGCCAGCGTTCGTCCCTCTCGCTCAAAGCGCTCATCACCGATGTGAAAGGGAACAACCGCATAGCTGTTTGTGGTGATGATGCGAGCACCGGCCTCGATGAATGCGCTATGTGCCTTTAACACGAAACTGGGCGCTTCGATCAGGGCAAGTGCAGACCACTCAGGCTGACGGAATGGCGCTCCGATACGCTTTAGCTCTCGACCCATGCCGCCGTCCAGCAAGCGCAAAATTGAGGTACTCATTGCGCTTTACTCACCAGGGGGGCCGAGGCTGCCAACCATTGATCAACCGTGGCGCCATTGGCTTTGATCCAAGCCTGAGCGGCCTCATCAGCCGGTATTTTCTCCTTTTCTATTTTCAGGATCAGCTCATTGAGCTGCGCAGGCTCGATGGCAACATTGCGCAGAAACTCAGCGATTCTCGGTGCACGCTTGCCTAATGCTGAAGACGCCAGAATATGGACCTTGGCATCGGGGAACGCGCAGGTGATCTGACTTTTGTTGAGCCAATCCGGGTCCACGGTTGGGCTTATGAACTTCCAGCAGCCGTCGGCCTTGTAGAGCGGGTCATCTTTCTTGTTGTCCTGGGCGTAGCCATCAAATGCCGGCTCTTCGAGACGACGCAGATCAAACGCCGAGAAGATCCAGTCCGGGGTATACGCATAAAACACCACACCACGTTGCGCTTTATAAGCTGCGGCCAGTTTTGCATAGGTCACCGATGCTTCGGTCGACACAGACTCAAACTTGTCGGCAAAGCCGTAATCCTTAGCCTTGATCTGGCCAATGTAGGTCGATTCCCAACCTGCCGGTCCAACCAGCAGTTGTGCCTTACCACCGCCCAGTGGCTCGAACAACTTCGCCACTTCCGGTTTTTGGAGATCGTAGATTGATTTGACTCCGTATTTGTCCTGCAAATACCCAGGAATGTAGAACCCTTGCTCGCCAGCATAAGGGTGAGTGTTCGGTATCAGTGAGCGGGTACCCCCTGTAACATACTTGGCCCAGGCGGCAGACTGATTGGGCAGCCAGATGTCGGTCAGCACATCAACGGTGCCATCACCTTTCGCCGCGGCACTAAAGAGTACCGGAACATCACCCGCCAAATACGACACATCGCCATCGAGCCGATTTTGAATGATGTTTCCAAGGATATGTTGAATGGCGATGGCGCCTGTCCAGTTCTGCTCGCCGATGACAATTTTTTCTTTGGCAAGCACGGTTGCTGGAATGATCAGGGCGGTCACCGTTACCGCGTGCACTAGTTTGCGCAAGAGGTGTGTCTTCACTTTAAATCTCACTATTATCAGGTATGCAGATGAGCTTGCTTGTTCAAGCTGGATTGAATGATTCGATCAGGGACAAGTGCGCACAGTACAATCGCCACTCCGGCGAGCACCCCTTCTCCCCCCTTGATATTGCGCAGAGCCGTCATCACGTCGTAACCCAGCCCGCCTGCACCGATCAGGGCCGCCACGACAACCATCGACAGGCTCATGACCAGTGTTTGGTTGATCCCCAACAACAATGAGCGACGGGCCAGCGGCAACTGCACCTTGATCAGGGTTTGCCAGGGGCTAGCGCCATGAGCTCGGGCAGCCTCGACGGCATCTTTGGGGACTTCCTGAATACCCAGGGACGTCAGGCGAATCATAGGCGCCAAGGCAAATATCACCGTAGCAATCACGGCGGGTGTCTTACCCACAGAGAAGAACGCAACGGCCGGGATCAAATAGACAAAGGTGGGCAGGGTTTGCATAACGTCTAGCAGCGGCGTGACCAACCGCCTTACGAGAGGACGCTTCGCCAGCAGGATGCCCATCGGGACGCCTAAGACCAGGGCGATCAGCACCGATGATCCGACCAGTGCCAGCGTGGCGATGGTTCGCTCCCAGAACCCGAACACGCCAATGTAGAGCAGTGCCGCGCCACTGGTGAGTACCAACCCCAAGCTGGCTGAACGCCACGCCAAAAGCATCAAAGCCAGAGCCGGAACAGGCCATGGTAACCAAGAAAGGACATTCTCAATGCCTTCGATGACAGTTCGCACCGCAAAAATGATGCCGACGAATGCGCCTTCAAATGTCAGTTGCGACCAGCTGATGAACTGATCGATGCTTTGGGCTACTAGCAGCAAGATCTGGCGGTCAGCAGGGAACTCAAACAAAACGCCAGATGCATCTGGTGTCACCATGCGCAAAATCACCAATGCCTGACTAGCCACGAGCACCGCCAATGGCAGCCCCCAACCCGCTTTTGGTTGCCGCCTGGGTTGGGTGCCAAGCCAAACCGCCATGAAGCGGCTGCTTCCCAAAATGACGATTGCGAACAAAGCCGCCAGCCATGACGACGTGACAATTCCTTTTACCAGTGTCGCCATAGCCGCAAGCTCTGTTGCAAAGCCTAGCCAGAACCTCCCACCTTGGCCGTGCGCAGCCAGCGCGGCTGGGCCCAGTAACAAGGATTGCCAAGCGCGCAACCCCGGGCGCTGATGCGGCACTGAGGGCATGCTCTGGGGCGTTTCGTTGACTAGATCTGCGACACTTCGCGTAGGTCCAGGCTTGGTAGCGCAGTCCTGGAAAAAATCCGCTACCCCAGCATCAGCCGGATGCTCGAGCATGTCGTGAGGCGTGCCCAATTGGACCAACTCGCCTCGGCGCAGCACGGCAATCCGGTCGGCAAGACGAATGGCTTCAGCAGGGTCGTGGGTGACCAGTAAAGTGGTGATACCGCGCTCGCGTGCAAGCGCCAGGAAATGGTTCTGAAGATCGCGACGGATGGTCGGATCCAAAGCACTGAATGGCTCATCCATCAAAAGGATGTCCGGGTCAATTACCAGCGCCCGTGCGAAACCGATCCGTTGCTGCATACCGCCTGACAGCTCATGTGGATAATGCTCTGCCCAACCTTCCAGACCGACTGCCTGCAGCTGCACCATAGCTGCTGCATGACGACTTGACTCAGGCTCGCCACGCAATTCAAGGGGTAACGCGACGTTATCCAGCACGGTGCGGTGAGGCAACAACCCAAAATGTTGAAATACCATGCCGATGCGGCGCGATCTCAAATCACGTAAGGCTTTGGGGCCCAAGCCGCTAATGGCCTGACCATCGATCAGGATTTCACCACTGGAAGGCTCGATCAGCCGGTTGACGTGCCGCAACAATGTGGACTTGCCGCTTCCCGATGTTCCCATCAGGCACAGGACTTCGCCGCGCAGCACTTTCAAGCTGAAGTCGCTAACCGCCGGCAGCGCCGACGCATTTTTGCTGTCATAGGCCTTGGTCAAATTGCGCAGTTCAAGCACGACCTCACCTTTATTCGCATAATTGCTTAAGGACTGCGCAAGTCTCTGAGATGAGTCGATCGATAAGGTGGCCGAAGAAGTTTGCATGACTGTCACTGGAGCTCCGGGCGAGCAACCCTGGCATGCGCACAACTTGCCCGCACCAGAGTAGAAAAATTGGCTGAGCGCAGGCTGGAAACAAAATTCTGTAAGCCTGGCGCCTAAAAACGCTGCACGCCTGGCGCGACAGCCTCTCAAGGCATAAAGCTAATCGATCTTAAAAAGGGTGAACAAATACCTTTTTGGAATTACCTTAAGCTCTGCAAACCCCTGCAAACCGTGCTGCCTAGTGAGCAATCAGTGCCTGCCTGTCGCTGCCGCAACTCTGCGGCCATGGCGCCGAGCAAGAAGAGCCGCAGCTCGACAACGTCTATGTGATTTCTTCCGGCCTGCTTGAGCAGCAACGCACGATTACCCAGAGCCCCTTATCCTCGACATCATCAACAACCAATTACTGCGAACAGACGACTTTGCTGGGGCACTGCGAGCACCCCAACGCTTTGCTCGTATAGCTAGTTCTGCGCCGGTTCATAAAGGCTCACCGAGCTGGCATCCACTGCTTTTGGCAGCAGCCCCTCGCGATAGAATGCATCGGCAATGCGCTGCTGTTCGGCCAGGTTCTCCACCTTCACAGGCTGCACGTCATAACTGCGCCGTGCATTGGCTTGCTGGACCGTGGAGCTATCGAGGTTGCCCCACAACGGGCCTAGGATACGGGCCGCCTCCACCGGATTGGCCTTGGTCCAGGCCCCGACCTCTCGCAAAGCAAGATAGACCTGCTGCAGCACCTCGGGATGGGCCTTGGCGTAGTCGCTACCGGCCAGGTAGTAGCGCTGGTAGCTGGCCAGATCGCTGCCATCTGCCAGGATGCGCGCGTTCTGCTGGCGCTGGGCACTGGCCACGTACGGGTCCCAGGTCACCCAGGCATCGACCTTGTGATTCTCGAACGCGGCTCTGCCGTCAGCAGGAATCAGGTACGCTGGTGTGATGTCCTTGAAAGTCAACCCGGCCTTGGCCAAAGCCTGGATCAGCAGGTAGTGGCTGCCGGCCGCCTTGGTCACTGCAACACGTTTGCCTTTTAGGTCAGAAAGGGTCTTGAGCGGCGAGTCCGCCGGCACCAGAATCGCCTGGGCTGTAGGCGATGGCGCCTCACGGGCGAAATAGGTCAGCTTGGCGCCTGCCGCCTGGGTGAACACTGGCACGGTGTCAGCCACATCCGCCGATAGGTCGACGTTGCCCAGGTTCAGTGCTTCCAACAGCGGTAGCCCGCTGGGGAATTCGTGCCAGCTAATCCGAATACCCTGGGCCTGCAGGCGGTGCTCAAGGCTGCCACGGGCTTTGAGCAGGGTCAGCAGGGTCGAAGACTTCTGGTACCCGATGCGCAACGTCTGATCGGCGCTGGCCATTGTTGGCAGCAGAGCGCTGGTCAGCAGCGCGATAGTAAGCTGGCGTAGAGTTTTCAATTGCATGAAGCGATCTCCAGGGTCAAGGATGCGCAGCCAGTTTGGTTGCATCAGGAACGGTGAAACCATTGGCGAAGGTCGGTGCTACGTCCAGGCGTTCGGTCATCAGGCCGTGGGCATGATAAAAATCAGCGGTGTCTTGCTGTACGGCTACCGTTTGTGGCTCGATCACTTGCCAGCGCAGCTGGCGTCGCTCGAACTGCAAACGAGCGGCGTCTTTGGGGAAGCCGATGATTGCGGCCAGGGTGTTGGAGTAGCTATCCAGATGCTGGTTAGCCCATACCTGCGCCTGCGCAAGACGGTTGAGATAGTCTTGTAGCGCCGCACGCCGAGCAGGGTCGTCCAGCGCCTTATCGGTTGCAGCTAGAAAGCTGTTGCCGCTGGACAGCCCTCGGCCATTGACCAGCACCCTGCCCTGTCCACTGAGCTCGGCCAACGCCGTGTAAGGCTCCCAGGTCGCCCAGGCATCCACCGAGCCATTGGCCAGGGCGATCTTGGCATCCACTGGGCCGAGGAAACGGAACTCTACGTCCTTCTCGTCAAGGCCGGCCTGGGCCAAGGCCTTGAGCGCTAGGTGATGACCAATCGAACCTCGCCCGGTGGCAATCCGCTTGCCCTTGAGGTCTGCTGCACCTTGCAGGGGGGGCATCAGGCCGAACCAACAGCGCAGTACCGTAGGGATCGGACTTGTCTACTGCGATGGCTTTGACAGGTGCTCCCGACGCCAGTACGAACAGCAGCGGCGCATCACCAATGATGCCGGCATCGATTGCCCCGGCATTGAGCGCCTCGGCTAGCGGCGCGGCAGCCGGGAATTCGGCCCAATGGATGTCGTAGGGCAAATCGCGCAAGGCGTCGGCCGCTTCCAGCTGGGCACGCATGTTGCCCTTCTGGTCACCGATGCGCAGGGTCAGGCGCTCCGTGGCGCTGGCCTGGCCCATCAGCAACAAGGCCGCGGCAAGGGTCAAGAGTTTGGTTCGAATGGACATGGCGTTCCTCGATGCCTGGGCGGGCGGCATCATGCCGCCCGGTCTGAGGACTCTAACGAAGACCGCAAGATAAACTAAATTGATTTTAGGAATATGCTAATATGCATTTCAATCAGATAGCGCTTGATGTATGGCATCAACTCCCTATGCGATTATGCTAATGGCTTATTTTTCTCATTCGATCCAGTGAGCGCCGATTATGAAAATCGATGATATGGACGCCTTCGTCGCGGTCATCCGATGCCAGTCGACCAACCTCGCCGCCGAAGCCTTGCAACTGACGCAACCGGCGATCACCCGCCGGGTGCAGAACTTCGAGGAAGACCTGGGCGCCCTACTACTCGACCGCAACACTAAGCCTTTGAAGCCAACGCCTATGGGGCTGCGCGTCTATGAGCAGTGCAAGGCGATTCTGCGTGAGATCGACTCCTTGCGCGAGCTGGTCGCCAACGATGGAGCCCCGTCGGGAACGCTGCGCCTTGGGGTACCCCAGACCTTGGGGGATGTTGTGCTGCTTGACGCCTTGGCGCAGATCCGCGAAGCCTACCCCCAGCTGCGTACCCAGGTCAGCAGCGGATGGGGCAGCAGCTTGATCGCGCGCATGGAGAACGGGGAATTGGACGCTGCTGCCGCCTTGTTCCCCCCTGGCAAAATATTCCCGGAAGGAATCGCAAGCCAGTCGATCACACGTATGCCGCTGAAGGTGGTAGCGGCCAGAGGCACCGCAGCCAAGCGCAGCTATAAGCTCAAGGACTGCTATACCCGTGGATGGGTACTCAATCCTGACGGCTGTGGTTTTCGCGCAGGGCTGCAGCGTGCACTCAGCGAGCAGGGGCTGAGCCTGTCAATCAATCTGGAAACCTTTGGCACCGAGTTGCAACTGGGACTGGTCGCCAACGGGCAGGGCTTGGGGTTGGTCCCTGAACCCCTGCTGCAAGCCAGCCGTCATCGTGATGCGCTGGACGTGCTCAATGTCAGCGATTTCAAGCCGCAGGTGGACCTCTGGTTGTTCCATCCGCGCTACTTAGGCAATTTGCAGGAGCCCGTGGACTTGTTTGGTGAAATCGCTGGCCACAGACTGTTGAGCTGAATCATCAGGCTTGAGGTGGCCCGCAGCACTAAATGCATTTTTTGCATAACCTATCTAAATATAAATTCTCAAAACACATAATTAGCATAGAACTAAAAAGACTTTTACAGCGCTCATCCAGACGAATACGGTCATAAGCAATTCACCGTTATTCAGGGATGAAACCCATGAGTCACCCCACCGACAGTGCTCTTGCTGAGCTCACACGGGCCCTGGCAGCCAATGCCGAGCGCTATGACCGCAGCGCCCAGTTCCCGTGGGACAACTTCGACCTGTTGCAACAGTGCGGCCTGCTCGCCCTTACGGTACCCCGCAGCCTCGGCGGCAGCGGCGCCGACCTGGCCAGCGCTCGCCGAGTGATTGGTGCGGTCGGTAAAGGCGACCCGGCCACGGCTTTGATTCTGGTGATGCATTACCTGCAGCATTACCGCCTGCAGGACGATGCGCGCTGGCCCGAGCACCTGCGCCAACGCGTAGCCCGCGATGCCGTGCAACACGGCGCGCTGATCAATGCATTGCGCGTCGAACCTGAACTAGGCACCCCTGCACGCGGCGGGTTACCCGCCACCATCGCCCGGCGCAGCGCCGAAGGCTGGCGGCTTAGCGGGCGCAAGATCTATTCCACCGGTAGTCACGGCTTGACCTGGTACCTAGTCTGGGGGCGCAGCGACGATGCCGACCCCCTTATCGGTGGCTTTCTGGTGCATCGCGATACGCCCGGAATCACCATCGTCGACGACTGGGACCACCTAGGCATGCGCGCTACCTGCAGCCATGAGGTGCAGTTCGATGACGTGCTGATCCCGCTCGACCACGCCGTCAGTGTCACCCCCGCCAGCGCCGCGAAAGCGGAACTCGATAACCAGGGCCTACTGTGGTTGGCCGTGCTACTGCCTGCGGTGTATGACGGCGTGGCTCGCGCTGCCCGCGACTGGCTGGCAGGCTTCCTGAAGCAACGTACCCCCTCAAACTTGGGCGCTGCGCTGGCCAGCTTGCCGCGTTTCCAGGATTTGCTGGGCCGCATCGACACGCTGTTGTTCGCCAATCAGAGCCTGCTCGATGCCGCGGTCGCCGGGCAAACTGCTGCACAGCATGCTGGACAGCTCAAGCACATGGTTTGCGCCAATGCTATCCAGGCGGTGACGCTTGCCGTCGAGGCTGTCGGCAACCCAGGGCTTTCCAGGCGCAACCCGCTGGAGCGGCACTATCGCGACGTACTCTGCAGCCGCATTCACACTCCGCAGGACGACGTGGTGTTCGGCCAAGCCGGCCGTGCCGCGCTGACGGAGGTTCAGTCATGAGTCACTCGATCATCGCCAGCCAGCTCGACGTCCACGCCAATAATCATTTGCGCGAACAATTGGCCGGTCATCAAGTGATCGATATCGCCCCGGGTGAACTGGTCTTCGGAGCACCTGCCGATGTACTCATACTGCGCCCTCTCAACGTGCGCGGGCAGCGCGTCGACAGCCCACCTGCGGGTTGGCCCTGGGGTCTGAAATGGGTGCAGTTGGTATCTTCGGGCATCGACTTCTACCCCGATTGGGTCTTCAAGGGCGCGCATGTGACCAGCGGCAAAGGCGCCAACGCCGAGCAAGTGGCCGAGTTCGCGCTGGCCTTGATGTTCGCCGCTGCGAAGCAACTGCCAACGCTCTGGGTCAAGGACGCCGAATGGCGCCTGACCCCCCTGGCGCCGCTGCACGGTCGTACCCTAGGTGTGCTTGGCTTCGGCAACATTGGCCAGAGCCTGGCACGCAAGGCAGGGGCACTCGGCATGCGGGTGCTGGCGATGAGCCGCCCTGGCCAGCCAATCGCCGAAGCGCCTGGCGTGGAACGAGCGGCCGACCTGCTTCAACTGTTCGCCGGCAGCGATCACCTAGTGCTGGCCGCTCCGCTAACCCCCGCTACCCGCGGCCTGATCAATCGTCAGGTCCTCAACTATGCCCGGCCGGGCTTGCACCTTATCAATATCGCCCGCGGTGCCCTGCTCGACCAGCAGGCCCTGCTTGAGGCATTGGACAGCGGCTTGATCAGCCGTGCCAGCCTGGATGTCACAGACCCCGAACCGCTGCCGGTCGGCCACCCGCTGTATCAGCACCCACGGGTATTTCTATCGCCACATACATCGGCCATTTCCGAGGAGGGTTATCCCGCCTTTCTCCAAGCGTTCATCGCCAACTTCCACCGCTACCGCGAGCAGGCACCCCTGGCCAACCTGGTCGACGCTGCACGCGGCTACTGACTACCGGAGAGCACCTCATGAGTTCATTGTCTGCCATCACCCAACGTCCCACCAACGTGCGCAACCGTGTCAGCGCCGAAGAGTGGGAGCTCCGGGTCAAGCTGGCCGCGGCCTACCGCCTAGCGGCGCTCCTGCGCTGGACCGACCATATCTACACGCACTTCTCTGCCCGGGTGCCAGGGCCTGACGAGCACTTCCTGATCAACGCCTTCGGCTTGCTGTTCGATGAAATAAGCGCTTCGAACCTGGTCAAGGTGGACGTCGACGGCACGATCATCGACGACCCACTGGGTCTGGGCATAAACCAGGCCGGCTATGTGATTCACAGTGCGATTCATCGCGCCAGGCCCGACCTCAAAGCTGTGCTGCACACCCACACCCGCGACGGTGCGGCGGTGTCGGCCCAACGCGACGGCCTGCTGCCGATTTCCCAGCACGCCCTGGCCTATTACAGCCGAGTGGCCTACCACGATTACGAGGGTGTGGCCCTGGACCTGGATGAGCAGCAGCGTCTGGTGGCCAACCTGGGCGACAGCAACATCCTCATCTTAAGCAACCACGGGTTGCTTACCGGGGGCATTAGCGTGGAACACGCGTTCCGCGAACTGCATGGGCTGGAGCGTGCGTGCAACATCCAGATAGCAGCACAGGCCGGGGGCAATGAACAGCTGTTGCATGCGCCGCAAGCGGCTATAGCCAAAGTACACGAGCAATCCAAACGGTTTTCAGATGGCAAGGGGGAAGGTATTCAGCGGCACTGGGATGCGTTGATCCGGCAGTTGGAACGTGAGGGGCGTGATTACCAGGAGTGACTGGCAGCTGTCGTCTGTACCGGCCTCAGCGTGGGTGGATCTACCAGCCCAAACATCTCCAACCCACAAGCCTTTGCAAGCGGATTTAGCCGCTAAAAGGCCGGTAGAGATAACTCTATCTCATTGAAGGATCACCCCATGCCTGCACTGCACCGTCTGTTCGCCACCGGCTCCCTGGCACTGGCCCTCACCGCCTGCTCGCCCGCCGACAACAGCAGCACCAGCAATAGTCTCAGCGTTGCCTTCTGGGGCGACAACACCACCCTGGTCAGCGTCGATCCCTTTCAGGTCTACTGGCTGGAGCATCGCGTGCTGCTGCGCAACGTCGCTGAATCACTCACAGACCAAGACCCAGACAGCGGGCGCATAATCCCATGGCTGGCTAAAAGCTGGGAAATCAGTGCCGACGCCCTCGACTACACCTTCCACTTGCGCCAGGACGTCACGTTCAGCAATGGCGAGCGCTTCGATGCCCACGCGGTGAAAGCTGCCTTTGACAGCAATAAAGCGTTCGCCACCCAGTTACCCGCGACTTTCGGTGCCACCTACCTCGCCGGCTACGACCACGCTGAGGTCATCGATGACTTCACCATACGGCTGGTGCTGTCACGGCCCAACGCAGGCTTCCTTCAAGCAACTTCCACCACCAATTTGGCGATCCTCGCCCCGGCCTCGTATCAACTGACTGCGCAAGAACGCTCCCTGGGCAAAATCATCGGTACTGGCCCGTTCATCCTCGAGCACTATACCCCCGAGGTAGGCGCTCGTTTGGTCAAACGACCAGACTATGCCTGGCCGTCGGCCAACATGCGCAACCAGGGGCCGGCACACGTGGACGCCGTAGACATTAGTTACATCCCCGAAGAAAGCGTGCGTAATGGCCTGTTCCTCCAGGGCAAGGCCGATATCCTGTGGCCACGTAACCCGTTCTCGGAAATCGACCTGAACCTGTTCAAGTCCAAGGGCGCGACCATCCAGAGCCGCTCGCTGCCGGGGCCGGCGCTGAACCTTTATCCCAACACCCGCAATGACCGCCTGCTGGCCGACCGGCAAGTGCGCCAGGCGCTGCAGAAAGCCATCGACCGCACCAGCTACGCGCACACCGTTTACAACGCCTCCTTCCCGGTGGTGAGCGGGGTCTTTGACCTCACCACGCCGTATTTCAAAGCCCAATCCAGCAAGCTTGCCTACGACCCCGAGGGGGCCGAGCAACTGCTTGACGCTGCCGGTTGGCACAAGGGCGAGGACGGCTACCGGCACAAGAACGGCAACCGCCTGACCCTTCGCTACAACCTCACCCCTGCCGAAAGCGCCGGCGACGTGTTGGTACAGGACCAACTGCGCAAGGTGGGTATAGAGCTCAAACTCAATGTGCTGACCCGCGCCGAATGGGTTGCTGGTAACGCATCAGGCAACTATGACCTGACCTCCACCTATATGACCCGCGCCGACCCAATTATCCTGCAGACGATACTCGACCCCCGCGCGGCCAATAGCGCCACATTGGCCACCAACACCTACGAACCACTCGCGTTGACCATAGCCCAAGGTCTGTTCGATAGCGGAATCACCGCCACCGCCGACGGGCAACGGGCTAAAGCCTACGGCCAACTGCAAGACTTGCTGATCGACGAGGCCTCAGCGTTCCCGCTGTACGAGCGCGTCTGGCAGGCCGCCACTGCAGCGCGAGTCAAGGATTTCCGCTGGACAGCTGAGGGCTTCGCCTTGTTCAGCGACATCCAGGTCGGCCAGCCATGAGGGGCTATCTGACCGGCCGCATCGGCCAGGCGCTGCTGGTGCTTTGGGGCGCCTACACCATCACCTATTTCATTCTTTATCTGCTGCCCGGCGATACCCTAGCGATCATGCTCAGCGCCTCCGGAATGGAAGCAGATGGTCTGTCATCCGAAGACCTGGCCAAGGCCCGCGCCTACTACGGGCTCGACAAAGGGCTTTTCGAGCAGTATCTCCATCTACTGTGGCGCGCGTTGCACGGCGACCTTGGGCAGTCGCTGTCATTGGGTAGGCCAGTGACTTCGCTGCTGGCCGAACGCCTGCCGCAAACACTGGCGCTGGCGGGGTCTGCCATCGTGCTGTCGCTGGTGGCTGGGATTGGTCTGGCCTATCTGACCGCTTATGTGCAATGGCGCCCACTGAAGATGGCCTTGGCCCGCCTGCCCTCCCTGGGCTTTTCGATGCCGGTGTTCTGGATGGGCCTGCTGCTGATCCAGGTGTTCGCTTTTGCCCTGGGCTGGTTTCCGGCTACCGGTAGCCAGGGCCTCGCCAGCCTGGTGTTGCCGGCAATCACCTTGGCGATACCCAGCGCCGCCGTATACGCCCAGGTGTTGCACCGTGGTTTCCAGGGGGTGTGGCAGGAACCCTACATAAGCACAGCCTTCGCAAAAGGCCTGAGCCGAGCCCAAGTACAAGCCCGTCACGCCCTCCGTAACGCGGCCTTGCCGCTGCTGACGCTGGTGGGCTTGCAGGTCGGCAACACGGTGTCTGGCGCCGTGCTGGTGGAGACCATTTTCTCGCGTAACGGTATCGGTCGGCTGGCCCAAGAGGCCGTACTGCGCCAGGACATCCCGGTAGTACTGGCCATCGTCGCGGTATCGGCCACTGCATTCGTGGTGGTCAACCTGCTCGTCGATTTGCTCTATCCCTACCTCGACCCGCGTATCACCCACAATGGCAAGGTGAACTGAGATGACCATGCATATCCCGGTGCCCCGCAACGATACTGCTTCTGCAGGTTTCCCGGCACGACCTGCTGCCGCCTGGAAGCGTCGTAGCCGATTGCAGCGCACTAAGCACACTCTGATCGCGCTGCTGCGCCAACCCGGCTTCAGCCTGGCGCTGCTGATCGTGCTGTTCGCCCTGTTTGCCGCGCTGGCGCCGCAATTGCTGACCAGCTTCGACCCTTATGCCACTTCGCCTGGCGACAAGCTCAGCACACCCGGGCTGGTGCACTGGTTCGGCACTGACGAGTTGGGCCGCGACCTTTACACACGAGTGGTGTACGGCGCACGCCTGTCAGTGCTGGCCGCCCTGCTGGCGGTGGCAATCGCATTGTTCGGTGGCCTTGGTGTTGGTGCGCTGGCCGGTTTTGCCGGGGGGCGCATCGACGCTGCACTGATGCGCTTGATCGACGTGTTGCTGGCGCTGCCCGGCCTCCTCCTGGCGCTGGCCATCGTCACTGCTATCGGCTTCGGCACGGTGCCTGTGGCTGTTGCCGTGGGCGTCGGGATCATCCCAGGCTTCGCCCGCACCACTCGCGCCGAGGTGCTAAGAATCAAGACCTTGCCCTACGTCGAAGCCGCGCGTCTGGGAGGCGCCAGTTGGGCGCGCACGCTGCTGCGCCATGTGCTGCCCAACGCCTGGGGCCCGGTGGCCGTGCTCGCCACACTGGACTTCGGCGCCGCCATTCTGGCCACTGCCGGCCTCAGTTTTCTTGGCTTTGGAGCGGCGCCGCCAGCAGCTGAATGGGGCACGCTGATCGCCAACGGTCGTCACTTTCTCGTCACGGCGCCTTGGGTATCGGTGCTGCCGGGGCTGTTCGTGGTGGCCGTGGTGTTCAGCTTAAACCACCTGGCGCGCAGCGCCGAGGAGCATGCTCGATGAACCCGTCGACCTTGATCGAAGCACGCGACCTGAGTGTCAGTTACTCGTGCGCCGGGCAACGCACCGAGGCGGTGAGCCAGTTGTCGTTCAACCTGAACCTAGGCGAAACCCTAGCCATCGTCGGCGAGTCCGGTTCGGGAAAGTCGACCCTGGCCAACGCCCTGCTGGGCCTATTGCCGGAAAATGCTCGCATCGACCAGGGCCACTTGTGGGTCGAAGGCGTCGATGTGGCCCAAGCCGACGAGCGAAGCAGGCGCCGGTTGCGTGGGCGTATCGTAGGCTTTGTGCCGCAGGACCCGATGGTCAGCCTCAACCCTACCCTGCGCGTTGGCCAGCAGGTCGCCGAGGCCCTGAAGCTGGCCCGTGGCCAACACTACCCCGAGGTAGACAGCGACGTGCTGGCGCTGCTGGCCCAAGTCGGCCTTGACGAGCCGCCGCTGCGGGCGCGGCAGTATCCCCACGAATTATCGGGAGGTATGCGTCAGCGTGTGCTGATCGCCATCGCCTTGGCGGGCGAGCCTCGGCTGATCGTTGCCGACGAGCCCACCAGCGCGCTGGATGCCACGGTACAGCGGCGCATTCTCGATCATCTGCAACAGCTGGTGGCCGAGCGCGGCATCTCGTTAGTGATCATCACCCATGACCTGGGCATGGCATGCGACCGCGCCGACCGGTTGCTAGTGATGAAACAGGGCAAACTCATTGAGCACGCTTCTGCCAGGGAAATACTCTGGAGCGCTAGGCATCCCTATACGCGTAGTCTGCTCAATGCCGCCCCGGCCCTCGTCCCACGACGCCGGCCGCATGCAGTGGCGCGCCAGGCGCCCCTGCTGCGCCTGAGTCACATCGGTAAACACTTTGCTCTGCCAGGCCAGCATACCCACTTCACCGCCCTGGATGATCTGAACCTTGAAGTGCATCCCGGGGAAACGCTAGCCATCGTGGGCGAGTCTGGCTCAGGCAAAAGCACGGCGCTGCGTATTGCCCTGGGGTTGGAGAAACCTAGCCAAGGGCATGTCGAGTTCGCTGGCGCGAATATCAGCGGGCTCAGTTGGCGGCAGTTCCGGCCCCTGCGCCGACGTATTCAGTTGGTGCAGCAGAACCCGTTTGCCGCCCTCGACCCGCGTTTCACCGTGTTCGATAGCATCGTCGAGCCGCTGGTTTCGTTCGGCTTGCTGAGGGGCCATGCACTGGAATGTAAGGCCCGCGAACTGATCACCAGGGTGCACCTGCCGGTGCACTTGCTCGACCGTTTGCCCCGAGAGCTGTCCGGAGGCCAGCGCCAGCGGGTGGCCATCGCCAGAGCCCTGGCCCTGGAGCCCGACGTGCTACTGCTCGACGAGCCGGTCAGCGCACTGGATGTATCGGTACAAGCACAGATCCTCGCCCTGCTGGATGAACTGCAGCGCGAATCGGGCATGGCTTACGTACTGGTTTCCCACGACCTTGCGGTAGTGGCAAGCATGGCCGACCAGGTGCTGGTGCTTCGGCGCGGGCAGGTAGTCGAGCAAGGGCCGGCGGTGCAGGTGTTCGGCCAACCGGCCAGCGTCTACACCCAAGCGCTGATCGACGCAGTACCAGGGCATTCGCGCAGCGTGCTGCCCGTGGCGGTTTGACCGGTGTGCCACGCGGCACAGGCGTGTCGCGCGGATCAGACATTGAGGCCTATCGGCCAGAGGTAATGAGCATGAGTAAACGACAGATCCACCTCGGCGCAATGATTCATGGCGTCGGCCACGGCTGGGGCGAATGGCGTCATCCGCAGGCACTGGCTGACGCCAGTGTCAATTTCGGCTACTACAAGCAACAGGCACAACTGGCGGAGGCTGCGAAGTTCGACTTTGCCTTCATCGCCGACAGCTTGCACATCCACGCCCGCTCCAGCCCCCATTATTTGAATCGCTTCGAGCCGCTAACGATACTTTCAGCGCTGGCAGCTGTCACCTCCCACATCGGCCTGGTGGCCACGGTCACCGTCAGCTACACCGAGCCTTTTCAGGTGGCCCGCCAGTTCGCCTCGCTGGATCTGATCAGCGGCGGCCGCGCCGGCTGGAACGTGGTGACATCGTGGCTGTCGGGTACCGCGGATAACTTCGGCAAGGACCAGCACCCGCCTCATGCCGTGCGCTACCGCATTGCCCGTGAACATGTCCAGGTAGTTCAGGGCCTGTGGGACTCGTGGGAGGACGATGCGTTTACCCGCAACAAAGAGACCGGCGAGTTTTTCGACCCGGCCAAGCTGCACACCCTGGGCCATCAGGGCGAGTTCTTCAAGGTTAAAGGGCCGCTGAACATCCAGCGCTCACCCCAGGGCCAACCGCTGATCTTCCAGGCCGGGGTGTCTGAAGACGGCCGCGATTTCGCAGCGCAGAACGCCGACGCAATCTTCGTCAACCCCGAGTCATACGCTGACGCACGCGCTTACTATCACGACCTGAAACGGCGCGCCGCCGGCCATGGTCGCGAACCCGACCAACTGTTCATTCTGCCGGGTATCCGCCCCATCATCGGCCGCGATGAAGCAGAGGTCGAGCGCCGCTACCAGCAGGCCGTGGAATTGGTGAGCGTCGAAGATGCCCTGGTCGCCCTTGGCCGACCGTTCAACGACTACGATTTCACCCAGCATGACCTGGACGCGCCCTTCCCCGACCTAGGAACACTCGGCGACAACAGCCATAAAGGCACTGCCGACCAGTTGAAACAACTGGCCCGCGAAGAGGGCCTGAGCCTGCGCGAAATTGCCTTGCGCTTCTCGCGCCCGCGGCGGGACTTCACAGGCACCCCCGAACAGGTTGCCGATGCCTTACAGGCTTGGTTCGAGGGCGGCGCCGCCGACGGTTTCATCATCAACTCGTTGCTGCCCGATGGTCTGAAGTACTTCACCGAACTGGTAGTACCCCTTCTCCAGGCCCGCAACCTGGTGCGCAGCGAGTATACAGGCAGCACGTTGCGCGACAGCTTTGGCCTAAGCGTGCCTACCAACCGCTACAGCCGAATCCGCAGCCAGACTGCTTGCGCCTGACCACTGCCCTTGCTAAAGGAGTTCCACCACATGACCCTTGAATTCATTGGCTTCATCAGCGCCCAGGAAAGCAGCGAATCCCAGGCTCCCCGAGGCCCGCTGGTTGACCTGGACTTCATCAAGGCTTTTGCCCAGGCCCAGGAATACGCAGGCTTCGATAAAGCCCTGCTGGCGGTTAACACCAGTGCCCCAGACTCGATGATTCTGGCCAGCTACGTCGCTGCACTGACAGAGCGCATCGGCCTACTTGTGGCGCACCGCCCCGGCTTCCAGGCCCCGACCTTCACCGCTCGACAGTTCGCCACACTCGACCAATTGAGCCGTGGCCGTGCCTCGATCAATGTGATCACCGGCGGCGATAGCGGCGACTTGCAGCGCGACGGCGACTTCCTCAACAAGGATGCGCGGTATGCGCGCACTGACGAATACCTAGAGGTACTGCACAATACCTGGACCCAGACCACTCCATTCGACCATCAAGGGGCGCACTACCGGGTGGAAGACAACCTGACCCTGGTGAAACCCGTGGGCAAGCTGCCAGTCTACTTCTCCGGGGCATCGGACGCGGCAGTGGAAGTCGCCGCGCGACATGCCGACGTATACATGATGTGGGGTGAACCACTGGAGCAAGTGCGCGAGCGCATCGCTCAGGTGCGCAAGGCGGCTGCCCGGTACGGGCGGGAGAATCATATCCGCTTCAGTCTCTCGTTACGCCCCATCCTCGGTGCCACGCAAGAAGAGGCCTGGGCGCGGGCCGAGCGCATCTTAGCCGATGCCCAGCAACGCATCAGCATCCGCCAGGGCAAGCGCCGCGAGAAAAATTTCGGTAAGAGCAACGCCGGCTCCGAACGCCTTGTGCAGTTGGCTGCAGAGCGCAAAGTACATGACACCCGGTTGTGGACCGAGATCGCGGCCTTGGGCGGCGGCGCCGGCAACTCTACCTCGCTGGTCGGCACGCCCGAGCAGGTGGCCGAGGCTGCGCTAGCCTATTACGAACTGGGCGTAAGCACTTTTCTATTTCGCGGGTTCGAGCAGTTACGAGACGCCGTGGAATATGGGCAAGAGCTGATTCCGCGGATTCGTGCGCTGGTTGCGCAGCAGCAAGGCGCTTGCATCACCCGCTCAGCCTAGTAGGTTCCCCCCCTGCTGAAACGCCCTATTGGGCGCATCACCGGCTATCCAGATGCGTAGCCTGCTGGGTTTGCAGGGGGTCAACAACGTCGGGCAGGCGACTTACAAACCTAGCGCATGCCGCGGGACTACTCGCCAGCCCCGCGAACCGACTAACCACCAAAGCGTGGGATGGGCAACCCCAGATTCTCGCGCAAGGTGCTGCCTTCATACGCCGTGCGGTAAACCCCCCGCTCCTGCAACAGCGGCACCACCTCTTCGGTGAAACGGCGGAACTGCCCGGGATGGCCGATGTAGATATTGAAACCGTCCAGCGCCCGGGCCTCGAACCACTCGGCCATCCTTTGCGCCACGGTCTGCGCCGAACCGACGAAGGCTCCCGGACGCAGCTGGCGACCGAACTCGACTGTCTGGCGCAGGCTAAAACCTTTGTCCCGGGCTTGGTCAGCGATACGCTTGGCGTTGGTGAAAAAACTGCTGCGGGCGAACTCGAGGCTGGCCTGGGGAAACGGCGCATCAAGGTCGTACTGGCTGAAATCGTGCCAGCCAAAATTACGCCCAAATTCCTTCAGTGCCAGGTCGAAGCTATGATCGGTCTGATGATAGTGGCGTTCGATCTCGCGACCGTCCTCGTCGCTATCGCCCACGAAGATTTCCGCCCCTGGCATGACCAAAAGCTGCTCCGGGTCACGCCCCCGCCGCGCGGCCCGAGCTTTGATATCGCGGTAGAACGCCTGGCCCTGCTCGACGCTTGCAGCGTGGGTGAACACTACGTCGGCAGTGGCGGCCCCGAGGTCGCGGCCCTGTTCGGAATCGCCGGCCTGGAAGATCACCGGCTGGCCCTGCGGCGAACGTTGTATGTTCAGCGGCCCGACCACCGAAAAGTACTCGCCCCTGTGATTGAGGGCGTGCAACTTGGCCGAGTCTAGGAAGCGGCCACTAGTGCGGTCCCGAGGGAAGGCATCGTCCTCGTACGAATTCCAGAGACCTTGCACCACCTGGACATGTTCCTGGGCCCGGGCATAGCGGGTATCGTAGTCGTAGTGCTCGTCCAACCCATAATTGCCCGCAGTGCCAGCATCGCCGCTGGTGACCACGTTCCAGCCGGCGCGGCCTTTGCTGATCAGGTCAAGCGAGGCCAGCCGGCGAGCAACGTTGAACGGTGCGTTGTAGGAGGTGGTCAGGGTACCGACCAAGCCGAGATGACGAGTGCTGACCGCCAGCGCCGAAAGCAGTGTCAGTGGCTCCAGACGGTTGAGGTAGTGCGAGGGCGAGTTTGCGGTGATGAACTGGCTGTCGACGATGAACATAAGATCGAATAGCGCCGCCTCGGCCTGGCGGGCGATGTCGATGTACCAATCGATATTGATGCTGGCATCGGCCGGCAACTCGGGATCAAGCCACAGGTTGTGCCGACCAGGGCCACCGCAACCCATGGTCAGGGCACCAAGTTTGATCTGGCGTTTGCTCATTGGAGGCTCCTTTCAGTGGTTGCCGGCAACAGGCGTCTGCAAGGCCGTGCCAAAGGAAGTGTCGAATAGGCTCGACGCCGGGTAGGCTTTGATCAGGCCAAGCCCGGCGAAGAAGTCGATGGTCTTCTGTGCATCGACGATTACCTGCGGATTCAGCGGCGCCAGGTCAGTGCGCGCGCGGGCGAACCAGACTCGGGCGATGTCGCGGTCGGCTCGCGTGCGCTGGGCCCATGCGTCGGCGTAGGCATCGGTATTGGCCGTGTCTTTCAAGGTCCATTGGCGGGCTTTCTTCAGGCGCTGCAGGAAATCGGCAATCTGCGCGCGCTTTTGCTCCACGGCCTTGATGTTGGCCACCACGAAGCTTTGCGCGGGGATCACCCCCTCGGCGGTAGCCAGCACACGGGCGCCCTGGCGCTCCTGTTGGGTGACATAGGGCTCCCAGGTGGCTATGACATCTACCGAGCCGCCGTCCAAGGCATGAGAAGCATCAAGGGCGCTGAGGTAGCGCAGTTCAACTGCCTCGCGTGGCACTCCAGCCTTGTCCAGAGCACTCAATAGCAACTGCTGACTCCACGAGCCCTTCCAGATCGCTGCACGTTTGCCGCGTAGGTCCTGCAGGCTTTGGATCGACGAATCTTTGCGCGCAAGAATAGCGACACCTGCAAGGTTCTGGTGGCTGACCGCGATGACCTTGATCGGCGCCCCGAGCGCACCGAGGAACAACGGGGGTGCATCGCCGAGCAGGCCGATGTCGAGGCTGCCGACATTGAGCGCCTCCGCCACCGGCGAGCCGGCGGTAAATTGCTTCCATTCCAGGGTGTAGGGCAGGTCGCTGAGTACGCCGGCCGCTTCCATTACTGCACGGGCGTTGTAGCTTTGGTCACCCACTACCAGCGTCTGGGCGGCGGCAGCACCGCTGAATGTTATGGCCAACAATGTGGCCGCCAAATGTTTGATGTAGCGCACGTTCGTCTCCAATTACCCACCGGGGGAAGATGAGGCGATCCGCGCGTGCGGTCTCGTCAAAAGCCTTATATAACCACAAGGAATTCATAAGGTTATTTTTATAACACTAACCTTGTTAAGCAGTGCCTGCAATGCACATTAGGTTTCAGCTCAGCCCTTGGGCTAATGACATTTCAAAACAGAATGCCAGCGCTGTAAATGCATTTTATGCATATTAGCTTATGATCATTTTGCATTTTGAGAATATATGATTGGTTTGCTAGGGTTAACTCACACCCAGAACCTGAGCATGATCCATGACCCAGACATTGCGCCCGGAGCGCTTGCGACACTTCATCGACCGCCTCGCCGCACTGCTAGACCAGCGCCCTGACGACAGTGACCTGCTTACCCGCGGCCAGCAGTTACTTGCCGAGCTGGTCGCCCACGACGACTGGCTGCCAAACGACCTCGCCCAGCCTGATCCACAGCGCTACCAGCAGTACCTTCTGCATTGCGACTCGCGTCAGCGTTTCTCTGTGGTGAGCTTCGTCTGGGGCCCCGGCCAGCAAACGCCGGTGCATGACCACCGGGTCTGGGGCCTGATTGGGATGCTGCGCGGCGCGGAGCTGGCGCAAGGTTTCGTGCGCGACGGTCGAGGCGCACTCTCACAACAGGGCCCGGCAGTGCGCTTGTTGCCTGGCCAGGTTGAGGCAGTGTTGCCCGGCGTCAGTGACATACATCAGGTCAGCAATGCCTTCGCCGACCAGGTGTCGATCAGCATTCATGTCTACGGCGGCAATATCGGCGCGATCAAGCGCGCTGTTTACGCAGAGGACGGCAGCGAAAAACCGTTCATTTCCGGCTACTCCAATACCCACCTGCCCAACATCTGGGACCTATCCAAAGAGAACCCTATCCGATGAGCACTGTCACCACCCGCCGCTATCGCGACATCCGTCGAGCCCTGCTGGCCCGGGAGGAATTGGCCCTGATCGACGTGCGCGAAGAAGATCCGTTCGCCCAGGGCCACCCGCTCTTCGCCGCCAACATTCCCCTGTCTAAACTGGAACTTGAAGTACTCGCCCGCGTGCCGCGAGCAGCAACCCCCATCACCGTCTACGACAATGGCGAAGGCCTCGCCACGGTGGCCGCACGGCGCCTGTTTGCGCTGGGCTATAGCGACGTGGCCGTGCTCGACGGCGGCCTGGCCGGCTGGCGCGCTGCCGGTGGCGAGCTGTTCCGTGATGTCAACGTGCCAAGCAAGGCTTTTGGCGAACTGGTGGAAAGCGTGCGCCACACGCCGTCTCTGGCTGCCGAGCAGGTCCAGGCGCTGCTGGATGAAAAAGCCGACGTAATAGTGCTGGATGCCCGCCGTTTTGACGAATATCAGACCATGAGTATACCGGGAGGCATCAGCGTGCCAGGCGCCGAACTGGTGCTGCGGGTGGCTGAGTTGGCGCCAGATCCAAACACCCAGGTAGTGGTCAATTGTGCCGGCCGTACTCGCAGCATCATCGGCACTCAGTCACTGGTCAACGCAGGCATACCCAACCCGGTGGCGGCCCTGCGCAATGGGACCATTGGCTGGACACTCGCCGGTCAGCGACTGGCCCACGGCCAGCAGCGGCGCTTCACTGAGGTCGGCGCCGGCACCCGTGCCAATGCTGGGCGCCAGGCCCGTCAAGTGGCCGATCGTGCCGGGGTACTGCGGCTGGACCGTGCCGGACTCGCGCAATGGCAGACCGAAGCCGGCCGCACCACTTACCTGTTCGACGTGCGTACGCCTGAGGAATATAGCGCCGGGCACCTGCCTGGCAGCCGTTCGGTACCGGGTGGTCAATTGGTACAGGAAACCGACCACGTGGCAAGCGTGCGCGGGGCGCGGATCGTGCTGGTGGACGACGACGGTGTCCGCGCCAACATGAGCGCCTCGTGGCTGGCACAAATGGGCTGGCAGGTCGCCGTGCTCGACGGATTGTCGCCGGCTGACTTCGACAACGCGGGTGAATGGCAGCCGCCACTGCCAGACCTGCCCGCAGCCAACGAGATCAGTGTCGAGCAACTGTCCACTTGGCTCAAGCAAGACGGCACGGTGTTGCTGGACTTCACCACCAGTGCAAACTACGTCAAACGCCATATCCCAGGCGCCCACTGGGCAATTCGTGCACAACTGGCCGAGGCCTTGGAACGGCTGCCTCAGGCCAGTCGCTACGTGCTGACCTGCGGCAGCAGCCTGCTGGCGCGCTTCGCCGTTCAAGACCTGCAGGCACTCACACGCACTCCGGTCTACCTGCTTGAGGGCGGCACTGCGCAGTGGATCGCTGCCGGGCTGCCGCTGGAGACTGGCGAATCCCAACTTGCCGTGCGAAGAAGTGATCGCTATCGGCGCCCCTACGAGGGCACAGACAATCCTCGCGAAGCGATGCAGGGTTACCTGGACTGGGAATTCGGCTTGATTGCGCAACTTGAGCGCGATGGCACCCACGGGTTCAAGGTGCTCTGAAGCGGAGCAGGCAAGTGTACGCTGTGGATCGATAGCAGCCTTTCGTACTGTGAGGGGTATTGGGTCAGAGGACGTACCGTTCGCTATCCGCTACGTAGCGTCGCAGGCAAGCGTGTCGAGATCAATCGGGTACTAGTGGTGGGGTCGAGCTATCATCGACCATTCAGATTTGCAGATCCCATCCGACGCCCCGTTGTGTTGTTGCTCAATTGGGGCTTGAGAGCGCAAATGCCTACAGCCACCTGGATGTTTTCAATCCTGCGTGTTTGTTTTCTTTGACCTGGATACCTGATGCTGACTGCCCTGCTGTTCGATCTCGATGGAACCTTGACCGACACCGATACCCTGCATTTGCAGGCATTTCGCCAATTACTCAACGCCTATGACGGCCGCGAACTGACCCAGGAGCAATTTGACGCCCAGGTCAGTGGGCGCGCCAATGGCGCATTGTTCGCTGAATTGTTTCCACTGGCGAGCACAAGCGAGCGCCAGGCGCTTGCCGAGCGTAAGGAGACGCTGTTCCGCGAACTGTCCACTGAACTGCACCCCCTGCCCGGCCTGCTGCGCCTGATGGACCATGCCCGCGCCTGGGACATCGGCATGTGCGTGGTCACCAATGCGCCGCGGCTCAATGCCGAGCACATGCTCAACGCCATGGGGTTGGCAGCTCGTTTCGAGCACGTATTGGTAGCGGAGGAGCTGGCGCGGCCAAAGCCTGATCCGCTGCCGTACTTGACCGGCCTGTTGCGCCTAGAGGCGCTGGCGAGTGAAGCGTTGGCATTCGAGGACTCGTTGCCGGGGGTTGCTGCGGCAAGCGGCGCCGGAATATTCACCGTTGGGGTTGCCACCACGCAGACGCCAGAGCGCCTGCTTGCGGCTGGAGCAAAACTGGTTGTGAAGGATTTCGATGATCCAGCGCTCTGGGCGTTGATCGAAACCCTGCACGGTTGAACCTAGCAATGAGGTCGCCTTGTTTCTTTCATCGAGGCGGCAACCGGGCGCCGCACAGGCGGCGCTCGATCTCACTGGCAGCAGCGTTTTAGCCAAGCCCACCCATTGACCGCTGTTCAGCCTCTGACGCCGAGCATTCCACGCTCGACGATGAAGTCGATCACCGCCTGCAGACCCTCACCTTTCTTCAGGTTGCTGAAGGTCCAGGGCCGCTGGGGCCGCATGCGCTGGGTGTCACGCTCCATCACTTCCAGCGAGGCACCCACATAAGGCGCCAGGTCAGTCTTGTTGATCACCAAAAAATCCGACTTGGTGATGCCGGGGCCGCCTTTACGCGGGATCTTTTCACCCTCGGCCACGTCGATGACGTAGATGGTCAGATCGGCCAGTTCCGGGCTGAAAGTGGCGCTGAGGTTATCGCCGCCACTCTCGACGAAAATCACCTCAAGGTTGCCGAACTTGCGTGCCAGTGCTTCTACCGCCGCAAGGTTCATCGAAGCATCTTCACGGATGGCGGTGTGCGGGCAGCCGCCGGTTTCTACGCCGACAATCCGCTCAGGCTCAAGCGCGCCGGCTTCGGTGAGAATACGCTGGTCTTCCTTGGTGTAGATATCGTTGGTGACAACGGCGATCTGGTAGTGGTCACGCATGGCCTTGCACAGGCATTCGAGCAGTGCGGTCTTGCCAGAGCCGACCGGGCCGCCGACACCGACGCGCAGGGGTTGCTGATAGCTTTGCATGGAGGCAGTCCTCAGGAACGGAATAAACGGGTGTATTGAGTTTCGTGACGTGATGAAGCGATCGCCAACAGCGGCAGACCCCCGCCTAGCTGGTCATCAGCCAGCGTCAGGGCCCGGTCCAGCACGCACGGCAGTTCGGCGCCCAGATCCCGCAGAAGAGTCTGCGCTGCCTGCTGGCCGAACGGCACCAGCTTGACCCCGGCCATCACCGCCCCTTCCAGCCAGGCGAAAGCATGGCCAAGGGCGAGTTGACGAAGGGGTATCTGCCAGTGCGCGGCGAGCCATGCCATGGCGCCGAGCTGGCTGAGTTCCAGGCTGCTGCGCCAGGCAGGCTCCTGACCTAGCTGCCAACCATCGAGCATCCGCGCCAGGGCCGCGCCGCGCTGCTGTTCTTCCAGGCGCAATTCGGCCGTTTCGCGGTTGGCCAGCAAGAATTGGCTCCAGCGAGTGAACGCGTGTGAATCGTCGGCCTCGCAAGCGTGGTACAGGCGCGCCAGCACAGGCCAGTCAAGGCAGGCCAGGGTGTCGTGGATCTGTTCGCGCTGCCAGGCGCAGAAGCTGGCGGTGTCACGCACCCAGCCAGCCTCGACGGCCCACTCCAAGCCCTGTGAGTAGGTGAAACCACCCACCGGCAGGCCCGGGCTGGCCAACTGCAGCAAGCGCAGCAGTGCCAGGTCGCTGTTCATCACCCAGCGAGCACCAGAGCAGCACCGGCCAACATGCCGCCGCCGAAGGCTTTCTGCAGGCCGCTGTGGCGACGCAGCAGGCAACCTACCGCGAAACCGGCCAGCAACAGCAGGCCGCTGACGGTGACGAAGCCTGCGCTGAACATCCAGAATGCGCTCGGGGTAGCTTCAACGCCATGGGCCCAGCCGTGGAACAGGGCGAACACCGGCATGGCCAAGGCCAACACCAATTGGCGGCTTGGCAGCAGGACTGCGGCGGCGGCAACCAGCACCGAGACGGCAATCATGGTTTCCATGCCCAGCACGTCGCCGAACAGGTGGCCGCACACCGCACCGGCGAACATCGACGCCAGGGTGGCCAACGGCAGGGTCAGGTTGCGCCGGGTCAGTGCGGCGAGCACGCCTGTGCCAAGCAGCATCAGCAGGTGGTCGAGCCCGGTCAGCGGGTGCAGCAGACCATCATGCAACGGGTTGCCATCGTGGCCGGGGTGAGCGAAAGCCGGCAACGCGACCATCAACAGTGCAAGGGCGAAAATCTTTTTCATGGTGGACTCCTACGGGGAACGTTTCAGGAATGGGCAGGCAGGCGCACGAAGGGGTGGTCGTTGCCATGGCTGTGGCTGTGGCTGTGGCCGTGCGGCGCACTCTGGTAAGCGCCGGCTTCAGGCTCGAAGGGAGCCTGCTCGGCTTGTACCGTCAGGCCCAGGCCCCGCAGCATGTCGTCGAGCACATGGTCGTGCTGATAACGCAGCAAGCCCGGTTCGATCTGCAGGGGAACATGGCGGTTGCCAAGGTGATAAGCCGCGCGCGCCAGCAGGTGGGGGTCGGCGCAACGCACTGTCGATACCGCTTCTGGTGCCGCCAGCACACGCACCACTTGGCTTGCGGCATCATCGGTGAGCAACTCGCCGCCACGCAGCAGGTGGCCACGTTCGAGCATCAAGCCAGCTTCACGGCCATCGTCGAGGGTTACCCGCAAGCGGCTCTTGATGCGGCTGTCGACATCCAAGGTGACGCTTGCAGTGACATTGTCGGATGCCTCGATTCGGCGGGTCAGAACAATCATCTTCACTCCTTCAGAACAGGAAATAACGCTGGGCCAGCGGCAGTTCGCTGGCCGGCTCGCAGACCAGCAACTGGCCGTCGGCACGAACCTGGTACGTCTGCGAATCGACTTCGATCAGCGGTTGCAGGGTGTTGTGGACCATGTCGGCCTTGCGCACTTGGCGGCAACCGTGCGCTATGCCAATCAG
This sequence comes from Pseudomonas promysalinigenes, assembly GCF_014269025.2. Taxonomy (NCBI): domain Bacteria; kingdom Pseudomonadati; phylum Pseudomonadota; class Gammaproteobacteria; order Pseudomonadales; family Pseudomonadaceae; genus Pseudomonas; species Pseudomonas promysalinigenes. The sequence goes on along the minus strand of NZ_CP077094.1, from coordinate 2,211,712 downwards.
GCTCTGCAGCCCAAGCTCCTGGTGCAAACCACGGTCCATGGCGGCCTGGGGCAGGAAGGTCATGCGCGTGGCATGTCGCGCCGCCCCCATGGCGCCGAACATCGGCCGGTAGTGCACAGGCTGCGGCGTCGGGATCGAGCCGTTGATGTCGCCCATGGGCGCAGTGGCGATCATCCCGCCCTTGATCACCAAGGCAGGCTTGACCGCAAAGAAAGCCGGCGCCCACAGCACCAGGTCGGCCAGCTTGCCGACTTCCACCGAGCCGACTTCATGGGCGATGCCATGGGTCAACGCCGGGTTGATGGTGTACTTAGCGATATAGCGTTTGACCCGGAAGTTATCGCTGTAGGAGGTGTCCGGTGCCAGCGGGCCACGGCGCAGCTTCATCTGATGGGCCACCTGCCAGGTGCGCAGCACCACTTCGCCCACCCGGCCCATTGCCTGGGAGTCGGATGAGGTCATGGCAAAGGCGCCCATGTCGTGGAGGATGTCTTCGGCGGCGATGGTCTCGCGGCGGATGCGCGACTCGGCAAATGCCACGTCCTCGGCAATGCTCGGGTCCAGGTGGTGGCAGACCATCAGCATGTCCAGGTGCTCGTCGACCGTATTGATGGTGTATGGCAGGGTCGGGTTGGTCGAGGACGGCAACACATTGGCCTGCCCCGCCGCGCGAATGATGTCAGGGGCATGTCCGCCACCGGCACCTTCGGTGTGGAAGGTATGGATGGTGCGGTCGCCAATGGCCGCCAAGGTATCCTCGATGCAGCCGGATTCGTTCAGGGTATCGGTATGGATGGCGACCTGGATGTCCATCTCTTCGGCCACCCCCAGGCAGCAATCGATGGCAGCCGGGGTCGAGCCCCAGTCTTCGTGCAGCTTCAGGCCCACCGCACCCGCGGCGATCTGTTCGCGCAGCGCTTCAGGGCGCGACGCATTGCCTTTACCCAGCAGGCCGATATTGATCGGCAGGCAATCGGCGGCTTGGAGCATGCGGGCCAAGTACCAGGGCCCTGGCGTACAGGTGGTGGCATTGGTGCCAGTAGCAGGGCCGGTGCCACCGCCGATGAACGTGGTGATGCCACTGGTCAACGCCTCCTCCACCTGCTGCGGGCAGATGAAATGGATATGCGAATCGATCCCGCCTGCGGTGACGATCTTGCCTTCGGCGGCAATCACTTCGGTACCCGGGCCGACCGGCACGGTCACGCCCGGCTGCACATCCGGGTTGCCGGCCTTGCCTATGGCTGCGATGCGCCCGTGCTTGACGCCAATATCGGCCTTGACGATGCCCCAGTGGTCGATGATCAGGGCATTGGTCAGCACCAGATCCATGGCGTGGGCGGCGAGCATCTGGCCTTGGCCCATACCGTCGCGGATCACCTTGCCACCACCGAACTTGACCTCTTCGCCATAGATGGTGAAGTCCTGCTCGACCTCCACCCACAGCTCGGTGTCGGCCAGGCGTACGCGATCGCCCACGGTGGGGCCGAACATATCGGCATAGGCCCTACGCGAAATACGACTCATGCCTTGCCCTCCAGTGGGCCATTGATTTTGCCCTGAAAGCCATACACCTCACGCTTGCCGGCGTAGGCCACCAGCTGCACGGTGCGCGACTGGCCCGGCTCGAAACGCACCGCGGTGCCTGCCGGGATATCCAGGCGCATGCCACGGCTGGGATCGCGTTCGAACACCAGTGCTTCGTTGACTTCATAGAAGTGGTAGTGGGAACCGACCTGCACCGGCCGGTCGCCATGATTGGCCACACTCACGCGAACGGTTTCACGGCCGACGTTGAGTTCGATGTCGCCATCGGCGACCTGAATTTCACCTGGGATCATGCTGGGCTCCTGCTTCAGGTCAGACGATAGGGTCGTGTACGGTCACAAGCTTGGTGCCGTCGGGGAATGTTGCTTCGACCTGCACGTCGTGCAGCATTTCGGCCACCCCTTGCATGACCTGATCACGGCCGAGCACTTCGCGGCCAAGGCTCATCAGCTCGGCCACCGTGCGGCCATCGCGGGCGCCTTCGAGCACCGCTGCACTGATCAGCGCCACAGCCTCGGGGTAATTGAGCTTGAGGCCACGGGCCAGGCGCCGCTCGGCCAGCAATGCGGCGGTGAACAGCAGCAGTTTGTCTTTCTCTCTCGGGGTCAGCTCCATGGCGCTCTCTCAAGTGGCCCAGATGCGCGGCGGGCACGCGGCCAGGCCCAGTACGGCCGGGCGCAGCACGTACCACAGGCGCTGCAGGGTCTGTTGCAGATGTTGGTTGTCGTGGTCGAGCAGGCGAATCACCAGCAGCGAGCCGAGCAAGGTCGCGCCGGCGGGGATATCGAGTGCGTCCAGTTGCGCGCGCACCTGCTCCAGTACGAGCGGTGTCGCGGGATAGGCGCAAAAGGTAGCGACCAGCGGATGGTCCGCGACTTTGGCCAGTTGCCCGCCTGCGATTCGTAGACGCTCGTGCAGCCCCGGCTCGCCTGGCAGCTCTATGCACAAGCGGCTGTCGATGGCGCCCTGTTCGAAGCGCTCGTTCATCACCGGGCGCCCCAGGCACAAGGTCTCCCATGCCAGCAGTTTGGCACCGGGTTCAAGGGTAAAACGGTTATCCAGGCTGGCGCGGGCGCCGTTGAAAAAGATGCTGTCCTGGGGCAGCCATTCCAGGGTGCTGCCTGCCTGCAGGTGAAAATGCTGAGCCAGGCGCGCGGTGGGGCCGATACTGCGGTAGAACTTGCTGGCACCGGGCATGGTGAGCAGCGCGTGGCTACCCGGTTCGAGGTGAATGTCCAGTTCCAGCCGATCACCTGCGACGATGCCGCCAGGTGGATGCAGCACGTAAACATGACAAGGAGCACCCTCCGGATAGAATGGGCGCTGCACCAAAAGTGGGCCGAAATGCCGACGCGCACCAAGGCGGGTCATGCCCTCACCCTCGACAAAGCGCAAGTGCAGGTACGCGCTCCAGCCGGCGTCTGTTTCCAGTGGTTCGATATGCTCCGCGAGCGACATCCTGCGGCCCCTTGATTTCTGTGGCGTTGCGGCCTTTTTGAGGATCATGCGCCGGCCCTTGGGAGCACGCGGACTGACCACTCGATCAAATTTCGTGGGTGGGATATAGCAGGTTGCGGGCCAACTGCGCAGGTGAACGAAGATGAAAGCTTGCAGGCTATGGCTCTGGCATGGGGCACAGCTGTGATGTGCGCCCATTACCGAGGCGCCTCTTGGCCCTGTTTCAGTGCTGCGCTAGAGTCACGTCACGCCCATCGACCCTGGTACCGCTATGTCCCTATCCCCCGCCATCCCGGTCTTGAGGATTTTTTCTGTCGACAAAGCCAAGGAGTTCTACCTCGACTTCCTGGGCTTTGAGCTCGACTGGGAACACCGCTTCAGCCCAGATTTGCCGCTCTATGCGCAGATTCACCGCGATGGCCTGATCCTTCACTTGAGCGAACACCACGGCGATGCCTGCCCAGGCGCCACCGTGTTTGCCCGTACCCAAGACCTGCGCGCACTGGAGCGCGAGCTGTTGGCCAAACAGTACGGTTACGCCCGCCCTCAGGCCGAACGCGTGGACTGGGGCCTGCAAATACAGGTGCGCGACCCGTTCGGCAACCTGTTGCGCTTTTGCCAGCAAATCGATGAGCAGGCCGCCCAATGAGAGCCCTGAGCAAGCGCGATCTGGCGCGCCTGGAGCGCGAACTGGTCGCCTGTCTGACTGATGCCTGCGAAACGGCCAAGGCCGAGATCGTCGGGTTCAGCTGGCTGACCCATCGGCTCGATCCAAACGATATTCCAGCAAGCCTTCGCGTCACTTGGGTGTTCGAGTACGAGGCCGACAAAGCAGCGGCGCTGGCGGGTGAAGCCAAGGCGCGGATGCTGACGCTGACAGGTCAGGCGCTTCAAGAAGCCGGTGTGCACCTGGACCACTTGGCTTGGCATGTGCGCTTCGACAGTGAGCAGGCCTGCATCGCCAGCCATGCAGGTGACTGGAAACGGCGCCTCCAGCAAGGCTGACGTCTAGTTCAGACTAGGCTGGCCTCCTCGCGGGCGAACCCGCTTGCTCAACGAGAGATTGAGTCTGCTTTTGTTTACTCGGCCCGATCTGGGAGCACGGGCACCTCCGGGCTTAAGCAGTTCGTCCAAGAGCGGCTTTGGCCGGGAAGAGGCCAGCCCAGCCAGTGAGCGCTTGCAGATCAGTGCCAATTCGTGACTGACCGTTCCCGATCCGCGATGGATGTATTATCGTGGCGTGGTGCGCATATAACAGCAGCCCGAGCGATCGGGCACTTGCAAGACAATCGAGGGTGTCATGAGTAACGAAAGCATTAACTGGGACAAGCTGGGTTTCGACTACATCAAGACCGACAAGCGCTTCCTGTCCGTATGGCGCAATGGTGAGTGGGACAAAGGCACCCTGACCGAAGACAACGTGCTGCACATCAGTGAAGGCTCCACCGCCCTGCACTATGGCCAGCAGTGCTTCGAAGGCCTGAAAGCCTATCGTTGCAAAGATGGCTCGATCAACCTGTTCCGCCCAGACCAGAATGCCGCCCGCATGCAGCGCAGCTGTGCGCGCCTGCTGATGCCTCAGGTCCCGACCGATGTGTTCATCGAGGCCTGCAAACAAGTGGTCAAGGCCAACGAGAAGTTTGTCCCTCCCCATGGCAAAGGCGCCCTTTACCTGCGCCCGTTCGTCATTGGCACTGGCGACAACATCGGCGTGCGCACCGCCCCCGAGTTCATCTTCTCGGTGTTCGCCATCCCTGTGGGTTCTTACTTCAAGGGCGGCATGAAGCCACACAACTTCCAGATTTCCAGCTTCGACCGTGCCGCCCCTCAAGGCACGGGCGCAGCCAAGGTCGGCGGCAACTATGCTGCCAGCCTGCAACCGGGCGCTGAAGCCAAGAAAGCCAACTTCGCTGACGCCATCTACCTCGACCCTCTGACCCACACCAAGATCGAAGAAGTCGGTTCGGCCAACTTCTTCGGTATCACGGCCAACAACGAGTTCGTCACGCCTAAGTCGGCCTCGGTGCTGCCGGGTATCACCCGCCTGTCGCTGATGGAACTTGCGCAATCGCGCCTGGGCCTGACCGTGATCGAAGGCGACGTCGAAATCAACAAGCTCGACCGCTTCATCGAAGCCGGCGCTTGCGGCACTGCCGCAGTGATCACCCCCATCGGCGGCATCGAGTACAACGGCAAGCTCCACGTGTTCCACGACCTGGAGAAGGTCGGCCCGGTTACCCAGAAGCTTTACAACGAGCTGACCGGTATCCAGAGCGGCGATGTCGAAGCGCCGGCGGGCTGGATCGTCAAGGTCGCCTGATACGCTGCGCCATGCTGACCGACGGGGCATGCCAGACACTGGCATGCCCCGTTTGGTTTAAGCCGGCGTAGATGAATTTTTCTTAAATCGCCGTTTGGCTATTCTTTGGCACAATCGAGTCTCCAACTAGACGCCCAGGAACGAGCATGCCACGCGTATTGACCATCGAAGACGACGCCGTAACCGGCCAGGAAATCGTCGCCGAACTCTCAAGCCACGGCCTGGAAGTGGATTGGGCCGATAACGGCCGCGAGGGCTTGGCCAAGGCTATCGCCGGCGGTTACGACCTGATCACCGTCGACCGCATGCTGCCCGAGGTTGATGGCCTGACGATCGTCACCACCCTGCGCAACCTGAAGATCGCCACCCCGATTCTGATGATCAGTGCCCTGTCCGACGTCGACGAGCGGGTTCGCGGCCTGCGTGCAGGGGGTGACGACTATCTGACCAAACCATTTGCCTCCGATGAAATGGCGGCGCGGGTCGAGGTACTGCTACGACGCAACAGCGTGCCGATGACCCAGACCCGCCTGCAAGTGGCAGACCTGCAACTGGACCTGATCAGCCACGAGGCGCGCCGTGGCGAGCAAACCCTGAACCTGCTGCCTACCGAATACAAATTGCTGGAATACCTGATGCGCCACAGCGGCCAGGTGATCACCCGAATGATGATTTTCGAGGAGGTCTGGGGCTACCACTTCGACCCAGGTACCAACCTGATCGACGTCCATATCGGCCGTCTTCGCAAGAAGATCGACTCCCCCGGCCAATCGCCGCTGATCCGTACGGTACGGGGCTCGGGTTATGCCATTGCTGAACCCGTCTAAGGGCTGGAGCTCCTCGACGAGCCGCCTGCTGGCGCTGTATAGCTTCCTGTTCGTGGCCTGGAGCTGCATCCTCATGGGGGTGCTGTACTTCGAAGTGTCCAGCTACCTGAACAAACTCACCCGCCATTCCATGCTGCAGCGCCAACACCTGTTCGCGCACATGAGCGGCAAGCAACTGGACGACGCTCTGGTGGCAAGCCAAGCGTTCGAAGAGCGCAGCTTCGATGCCTATGGTTTGTTCGATGCCCAACTCAACCCTGTGGGCGGGCGGATTCGCACCATACCTCCTGAACTTGGGCTGGACGGTAAAGTGCACGAACTCAAGCGCTGCCTCGATGCTGACGACCCCCATGTGCCGCGCGACAGTTGCGATGCCGTGGCGATCAAAGTGCAGGATGGCCGCTGGCTGGTGCTGTTTCGCGACAATGGCTCGTTGTTCGTGGTCACGCGGATCATTCTCGATGCCCTGCTATGGGGTATCTCGCTGACGCTGATTCCAGGCTTTGCCGGCTGGTATCTGCTGCGCCGCCGACCGCTCAAACGTATCCGCGCCATCCAGGCCCAGGCCGAACTGATCGTCGCAGGCGACCTCACCCATCGCTTACCGCTGTCTGCACGCCGCGATGAGCTGGACATGCTCGCCGCCATCGTCAATGCCATGCTCGACCGTATCGAGCGGCTGATGCATGAAGTCAAAGGTGTCTGCGACAATATCGCCCATGATCTGCGCACGCCCCTCACCCGCCTGCGCGCCCAGCTCTATCGCATTCGCCAGCACAGCGAACACGACTCGCCCCAGGCCGAGGCGCTGGACCAGGCGATCGGCGAAACCGACACATTGATGGCGCGGTTCCGTGGATTGCTGCGCATCAGCGAACTGGAAGACCGCCAGCGCCGCGCGGGTTTCGTTCAGCTGGACCCACATGAGCTGCTGGTGGAGCTGCATGATTTCTATCTGCCTTTGGCCGAAGATGGCGCGATCCGCCTGAACCTTGAGCAGCCTGCGCAGTTGCCGGCACTGCATGGCGACCGCGAGCTGTTGTTCGAAGCCCTGGCCAATCTGGTGGGTAACGGCATCAAGTTCACACCTGAAGGCGGTCGGGTTGCCATCACCGCTCACCAGGATGATACAGGCGTGCACATTGCCATCGAAGACAGCGGCCCCGGTATCCCTGAAGAGGAACGGGCTGCGGTACTCAAGCGCTTTTATCGCAGTGAGGAAGGCCACCGCCACGCAGGTTTCGGCCTGGGGCTGTCGATCGTTGCGGCGATCGTCGACTTGCACGGGTTCGGGCTGGAGATTGGCGAGAGTGAGCTGGGCGGGGCAAAGCTGGTATTGCACTGCCCGCTGGCCGGCGCGAGCAAATAAATTCGGGGCCGCTTTGCGGCCCCTTCACATCGGTCAGTCCGCCAGGCGCCAGGTCGTTGCGCCCTTGCTGTCTTCCAGGACCACACCCATGGCGGTGATCTGGTCACGGATCCGGTCGGACTCTGCCCAGTTCTTGTCCGCACGCGCCTGCAGACGCGCCTGGATCAACGCTTCGACCTCAGCTGCATCGACCTTGCCCTCGGCACCGGCACGCAGGAAGTCATCGGCTTCTAGCTGCAGCACACCCAGCACATCACCCAGTTCACGCAGGCGACCGGCCAGCCCCGCTGCGGCATCGACATCGCTGTCACGCAAGCGATTGATCTCGCGCACCAGGTCGAACAGCACAGCGCAAGCTTCAGGGGTACCGAAGTCGTCGTTCATCGCCACGCTGAAGCGCTCGACGAAGGCTTCGCCCCCCTTGGCGGCTACCCGCGGCAGGCCACGCAGGGCGTGGTAGAAACGCTCCAGGGCGCCCTTGGCATCGCGCAGGCTGTCTTCGGAGTAGTTGATCGCGCTGCGGTAGTGGCTGGCCACCAACAGGTAGCGCACCACCTCCGGGTGATACTTGGCGAGCACATCGCGGATGGTGAAGAAGTTGTTCAACGACTTGGACATCTTCTCGCCGTTGATGCGGATCATGCCGCAGTGCATCCAGGCATTGGCGTACTGCTTGCCAGTGGCCGCCTCACTTTGAGCGATCTCGTTCTCATGGTGCGGGAACTCGAGGTCGCTGCCGCCACCGTGGATATCGAAGCTCTCGCCCAGGCAGCAGGTCGACATCACCGAGCATTCGATGTGCCAGCCCGGACGGCCAGGCCCCCACGGCGAGTCCCAGTACGGCTCGCCTGGCTTGACGCCTTTCCAGAGAACGAAGTCCAGTGGGTCCTGCTTGGCCTCATCGACCTCGATGCGAGCGCCAATGCGCAGGTCTTCGACCTTTTTGCGCGACAGCTTGCCGTAACCGACGAACTTGCCGACACGGTAGTAGACGTCGCCATTCCCAGGGGCGTAGGCATAGCCCTTGTCGATCAGGGTCTGGATCATCGCGTGCATGCCGGCGATATGGTCGGTGGCACGTGGCTCCAGGTCCGGCTTGAGGATGTTCAGCCGGCGCTCGTCCTCATGCATCGCGTCGATCATGCGCGCGGTCAAGGCGTCGAACGCCTCGCCGTTTTCATTGGCGCGGTTGATGATCTTGTCATCGATGTCGGTGATGTTACGTACGTAAGTCAGCTCGTAGCCGCTCTTGCGCAACCAGCGGGTGACCAGGTCGAATGCCACCATGCTGCGGCCATGGCCAAGGTGGCAATAGTCGTACACGGTCATGCCGCATACATACATGCGCACCTTGTTGCCGTCGAGCGGCTTGAAGGCTTCCTTGGTCTTGCTCAGGGTGTTGTAGATGGTAAGCACGGCGGTTCCTCAACTCCCCCAGGAGTCACGCAGGGTGACGGTGCGATTGAATACCGGGCGCCCCGGCTGGCTGTCTTTGAGGTCGACGCAGAAGTAGCCTTCGCGCTCGAACTGGAAGCGGTCCTCAGGCTGCGCCTGAGCCAGCGACGGCTCGGCGCGGCAACCGGTGAGCACCTGCAGCGAGTCGGGGTTGATGTTGTCGAGGAAGCTGCCGCCTTCTTCGGTTTTTTCCGGGTTGGCGGAGCGGAACAGGCGGTCGTACAGACGCACTTCGCACTCGATGCTGTCTTGGGCAGGCACCCAGTGAATAACGCCCTTGACCTTGCGGCCTTCAGGGTTTTTGCCCAGGGTGTCGGGGTCGTACGAGCAGTGCAGCTCGACGATGTTGCCTTCGGCATCCTTGATCGCCTCGTCGGCACGGATCACATAGCTGCCGCGAAGGCGTACCTCCCCGCCCGGCTCCAGGCGCTTGTAGCCCTTGGGCGGCTCTTCCATGAAATCGTCGCGGTCGATGTACAACTCACGGGCGAACGGCAACACCCGCACACCCATGTCTTCTTTCGGGTGGCGCGGCAGTTCGAGCTGCTCGACCTGGCCTTGCGGATAGTTGGTGATGACCACTTTCAGCGGGCGCAGCACGCACATGGCACGCGGGGCAGTACGGTCCAGATCGTCCCGGATGCAGAATTCGAGCATCGACATGTCGACCACGCCGTCGGAACGGTTGGTGCCGATCATTTCGCAGAATGCACGGATCGATGCCGGGGTGTAACCCCGACGGCGGAAGCCCGACAGCGTCGACATGCGCGGGTCATCCCAGGCGGTGACGTGCTTTTCGTCGACCAACTGCTTGAGCTTGCGCTTGGAGGTGATGGTGTAGTTCAGGTTCAGGCGGCTGAACTCGTACTGACGCGGGTGCGCCGGTACCGGCAGGTTGTCGAGGAACCAGTCGTACAGCGGGCGGTGACCTTCGAACTCGAGGGTGCAGATCGAGTGGGTGATGCCTTCGATGGCGTCCGACTGCCCGTGGGTGAAGTCGTAGTTGGGGTAGATGCACCACTTGTCACCGGTCTGGTGATGGTGAGCGTGGCGAATGCGATACAGGATCGGGTCGCGCAGGTTCATGTTCGGCGAAGCCATGTCGATCTTGGCACGCAGCACGCGCTCACCGTCCTTGAATTCGCCAGCCTTCATGCGTGCGAAGAGGTCGAGGTTTTCTTCGACGCTGCGCTCGCGGAACGGGCTGTTCTTGCCAGGTTCGGTCAGGCTGCCTCGGTATTGCTTGGCCTGATCAGGGGTCAGGTCGCAGACATAGGCCTTGCCACGCTTGATCAGTTCAACGGCCCAGTCATGCAGCTGGTCGAAGTAGTCGGAGGCAAAGCGCACCTCGCCTGCCCAGTCGAAGCCCAGCCACTTGACGTCGCGCTGGATGGCGTCGATGTATTCCTGGTCTTCCTTGGCCGGGTTGGTATCGTCGAAGCGCAGGTGGCACACGCCGCCAAACTCCTTGGCCAGGCCGAAGTTGACGCAAATCGACTTGGCATGACCAATGTGCAGGTAACCATTGGGCTCCGGCGGGAAACGGGTGACGATGGTGCTGTGCTTGCCCGAGTCCAGGTCGGCCTGAATGATTGGCCGCAGGAAGTTCGCAGGGACAGCGGGGGCGCCTTTGGTAGCGGCGTTGGGCGCGTTGTCGGCAGTGGGCTTGCTCATAGGATCCTTGAATGCACGTGTCCGGCCTGGGTAGGCCGATTGAATCAAAGGGCCTATCATAGCCGAAGCAGTCAAGCTGCTGACAGCCGGGCACCGACAAACTGGCGCGATTTATCGCCAGCCGTGCAAAATGACCGCTGCGGGCCATGCACATGTGTCGCGCTTGGCCGATGCTTCGTCTGGTCACTAACACGCGCCCAGCGCAGCCTATTTTCCTGTATGCCTTCAAAGAGCGAATTCCAGCATGTCCAAAGTCAAACTGACCACCAACCACGGCGACATCGTTCTGCAACTGAACGCCGAAAAAGCGCCGCAGACCACCGCAAACTTCGTTCAGTATGTCAAGGACGGCCACTACAACGGCACCGTTTTCCACCGTGTGATCAAGGGCTTCATGATTCAGGGCGGCGGCTTCGAAGCCAGCATGAAACAGAAGCAAACCCGTCCCAGCATTCAGAACGAAGCTGACAACGGCCTGAAGAACACCAAGTACAGCATTGCCATGGCCCGTACCATGGAGCCGCACTCCGCCTCCGCGCAGTTCTTCATCAATGCCTCCGACAACGACTTCCTCAACCACAGCGGCAAGAATGTGCAAGGCTGGGGTTACGCCGTGTTCGGTGAAGTGACCGAAGGCCGTGAAGTTGTCGATGCCATCGAAAAAGTCGCCACCGGTTCCAAGGCTGGCCACCAGGACGTGCCCAAGGATGACGTGATCATCGAGAAAGCCGAGATCATTGAGTGATCCTGCTGATCTCCGATCTGCACTTGCAAGAAGAACGCCCGGACATTACCCGGGCGTTTCTTGATCTGCTCGACGGGCGCGCCCGTCACGCCAAAGCGTTGTACATCCTCGGCGACTTTTTCGAAGCGTGGATCGGTGACGATGCCATGACCCCGTTCCAGCAGTCGATCTGCCAGGCCCTGCGCCAACTCAGCGACAGCGGCACGGCGATCTACTTGATGCATGGCAACCGCGACTTCCTGATTGGCCAGGCGTTCTGCAGCGCTGCCGGCTGCACACTGCTGGCTGACCCGAGCGTGATCGAGCTGGGCGGTGAGCAGGTATTGCTGATGCATGGCGACACCCTGTGCACGCGGGACGTCGGCTACATGAAGATGCGCCGTTACTTGCGTAACCCGTTAAGCCTTTGGGTTCTGCGGCACCTGCCGCTGGGCACTCGCCAGAAGCTGGCACGCAAACTGCGCAACGAAAGCCGGGCACAGGTGCGCACGAAGTCTACCGACATCGTCGACGTGACGCCGGACGAAGTGCCGAAAGTGATGGCAGCCCACGGGGTGCGCACGCTGGTGCATGGCCACACTCACCGGCCGGCGATTCACAAGTTGTTAGTTGAAGGTGAACCGGCACAGCGCATCGTGTTGGGGGACTGGGATCGCCGGGGCTGGGTTCTGCAGGTCGATGCCCAGGGCTTTGCTCTGGAGCCATTCGAGTTTTCCTGACCTGCCGACACTGCCCCGTCGCCGGTTGACCCGCGACGGGGGCAGTGTCGGCCAGGGCCTCAAGGCTGGCTAGCCACAGCATCCTTGTCCCGCTCGCTGATCGCATACTGACGGTACCCGGGGTCCGCCTTGATCTGCGCCTCGGTGAACGGCAGCGGTGCCAGTTGCTTGGCGGCGAACGCCTTGGTCTGGTCGCTGAAGTGCGCCGAGCCCGCTTCGCTGGACTGCGAAAACGCCAGTAGCCCACGCGCCTGCGGCCCCCGCTCGGTGAAACTCACCAGTTGCAAATAACTGGTGCCGCTGACCACCAGACGTTTGCCTGGCCCATTGGGCACACTGAACATTGCGTTATAGACCCCCAGCTGTTGCGGCCCACCTGGCACCGGCGTGCCATCGGCAGCTTGCTGAATTTGCCCCCAACGCCGCCCCGGCGCCACACCGGCCTTAGCCACCTGCTGCATCGAAGCCAGAGCCGCATCGTGCAACAGCTTGCGCACCGATGCCTGCTCGACCGCCAGGCCACGCGGCGTGTGTTGCGGGTCTGCCGGGTCGAAAGGCACACGCCAGCTTTGCGGATCGCTGGCCAACGCCTCGAACAAGTTCTGGAAGTGCATCAGGCCCACGCCACTGTCCAGGTCCGCCTTGCCATTCCAGTCAGCAAGGCTCGAGCACACGCCCTGCACGTCTTGCCCTTCCCCTTTGCACCACTGCAGCAGGTCGGGCAGGACCAGATCGGCCAGGTACACCTGGTCATCCAGCACCATGCGCTGCAGGTCATCGACACTGAGCTTGGCGTTGCCTTGCAAACGTTGCAGAGCGAAACGCCCGCGCATACCCAGCGGCTGATCGCTACGACTGATCAACGGCGAAAAGCCCATCAGTGGCTGAGCCGGGTTGGTCATCCAGGCCGGGTCATTGGAGTTCTGCACATAATCACTGCGCTCCAGGCTGGGCAGCATAGCGGCCGGAAAGATGCCAGGCTGCGCGGCCTGGGCATCGACCTTCCACCGACAAGCACTGCGAGCGCCATCCAGTACTACCAGCGGCCCTTGCCCTGCCGGATCGCCGCATTCGCTGAGCAGTTGCTGATCGACATAGGGCACCACGGACTGGTTGAGGTAAAGCGCGGTGCCTTGGGCATCGACGGCCAAGGTGTTGACCCATGGAATACCTTGCAACTGTTCGATCGACCCTCTCAGCTCACCCAGGCTGTCGGCGCGGTTGATGCGGTACCACTGCTGCAGCACACGCGTGTTGTCCAGGTTGGCATCGCGCAGGCTGAAGGCCGCTTGAGTATCCCAGTCCAACCGGCCTGGCCATTGCACGATCGGCCCGAAATTCGAGCTGTAGACCTGGCGGTCAACCTGGTGGAGGGTGCCATCGGCGGCTTTGACCGTGACGCTGATGGTTTCCTGCGCCATCGGCACCGATTTGCCGTCCTGCAGGTAGTGAGTCGGGTCTTTGGGGTCCAGTTGCAGGCGGTACAGGGTGAAGTGCTTGGAGGTGTCCACCGTATGGGTCCAAGCCAAGTGACGATTGAAGCCGATGTTGACCACTGGCAGGCCAGGCAGCGCAGCGCCCATCACGTCCAGTTTGCCGGGAATGGTCAGTTGCATCTGGTAGAAACGCATGCCTCCTACCCACGGGAAATGCGGGTTGGCCAATAGCAGGCCTCGGCCGTTGGCTGAGCGCTCAGCGCCCACCGCTACCGCGTTGCTGCCGCGCTCGAAGGCAAAGCGCTGCTGCTGGGCCATTGCCACGTCGAAGCCCTGAGCGGCCTGCTGCGCGGCCTGCTTGGGCGGTTGTGCTCCCGCCAGCGCTTCGGCGAACTGGCCCAGCCCGCCTTCTGCCAGCAGCCGGCGCGTCAGTTTGATCAGGTCTTCACTGCTGATCGGCCGTACCCACTGGCCATCGCCGCATTCCGCTGGCAGGCCTTGGCGACGACGCTCGGCCAGCGCGCGGTTGAACCCGTTGGCGTAGCCCCGGAGCAACTCACGTACTGCGCCAGGCTGAGCCTGCAGAAAGCCATCGACCGCCGCTGGCTTGTTCAGCCAGGTGAAGAACAGGTCGCTGGCAAGGTTTGCGCGTTGTTCAAGCGTGACGCCCTCAGCGCCAAAGTAGCGCGAGCGCTGGCCATTGACCGTGAGCACTTCGTTGGCCAGCAGGCACAGGTTGTCCTCGGCATAGGCATAACCAATGCCATAGCCCAGACCACGCTCGTCCTTGGCGACGATGTGGGGGATGCCAAAACTGGTGCGGCGGATTTGCGCAGCGTCATCGCTGCCCGCCTCCCGCGCCTGTCCTGCGGCACTAAAGGCGACCAGGGCAGCGGCCAGGCTGGCACAGGTCAATGGACGCGATATTGGCAACACAGGCACTCCTCGGATTCAGGGGGTTATCCCTGGTCAGACGAATGGCGCGATGAAAATTTACGCGCTCGGCCTGCGCGAGCCGTCTTCATCAACGCAGGGCAGATTTTTATCAGCCACAGACTGCAGATTTGCCGCGCTCATTCGTCCTATCAGTGAGCCACCGAAATTTCGGGAAAGTCCACGAAAAGGAGCATTCACATGTACAACTCGCGACTCACAGCGCACACCGGGGGTAGTCCAGGCAAGCCGGTAAGTGCAGCGGCGGCCTGCGTGGACGAGCGAACCGGCAACGAGCAGATTCGCGAACTGCTGCGCAGCTACGGCCTGCGTACCAGCCTGATTCGCCTGAAGGTGATCGACGCGCTGTACAGTGCACAGCGCAGTGGGCGAAGTATCGGGGTGCGGGGAGTACACGCGCAATTGGAACAACTGGACATACCACTGTCGTTCCTGAGCGTACGAGAAGTGCTCAAACGGCTCTGCGCCGAAGGCGTGATCAGCCTTGGCAGCGACAAATGCTACAGCCTCGAACCCGAAGCGCGCGCCGTGCTCGAGCAGGCCTTACCGCGCTGATCCTAAGCTGGCGTCAGGGTTTGACCTTGCGCCGCAGAATGCCGTTTACCACCACCACAACCACGGCAATGGCGATGGCCAGCATCTGGAAGGTTTGTTCACTGATCGTGCCTTGCTTCTGCAGGTGCGACAGGCCCAGCATCAGGCCTAGCACCACCAGTATGATCAGAAGCGAGTATTTAAGGCGCTGCACGTGTGTCATCGAAGATTCCTTCAACATCAGGGTAATTGGCTCGCAACGAGCGAGCGCAATGATACAACGGTGATGGCTTGAAGCGGTGTATTTCCTGCTTAGCGCGATCATCGAGCCCTGAAAGCATTGGGTCTCACACCCCATGCTGGAGGGACTATGCGCCATCTACCGCTGTTGATCATGCTACTCACCCCGTCACTTGCCATCCATGCCCTGGAGACGCAACAAGCCCCGCCCGAACAATTGCACAAGCTGGGCAGCCAGTTGGCGGCACAGGCCGGCAATAGCCAATGGCAACAGCTATGGCAACGAACCCGTGCTGCTGGGCACCTGCAGGCCACCTCTGGGCATGCCTACTTCACGGTGCCTCACCCACTGCTGCCAGGCCTGGCTAGGCAGACGCTGGCGCGGGCGGATCAGGTCGAAGGCCTTGGCAATACCCTGGCGCGTTATCGGCGAAGCTTTCCCGGCAGCGTGATCGGCCTGCTCGATGGCCGGCCTTTGAACAGCTTATGCCTGGTCATCGACTGGCGCACATTGCCCCAGAGCAACGCCAGCGAACCCCATGCCTACCTTGGCAGCGCCACCTTGCTAAAGAGCTATCCATGCGATTAAGGGTACGGGCAACCGTCTGCATGCTGGAAACACAACCCACCGTGAAATGGGGGCTTCAGGGCATCGCTAGGGCATCGTCCTACATTGCGCGACACCGTTGCCTGCGAGCCTTACTCACCGAAGCTACAACTGCCAGCCCACATGGCGCCTAGCGACCAACTTCGTCGCTCACCGAGAATTCCCCCATGCCAACGACAGGCATCGCGCCCCATCCACCGCGAGGAAGTCTCTTATGGAACTGCCAGATCTCACATCCATCGACATCGGCCAGTTACCGCATTCGTTGCAGGCCCTGATCGAATGCATCGGCATTGAAAACGCTTACTTGCTGACTTGCGCCTACGGCGGAAGGCCCAAGTACATACCCAAACATCGAGAACGCACCAAGCTTGCCGACGTGCTGCCGGCCGATGCCCTCGACGCCCTGATCAAACGCTTCGCAGGGGTCGCCCTGGAAATCCCCAAGGCTGATCACTTCCTGCGCCAACTGCGCAACCTGCAAATCCAGAAAGAAAGTGCCAACGGTTTGTCCCGCAGCTTGCTGGCCAATAAATACGGCTTGAGCCTTCGCCAGATCGGCAACATCCGTCGCCAGGAGCAGTGTGCCCGCTGACGGCCCGCTCGGCCGCCCACAGCGGTCGTGTCCTCAACCCTAGAAAGAAGAGAGATCAACAATGTCCATCGACAATAGCCTCATCGGCTCGGTCATCAATGCTCTGCCCATGGACCGCATGATCGCTGCACCCCTGCAGGCCATGGTTCAGGCCCAGGTCACCGCCAGTAAATCCTATGCAGACTTCCTCATGCAGGTCTGTGTTCAGGATGGCAAGGCGGTAGCCATTCAGTTCGACTACGACGAAACCATCGTTGACGAACAAGGCGAGTACAAAGGCGTCGTCAGCAAGTCCATGAAGGTGCCGCTGCTGGCAGCCATCACGCACCCGAACATCACCATCGAACAAGGCAACGTCGAGTTCGAATTGACCATCAGCCAGATGGCCGAAGACTTCAGCGAATCGAACAAGTCCGGCGAACTTGCAGCGTCCCTGGGCTGGGGGCCATTCAAGCTGGATGTCAAAGGCAGCATCAGCAGCAAATCCACGCAAACTCGCAAGACCGATACCCGGGCACGCTATGCGTTCAACACCTCGCTGCGCCGCCAGGACCCGCCAGAGGCCATGATGCGAGTGATCGACTTTCTCACCGAAGCCGCTACCAAGCCAACCGTGGTGAAAACCTCGACACTCGAGAGCCAGGACTCGATCTCCCAGGCCGACACGCTCAAAGCGCTGCCTGGTGAGCAACAACCCGCTGGCAATAGCGCCCCCACCCCTTGATTGTCAGCTCGTCGCTTGACCGGTTGCCCCGCTACCGACAGCGGGGCTTCTTGCTGCCTCAGGAGCCCAAACCTTGGACAACTCACCCGCCCCCATGACCGCCATCGACCTGCGAGACATTACCCGTGGTCTGCAGGAAGCCGCTGCGGCTACCAACAGTTTGATCGCCCAGCAGTACATCAATCTGTTCGACCAGTTCTTCGATTGTGATACCCAGGCATTGGGCAGCCCGATGAAGGCCAAGATGGTCGAGGTTGCCATGGACGACCGGCACATCATGCGCGTGCCATTGTTCGCCCTGGTGGCTCCCAAGGGCCTGACGCTCGAGCGCATGCAGGTAGACCTGTCGGTACGGGTCAACGCTACCGAAGAGTTGCGCGCCCTACGCGAAGAATGTGACAAAGCCAGCACGGCCAGCTTCAAGGTGACCATCGGCGCGCAGGGTCGCCAGGGCGAAGCCCGGGACCCTGATGAAGTGCAGATCCGCATGCAGTTTCATGCCAGCGAACCCCCTGAAGCGCTCAACCGCTTGATCGAGGAATACACCAAGCTGATCACGCCGACCCGCAAGCCCGACACGCCTGCCCCCGAGCCAAGCAACGAGTTCGTCGAAGCCGCTACAGTGCGTTGATGCCTCTTAAAAGTCGCGCTTGTAAAAGATATCCAGGGAGCTTGCCAGCCCGCTGGCGGCCTCCAGATACACCTTCTTGCTCAGTTTGTAACGCAACGCAATGGTGTTGGCCGGCTCGAAAACCCCTACGCCATAGCGCAGACTGAGCTTTTCGGTCAGGTTGCCGCTGGCCACCACGCTGGTGCTGTTACCAGAGCCCTCGGTATCCAATTGGAAGTCATCGATCCCCAGGCCAGATGCCAGCTTGCCGGTGATGCCCGCACTACCGGCCAAGCCCAAGCCCAATGCCGCTTCGGCCAACATGTTGTTGTCCTCTCCAGAGTTGCCTAGCGGGCGTCCAAGGACCAGATAAGACAGTGCTTGCTCCTGGCTCATGGCTGGCTCGGAGAACACGGTAGTCGTGGGTTGCTCGGCACTGCCACTGAGGCGAATGCCCGCGATCACATCGTCGACGGTGCGGATCGCCTCGATATCCAGATAAGGCTGATCTATCGGCCCTGCGAACAGCAGCCGGGCGCGGCGTATAGTCAGGCGTTGACCATAGGCGCGGTAGCGGCCGTCGGCCAGGCTCAGTTCACCCCGGGTGTCCATGTTGTCACCGATGTGCACATGGCCCAGCAGGTTGGCAGTCAGGCCAAAGCCGCTGAACGACAGCTTGTCCTGCCCCACCGCCACGTCGATGTCCATTGCCATCGCCATGGGCGGCTTGCCTTCTTCGGTCTGTTGGCCAACGATGACCGTATCATCCGAGACTTTGACGGTCGAAGGTGGCAGCTCGCGAACGGTAATCTTACCTTTGGGCACCAGCACTTTACCGCTCACCGCGAGCTTGTCGTCGATCAGGCGCAGGTTCAGATCTGGGGCGACTTCAAGGGTGGCGTAAGGCTCGACGGTCACGGGCAACTGCTGCCCCTGCAGCCGCAGGTCCATACCCAAAGCCTGCCCCCAGGTCAGTTGGCCGTTGAGCTGGCCGCGCCCGGCATCGCCGCTGCGCCAGTTGCCATTGAGCTGCACCTGCTCGCCGGCAATCAGCGCCCGTAACGACAAGTCATGCAGGCTGACCGGTAACTGTGCACCACTGACCTGGCCGCCACTGAGCTCCAGGTTGCCGTTGACCTGCGGCGCCAGCAAAGTCCCGGTCAAGCGCCCACTGCCATTGAGCTGCCCCGTCAACTGTTCGACCATCGGCACGAACGGCCGGGCGATCGACAGGTCCAGACCCGACAGGCGGAAATCACCCGACAGCGGCTTGTTGGTACCCAGCGGATCGATACGCGTGTTCAGGCTCAACTGGCCCAGGCGTTCACCGCGAAACTCCAAGCGGGTATCGACCCGGCGCGGCGCCAGCGTGCTGTCTACACGCAGGGCCTGGTAGGGGAAGTCGATCCAGCGCCCCTGGTCGCGAACCCGCAGCGTCCCACCACTGGCATCGACGCGAACGCTACCTTTCGGGCCGCCAGCCGGTATATCCAGGTTCACGTCTGCATTGAGCAGGCCTTGCCAGGCAAAGTCTTTGGGTAGCCATTGCGCCAGGCTGTCGAGCGGGAACTGCTTGAGGTGATAACGCAGGCGAGGCTCGGGGGCCAGGCGCTGGTCCTCACCGCACAAGCTCGCCTGGCCAGAGCGCCAGCAATGGGCGCCGAAATCCAGCTGACCATTGGCCAAGCGCTGCAAACGGGCCGGCCCCTGCAGCTGCCAGTCCTGGCCGCCGGCCTGGATCCTGCCTGTGGCCAGCCGTCCGCGCCAGTCACCTTTGTTCAACTGGCCATCGAGCCCCAGGTTCAACTTCAGCTGAGGCCCCTCAAGGGCCAAGGTCAACGCCTGCTGACGAATATCGCCCTTGCCATTGGCTTGCAAGGTACCCAGCACGGTGTCACCCGAGCGGATGCCATCGGCTTTGAGCGCAAGCAGTGCGCGCTGGGCGCTGTCCAACTTCGCCTGCAGATCGAGCCGCTGAATGCGGTTATCTTCTTGCGCCAATTGCTGGCCCTGCAAGGTCAAGTTGCCCTGTGGCGCGTCCAGGGTGCCACTGACGTCCACACGGCCCTTGATCTGGCCTTGCAGCCTGGGCCATAGCTGGCCCAGGCGGGGCAGGTCGAGGTCGATACGACCGGCAAGACGCTGCTGCAAGCTGCCGCTGCCGTTGATGCGGTTATCTCCCAATTGCACTGCCAGGGCGCCAAGGGTCCAGTCCTGGCCGCCACCCTGCGCCTGGACTTTGAGCAGCGCTGGTTGCCCGCGCAGGCGCCCTTTGAGGTCGAGCTGGGCATCCAGGCTCAGGTGCTCACCCTTCATTTCCCCCTTGCTCCGCAAAGGGCCTGCCAGGGTGCCCGGTAACTCAGCGAGCCAGTACGCAGGGTCCAGGGCAGACAACTGCAAGTCGACGTCCCAGGCCAGGGCGTCGGCGAAGCGTAGCGCGACGCTGCCAGCCGCTTTGCCCTGCCCGGCAGTCAGCGCTAGTTGCGGTAGGCGCACTTGGCCCAGGTCACCCTCGAATGGGCTGGCCAGGTTGAACGCACCTGCCGGCCCATCGAGATCACCGTTGAAGTTGCCGTTGTAAGTACCGTCGCGGTAGTGCACCTGAGCGTTCAGCCGCTTGAGAGTCACCTGCGGCGCAGCCTCAAGCGGATAAAGCCGCAGCCATGGAAAGCTCTGCCAGTCGAGTTGCGCGTCAGCCTGCAGACCTTGCTGCCAGTCCGCTTTGGCCTTGAGCTTGACCTGTTGAGTTTCGCTGGCGGTCAGGTCCAGCGCATCGAGCTGAGCGCCTTTGGCATCTACCTTACCCGCCAGAGCCAGTGCAATTGGGCCCTGTTCGGCGGGCAGACTGGCAGTGCCAGACAACCGGTAGCCATCGAGCAAATCGCCTTGGGCGTTCAGTACCAGCTGATCGAGCTGCAAGGTGTCAGGCAGCGAGGCCGCAGGTTTGAAGGCATCTGAACGAATCTGCAAGGTCGCCGGTAAATGTTCGGCCAAGGCCTGGATCGACCCGCTCAGGCGGGCATCGAGATAACCACTGCTGGTGGCATCGAGGCTAAGCGCTTTCTGAAGCTCACCTTTGGCGCTCAGCGCCAGTTGCCAGGCCTTGCCATCAACTGCCGGCAACTGCACCTGCCCTTGCAGTTGCAGCGGCCAATCGCCGTCAGGCTGCACATCACCGTGCAGGTCCACGCGCAAGTCGTCACGCTGCAATTGCAGGCTGTCGATACGCAATCCAGCGCCGGTCCAATGGGCCGCCAGGTGCAGATCGGCCAAAAGGTCGCTGCCATCCAGACGCAGCTGGCCAACCCTGACCTCCCCCACTTCGATCCCCAACGGCAAGCGCAGCGTCGGCAATTGTACGGGGCCGGGCTCGGCTGGCGTGTCGCTGGGAGCAAACGCCATGTCGATTCGCTCTGCACGCAGTTGCTCGATGCACAGCGTGGCACGCAGCAGGCAGGCCGGCGACCAGTTCAGCAGCGGCGCCTGCACCTGAACCAGGCTATCACCCTCGCGCCAGCTCACCTGGCTGGCCTGCCAGGTGCCGGCCAGGCGCCCCTGGAAGTCATCGACCGTGAGCCCAGGCACGCGACTCAGCGCCCAGCGACTACCGCCTTCGGTGCCCAGTAGCAGACCCAAAACCACAGCCACCAGCAGCACAGCCCCCACTACGCCCAGCAAAACCAACTTCAACGCACGCTTCACAGCTCAGGCCCCATGGAGAAGTGCAGGCGTATACCGCCATCGTCATCGAGCGCTTTGGCCAGATCCAGGCGCAACGGCCCTACCGGTGAGACCCAGCGCACCCCGAAACCCACCCCGGTCTTGAGGCTTGGCAGCTCCAAGGTATTGAACGCGTTACCTTGGTCGATGAAGGTTGCCACGCGCCATTTTTCGGTCAGCGAATACTGGTACTCCACACTGCCTGCGACCAGATAACGGCCACCGATACGATCGCCATCGCTGTTCTTGGGCGATAGGGTCTGGTAGTCATAACCGCGCACGCTTTGGTCGCCACCTGCGAAGAAGCGCAGCGAAGGTGGGATGTTGTTCTTGTAGCCGTTGGTGGCGCTGCCCCCGAACTGCACCCGGCCAAGCAAACGATGGTTGTGGCCCAGGGTGGTCAGGCCCTTGAGCAGAACATTGGCATGCAACAGATTGGTATCGGACACCAGACCTTCCTTTGCCACCTGGGTGTCGAACTGCAAGCGATAACCGTTGTGCGGGTCGATGCGGTTGTCACTGCGCAGATAGGAAAAACTCACACCTGGCATCAACAGGTTGCTCAAGCCCGAGTCATCGCCCAGGCGATACTCCTCGCGCTGGTATTTGAGCGAGATGACCCGTTGCCAGCCGCTGGGCAATTTACTGTGCCACTCGGGGCCGACGGTCAGCAGCTTGCTGAGCGTATCGGTGCCAGCGATTTCTTCGTTTTGATAGCCGCCCGCGAAGCGCAGCTTGTCGGTCAAGGGTGGATCAAGCGGCACGTCATACCACAACCCGACGTTTTGCCGCGGCGCCGACAGCTCTGTTTCCCAGCCATAACTGTGCCCCTGGGGGTTGACCCAGTGCCGGGTCCAGTTGGCCTTGCCACGTGGGCCCACGTCGGTGGAAAAGCCCAGCCCCAGGCCTAGGGTACGTGGTTTGCGGGTTTCTAGATGAACATCCACCGGGATGTCTTCGCCCACCGCCGCAGTAGGTGCGGCATCGACCCGCACCCCTTCGAAGTAGCCACTCGATTGCAGGTCGTTGTTCAGGCCGGCGATCAGTTCCGAGTCGTAGGGCGTGCCAGGCTTGAACGAAACCATGCGCTGCAGCAGGTCCTGGTCCAGCGGGGTGTCGCCACTGAATGTCACCGCCCCCAAGCGATAGCGCGGGCCACTCTGGTAAACCAGCTCGATGTCGGCAACCCCGGCCTGTGGGTCAACGGCCAGGCGCTGTTGCGTGAAATGGCCAGCAAAAAAACCATACCGCGAGGCCTGGTTCTGGATAAGCCGCTTGGCATCTTCGTAGAGGCCATGATTGAGCTGCTCGCCCGGCCGCAGGGCCTTGCTGTCAGGTACGCGGAAGGCTTTGAGCTCACTGGCCGGCCCCTCGATGCGTACGGTTACGTTGCGCAAGCGCACCGGCTCACCTGGCTCTATCTTGACGACCAGTTGAGGGGATTGGTCTGCTTGGGCAGGCGGATTGACCTCGGTGTCGATCTGCGCCTGATAATAGCCAAGTGCCTGCGCAGCTTTGCGCGCCTGCTCCTGGGCACCGCGGCTGAAACGCAGCAGCGCTTCTTCGTCGCGGTCCCCCAGGGTACCGATATAGCCTTCGACATTGGCCTTGAGTGCTTTGTTGGCTGGCTTGACCTTCACCAGCAACTCGCTCTGGCCCCATGCGGCAAAACTGGCGGCCCAGAAAACCAGGCCCCAGGTGAATCTTCCTGAATACGTCATGCGGCGCATGCTACCAGAGCCAAGCGCTCAAGGGAGGCACTTGGCAGCCTCCCTCAGGCAATTGATGACAGCGATACCTCAGGATTTGGATGAAAAAACACCCTCTCCCGAACCGGCCCCAGCACCACCTCGCCAATCTCTTCATAGCCCTGACGCGCATAGAACGCCAGGTATTGCTCGTTGCCAGAGTCCAGCACGACCCCTTGGGTATTGGGGTCCTCAGCGCACCAGTCATGAACAGCTTGTAACAATTGTTCAGCGTAATGCCCGCCGCGAAAGTGCGGGTGAACGCCTAACAGCGGCAGCATATGCACCTGATCGGAAGGCACACAGCCAATCACGGCTGCCTGATAGTCCAGGTAGCGCCGGGTACAGCGCTGCCCAGCGCCCAGCAGCATGCGCAAGCGCCAGACCCAACTGTCGGCGACCCCCAGACGCCGCTGCGGCGGCACGATCAGAGCCAGGGCAATCAGGCGGTCATCAAGCAGTAGGCCTATGGCTGGCAATTGCAGGTAAAAGTGCTGCCGCACCCAATGGCGAATCATCACTCGCAGCCTTTGCTCATAGCCTGGACGATGCGCTTCGAAGATATAGGCGAAGGTTGGATCGTGCCGATAGGCGTCGTACAACAATGCGCGGGCCTCACGGCGGTAGCCGTTATCGAGCGTACAGACACGGGCCTGGGCGGCAGTGACATCGGGCATAGCGGGCGGTCCTTCTGAAAAAGGGCAATATCAATGCCTTGGAGGTGCCCGTGCGCACATCGTTCACCTCGGCACACGCACGATGTGGCAGCAGTAGGCTGGCATGCTGGTGATCAACGCCGATGTTCGTTAGCATCGGCGCTTTTACCGGGATTATCTTTCCATGAAGATCGTCTGTTTCAACATCAACGGCCTGCGGGCCCGCCCGCACCAGCTGGCGGCGCTGATCGACAAGCACCAGCCGGACGTGATCGGCCTGCAGGAAACCAAGGTCAGCGACGATCAGTTCCCCTTGGCCGATGTCCAGGCCTTGGGCTATCACGTGCATTACCACGGCCAGAAAGGCCATTACGGCGTAGCCCTGCTTTCGCGCCAAGCCCCGCTGAGCCTGTTCAAAGGGTTCGCCACGGATGAAGAAGATGCCCAGCGCCGCTTCATCTGGGGCACCTTCGCCGATGCCCAGGGCAACCCGATCACGATCATGAACGGCTACTTCCCCCAGGGGGAAAGCCGCGACCACCCCACCAAGTTCCCCGCCAAGCAGCGCTTCTACAGCGACCTGCAAGCGCTGCTTGAGGGGCAGTTCAAGAATGACCAGCCCATACTGGTGATGGGTGACATGAACATTTCCCCCCAGGATTGCGACATCGGCATCGGCGCGGACAATGCCAAGCGCTGGCTGAAAACCGGCAAGTGCAGCTTCCTGCCTGAAGAGCGCGAGTGGATGGAACGCCTCAAGGGCTGGGGCCTGGTGGACAGTTTCCGCCACCTGCACCCGGAAGTGGCCGACCGCTTCAGTTGGTTCGACTATCGCAGCCGTGGCTTCGAGGACGAACCCAAGCGCGGGCTGCGTATCGACCTGATCATGGCGTCCCAGGCGCTGGTGCCGCGGATCAAGGCAGCCGGTGTGGACTACGAGCTGCGCGGCATGGAAAAACCTTCCGACCACGCACCGATCTGGCTGCAGTTGGACTAAAGCACTCTCACCCGCCTACCGGGGGGGCGGCTTGCGTCGTGCCTCCGGTCAGCTGCTCACAACCCCAAGCGCAACGCCTCCCCCACCCTCGCCCCACGCCCATCGCTTGCCGCGCTGACCAGGGCAAAGTTGTAGGCCCCATGCGACCAGTAGCGGGCCTCGAGCTGACCATCCACCCGTTGACCCTGCGGCATGCTTGCATAGCGATCGCCCGGCGAGCGCAAAAACAGGCTGATACGTTGCCCACTGCGGTCCTGGAATACCAGCAACGCCGCCGGGCCCTGCTCGTTACTGAGCAGCCGCGCCCCAACCGGCTCGAAGCCATACCCCGCCAGGTCCGGTAATTGTCCCACGCGGCTGAAATGCCGCCCCAGCCATTGGCGCAACTGCTCAGGGTCACTGGCCTGAATGTCCAGCGCCTGGGTGCCGGCAAACAGCCGATGGGCCTGCACGGCATCGGCCATTGGCAACGTATCGCTGGCCAAGGTGACCTGGCGAGCCTGCCATCCGCCCAGCCCGCCGACGCCCAACGCCAGTAACAGCATCGCCGCCGACGCCACGCGCCGTAGCCTGCGCTGGCGCAGCCGCTGCTGAACCTGGTGCAGGTCGAGCTTCGCCGCGCCCTGGGTCTCCCCCAACCCCGCCAGTGCGGCACGCAGGCGCCTGGCATCGCTGCGCCAGGCCTCCACCCGCGCCGCTTGCTGAGGGTTGGCCGCCAGCCATGCCTGTATTTCAGCACGCCGCGCCGGCTCCAGGCGGTCATCGACATAAGCATGCAGTTCGTCTTCACCAGGGATCAGGCGTTTCATTTGAGTCTCCGCAAGGCTGGCGGCTGGGGGGCGCCCTCGGTCAGTTCACGTAGGGCGGCGCGCGCGCGCGAGAGGCGCGACATGACCGTCCCGATGGGGATGTTCAAGGCCGTGGCTGCCTCCTTGTAGCTGAGCCCTTCGATGCTGATCAGCAACAGCAAGGCGCGCTGTTCCGTAGAAAGCTGGGCGAATGCCTGCAAATCGGCTTGGGCCAGGATGATGTCTTCGGTATTGTCGCCAACCGGTTCATCGGCGGCATCGGCGCGGCTGAACCACGACAACCAGCGCGCGTGCAGGCGCTCCCGGCGCTTGGAGTCGAGAAACAGCCGATACAGGATCGTGAACAGCCAGGCGCGCAAGGCCTCGCCTTCGCGTTGCTGGCTGCGGCGGGTCAAGGCGCGCTCGACCGTGGCCTGGACGAGGTCGTCGGCACTGCCGGGTTCGCGCGTCAGCCAAACGGCGAAGCGCCGCAGGCGCTGCAGCAGCTCACGCCACTGCTGTTCGTCCAAATCGTGCATGGTCAGTTACCGGGCGCTAGGGTTGTCAGTGTATGGGGCAGACGCCTGGCGAGAAAATCTATTCCCTGCCATGGAATAAGTTTTTTCCTGGGACGTCGTACTGGCACCTTCTCACTGAACCGGGTATCTACCATGAACTCACCCTTGCATGGCCCAGCCAAGGCGCTTCGCCTGGCCGGCATAGGCGCCGTGATGCTGGCGCTGGGCGCAGGCTTCGCCTATGCCGCCGGCTGGATCGGCGGGCCGCAACTGACCCCTCAGCGCATCATCGATACCTTCGAGGCCCAGGCCGGCCACTATCCGGGCTACCGCAAGAACCACGCCAAGGGCCTGTGCGTCAGTGGCTACTTCCAGGCCAGCGGCCAGGCTGCAACGTTGTCCACCGCAAGGGCTTTCAGCCAGGAGCGGGTCCCGGTGATCGGCCGCTTTGCAATCGGCGGAGCTAATCCATTCGCCCCGGATACGGCAATACCGGTGCGTAGTATGGCGATCCAGCTGAGCACCGATGATGGCCAGATCTGGCGAACCGGCATGAACAACCCTCCGGTACTGGCAGTGAGCAACCCGCAAGGTTTCTATGACCAGGTGCTGGCCGGCGCGCCAGACCCCGCCACTGGCAAGCCCAACCCTGCCAAGATGCAGGCATTTTTCGCGGCGCACCCGGAAAGCGCGGCGTTTCGTCAGTGGGCCGCAAGCTACAAACCCAGCGACAGCTTCGCCAACACCCAATACCACAGCATCAATGCCTTTGAGCTGATCGATGCCAGCGGTACGGCGCATCCGGTACGGTGGCAGTTGGAACCACAAACAGCGCTCAGCCCCCTTCCCGGCCAGGTCGATGACAAGCTGTTCCTACAGCATGACCTGCAACGGCGCCTGGCCCAAGGGCCGCTGCGCTGGACCCTGCGCCTGGTGCTGGCCAACCCGGATGATGCAGTGGATGACCCGGCTCGACCATGGCCAGCTGACCGGCGCAGCGTTGAAGCCGGCACGCTGGTGATCGAGCAGGTCGACGCCCCCGAACAAGGCGCCTGTCGCGACTTGAACTTCGACCCATTGATCCTGCCTAGCGGCATCAAGCCCACTGCCGATCCGATCCTCGCTGCCCGTTCTGCCGCCTATTCGGAATCTTTCAACCGCCGCAGCCGCGAAGCCCAGGGCGAAGGAGCACAGCAATGAAACCCGACGTCTTTCACCCTCTGGCCCGCCTGATTCACTGGCTGATGGCGGTGCTGATCATCGCCATGCTGTTCATTGGCGTGAGCATGGTCGGCGACCTGTCCCTGCGCCACCCACTGTTGATCGACCTGCACAAAGCCACGGGCCTGGCCTTGCTTGTGCTGGTGATCGTACGCCTGTGCCTGCGCCTGACCTTACCGCACCCGCCCTTGCCGACCGACATGCCAGCCTTGCAACGCATCGCCGCAGGCGCATCCCATTGGCTGCTGTATGGGCTGATGCTGGCCATGCCGCTGCTGGGCTGGGCGATGCTTTCGGCCGGTGGCTACCCACGCCCGCTGCAACTGCCGGCAATCGCCCCGCACGACTTGCAGCTGTACGCGGTGCTTCGCCAGGCCCACGGCTGGGCCGGCTATCTGCTGTTCGCCACCGTACTGGTGCACTTGGGTGCCGCGCTGATGCATGCCCTGGTAAGGCGTGACGGGGTGTTGCGCAGCATGTGGCCAGGCCCTGTGAGACGCGGCGAATAAAAAGCTGCTAAGCCGCATGGCGCTGGCAATTGCCATGCGCCGCGCGCCCGCTGATAAGCACTGCGCGCAACCTTGCAGAGTGTGTTTTAATGCGTCGCTAATTATTTTAAACACCTCTGATTACAAGGCGGCTATGGACACGGGGACGCGACTCAAACTGGTGCGTGAACGCAACAACCTCTCCCAGCGGGAACTGGCCCGCCGCAGCGGGTTGACCAATTCGACGATCTCGCAGATCGAACAGAACCGTGTCAGTCCATCGGTCAGCTCACTGAAAAAACTGCTCGAAGGGATCCCCATGACCCTGGCCGAGTTCTTCAGCTTCGACGAGCCAGTACGCGAGGAGCGTTTCGTGTTCCGCGCCAGCGAGCAACCAGACCTTGGCCGCAATGGCTTACGCATGCTGTTGGTCGGTGCCAGTGTCGAGGCCCGGCAGATGCGCATGTTGCGCGAGCTCTATGCCCCAGGTGCCGATTCAGGCGAGCCGATCGTGCATGCCGAAGGCGAAGAATGTGGCCTGGTGACTCGTGGCACTGTCGAGCTCTGGGTCGACGGCCAGGTGAGCATTCTCAACTCCGGCGACGGGTACTACATTCCCACCACCTTGCCACACAGTTTCAAGAACATCGGCCAGGACGAGGCGGAAATCATCAGCGCCAACACGCCGGCAAACTTCTGACCGAGCTGCGGCCTCGCCTGCGCGAGGCCTTGGTAGCTCATCGTTGCAGCGCTTGTTCGACGAAGTCCAGGCGGTCCTGGCCAAAGAACAACTCACCGGCGACGAACATGCTTGGCGCACCGAATATACCCCGCTCCACCGCCTGCTCAGTGGCGTGCTTGAGTTGCGCCTTGACCTGAACATCCGCCGCCAAGGTTTGAAACCCTACAGGGTCTAAACTCGCTTGGCGCAGTGTCTGTTCTAACACCGCCGCATCGCTCAGGTCGCGCTGGTGCTCCCACAGCCCCTTGAACAATACGCCCAGCAACGTTTCGAAGTGCTCCGGGGCATGCAACTGCGTACCAATGACCCCACGCATCAAGGTCAGCGTGTTCACCGGGAAGCCGGGCGGCAGCCCGAAGGGCACGCCGTAGCGTTTGGCATAACGCCCTAGGTCGTTGAACATGTAACGACCTTTTGCCGGAACCATCGCCGGCGAGGCGTTGCCAGTGGCCTGAAACACCCCGCCCAGCAGCATTGGCCTATAGCTCAGGGTCGCGCCATTGCGGGCACACAGACTAGGCAACTGAGTCCAGGCCAGATAGCTGGCTGGGCTGCCCAGGTCGAAGTAGAACTCTACGGTCTTGCTCATTTAATCCACTCCTTGATTCCCAGGCTTACCAGCGCTCCATCCACGGCCGCAGATCCAGTTCGAAGGTCCAGGCATCACGGGGCTGGGTGTGCAGGAACCAATAGCTGTCGGCGATGTGTACCGGGTCCAGAATGCCGGCCTGATCTTTCAATGCGTAGCGCTCGGGGAAACTGTCGCGGATAAAAGCGGTATCGATGGCTCCATCCACCACCACATGTGCAACATGGATATGACGTGGCCCAAGCTCGCGCGCCATGCTCTGGGCCAGCGCCCGCAGCCCATGCTTGGCGCCGGCGAACGCAGCAAATCCGGCGGCACCCCGGGTACCTGCCGTTGCACCGGTGAACAGAATGGTGCCCCGTTCGCGAGTGACCATCCTACGGGCAACGGCCTGAGCCGTGAGAAAACCTGCAAAACACGCCATTTCCCAGACCTTGAAGTATTTGCGCGGGGTTTCATCAAGAATGCTGCACGGGACATTGGCGCCGACATTGAACACAAACACTTCGATTGGCCCGATATCACGCTCGATGCGTTCGACCAGCTCAGCTACTTCCTGCTCCTTACGAGCGTCAGAGCCGTAGCCATGGGCCTGGCCGCCCTCGCCGCGAATTTCATCGATCAGCGGCTGCAGCTTGTCGGCTTGACGACGCGTTACACATGCCACGTAACCCTCTCGGGCAAACCGCTTGGCGATCGCGCCGCCGGTGGCATCCCCGGCGCCGACGATCAGCGCCACCTTGGGTTGCTCTCCCATGCCTGCCTCCATTAATGAATGATCGTTTAGTAAACGAACGCTATGTTAAGATCAGCGCTTCGTCAAGCAGCGCGCAGAGGCCGCCATGCGCTACTCCTCAGAACACAAACAGCAGACCCGCGACAGGTTGTTGGCAAGCAGCGGCGCGCTGGCCAAGCGCGGTGGCTTTTCTGGCACCGGCGTGGCCGGCCTGATGAAGGCCATCGGCCTGACAGGCGGCGCCTTCTACAATCACTTTCCCTCCAAAGACGCGCTATTTACCGAAGTGGTCCGCCAGGAGCTGTGCAATAGCCCTTTGGCACGACTGGCCGAACAGGGCGCAAGTCGCGAGCGCCTGGCGCGATGCCTTCAGCAGTACCTGAGCCTGGCGCACTTGCACAATGCCGAGGGCGGCTGCCCGCTACCGCCGTTAGGTGTGGAAATCGCCCGTGCCGAACAGCCTGTGCGCGAAGAGGCTGAACACTGGCTGGTGACTTTGCATGGCGCATGGAGCCAGACGCTGGAAGACTCGGACTTGGCTTGGGTACTGATCAGCCAGTGCGTCGGCGCGGTGATGGTCGGGCGCATGCTCGCCAGCGAGCAGGTGCAGCAGCAGTTGCTCGATGCCAGTAAAGGCTTCGTGGTCAGGGCGCTGAGCGAGGGTGATTGACTTGCAACAGCGGCCCATACCGCTTCGCGCCGCACGGGCCAGACTTGATGATCGCCCATGGCGTCACGAATAGGCTATCGGGGCCAACGGGCTGGAAAACCCGCTAATCGATCGTACCCCTCAGGCACGGCCAATTAGCGGGTTTGCCACAGTGATCACGAAGAAGCACTCAACGCCTGACTGGTTTGCTCCCGGGCGGCATAACGCTGCGCCAACACCGCACAAACCATCAACTGGATCTGGTGAAACAGCATCAGCGGCAGAATCATCGCGCCAATACCCGCCCCAACGAATAGCACCTGCGCCATCGGCACGCCGGTGGCGAGGCTTTTCTTGGAGCCGGCGAACAGGATGGTGATGCGGTCTTCCAAATTGAACCCCAGCACCTTGCCAAGCACGCGTGTGCCCAACAGTACCACCGCCAGCAGGATGCCGCAGACCGCGAATAGCCCCGCAAGATGCTGTGGCGACACGGTGTGCCACAGGCCAGTCACCACTGCATCGCTGAACGCGGTGTAGACCACCAGCAGGATCGAGCCCTGGTCGACGATCTTGAGCCAGCGAGCATTCTGCTTGACCCACGCACCTATCCAGCGTCGTGCGATCTGGCCGGCCACGAAAGGCACCAACAGCTGCAGAGTGATCTTCAACACAGCATCCAGACCCGACCCGGTATCGCCATTGGCCCCGAGCAACAACATCACCAGCAGCGGCGTCAGGAAAATACCGATCAGGCTGGACGCGGCAGCACTGCAAATAGCAGCTGGCACGTTGCCGCGGGCTAACGAGGTAAAGGCGATGGCTGACTGCACGGTTGCGGGCAACGCGCACAGATAAAGCACTCCCAGGTACAGCTCATTGCCTACCAGCGGCACGAACAACGGCTTGAACGCCAGCCCCAGCAACGGGAACATGACGAACGTGCAGGAAAATACCAACAAATGCAGGCGCCAGTGACCGGCGCCGGCGATGATCGCCTCGCGGGAAAGCTTGGCACCGTGCAGGAAGAACAACAAACCGATTGCCAGGTTCGTCAGCCAGCCAAAGTACACCGCGCCGTCGCCCGAGCAAGGTAGCACGGAGGCAGTCAGCACCACCGCAAGTAGGCAGAGGGTGAACTTGTCGAACAACATGCGCAAATATTTCATAACAGTTTCCATCTTGTCGTTGTGCAACGATGGACGATAAGGTCTGGCGTTTTTTCCTGCTAACGCCGAAACCCCGGTCGATATCGCTCAACGGACACCTCAACGAAGGATATTGCATGATCATCAAACGTCTCGCCCCACTTAGCCTGATGTTCGCTTTCAGCTCGGTGTACGCTACCGACGCGTTGCAGGCCAGGGTCGACCAGGTCATTGGCCCTTTGATGAAAGAGCAGGACATCGCAGGCATGGCCGTTGCGGTGTATGTCGATGGCCAGCCCCACTACTTCACCTATGGCGTCGCCAGTAAAGCCGATGGCAGGCCAGTGACCGCTGACACACTGTTCGAAATCGGTTCACTGAGCAAAACCTACACCGCTACCCTGGCTGCCCTGGCCAGTGCCGAGGGCAAGCTCGACCTGCAAGCTTCGGCACGCAAGTACCAGCCCGCACTAGCCGGCACGCCCTTGGGCGAGGTCAGCGTCCTTGAACTGGGCGCCTACAGCGCGGATTGCCTGCCTTTGCAGTTCCCTGATGAGGTACAGAGCGCCGAGCAGACCCTGGCATTCTTCCAGCACTGGCAGCCGCGCACTAAGCACGGCACTCAGCGCTGCTATTCCAATCCCAGCCTGGGCTTGTTTGGCGACCTCGCGGCACGTGCGCAACATCGCCCGTTCGCCGAGGTAATGACCGATCATCTGTTGCCGCAATTGGGCCTCCGACATACCTATCTGCAGGTGCCAGACAGCGCCCAGGGCTTGTACGCCCAAGGCTACGACGCGCAGAACCGCCCGGTGCACGTTGGCCCAGGTCCGTACGCTGATCAAGCCTATGGCATCAAAACCAGTGCCAATGACCTGCTGCGCTACCTGCGCCTACAAATGCAACCGGCTGAACTGGCACCCGCCCTGCGTAAAGCCATGGCCGTCACCCAGGCAGGTTACTTCAAGGTAGGTAGCATGACGCAAGGCCTGGGCTGGGAGCGCTACGCGTACCCGGTGCAACTGAACACGTTGATCGAAGGTAACAGCTCTCAACTGATTCTTCAGCCACAGGCTACTCAGCGCCTGACCCCACCACTGCCAGCCCAACCTGCGGCCTGGTACAACAAGACCGGCTCGACCAATGGCTTCGGTGTATACGCCGCTTTCATTCCCTCCGAAGGCAAAGCCATCGCTCTGCTTGCCAACCGCAATTATCCCAACGAAGCCCGCGTGCGGGCCGCCTACAAAATCCTCGAAAAACTCGACCACTAAGTCACGCGAAAAGGATTGTCGGACAAAATGTAGTGGTTGAAAAATTTCACTACAAAACCATTGACGCCCTTCATCGGCCTTGGGCATGATGAAGCTGTCTCCCCGATCGGGAGCGGTGGCAAGGGTGTTCCAGGCGGTCTGCGCGGTAACGCAGGCTGCCCGTGGAGAGGGAATCTGTCCAAAAGGCAGCGTAAGAAAGCCCCTGTTGCGATGCTGCTGTAGCAGCCTTGGTAGCGCGCTACAACCTGTGGCGCCAACTGTGAAAATCAACAACAACTGGGTGATGGGGGCTTTATGATGAACCTGAACAACAATCCGACTATCGATCAACTGGCAGAGCTGTTCGCCGTTCGCAAGGACAGCCTCGACGACCACCTGCTGTGGGTCAGCCAAACCGGCGAGGTGCGTATTGACCGCCTGCCGCCGAACACCGTCGAGGATGAATTCGAAACGCACCTGCCCAGCATGCGTGCTCGTTTCAAGGTCTACCGCCGTGGCCAGGGCTATGTCGGCAAAAAGGCCGCAGCCGACACCGAGTTCGTTGGCCGCGTTCTGCAGACCCTGCAACAAGAATGGCCCGCCGCCCGTGAGCGGCAGGCAGTCAAGGTGATCGAATCGCTCAATTGAGCATCCATCATCATTAATCAAGCCCGGCCTGAATAGGCCGGGCTTTTTTCATGACCGCTACCAATACGCTTGGTCAGGCCTTGAGCCGGTGCGGTTGCCCAGGCATCGGTAAAGCCCCCGTGGCAAGGGCCCGAGCGCGGTCGACACCCCACACCAGCGCGCGAGTCATGGTCTCGCCTGGCCGTGTTGGGTAGTACTCCTCATGCAACGACCTACCATCGCGCGCGTATAACCCAAGAAACAACTGCGTCGCGCCGAGCCGCGACAGGCGCACTTGGATATCCAGCGAAGTGCCATCGCTGAGTACCTCGTCGTGGCTGCGACAATGCAACTGGGCATCGGCCCATTGCCAATACGTCTCGTCCCTGACTCGCATGAAAGCTCAATCCTCTGTGGCCTGAATGCCACCCAAGAAGACCACAAGTGAGCAGCGGCTACGAGCGCAACCGGCTATTACCATGAGCCGGGTCAATCAACACGAACAAAAACCCCGCCGTTGGGCGGGGCACTGTGAGTAGGTTCACATATTGATGGGTTTACTTACGTGCAGGTACCCGGGGCGTGAAACGGCCTTTCTTGCTGCGCTGTACTGATGCGGGCTTGAGCTCCTCTGAATCATCCAGCGTCATGTGTGCAAAGCCAAGGCGGAAAGCTGCCTGGCCGCAACGCACTTGGCTGTTGATCGGAAAAGCATCGTTCATGTCTTCGTAAAAGGAATCGCTCATGCCCTGTCTCCGTTCAGTGGCGACCGCGCCGGCCAGTGCTGGACTGGCCTCAAGAACACGGCCTGTGAAAATGAGACTAGCCGGTCACATGCAGACTGCCTGGACAAAAAACATCGAACCGACAAGTGGCATTTAGCTACCTCAGCCGCACCGCCGTGCCGGTAGCGAATACAACAACCATGCCACCCTGAACCGATGGCATGCTGATCTCAAAGTCCACCCCGACCACGGCATCGGCTTGCAACTGCCGTGCCCGCGCTATCAGCTCTTCTGTTGCCTGCTGGCGCGCCTCACGTAGCGCGCCTTCCAGCGTCTGCGAACGCCCGCCGAACACGTCACGAAACCGGGTGAAGAAATCGCGCACGAAGTTGATGCCTTGCACCGATTCGGAGCTCACCACGCCGAGGTATTCGGCGATCGGGCGACCTTCGAGCTGGCTGGTGGTAGAGATGATCACATTGCGCTCCTTGGCCTGGGTAAAATGCCGAGTCTACCAAAGCCGTGCAGTGCTTCCCTATTGCGCGCTGGCTGCCCGCAGGCGCTGCCCAAGTTTCGCCCCGAACACATTGACCACCAGCCCGAGCATCACCAGCAGCGCGCCCCACCCTTGCACCGCCGTCAGCCGCTCACCCAGCAACCAGGCCGAAGAGCTCAGGCCGATGACGGGCACCAGCAGCGAAAAAGGCGCTACCTTGCCCGCTGGGTGGCGCGACAACAGCTTGCTCCACAGGCTGTAGCCAATCATGGTGGCCACGAATGCCAGGTAAGCCAGTGCCAGCACCGAGCTCCAACCTATGTTTGCCAGAGAATGGCCGATGCGCTCCGGCCCCTCCAGCCACCAGGACAAGGCCAGAAATGGCAGCGGCGGGATCAACCCGCCCCAGATCACCAGTGCCACCAGGTCCACCGAGCCGAAGCGTCTGGTGATGATGTTGCCCATGCCCCACATGGCACCGCCACACAGGGTCAGCAGTAGCGCAATCAGTGGCACATGACCGCTGTCTTCGCTGCCGATCAGCGCAAGGCCACTCGCCGCCACCAGCAAGCCCAGCACACTGGCCAGGCGCAGACGCTCGCCGAGGAACAGCGCAGCGAAGCCAAGCGTGAAGAAGGCCTGCGACTGCAATACCAGCGACGCAAGCCCTGGCGGCATGCCGCTGTACATGGCCTGAAAGAGGAAGGCGAATTGGCCTAGGGAGATGGTCGCGCCGTAGGCGATCAACCAGCGCCATGGCAGCTTGGGTCTCTTGACCAGAAGCACGGCAGGAAACGCCACCAGCAAAAAGCGCAAAGCGCCCAGGAGCATCGGTGGCAAGCCATCCAAGCCGACTTTGATGACCACGAAATTGACTCCCCAGGCGACGATGACCACTAGGGCGATCAGCAGGTCCTTGAGCGGCATTGCAGCTTCCTTCTTTAAGCGTTCTAGACATATTTAGTAACAGCATAAGGGCTTTCTCAAAGGAGCGACCAGCACAGTTGTGGCCAACCCTTACATTACAGATAGTGTTACGTCCGCCGAAGTCCGCTGACCTCTTCTGCATGTTCATCAGTAAATCCACTGTGAATCATCAGCGCTTTCGCCGCTGGCGACTATCTCGGGGTAGATAGGCGATCATAAAAAAGCAGGCGTACTCGTAGTACGTAATACGTACATACCGAAGCCTGCGGCAGCCGCGGGGAATGTCCGAGCATCACTGGACAGCACTAGGAATAGCCAAGAGCTTGCGCCCCACGCATTTGCACCTAGCTGCGAACCCGTGGCATAGATACTGGTCAACGTTCTTATGTGGTCGATTTCGCGCTTTCCGAGGAGAACCTGCATGAGCAAGCCCAGCTACGTCCCGCCCAAGGTCTGGCGCAACGACGCCGCGTCCGGCGGCCAATTCGCCAGCATCAACCGCCCCGTCGCAGGGCCGACCCATGACAAACAACTACCGATCGGCAACCACCCTCTTCAGCTGTACTCACTGGCCACGCCCAATGGGGTTAAAGTCACCATCCTTCTCGAGGAATTGCTTGCCTTGGGCCACAGCGGCGCCGAATACGATGCCTGGCTGATTCGCATCAGCGACGGCGATCAGTTCTCCAGCGGGTTCGTCGAGGTCAACCCCAACTCCAAAATCCCAGCACTGCTCGACCGCAGCGTAGAGCCGCCGGTGCGTGTTTTCGAATCTGGTTCGATCCTGCTGCACTTGGCGGAAAAATTCGGTGCATTGCTGCCCACAGCTCCAGCAGAGCGCACCGAAACGCTGAACTGGCTGTTCTGGCAGATGGGCGCGGCGCCGTATCTTGGCGGTGGGTTCGGCCACTTCTACGTCTACGCGCCGGAAAAAATCGAGTACGCCATCAACCGCTTCACCATGGAAGCCAAGCGCCAACTCGATGTACTGGAGCGCCGTCTGTCGGTCAGCAAGTACCTGGGCGGCGAGCGCTACAGCATCGCCGACATCGCCGTGTGGCCATGGTATGGCCAGCTAGTGCTCGGCAAGCTATATGACGCCGCCGAGTTTCTTGCGGTAGACGAATACCCGAACCTTCAGCGCTGGGCTAAAGCCATCGCCGAACGCCCAGCTGTGCAGCGCGGCACCCGCGTCAACCGCACCTGGGGCGATGAAGCCAGCCGAGTGCCGGAACGTCACTCGGCAGCGGACCTGGACTGATGCAACAGGGGCCGCGCTGCGGCCCCGACAATGCCCCGACGCAACAACCCATTTCTGCAGCGCAAACCTCCCTCTCTCGATCCCTTCTTGTACACTCCTGGCATTAGCCCAACCTGCACAAATTCTGGTGAAAGCATGATCGAGGTAACCGAGGTTTCCATCGCCGAACTGCGCGATGCGCTCGAAACTGGCCGCACGACGTCGGTCGAGTTGGTCAAAGCCTATCTGGCACGAATCGAGGCCTATGACGGTGCCGATACGGCCACTGCACTCAATGCCGTAGTGGTACGCAACCCCGAAGCGCTCAAAGAAGCTGAAGCCTCCGACGCTCGTCGCAGCAAGGGCCAAACGCTGAGCCCGCTGGACGGCATCCCCTACACCGCCAAGGACAGTTATCTGGTCAAGGGTCTGACCGCCGCTTCCGGCAGCCCTGCGTTCAAGGACCTGGTCGCCCAGCGCGACGCCTTCACCATCGAGCGCCTGCGGGCTGCCGGTGCGGTGTGCCTGGGCAAGACCAATATGCCGCCGATGGCCAATGGTGGCATGCAGCGTGGTGTCTATGGGCGCGCCGAAAGCCCATACAACGCCAAGTACCTCACTGCACCGTTCGCCTCGGGCTCATCCAATGGCGCCGGCACTGCGACCGCCGCCAGTTTCAGCGCTTTCGGGCTGGCCGAAGAAACCTGGTCGAGCGGGCGCGGCCCGGCCTCGAACAATGGCCTGTGCGCCTACACCCCCTCGCGCGGGGTGATTTCGGTACGCGGTAACTGGCCGCTGACCCCCACCATGGATGTCGTGGTGCCCTACGCCCGGACCATGGCCGACCTGCTGGAAATCCTCGATGTGGTGGTAGCCGATGACGCCGACCCGCGCGGTGACCTGTGGCGCTTGCAGCCGTGGGTGCCGATCCCCAAGCCGTCCTCTGTACGCCCAGCCTCCTACCCAAGCCTTGCGGCCAGCGCCAGTGTCAAGGGTAAGCGATTTGGCGTACCGCGCATGTACATCAATAAAGATGAAGCGGCCGGCACTTCAGCGAAGCCTGGAATCGGCGGCCCCACCGGGCAACGCATCAACACCCGCGCCAGCGTCATCGACTTGTGGAACCAAGCGCGTCAAGCCCTGGAGGCGGCCGGCGCCGAGGTGGTCGAGGTGGATTTCCCGCTGGTGTCCAACTGCGAAGGCGACCGGCCGGGTGCGCCGACGGTTTACAACCGCGGCATCGTCAGCAGACAATTCCTGCACGACGAACTGTGGGAGCTGTCCGGCTGGGCATTCGATGATTTTCTGCGGGCCAACAATGATCCGAAGCTCAACCGCCTGGCCGATGTCGACGGCCCGCAGATCTTCCCCCACGACCCCGGCACACTGCCCAACCGTGAGGACGACCTGGCCGCCGGCATGGACGAATACGTCAACATGGCCAAGCGTGGCCTGAAGAGCTGGGAGCAGATCGAGACGCTTGAAGACGGCCTGCGCGGGCTGGAAAAAACCCGCAAAATGGACCTTGAAGACTGGATGGACGCTCAGCGCCTGGACGCCGTGCTGTTCCCAACCGTGGCCGATGTTGGGCCGGCCGATGCCGACGTCAACCCAACCTCGGCGGACATTGCCTGGAGCAACGGCATCTGGGTCGCCAATGGCAACCTGGCCATACGTCACCTCGGTGTGCCGACCGTTACCGTGCCCATGGGCGTAATGGCAGACATCGGCATGCCAGTTGGCTTGACCTTCGCCGGCAAGGCTTACAGCGACAATGACCTGCTGAGCTTTGCTGCGGCGTTTGAGGCCACTGGATCGCGGCGGATGATTCCGCCGCGTACGCCAGCTCTGGGTTAACACACCCAGGCTACAGGTGAACCCGCTTGCAGGGCGATTCGGCCAGCATGAGGGGTTCACCTGCACTGACATAGGCCATGAGTCGCTTATTTCAACGAGATGTGTAAAAATCAACACAAAGTTGAAATAGTGGTCCCTCCATGGCACCCATCGAAGAACGAGCACTGACATTCAAAGTGCTCAAGGCCGCTATTCAGGCCTTGGGCAGTGTCGCCCCGCGCAACATGGAAATCCTCCTGCACGACCTGGACCACCCGGAGCATTCCGTGGTGTCTATCGTCAACGGCCATATTTCCGGGCGGGTCATTGGCAGCCCGATCCTCGCCGCCCCAGAGCAGGACCAAGGTTTCAAAGCGCTGATGCACGCAAGCCACGCCCAACGAGGCGCGGACCCCGTGGTATTGCCTGATTACCCCACCTCGGTGAAAGGCCGCACGCTGCGCAGTGCCACGGCGATTCTGCGTGACAGCAGCGGCCACCCCTTCGCTAGCCTGTGCGTCAACACTGACCTGAGCGACCTAAATGCCGCGATGGATTTTCTGCGCCAGCTGCAGCCATTGGGCGCTGAGCCGCCGGAGGCTATCGTTGAGGAGCCTGCCGACATGGCGTTGTTGATGGCAGAAATCATCGAAGACGCGCTACAGCGCACAGGCCATGGCCGAATGAACAAGCAGGCCAAGGTCGAAGCCGTGAGAGTGATGCAGGAGCGCGGACTGTTCATCGTCAAGGGCGGCGTGGAAAAGGCCGCTACTGCCCTCGGCGTCACCCGTTACACCATCTACAACTACCTAGAGCAATTGCGCGGAGCGAACCGATGACCTTGCACATTCACACGCCATTGATCGAATCTCGCCCGCTGTCGCTTGCCGCAGGTGCTACGGTGCGGCTCAAACTTGATGCCCTGCAGCCCTGCGGCTCGTTCAAGCTGCGCGGCGTAGGCCACGCCTGCGAGATACACCACGGGCGGGGTGCGCGGCACTTTGTGTCGTCGTCGGGCGGCAATGCCGGGCTAGCGGTGGCCTATGCCGGGCGCACGCTCGGGGTACCCGTCACTGTGGTGGTGCCTGAGACCACCACCGAGCGCGCCAAGCAGTTGCTGCGCCTTGAGGACGCCAAGGTGGTGGTGCATGGCAGTTCGTGGCAAGAGGCCAACGAACTGGCCTTGACGCTGGTTGGCGCCGAAGATGCATTCATTCACCCGTTCGACGACCCGCTGCTGTGGGCAGGGCATGCCAGCTTGGTAGATGAAGTGGCAGCCGCAGGCTTCAAACCCGATGCAGTGGTGCTGTCGGTTGGCGGCGGCGGGCTGCTCAGCGGTGTGGTCCAGGGCCTGCAGCGCAATGGCTGGGACGACATACCGGTATTGGCAGTGGAAACCCGCGGAGCTGCCTCACTGCATGCGGCCATGCAGGCCGGGCACACGGTGGAACTGCCGGGTATCGCTTCGGTGGCCAGCTCACTGGGTGCCAAACGCGTGGCGGAACAGGCGCTGGCGTGCACCCGAGCACATCCCGTGCACAGCCACGTGGTCAGCGACCGCGCTGCGCTACAGGCTTGCGAGCGCTTTCTACTTGACCATAGGTTGCTGGTCGAACCGGCGTGTGGTGCTGCCCTTGCGCTCGCCTACGATGAGCAGACCCTGGCCAGCTACTCACGTGTGCTGGTAGTGGTTTGCGGCGGCGCCACCGCCACGCTGGAACAGATCCAGGCGTGGCTCAAGCAGGCTCACTGACCCACGATCAAAGAAGGTTGCACCTGTCAGGCTTTTTCTAGGGCATCTTCTTTGTGCATCGCCAAATGCCCGGTCTTGTCGCTTTTTACCTCATATTGCGGCGCGTCTTTGGAGCAGTGGCGCTGTCGCCCGCAGAATTCGACGTCCTGCACATGCACCTTGACTACCTTGCCATGGATGACGCCGGCCTCGGAATTCCACTTCACGTGGTCGCCAGCCTTGTATCGATTGCTCATGATATTCCCCTTGCCGTTGGTCGAACTGTCATCAAGTTGTTCGCATTGCGCTGTACTACTGAACCTTCCTTAGGTTGAACAATTCAATGCTGATCACCGCCGCCTGGACGAAATGCACCCTGCGCCCTTTCGATCTGTGGCAAGTGAAGGCACAATGCGGGTCTTTTTTTTGGCCGGCCTGGCCGGGGGCCTTTAAATGATCAAGACGCCGTACTACCTCATCGACAAAACCAAGCTGCTGAGCAACATGGAGAAGATCGCTTACGTGCGTGAAAACTCCGGGGCCAAGGCGCTGCTCGCCCTCAAGTGCTTCGCCACCTGGTCGGTGTTCGACCTGATGCAGCAGTACATGGACGGCACCACCTCGTCGTCGCTGTTCGAGCTCAAGCTCGGCCGCCAGAAGTTCGCTGGCGAAACCCATGCCTACAGCGTGGCCTGGGCCGATGACGAGATCGAGGAAATGCTCGAGAATTGCGACAAGATCATTTTCAATTCTATCGGGCAGCTACAGCGCTTCGCCGAACAGTCCGAAGGCAAGGTCCGCGGCCTGCGCGTCAACCCCCAGGTGAGTAGCTCCGACTACCTGCTGGCCGACCCAGCCCGCCCGTTCAGCCGCCTCGGGGAATGGGACCCGGAAAAGATCGAGCAAGTGATCGAGCAGATTTCCGGCTTCATGTTCCACAACAACTGCGAAAACGGCGACTTCAGCCTGTTCGACAAAATGCTGTCGCACATCGAAGAGCGTTTCGGTCACCTGCTGCACAAGGTCCAATGGGTCAGCCTGGGTGGCGGTATCCATTTCACCGGCGAAGGGTATGCACTGGACGCCTTCTGTGCGCGCTTGAAGGCCTTCTCGCAGAAATACGGTGTGCAGGTCTACCTGGAACCAGGCGAGGCCGCCATCACCAATAGCGCTTCGCTTGAAGTGACGGTGCTCGACACCCTGTTCAACGGCAAGCACCTGGCCGTGGTGGACAGCTCGATCGAGGCACACCTGCTGGACCTTCTGATCTACCGCCTCAACGCCAAAATGGCCCCCAATGACGGCGAACATACCTACATGGTGTGCGGCAAGTCGTGCCTGGCGGGTGACATCTTCGGCGAATACCAATTCGACCGCCCTCTGGCCATCGGCGACCGCCTGTCGTTCATCGACACTGCCGGTTACACCATGGTCAAGAAAAACTGGTTCAACGGTCTGAAAATGCCATCGATCGTGGTCAAGCAGCTCGACGGCAGCGTTGAGGTGGTCCGCGACTTCGGTTTCGAAGACTACGTTTCCAGCCTGTCTTAAGACTGGCAATCCAAGTAAGGAGCAACAGGT
The DNA here is from genome assembly GCF_014269025.2 of Pseudomonas promysalinigenes. Classification (NCBI taxonomy): domain Bacteria; kingdom Pseudomonadati; phylum Pseudomonadota; class Gammaproteobacteria; order Pseudomonadales; family Pseudomonadaceae; genus Pseudomonas; species Pseudomonas promysalinigenes. Next base: position 2,169,480 of record NZ_CP077094.1, on the reverse strand, counting down.
AAATTGAAGAAGAACGTTCTTATCATTGGTGCAGGAGGTGTCGCCAAGGTGGTGGCCCACAAGTGCGCGCAGCATAACGACGAACTGGGTCGTATCGCCATCGCGTCACGGAACATCTCCAAATGCCAGGCCATCATCGACAGCGTCAAGGCCAAGGGTAGCCTGAAGGTACCCGCCGACATCCAGGCCTTTTCGCTCAATGCCCTCGATGTCGAGGCGACCAAGGCACTGATCCGCGAGACCGAGTCGCAGATCGTGATCAACGTAGGTTCCGCCTTCCTCAACATGTCGGTGCTGCGTGCCTGCATCGATACCGGTGTCGCCTATCTGGACACCGCCATCCACGAAGAGCCGGGCAAGATCTGCGAGACCCCGCCGTGGTACGGCAACTACGAGTGGAAACACCTCGAAGAGTGCCAACAAAAGAACATTACCGCCATTCTCGGCGTCGGTTTCGACCCGGGTGTGGTGAACAGCTACGCAAAACTTGCGCAGCAGCAATATTTCGACAGCATTGACTCGATCGACATTCTCGACGTCAACGCAGGCTCCCACGGCAAGTACTTCGCCACCAACTTTGACCCGGAAATCAACTTCCGTGAATTCACCGGGCAAGTCTGGAGCTGGCAGAACAGCCAGTGGACCAGCAACACCATGTTCGAAGTCAAGCGTACCGATGACCTGCCGGTAGTCGGCTCGCAAAACCTGTACCTGACCGGCCACGATGAGGTGCATTCGATCTCGAAGAACCTCAATGTGCCGAATGTGCGGTTTTGGATGAGCTTCGGCGAGCACTACATCAACGTGTTCACCGTGCTGAAAAACCTCGGCCTGCTCTCCGAGCAACCGGTCAAAACCGCCGAAGGCCTGGAAGTGGTACCGCTGAAAGTAGTCAAAGCCGTGCTGCCTGACCCAGCTTCGCTGGCCCCGGGCTACACCGGCAAGACCTGCATCGGTGACCTGGTCAAAGGCACCAAGGACGGTAAGCCACGCGAAGTGTTCATCTACAACGTTGCTGACCACGAAGAGGCCTACGCTGAAACCGACAGCCAGGGTATTTCCTACACTGCCGGTGTACCCCCTGTGGCGGCAGCTCTGCTGGTTGCCCGTGGCCAGTGGGATGCCAAGCGCATGGTCAACGTCGAGGAGCTGCCAGCCGAGCCTTTCCTGAAGGCGCTGGACGTGATGGGCCTGCCGACCCGTGTGAAAGACGAAAATGGCGATCGTCCATGGGACGCTGAAGCCTAAACGGTCAGACACCAGGGGCGCCCACAGGGCGCCCCTTCTCTATTGAGTGTTCGCGCACATACCTTTCGTAGGCTACCCCTTGCAAAAGCCAGGCTCTGCAAATACTGTATGAATATTCAGTATCTCGGGGCACGCCATGCAGCTCATCGCCAAACTCGGTATTCTCGCCGACGCCGCCAAGTATGATGCCTCTTGCGCCAGTAGCGGGGCGCCAAAGCGCAGCTCGCGCGGCAGCAGTGGCCTAGGGGCTACCGATGGCATGGGTATCTGCCACAGCTACACCCCTGATGGTCGCTGTGTTTCGTTACTCAAGGTGCTGCTCACCAACTTCTGCCTGTACGACTGCCAGTACTGCGTCAACCGCCGTTCGAGCAATGTGCCCAGAGCCCGCTTCAGCCCTGAAGAGGTGGTACGCCTGACCCTGGACTTCTACCGGCGCAACTGCATCAGCGGCCTGTTCTTGAGCTCCGGCATCATTCGTTCCGCTGACTACACCATGGAGCAGTTGATCCGCGTGGCGCGCCTGCTGCGTGAGGAGCACAACTTCCGTGGCTACATCCACCTCAAGACCATCCCCGATGCCGACCCTCTGTTGATCGAAGAAGCCGGTCGGTTGGCCGACCGACTCAGCGTCAATATCGAGTTGCCGACCGATGCCAGCCTCAAGCGCCTGGCGCCGGAAAAACAGGCTCACACCATTCGCCAGGCCATGGGTGTGATTCATCAGGGCCAGCAAGCAGTAGCGGGTGAACCGAAGGCCCCACGCTTTACCCCAGCCGGGCAGAGTACTCAGGTGATCGTCGGTGCCGACAGCACCGACGACAGCACGTTGCTGCGCAACGCCGAGTCCCTGTATCAGGGCTTTGGCCTCAAGCGGGTGTATTACTCGGCCTTCAGCCCGATCCCTGACAGCCCTGGCAGTGTTCCCCTGGCCGCACCGCCACTGCTGCGCGAACACCGTTTGTATCAAGCCGATTTCCTGCTGCGCGGTTATGGCTACAAAGCCGGAGAATTGCTCGGCCAGGCCGGCAACCTGGCGCTGGACATCGACCCCAAGTTGGCCTGGGCACTGGCCAATCGGGAGGTGTTTCCGCTGGACGTGAACCGCGCTGAACCAGCGCTGCTGGCACGCATCCCCGGCATAGGCTTGCGCAGCGTACAGCGGCTGGTAGCCCTGCGCCGTGAGCGACGGGTGCGCTACGACGACCTGATTCAATTGCGCTGCGTGCTGGACAAGGCGCGGCCATTCATCGTCACCAGCGACTACCGCCCCGCCGATGGGGAATTGCGCAGCGGCCTGCTTCGGGCGCGTTTGCGCGAACCTCAGGCACCGGTGCAGATGGGGTTGTGGGGGTGATCGCGCTCGATTGCGATGGGCAGTTCGGCATCTGGCGTAACCAGGCCCGTACCCTGCTCGGCCATGGCATCGACCCTGCCAACGTGACCTGGGCCCAAGGCCCAACTCAAGATTTACTGGCCTTACCCATACCACTGCCCGAGGGCCCTGGCCCATTCCGCGCCAAGGTGCCAGCCGCGTTGTTGACGCAATTGGAGCAAGCCTCACGCTACCGCGGCGAGCAACGCTGGAACTTGTTGTACGAAGTGCTTTGGCGCGTCGCCCATGGCGACCGTACCGCAATGCTGGCCGGTGACCGCCTGGGTAGCGAATTGCAGCGGCGGATCAAGCAGGTCAGTAGAGAAGCGCATCACCTGCATGCGTTCGTGCGCTTCGTGCCCTTGCCAGACCCGTTGGCCGAAACCCTGCAATTGGATTTGGTGGCGTATCACGAGCCTGCTCACGACATTCTGGAAAGCGCCAGCGGGCACTTCGCCGACCGCCTGGGCACCCAGCGTTGGTTGATTGCAACGCCTCAGGACGGTATTCGCTTCGATGGTCAGGGCTTCGATTACCGGCGGCGCTGCCCTATCGACTGGCAACAATGGGCGCAACACGCTGAAGACCCAGGTGCGCAGCTTTGGTGTACCTACTATCGGCACACCTTCAACCCGGCCAGGCTCAATCCCGATGCACTGCGTCTGCACATGCCTGGGCGATTCTGGCGGCATTTGCCCGAGGGTATGCTGATTCCTCAGCTAGAGGGCCTGGCGCGGCAAGGCAAGCAGCGTGATGGGCAGGCGCTGGAGGTGGCTAGCCAACAAGGCAAGACGATTAAGCTTTCCAGCGAGTTGTGAAAATTTTGTAATGGATTTGGCATACCACCTTCCCATGTAGCGACACATCCTGAGAGAATTACTGCTAATCATTCTCATGTTTAATTACATTAGCAGTACTCAGGAGCCTATCCACCATGCTGTCGCCCCTCGCGCCCACGCGCCCCCTGCCCGCCCGCAACTTGCTCGCCATGGCCGTGTGCATGGCCATCGCCTCACCGGTGCTGGCCGAAGACGCCCCCGCAACGCTAGAGCTTGGCGCAACAGAAATCAGCTCCGAGACACTGGGCAGCACTACGGAAGGCTCGGGTTCTTACACCACCGGCTCCATGTCCACCGCTACTAAATTACCGCTGAGCATGCGTGAGACACCCCAGGCAGTGACGGTGATCACTCGCCAGCGCATGGATGACCAGGCCATGACCAGTATCAACGACGTGGTCAGAGCGACCCCTGGCCTGTTTCTCGATTACTCCAGCGGCCCTGGCCGACAGACCTACTCGGCGCGTGGCTTCGACATCGACAACCTCATGTACGATGGCATCCCCAGTGGCTATACCGGCTACGTGGTCGGGGTACAACCGAACCTGGCAATGTTCGATCGGGTCGAGGTCGTGCGCGGTGCAACTGGCCTGGTCACTGGTGCCGGTAACCCGTCGGCGGCGATCAACCTGGTACGCAAGCGTCCACTGGCCGAGCAGAAGGTCACCCTCACTGGCGCTGCCGGCAGTTGGGACAACTACCGCGGCGAGCTGGATGCCTCCAGCCCGCTCAACGACAGCGGCACCCTGCGTGGGCGAGTGGTTGCATCCTACCGGGACGCCAACAGCTTCGTTGACGACGTCGAAGAAGACCACGGTCTTTTCTATGCCGTGACCGAGGCGGATCTGTCCGATGACACCAGCCTGCTGCTGGGTTTTTCCCATCAAAAGGACAAGACCAATTACTTCTGGGGCGCAATGCCCACTGCCCTCGATGGCCACCACATGGGCTTCTCGCGCTCCTACAACCCCGGCACCGATTGGGAGAACAAGGACCAGCAGATCGACACCCTGTTCGCCGAATTGCGCCATCGCCTGGCCAATGACTGGACGCTTCAGCTCAACGCCAACTATGCGCAACAGGATGGCACCTTCACAGGTTCCTACCAGTCGCGCTGGGATGGCCTGCAGGCGCCCATCTCGCGCACGGTGTACCAATCCAAGCACCAGGAGAACCAGACGGGCCTGGATGGTTTCCTCAGTGGCCCCTTCGAGCTGCTGGGGCGAACCCACGAACTGGTGGTCGGTGCCAGCAAACGCATCTACGACATGGACACGCGCAACTATGACCCTTACGACCTGAGTTGGCCGCTCAACGGCAGCAAGCCAAACTTCGTACATATCAGCAACCAACGCGAAGTCACCACCCAGGACGGCGTGTACCTGACGACTCGGCTGAATTTGGCCGACCCGCTCAAACTGATTCTTGGCGGCCGCCTGGACTGGTACGACTACGATAATCGCGACGGCGACGGCGACTACAAGGTCACCCGCAACGTCACCAAATACGCTGGCTTGATTTACGACCTCGACGACCATCACTCGGTGTATGTCAGCTACAGCGACATCTTTACCCCGCAGAGCAGCAAGGACACCTCTGGCACACCCGTCAAACCGATCGTGGGCAAGAACTACGAGGTCGGTATCAAGGGCGAATATTTTGGCGGCGCGCTCAATGCCAGTGTTGCCCTGTTCCGCATCGACCAGGAAAACCGTGCCACGCAGATCTTCGTCGCAAATTGCCCGCAAACCACTTGCTACCAAGCTTCCGGCGAGGTCCGCAGCCAGGGTATCGACATGGAACTGCAAGGCGCCCTGACACCGAACTGGCAGATCGCAGGCGGCTACACCTACGCACGCGTGCACACCCTCAAAGACGCCGCCACCCCCGCCAATGTCAATCAGCGGTTTGACACCGACACCCCGGAGCACATGTTCAAGCTGAACACCGTTTACCATTTCCAGGGCCCGCTGGAAAAACTGCGGGTCGGCGGCAACATTTCGTGGCAGAGCCGCATCTATAACGACTTCACCGTAGCCGATGGCAGTCAGTACCGACTGGTTCAGGGTGCTTATGCAGTCACTGACCTGATGGCCGGCTACCGGGTCAACCAGCATCTGGACCTGCAGCTCAATGCCAACAACGTGTTTGATCGCAAGTACTACTCGGCGGTTGCCAGCTCCGTGGACTATGGCGGCGACACATGGGGCGCACCGCGCAATATGATGCTGACGGCCAAGTACAGCTTCTGAGCAAGCGCCTGACGACACCGGCCAGGCCGGTGCTCGCAGGCTGCCTCAAGCCGGAACGTTCAGCCGAACAGCTTGGCCAGGCAACCCAGCTTTTTCTTGTATGAGCGCCTGGCTGCCAGGGCATCCTCCAGGGTCACCGCCAGGAATCGCGCCTGCTGGTTTGGCTGCATCTGCCCAATCAGATCCAGGTCGGCACTGATCACCGTGCCGATCATCGCATAGCCACCGCCGGACACAGCATCGCGGTGCAGGATGATCGGCTCAAGCCCCGCCGGGACCTGAATAGAGCCTATCGGGTAGCAGCTATCGACGATGTTCGAAGGGTCCGAGCCGGCTCCGAAAGGTTGTTCGCGGGCTTGGAAGCTCAGCGCGCCCCCGCCCTTGTAGCGATAGCCTATCCGATCGGCTTCCGAACCCACGGTCCAGGCATCGGTGAAAAAGCGCTTGGCCGCCGCCTCGGTCAGGCGGTGAAAGTACAGCCCCGGCACCACCCGCAACAGCACTTCGCCACCCAATGCCTGGCGCAACGCCATCGGCAGACTGGCCCCGGCACGGCCCCTGCCACTGGGCACACCTACCGGCAGAAGATCGCCCGCCGCCAGCTTGCGCCCGTGAAAGCCACCCAGCCCGCCAAGGGCGTAGGTCGAACGGCTGCCCAGCGCCATCGGCACATCAATGCCCCCGGCCACTGCCAGGTAAGCCCGCGCACCTGCCGCGGGGTAGCTAAAGCGCAGTACCTGCCCGGCACGCACGGCAAAAGCGGTGTCTGGGCGCTGTTCCCGGTCATCGAGTAGCACCGGCATTTGCGCGCCGCAGACCGCGACCAAGGCATCTTGCTGAAATTCCAGCTCCGGCCCCACCAAGGCACACTCCAGGCCCGCCGCGTCTGGCGGGTTGCCGACCAGGTGGTTGGCGGCCTGCAATGCATACTGGTCCAGCGCGCCAGAAGGCGGTATGCCGAGGTGATAGTAACCTTCGCGGCCCAGGTCCTGTACCGAGGTGGCCAACCCGGGTTTGATGACCTTGATCATGCCAACACCTCCTGCAGCGACTTGGGGTAGCCGACAGGGTCGGCAAGAAATGCATCCAGAGAGAACTCCACCGGGCGTATGCGCAAGTCGAAACGACCGTCTTCCACATCCGCCACGGCCTGGTCATAGGCCCGGCGGTCGATAGGCTTGAACTGCACGATATCCCCCGGGCGGAAGAACACCATGTGCTCTTTGAGGTAGGCCAGTGACTGCTGCGGGTCATAGATCGGCGCCGGGGTTACGCCGAACATCTGGTAGCCCCCGGCGCCACGTACCGAATAGATGCAGCCGAAACAGCCGCCATGGCCCAGGGTCAGCTTGGGTGTGTCGGTACGCGGACGCAGGTACTTTGGCACCTGCAACTGCCGCTCACGCTCCACCATCTGGAACATGAACGGCAAGCCGGCAACGAATCCCACCATCGACACGAACCACGGCGCGCCACTGTGCGCAGCGACGAAGGCCTCGACGTTGGCCAGCCCATTGATGCGGGCAGCGTACTCCAGGTCGGTGCTGTCGGGGTCCTGGTGACGATCACGGAAGCGCATCAGCGTCTCGTGGGTCCAAGGGTCGTTGTACAGCACCGGGATCTCGATGATCCGAGTGCTCAGCGAGCGCTCGGTAACAGCTTGGGCCTCTGCGCTTCGAACTGCTTCGAGCAAGGCGTGGGGGGCGATGCGATCGGGGTCGAACCGCACCTGGAACGACGCGTTGGCCAGGCAGATGTCCAGCACGCCTTCCAGTGCCATACGTTCCACTGCACGGGTCACCGCCATACCTTTGAAAAAGGCTTCCAGCGACATGCTGTCGCTGACTTCGGCGAACAGGTGCTCGTCGGCACCGAAGCTGTAGCGGATCGGGGAAGTCGCCATGTCTGCTCCTTGTTGGAATCTTTATCGACGGCAGGCAAAACAATGCGGTGCTGCGGGCCTTGGCGTCTTCGCGCCAGCAGCCAATCAAGCTCGGTGCGGTGCACGCACCTCGATACCTGCAGCGTCCAGCGCAGCGCGAGTGGCTTCGATCAGGTCGAGCGCTCCGGGGGTGTCGCTATGCAGGCAGATCGACTCGAATTCGACGGTCAGATCTTGGCCCTCCACGGTTTGCACACGCCGCTGCTGACATGCCCGCAGCACTCGCTCGGCAACCCTTTGTGGCTGATAGCCGCTTACGTTGCGGGTAAATACGATCGAGCCACTGAGGTCGTATTCGCGGTCTGCGTAGAACTCCCGCACGACCGGTTGGCCGAGCTCTTGGGCGATGCGGCAGATCACCGAGCCTGGCATGCAGTACAGCAACAAGTCAGGCGCCAGCACCTGCAGGTTTTCCACCAGCAGGCGTGCCGCCTCCTCGTCACGGGCCAGATGCATGTACAGCGCGCCATGGGGCTTGATGTGCTGCAGGCGCACGCCCTGTGCCCAGGCGATTTCGCGCAGGGCGCCAAGCTGATAAAGGATATCGTCGACCAGCTCTTGAGCCGGTGCGTTGATATGCCGGCGACCGAAACCCACCAGGTCGCGGAAACCAGGATGCGCGCCCACCCCAACACCCAGCGCCTTGGCCCGCGCAACCGTGCGCCGCATGGTCCCGGGGTCACCGGCATGAAAGCCAGTGGCGATGTTGGCCGAGCTGATGAATCCCATCAGTTCGTTATCGACACCATCGCCGATCGTCCAAGGCCCGAAGCCCTCGCCCATATCAGAATTGAAATCCACTACACGCATCGCGCTACCCCTGGCTTGTGACGGCATGCCAGCCACGTTAGATTCTGCCTGCCCCCTTGGGAAGATCTATAAACAGATGGGGTGTCTTCTGAAAATCAGATACCCAGGAGCCCACCGTGTCTCTCACGCTACGCCAGGTACGTTACTTCGTTGCCACTGCCGAGATTGGCCAGATCTCCCAGGCAGCGATACACCTCAATATCTCCCAGTCGGCGATCACCACTGCGATCAAGGAATTGGAAGCCATGCTGGGTGTGCTGTTATTTCAGCGCTCGGCCCAAGGCATGAGCCTGACCGAGGCCGGCCGGCACTTTCTCAACCGCGCCTACGTGATCCTGCGCAGCGTCGACGATGCCCTGAACAGTCCGCTACCCAACGTGCGCGCCAGTGGCCTTCTGCACCTTGCGGCAAGCTATACGGTCATCGGCTACTTTCTGCCGCACCATTTGCAGCGCCTGGAGCACTGGCACCCGGACGTGGAGCTCAAGGTTCACGAGCAGGAGCGCAGCGCCATCGAGCAAGGGCTGCTGGAGGGACGTTTCGACATGGCAGTGGTGCTCACCGCCAACCTCACCCATCCGGATATCGTCTCCGAGACCCTGTTCAATTCCGAGCGCCGGCTGTGGCTGCCCGGCCATCATCCGCTGTGTGAGCGGTCGGCAGTGAGCTTGGCCGACGTGGCCCAGCAGCCGTTCATTCTGCTCACTGTCGATGAGGCCGAACAAAGCGCCATGCGCTATTGGCAGCAGGCCGGGCAGCGACCGAATGTGCGGGTACGCACAAGCTCGGTGGAAGCGGTACGCAGCATGGTGGCCAATGGCAGCGGCGTGGCGATCCTTTCCGATCTGGTGCACCGCCCCTGGTCGCTGGAAGGCAAGCGGATCGAAACGGTGTCCATCTCCGACCCGGTGACGCCTATGAGTGTGGGCCTTGCCTGGCACCGCGAACGCGCATTCAGCCCGGCGATGCAAGCACTGCGCGATTACTTCCGCGATGCTTTCCTGGCACCGCAGCAACATGCAGCCAGGCGCTGAAACGCCTGACCAACCCACGCAGCCGATGGCCCGGTACAAGTCTCACTCGGCCTTGGTCTGCTCGGCCAGCTTGGCCAGCAGTGCCTTAGCCAGTGCCTTGTCGGAGAAAGGGTTTTGCCCGGTGATCAGTTCTCGATCCACCTGCACGTGCGGCTGCCAGGCCTGGGCGTAGCTCATCGCCCCACCGGCACCGGCCATGGCCGCGGCGGGGTAGAAAAGCAGCTTCTGCGGTTTGAGGGATGCCTCGAACACCTGCTCTTCAGCGTCGGAGAAGATGGTCATGCGGTAGCCTTGATAGGCCCAGTCCTCAGCCACCGGTTGCTCGCCACGCGCCAGGGCGGCCTGATAGCTGGCAGGGTCTCGTTGCGCCGACAACAATGCGATTGGCCCGTGGCAAATGGCAGCCGTGGCTTTTCCGGCCTGGTGGAAGTGGCGCAGTAAAGCCCCGACCTCTGGGTTGTTGGCCAGATCGATCAGCGGCGCGTGGCCGCCGGGAATGAACAAACCGGCGTAGCGGTCGAGGTCGCCAGCCAGCACTTCTTTGAGCGACAGAGTGTCGTCGATGCCCGGCAGCCCCCGCACGAGTTGCTCGATGCGCCGCATTTCTTTGACGTCCCCGGCAAAATACTGCGGATCCACCGAGCGTACGTCCACGCTCGGCGCGTTGCCTTTAGGCGTCACTAGCACCAGCTTATAGCCAGCTTTGAGCAACTGGTCAGCAGGGACGCCAAATTCGTTGAGGTAATAGCCTGTGGGATAGCGCTTGCCACCCTCCAGCATCAACCGGTTTTCACTGGACAGCAGAACCAGCACTTCGCCTTTGGGTGCCGCGTGTGCGCCGCCGGCAAGCACTGCTGCGGTTATTGCCAGGCCCAGGGTGGGGATGCTTTTCATCATGTGCTACCTATTCACTTGGATTCAGTAGGCGCAGTCTAAACAGAGCGCTAAGATTCGATAATTCGAAACCCTTCATCTCTGTAATCCAAATAATGAATATCGCCGGCAAGGATCTGAACCTACTGTATTTGTTCCATGTGCTCTATCAGGAACGCAACGCCACGATGGCTGCAGCCCGCATGGCCTTGAGCCAACCCGCATTGAGCCACAAGCTGAACAAGCTTCGACATCAGTTCGGCGACCCGCTTTTTGTGCGTGCCCCCCGTGGCCTTACCGCCACGCCGCGTGCCCACGAACTTGCTTCCCAGGTGCAGCAGCTGGTCGAGGGGCTGGCCACCTTCTATGAGCAATGCGAGGGCCAGGACTTCTTGGCCCGCCCTGCACGTTTGCACGTCTACAGCACCGACTTCATGGAGCAGACCCTGCTGCCTCGGCTGCTGCCGGTGCTGCGGCAGTCAGCGCCAAACCTGGTGCTGGTGACCCACAATACGGGGGGCCAATTGCCCCGAGAAGCGCTGGAGAAGGGCACCTGCGATGTGGCCATCGCGGGCTTCTACACCGACCTGCCTGACACCTTCCATCAGCAGCGCCTGCTCAGCGAGGACTTCGTGGTGCTGGCATCGCGCAGCAACCCTCACCTTGCCCAAGGCCTGGATCTCAAAGCCTTTCTGGCCTGTGATCATCTACTGACCACGCTCACTGGCGATCTTGATGGCCTGGTGGACCGCGCCTTGCGCGCTGCCGGGCACAGCCGTCGCATAGTGGCCGGGTTGTCGAGCTTCCTCGCACCGACACGGCTGGTGCGCGGTACCGACCTACTGCTCACCTGCCTGCGCTCGGTGGCGCAAGAAGCTGCCGAGCGGGACGATGATGTGTGTATCCACCCGCTGCCTCTGGTGCTGCCCAAGGTCGAGGTGATGCAGATCTGGCATGAGCGCACCCAGGCCGATCCTTTGCGCAAATGGTTTCGCCAACAGCTGTACAGCGCAGCCACGGCTGATGCCAAACCGAACGATACGTTTGAGTTACCGTCATAACTTGGGCCGGTGCCGCCACGCAAAGAGGACGCGAAATGACCCAGCCCGACCCGTCTTACCTCCAATGGCTAGAAGAACGTTCCATGTTGAAAGCCTCGCAGGAACGCGCTCGCCTTTATTCCGGCCAGTCGCGCCTGTGGCAGAACCCTTACGCCGAAGCGCAGCCACGCCGCGCCACTGAGATCGCTTCGGTGTGGCTGACCGTTTACCCCGACGCCATCATCGCGCCAGAGGGCTGCTCGGTATTGGCAGCCCTTGGCCACCCTGCCCTGTGGAAACGCCTTTCAGAGATTGGCGTGCAAGGCATCCACACTGGGCCGATCAAGCAGTCCGGTGGTGTGCAGGGGCATGAGTTCACCCCCAGCATCGACGGCAACTTCGACCGCATCAGCTTTGACATCGACCCGCTTTACGGCAATGAGCAAGAGCTGGTGCAGATGAGCCGCCTGGCGGCGGCGCACAACGCCGTGACCATCGATGACCTGATCCCCTCGCACACCGGCAAGGGTGCCGATTTCCGCCTGGCCGAGCTGGCTTACGGGGCCTATCCAGGCCTCTACCACATGGTCGAGATCAATGAGGAAGACTGGCCGCTGCTGCCTGATGTGCCCCAGGGGCGGGATGCGGTCAACCTGTTACCGGCGCAGTGCGACGAACTGAAGCTGCGCCACTACATCGTCGGCCAGTTGCAACGGGTGATTTTCTTCGAGCCAGGGGTCAAGGAAACCGACTGGAGCGCTACCCCACCGATCACAGGCGTAGACGGCAAGACTCGGCGCTGGGTATACCTGCACTATTTCAAGGAAGGCCAGCCGTCATTGAACTGGCTGGACCCAAGCTTCGCCGCCCAGCAAATGATCATCGGCGATGCCCTGCACGCACTCGACTGCCTGGGCGCCAGAGGCTTGCGCCTGGATGCCAATGGTTTTCTCGGCGTGGAAACCCGAGCTGCCGGCAGCGCTTGGTCCGAAAGCCACCCGCTGTCGATCGTCGGCAACCAGCTCATCGGTGGCATGATCCGCAAGGCAGGTGGCTTCAGCTTCCAGGAGTTGAACCTGACCCTGGACGATATCGCGCAAATGTCCAAAGGCGGCGCCGATCTGTCTTACGACTTCATCACGCGCCCGGCCTATCAGCATGCGCTGCTGACCGGCGATACCGAATTCCTGCGCTTGATGCTCAAGGAAATGCACGCATTCGGTATCGACCCCGCGTCGCTGATCCATGCCCTGCAAAACCATGACGAGTTGACGGTAGAGTTGGTGCACTTCTGGACGCTGCACGCCAACGACATGTACCTGTACAAGGGCCAGACCTTGCCGGGCAGCATACTGCGCGAGCATATCCGCGAGGAAATCTATGAGCGCCTGTCGGGTGAACATGCCCCCTATAACCTGCGCTTTGTCACCAACGGCATTTCCTGCACCACCGCCAGCCTGATCACGGCCGCCTTGGGGCTGCGCGACATCGAGCAACTCAGTGCGCAAGATATCGCCAAGGTGCAGAAAATTCACCTGCTACTGGTGATGTACAACGCCATGCAACCGGGCGTGGTCGCGCTGTCGGGCTGGGACATGGTCGGCGCCTTGCCGCTACCACCGGAGGCGGTCGCCGAGCGAATGGGTGACGGTGACACCCGCTGGATCCACCGCGGCGGCTACGACCTGGCAGGGCTCGACCCTCAGGCCGAACAATCGGTGCGCGGCATGCCGCGTGCCCGCGCCCTGTATGGCAGCCTCGACAGCCAGCTCGAAGACCCAGGCTCGTTCGCCAGCCAGGTGAAGAAAATGCTGGCCGTGCGCCAGGCCTATGGCATCGCCACCAGCCGTCAGGTGTTGGTGCCCGAGGTCAGCAGCCCTGGCCTGCTGGTGATGGTGCACGAACTGCCGTCTGGGCGTGGCATCCAGATCAGCGCCTTGAACTTCGGCCAGGATGTGATCGCCGAGGAGCTTGAGCTGACCGGCTTCACCCCGGGCCCGGTGGTCGACATGATCAACGAGACTGTAGAGGGCGACCTGACCGAAGATGGCCGCTTGATGATCAACCTGGACCCTTATGAAGCACTGTGCCTGAGGATCGTCAACAGCAGCGGCCATGTCTGAACCGTCCTGCGGCCCCTTCGCCGTGCACCCAGGATGGTGCTGCCGGCGAAGGGGGCGGCACGGGTTGCTTGCATTTGCAGCGCCACGGGCATAGTTTCCTGATGCTTTCCCTTCAGAGCCCAGGAGCAACCCATGTACACCGGCATCGTCCAGGCCGTGCGCCCTCTGCTTGATGTGACCTGCTATCCGGGCCACAACCAGTTCACCATCGACCTGCCCCCCGAATTGCTTGATGAACTGAAGATCGGCGCCAGCGTCAGTGTCGAGGGTACCTGCCTGTCGGTGACGGAAATCGACGGCAGCCGGGTCAAGTTCGATGCCATGAACGCGACCCTGGAACGCACCAACCTGGGCTCGCTCAAAGCAGGCCAGGGTGTGAACATCGAACGCTCAGCGAAGATGAACGCCGAAGTCGGCGGCCACCTGATGGCCGGGCACATTGCGACCACGGCACAGATCGTCGAGCTGTCGATCAAGGAGACTGGCGCTTACATCAAGTTCCGCATGCCTGCAGAGTGGGCCAAGTACGTGTTCCCGCGTGGTTTCATCGGGGTCAATGGCTGCAGCCTGACCGTCGCCGACATTGACGATAACGTGGTGACGATCAACCTCATTCCCGAAACCCTGCGCCAGACCACCTTCGCCCGTTACAAGCCCGGCGAGCTGCTGAACATCGAGGTAGACCAGCCGACCATGGTCCTGGTCGATGTGGTGGAGCGCACCCTTCAAGGCACCTTGGCCCGACTAAAACTGCTGCCCTGAGGCCAACCGATGCTGCCCAATGCCCTTCCCGCCCGCACAGCCAGGCACCTTCGCCTGCAGGTGTTGCGCGGTCGCGTTGGCCTTGGCCTGGTGGCCGGGCTGTCGGTACTGGCCGGCATGACCGACGCCATTGGCTTGCTGGCGCTTGGCGACTTCGTGTCGTTCATGAGTGGCAATACCACACGTCTGGCGGTAGCCATCAGCGAGGCGGACCTGGCCCTGGTGTTGCGCCTGAGCGCTGCCGTATTGGGCTTCGTGGCAGGCAACGCACTGGGGGTGCTGCTGGCCAGAGGCTTCGGCCGGCGAGCCTGGCCGGTGCTGGCGATAGTGGCCGGGCTGTTGGCGTGGGCGGCGGTTTGGCCGTTTGCCGCTACCTTCCCAGCGCTGCTGGCGGCTACGTTGGCGATGGGCATGATCAATGCCGTAGTCGAACAGGTCAACGGCCTGCCCATTGGGCTTACTTATGTGACTGGCGCGCTGTCGCGTTTTGGCAGGGGCCTGGGGCGTTGGCTGCTGGGCGAGCGCCGCGATGGCTGGAGGGTTCAATTGGTACCGTGGGCCGGCATGCTGCTGGGCGCAGCCCTAGGGGCCTGGCTGCAACAACGTTTGGGGCTTCAGGCGCTGGCAGGCAGCGCGGCGCTGGCCTGCCTGCTGGCGCTGATATCGCGGTTCATCCCACGTTCGTGGCAGCGCGGTTACATGCCGCGCTGAGCCTCAATCGATGCGCGGATGCTGCTGGACCAGCAGCTTGCGTTTGGCCTCCAGCTCGGCGATCTGGTTGTCGATGTCCTCGATCTTCTGCTCGATATTGTCGTGGTGCTCCTGCAGCAACTCGCGCGCCTCTTCCATATCCGACGCCGCTGGCGCTGCGCCACGCAGTGGCTTATTGGCGGTTTCCTTCATGGTCAGGCCAGTGATCAGGCCGATGGCGGCGATCACCATCAGGTAATAGGCTGGCATGTACAGATTGCCGCTGGTTTCAACCAGCCACGCCGCAAGGGTCGGGGTCAGGCCGGCGATCAGGACCGAGATATTGAACGCACTGGCCAAGGCACTGTAGCGGATGTGGGTGGGAAACATCGCTGGCAAGGTCGAAGCCATCACCCCGATGAAGAAGTTCAGAAGCACTGCGATGATCAGCAAGCCAGAGAAGATCAACCCTAGCGCGCCACTATTGATCAGCATGAAAGCAGGGATGGCCAGCGCGAACAGGCCGATGCTGCCGACCACAATGAAAGGTCGCCGCCCCACTTTGTCGCTGAGCAGGCCGATCAGAGGCTGCACGAACAGCATGCCGACCATGATGGCGATAATGATCAGCACACCATGGTCTTCGCTGTAGTGCAGGTTGTGCGACAGATAACTAGGCATGTAGGTGAGCAGCATGTAGTAGGTGACGTTGGTAGCGATCACCACACCGACGCAGGTAATAAGGCTGCGCCAATGCTTGGTCGCCACCTCCTTGAACGACACCTTAGGCCCTGAGGCCAGACCCTCGCGATCACCCTGCTCAAGCTTGTCCACATGCTGCTGAAATGCCGGGGTTTCCTCGAGCGCATTACGCAGGTAGAGGCCGATGATGCCGAGCGGCAACGCCAGGAAGAACGGCAGGCGCCAGCCCCATTCGAGAAACTTCTCTTCCCCCAGCACGGTGGAAATCAATACCACAACGCCCGCACCCAACACAAAGCCGGCAATCGAGCCGAAATCCAGCCAACTGCCAAGGAACCCACGCTTGCGGTCGGGCGCGTATTCAGCGACGAAGATCGACGCCCCGGTGTATTCACCGCCAACCGAAAAGCCTTGGGCCATCTTAGCCGCCAACAGCAGGATGGGTGCCCATATGCCTATGCTTTCATAGGACGGAATCAAACCGATGGCAAAGGTGCTCAAGGACATGATCACGATAGTGGCGGCCAGAACCTTCTGCCGGCCGAACTTGTCGCCCAGGGCGCCGAAGAACAACCCACCCAGCGGGCGGATCAGGAACGGCACGGAGAAGGTGGCCAGCGCTGCGATCATCTGCACACTGGGGTCGGCGTTGGGGAAAAACACTTTGCCCAAGGCATAGGCGACGAAGCCGTAAACGCCGAAGTCGAACCATTCCATGGCGTTACCCAGCGCAGCTGCGGTAATCGCCTTTCTCATCTTGGCGTCGTCGACGATGGTGATGTCTTTCAAGCCGATGGGCTTTACGCTTTTTTTGCGTGATTTCATGCCTGTGTCCCTGATTACTGAAGGCTCTAAGGCATCAGATACAAAGGGACACTAAATAATTCAGCGCTTAATGGTTTTTTCTGAATCTTCAGATGCGGGCGCCGTTGGCGGCGGCGCCCGTTGCCATCAGATGCCTTGCTGGGCCAGGTCCATGGCGAAGTAAGTCAGAATCAAGTCAGCACCGGCACGCTTGATGGCGCCAATGCTTTCGCGTACCACGCGCCCCTCGTCGATGGCGCCGGCAAGCCCGCCGAACTTGATCATCGCGTATTCGCCGCTTACCTGGTACGCCGCCAGCGGCAGGCGCGATGCGGCGCGGATATCGGCGATCACGTCCAGGTAGGCGCCAGCAGGTTTGACCATCAACACATCGGCCCCTTCCTGCTCGTCCAGCAGCGACTCACGTACCGCTTCGCGGCGGTTCATCGGGTTCATCTGGTAGCTCTTGCGGTCACCCTTGAGCGCCGTGCCCCCGGCTTCGCGGAATGGACCATACAGCGACGAAGCGAATTTGGTGGAGTAAGCCATGATCGCCGTGTCATGGAACCCAGCACCGTCTAGCGCGCTACGAATGGCCTGGACCTGCCCATCCATCGCCGCCGAAGGGGCGATGAAGTCGGCGCCAGCTGCAGCGGCAATCACCGCCTGCTTGCCCAGGTTGACCAAGGTGGCATCGTTGTCCACGCCATGGTCATGCAGCACGCCACAGTGGCCGTGGCTGGTGTATTCGCAGAAGCAGGTGTCGGACATCACCACCATCTCCGGCACGGTGTCCTTGCAGATGCGCGACATGCGCGCGACAAGCCCGTTTTCATTCCAGGTGTCGCTGCCGCTGGCATCGAGGTTGTGCGATACCCCGAACGTCATAACCGACTTGATACCGGCGCGGGCATAGCGCTCGATTTCCTGAGCCAGCAGCTTCTCTGGAATACGGTTGACGCCCGGCATGCTGGTGATCGGCACGAAATCATCGATGCCCTCTTCGACGAAGATCGGCAGGATCAGGTCTTCAAGGCGGAATTCGGTTTCCTGGAAGATCGTGCGCAGGGATTCGTTCTGGCGCAGGCGGCGAGGACGAACGGAAGGGAAACGGTTGGACATGACAGCTCCAGGGCATTTTTAACGGCCTATACCTTATGCCTGTGGCACGCCAGTGAAAAGGCCAGATGACGAGATTATGCGTTGCATCAAAGGTAACGACAGGCGACTTTTTAGTGTTTACGCCTTGGGCGACCTAACGGCGGGTGTCCGCCATTGATCCGCCGGGGGTGAGTCATTGCATCCAAGGCGGTGTCGGCTCTTGAGCCGTGGTCGGCCCATGCTCGTCCTCGGCACGGGCAGCACGGCGGCGCGCTTCGTCGCGCAAAGTGGCATCGATCTCGCGCAGCACCCCGGCCACGTCGGCGGCCTGGTCCTCATCCTCGAACTGCCCAGTGAGCGGGCTGTCGGGACGCAACTCGCCAGCCTCGTACAAGGCCCACATCTCATCGGCGTAACGCGTAGCCTTGAGCTCAGGCGCAAAGCGTCCGAAATAATGCGCCATGTTCGCTACATCGCGCTGCAGCATGCTGAACGCGTGGTTGTTGCCCGCAGCATCCACGGCCTGAGGCAGGTCGATGATCACCGGGCCGTCCGGGCCAAGCAGAACGTTGAACTCGGACAAGTCGCCATGCACCAGGCCGGCGCAGAGCATCAGAACAATCTGGCGGATCACGAAGGCATGGTATTCACGGGCCTGCTCGGCTTCCAGGTGCACATCGTTCAGGCGCGGAGCGGCGTCACCATCGGCGTCGGTCACCAGTTCCATCAGCAGCACGCCGTCTTGAAAGTCGTAGGGTTTGGGCACCCGCACCCCGGCATTGGCCAGGCGGAACAGCGCCGTCACTTCTGCGTTCTGCCACGCGTCCTCAGCCTCTTTACGGCCATATTTGCTGCCCTTGGCCATAGCCCTAGCCTGGCGGCTGTTGCGGACCTTGCGCCCCTCTTGGTATTCGGCGGCCTGGCGGAAGCTGCGTTTGTTGGCCTCCTTGTAGACCTTGGCACAGCGTACCTGGGCCCCGCAGCGCACCACGTAGACGGCCGCTTCCTTGCCGCTCATCAATGGCCGCAGCACTTCGTCGATCAGGCCGTCTTCGATCAGTGGTTCGATTCGTTTTGGAGTCTTCATCAGGCTGCGTTCGGGGTCCTGGCTAAGGTGACTGACATCCTCTCACAGGCTGGGGCGACTTGCTCGTCTGTCTGCACACCGGCCTGCCCACGTCGACGCGCACGGGCAGCCATGGCCTGTGTGCAAACGCTCATAAATCGCACAACGGTTCGGTAATCGCACAAATTCCACTCGGTGCTCTCTACTGTTGCCTTGTCTTGCGGCAGGCTATACGCAAGCCAGCACACAACGCCAAGCGCCCAATGGCCCCGCCGCGTCAGCACGCTGCCAGGTCGACAATCAATACTCCAGGAAGAACCAGGAGCCCGCTTTGATCAATAAAACGTTTGAGTCCATCGCCCAAGCGGTGGAAGGAATCACCGACGGATCGACCATCATGGTCGGTGGCTTCGGTACTGCCGGCATGCCGTCCGAGCTCATCGATGGCTTGATTGCCACCGGTGCCCGCGACCTTACCATCATCAGCAACAATGCCGGCAACGGCGAGATCGGCCTGGCCGCTTTGCTGATGGCGGGCAGTGTACGCAAGGTCATCTGCTCGTTCCCGCGCCAGTCCGACTCTTACGTATTCGATGAGCTGTACCGTGCAGGCAAGATCGAGCTGGAGG
Organism: Pseudomonas promysalinigenes; assembly: GCF_014269025.2. Classification (NCBI taxonomy): domain Bacteria; kingdom Pseudomonadati; phylum Pseudomonadota; class Gammaproteobacteria; order Pseudomonadales; family Pseudomonadaceae; genus Pseudomonas; species Pseudomonas promysalinigenes. Next base: position 2,150,190 of record NZ_CP077094.1, on the reverse strand, counting down.
TGGTTCCCCAAGGCAACCTGGCTGAGCGCATCCGCGCGGCCGGCTCGGGTATCGGGGCGTTCTTCTCGCCGACCGGCTATGGCACCCTGCTGGCCGAAGGCAAGGAAACCCGTGAAATCGACGGCCGCCAATACGTACTGGAGATGCCGCTGCATGCCGATTTCGCCCTGATCAAGGCGCACAAGGGCGACCGCTGGGGCAACCTGGTCTACCGCAAGGCCGCCCGTAACTTCGGCCCGATCATGGCGATGGCCGCCAAGACTGCCATCGCTCAGGTAGATGAGGTCGTCGAGCTCGGTGAGCTGGACCCGGAGCACATCATCACCCCGGGTATTTTCGTCCAGCGCGTGGTCGCCGTCTCCGGCGCTGCCGCTTCTTCGATCGCCAACGCTGTCTGAGGCCTGCCATGACCATCACCAAAAAGCTTTCCCGCACCGAGATGGCCCAACGCGTGGCCGCAGACATTCAGGAAGGTGCCTATGTCAACCTGGGCATCGGCGCTCCAACGCTTGTGGCCAATTACCTGGGCGACAAGGAAGTGTTCCTGCACAGCGAGAACGGCCTGCTGGGCATGGGCCCGAGCCCAGCCCCTGGCGAGGAAGACGATGACCTGATCAACGCCGGCAAGCAGCACGTCACACTGCTGACCGGTGGCGCCTACTTCCACCATGCCGACTCGTTTTCGATGATGCGTGGCGGGCATCTGGACATCGCCGTACTGGGCGCTTTCCAGGTTTCGGTCAAAGGCGACCTGGCCAACTGGCATACCGGTGCCGAAGGTTCGATCCCCGCTGTAGGCGGCGCAATGGACCTGGCCACGGGAGCGCGGCAGGTGTTCGTGATGATGGACCACCTGACCAAAACCGGCGAAAGCAAGCTTGTGCCCGAATGCACCTACCCGCTCACCGGCATCGGTTGCGTCAGCCGCATCTACACCGACCTAGCCGTACTGCAAGTAACCGCCGAGGGCTTGAAGGTGGTGGAGATCTGCGCGGACATCGACTTCGATGAACTGCAGAAACTCAGCGGTGTACCGCTAATCAAGTGACGCGCTGGCTCTGCGCCCCTGCAGGCGCAGGGGCCAGGCCAATCACCCTGCCAGTCATTTCCCGCAAACGCAGCCACTGACGCAATGCGTTTGAACTTCACGGCTCGGCCAAGGCCTTTCCAAGAAGTCACAGTAAAAAACGGAGATGACATGATGAGCGCAACACTTAACGGCAAGCGCGTGGCCATTCTGGTCACCGATGGTTTCGAGCAAGTGGAGTTGACCGGCCCCCGTGATGCGCTGAAACAGCACGGCGCGGTGGTCGACATTCTCAGCGACAAGCCAGGCACCGTGCGTGGCTGGAACCACGACAAGCCCGCCGATGCATTCGATGTGGATGCCACGTTCGACAGCGCCCAGCCCGATGTCTACGATGCCGTCGTGCTGCCAGGTGGCGTGCAGAACTCTGACACCATCCGCTTGATCCCCGGTGCCCAGAAACTGGTGAAAAGCCTCGATGGGGCAGGCAAGCCCGTGGCTGTGATCTGCCACGGGGGCTGGTTGCTGATTTCGGCAGGCCTTGCCCAGGGTAAACGGATGACCAGTTTCAAGACCTTGCAAGACGACATCCGCAATGCTGGCGGCAACTGGGTCGACGAGCAGGTGGTGGTGGACGGCAATCTGATCAGTAGCCGTCAGCCAGACGATATCCCGGCATTCAACGAGCAACTGATCAAAGCCTTGGCTTGATAGCGGGTCGCCCTCGCACGAAAGTGCGGGGGCTCCGGGGCTTTGGCGATTTTCACAGCAGGTTGCGAGGGCGCCCCACTCATGTCACACCCGTGAAGCCATCAAGGACTTGCCTTACCCGGCGGGCAAGGTCATGTGGCTGGCACGGTTTGGAAATCACCTCGAACTCAGACCCGCCGATATCCGTGCGCTCAATCGAGTTTTCCGCATAGCCGGTGGTCAACAACACCTTCATCTGCGGCTGAAGGCGCCGCACTTCCCGCGCCAGCATCACGCCGTTCATGCCGCCTGGCATGATCAGGTCGGTGAACAGTAAATCGTAATGTTCCCCCGCCTGAATCAGCTTGAGCGCTTCGCGTGCATTGAGCACCATGTCAGCGGCGTAGCCGTAATCCTCCAGTACCATCTTGGCGAGTTCAGCCACATCCGGTCGATCTTCGACGATCAGGATACGCTCGGTGCCCGAGCTGCGGTCCACCTTTTTCACAGGTTGCGTGGGGATGATCTTGCCTTGGTCAACCGGGAAATACAGGCGTAACGTCGTGCCCTCGCCCTCTTCTGTATATATGCGTGCCGCCCCACCGGACTGCTTGGCGAAACCGTACACCATCGACAGCCCTAGGCCAGAGCCTTTGCCCTCCTCCTTGGTGGTGAAGAACGGGTCCATGACTCGATCACGGATGCTGGCCGGCATCCCGACGCCATTGTCGGTGACCGAGAGGCTCACGTAATTTCCCGGCAGCAGCCCATCGAACGAGTGGTTGATATCGGTGACGGAAATATTCCGGGTTTCGATGAACACATGCGGCCGCTGGCGCCCGATAAGCGCATCGCGTGCGTTCATGAAAATGTTGAGCAACGCGACCTCTGCCTGAGTCGGGTCGATACGGCAGTTGTGCAGGTTGGCTTCGAGGTCGAAATCAACAGCCACTTCAGCGTCGAAAGTTCGCTCCATCATGGGGCGTACGTCATCGAGCAGGTGATTGAGGTTGAGCACCCGGCCATGGAGTTTCTGCTTGCGGGCGAAGGCCAGCAGCTGCTTGGTCAGGGTACTGGCACGTTCGACCGCGCTCTGGGCGTGCCCTACACTGCGCCGCACGCGGTTCAGGTCGACCTGGGACTTGTCCGCCTCACTGGCGATCAACCCCAGATAACCGCCCATCACTTGCAAAAGATTGTTGAAATCGTGCGCGATACCGCCAGTCAGTTGCCCAAGCGCTTCCATCTTTTGCGCCTGGTTCAGCGCATCCTCGGCGTCACGCCGCCTGCTCACATCCAGTTGCGATGCAAAGAAGTAAATCAGGTCGCCCCGTTCATTGAAGATCGGTGAGATGAATAGCGCGTTCCAAAAGCTGGAACCATCCTTGCGGTAATTGAGGATCTCGGTAGAGATATCGACCTTCTGGGCGATAGCGTCCCGCACGGCATCCACCACCGCAGCTTCGGTTTCAGGGCCTTGGAGGAACCGGCAATTACGGCCAATGATGTCCGCCAACTCATAGCCGGTCATTTCCAGAAATGCTCGATTGGCGAAAATGATCGGATTATCGTCACGGTTGGGGTCGGTGACGATCATCGGCATCCGCGTGGTTTGCACCGCGGCGAAGAACATGTCGTGTGGCAGCTGCGAAATATCACCCGATGCCTGGTTGCTGACGCGCGCCTTCTTGCTGGTCACGCGGACCTCCTTGCTCATTGCAGTAGGACGTTTATCGATTCAACCATGTCGACTCTCGTTGCCTACGCTTGGTTTCACCGAGTGCAGACTGTCTGACAGCCTGCACGATCGGCCGCCGAGCTTTCTAGCCAAGGTGCAGGCCAGCCGCCTCTACTGACGAGGATTGATAGCGCCTGATGCACATCACAACATACGCTGCACTTGCGCAGGGGTGCGACGCATCAGCACCTTGCCAGCGCGTACCGATACCAGCGCGTGGCCCTGGCTGCGGACCATTTCGTAGTCATCCGGTGCCGACAGTAATAGCAGATTGGCTGGCCGCCCCACCTCGATGCCGTAGCGCTCGCCGAGGTTCAGTGTGCGAGCGCTGTTGTCGGTGATCAGGTCCAGGCTGCGTTGCAGGTCTTCGTAACCGAGCATATGGCAGATATGCAGGCCGGCTTCGAGAATTCGCAAAATGTTGCCGTTACCCAGCGGGTACCAGGGATCGACGATTGAGTCCTGGCCGAAGCACACGTTCATCCCGGCGCGATCGATTTCGGCCACTCGGGTCAGCCCCCGCCGCTTCGGATAGTTGTCGAAGCGCCCTTGCAGGTGAATGCTTTCGGTAGGGCAAGAGACGAAGTTGATGCCCGACATCTTGAGCAGCCGGAACAGCTTGTAGCAGTAAGCGTTGTCGTACGAACCCATGGCCACCGTATGGCTGGCCGTGACACGCGGGCCCATACCGCGCACCCGCGCCTCCTCGGCCAACACTTCCAAAAAGCGCGACTGCGGGTCATCGGTTTCATCGCAATGCACATCCACCAGGCAGCCAGTGCGTTCGGCCAGGTCCATCAGGAACTTGACCGACGCTACCCCCTGATCACGTGTGTTCTCGAAATGTGGGATACCGCCGACCACATCGGCGCCGATCGCCACCGCTTCGGTCATCAGCGCGCGGCCGTTGGCATACGACTCGATGCCTTCCTGTGGGAATGCGACGATCTGCAGGTCGACCAGGTCGCGTACTTCCTCGCGCACCTCGACCATGGCCTTGAGTGCGGTGAGCCTCGGGTCGGTGACATCGACATGGGTGCGCACATGCTGTATGCCATGATCGACGAGCATGCCGATGGTTTTTTTCGCTCGGGTCTTGATGTCGTCGTGGGTGGTGATTTCCTTACGCTCGGCCCAGCGCTCGATGCCTTCGAACAAGGTACCGCTCATGTTCCACTTCGGCTCGCCCGCCGTGAGGGTAGCGTCAAGGTGGATGTGCGGCTCGACGAAAGGCGCCACCACCAGGTTCTGCTGGGCATCCAGGTCATCAGGGCTACTCAGCACAACCTGGGCCTGGGAAGTGATGGCAGCAATGCGCTCGCCATCGAGCTCGATGCGGTACAGCCCAGGCTTGCCACGCAGGCGGGCGTTGATGATGTTCATGGCGTTACTCCTTGACGTGGTCCGTTCATGCGCCATACCAGCATGGCGACAGATGCGTTCATGCGAAACAGTGGGTCGTCCAGCGATTGCCCGCTCAGTTGCTCGATACGTTGAATGCGTTGGTTGATGGTATTGCGGTGCAGGCCCAAGCGCTGAGCGGCCTTGAGGCCGTTGCCGTTTTCCTTGAGCAAGGCGTCGAGGGTATCTACCAGCACGTAAGGCTGCTTGCGCCCAGGGTTGATCAGCCTGCCGAGGGTCTGGGCAACGAAGTCATCGATCAGCGCGCGGTCATTGATGCCCTGGAGCAGGCGCAGTACCCCCAACTCGCTGAAATCGCAGAAACCATCGGCAGGGTGCAAGTGTTGTGCAACGTCCAGAGCCTGACGCGCTTCGCTGAGCGCTTGACGGTAACCTGCGCAGTCGGCGGCCAGCCGCGACAGGCCCATATGCAGCCTGAGTTCCCCGGCCACCATGCACAACTGCCGATGCAGCGCTGCCAGGCTGCTCGGCAGGTCGCCAGCGTCGGCCAGCAACAGCACCTGCAAGTCACCCGGCATTTGCACCAGCACCGCCCCAGGCCGCGCTCGGCACCAAGTCTGAAGGTGATCTTCCAGCGCCTGGCGCACAGCTTGCCAGAGCCGCTCGCCCTCGGCCAGGCCATGACGCTCGAACAACTGCTCAACCTGCACCAAGCGCAGCGCAACCACCCGCCGCGGTTCGTCAAGCATCAACTCCAGGTGCCTGGCACGCTGGCAGGCGATAGCCAGGCTTGGGTAATCACCGCTGAGCAACTGGCCGAGAATATCGTTGCGCGACCGGCGCAACTGGCTCATCTGCACGAGGGCCGTACCGATCAGGTGGGTTACCACTACCATTTTCAAAGCATAGGGCTGTTCGATCAGCGGCAAACCCAGTTGCTCGGCGCGCGCTATCACCGGGGGCGCAATCGTCTGGATGAAACTGCCACCGGTTAGAATCACCAAGCCGGCGATCCCTACCGCTTCGCCATCCTCGATCAGGCTGAGCAGGTTGGCCTGGCCACGCGGGTGGTTGATACCGGTGACGAACACCAACTCACCGCCCATCACCCACTCGGCGATCCCCTCATTTTCCGCCACGTAAGGCCAGCGCACCCGCCGCTGCAGGTTTCGCGCGCCGGCTCGCACGCTCATCGCCTCCAGGCCCGGCAAGTGCAGGATTTCCTCCAGGGTCAGGCTCACGGCTCAACGCTCTGTTGGCCCAGCGCCTTGCGCCGGCCTTGCAGTTCAAGCATTAAGATGTAGCTCAAGGCCGAAGCGCCGATGCCGACCAGTGGCGCGACCCAGGGCGAGGCGTAGGCAAGCACCGCGCCCACGGCATACGCCAGCAGGCCGTTGATGTTGTAGCGGGGCAAGGTTGCCGACGCCAGTGCGGGGTAACTGCCCCGATGGCGGTACCAGAAATCGGCCATGATCACCCCGCCGACCGGGGGAATGATCGAGCCCAACAACACCAGAAACGGAATCAGCATTTCATACATACCACCGATCGCCAGCACCACCCCTACACCTGCCGCAACCAGCGTAGCGGTGCGTCGTCGCTCACTGCGCAGCAAGTGGCAGGCAGCAGCCGAGACGTTGTAGATGGTGGGCCCCTGGATGGTCCAGAGATTCAGGCACAGCATCACTACCGCGGCGAACGACAGCCCTTGAAGGATCATCACCTCGACGATGTCAGCCTGCTGATAGACCATGGCGCACCACGCCCCTGCCACCACCATCAGCCCATTGCCGAGCAGGAAAGCAACCACACTGGCCACCACCGCCACCCGGCCATTGCGCGACAGGCGAGTCCAGTTGGTGGCCTGAGTGGCGCCACTGGCAAAGGTGCCGAACACCATGGTGACCGCCGCCGAGAAGGTCATGCTTTCATGGGGAACCACCGCTGCGAGGCCGGCAAAACCACCCGCATCGGCCGTTGCCAGGTACATCGATATCACTAGCAGAACGAACATCAGTGGCACCGAAACTCGCGACAGCCAGTCAAGCCCCTTGAAACCGATGATTGCAGTGATGCTGAAACCCATGCCAAACAGCACCATCAACGGCACCGCGAAGCCGCCCGCCAGGCCGAGCAGCTTGACCAGTACGATCGCCACCGTCGCAGTCCCCCAGGCGTACCAACCCAGTTCGGCAAAGCCCAGGATGAAGTCGGAAAGCCGGCTGCCCACCTCCCCAAAACAAAAGCGCCCCATCAGCACGGTGTTCAAGCCGCTGCGTGAAGCGATGAAGGCCAGCGCCGCAGCGTACAACGCCAGCAGCGAATTGCCGATGGCTGCGACCCACAGCATGTCGACAAAGCTGAAAGCCATGCCCAGCTTGCCTCCGGCAAACATGGTGCCGGTAAAAAACGTGAAACTGAACAGCACCATTGCGATGGGCAGCAGCCCTTTGCGTGAAGATGCCGGGGCCTCGCAAAGCGGAAATTCGTCAGTTGCGCTCATGCCAAGTTGCTCCAGGTTGTCGTTGCGCCGAGATGGAGCAATAAACGGGCCGCTTCTTCGCTGGGGCAAGTGCAGGAAATCTGCGGTCAACGGGCACAGCATTGGCTGTTCAAACTGCACATTTATAGATCAGTTTCACCGCGCCAACCTGTGATAACCGAACTGTTTGGAGGCGTTCACGCACCAAAGCGGAACAGCTGTGGGTAGCTTTCACCCAACGCTCGCTAAATCGATATGGCCTGCACGTCACTGGCCATCGCAGATGACCCAAGGGGCTTTACTCCTTGGCCAGCAGGCGCCTTGCCGGTAAGATGCCCGTCGGGTGCTAGCTGCAAAGTGCGGTGATGCAGGTTAAAGAACAGTGCAGGTCGGGCCGCCTGCAGGAGTTCTTGCGCCTATGCAAAAAAACCATATGACCCGCGCTCAGCGTCTGGCCAAAACCGCCTTCGCCAACTTCGAGCGGTTCCTGCACATCGAAGCGGTCAGCGGCATTGTCTTGCTGATCGCTGCCGTTGCGGCCCTGATCTGGGCCAACTCCCCGGCTGCCGCCAGCTACGATGCGCTCTGGCACACACCGATCAGCTTCGGCATCGGTTCGCTGAGCTTCTCGCAATCACTGCATTTCTGGATCAACGATGGGTTGATGACCATCTTCTTCCTGGTGGTCGGTATGGAGATCCGTCGGGAAATTCACGAGGGTGCCTTGGCCAGCCTACGCCAGGCGATGTTGCCCATGGCCGCTGCGGTTGGCGGTGTAGCGGTACCGGCCCTGATCTACCTGGCGTTCGGGCATGCACCGGCCGAGCAACAAGGCTGGGCCGTGCCGACCGCCACCGATATTGCCTTTGCCGTTGGCGTGCTTGCCCTGCTCGGCAAGTCGATCCCGTCCAACATCCGCGTGTTCCTGCTGGCCTTAGCGATCATCGATGACATCATCGCCGTGCTGATCATCGCCGTGTTCTACTCGGGCGGTCTGGACTACAGCGGCTTTGGCGTTGCCGCGGTTGGCCTGCTGCTGGTGATCGGCCTGCAGAAGATCGGCGTGGGTTCGGCATGGGCCTATGTAATCCCCGGTGCAATCACCTGGGTTGGCATGCTGATGACCGGTGCGCATCCTACCCTGGCGGGCGTTGTGCTGGGTTTGATGACCCCGGTCGCCGCCATGCCGCTGGGCGAGCGGCCCGTGGATGCAGTCGCGCGCTTCACCAACGACCTGCTCGGCCGCGCCAAGGCACCCGACCAGGACGATGGCGACCTCAGCGCCCCGCTCAAGCAACTGCGCCTGGCCCAACGCGAACTGGTTCCACCGGTAACCCGCGTCGGCGGCGCCCTGCACCCGTGGGTGGCTTACGCGATCATGCCATTGTTCGCCTTGGCCAATGCCGGAGTCGGCCTCTCTGGCATCGACCTTTCCGCCGAGGGGCCGCACTGGGTGATGACCGCCGTAGCCGTAGCCCTGGTAGCTGGCAAACCGTTGGGGATCATCGGCGTCAGTTGGCTGATGGTGCGCCTGGGCTGGTGCAGCCTGCCGGCGCAGGTCACCTGGCGCGGTATCACCCTGATTGGCCTGCTGGCCGGCATCGGCTTCACCATGTCGATCTTCATTGCCAACCTGGCCTACAGTGACCCAGCGTCGCTGGGTGCAGCCAAACTGGGCGTGCTGTCGGGCTCGGTCATCGCTGCTGTGCTAGGCCTGGCCTGGGGCGTGACTGCCATGCGCAGGCACACCGCAAAGGCTCCGCTCAACGCGGGCTGAAGCCGGTCGGGGCCTACGGGCCCCGGCATTTTTCTGTATACAAGAATTTAAAACTTTGCTTACATGGCCACCTGTGCGCCTACGACATCGGCAATCGTCGCTGCGTATTGTGCCAGGCACAAGCCATGCAAGCTCCTTCGCAACATACCCCCAAGACCCTCCTGGTCAAGAACGCTGCACTGTTGGTCACCATGGACGGCGAACGCCGCGAGATCAAAGGCGGCGGCCTGTACATCGAAGACAACCTGATCAAGCAGGTCGGCCCAAGCGATACGCTGCCCCAAGACGCAGATGTGATCCTGGACATGGCCGGCAAGGTGGTCATCCCTGGGCTGGTCAACACCCACCATCATATGTACCAAAGCCTCACCCGCGTGGTACCGGCGGCGCAGGACGGTGAACTGTTCAACTGGCTGACCAACCTGTACCCGATCTGGGCCCGGCTCACGCCGGAGATGATTTCGGTATCGACTCAGACGGCCATGGCCGAACTGATCCTGTCCGGTTGCACCACCTCCAGTGACCACCTGTACATCTACCCCAACGGCTGCAAGCTCGACGACAGCATCCACGCAGCCAGCGAGATCGGCATGCGTTTCCACGCAGCGCGCGGCAGCATGAGCGTTGGTCGTAGCCAAGGCGGCTTGCCACCTGATTCGGTGGTGGAAAAGGAAAGCGACATCCTCAAAGAGTCCCAGCGCCTGATCGAGGATTATCACGATGCCAGCCACGGCTCGATGCTGCGCGTGGTGGTGGCGCCATGCTCGCCGTTCTCTGTCAGCCGCGACCTGATGCGCGAGGCTGCCGTGCTGGCGCGCAATTACGGGGTTTCGTTGCACACCCATTTGGCGGAAAACGTCAACGACATCGCCTACAGCCGTGAAAAGTTCGGCATGACCCCGGCCGAATACGCCGAAGACCTCGGCTGGGTCGGCCATGATGTGTGGCATGCTCACTGCGTGCAGCTCGACCAGCACGGTATCGAATTGTTCGCGCGCACCGGCACCGGTGTTGCCCACTGCCCCTGCTCGAACATGCGCCTGGCCTCGGGCATCGCGCCAATTCGCAAGATGCGTGACCACGGCGTTGCAGTAGGCTTGGGCGTAGACGGCTCAGCCTCCAACGATGGCGCCAGCATGATCGGCGAGGTTCGCCAGGCGTTGCTGCTGCAACGTGTCGGCTTCGGGCCCGACGCGATGACCGCACGCGAGGCCCTGGAGATCGCGACCTTGGGCGGCGCCAAGGTGCTGAACCGTAACGACATAGGTGCATTGGCACCGGGCATGATCGCCGACTTCGTCGCTTTCGACCTGGGCCACGTGGCGTATGCCGGCGCCCTGCACGACCCACTGGCAGCCCTGGTGTTCTGCACCCCGACCCACATCGATACCAGCGTGATCAATGGCCGGGTCGTGGTCCAGGATGGCCGCATCACAACCATCGACTTGCCGCGTGTACTGGACCGGCACAACCAGCTGGCCTACCAGCTCGTCAGCGGTCAATAACCTCAACGGCCCTGATCCTACTGGCCATGGTGACCGGCACGCCGGTGGCCATGGCCTCAGGCAGGGTCGGCTTCTCCCGGCGCTGGCCGGCTCAGCCGTAGCACTGCATGAACAATTCTTCATGCAGGCCCAAACGCCGTGATACTGGGCTTATCGGCAAGGCTTGACTCGCACTCGGGCGCCCTCGCCTTGAGGCCAGGGACGGTGTTGCGTAGCATCGCCGGCCCTTAGGCCGCCTGGCGGCCCATCCGCGACCAAAGAGCCCCCATGCCGCAACCGATTCCGCTCAAGGACCACGAAAAGGAAAAACACCTGGTCAACCGCCGGCTCCTGGCCTGCGCCGCCCTGGTGTTCAGCCTGTGCGCGGTTCTGGTCGGTCGGCTGTATGTGCTGCAGGTGCTGCAGCACGACCAACAGAGCGCGGTCTCGGAAAACAACCGTGTGCACGTGCTGCCCATTGCCCCTGAGCGCGGGCTGATCTACGACCGCAATGGCGTGGTGCTGGCCGACAACAAACCCAGCTTCGATTTGACCATGACGCGCGAGCGCGCCGGCGATTCGGCCAAGGTGCTCGATAGCCTGGTGCAGATCCTTGGCTTGGGTGAAGACGACCGCAAGCAGTTCGACAAAGACCTGCGTCGCGGCCGCAAGCCATTCGAGCCGGTGACCCTGATGGTCGGGCTGACCGAAGAACAGATCGCCCTGATCGCCGTCAACCAGTTCCGCTTGCCTGGGCTGGACGTGGAACCGCAGTTCATCCGTGAATACCCACTGGCCGAACATTTCGCCCATTCGGTCGGCTACGTCGGACGAATCAACGAGAAAGAAGCCAAAACCCTCGACAGCACCGAATACCGGGGTACTCAGTCGATTGGCAAAACCGGCATCGAGCATTTCTACGAAGCCCAGCTGCATGGCCACGTAGGTTATGAAGAAGTGGAAACCAACGCCCAAGGCCGGGTGATGCGGGTGCTCAACCACAAAGACCCAATTCCTGGCAAAGACATCATCCTCAGCCTTGACGCGCACCTGCAGCTAGCCGCCGAAAAGGCCTTGGGCGATCGCCGCGGCGCAGTGGTAGTACTGGACCCGGCCAATGGTGATGTCCTGGCGATGGTGAGCAACCCCAGCTTCGACCCCAACTTGTTCGTCAAGGGCATCAGTTTCAAGCAATATGCCGCGCTGCGCGACTCGATCGATCGGCCGCTGTTCAACCGCGTGCTGCGGGGTTTGTATGCGCCCGGCTCGACGGTCAAACCTGAGGTCGCCATCGCCGGCCTGGACAGCGGTGTCATCACCCCAGGCAGCCGGGTGTTCGACCCTGGATACTACGAGCTGCCCAACTACGACCACAAGTACCGCAACTGGAACCACAGCGGCGATGGCTGGGTAGACATGTACACAGCCATCATGCGCTCCAACGACACCTACTTCTACGACCTGGCACACAAGCTCGGCATCGACCGCCTGCACGACTATATGGCCGAGTTCGGCCTTGGCCAGAAGGTTTCGCTGGACATGTTCGAAGAAGCCCCTGGGCTGATGCCCTCGCAAGCCTGGAAACGCGCCACCCGCCGTCAGGCCTGGTATCCGGGTGAAACGCTGATCCTCGGCATCGGCCAAGGCTACATGCAAGTCACGCCACTACAACTGGCTCAGGCCACCAGCCTGCTGGCCAGCAAAGGCGTGTGGCACCGCCCGCACCTGGCCATGACCGTCGGCGGTCAGACCCCAATCGACCCCAACCCGATGCCCGACATCGTGCTGCACGACAAACATGCCTGGGACCAGGTCAACGTCGGTATGCAGATGGTGATGCACGACCCGCGCGGCATCGCCCGTGCGGCTGCGGCCGGCGCTCAGTACCGGATTGCCGGCAAAAGCGGCACGGCGCAGGTGGTAGCGATCAAGCAGGGTGAGCGCTACAACCGCAACAAGACCCTCGAAAGGCACCGTGACAATGCGCTGTTCGTCGGTTTTGCCCCGGCCGACCATCCCAGCGTAGTGGTCGCGGTGATGATCGAGAACGGCGAGGCTGGCGGCCGTGTGGCAGGGCCGGTGGTGCGCGAAGTCATGGATGCTTACCTGCTCGATGATCAGGGCCACCTCAAACCTCAGTATGCCGGCACCCCTGTGGCCAAGGCCGCGCCTCACGGCTGACGCACCCCGTGGCCTCAGGCCACCTCTTCGTACGGCAACCCCACGTAGTTTTCGGCGATGTTCGCCAACCCCGCCGGCGAGGTCAGGAAGTACTCGCGGTCGGCTTCTTGCATCTTTCGGTCCCACGCATCCTTGTGCTCACCAAAGTCATGCAGCAACTGGGTCATGAACCAACTGAAGCGCTCCCCCTTCCACACCCGCCGCAGAGCAAGCGGCGAATACTGCTCCAGCAGGTCGGTGCGCCCCTCGCGGTAAACCTTGACCAGTATCCGGTACAGATAATTGACATCGGAGGCCGCCAGGTTAAGGCCTTTGGCACCCGTGGGCGGCACGATGTGCGCCGCGTCGCCCACCAGGAACAGATGACCATATTGCATCGGTTCAACCACCAGGCTGCGCAGCGGCGCGATGCTTTTTTCCAGCGCAGGCCCAGTGACCAGCTGCTGCGCCACATCTTCAGGCAGGCGTGCCTTGAGCTCGTCCCAGAACCGCTGATCGGACCAGTCCTCGACCTTTTCATCCAAAGGGACCTGCAGGTAGTAGCGACTGCGGGTCTGCGAACGCTGGCTGCACAGGGAAAAGCCGCGCACGTGATGGGCGTAGATCAGTTCGTGATTGACCGGTGGAGTGTCGGACAACAGGCCCAGCCAGCCGAATGGGTAGACCCGTTCATATTCCTTGAGCACTCCTTCGGGAATGCTCTTGCGTGACACGCCATGAAAACCGTCGCAGCCGGCGATATAGTCACAGTCCAGGCGATAGGCCTGGCCGGCCTTTTCAAACGTGACATAAGGCCGCTCGCCCTTGAGGTCATGGGGCTGCACATTTTCGGCAGCGTAGATGATCGGTGCACCACTGCTTTCACGGGCCTGCATCAGGTCCCGGGTGACTTCGGTCTGGCCGTAGACCATCACCGTCTTGCCACCGGTAAGGCCTTTCAAGTCCAGACGCTGACGCCGGCCAGCGACCAACAACTCGACCCCCTCGTGAACCAGCCCTTCCCGGTCCATCCGTTCGGCCACGCCCGCTTCGCGCAGCAGGTCGACGGTACCCTGCTCGAGCACTCCGGCCCGGATCCGGCCCAGCACATAGTCAGGTGTCTGGCGTTCGAGAATGACCGTGTCGATTCCGGCCTTGTGCAGCAACTGACCCAGCAGCAGGCCAGAAGGGCCCGCGCCTATGATCGCAACTTGAGTGTTCATTGTTCTTATCTCGTTATTAACGGGTAGCCCTTGCATTTTTACTGGCATTAACCGGCAATAAAATGTGAAATCAGATAAGAAAAATGCACTTTTACAAAATCTGTTCGATTAGCGCACAGGCAAATTCTGCGATGAAGTCCTCCCTCCCCGGCGTACCCTTGTTTCAGTTATATGGCGAGAACCACCAATGGCCTGGCACCGACCTGCTGCACTGCGAGCCAATATCGGCACGCAGCAGCCTCCATCATTGGGAGATCAAGCCGCACCAACATGCCGAGCTGTTTCAGCTGCTGTATGTGCAACGCGGCCAGGTGCAGGTGGAGATTGAGGGCATGCGCAGCCGCATCAGCGCGGCGGCAGTCCAGGTGGTGCCGCCATTGACCGTGCACGGTTTTCGCTTCAGTACCGATATCCAGGGCCATGTTTTGACCTTCGGCACTACGCTGGTCGCCGAGCTGGAACAACGCCTGGGGACGCCACTGGGGGTGCTGGCGAAAGCGGCGTGTTACCCGCTGGGTAGAGATCGCGTACTGCTGCGGGGACTGATCGATACCCTGCAGCACGAATACCAAGGCAATGCTTCGTCACGGGCGACCATGCTCCAAGCGCTGGTCACGGCGCTGATGGTATGGATCAGCCGGCGCCCACAGCCTAGCGAGGCTCCACGCAACCGCGACGAGCGTGATCGGCACCTGCTCGGGCAGTACTTACGCCTGGTCGAGGCGCATTATCGCGAACACCTGTCAGTGGAGGCGTTCGCCGCACGCCTGAATATCTCCAGCCTGCAACTGAACCAGCTGTGCCGCAGACTGAGCGGGCAGACGGCGTTACAGGTGATGCACCAGCGCCTGTTGCTGGAGGCGCGGCGCAACCTGATCTATACGCGCATGAGCATCGGGCAGCTGTCGGACAGTTTGGGATTCAGCGACCCCACTTACTTCTCCCGTTTTTTCAAGCGGCTGAGTGGGCAGACGCCTCACGCCTACCGCCGCGCGGGGGACGACCACCGATCTGCTTGACGTATACGTCAACACGCCTTCAGGATACCGCCATACCCTACGCCGAGCCCGAGCATGAGCAGCCAAACCTATAGCATCTCCGACCTTTCCCGTGAGCTGGACATCACCACACGCGCTATCCGCTTCTACGAGGAACAAGGCCTGCTGAGCCCCGAGCGGCGTGGGCTGGAACGCATCTACTCGGCCCGTGACAAGGTCAGCCTCAAGCTTATTCTGCGTGGCAAGCGCATTGGCTTTTCACTGGCCGAATGCCGTGAGCTGATCGAGTTGTACGACCCCAGCAGCGGCAACCTCAAGCAGCTCAACAGCATGCTGGCGAAGATCGCCGAACGTCGCGCCCAGCTTGAACAGCAAATGCTCGACATCCATCAAATGCAGCTGGAACTGGACACCGCACAGGAGCGCTGCGAGCAGGCCCTGGCAGCCACCTTGAACACTCACGCAAAACGCTGACAGGAATATCACCATGGCTATGCCTACAACAGTCCGTCTGGTCGAAGTCGGCCCACGAGACGGTCTGCAGAATGAAGCTCAACCCATCGATGTAGCCGACAAGGTACGGCTGGTCGATGACCTGACAGACGCCGGGGTCAGCTACATCGAAGTCGGCAGTTTCGTCTCGCCCAAATGGGTGCCGCAGATGGCAGGCTCCGCGCAGGTATTTGCCGGCATCCGCCAGCGCCCCGGTGTCACCTATGCCGCACTGGCGCCCAATTTGCGCGGTTTCGAAGACGCGGTGGCGGCTGGGGTGAAGGAAGTGGCAGTGTTCGCAGCAGCTTCCGAAGCGTTCTCCCAACGCAACATCAACTGCTCTATCAGCGATAGCCTGCAACGCTTCGAGCCAATCATGAACGCCGCGCTTGAGCACGGTGTACGGGTGCGCGGGTACGTCTCCTGCGTGCTGGGCTGCCCTTATGAAGGCAAGGTCCGCGCCGAGCAGGTGGCGCCGGTGGCCAAGGCCCTCCATGAGATGGGCTGCTACGAGGTGTCGCTGGGGGACACCATCGGTACTGGGACGGCGGGCGACACGCGGCGGCTGTTCGAGGTGGTTTCGGCAGTGGTGCCTCGCGCGCAATTGGCCGGCCACTTTCACGACACCTATGGCCAAGCGCTGGCCAACGTCTACGCCAGCTTGCTCGAGGGGATCAGTGTCTTCGACAGTTCGGTCGCGGGCTTGGGTGGCTGCCCTTATGCCAAAGGTGCCACGGGCAATATCGCCACCGAGGACGTGCTTTATCTGCTGCAGGGCCTGGGCATCGAAACCGGCATCGATCTCGAACGGTTGATCGCCGCCGGCCAGCGCATCAGTACCGTGCTGGGGCGGGCCAATGGTTCGCGGGTAGCCAGTGCGCGTAGCGCAGGATGAGTTTCATACCAGTGTCACATGAGTGTGGGTGAGTGTTACCTCCCCCACAATTTTCAGCAGAAAATCGGGTAACAGAGAAACAAATCGACAAATACTTGGGCTGTTCGCTTCAGCTGAAAAGTCTTAACACATTGATTTTAAAGTACTTTCAAAAGTTGGCACGGCACCTGCTTTATTACTGGTACAAAAACAAGAAAAACGCGACAACCAATAAAAACAACATGCAACGGCTCTGACATAACAAGAACAACACGGCAGAGGCGCAGCAAGCAGATTTTTTTGGAGTCGACAGGCTTTTCAGGGGGTTACCCCGCGCGCTGGCACACAACAATAAAACTACCTTGAGGTAGCGGCAGCCAGTTTCGGATCCACAGGATGAAAGCAGGTCAGCGCTCAAAAAAATACGTTTGCTCTTGACCCCGGATGGGGGTCGCACGTGACATCAAGGTTGGCCTACAAAAACAACAAAAGGCTGGCCTCAATAATAAAAAAGAGCAGGCAACATTGCTTTGAGGGGAGCTTCGGCTCCCCTCAGTGCTTTCCCCCCCACCTTTCACTGCCCTTCTGCGCCATTTGGCATTCGCGATGCAGCAACCAGCCGGTGCCCGCGGTCAGACCCTGTAACTGCACAGGAGACCCGATCATGCCCATCGAGATTGAAGAGAGTACTCAGCGCTGCACCCTCATTGGCGACAAACTGCGCATCGAAGGCAAAGGCCACGAAATCGAAATCGTCACCGACGCCCAATTGCGCATGTCCGTGGCCGTCCTCGCCGGTGAGCGCTTCCCGATCACCGAACTCGAAGCCGATGCATTGACCGTAGCAGGTGCGGTGGACAACCGCAGGCACCTCAAGGCCAGCACGCCAGGCTCAGTAATCTGAAGCTTTAGCCGTCCAAGGCCGAATTCTGATATGGATTTTGTCGCCCAAGCTGAGTCTGTGCTGGAACCCGTTTGGCAGGCATAGTGTGTTTCTTGCCTCAACCACCTGGCCTGCCGAACACCCATGAAACGTTACGAACGCTTTGCCGAGGACATTGCCGAACTGATCCGCAGCGGTGTACTGGCCCCTGGTCAGCGTGTGCCCTCGGTGCGCTACGCCAGCCAGACCCACGGGGTAAGCCCTTCAACGGTATTTCAGGCCTACTACCTGCTTGAACGACGAGGCCTGATTCGCGCGCGCCCGCGCTCAGGCTATTTCGTCAACGCCCATGCCCCACGACAGTTCCAAGAACCACAGGCACTTGCCCCACTGAGCGAGTCGACCGAAGTGGACGTCAGTGGCCTGGTGTTCTCGATTCTCGACTCGATCAAAGATCCGAGCACCGTACCGTTCGGCTCGGCGTTCCCCAGCCCCCTATTGTTCCCATTGCAGCGTCTGGCACGCTCCCTGGCCAGTGCCAGCCGTGCCATGGACCCGCGCATGGTGGTCACCGACCTGTCACCGGGCAACCCGCAACTGCGTCGACAGATCGCCCTGCGTTACATGGTGGGTGGGTTGATGTTGCCCATCGAAGAGCTTTTGATCACCAATGGCGCGCTGGAAGCGTTGAACCTATGCCTGCAAGCTGTTACAGAGCCCGGCGACCTGGTGGCCATCGAGGCACCGGCCTTCTACGCCTGCCTGCAAATACTGGAACGGCTCAAGCTCAAGGCCGTGGAGATTCCAGTACACCCGCGCGAAGGCATGGACCTCACGGCGCTGGCGCACACCCTGGACAAGCATCCGATCAAGGCGGTGTGGTGCATGACCAACTTCCAAAACCCAGTGGGCGCAAGCATGCCTGAGGCGAAGAAACAGGCCTTGGTCGAACTGCTCAATCGCCATCAGGTACCTCTGATCGAAGACGATGTCTACGCCGAACTGTACTACTCGCAGCAAGCCCCCAAACCTGCCAAGGCATTCGACACCCAAGGCCTGGTCATGCACTGCGGCTCTTTCGCCAAAAGCCTGGCACCCGGTTATCGGATCGGCTGGGTAGCCGCTGGCCGCTTCGCTCAGAAGATCGAGCGGCTGAAGCTGATGACCTCACTCTGCGCCTCGATGCCGGCCCAGGCAGCCATCGCAGACTACCTGCAACACGGAGGCTACGATCGCCACTTGCGCAAATTACGCTACGCCCTGGAGGGCCAGCAGGCCAGCATGCTGGCCGCCATTGTCCGTCACTTTCCGTCGCAGACCCGTGTCAGCCAACCTTGCGGCGGCTACTTCCTGTGGCTGGAGCTGCCTGAACAAATCGATGCCTTGAAGTTATTTCACATGGCTCTGGCTCAAGGTATCAGCATCGCTCCGGGGCCGATCTTTTCGCCGACCCGGCGTTTTGGTAACTGCATAAGGCTGAACTATGGCTCACCGTGGAACGAGGCGGCTGAGAACGCAATGGCCACGCTAGGCCAGATCATTCGTTCGTTTTGAACCTGCATCCAGCTCTGTGTGGCTATAGTTGTTGGACGAACAGCGAGCCAGCACCATGCCATCTGATGATCCGACCTCCTGCACCGCCACACAAGGTGCACGCCAATGCAGCGACTCCTCCCAGGCCACCAGCAAGCTGCTAGCGGAGTTGATCGACCACAGCTTGGCCAATGTATTCGCCTTTGACCGCGAGTTCCGACTGTTGGCAATCAACCGCACAGCCCAGCAAACCTTCCAGCGAGTACGCAGTATGGTGCCGCAGGTCGGGGATAACCTTCTACAGTGGATCACGCGACACCCTGACCTTGCCGCTTTGATGCAGCCCTTCATACCCCGGATGGTGGCTGGTCAGCCGTTTACCGAAAGCATCGCACTCGGCCCTGCCGATGACCTGCGCCACTACCAGATCATCTATAACGCATTGCGTGATCCTGAGCATGGAATGCTGGGAGGGTCGCTGTTTGCCTATGACATCAGTGAGCGCGTTGCCGAGCAGGCGCGTATGCGCAAGATCGAAGAAGCGCTATATCAGTCGCAAAAGATGGAAGCGGTCGGCCAATTGACTGGTGGTATCGCTCACGATTTCAACAATCTGCTTGGCGGGATTCTCGGTGCTCTGGAAATGGCCGAGCAGCACCAAGACGAGCAACGTTACCTGGATACCACCCGGCTGCTGGGCGTGGCCCGGCAGAACGCGCTACGCGCGGCTTCTCTGGTGCAACGCCTGCTGGCATTCTCGCGCCAGCAGACCCTTGCACCTCAGCTGGTGAACGTACATCAACTGGTCGCCGGCATGCATGAGCTGATTGCCAGCTCGCTTGGAACACGCATTACGTTCATCGACCAGACCCAGCAGGAGCATTGGCCGGTCCTGATAGATCCCAATCAACTGGAGAACACGCTGCTCAATCTGTGCATCAATGCTCGCGATGCCATGCCATCTGGCGGCACTGTGCTTCTGGCCAGTGATAACACCTTGCTCGATCAGGCGCAGGCTCAGGCGCTGGAACTGCCAAGCGGCTCGTATCTTCACGTCAGCGTCAGCGACAGTGGTACCGGCATGCCTGCAGAGGTCTTGCAACGAGCATTCGACCCCTTCTTCACCACCAAACCTGCTGGCCAGGGCTCTGGCCTTGGGCTGTCGATCGTCTATGGCTTCGTCCGTCAATCCGGGGGGCAAGTACGTATCACTAGCAACCCCGAGCAAGGCACCTGCGTTCACCTGTACCTACCACGGGCTGCCAGCCAGGCAAGCGCGCACACCGATGGGCAGCCACAAACGGTCATGGTCGTCGAGGGCCAGGCCGTGCAGCGGATGCTGATCTGTGAGGTATTGGAGGAGCAAGGGCATCAGGTGCACAGCTTCAGCGATGGCTATAGCGCACTGGAAGCGCTACGCGGCGGCTTGCGTCCTGACCTGTTGATCACCGACATCAGCCTGCCCGGCGGTATCGATGGTTACCAGGTTGCAGCGGCCTGCCAAAAAAGGCCTGAATGTGTACTGGTGCTGTTCATCACCAGCTCTGCCAGCAGTCGAGTCAATGTACGCCCCGATCCATACTGTGACGTGCTTTATAAACCGTTCGAACTGGCTGCGCTGAGCCAGCACGTTGAAAAGTTGCTAAAAAAACGATACCTGCTCCGGTAGGTTGCTAGGCGGCTGCCCACTAGGCAGGTAAAGTCTACTCACTTTCATCTGTCGGACGTCGACATGCCTCACCGCGACTTGATCGCTCTGCGCCAAGAAATCGAAACCCTGAGCCTGCGTAACCAGCAATTGGAAAGTCAGCTGCGGCAACATCAGGATCACGATCTTGCCATCTATCGGTTTCTGTTCGACACCATGGATGAAGGGTTTTGCATCATCGAGTTCTTCGATGGCCCCCATGGCCCGCTGAGCGATTACGTCCACGTGATGGCAAACGCCGCTTATGCCAAGCATGCCGGCATTCCCAACGTGGTCGGGCAGAAACTGCGCGAGATGGTTCCCGAAGAGGCCGATGACTGGATCGCTCGCTACGGTGCGGTACTGCGCACAGGCCAGCCTTTGCAGTTCGAACAGGAACTGGTGGCCACCGGGCGTGTACTGTCGATCACCACGTTTCGCGTGGAGCCGGCCCAGCGGCGCCAGGTTGCGGTGCTGTTCAAGGACGTGACCGAGCGCCGCAAGGCGGAGCTTGCACTGCGCCAGCTCAACGATGAGCTTGAGCAACGGATCAGCGCAGCACTGGCTGAACGCCGCCTGTTCGCCGAATTGATAGACCACGGCACCATCAATGTCTATGTGATCGATATGCAGATGCGCTGGCTGGCGATCAACCGCCAGGCCCGGCAGGATTTTCAAACGATGTACGGCAGTGTGCCTGAAGTTGGCGATTCGCTGCCGGCTTTCTTGAATGACCACCCGGACGAACGCGACTTGGTGCTGCCGCTATGGCAGAGGGCGTTGGCTGGTGAGCAATTCATCGAAACAGGCACTTTCGCTCAACGCCCCTACGAACTGCATTTCAACGCATTGCGTGACCATGACGGTAACGTGCAGGCCGCCTACCTGTTCGCCTATGACATCACTGAGCGGGTCAAGGAGCAGCAACGCTTGGCTAATGCAGAGCAGGCATTGCGGCAGGCGCAGAAAATGGAAGCCGTAGGCCAGCTCAGCGGCGGCATCGCACATGACTTCAACAACCTGCTTGGCGGCATCATCAACGCCCAGGAGCTGATGCAGCGGCGCCTCGATCAGCAGCGCTACGCAGCCCTAGCGCCCCTGCTGGAACTTTCCTGCCAGTCGGCACAACGTGCGTCTGCGCTGGTGCACCGATTGCTGGCTTTCTCTCGCCAGCAGACCTTGCAACCGCTTGCGACCGACGTTGCCGTTCTGGTCAATAGCATGCAAGCGTTGGTGCGGCCGGTTATCAGCCATGCGATCTCCTTGCGCAGTGAATTCGTCAACGATTTGTGGCCGACCTATATCGACCCCCCGCAACTGGAAAGCGCTTTACTGAACCTTTGCATCAACGCCCGCGACGCCATGCCAGCGGGCGGGACCATCGATATTCGCGGCGATAACATCAGCCTGGACAGCGAGCAGGCTCAACCGCTGGGGATGCCCGCTGGCGATTACGTGCGCCTGAGCGTGACCGACACCGGTCACGGGATGAGCGAAGCGGTAGCAGCGCGTGCAATCGACCCGTTCTTCTCCACCAAACCACCAGGCCGGGGCACCGGCCTTGGGTTGTCGATGACCTATGGGTTCGTGCGTCAATCGGGTGGCCAGTTACGCCTGCTCTCCTCCCCCGGCCAGGGCACGCGTGTCGAGTTGTATCTACCGCGCCACCACGAGCAGCCTGCAGCGCCTATCCGACCGAATCCTGGCAAGACGGCGGCCAACAGCCACCCGAGCGGCCAACGGATCGTGCTGGTAGAGGACCAGGCGGCATTGCGCCTGGTCGTCGGGGAAGCGCTGAAGGAGCTGGGTTATGAGGTCGAAGCCTTCGAAAATGGCGCTGCCGCGCTGGCGCATATGCACAAGTGCGAGCAACCTGACCTGCTGCTTAGCGATATCGGCCTGCCCGAAGGCCTCAATGGCCACCAGGTTGCCGAGCGCTGCCGGCAAATCTTTCCGCAACTCAAGGTGCTTTTCATCACCGGCTACGATGAAAGTGCAGCGCTGGGTGACGGCCAGCTGCTGCCGGGCACCAGCATACTGACCAAGCCTTTCGAGCTTCATGCGCTAGCTGAGCGTGTGGGCCATTTGCTGGAAAACGAAGTGTGCTGACGGTGGCAATCAACGCCCGCCGCCCAGGTCGATAAAACTGCCGGTGGAATAAGAGGCCTTGTCCGAAAGCAACCAGAGGATTGCCTCGGCGACTTCCTCAGCGCGGCCGCCGCGCCCCAGGGGCAGGCTCGCTTCAAGCTTGCTGACGCGCTCAGCATCACCGGACAATGCGTGAAAGCCGGTATGGATATAACCCGGCCGCACGCCATTGACCCGCACGCCCTCGCCCGCTACTTCCTTGGCCAGGCCCAAGGTGAATGTGTCCAGCGCGCCTTTAGAGGCAGCATAATCGACATACTCGTTGGGTGAGCCCAGGCGCGCGGCAACCGACGACACATTGACGATGGCACCGCCGTGCCCGCCGTGGCGCCGGGCCATGCGCAACAAGGCGTGCTTGGCACACAGCATCGGCCCGACGACATTGGTCTTCATCACCTCAAGCAGCCGGAACTCGGACATGCCCTCAAGCCGGCTCTGCTGGCCGATGGTGCCAGCATTGTTGACCAACGCGGTCACAGGCCCCAGTGCTTGGTCGACGCGCTGGAACAGATGCACCACTTCGTCCTCGACGCAGGCGTTGGCGCGCACGGCGATTGCCACGGCCCCCAGTGCGCGCACCTGAGCGAGGGTATGTTCGGCAGCCTTTTCGTCAGCATGGTAGTTGATGCAGACGCGATAGCCCTCGCGGGCGGCCTGCAAGGCAGTGGCGGCGCCGATGCCGCGACTGGCACCGGTGATGACGATGACGTTGTGCATAGTGGTTTGGAGTGGTTCAAGAACGGCGATTCGACAATAGGTCAAAAGCCGCGCCAATGGAATGAGTGATTCGGTTAGACAAACCATTGCGCGCAGTTGTGGGTTTGATTGCGAACAGGTGCCGGGATGCTTTGCGCGAGGTATTCAATTTATGGGCGTAGGCCTGGATTGAATCAACGAACCTCATTGCGCCGAGGACAGCAGGATGATCAGACCCACCAAGCCGCGCTGCCTGACGCTTTGCACCCTGACATTCAGCTCTTGCTCTTGCTTCTAAGCGCGCGATAGCTCAGACAACGCGAAAGGCGACTTCAGGAGGCCGAGCGCAGGCGTCAGCCAAAACCATCGCGCTCTAGCTTTGGGCTTTGGGCTTTGGGCTTTGGGCTTTCAAATCAGGGTTACATTCATTTGCCATGGTGGCGCGGAATACGCTTTTCGCCTTTACGGCGACCTACTTTTTGACTGGGCAAAAAGTAGGCAAAAACCCCCGCTCCCATCATCCGGCCCCTCCGCTTCGCTCCGGGGTCCCCTCACTCCGGCGCCTTCCGGGCCCGCGCGGCCTACGACTTGCTACGCAAGTCTACATCTCGCGCCTTCGGCTACGCCGAAGGGGTGCTACGCACCCTGGCCCTCCAGACGCCTGCGTTCGGCCTCCTGAAGTCGCACTCTGTGTCGCCTGAACTATCGCGCGCTTAGAAGCCAAAGCAACAGCAACAGCAACAGCAACAGCAACAGCAACAGTAAAATCAACAACGAGCGCTAGAGCGAGAGGACAGCTACCTCATCAATGCCCCGCCGAAGCCGGCCCTGCCTTGGCCGTAAACGGCGGCTTGGCCAGCCATACCAGCAAGATCAACCCAGCAAACACCCACGTCATCAAGGTGAAATAATCCACCGTCGACATCATGTATGCCTGGGCATTGACGATCTGCTCAAGCTGCGCGTAGTTCTGCGTGCTGGCCCCGCCCAACTGCTCAAGCGTATGCCTCGTCGCCGGGTCGAACTGGCTGATGTGCTCGCTCAGGTAGGCATGATGCTGATCCGCCCGGCGAATCCAGATCCAAGTCGTCAACGACGCAGCAAAGCTGCCGCCCAACGTACGCAGGAAGGTCGCCAGCCCCGACCCATCGGCAATCTGCTGCGGCGGCAGGTCCGACAGCAGGATGCTCAAGGTCGGCATGAAAAACAGCGCCACACCAATACCCATGAACAACTGCACCAGGGCAATGTGCTGGAAGTCCACCTCGCTGGTGAACCCCGCCCGCATGAAGCAACTGGTGCCAATGGCCAGAAACGCCAGCCCTGCCAGCACCCGCAGGTCGAAGCGGTGCGCATACTTACCTACAAAAGGCGACATGATCACCGGCAGCACACCAATCGGCGCCACCGCCAACCCCGCCCAGGTGGCTGTATAGCCCATCTGTGTCTGCAGCCACTGAGGCAAGATCAGGTTGATACCGAAAAAACCCGCGTAGCCCCCCACCAGTACGATGGTGCCGACCCGAAAGTTGCGGTGCACGAACAGGCGCAGATTGACCACCGGGTGACGGTCGGTGAGCTCCCAAATGACGAAAATCGCCAGAAAGACCACCGAAATCAGGCTGCCAATAATGATGAACGACGACTCGAACCAGTCCAGGTCATTACCCTTGTCCAGCACCACTTGCAGCGCGCCCACACCCACGATCAACGTCAACAGGCCGATGTAGTCCATCGGCTGGCGGCTGGTGACCACTGGCCGGGCGCGCATCTGCTGGCGCACCACGGCAGCTGCGAACAGGCCGATCGGTACGTTGATGAAGAAGATCCACGGCCAGCTGTAACTGTCGGTGATCCAGCCGCCCAATATGGGACCCGCGATCGGCGCCACCACCGTAACCATCGCCAGCAATGCCAAGGCCATACCGCGCTTGGCGGGTGGGTAAACCGCAATCAGCAGAGTCTGGGTCATGGGATACAAGGGCCCTGCCACAACACCTTGCAACACCCGAAAGCCCACCAGCTCCGGCATCGACTGGGCGATGCCGCACAGAAACGAGGCCAGCACGAACAACAACGTCGCCCAGATGAACAGCTTGACCTCGCCAAAGCGCCGACTCAGCCAACCAGTCAGCGGCAAGGCGATGGCATTACTGACTGCAAACGAAGTGATGACCCAGGTGCCCTGCTCGTAGCTCACACCCAAGTTGCCGGAAATGGTCGGCAGCGCCACGTTGGCAATGGTGGTATCGAGCACCTGCATGAAGGTCGCCAGCGACAGGCCAATGGTGGTCAGCAGCAGGCTCGGCGGGGTGAACTGGGCCGGCGCGTCGTTGCTCATCGCTCGACCGTCTTGCCGGCGGCACTGTTCTGGTGAATCAGCCTGGCAATCAGCTGGTCTGCCTCGTCCAACTGGCGGTCGTACACCTGCGTGGTGTAGCTGGCCTGCTGTGGAGGCTGCTGAGCCAGGGTTGGGCCACTCTGATCATGCAGGTCCACGTCGACGACGGTGGACAGGCCAATGCGCAGCGGGTGGTCCTTGAGTTGGTCGGGGCTCAGGTGAATACGTACAGGCACCCGCTGAACGATCTTGATCCAGTTGCCGGTGGCGTTCTGCGCAGGCAGCAGCGCGAAGGCGCTCCCGGTACCGGCGCCGAGGCTGTCGACCGTGCCGCTGTACTTGACCGAGCTGCCGTACAAGTCAGCGCTGACTTCGACCGGCTGACCGATGCGCATGTCGCGCAACTGCGTTTCCTTGAAGTTGGCGTCGATCCACACCTCATCCAGCGGGATCACTGCCATGGTAGCGGTCCCCGGCTGCAGGCGCTGGCCAAGCTGCACGGTACGCTTGGCGACATAGCCGGTTACCGGCGCAACCAAGGTGGTGCGGGCGTGATCGAGGTAGGCCTGGCGCAAATCAGCGGCAGCCGCCATCACTTCAGGGTGCGAGGACACCACGGTGTCGTCGACCAGTGCGCTGCTGGTGTTCAGTTGCTGGCGCGCACTGTTGACTGCGGCCTGGGCGACGGTCAGGTCATCCCGGGCATGGGACAGCTCTTCCGCCGCGATCGCGCCACTGGCGGCCAATACCTTGCGCCGGTTGAAGTCCTGCTGAGCTTTCTGCAACTCGGCCTGGCGCGTTTGCAACTGAGCCTTGAGCGAGTCGACATTGCTGTACAAGCCGCGGACCTGTCGCACTGTCCGCGCGAGCTTGGCCTCGGCAGCCTGCTGCGCCACTTCACTGTCCGAAGGGTCGAACTGCAACAGCACCTGGCCAGCATGCACCAGGTCGCCATCGTCGGCGCCAATGCTGATCACGGTACCGGTCACCAATGGCGTGATCTCCACCACGTTGCCGTTGACGTAGGCGTCGTCGGTGCTCTCATACCAGCGCCCGACCAGGCTGTACCAAGCCCAGGTACCGGCGCCGACCAGCAGCACCAACACCAACAGGCCGAGCAGCCAGGCCTTGCGTTTACCCGGCGCTGGCGCGTCGGTCGGAGGGTTTGCAGTGTCTGCGGAAGTGGCCATGACAGTACCTTGAAATATTCGAAACAGGGATCAACGATCAGGGAAGCGGCGGATCGTCAGAGGGTCGCCGGCACTGAGCAGTATTTTGGCCAACAGGCTTTCCAGAGCCTTGAGCTCGTCTGCTTGCAGCGCGCCGACCAGTTCGTTCATTGCCGCCGCGCCGATCTCTGGCAGGCGGTCGGCCAGGCGTTGCCCCTCGCTGGTCAACGCCAGGCGCACCTGGCGGCGATCATCGGCGCAGCGGTTGCGCATGATCAGGCCCTTGTGCTCAAGGCGGTCGAGCATGCGGGTCATCGAGCCACTGTCCAGCCCGAGGTAACGGCACAGTTCAGCGGGCGTATCCACCTCGTACTGGGTCACGATGATCAACACCTTGAACTGCGCTGCCGTCACACCCTCAGATTCCAGGTGCCAATCGAGAATACGGTCCTTGAGGATCGCTGCGCGGCCCAACAACATGCCGATGGCACAGGTCTGGAAATTTTCCGGCGTGAAATGGGACATGGGTATCGGCTCGAGCATTTGTTTAAAAATATTACTGCCTAGGCAGTAAATGTCAAAGCCTTCGTTAGCTGCCTATGTAAATAGCGACGAAGGGTTCGCCTACAGCGGTTGCCGCGAAGCATTCTCAAACATCGGAAATTCGTCACGAAATCCAGGAAAACCCGCACAACTGATAGTCATTCGCCATTAGCTCGTTTTCGGCCCCCCCTGTGCAGGGTAGAATGGGCAAAACCCGGAGCCCTGATGAACCAAGACCGCCTTAACCCCAGCCCAGACGACGCCATCACCGACGCTGCCGCGCATTGGTGCATGCGCTTGCACGCCGAAGATTGCACAGCGCTCGAACATGAAGCGTTCGCCTGCTGGCTGGCGGCTGACCCGCGGCATGAAGAGGAATACCGGGCGATGCTGGAGATTTGGCAAACTGCCGATCACCTCCCGCGCACAGCCACGGTCATCGACTTCAACCAAACGGTGCAGCAAGCGCCACAGGTACGCAACTGGCGGCCGCTGGCGTCGGCGGCGGCACTGGCCCTGCTGGCCTTGCCGCTGGCAGCATGGCTAGGCTGGACCCAGGGCTGGCTGCCCAATGACTATCAGCACTTTGAAACCGGCGATCAACGGCGCACCGTGCAGTTGAGCGACGGCAGCCAGGTCGAACTCAACCTGCACAGCGAACTGACCTACCTCAACTACAAGGACCAGCGCCAGGTCACGCTTAAACGCGGCGAGGCTTACTTCACGGTGCAGCACGACAGCAAGCACCCCTTCATCGTCCGCGCCGGCAGTGGTCAGGCACGGGTCACCGGTACGCAATTCAATGTTTGGAAGTACCAGGACCAGGTCAAGGTCACCCTGGTGCAGGGGTCGGTGCTGGTCAGCAGCGAGGGCAGCACCGGCGGCTACCGCCTTGGCCCTGGCATGCAGGCCAGCTACCACAGCGGTGACTTCGAGCCACAACTGGCCGAAAGCGACGACTATGACAGCAGCCTGGCCTGGCGCCAGGGCAAACTGGTGCTCGACAACCTGAGCCTTGAGCAGGCGCTGCCAGTGATCAACCGCTACCTCGATGCGCCGCTGCAGTTGGCTGACCCTGCAACCGGGCGCATCCGCATCAGCGGCATCTACAGCACCCGCGAAGTCAGGCGATTGGTCGACAGCCTGCCCAAGGTGCTGCCGATCTACCTGACCCGCAGCAAGGACGGCAGCACCGTCATCAACAGCATCCTGCCGCCGCCGAACAAGGGCTGAGGTTTTACAGCGTCATCGCCGCCAACCAACCGAACGCCAGTAACGGTAGGTTGTAGTGAAGGAAGGTCGGCACAACGGTGTCCCAGATATGATGATGCTGTCCGTCCACGTTCAGGCCTGAAGTCGGCCCGAGGGTCGAGTCCGAGGCCGGCGAGCCGGCGTCACCCAACGCGCCTGCGGTACCGACGATGCACACGGTGGCCAGTGGGTCGAAGCCCAGCTGCATGCACAATGGCACGAAGATCGCTGCCAGGATCGGCACCGTGGAGAACGATGAGCCGATGCCCATGGTCACCAGCAGCCCCACCAGCAGCATCAGCAAGGCGCCGACGCCTTTGCTGTGATCGATCCACTGCGCCGACGCCTCGACCAAGGTTTTGACCTCACCGGTTGCTTTCATCACCTCGGCAAATCCGGAGGCTGCGATCATGATGAAGCCGATCATGGCCATCATCTTCATGCCCTCGGTGAACAGCCCATCGGTTTCCTTCCAGCGAACGATGCCCGACAGCGAGAAGATCAAAAAGCCCACCATGGCGCCGATGATCATCGACTCCAGCCACAATTGCACAATGAACGCCGCAGCGATTGCCAGCGCGGCAACCAGCAAGGTGAGCGGGTTGTACTGCACGCTGACCTGCTCGACCTGCTCGATGCGTGCCAGGTCGTAGTCGCGCTTGTTGCGGTAGCTGACGAACACAGCCAACAAAAGGCCGACGAACATGCCCGCCGCAGGGATAGCCATGGCGTGGGTCACATTGACCCCGCTGACGTCGACCCCTGCCCGCGCGACATTGGCCAGCAGAATCTCGTTCAGAAAGATGTTGCCAAAGCCAATCGGCAAAAACATGTAAGGGGTGATCAGGCCGAAGGTGATCACACAGGCGACCAACCGACGATCGATGCGCAGCCGCGTCAGCACATACAGCAGCGGCGGCACTAGTAGCGGGATGAAGGCGATGTGAATGGGCAGAATATTCTGCGATGACACCGCTACCACCAGCATGAGCCCGATCAGCAGCCATTTAACCTTGCCACCACTGGCGTGGCCCTGGCGGTCGATCATGCTGAGCGCGCGGTCGGCCAGGGCGTGAGCCAGCCCAGACTTGGCAATAGCCACCGCGAACGCCCCGAGCAACGCGTAGGACAGTGCCACCGTGGCGCCGCCTCCCAGGCCACCATTGAAAGCCTTGAGCGTACCCTCGACCCCCAGCCCCCCGATCAAACCACCGGCCAAAGCGCCGATGATCAGGGCGATGACCACGTGCACGCGGGACAGGCTCAATATCAGCATGATGCCCACCGCGGCGATCACTGCATTCATGGTTTGGCTTTCCTCTACCAACAGACAAAAAGCGCGCACTCTGAAGCAGTGCAAGGCAGATGTCAAAAGCGCCATGACAGGACGTAATCGTCCAGCACTTTAAATTGAATGTTTGAATAAAGAAAAAACCCAGCGGGTCGATAAAGCGGGAGGCTGGAGGGCGAATTGCGCCTACCGACACTTGCGAAGCCGAGCGGTGGCGCCCTTCGAGGCAACTTCCTCCTGCCCTACTACCAAAACCCTTACTGCTAAAAAGGGATTGCACCCCATGCCTTTGCGACAACTTTCCATCCAGTGGAAAATCACCCTGCTCGCCGGCCTGTGCCTTGCCAGCATCGTCACCCTGCTCGTCGGCCTATCGCTGTACCGCATGGACCACAGCTCGGACCTGGTCAAGGCCAGCAGCATGCAGATGCTTACCGAGGCTGCCCAGGCGCGTATCGAGTCGCAAGGCGAAGTTCAGGCGCTGAACATTCGCCGCCAGTTCATGGACGCCTATCAGTACGGCGCAGGCTTCTC
This sequence comes from Pseudomonas promysalinigenes, assembly GCF_014269025.2. Classification (NCBI taxonomy): domain Bacteria; kingdom Pseudomonadati; phylum Pseudomonadota; class Gammaproteobacteria; order Pseudomonadales; family Pseudomonadaceae; genus Pseudomonas; species Pseudomonas promysalinigenes. The sequence goes on along the minus strand of NZ_CP077094.1, from coordinate 2,119,807 downwards.
GCGCCAGGTGCTGTTCCTGCGTGAGCAGGCGGAAAAACGTTTTCTGGACGCTTTCGACCTGCGCGAAGACATGACCCGCCAGGTGCATGCCGCACTGCAGGCCAACCCTGACCTGCTCGGCCTCTCGCTGGTGTTCGAGCCCAATGCGCTGGACAACAAGGACAGCCTGTTCGCCGGAAAAGCCGAGCTGGGCAGCAACGAGACCGGGCGCTTCGCCTTGTACTGGTCGCAGCCCCGGGCCGGTCAGCTGACCGCAATGGCTTTGCCCGAACATGATATGACCAACACCGAGATAGGCCCCAGCGGACAGCCAGCCAATACGTGGTGGACCTGCCCGCGCAGCACCGGCAAGGTCTGCGTGGTGGAACCCTACTTCTATGATATCGATGGTCAGCGCGTGTTGATGACCAGCATCGTCTTCCCGCTGACGGTCAACGGTAAGATCATTGCTACGCTCTCGATCGACATCAACCTCAATAGCTTGCAGGCCCTGAGCCAGGACGCCAGCCGCAACCTGTACGAAGGCCGCGCCACGGTTGGCATCCTCAGCCCGGTCGGCCTGCTGGCCGGCTATAGCGCTGATGCCAGCAAGCTGGCTCAGCGCTTCGACCAGGTCGACCCTCGCCAAGGCGCGGAGCTGGTACGCAAGATGGCCAGCGGCAAACTCAGCATCCTCCACGACCAGGCGCGCCTGAAAGTGCTCGCGGCGTTCGAGCCAATCCCAGGTGCCAAACCCTGGGGGGTGATGCTGGATGTCCCGGAAAATGCCCTGACCGGCCCTGCCGAAGCCCTCAAGCAAGAGCTCGACACCCTCAACACCAGCGGTACGCTGTTGGAGCTGGGCCTGGGCTTTGGCGCCGCCATCGCCGGCTTGCTGCTGGTGTGGCTGATGGCCCGAGGTGTGACCAAGCCGATCCTTGGCGTGGCGGCGATGCTTGAGGACATCGCCAGCGGTGAAGGCGACTTGACCCGCCGTCTGACCTACGACAAGCGTGACGAACTCGGCGAGCTGGCAGGCTGGTTCAACCGCTTCCTGGACAAGCTGCAACCGACCATCGCCGAGGTCAAGCGCTCGGTGCAGGCTGCCCGTGGCACCGCGGACCAATCCTCATCCATCGCGACCCAAACCAGCGCTGGCATGGAGCAGCAGTACCGCCAGGTGGACCAAGTGGCCACCGCCTCCCATGAAATGAGTGCCACCGCCCAGGACGTCGCCCGCAGCGCCGCCCAGGCCGCGCAGGCTGCCCGTGACGCAGACCAAGCCACCCGCGAAGGCCTGGCAGTGATCGACCGCACCACCAGCAGCATCGACGCCTTGGCAGACAACATGAGCCAGGCCATGGCCGAAGTCCAAGGGCTGGCCCAGAACAGCGAGAAAATCGGCTCGGTACTGGAGGTGATCCGCTCGATCGCCGAACAGACCAACCTGCTCGCGCTCAATGCTGCCATCGAGGCGGCCCGTGCCGGTGAAGCCGGCCGCGGATTTGCCGTGGTCGCCGACGAAGTGCGCAACCTGGCGCAGCGTACTCAGCAGTCGGTAGAAGAGACCCGCCAGGTTATCGAAAACCTGCAAACCGGCACGCGCGATGTGGTCGGCAGTATGGACCACAGCCATCGCCAGGCCCAGGGCGGCGTCGAGCAGGTGAGCCAGGCGGTGACTGCGTTGCAGCGCATCGGCCAGGCGGTGAGCGTGATCACTGACATGAACCTGCAAATCGCTTCGGCCGCCGAAGAGCAAAGTGCGGTGGCCGAGGAGATCAATAGCAACGTTGCGACCATCCGCGATGTGACCGAATCGCTCTCGGGCCAGGCCAATGAATCGGCGCGGGTCAGCCAGTCGCTGAACAGCCTGGCCAACCAGCAACAGGCGCTGATGGATCAGTTCCGCGTCTAGCCCTGGGCCGTGCAGTCATCGGTGCTGCAGTAGCCCTCGTCTGGCAGGTAGAAGCGCCCTGCCTGGACGATGCGATCGAGCAACGCCATGGCGCCCAGCACATTCGGGCGGGCGCCCATTGGCAGCGTATCGGTCAGAGGCAGCGTGGCATCCTTGTACCCCGACTCCATGACCAGCAGATGCATCTGGTCGGCATTGAGGTAGAGGTGATGCTCTTCGATGGCGTAGGCCTGGATAAGGGCCAAGGCCCCGGTTACCAGGGGTGTGGCACTGGAGGTGCCGCTGTAGCTGTCGGTGTAATCCCGGTCGTGCTCATTCCTATCCTGCAGATCGCCGTAGCCCGTGGTGGCTACGCTGTCGCCCCAGGCATTGAGCATGCGGTAGCGATAGTTGTAGTTGGAATACTGATGCGGCTTGCCATCCCATGAATGGCTGGCGCCTACCAGAATCGCATCAGCATCGCCAAAATCCTCGAAATAGCTGAACCGTGCCAGGTCAACACCATAACCTTTAGTGGTAGCTATCCTGGGGTCACCCTGCCAAGTGCCATTGCACGCCGCATTCAGTACCACCGCACCTCGGGCTGTCAGCGCGCGGGTGACGTCCCACCAAGCCTGATCATGCAGCGACGGCAGGAACGTACCCAGCGCATTGATATTGGCTGTCTGCCGATTGACCGCAACGATGTCTCCCGGATTCACATAGGCCAGCATTTTTTTCAGGGTCTGGGAAAGACCCTCGGCGTCCTTGGCTCGGTTGTCGTAAACGAACAGCTCTGCGCCGTGGCAGATGCCTGTCATGCCAAAGCCGTTGTCGCGGGCAACCAGGATGCCCACCGAAGCGGTGCCGTGCTTCTGATCGCTGTTATCGGCCGGCGGTATCAGTTTGAGTTTGGGGTTGGCGCGCAGGTCCTCATGGTTGAAATACAGGCCTGCGTCCGAGAAATGCACGCGCGCGCCCCTGCCATTGACACCCGCCTCCCAGGCTTTACGAATGTTCAGCCCCTTCTGCTGGGCGTCCGGTGCGTTCAGGTAGCGTTGCAGTGCGGTGAAGTCCGGAGTCGGCTGCGCCTCGCTGTGCGCCCTGTTGCCGGCGACGAAGGCGGCGCCCGTCAGTAAGGTGGCGAACACCGCCGAAGCCCCCAGAGCAAACAAATTACCAGGCACTACCTGCGGTGGCACAAAGGCTGTCTGCTCCACGTAATCCAATGCCTCCAGGCTCTGGATCAGTGCGACGAAGGTAGCGTTGGACATGCTCGCAGGCTGTTCCAGCCAATAATGGTTGGCCAGCACCGCAAAGCGCTCATCGTTGCGCTCTTGTGCGTTCAAGAAGGGTTGTACATCGATCATCCGGGCAAGCCCCGGCCAGTGGCGTTGCAGAAGCGACGCCGAGTCAGGCTGCAGGTCGGCCATCAAACGGGCGAAACCTCCCTGCTGAAAAACCAGGATCAACGGCGGGTAGCGCTGGCCCTCTGGCTGGTAAGGGAACCTGACCGGCATAGGGTCAGACACTTGGCGCTTGCGACGCTCTGCCTGAGCAGGCAATGGCACGCGATCAAGGATGCGCCGGGTCAACTCACTCTCGGCAACCTGCACGACGAACGACGCCAGGCGCAAGATACCGTTGTCCAGCAGTGCAGGCTCCAGTTGCAGCGCCGCGCTATCGACCAAACGCACTTTGGGGGTTATCAGGTAGTGGCCGGCACGCACATCGCAGCTCAGAGTCGCAGGGCAGCCATAGTTGGCGACCTTGGCGCTAGTGGTTTGGGAAGGCACTGTAACGCCGTCCAGGTGAACGATGTCGCCGTCAGGGGTTTTGCGCTCCAGCAGATAGTGGATGGACTTGACCTTGGGCAAGTCGTCACCGATGCAGCGCATGTGAAACTTCCCATCGAAGGTGAAATTACGGTAGTACACGAAATCCAGCTCAAGGCTCATGAGTAGCTCCTGTAGACCACGGCCCGGTTGGGCGCGGCTTGCCAGTCTCATGAATCTGCAGCCGAGCACGCAGGCTGAAGTCGTTCCAGCGCTTGGCCTGGGCAACACGAGGGCGTTGGCTACACTTGCCCGATCCGCACGGCAATACTTGAGAGGTTCGAATGAGGAAGTTTCCAGCGTTGCTGGCCAGCCTGATGCTTGCCATGGGCCTGGCCAGCACGGGCAGCGCCGCTTCGGCAGAGCCAGTAAAACCTATCCACTTTGGCGCCATCGGCTGGGAAAGCGGCGCTTTGACCACGGAAATACTGCGCCATATCGTCGAGCACGGTTTCGGCTACCCCACCGACACCCTGCCCGGCAGCACCGTGAGTATGGAAGTGGCCCTGGCGCGCAACGACCTGCAAGTGATCGCCGAAGAGTGGGCCGGGCGCAGCCCTGCTTGGGTCAAAGCCGAACAGGCCGGGCAGGTCTTTGCCTTGGGCGACACAGTGAAAAACGCCGAAGAAGGCTGGTGGGTACCGGCCTATGTGATCAAGGGCGACCCGGCCCGTGGTTTGAAGCCACTGGCACCGACTTTGCGCAGCGTCGAAGACCTCAAAGACTACCCGCAAGTGTTCCGCGACCCTGAAATGCCAGACAAAGGCCGCTTTCTCAACAGCCCAAGCGGCTGGACCTCGGAAACGGTCAACTCGCAGAAGCTCAAGGCCTATGGTCTGGATGGGCTGTATAACAATTTCCGCAGCGGCTCGGGCGCAGCGCTGGACGCGGAAATCAATTCGGCCATCCGCCGCGGGCAACCGGTGTTGTTCTATTACTGGAGCCCGACGCCGTTGATTGGCCGCTACGACCTGGTGCGCCTGCAGGAGCCGGCTTTCAATGCGGCGGCATGGGCGACCCTGACAGACGCCAAGAACCCTGATCCCAAAGGCAGCCAGTCATTGCCGGCCAAGTTGTCGATCGGTGTTTCCAAGGCATTTCGCGACAGCTACCCAGATTTGGTAGCGGTTTTCGAGAAAGTCGACCTGCCGATCGACCGGCTGAACAAGGCACTGGCCGAAATGAGCGACAAACGCCAGAAGCCCACCGATGCTGCGATCGCTTTCCTGCGCGCCAACCCTGATGTATGGAAGCCCTGGCTGCCCGCCGATGCCGCCAGCAAGGTCGAGGCCAGCCTATGAGCGCAGGCTTCCCCGAAGCCCTTCAGGTGTCGTTCGCCGACGCAATCAATCGCCTGGTCGACTGGCTCGTGGTGCACTATGGCGACCAGTTACGCAGCATTTCAGATCAGTTGCTGCAGCTTTTGGTGGGGCTTGAGAACCTGCTGCGCCTGATTCCCTGGTGGCTGCTGCTGGTATTGGTCGGCCTTATGGCCTGGCATGCCAGCCGCAGCTTGCTGCGCAGCGTAGTGATGGTCGGGTTACTCGCGTTCATCGGCATGCTCGGGTTGTGGGACAAGCTGCTGCAGACCCTGGCCTTGGTGCTGGTCAGTACCGGCCTGTGCGTGCTGGTTGGTGTGCCGCTGGGCATCTTGCTGGCCACCCGCCCGCTGGCCAGGCGGGTGTTGATGCCTGTACTGGACGTGATGCAAACGCTACCAGCATTCGTCTACCTGATCCCGGTCCTGATGTTGTTCGGCCTAGGCAAAGTGCCAGCGATATTCGCCACGCTCGTCTATGCCCTGCCGCCGCTGGTACGCCTGACGGAACTGGGTTTGAGCCAAATCGACCCGTCGTTGCTGCAGGCCGCGCATGGTTTGGGGGCTAGCCGCTGGCAGCGCTTGCGACGGATTGCCCTGCCACTGGCCTTGCCCAGCATCATGGCCGGCCTCAATCAATCAGTGATGATGGCGTTGTCGATGGTGGTGGTGGCGTCGATGATCGGCGCCCGGGGGCTGGGTGAAGACGTGCTGGCGGGCATTCAAACGCTCAATGTCGGCCAGGGCGTCGAAGCCGGGTTGGCCATTGTTGCGCTGGCGATGGTCATCGACCGAATCAGCCAGGCGTATGGTCGCAAAGCTCGATAACGTTGGTGATTGGCGCGCAGTGATCACGCAGACGAGACGAAAAAACAGGAAGGAATAAGAATATGAATTCTTATTTCTTCTTAACGCTGCCTAGCCGCGTTATAACGTCGACCAACTGCGCAGCTGCCTCATGGGCCAACTGCCCGCAGCGCAATACCTCATCAACCGTGATCACGCACACATAACACCCAGTCCCGGCTACTGAAGGCCAAGCGGTTGATCCTCATAGTTTTATACCCCGGTACGACGATTGCTCGAGCAAAGTCCCCCACACTCTAACCGAACTGGAGACATGCCGATGAGCACCCCACTGAACGTCGTCGCCCTTTCCGGCGGCACCAGCCGCCCTTCACGCACGCTGGCCCTCACGGAGGCCATCCTCGAGGAGTTGGGCCAGCATTTGCACATCAAGCCCCATCTCATCGAGCTAGGCGACATCGCTCGACCGCTGGGTGCCGCATTATGGCGTAGTGAACTGCCGGATACTGTCGAGCAACAGTTGCGCCAGGTGGAAAGGGCCGATTTGCTGGTAGTTGCCACACCGGTCTACCGTGGGAGCTTCCCAGGCCATTTCAAGCATTTGTTCGACCTGATCGGCCAAGACGCTCTGATCGACACCCCAGTGCTGCTCGCCGCGACTGGCGGCAGCGAACGTCACGCACTGGTGCTCGACCACCAACTACGCCCGCTGTTCAGCTTCCTTCAGGCCTTGACCCTGCCGATTGGCGTCTACGCAAGCCAAGCTGAGCTTGCCGAATACAAGGTGGCCAGCGACGCACTTGGGGCACGTATCCGGTTGGCTGCCGAACGCGCAGTACCGCTATTCGCGAGTCACCACGCACTGCGTCGCAGCGCCTGAGAAGCCGCCTTGCAGGCACCTTGAACGGACTTGGCAGGCACTGTCAGTGGACCTTGCCGCACAGCCAGCTCAGTGCAGTGGACCGTGACCGATACGGCGCTAGGCCCGATACCGAACGCGGCGCGCTGCGCAGCAGCGGCTTGATATAGCTGCTGACTCTATGGGCACTTGGCGCCAAGCGCCCTGCCCCGTCGTGATCCCCTCAAAAAGCAGATGGGGCGCAAGCGCCCCACTGGTGTTTACTTCAGGTCGAATCGATCGAGCTCCATCACCTTCACCCAGGCCGCAACGAAGTCGCTGACGAACTTGTCATTCCCGTCGCTACTGCCATACACCTCACTCAAAGCCCGCAACTGCGCATGGGACCCGAATACCAGGTCAACGCGGCTAGCGGTCCATTTCACTTGCCCGCTCTTGCGGTCACGGCCCTCGAAGCTTTCGTTGTCCGCCGAAGTTGGCTTCCACTCCACGCCCATATCCAGCAGGTTGCGGAAAAAGTCGTTACTCAAAGTGCCAGGCTTGTCAGTGAATACCCCTTGCTTGTTATCGCCATGGTTGGCACCGAGCACCCGAAGGCCACCGATCAAGACCGTCAGCTCAGGGGCCGTGAGCGTCAGTAGCTGGGCTTTATCCAGCAGCAGCTTTTCGGCCTTGACGCTATAACGGGCCTTGGTGAAGTTACGCAAACCATCGGCCAAAGGCTCCAGCACAGCGAACGACTCGACATCGGTCTGCGCCTGGGAGGCATCGACCCTGCCTGGGCGAAATGCCACAGTGCCGCTGAACCCAGCATCCTTGGCTGCCTTCTCGACCGCCGCAGTGCCCGCCAGCACGATCAGGTCGGCCAAGGACACCTTCTTGCCGCCGCTGTTGAACGCGCTCTGGATTTGCTCCAGCACCCCCAGCACCTTCGCCGTACCCGCATTCGCCGCCCAGTCTTTTTGCGGCGCAAGGCGCAGGCGCCCGCCGTTTGCACCACCGCGCTTGTCCGAACCGCGGAATGTCGAGGCTGCTGCCCAGGCGGTGGAAACCAGCTCGCCAACGCTCAGGCCCGAAGCCAGTATCTTGGCCTTGAGGCCGGCGACATCCTGCTCGTCCACCAGAGGGTGGTCGACTTTTGGCAGCGGGTCTTGCCAGAGCAGTTCCTCGTTGGGCATTTCAGGGCCCAAGTAACGTGACAACGGGCCCATGTCACGGTGAATCAGCTTGTACCAGGCGCGGGCGAAGGCATCGGCTAGCTGGTCCGGGTTATCTTTGAAACGCCGGGCGATCGGCTCGTAGATCGGGTCAAAGCGCAGGGCCAGGTCGGAGGTGAGCATGGACGGGGCGTGTTTCTTGGCCGGGTCATGGGCATCCGGCACGGTCCCTGCCCCCCCTCCGTCTTTGGGCCGCCATTGATGGGCACCGGCCGGACTTTTGGTCAGTTCCCACTCGTAGTTGAACAGGTTGTTGAGGTATTCATTGCTCCACTTGGTGGGCGTGGAGGTCCAGGTTACTTCCAGGCCGCTGGTGATGGTATCTGCGCCTTTGCCACTGCCGAACTTGTTGGCCCAGCCTAGCCCCTGAAGCTCCAGAGCTGCTGCTTCCGGCTCGGGGCCGACGTTATCGGCCGGGCCTGCACCGTGCGTCTTACCGAACGCATGGCCGCCTGCGATCAGCGCCACCGTTTCTTCATCGTTCATGGCCATGCGGCCAAATGTCTCGCGGATATCCTTGCCGGACTTGACCGGGTCAGGCTCGCCTTCCGGGCCTTCCGGATTGACATAGATCAGGCCCATCTGCACAGCGGCCAAGGGGTTTTCAAGGTTGCGCTCTGCCGACAGATCACGGCTTTGTTCTTCAGCATGTTTGGCAGGTTCGGCCACCAGGTCACCTTGGCCGGGTGGCTGCGCCTTGACCTGCTCTTTGCCATAGCGCGTATCACCGCCCAGCCAGACTTTTTCCGACCCCCAATACACGTCTTCGTCCGGCTCCCATACATCGGCGCGCCCGCCGGAAAAACCGAAGGTCTTAAAGCCCATGGACTCCAGGGCGACGTTACCGGTAAGAACAATCAGGTCAGCCCAGGAGATCTTGTTGCCATATTTCTGCTTGATTGGCCACAACAGGCGCCGAGCCTTGTCGAGGCTAACGTTGTCCGGCCAGCTGTTGAGCGGGGCGAAGCGCTGTTGGCCAGACCCGGCACCGCCACGGCCATCACCGATGCGATAGGTACCGGCGCTGTGCCAGGCCATGCGCACGAACAGCGGGCCATAGTGGCCGAAGTCGGCTGGCCACCAGTCCTGGGAGTCGGTCATCAAAGCCCTGAGGTCGGCTTTGAGGGCTTGGAAATCAAGGCTCTTGAAAGCCTTGGCATAGTCGAAGTCCGGGTCAGGGCTGGACTTGGACGAGTGCTGATGAAGAATCCTGAGGTTGAGCTGGTCAGGCCACCAGTCACGGTTGGTGGTGCCGCCACCTGCGGTTTGATGGAACGGGCATTTCGATTCGTTCGACATCTGCTGTTACCTTTGGGTCGGTTATCCAGATTTACCGGTGTAGGCGAGGTAGTGTTGGAGTCCTGCTCAAGGCTTTTTGCCTACCCCCTCATCAGGTCAGGTCGGCCACGCGCCGAGACGGCTTGCGAAGTGCTCAATCGGTGATTTCGCAGGGCCAGAACAAAGACTAGCCGAGCTTGGGCAGAGGTCTAATAGAGTGGCTCTAGCAGGCTGATAGCCGCGACGCATTCATCTTCTGCACAACGGCCGCCGACGTGCTTCAATACACAGCCAACCCCTCTGCCCCGGTGAGCCAAGCCCCATGAACCGCAACGACCTGCGCCGTGTCGACATGAACCTGCTGGTGCTGTTCGAAGCCTTGATGATCGAGCGCAACCTGACCCGCGTCGGCGAAAAGCTGTTCATTACGCAATCCACCGTCAGCGCTGCGCTGGCCCGGCTGCGCGAACTGTTCGACGACCCGCTATTGATCCGCAGCGGCCGCGCCATGGAGCCGACGCCGCGGGCCCTGCAAATTTTCGCTGAATTGGGGCCAGCGATGGATGTGATTTCTTCTGCCATCAGCCGCGCCCGCGACTTCGACCCGGCCAGCAGCTGCAATCAGTTCCGTCTGGGCCTGTCGGATGACGCCGAGTTCGGCCTGTTCCCCGCCCTGCTGCAAGCCTTGCGCGAAGAGGCGCCGGACATCAGTGTGGTAGTGCGCCGCGCCAACTTTCTGTTGATGCCAGGCCTGTTGGCCAGCGGCGAGATTTCGGTGGGCATCAGCTACACCACCGATCTGCCGGCCACTGCCAAACGGCGCAAATTGCGCGATATCGGCGTGAGAGTACTGCGTGCTGACGACCGCCCCGGCCCATTGACGCTCGACGAGTACTGCGCCCGCCCCCATGTGATGGTGTCGTTCTCCGGTGACATGAGTGGCAACATCGACCTGGATTTGGCGCGGATAGGCCGCTGCCGCAAGGTAGTGCTGGCTGTGCCGCAGTTCGGCAGCCTGCGCGCCCTGCTGCGCAATACCGAAATGATCGCCACCGTGCCCGACTACGCCGCCTGCGCACTGGCCGACGATGGCAATCTGCGAGCCGACCCCGCCCCGTTCGAGATCTCCGAAGCCGAGTTGTCGATGGTGTGGAGTGGTGCCCAAGACAACGACCCTGCCGAGCGCTGGCTGCGCGAGCGCATCCTGCAATATATGGCCAGCCCAAGCTGATCCATCGACCTTGTCGATAGCCACCATGAATGCCATCGAGTTCCGCTGCTGGGACGACCGGCGCAAGATGGCGGCATCCACGGATCGATGAGACGCTACCCATGAAAACCGGCATGCTCGCTGCCTTGCTCGCTTTGTTCGCTGCCCTGGCGGGGTGCACCACCTCGGCCAGCCTTCGGGCGCCGAGCCTGAAGGGCATTTCTATTCAGCCACCGCCCTTTCCAGCCTCGCCCTGGCGCCGGGGCAACATGTGGCCGTGCTGTTGGGGCGCGACACGCAAACTACCCTTGGCTATCTGCAACAGCACCGAGGGCAGGCGCAGACTGCAGCGCCGCCGCGCAGTATTGCAGTGGCCACCCTGCGCGGGGGTAGCCAAGCCTACGACTGGCTAGCGCATTCGCTGGCGCAACAGTTCGCCGAGGTTAGGTTCTATGAAGACCTCGACAGCCTGCTGGCCGACCAGCCGGATGTGATCGTGCTGCTGGACAGCGAAAGCCGCCTGGCCACAGCCGACGTCGAGAGCCGTGTGGTGGCGCGCTTTTTCGACAGCCAACTCAGCTACATCGGCCGCGCCGAAGGGCGAGCACGCAAAAATGTCGACAGCACGGCACGGCTACTGGAAAACGAAGCAGCGGCAAAAGCCGACGCCCTGCGCGATTTCGATCAGTCCCTGCAACGTTTGCTGAGCGGCAAGGTGTAACGACAACCGGGGTCCGGCATAGGGAACTCCCGCCAGTGCGGCGCTATCCTATGGAAGAGTGGTTTCTTCCCTAATGCTTGCTGCTACTGGAGAACTCGACATGCGCCACCTACTCATTGCCCCTGCGCTGCTGCTTCTGTTGCCTGCCGGTGCTGCCCTGGCCCGCGTTGATGCGGGCGACGTGGCAACTTCGGCAGGTGTTTCCGCATCGCTGTATTCCACCTTCAAAGACGATAAACGCATCATCCCTGCACGCGACGAGCTTTCTGCGTTCGTGGCCAGCGGTGGTAGCATCCGTGGCGCCTATGTCGAGTCCGCGCTGGAGCAGGTGCGTAAGGACAACCCTGGCTTGCAAGCCAGTGATGAAGAGTTGGCCAAAGCCATTCTTTCCCAGGATGACCCCCTGGCCCATCATTGATATTCATCCCAACCCCTGACCCTCGACATCTTGGTTGCCAAACGATAGGCACCCAAGGTGTCGAGCCTTCCCTGCAGCGCCTGCGCTAATTCAAACCGGTCTTCTATACTCAGTCGTTCGCCCCGCTCTGCCCTGCAGCGCGCAACCTTGGCAGGGACTGGTCGGCTTGCCAATAAAAACAAAAGCCATCGAGTGCAGCCCATGAACATCCTCTACGACCCGCGTGTCGATGGAGCGTTGCCCAACGTTGATCAGCACGCGTTGCTGCAAGCTTTGCGTGATGCCTTGCCCGACCTGCACATCCTGCACCGCACTGAAGACCTCAAACCCTACGAATGTGATGGCCTTTCGGCTTACCGAACCGTGCCGCTTCTGGTGGTGCTGCCCGAGCGGTTCGAACAGGTGCAGGTCTTGCTCAAGCTTTGTCATCAGCGTGGCGTGCCGGTGGTGGCACGCGGCGCCGGCACCGGTCTATCAGGCGGTGCACTGCCGCTGGCTCAAGGGATTCTGCTGGTGATGGCACGGTTGAACCGCATCCTTGAAGTCAACCCAGAAGGCCGCTTCGCCCGTGTGCAGCCCGGGATACGCAACCTCGCCATCTCGCAAGCCGCTGCGCCCCATGGCCTGTACTACGCACCCGATCCGTCGTCGCAGATCGCTTGCTCGATCGGCGGTAACGTCGCGGAGAATGCAGGCGGTGTGCACTGCTTGAAATACGGCTTGACCGTGCACAATCTGCTCAAGGTCGAGGTGCTCACCATCGAAGGCGAACGCCTGACGCTAGGCAGTGACGCCCTGGACAGCCCGGGTTTCGATTTACTGGCACTGTTCACCGGCTCCGAGGGCATGCTCGGCATCGTCACCGAAGTCACCGTCAAGCTACTGCCCAGGCCTCAGATGGCTCGGGTGCTGCTTGCCAGCTTCGACTGCGTCGAGGATGCGGGCCGCGCGGTGGCTCAAATCATTGCTGCCGGCATCATCCCCGGGGGCCTGGAGATGATGGACAACCTGGCGATCCGCGCGGCCGAAGCATTCATCCATGCCGGTTACCCCGTGGAGGCAGCCGCCATTCTGTTGTGCGAACTCGACGGCGTGGAAGCCGACGTGCAGGAGGACTGCGAGCGCGTGGGCGAGGTACTCAAGCAAGCCGGCGCCCGGGATGTACGCCTGGCCTGCGACGAAGCGGAACGTGTGCGCTTCTGGGCCGGTCGCAAGAATGCTTTCCCAGCGGTGGGACGGCTTGCGCCGGATTACTACTGCATGGACGGCACCATCCCGCGCCGGGAACTGCCGCGAGTACTCAAAGGCATCAGTGAACTTAGCGAAACCTACGGCTTGCGTGTGGCCAACGTGTTCCATGCCGGCGACGGCAACATGCATCCGTTGATCCTGTTCGATGCCAATCAGCCGGGGGAACTGGAGCGCGCCGAGGCAATCGGCGGGCGCATCCTGGAGCTGTGCGTGGCAGTAGGCGGCAGCATCACCGGTGAGCATGGGGTCGGTCGCGAGAAGATCAACCAGATGTGCGCGCAGTTCAACAGCGACGAGATCACCCTGTTTCACGCCGTGAAGGCGGCTTTCGACCCACAAGGGCTGCTCAATCCAGGCAAAAACATCCCCACGTTGCAGCGCTGCGCTGAATTCGGCGCTTTGCATGTGCACCACGGGCAATTGCCCTTCCCCGATCTGGAGCGTTTCTGATGAGCATGGACTGCGATGTCAGCCAGGACTGGCTGGATCAGGTCAATCAGGCCCTCAAGCACGGCACGGCGCTGCGCATCCAGGGAGGCAACAGTAAAGCCATGCTTGGCCGTAGGGTGGAGGGCGAGGTGCTCGATACTCGCTGCCACCGCGGCCTGGTCAGTTACGACCCGACCGAATTGGTGCTCACCGCCCGAGCCGGCACCCCGCTGGTGGAAATCGAAGCAGCGCTGCACGAGGCTGGGCAGATGCTGCCGTGCGAGCCACCCCACCTGAGCGATGAGGCGACCCTTGGCGGCATGGTCGCGGCCGGGTTGTCCGGCCCGCGCCGCCCTTGGGCAGGAGCGGTAAGAGACTACGTACTTGGGACACGGGTGATCACCGGCCACGGCAAACTCCTGCGCTTTGGCGGCGAGGTGATGAAAAACGTAGCAGGCTATGACGTGTCACGCTTGCTGGCTGGCAGCTTCGGCTGCTTGGGGCTGGTCACGGAGGTATCGTTGAAAGTGCTGCCGCGCCCGCGCCAATGCTTGAGCCTGCGCATGCCGATGAGTCGCCATCAGGCGCTGGCCGAGCTGGCCAAGTGGGGCCAGCAACCATTGCCGATCAGCGCCGCCTGCCATGAAGGCGAAACCTTGTACCTACGCCTGGAGGGTGGTGAAGGTTCAGTGCAGTCGGCCTATCGGCGCCTGGGTGGCGAGCTGCTCGATAGCCTGTTCTGGAGCGATCTGCGGGAGCAGCGCCTGGCATTCTTTGATGACCCCGCCCCCCTATGGCGGCTGTCGCTGCCGAGCGCCACCGCAGAAGTCGACCTGCCAGGGCCGCAACTGATCGACTGGGGCGGCGCACAACGCTGGCTCAAGTCTAGCGCGCCGGCCGAGCTGATTCGTAAGCAGCTCGCCACGGTCGGTGGTCACGCCACCGGCTATTTCCCAGGTGATGACAGCACGGCACCGCTGCCCGCAGCACTGATGCGCTACCACCGCGCCCTCAAGCAGCAACTCGACCCCCAGGGTGTATTCAACCCTGGCCGTTTGTACCCCGATTTGTGAGCACCCACCCATGCAAACCCACCTGAGCGATAGCGCCAAGCAGCTGGCCCGTGGCGACGAGGCCGAAAGCATTCTGCGCTCGTGCGTACACTGCGGCTTCTGCACGGCCACCTGCCCGACCTATCAACTGCTCGGCGACGAGCTCGATGGCCCGCGGGGGCGTATCTATCTGATCAAACAAGTACTGGAGGGTGAACCAGCCACCGCCAGTACCCAACTGCATCTGGACCGCTGCCTGAGCTGTCGCAGCTGTGAAACCACCTGCCCATCAGGGGTGCAGTATCACCACTTGCTGGATATCGGCCGCGCCGTGCTGACGCAAAAAGTGCCGCGCACGCTCGGTCAGCGCCTGCTGCGCTTGGGCCTGCGCGCAGTCGTGCCGCATCCTGCGCTGTTCAAAACGCTGACCCGCACTGGCCAAGCCTTGCGGCCGCTGCTGCCGGCCAGCCTCAGGTGCAAGCTGCCAGCTCGGGTAGCACCTGCCGGCAAACGGCCAGCGCCCCGTCACGCCCGGCGAGTGCTGTTGCTCGAAGGCTGCGTACAGGCGGCCTTCTCACCCAACACCAATGCCGCCACCGCGCGGCTGCTGGATCGCTTGGGCATCAGCGTGGAGCCAGCCTACCAAGCCGGTTGCTGCGGCGCCGTGGACTACCACCTTGATGCCCACCAACAAGGCCTGCAACGCGCTCGGCGCAACATCGATGCGTGGTGGCCGGCAGTCGAGGCCGGGGCTGAGGCCATCGTGCAAACTGCCAGCGGCTGCGGTGCGTTCGTGCGCGATTATGGCCACCTGCTCAAACAAGACCCGCACTACGCGGCCAAGGCTGCACGGGTCAGCGCACTGTCCCGGGACCTGGTCGAAGTGCTTGGCAACGAGCCGCTCGAAAGGCTCGGCCTGTGCCCCGAGCAGCGCGTGGCCTTTCACTGCCCATGCACCCTGCAGCATGCCCTCAAGCTTGGCGGCCAAGTAGAAAGCCTGCTGTCACGCTTGGGCTTCACGCTCACTCCCGTAGCCGATGGGCACTTGTGCTGTGGCTCGGCCGGTACCTACTCGCTGACCCAGCCTGAGCTGTCGCGACAACTTCGCGACAACCGGCTCAATGCGTTGGAAAGCGGCAGACCCCAGGTCATCGTCACCGCCAACATCGGTTGCCAGACCCACCTGGACGCGGCCGCGCGCACGCCGGTCCAGCACTGGATAGAAGTCGTCGAGGCTGCCCTGCAACCGGACATCGATCCCGCTTAGCCAGGCGGTGATCGTCCGCAGGCACCGCGCAGGCTGGATCGCTCGGTCCTCCTCCAACGCCCATCGCCCTCAGAACTTTCCTACAGAAGATGCGGATGTGCCTTACTTGCGGCTGTGAGCCAGCAAAAACATGCTTCAGCCATCGAACCCGAGGAGGCTGCGCATGCACCCAGACACCCGCACCACCGCCGAACTGCGCAGTGCCCTGCGCGAATTGCTGGCTCACGACATCAGCAACCCCGACGAAGACCCTCACCTCTCAGGCGTGCTGTTTTTCTGCGCCACCGACGAGCGCACTCGGCAATTGGTCGAACGCATCGAACTACTGGCCAGCGAGATCTTCTTCGACCCCTGCGGGCGGGCCGTCAGCTTCCAGATGCGCGCTGTTGGGGTCAAAGGAGTGTGCATCAAGCAAAAACGCAAGGCCCTGGCAGATGAGACGGTGATACGCATCGCGCTGGGCGCCAAAGGGTACATCACGGTAAGCACCACACGCTTGTGATCCGCTATTCTGAGCGCTCTTGCGCTTGGAAACCGATCATGGAATTGCATATCCGCCTGGACGGCCGCAAAGGCCTGGCCGACCAGCTCTACCAACAGCTACGCGCCGGCATCGATAGCGGCCATCTGGCCGCAGGCACACAACTGCCGCCGACCCGGCTGCTGGCAGCGCAACTGGGGGTGTCGCGCAAAACCGTGGCTGAAGCCTATTCCAGGCTGACCTACGAAAACCTGCTCAGCGGTGTGGTCGGCCGCGGCACGTTCATCACGCCTCGCGTACCGCTGCCAAGCGGCGAAGTACGCACGGTGCCACTTGCGGCGGCGGCGACGCTGCAACGCTGGCAGCAACGGGCCACGGTGCTCGCCGGGCGTGGGCAGGAGGCGCCGTCGCGCTACGACTTCGTCGGTGGCGCTTCAAGCAAAGCGCAGTTTCCCTTCGACCAGTGGCGTAGCTGCCTGAATTACGCCCTGCGCCGCAGCCAGCGCCATCCTGAGCGGCAGTTCGCTGCCCAGGGTTTGCCCGAACTGCGTGAGGCCATCGCCCACCATATCGCCTATGCGCGCGGAGTACATTGCAGTGCGGCAGACATCTTGGTCAGCAATGGCGCACAGCAGGCCCTGGACCTGATTGCCCGGGTGCTGGTCGAGCCAGGTTACCAAGTGGCCATGGAAGACCCTGGCTACCCACCGGCGCGGCAACTGTTCCTGGCGCAGGGCGCGAAGGTGCAATCGGTACCCGTGGACGATCAGGGCATGTGCGTTTCGCACATTGCCGATGGCACCCGCTTGATCTACGTGACACCCTCGCACCAGTTTCCGCTCGGCATGCCGATGAGCGAGCCTCGCCGCCAGGCCCTGTTGACGCGGGCCGCAGAACTCGGCGCGGTGATCATCGAGGATGATTACGACTGCGAGTTTCGCTACCAGGGCCCGCCAGCCGATGCCCTGCAGCGGCTGGACCGGCACGGGCTGGTGGCCTATGTCGGGACCTTTTCCAAGACCTTGCTGCCAGAACTGCGCCTGGGTTACGCGGTGCTCCCCCCGGCGGTGCTCGGCGCCGCCAGCGTGGCCAAACACCTGAGTGACTGGCATAGCCCGACATTGTTGCAGTGGGCGCTGGCGCGCTTCATAGCCGAAGGCCACCTGAACAAACACATTCGCCGCTGCCACGATATCTACAGCGCCCGCCGGGCACGAATCCTGGCGCGGCTGGACGACGACTTGTCGCCTTGGTTGAGCGCGGTGCCGGCCAGTGCCGGCTTCCACCTGAGCGCCCTTGCCCAGCCAGGTGTAGATATCGGGTTGCTGACCAAACTGGCCCGCAATGTACAGGTTGGCCTGTATTCTCTAGCACCTTTCTTCAGCCAAGCACCGGTACGCCCAGGGCTGCTGATGGGGTTTGGCGCCATCGAATTGCTGGACATCGACCCGGCGTTGGATCGGGTCCGCGACACCCTGCAGATGCTCAGTTGATCTGGGCCACTCGGTCATCCGGCGCAGGTCGCGCCAGCGCCGCTGCGTAGCCACGCGGGGTGAAACGCGCGGTCACCAGCAACATCGCCAGCACCGTGACGGTCAACAGCGTCCAGGATGCCTGGAAGTCGCCGCTCATATCGCGTAACCAACCGGCAATATAGGGCACGATCCCAGTGATGATGAACCCGATGCCCTGCACGAACGCCGCGAGGCTACCGGCCTCGGCGGGTGCCTTGAGGTGCTCCAGAGTCAAGGTCAAGCTGAGGCTGAAACAGGCACCCAAGCCGAAACCAATCATCGCCACCCATAGCCCCGTGGCCATGGTCGGCGCCAGCAGTAGCCCAACAAAACCTGCAAGCTGTACTCCCAGAGCCAGCCACAGACCTGGGCGGCGGTCGGTGACGCCGCGCAGCAACAAGGGTAAGCCCAAGGCACCGCAAACCTGGAACAGGGTCATCAGCCCGACCAGGTCGCCGCCACCTTGCGCCGTACCGCCGTGTTCCAGATGAAAAGCTGGCAGCCAGGCGACCATGCTGGTGTAGCCGCCGTTGATCAGGCCGAAATACAGCGCCAGCAACCAGGCCCTGGGAGAGCTGAACCAATGCCCGCTGCGGGCACTGCTGAGCATCGGCACGGGTGACCGAGGGCGCAGCACGGCCCAGGCGAGTATCGCCAGCACCGCTGGAATCACCCACAGACCAAGCCCGGCCTGCCAATGGCCGAAGTGCTCGCTAACCCGCGGCCCCAGCATCGCTGCCAGACCTCCGCCACTCATCAGCGCCGCCGAGTACAGGCCCATGCACCCAGCCAAACGGGTGGGGAACCAGCGATTGACCAGCCCGGGCATCATGCCCTGTACCACCGCCACGCCGATTCCCGCCAGTACCGCGCTGGCAACCAGTGCCCAGGCACTGTCCAACTGCAGCCGCCACAGGCAAGCCAGGGCAATGGCGCTGAGGCCGGCCAGCATTCCGCCATGTTCGCTGACCCAGCGTCTTAGCCAAGGCTGCAGTAACGGCACCAGGCCCATGCACAGCACTGGCAGCGCAGTAAGCAGCGCCGCTTGCTGGTAGCCCAAGCCGGTACTGGCACGCATCGGCCCAAGCAACGGCCCGATACTGGTGAGGATCGGCCTCAGGTTCACTGCCAGCACGATCATCAGCAACAGGTTCAACGCCACTCTCATCACACATCCACTCCGAACAAGACCGCCTGATTATCCTGTCTGGGAGGTCAGGGTAGAAATGAAGAGATTGGATGCAGGTCAGTGGCCACCTGAATAACCCGATTGGCCTCCCGGCAAACCGCGCGATTGGCTATGGGGCATGCAGGCGACGGCGGCTAATGTAGGGCCAAGTCCACAACAGACCCCTGGAGCACTTATGAACGACCGTATCGAATGGGCCAAACACTCGCCGCAAGCCTACAAAGCCATGGTCGGGCTCGAGCAGGCTTTGGCCCAGAGCGGGCTGGAAAACTCCCTACTGGAACTGGTGCGCCTGCGTGCCTCGCAAATCAATGGCTGCGCCTACTGTGTGAACGTGCATGCCAATGATGCGCGCAAGGCCGGTGAAACCGAGGCGCGCTTGCAAACATTGTGCGTCTGGCAGGAAACCCCTTACTTCAGCGCCCGTGAACGTGCCGCATTGGCATGGCTGGAATGCCTGACCCGGCTGCCCGAGCGCGGTGCGCCACAAGCCGAATATCAGGCATTGCACGCTCACTTCGAACCCGCTGAAGTGGTCAACCTGACCTTTGCCATTGCCACTATCAATGCCTGGAACCGCTTCGGCGTAGGGTTCGCGATGGCCCCGGCCTGAGCCGAACCTGAAATCGGCCGTGGGATCGAGGCGCTGCCTTGCAGCGTTCGGCCCCACGACCGCTCAGGCAAGGGTGCGTCGGCGGCTCAGGCAGACGTAACCCATCATCAGCACACACAGCAAGGTGACCGCCAACAACCCCACCAGCTCCCGACTGTAGCGCGCAACCAGCGCAGGGAAACCGGTGAACTCCCGATAGACTCGGATGTCCGCTTCGCCCCCGGCGAAGCTCACGCCTATGCCACCTTGACGGATCTGCGAGTAGTCGGCGTCGAAGTACACCCAGACCTTGCACGCCCCGCCCTTTTCGATCAGAGGTATCAGCACCTGGGCTGTGGCCGCTTCGTACAACGTGTCGTTGCCAGCTGCATCACGCACCTGCACCAGGCCTTTGGCTGGTAGACGTACTTTTACCTCACGCACATCGCTGTCACCCAGGTTCTGCAGGTCGATGAGCAACCCGGTGCGATGATCGACCAGCCCGGCTTCGAAGGGCTTGGCAAACAGTTGCGCATAAGGGGCCTGGGCCATTTCGATCAACTTGTCGATCTGGTATTGATTCAACGCGCCGCCACTGATGCTATTGACCCGTGGCTGCAACTGCTCGTACTTGAGCTGGTCATTGGCCTTGCTGATGCGCTCGCTGAACTGGCTGGGATAGGTCAGGTAGGCGTAGGTCAGCGTCGCCTCGAGCCTTGGCTGGTTTGTGACCAGCACATAGGCCACCAGCAAGACCATCAGGCCAAGCAACATGGCAACCAGGGTTTTGCCGATTTTTTCCCAGCTCAAGAGCGTGCTTCCTTCTGTCACGGCATGAACAATCGATCCGGCGCAAAGGGTGACAAGTTCAACGCCGCCAGGCAAGCCCTCGAAGCCACGCTGCCTGCCGACGTGAAACCGCAAATGTGACTGACCTGCCCCAAGCGCCGCCGTAGCCGACGGTTGCCGCGCGCTGCCCGGTGTCTGCTGGCGAATCAGAAGCCGAGTGTTGCCGATAGCAGGTAAGTACGCGGGGTGGCCAGGGTCAAGCCAGGCTCGCTATCGTCCGGCGCGCCCGCCGATGCCCAGTAACGTTTGTCCATCAGATTCTCGACATTGGCGCGCAGGGTGACCTCAGTGCTGTCGAGCTTCAACGCATAGCGCGCGCCCACGTCGAATCGTTCCCAGCCGTCGATCCGCTTGCTATTGGCCTGGTCCAGGTACTGGGAGCTGGAATGAATGCCCCGCCCTGTCAGGGTCAAACCGTTGACCCCAGGCACATCCCATTCCACGCCCAGGTTAATGTTGTATCGCGGAGTTGCCGGGGCGCGGTTGCCGTCGAAAGCGCCGTTGACCGTACCGGTCAGCTCGCTGTCGATGAACATCACGCCCCCGAGCACACGGATACCGTCAAGCGGCTCGCCGAATACACTCAGTTCCACTCCACGATTTTCACGTTTACCGTTGGGGCCGAATACCCGAGACGTGGCATTGGTTTCGTACGCTGGCTGGCGTATGCGGAAGGCACTGGCAGTGAAAGCCACGCGGCCCAGATCATATTTGGCGCCGACTTCGATCTGACGGCTGATGAACGGTGGGAAGATCTGGTCCTCGTTGATCGAAGTCGACGGCGCAATCTTGCCTTGGCTCAAGCCCTCCATATAGTTGGCATAGAGCGAAAGCTGGTCGGTGACCTTGAGCAGCAGGCCAGCGGAAGGCGAAACCTTCTCTTCGTCATACGCTGTATCGCCCTTGACCCCATCGCTCCAGTCGTCCACCTGCACCCGTTGCCAGCGAGCGCCCAGGGTCAGCAGCAGTCGATCGTCGACAAAGCCAAGTGTGTCGGCCAGCGCAATCCCGGAGAACCGATTTTCGGTGTAAGCCTGACCATCGCTGCGGGTTGGGGTGACCGGTGTTGGGGTAGCGACGGGGTTATACAGGTTGCTCAGGGCCGTGGCATAGCGTGCGCCGCCGTTGGTGAAGTCCATGTAGAAGTAGCTGGCGGCCAGATTGACTTCATGGCTGACGGGGCCTGTATGAAACCAGTTGCGCACCCCGGCCATGGCGGTGCGCACCGACTCGTCACGGGTGAAGTCGCGGGGCTGCACGCTGAAGTCACCGGCGTCGTTGATGATCGACACATTATGGCGCAGGAAATCGTGGTGGCTCTCGCGAGCGCCGAATGCGCCGTAGGCCATCAGCGAGTCGCTGATATCGTACTCGGCATTGAATGTGCCGAAGGTGTCGTTGGTGTGCGCCTGGCTCCAGCGCTGCGCATAGTTGTGGCGTACATCGCTGGCACTGGGCACCCTGGCATTGGCCCCGACCAAAACACGCTCCTGGGGGGCGTCGGTGTCACGCTCAGTGTGGCCCAGGTCTGCCGACAGCCGCAGGCGCTCGCCCCTGAAGTCCAGTCCAAGCACGGCCATTTCGCGGTCCACGCGCTGCTGGCCCCACTCGGTATCGCCGCCCTGCTTCACCCCATTGAAGCGCAGGCCGAACTGCTCACCCTCACCGAATCGGCGGCCAACATCCACTGCACCGCCAACTTGGCTATTGGAAGCGTAGTTACCGGTGAACTCGGTGATCGGCTTGTCGCCAGCGCGCTTGGGGACCACGTTAATGGCGCCACCCACGCTGCCCCGCGGCGAAATGCCATTGATCAGCTGGCTTGGGCCTTTGAGAATGTCGACGCGGTCGGCCATCTCCATGTCGATCGAATAGGTCGGCAGGATGCCGTAGAGGCCATTGTAGGACACATCGCTATTGAACAGGCTCAAGCCACGGATGGTGAACTGCTCGAAGCGCCCGCCTGCCGGGTTGGTCGCACGCACCGAGGGGTCGCTGGCCACTACATCGCTCAAGGTGCGAGCCTGTTGGTTCTTCACCAACTCATGGGTGTAGGTGGTCATACTGAAGGGTGTGTCCATGAAGTCGCGCGCACCGAGCAGGCCCTGCGAGCCCTTGCGCGCCACTTGCCCGCCCGCATAAGGCTGGCCGTCGTTGAACTGGAGCTGGCCGCCGCTGATGTTGGTTGGTGCAATCTCCACCACACCCGCGTCCTGGGGGGCCGGCACCAGGGTGAACGCCCCCTCGCCTACCGGCTGCAACAGCAGGCCCGTGCCGCGCAGCAATTGCAGGAAGCCTTCGTCCAGGGTGTAACGGCCAGACAAACCTAGGCTTTGCTGGCCACTGACCAAAGCCGGGTCAAGCGACAGGCTCACCCCAGCCTGGTCGGCGAAGCGTGTAAGCGCAGTGCCCAGGCTGCCAGCAGGTACTTCGTAGGTGCGCAGCGCTCGGTCTGCGGCCCATAGTGGTGTGCTGAACAACAGGCTCATGGCGAACCCGGCACGCAGCAAGTGGCGCGTGGAAAGTGGCATTACAGCAGGCATCGAGAAGGCTCCCTAGTGTTCTTCTACCGGTAATGACCGGTGAGAAGAATAAAGGGGACAGCCTTAGCCACGAATTTCTGGCGCCGTCAGGCTTACCCAGTAACGGGTGTGGGTCTGCACATGCAGTGGAAGGCTTGCGGCCAACAGGGCCAACACCCGGTCGGTATCATCCAGGCGGAAAGTGCCTGTTACCCGCAACCGTTCCAACTCAGGATCCCAACGCAGCACACCGGGGCGATACCGGCGCAGCTCGTTGAGCAGGTCGCCCAATGGCCGATCGTTCAAGCGCAGCACGCCCTCGCGCCAGCCCAGCAGCAAATCGTCTAGGGCCGCAACACGGCCAGGGCCGTCGGCCCGCACATCGGTTTGCTGGCCCGCTTGCAGCACCACGGCACCGCCACTTAACGGGTACACCGTGGCCTGGCCTTTGACTACCGAGACTCGGCATGCCTGTTCGAACAGGTGCAGGCAAACATCAGCGCCACTGATAACTACTTGCCCATAAGGCTGCTGCAGTACTTGGTTGCGCCCCTGGGGCACTGCCAAAGCTACCTCGCCACGCAGCAGTTTCACGCTCGCACCTTCAAGGTTCAGATCGACCGCACTATCGGTGTTCAGTTGCAACACCGTACCGTCACTTAGAACCAGCCGTCTGCGCTCGCCGACCGCCGTGTGCACATCGGCGGTCCATGCCTCTAACGGCAATTGCCGGCTCAGCAACCAGGCCGCGGGCGCCAGGGCGGCTAGGCCCAATGCCTGCTTGAGCAAGGCGCGGCGACTGGCCTGGGGGCGGTCTAGGGTAGCCATGGCCAACTCGGGGGGCAATTGCGAAAAGCGCTGGCGCAACTGCTGCGCTTTTTGCCAGGCCTGTTCATGTTCGCTGTTGCTGCCTCGCCATTGCGCCAGGCGCTCGAGGTCGCTCGGGCTAGCCCGACCGGATTCGAGCAATGCCAGCCAGCAGGCAGCTGCGCGTAGGGCCTCGCGCGTCTGCTTCGAATGCGTGTGCATCACAGCTGAGCCAATAGGCAGTGCTCGTAGGCCTGCGCCATGTAACGTTTGACCGTGCGCTCAGAAACACCCAGACGCTCGGCAATTTCGCAGTAGCCCAGGCCTTCGAGCTGACTCCAGAGAAAAGCCCTGCGCACTGCTGGTTTGAGGCCATCGAGCAGTTCATCCAACGCTTGCAGGGTTTCGAGCAGTATCCAGCGCTGCTCGGGCGACGGCAGACTCTGCTCCGGCAAATGTGCCAGTGCCTCGAGGTAGGCCTTCTCGAGGTTGCGCCTTGTGTGAAAGTTGCTGAGCAGCCGTTTGCCTACGGTAAGAAGATAGGCACGGGGTTCGCGAAGCTCGGCCAGGGGCTGAGCGCTAGCGAGCAAGCGCAGGAAGGTGTCCTGGCTGAGGTCTGCGGCATCCCAGGCGTTGCCCATACGCCGGCGCAGCCAGGCCTCCAGCCAACTGCGATGTTCACGGTAAAGATCAGGCAGGCTGTGCTGGGAAGGCGGCGCGGCGTCGACCATGATGAAGCTCGGCAAGTGAAGTAAATGGTAGTGATTCTAATTTACTTTAATCGCTGAGCCAATACTGAGCGCAGGTGGGGTATACCGACCTTATCGGGTCGCCACGACGAATAAGCGTGGGAATGGGAGCAATACCTTGCCGTCGGTCGATGGCGGATAGTCACGCTGCATGGCCTGCAGGTACATCTGCAGAAAATCCACCTGCTCGTCAGCCTCGAGTTTGCTCAAGTACGGCCGCAACGCCGAGCCCTTGAACCACTCCACCACTGCCTCGGCGCCACCCTGCAGCGGATGATGATAGGTGGTGCGCCACACGTCGACCCGTGTGCACAGTGGGCTGAGCAGGTCGTAGTAAAAAGCAGCATTGTGCCGCGGTGGAAGGCTGAAATCGCTGAACTTGCCCGCCCAGGGGCCACGCCCGGCGATCTCGCGCAGCTGCCGATGTGCCGGTTCATCAAGGTTGTCCGGGGTTTGCACGGCCAGGCTGCCGCCTTCGTTCAGCTGGCGCACCAGGTGCGGGTACAGCGAGCCGTGGTCGGGCACCCATTGCAGCGAGGCATTGGCCAGAATGAGGTCCTGAGGCTCTGGGGCGGCCCAGCCAGCGGTGTCGGCGATCTCGCAGCGCACCCGCGGAATCAGCAAGCGCTTGCGCTGGCGTGCCTTCTCGATCATGTCGGGGTCGCTGTCCAGCGCGACCACCAGCGCATCTGGACAATGCTGCAACAGCACTTCGGTGGAATTGCCCGGCCCGCAGCCCAGATCGGTGGCATGGCGCACCGGCCTTGGCGGCACGGCGGCCAGCAGGTCGCGCACAGCGCGCGTACGTTCATCTTCGAACAGCGAGTACTGGGTGGCGGACCAGGCCATGGGCGGCTCCTTCTAAGGGCGATGCTGTGAGCATACGCCATGTAGCCAAGCCAATGGGCCTGAACTGTGCGCCTATGCTTGTAGTCATTCCCTGTATGCGCATGCCGATGAAAATCTTTCTGGCTCTGGCCATCGTGGCATTGATTGCCGCCGCCGCACTGCTCGGCTCACCCTGGATGAACCAGCGCTTTCACATGCCGGCAGAAAAACACCAGGCCCAGCAACGCGAAACGGCCGGGTCCACGAGGGAGCCGGCCGCTTCCGACAGCGAGTAAGGCTTAGTGCTGCTGCTTGCCAGAGCGGATCTGGTGGACCACGCCCATGGCTACCACCAGGGCAGCGGCGATGCCGGTAGAGATCACCAGAATCTGGTAGTCAGGCATGAACGCCATGGTCACCAGGGCAGCGATGATGAAAGCGATCACCAGGTAAGTCAGCCATGGGAACAGCCACATTTTAAGGCGCACTTCCTTGCCCTCGGCGATCAGCTTGCGGCGCATGCGCAGTTGCGAGAAGGCGATGACCAGGTACACCAACAGGGCAATCATACCGGTGGTGTTCATCAGGGTTTCCAGCACGTCTTTGGGGCGCAGGGTCTCACTGAAGTTGATCAGCGCGCAGACCACCGCCACCATGCAGGAGCCGATGATGGCGTATACCGGCACACCGGTACCGGCGCGGGTGATCTTGAAGAACGATGGCGCATCACCGCGCTGGGCCAGGGAGAACAGCATGCGCGAAGCAGTGTAATGGCCCGAGATAAGGCAACTGCTCACCGACGTCAGCACCACGAAATTCATCAGCAGTTCAGCGTGCGGTACACCCAACAGCTCCAGGGTGCGGCGGTACGCGCCGTAGCCGGAAACGCCCAGTTGCGGGTCGTTCCATGGCACCAGGCAGACGATCAGGAAGATCGAGCCCACGTAGAACAGGCACACTCGCCATACCACCGAGTTGGTGGCTTTGACGATCTGGGTAGCAGGGTCCTTGGCTTCGGATGCGGCGATGGTGACGATCTCGGCACCCAGGAAGGCGAACATCACCCCAAGCAACGCACCGATCACGGTGGTGATGCCATTGGGCATGAAACCCTCGGCGGTCAGGTGGGTGATGCCCCGCACCTCACCGAACTGCCAGATGTTCATCACTGCGGCGGTACAAACCACCAGGAAGCAGACGATCGCCACGACCTTGATCAGCGCGAACCAGAATTCGAACTCACCGTAGTGCTTGACGTTGAAGAAGTTGACAGTGATCAGCAGCAGCGTGGTGGCCAGCACGAACACGTTGACGCTGACGTCGGGGAAGAAGCCATGGAGGATCTTGCCCGCCACGTACGCTTCCCAGGCCATCAGGATGACCCAGTACCACCAGTACAGCCAGCCGATGGTGAAGCCAGCCCAACGGCCGATGGCACGGTCAGCATAGGTCGAGAACGAGCCGGTGTCGGGCGAGGATGTCGCCATTTCGCCGAGCATGCGCATGATCAGCACCACCAGGATGCCCCCGGCCAGGTAGGCCAGTACGGCCGCTGGGCCGGCGCTGTGGATCACGCTGCCGGAGCCGACGAACAAGGCGCCGCCGATCACCCCAGCGATCGACATCATCGTCAGGTGGCGCGACTTAAGCGAGGCACTGAGCTTGCTCTCGTGCTCGCCTTTGGCGGAGGTGGTTGTGGATGTTGCGTCCATCAGTTGTGTACCCCGTGCTTCTTTTTATCCAAGGAAAACTGTGAAACCCCGATGGCTCTCGGTTTCACCTGTACATCAGTGCTAATGCGGGCAGGATGGTGTGCATAGACACACGCAGGCCTTCCGTGGCGGCCTGCTGACGCGCCCCAGGTGACACCTGAGGCGAACTGAACATGCTTTGTGTGGCGCTATCTGCAACCTAATGTAAAAATGTCCGGCGTAGAGAGCCATGCACAGTGGCATGAATCTCGCACTGCACTGTACAGGCCGCCAATGCAATACACCCCATTGGCGCCTGGCGTTCCGCACCCTGAAGGCCCCTAATGTTCGAACTACATCCAGACGCTTCCACGCCGTTGGTCAATCAGATCATCGACGGCCTGCGCGAGCTGATCGATAACCAGACCCTCAAGCCCGGCGCCAAGGTGCCATCTATCCGGGCGTTCGCTGCGAGCTACTCGGTGAGTACCTTTACCGTGGTAGAGGCGTACGACCGGCTGGTGGCTCAAGGTCTGCTGGTGAGCAAGGGCAATGCCGGGTTCTTTGTCAATCGGGCCGCAGCGGAACTGCTGGACACTCACAGCGCTGAGGCCGACGCCACTCGACCATCGTTCAACTCCGAATGGTACCTGCAGCAGATCTTCGAAACCCGCCAGCTGCCATTCAAACCTGGTTGTGGATGGCTGCCCAATGAATGGATGTACGAGGAAGGTTTGCGCCGCGGCCTGCGTCAGGTGGCCGGCAGCCCGCTGGAACTTTCAGGCTACGGCGACCCGATGGGCCTTCCAGAGCTACGGGCGCTGACGGCGCAGAACCTGCAGCAGGAGCTGTCGATCGTCTGCAACCCGGCGCAGCTGATGTTGACCCACGGTGCCAGCCAGGCACTGGACCTGGCCGTGCGCACCTTGGTAAGGCCGGGTGACGTGGTGCTGGTGGACGACCCAGGCTACCCCAATCTGATGAGCATCTTGCGTACCCAAGGGGCAACCCTGGTCGGCGTGCCACGCACCCCGAACGGCTATGACCTCAATCAGCTGGAACAGCTGCTGACCCACCACCGCCCTACCGCGTTCTTCACTCAGCCGCACCTGCATAGCCCGACCTGCTCACGCACCCCGCTGCCACAGCTGCACCGCTTGCTGCAGTTGGCCAGCCAACACGGCTTCCGCCTGGTGGAAAACAACCTGTATGCCGACATGGTCGCCGAGCCGCAACCCTGCCTGGCCAGCCTCGACCATCTGCAGCAGGTGGTGTACGTGGGCAGCTACTCAAAGAGTATTTCGCCCAATGTCCGGGTCGGCTATTTGCTGGCCAACCCGCAGTTGTCACAAAACTTGCTGCACCTGAAGATGCGCTCGGGGCTGACCACGTCGCAGGTGATGGAGCGCGTGGTGTATGCCGCGATCATCGACGGGCGTTGGCGCAAGCACCTCAAGCGTCTGCGCCAGCGGCTGGCCGACGCGCATCAGGCCGTTGGCCGGCATTTACATCGGTTGGGCTTCGAGCTGTTCACCGAATCGGATGAAGGCATGTACATCTGGACCCGGCACCCGGCCATTTTGGACAGTGCTGCTTTGCTGGACGATGCCTTGGAGAAAGGCATCATGCTCGGGCCCGGGCAGTTGTTCATGGTCGATGCCCAGGCCACCGGGTGGATGCGGTTCAATGTTGCATTCAGTACGGATCCGGCGATGTGGGAGCTTTTGGAGAAAGTGCTGGTCAAGCATGTGAGGCGCGGTGGGGCAAGGTAGCAGCCTTTGCCAAATGGTGCCCACAGCCAGTTGAGCTGTTCAGCCGAAACCAGCAAAAAGGGCGGCACTGCCGCCCAGTAATCAGCAAATGTTTCAGAGCTGTTAGGTTGCCGATTATCGCCAGTCAGCCTTTTGCGCAAAGAACGCCCGCGCATTCGCCTCCAAACTCTCCAGGTGATACCCCCCCTCCTGCACAATCACACATGGCAAACCCAACGCCCGAATCCGCTCACCCAACGCCGCAAACCCCTGCGTCGTCACCGCCACCTTGCTCTGCGGATCCAGCTCATAGATATCGAACCCAAGTGACAACACCAGCACCTGGGCGCCAAAATCCTTCACCGCATCCAGCGCAATCTGCAACTGCCCCATGAAGTCTGCCTCGCTAGCCCCGTGCGCCATCGGCAGGTTGAGGTTGTATCCCGTCCCCGCCCCCCTGCCGCGCTCGCCCTCGAACCCGGCAACTGCAGGGTAGAAGTTGGTCGGGTCACCATGGGTCGACACGTACAGCACATCGTCGCGTTCGTAGAAGATCTCTTGAATCCCCTGCCCGTGGTGCATGTCGGTATCGAGTATCGCTACACGGCTGTAGCGGCTGCGCAGGGCCTGGGCCGCCACGGCAGCATTGTTGATGTAGCAGAATCCACCCGCCGCATCGAACCGCGCATGGTGCCCTGGTGGCCGGCACAAAGCATAGGCCGCCGGCTCACCATCGAGAATGGCCTTGGCGGCAGCCACTGCGCTCTGCGCTGACCAGTAGGCCGAACGCCAGGTATTTTCCCCTATCGGGCAGCTGCCATCAGCCAGATAGCGCCCAGCCTGGGCGAGGATGCCGCGCAGGGCGTTGGGCTCGCGCACGAAGATGTTCGACATCACCTCTTCGCCCCAGTCCTCGGGCACTTCCTTCCAGCGCGCATGGGCCTGTTCGAGAAACGCCAGGTAGGCCTGACCATGCACTGCCTTCAGCGGCTTTAGGCCTGCGTCTTCGGGCTGGCGGATGTCAAAATCCAGGTCCTTGACGGCGTGGAGCAGATGCCGGGCACGGTCGGGGACTTCCTGTGGGGTACGCATGGCGCCGCGCGAGTAGTAGCTGCGCGGATGGTGCAACAGCTGTTCGGGGTGAAAGTAGCAACGCATCAGGCTTCTCCTTGTGCGACCTGGCCGGCGCGCGCCAGCACGGCATTGAGCAGCACGTCGACACCCTGGCGGGCATGCTCGGGCAAGACGTCTTCGGCTTCGTTGTGGCTCAAGCCGCCGACGCAGGGGATGAACGCCATCGCCGTCGGGCAATAGCGGGCCAGCAGGATGGCGTCGTGGCCCGCACCGCTGACGATGGACTGTTGCGCGTAGCCCAGGCCGTCCACCGCCTGCTGCACGGCGGCCACGCAGTCAGGGTCGAACGGGGTGGCCGGGCTGGCCCAGTGGCGCTCGATACGAACCTGCAAGCCGCGCTGGCTGGCGATGGCCTGTAGCTTCAAGGCCAGGTCGCGCTCCATGGCCTCGAGGGTGTCGTCGCGGTGATGGCGCAGGTCGACGGTAAAGCGCAGCACACCGGGGATGGTATTGCGCGAGGACTTGGCGATCGTCAGTTCACCCACGGTGGTCAGGCCGTGCGGCGCATGATCAGCCGCCAACCGCTCGACCAATTGGATCATCTGCGCAGCACCGTAGAGAGCGTCCTTTCGCAGCGGCATCGGTGTGGTACCGGCGTGAGCGGCCATGCCTTGGACTGTGACGTCCAGCCAGCGGATGGCCTGCCCACCGCTGACCACACCGATGGCCTTGGCATTGTCTTCAAGGATCGGGCCTTGTTCGATATGTGCCTCGAAGTAGGCATCGACCTGGCCGCCCAGCGGGCGCTGACCGGCATAGCCGGTGCGCTGCAACTCGTCGGCGACGCTGATACCATCGGCATCACGTATGGCCAGCGCCTGCTCCAGGGCCAGGGTGCCGGTGAACACCGCCGAGCCGAACATGGCCGGGGTGAAGCGGGCGCCCTCTTCGTTGGTCCACACTGCGATTTCCAGCGGCTTGCGGGTGTGGATGTTTAGGTCGTTGAGGCGGCGCACCACCTCAAGGCCAGCCAGCACCCCATAGACACCATCGAAACGGCCGCCTTCGGGTTGGGTGTCGAGGTGGCTGCCCATCATCACCGGCGCGGCGCCCGGGTCGCTACCGGCGCGGCGCGCGAACAGGTTGCCGATGGCATCCACCGACAGCGTCAGGCCCGCCTCGCGGCACCAGTGGCTGAACAGTTCGCGACCGGCTTTGTCTTCGTCGCTCAGGGCCAGGCGGCAGCTGCCGCCACGGGCCGTGGCGCCGATTTCGGCCATGGCCATCAGGCTAGCCCACAGGCGTTCGCCATTGCTTTTCAACATGTGCGGGTACTCCAGAATCAGGTGGATCGATCAGACCAGCCCCAGGCGCTGGCTACGGGCGTACTGACGCGCCAGGGCGAGCACGCAGACCAGCGAAAGGGTGGCGATCAGCGTGTAGAACACGGCCATCGGCCACCATTGGCCAGTGAAACTGTGGGCCAGCCAGGTACCGATCAGCGGGGTCAGGCCACCGGCAAGGGCACCGCACACCTGGTAGGCCAGTGAAATCGCGGTATAGCGCACCCGGGTTTCGAACATGCCGCTGACATAGCCGGCGATCACCGCGTAGAACGACGCCATGCACGCTGCAGCCAAGGCGATGCCGAGCACGATCAGCGGGCCTTGGCCGGTGCTGACCAGCACGAACATCGGGTACGGCGAGGCCATTGCCAATCCTGCGACCAAGGCCAGGAAGCGGGTGGCACCAAGCTTTTCCGACAGCCAGGCGGCCAGCGGCTGCACGCAGAACTGGATGACGGCCACGAAGAACAGGCATTCGAGGATCAGCGAGCGCTCAAGGTGCAGTTGCTGGGTGGTGTAGCTGATCATGAAGGTGTTGGTGAAATAGACCCCAGCGATACCCAAGGTATTGGCACCTATGCAAAGCAGCAGTGGGCGCCAGGCGGTGCGCAGCACCTCCAGTACTGGCGCCTGCTCGGCGAGTTTGGCTCGGGCCGCCTGCTCGCGGCTGGCGATGAATTCTGGCGACTCGTTGACCCCTAGGCGAATCGCCAGGCCCACCAGCAGCAACAGAGCGCTGGCCAGAAACGGCACACGCCAGCCCCAACTCATCAATTCTGCTTCTGGCAGGCGAGTCACCGCGCCAAATGCCAGCAGCGACAAGATCAGGCCTGCCGGGCTGCCCAGCTGGGCGAACGAGGCGAAGAAATTACGCCGGCCCGTGGGCGCATGTTCGCCAGCCATCAACACCGCCCCGCCCCACTCGCCGCCCACGGCGATCCCTTGGACCACGCGCAGGATGATCAGCAGCACCGGAGCGGCAGCGCCGATCTGCGCATAGGTCGGCAACAGGCCGATGCACACGGTGACGATGCCCATCATCAACAGGGTGATGACCAGCGACTTCTTGCGGCCAATGCGGTCGCCCATGTGGCCGAACACGATGCCGCCCAGTGGCCGGGCAAAGAAGCCCACGGCGAAGGTGCCGAACGCGGCCATGGTGCTGAACAGGCTGTTATCGGAGGGGAAAAACAAGTCCCCGAATACCAGGGCGGCAGCGGTGGCGTAAATGTAAAAGTCGTACCACTCGATCATGGTACCGATGAATGCGGCGGCGGCAGCGCGGCGCGGCTGGGGCGAAGCGGCGGGCTTCATGGGGGGCTCCTTTGCTTGTTTTTTTGGCAGGAGTTGACGGGGTCACGGTGACGCTCTGGCGGCGCTTGGGCTTGCGGCCGGTGTTGCATGCTTTCGGGGTGAGCTCGCTTGCGCTACAGCGGGCTTGGGGCTTACTCGCGAAGCATCCAACACCAAGGCCACAGGCCTGAATGACGATGATTTATCGTCCTGAGGCTATGATTAGTCAATTTTCTATTTATTATTCGCATTATTAGCCCTGCTTATCATCGAGTGTGCCATGCCCGACCGTCTACTCAACGACCGCCTCGATTGGAACCTGCTGCGCACCTTTCGCGTCATCGGCCAAGAGCTGTCCATCAGCCGCGCCGCCGCGCGCCTGCACCTGACTCAACCTGCCGTCAGCCAGGCGCTCAAACGCCTTGAAGAGCAGCTTGGGCGCCAGCTTATCGCTCGCCGAGGCCCACGCTTTGTATTGACCGAAGTGGGCGAGCAGCTTTTTCAACTGGCCGGCGAGGTCTACGGCCAGATGTCACAAATCGGCGGCCTGCTGGAGCAGCCGGCCGATGAACTGGTGGGCAGGGTGCGCTTGCTGATGATCAGCCGCATCGTCAGCGCGCGCTTCGATGACATGCTTGCGGATTTCCACCGCCAGCACCCCAGGGTCGATCTGGAAATCGATGTGATGCGCAGCTCCGACATCGTCGCTGCCCTACAGGAGAAGACCGCCACCGCCGGGCTGAGCCTCTATCGCCGACCGCAGCCACGGCTGGAGCAGCGGCTATTCCTGCGCCAGCGTTATGCGTTTTTCTGCGGCAAGCATCATGCGTTGTTCGGCCAGCCTGAGGGCAACCTGCAGCGGGAGAATTTCGTTAGTTTCACCAGCGACCAGATCGGCGGGATGCTGTCGCCGCTCGCCATCTTCCGCGATCAGCAGGGCTTTTCCGGGCGGATCGTGGCGTCTTCGCCAAGCCTTGAAGAAGTGCGGCGGCTGGTGATTGCCGGGTTCGGCATTGGTTGCCTGCCCGAGCATGTGGTGGCAGCGGATGTAGCGGCTGGTTTGCTGTGGAAACTACCACCGGTGGAGGGCATCGCCGATGTCGATATCCACTTGTTGTGGAACAAAGACCAAAGGTTAAGCCGCGCCGAAGTGCTGTTCATCGAGGCGCTGCAGCACAGCCTGATAGAAACGAATCCTTGAGCCATCCGCAACACTGCACACCGCCAATCCGGCTGAACTTGGATCCACTTGGTCAAAAGAGTATGCTGGCGAAGTAGCCAATTGCCATCATCCAGTTACCCGTCGTAGCTGGCGTTCAAGGACGAAGCTCTGTGCCCAGCCATCCAACCCGCCACACCATCGCCAGACAATGGCAGCTGCTCAAACTGCTCCCCGACCGCCATCCCGGAATGAGCTCCACGCAGTTGCAGGCCGCGCTGGCACGGGCTGGGCACAAGACCAGCAAGCGCACCGTGGAGCGCGACCTCAACGAGCTGGCAATGCTGTTCCCGCTGCACTGCAATAGCAAAGGCATGCCTTACGGCTGGTATTGGCAGCCCGGCCTTAGCTTGAACGGCGCAGAGCAGCTACAGCCGGACGCGCTTTGCCCATCCCAGCAGATCGAGCTGCATGCCTGGGTCGATGATGGCTTGGCCCGTCGCCTGGAAGGCCAGCCGCTGTCCGCTGACATGCATCTTGCCCACCAAGATGATGGCGGAGCAATGCTCGCGGCCACGGTCCAAGACAGCCGAGCGCTGATGGGCTGGCTGCTCTCCCAGGCCAGCTCGATCAAGGTAAAGGCGCCAGAAACGCTGCGCCTGTCATTGATCGCACAGCTTCGCCAGAGCCTGGCCTTGAACGACGAAGGGTATTGACCGATTAGGGTTGCCCCAGGTGCTGCCGCTCGGCCAGCGCAGTGAAATATCATACAGCACGAACCGTACACCCTTACGGTGAGGGGCTAGTGGCATCACTAGCATTGGCACTCCTTCGATCAAGCGAGTGCCATTTCCATGTTCATGAACCCCTCCCGCTACCCTGCGCTGACGCTGCTGTGCGCCAGTGTGCTTGCAAGCCCAGCACTGCTGGCCATGCCCTTGACCCGCGATAATGGCGCGGTAGTGGGTGAGAATCAGCATTCCCTGACCGCAGGTGCCGCTGGCCCAACCTTGCTGCAGGATGTGCAACTTATCCAGAAGCTTCAACGATTCGACCGCGAACGGATACCCGAGCGTGTGGTGCATGCGCGTGGCACGGGGGCCCATGGCGAGTTCACCGCCACCGAAGACCTGTCTGCACTGACCACAGCGCCGTTATTTACCCCAGGTGAAAAAACGCCAGTGTTCGTGCGCTTTTCGTCGGTAGTACATGGCCTGCACTCGCCGGAAACCCTGCGCGACCCGCGCGGTTTTGCCACCCGCTTCTACACTTCGGCGGGCAACTGGGACCTGGTTGGCAACAACTTTCCAACGTTCTTTATCCGCGACGCCATCAAATTCCCGGACATGGTCCATGCCTTCAAGCCAGACCCGCGCAACAACCTGGGCAACGATGCCCGGCGCTTCGACCTGTTCTCGCACATGCCAGAGGCCACTCGCACCCTGACTTTGCTGTACTCCAACGAAGGCACACCGAAAAGCTACCGGTACATGGATGGCAACAGCGTCCATGCCTACAAGTTCGTCAACGCCCAGGGCGAGCCCACCTACGTGAAGTTTCGCTGGAAGAGCCTGCAAGGCCGGGAAAACCTCGACCCCAAGGCTGTTGAACAGATCCAAGGCAAGAACTTCAGTCACATGACCGAAGACTTGGTGGGCGCCATTGCCACTGGCGACTACCCCAAGTGGGACTTGTACATCCAGACACTGCGCCCCGAGCAGCTGGCCGATTTCGATTTCGACCCGCTGGATGCCACCAAAATCTGGCCTGACGTGCCCGAGCGTCGGGTTGGGCAGATGGTGCTCAACCGTAATGTCGGCAACTTTTTCCAGGAAACCGAGCAGGTCGCACTGGCACCTTCGAACCTGATCAAGGGCATCGAGCCCTCCGAAGACCGGTTGTTGCAGGGCCGGCTTTTCGCCTATGCCGACACCCAGATGTACCGTGTAGGTGCCAACGCCGGTAGCCTGCCGATCAACCAGCCACGGGTGCGGGTCAACAATGGCAATCAGGACGGTGCGCTGAACCCCAATCGGACCCGCGACATGGTCAACTACCAGCCCAGCCGCCTACAGCCGCGCAGCACAAGCGACTCGGCGCGCCACAGCCAACTGGCCTTGAGCGGCAGCACTCAGCAACAGGGGATCAGCCGCGAGCAGAACTTCAAGCAGGCCGGTGAGCTTTACCGCGCCTATTCGAAAAGCGAGCAACGCGACCTGGTCAACAGCTTTGGCCAATCGCTGATGGCTGCCGATGACCAGAGCAAGCACATCATCCTGTCATTCCTGTACAAAGCCGATGCCGACTATGGTACTCGGGTAGCGAAGGTAGCTGGCGGCGACCTGAAGCGGGTCAAGATGTTGGCAGCAGACCTGCAGGACTGAGCTCAGCAGCCCCTGCCAAACGGGTCCGGTAACTGCCGGGACTGTACCCGGTCCACTTCTTGAACGCTCGGTGGAACGCGCTGGGCTCCTGAAAACCTGCCTGCTCGGCAATTTCAGCGATGCTCAGCGTACCGTCGCGCAGGCGCTCGAAAGCCATTGCGCGGCGCACTTCATCCTTGATCTGCTGATAGGAGCGCCCTTCTCGCTCGAGCTGGCGGCGAAAGGTGCTGGCACTGACCCCTTGCTGCTCGGCCATGACTGCCAATGTCGGCCATTGCCCGTAGTGCCGGGCGCGCAAGTGCCGGTAGACCTTGGCTACCAGGCCACTGTTATTGCGAAAACGAATGACCAGGCCTTGTGGCGCACTGCGCAAGAAGGTCTTCAATGCTGGCAGGTCTTGTATCACGGGTAAGCGCAGCCATGCACTGTCGAACTCGACCTCGGTGCGCCCACTGCCCAGGCGAAGGTCCGGCCCCCACAGCAGCGCGTCATCGTCCTGGGGCGGGCGCGCCACTGCCAGCTCGGTGCGGTCGATGCTGATGCGCCGCCCGGCCAGCCAGCACAACAGCCCGATCACCAGCACCAGATAGGTTTCCTCGGCGTACACCCGGGTCAGCGGGTCGGTGATCTGCGACTGCACGCTGATCACCGCGCGCCCTGCGCGCAGCGTCAGGCTGCCACGCAGGTCGCGAAGGAACAGGGCAAAGCCGCTTATGCACTGGCGCAAGGCCTTTTCCAGGTTCGGCTCATGAATTAAACCACGGCAGATCAGGGCAAAGCTGCCCAGCGGCATGCCGTGGCTATCTAAGCGAAAGAACTCGTCGCCCAGCAGCTCGATCATTTCCAACCACAGGCGAGCGAAAGCCTTGGCCGGCACCCGCCCTTGTGGCTGGCCAAGCACGGCAGGGTCGATGCCCACATCCCGCAGGCGGGCCTGGAGCAGTTCAGGTTGGTCGCGCAAGGCGTGCAGCATGGCATTGAGAAAATACACCGCGACCGTATCGCTATCGCGCATCGCGCAATTCCCTGTCTATGCTGAGTGGCAAAAAATGCCAGGTTGACTGAACAGATCCGGCATAGGCCGCGACGCAGCCTTTGCCTAGACTCGGACCCACCTCGGGGGCCGCCGGCCATTCTCGCAGAGCCTGGCCCACCCCCGCCATGCCTTCGCAATCGGAGCTTCTATGAGTAGCGCAGAAATCTACGTCGTCAGTGCCGTGCGAACCGCCATCGGCGGTTTCGGTGGTAGCCTCAAGGACCTGCCGTTGGCCGAGCTGGCCACCGCCGTAACCCGCGCCGCCATTGAGCGTTCGGGCGTGGCCGCCGAGCAGATCGGCCATGTGGTAATGGCCAATGTCATTCCCACGGAACCTCGCGACGCCTATCTGTCGCGGGTGGCAGCGATGAACGCCGGTATACCCAAGGAAACGCCGGCATTCAATGTCAACCGCCTCTGTGGTTCCGGGTTGCAAGCCATCGTTTCGGCGGCGCAGTGCCTGCTGCTTGGGGATGCCGACGTAGCGCTGGCCGCCGGTGCCGAATCCATGAGCCGTGGCCCATATATGCTGCCGCAAGCGCGCTGGGGGGCACGCATGGGCGACCTGCAAGGCATCGACTACACCGTTGGCGTGCTGCAGGATCCGTTCGAGCATTTCCACATGGGCATCACCGCAGAAAACGTCGCAGCCCAGCAAGGCATCACTCGCCAGATGCAGGACGAGCTGGCCTTGACCAGCCAGCGCCGCGCCGCCCGCGCCCAGGCAGAAGGCCGCTTCGACAGCCAGATCGTGCCGCTGGAGCTGAAAACCCGTAAAGGCACTGTACAATTCGCTGTCGATGAGCACGTACGAGCCGAGGTCACCGCTGAGCAGTTGGCCGGTATGAAGACCGTGTTCAAGAAAGACGGCACTGTCACCGCCGGCAACGCCAGCGGCATCAACGATGGCGCCGCTGGCCTGGTGCTTGCCACTGGCGACGCCGTGCGCCGCCTGGGCCTTAAACCCCTGGCGCGGTTGGTGGCCTATGCCCACGCCGGCGTCGAGCCAGAGCTGATGGGCCTGGGCCCGATCCCAGCGACGCGCAAGGTGCTGGAGAAAGCCGGTTTGAGCGTCGGTGACCTGGACGTTATCGAGTCCAACGAAGCGTTCGCCGCCCAAGCCTGCGCCGTCGCCCGCGAGCTTGGCTTCGATCCGGACAAGGTCAACCCCAACGGCTCAGGTATTTCCCTTGGCCACCCAGTCGGTGCCACTGGCGCGATCATCGCGACCAAGGCCATCCACGAGCTACAACGCATTCAAGGTCGCTATGCACTGGCCACCATGTGCATCGGCGGTGGCCAAGGCATCGCCGTGGTCTTCGAGCGCGTCTGAGGGGGTGAGCATGACGATTGAACACATTGCCGTCATCGGCGCCGGCACCATGGGCAACGGTATTGCACAAGTGTGTGCGGTAGCTGGCTACGAAGTGCTGCTGGTGGATGTTTCCGACGCCGCGCTGGAGCGCGGCATGAGTACCTTGAGCAAAAACCTGGGGCGTCAGGTGAGCAAGGCCACCCTCAGCGCCGAGCACGCCGAGGCGGCAAAGGCGCGCATCCGCACCAGCACCGACTACTCACAACTGGGTGCCGCGCAACTGGTGATCGAGGCTGCGACCGAAAACCTTCAGCTCAAGCAGCGCATCCTTCAGCAGGTGGCCGCCAATGTGGCGTCCGACTGCCTGATCGCCACCAACACCTCGTCGCTGTCGGTCACCCAGTTGGCCGCCAGCATCGAACACCCCCAACGCTTCATTGGCGTGCACTTTTTCAACCCGGTGCCGATGATGGCCCTGGTCGAGATCATTCGAGGTCTGCAGACCACAGACAGCACCTACGCCCAAGCCCTGTTGGTTACCGAGAAGCTCGGCAAGACCCCGATAACCGCTGGCAACCGCCCAGGTTTTGTAGTCAACCGCATTCTGGTGCCAATGATCAACGAAGCGATCTTCGTCCGACAGGAAGGCCTGGCCAGCGCCGAGGACATCGACACCGGCATGCGCCTGGGCTGCAATCAGCCGATCGGGCCACTGGCCCTGGCCGACCTGATCGGCCTGGATACGCTGCTGGCGATCATGGAGGCTTTTCACGAAGGCTTCAACGACAGCAAATATCGCCCCGCTCCACTGCTCAAGGAAATGGTCGCGGCCGGATGGCTGGGGCGCAAGAGCGGCCGTGGTTTCTTCACTTACTGAGGAGCACGCACCATGCCCCCGGTCACTGCCACGCGCTGTGTCGATTTCGAAGAACGTCGCGACCGGGCCATGGCGCTGTTCGCTGAAAAAGGCTTTGGCCAGGTCAGCATGCGCGAGCTGGCAGCGCATATCGGCCTGACCGCAGGCTCGCTGTATCACCACTTCCCCAGCAAGCAGGACCTGCTGTACGACCTGATCGAGGAACTGTACGAAGAACTGCAGGCGACCCTGGAGCAAGGTCGAAGGGCCATGGCCCGTGGTGAGTCTGCATTGAGTTGCCTGATCGCCGCTCATTGGCAGTTGCACGCAGAACGGCCATTGCAGTTTCGCCTGGCCGAGCGCGACATATGCTGCTTGAGCGAGCAGCAGCAGATGCAGCTGGCTTTATTGCGCGAGCGCTACGAGGCAAGGTTGCTGAGCATGATCGCGCCCCAGGCCAGCCTGCAGGGCGACGCGCGCATGGCAGCGGCGCATGTCGTTGCAAACCTGCTCAACCAGTTGCCTGCAATGCTCAAAAGACTGCCGGAACAACAGGGCCTCGGGTTGATGGAAAGCCTGTTGCTGGGCGGCATCGAAAGGACCCTGCGCTAAGCTGTTCAGGCGTTATCGCAGTTGCCCTCGTGAGCCGGCCAGGCGCTTAACGCAACTCGGCCTGGATCTGGGCTCGCAGAGTATCGAGGTTGAACGGCTTGGCCAGAATTGGCGCCTTGCGCGCGATAGGGCTGCCGGACTCCAGGATTTCGGCCGGGTAGCCACTGAT
The DNA here is from genome assembly GCF_014269025.2 of Pseudomonas promysalinigenes. NCBI lineage: Bacteria > Pseudomonadati > Pseudomonadota > Gammaproteobacteria > Pseudomonadales > Pseudomonadaceae > Pseudomonas > Pseudomonas promysalinigenes. Next base: position 2,080,055 of record NZ_CP077094.1, on the reverse strand, counting down.
GAATATCACCTTGAGGTCCGGGCGCAGCTTCAACGCCGGCTCGGCAATCTCAACCCCGGAGATCCCCCCTGGCAAGCGGAAGTCGGTCACCATCAAATCAAGGTGCGGTTTGCTCGCCAGGATGGCGAACGCCTGTTCACCATCTTCGGCCTCCAGCACGTGATACCCCTCACCTGCCAAGTAATCGCTCAGCATCATGCGGATCGCCGGTTCGTCCTCGACTATCAGGACTACATCTTGTGCATCTTCACTCATGGTAACGCCTTCGAATTCATACAGTTGGCCATCAGACCCCAAGCTCACGCAGAGGTTGCCCGCAGCTGGTCGTTTTGCTCTATTTCACCTGCCAGGGGTAGTTGCAGAGTGAAGGTGGCACCTTTGCCCTCCTCACTTTGCACCTGAATGCGCCCCCCATGGGCATGGACGATTTGTTCGGAAATGTACAACCCCAGCCCCAGCCCAGCGCTGGACTGTTGACTGGCCACACGCTCGAACTGCTGGAAGATCCGCTGCTGGTTCACCGCGCTGATGCCGATGCCTTGGTCCTGGACCTGCACCCAAGCTAGACCCGCTTGCTCGAACACCCTCACCCGCACTGGCTTACGGTTGCCATAACGCAGCGCGTTGGACAACAGATTGGCCAGCACTTGCTCAATGCGAAACTCATCCCACTCACCCTGCAGGGCCTCACAGGCCTGCAATTCGATGTGCGTACCCAGCGCCGTCGCCTGCGCCTCGAAGTTTTCCACCAGGGCGCGTACCAATTGACCGAGATCGAACGCCTTGGGGCGCAGCGACAGCTTGCCGGTGCGAATTCGCGAAACGTCGAGCATGTCCTCGATCAGGCGAATCAGGCTGTTGATCTGGCGCTCGTCACGCTCGACCATGGCCTTCAGTTTCTCGGGGCTGAAGGCGGCGTGATTGCCACGCGCCAGGTGCATCTTGCGCAGCTGGGTTTCCAGTATCAGGCCGTTGAGCGGGGTACGCACTTCATGGGCGACGATGGACATGAAGTCGTCACGCATGCGCACTGCATGCTCAAGCTCGCCCCGCGCCACTTGCAACTGGTCCAGCAGCAGTGCCTGCTCCTGGCGGCTGCGCTCGATCGCCTGCAACTGACGATCGAGAACCTTGCGCTGGCGATACAAATCGACGAACACCGACACCTTGCTTTTAACTGCCTGGGTGTCCAGGGGCTTGTGCAGGAAGTCCACGGCGCCGCTTTCGTAACCTTTGAAGGCGTAGTTCATTTCACGCCCCGCCGCAGAAACGAACACGATAGGGATGTTGCGGGTCTTTTCCGTGCCGCGCATCAGTTCGGCCAGTTCGAAGCCGTTCATGCCAGGCATCTGCACATCGAGAATGGCCAGGGCGAATTCGTGCTCGAGCAACAGCGTCAACGCTGCGTCCGCCGATTGCGCCTCATGCACTTCGCGGTCATCGCCATGGATGAGGGCGGCGAGTGCCAGCAGATTCTCCGGCAGGTCGTCGACGATCAGCAGTTTGGCAGTGGTGTGGCTTAGCATGCGCTGGTTTCCAGGGTAGCGAGCAACTGTGCGATACCGCTCAGAGAAAGAATGAGGTCGGGCGTATGCAGGGCCAATGCGGCCTCCGGCATCAACGCAACCTGTGCGTCACGAGGGTCCTGGACAATGGTCCGGCCGCCGCTGTTCTTGATGTACGCGAGCCCTTGAGCGCCGTCCTGGTTTGCCCCGGTCAGCAACACACCGAGCAAGCCACGGCCAAACACGTCAGCGGCCGAGGTGAAAAGGAAGTCGATCGCCGGACGGGAAAAATGCACTGGATCTTCCTGGCTCAGCGACAGGGTAAGGTCGGCTTCCACCGACAAATGATAGCCCGGCCCGGCCACATAGATCAGCCCCGGAGCAATTGCTTGCTTGTCGCACGCCTGGAGCACCGGCCGCAGCAAGCGCCGCTGCAGCACCTCGGCCAGCTGGCTGTGACGGTCGTCTGGCAGGTGCAGCACGCACAACACCGGTATGTCGAAATCGGCGGGCAAGCCACCGAGCACCGTAAACAGGGCAGCAACGCCACCTGCCGAGGCACCGATCACCACCGCTTCTACGCCCTTCATGATTTGCGGTAGATCCGTTCTGGCTTGACCAACGGCTCGAAACACTCGCTATAAGCCGAAAAGTCTACCGACTCCTTGCTTCCCAATACCAAAAAACCGCGGTGGCACAAGGATTCGTGAAACAGCCCGAAGGCGCGGTCCTGCAAAGTCTTGTTGAAGTAGATCAGCACGTTGCGACACGACACCAACTGGGTTTCGGAAAACACACTGTCGGTGGCCAGGCTATGGTCCGCGAAGGTCACATTCTCGCGCAGGCTGCCGTCCATGATGGCGTTGCCGTAAGCGGCCGTGTAGTACTCGGCAAAATCACGGCGCCCTCCCGCCAGGCGGTAGTTTTCTTCGTACTCGCGCATGCTCTGCATCGAGTAGATGCCTTGCTTGGCGCGGTCCAAAGAATGCGGGTTGATGTCGGTTGCGTAAATGATGGTGCGCTCCAGCAGGCCCTCTTCGCGCAGCAGGATGGCCATCGAATAGACCTCTTCGCCTGTACTGCAGCCGGCGATCCACACTTTGATCGACGGCCAGGTGCGCAGCAGCGGTACTACTTCCTGGCGCAGTGCCAGGAAGTGGCTCGGGTCGCGGAACATTTCGCTGACCGGGATGGTGAGATATTGCAGCAACTGCATGAAAACACCGGAGTCGTGCAGTACCCGCTCCTGCAGCGCCGATACCGTGAGGCAGTCGAACTGGCGCAATGCATGAAGAATCCGACGCTTGATGGAGGCGCCAGAGTAGTTGCGAAAATCGTAGCTGTACTTGAGGTAGATCGCCTCGATCAGCAGCCTGATCTCGATGTCGGTGTTGCGTTCGCTAGTCAAATTCGCTCCAGTTGCGGCAACCATACGCGGATCAACGAGAACAGGCGGTCCAGGTCAATCGGTTTGGCCAAATAATCGTTGGCACCGGCCTGCAGGCAACGATGCTGGTCGTCTTTCATCGCCTTGGCCGTGACCGCGATGATCGGCAGTTTGCGCCAGCGCGCTTGCTGGCGGATCAGCCGGGTGGCCTCAAAGCCGTCCATCTCCGGCATCATCACGTCCATCAGCACCAGGTCGATGTCCTCGTGCTGCTCCAGACGCTCGATGGCCTCACGCCCGTTGCGTCCGATTTCGACGATAGCGCCCTTGTGCTCCAAAGCGCTGGTGAGGGCGAAGATGTTGCGCACATCGTCGTCCACCAGCAACACCTTGCGGCCTTCGAACACCTTGTCACGGCTGCGCGCGGTCTTGAGCATGCGCTGACGTTCATGGGACAGCTGCGACTCGACTTTGTGCAGGAACAGGGTCACTTCATCGAGCAGGCGCTCCGGCGAACGCGCGCCTTTGATGATGATCGAGCGCGAGTACTTGAGTAGGTCGGCCTCTTCTTCGCGGGTGAGATTACGCCCGGTGTAGACGATCACTGGCGGGAACGAACGGATGTCCTCGGCCGTCATGCGCTTGAGCAACTCATTGCCAAGCATGTCGGGCAGCTTGAGGTCGATGATCATGCAGTCGTAGATGTTCTCGCGCAGCAGTGCCAGCGCCTCCTGGGCCATGCCCACGGCGGTGATTTCGACGTCGTCGTCACCGATCAGACGAGCAATGCTTTCGCGCTGCAGGTCGTCGTCTTCGACCAGCAGAATGTGCTTGAGCTTCTGGGTCAGTTTGGCCTCCAGGCGGGCGAAGACCTCCTTGAGCTCCTCGCGGCTGGTTGGCTTGACCGCGTAACCCACTGCCCCCATGTGCATGGCGGCTTCGACACGGTCTTCTACCGAAATGATATGAACCGGAATGTGCCGCGTGCTGGGCTGCTCCTTGAGGCGCTGCAGCACAGTCAGCCCGGAGTGGTCCGGCAGGCGCATGTCCAGCAGAACCGCATCGGGGACGAACTGTGCGGCCAATTCGAAGCCTTCGTCAGCGGCCTGCGCTACCAGGCAGCTGTAACCCAGCTCGTGGGCCAGGTCGAAGAGGATGCGCGCAAAATTCGGCTCATCCTCGATAACCAAGATGCAACGGTTGCTGAAAGGCGCTCGGTCGCGGTCGTCGGTAAAATCGACCAACGGGCGGTGAATCAACGCTGGCGCGCCCACTTTCGGCGCAGGCGGTAGGCAATCGACGGCAGGGCGCAAGCTCAGAGCTTCGACCTCCTCGTCCTGTGCCTCATAGCGCGCCGGCAGCGTCAGGCTGAACACGCTGCCTTGGCCTGGACTGCTCTGGACGCTGATCGTCCCACCCAGCAAGTGCGCCAGGTCTCGCGAGATCGAAAGGCCCAAACCAGTGCCGCCATAACGTCTGTTGCTGGTGCCGTCGACCTGGTGAAACGCACCGAAGATCGCTTCCTGCTGGTCGACGGCGATGCCAATGCCCGAGTCGCGCACCGCAAATATGATGCCGGCGTCGGCCTGATAGGTGATGCCGAGGCTAACCTGGCCCTGCTCGGTGAACTTGAGGGCGTTGGACAGCAGGTTCTTGAGGATCTGCTCCACGCGCTGGCGGTCGGTGAACAGCGTGGCAGGCACCTGCGGCCCGACCGTTATCTCAAAGCTCAGGCCCTTCTGCTCGGCCACCGGCAGGAACATGCCGCGCAACCCTTCGACCAAGCGTTCGAGCTGGGTGGTTTCCGGGCGAACTTCCAGCTTGCCGGCCTCGACCTTGGCGATATCGAGGATGTCATTGATCAGGTTCAGCAGGTCGTTGCCGGCCGAATAGATGGAGTCGGCAAACTTGACCTGTTCAGCGCTGAGGTTGCCCTCACCGTTCTCGGCCAGCAGCTTGGCCAGAATCAGCGAGCTGTTGAGCGGCGTGCGCAACTCATGAGACATGTTGGCGAGGAATTCGGACTTGTACCTGCTCGAGCGCTGCAGGTCGTCGGCACGGGCCTGCAGCTCGTCCTGAGCCTGACGCAGTTCATCGTTCTTGCGGTCCAGAGCCTCGGTGCGTTCGGACAACTGCTCGTTGGTCTGCTCAAGCTCGGCCTGCTGAGTTTCCAGGTGGGCCTGCGACTCCTTGAGTACCCGCGACTGCTCTTCGAGCTCCTCGTTGGCGGTCTTGAGTTCTTCCTGCTGCACCTGCAGCTCCTCGTTGAGCTGCTGGGTCTCGGCAAGCACTTCCTGCAGGCGCTGGCGATAGCGAGCGCTTTCGATCGAGATCCCGAGGTTCTCAGTGACGCGCTCCATGAACTCGTCGTCACGCGCTTGCAGCGGGCGCAGGAAACCAAGCTCGACTACACCGTTGATCTGCCCATCATGACGGGCCGGCATCAGCAGGGCGCCACGCGGCAACCCATCGCCTAAGCCCGTGCTGAGCCGATAGTAATCCTGCGGCAAGTCGTCCAGGCGCAGCAGGCGCGCCTCGCGCACAGCCTGTGCCAATAAGCCGTCATGGTCTCCGAGGACCTGCTGGCGGGCCTGCTCCTCGGCCGCCAAACCATAGCTGGCTACGCGGACCAGTCGGCCGTGTTCATCGCGCACGTATACCGCACCGACCACACTGCCGAGGTAGGTCGCGAAGAATCGCAGGATATTCTCACCCAGCATCGGTAGCGTCAGTTGGCCTAGTACCTGCTCAGCCAGTTGCGTCTGGCCATTGCGTAGCCAGGCCTGGTGTTCCAGACGTTCGGCCGAACGCTGCTGCGCCTGCAGGTTCTTGGTGTAGCTGTCCGACAGGGCGAGCAGATCGCGACGGCCCAGGTATGCGAGCAAGGCGCTCAGCCCGACAATCAGCAGCACGAAGATGGAGATAGCCGTGACAGTGACAGTGCCAACTTTCTCGGTGCGGGTCATACGCAGCTGTTGCTCGGTACCGATCAGGTCGTCGAACTGCTTGCGGATTTCATCCGTGATGCGCTTGCCGCGGCCGTTGCCTACCGATGCGCGGTAGTCACCGCCATTGCGACGCTGGCTGATCATTTCGCCACCGAAAGCGTTCCAGGCATCTTGCAATGCGATCAACCGGTCGATCCGGTCAACCTGCTGAGGGTTGTCCTTTACCATGTCCCGCAGGCTGCGCAGGCTGCCGAGAATGCGCGGCTTGGCAACCTCGTAAGGGTCCAGGAAACGCTCATCGCCAGTGATCAGAAAACCGCGCATGCCGGTTTCCATGTCGATCGAGAGCTTGACCGTTTCGTTGGCATTGCCGATCACTCGATCGGTGTGCTCGACCCATTGCATGGCCGACAGTAGGTAGCTGATCACCGCGACGAAGGCCACGGCGCCCAGCAGGCCGACCCCAAGCGGAAGACCAACATTACGGCTCAGCAGCTTGCGAAAGCTTTGCTGGTCCATCGAGGCTGCTTGAATCATCTGAAAACGCCCGCGCGAAAAAAAGTCCATGGATAGATTGTGGCGGCTACTGCCGGTGCTCGCCTACCGTAGCGCTCACCACGTAGCCGGCGAGTTTAACGCGCACAAGCGCCGCCGGCAGGGCATTTAGCCAGTATTTGAAGGCGACGTGTTCGAATCGTTCCATCTAAATGTCACAATCGCTATTCTCGGGAACTTCTGTGGCTGCCTGGCGCACAGAGTAGAGACATGCCTTTCATTATAGGAATCCCCCCATGCACCTTCTGGTAGTCGAAGACGACGACATCGTACGTATGCTGATGGTCGAAGTGCTCGACGATTTGGGCTACAGCACCCTTGAAGCCGATAATGCCACGGCGGCGCTGAAAATCATCGCCGATGCCAACCAGCCTTTGGCTCTGCTGGTGACCGATGTCGGCTTGCCGGACATGAGCGGTGAAGTACTAGCGGGCGAGGCACGCAAGTTGCGTCCACTACTGCCGGTGCTGTTCGCCAGCGGATATGCCGAGAGCTTCGATATTCCCGAAGGCATGCATATGATCGGCAAGCCGTTCAGCATCGATCTGCTGCGTGACAAGGTGGTGAGCATCTTGGGGCCACGCTGAACGCCCCAGTAAGCGCCAGTGCCGGTGAACAGCGCTAGAGTTCCCGGCGCAATAGATAGGTATCCATGATCCAGCCTTTGCGCAACCGCTCCCGTTCGCGCACTTCAAGTATCTGCGACTTCACCACGTGCAGGGGCCCGGCAATCATCACTTCGTCTTCAGTGCCAAGGTACGCGCCCCAGTAGATCATCAGCGCTGGATCCTCAATATTTGCGAACTCGCACTGCCCATCGAGCATAACAACCACGTTGTCCACCCGCGTCAGTTCGGCGAGCCGGCGCCCTGGCAGAATCATCAGCGGTTCGCCGACACGGTTGAGTGAAACTTGATGCTTGGCGGCCAGCGCTTGGACACTACTGATGCCAGGGATCACCTGTAAGCGCAACGCCACGCCGCATTCGCGAACCAAGTTCAGAATGCGCAGAGTGCTGTCATAAAGGCTGGGCTCACCCCACAGCAAAAAGGCGCCGATATCCTCTTCACCCATTTCTTGGTTGATCAGCCGTGCGTACAGTGCGGCACGCTGGCGGTGCCAATCGTGCACTGCGCGCTGGTAATCCACAGCTTGCCCATCACGTGATGGGTCAGCAAGTTGCATCAGACGATAGCCACCCTTGGGCCGATAGCGATCGAGCAATGCCTTGCGAAGGGTAACCAGCGCTTGTTTGGCAGGCCCCTTGTCGTGAACGAAGAACACCGTTGCCCTGCCCAGAGCCTCGACAGCTTCCAGGGTGACCTGCCGAGGATCGCCCGGACCAATACCGATAAGCAGCAATTCTTTCATGGCACCGTGCGGCCCTTGAATAACTATAGGGAGATTTATAGCCGACTACGACCTTGACGCCTATCTGTTGACGAATAGCGGCAGCGTTGACATGGCTACCGGCACACAACCGCTAAAGGCGGCGCAGGCCATGGATATCCGAAACTGCAGTCAAGACAAGATTCACAAGTACGCTGCAAAATGGCCACTCACGCACGAACGTTGCGCCTGCGCATAGAAAACCAACATTGATCGACCTTTGTCTGAAAGAACCCTCGAATACCCGAGATCACGCCTTTGCACCCAGGGCCAGCGCGCGAGGAATCGTCATCTTGTTAAGACTCGGTCACCGCGTGCAAAACATAGAAAGTTCCAAGTTACTTATGAAAAGTTTGAGGTTTACCAAAGTCGCGCCGCTGTCTACACTCGGTATCAGCGAACAGTTCTACCCACCTGCATGGCCGCCGTTCAGTGTTTCTAATGTTCGTCACGCCGCGCCATGAAAGACGTACAGGAGTGATTACAGTGTCCAGACTTGCAGAGTTTCGTGCTGCCGAAAAAGCGCTCCAGGAACAGATGGCGCAACTGGAGGTGCTGAAAAAGGATGCCGGCTTAAAACGCGAAATCGAATTTGAACAGAAACTAGTCGGCTTGATGAAAAGCTATGACAAAAGTTTGCGCGATATAATCGCCATTCTCGATCCCAAAGCGGACAGCCGCAGTACCGCCCCGGCCGCCAAGCAACAGCGGCGCCCGCGCGCGGTAAAAGTCTATGCAAACCCACACAGTGGCGAGCTGATCGAAACCAAAGGCGGCAACCACCGCGGGCTCAAGGCCTGGAAGGAGCAATATGGGGCCGATACTGTGGAAAGCTGGGTGCGCTGATGAAACATCAACGCCAACTTCACACTTTTTTCACAAGGCCTGAAGCAGTATCGAGACAGCTAACGGACTAGCGACCCCATCACGCGCCCGCACATGCGGGCCTCTAATTCTGGCGCCCTGCTCTTACGAGCAGGGCGCTTTCATTTGCGCAGATGCTCCACTGCCGTATCATGGTTCACCTGTCTGTTTTGCTGGCACCTGCGTGTCAGCCACGATTCTGGAGTACTCATGAGCCTGCACGACCTGAACACCCTGCCTGGCGTTACCGCACAGCCCGATGCTGCGACCGCCCAGTTCGTTTTCAACCACACCATGCTGCGGGTCAAGAACATCGAGCGCTCGCTGGATTTCTACACTCGAGTGCTGGGCTTTTCCCTCGTCGACAAGCGCGACTTCCCCGAAGCTGCTTTCAGCTTGTATTTCCTGGCCCTGGTAGACCCTGCGCAGATCCCTGCCGACGATGCCGCACGCCACCAATGGATGAAGTCGATCCCCGGGGTATTGGAACTGACCCATAACCACGGCACCGAAACCGACCCGGACTTCGCCTACCATGACGGCAATACCGACCCGCGCGGCTTTGGCCACATCTGCGTATCGGTGCCGGACGTGCGTGAAGCCTGCGCCCGCTTCGAAGCCCTTGGCGTACCGTTCCAGAAACGCCTGCAGGACGGCCGCATGAACCACCTGGCATTCATCAAGGACCCGGACGGTTACTGGGTGGAAGTGATTCAGCCAACCGAGCTCAAAGGCTGACAGCAGCGATTCGCATTCGTCGGGCTAGCAACTGGTGGCCGCTCGCTGTGGTATATGAAGGTATAGCTTCACATGCCACAGCGAGGTAAAGGACGATGCAATCTCTTCACTGTGAATACCGCAACCACACCATCACTGCCAGCGTGATGCCGCACCCGGACTCTCCCCTGCCCTATGCTGCAGGCTGCCTGATCACCGATCCACAGGGGCATACCAGCAGGCGGATGTCCATGCCAATGAAATTCTTCTCTGACCTTGAGCATGCACAGCATGTCTCCTTGGCCCATGGCCGGGCCTTGGTCGATGAGCAGTTGGACAAGGGTCACAAAGCATTCTGATCCCTCTGTTCAGCCTTGTCAGGGAGCGGAGCGCGCATAGGCCACCGCCGCTTCCACCTGCTCCGGGCTTGGCCGAACGCCGGTGTAAAGCACAAACTGCTCCAGGGCCTGCAGCGCGATGACTTCCAATCCGGTAATGACGGGTTTACCTAAAGCTTCGGCCCGCTGAATCAATGGCGTACGCGCAGGCATCGCCACTACATCGAATACGCGCTCAGCCGCCGCGATGGCCTGTTCGCTGAAGGCCAGATCATTGGCCTCAGGGCCGCCCGCCATGCCGATCGGGGTGACGTTCACCAGCATCGGTGGGCATCGGTCACCGAGGTCTGGCACCCAGCGGTAGCCACAAGCATCGGCCAACTGCCGACCGGCTTGCTCGTTGCGCGCGACGATGATCCCTTCCGCAAACCCCGCATCGCGCAGGGCACTGGCGACAGCCTTGGCCATCCCCCCACTGCCACGCAGGGCGAACGCAGTGCAGGGGTCTACCTCGTGCGCCTCAAGCAGTTGTCGCACGGCGAGGTAGTCGGTGTTGTAGGCTTTCAGATGGCCTGCGTGATTGACCAGGGTATTGACAGACTCGATTGCCGCAGCCGATGGATCGACTTCATCGACCAGCGCCAGGCACGCCTCTTTGTACGGCATCGACACACCACAACCACGAATGCCCAGCGCGCGGATGCCGGCAACGGCTGCAGGCAGGTCATCGGTGGTCATGGCCTTGTAGTAGTAGTCAAGGCCTAGTTGTTGGTAGAGGTGGTTATGAAAACGCACCCCAAATGTGCCTGGGCGCCCGGCCAGGGAAATGCAAAGCACCGTGTCTCTACTGGGCGTTGTCGCCATTGCCTGCTCCACTTTGAATACGCAATCGTTTTGCCAGCGTATCAGAGACCGCCATTGGTCGTCCCTTACACAACATTTACCGTTTCCCTGTGCTCGGTTTACCCAGACAGCAGTCATAGTAATAAGGCCCCAAGCGCGGGGTAACCTTGCGAGGAAGTCTCATGAAGCGTCATCTCCCCGGAATCGTCCTGCTGGTCGGTGCCCTGGCGATCAGCGGGCAAGCCTCTGCCCACGGTGGCGGCGGCCACGGCTGGTACGGCCCAGGCCCACTGCTCGGCGCGGCGGTCGTTGGGGCCGTGGTCGGGGCGACCGTGTCTGGCGGCCACGACCGTACAGTCTATGTAGAGCGTCAGCCAGCCTACTATGGGCCGCCGCCGGTCTATGTACAGGCGCCGCCCCAGCCGGTTTATTACGAACCGTACTACGTGCCGGCACCGCCACCCCCAGCTTACCGCCCCTACTACGGCCCGCCACCTGTGTATTACGGCCCGCCGCGCTGGTAAGCGTTGATAAAACTGATGAGTACTATTGAGCGCGTTGATTTCCAGGCAAGCCGGCTGCTGCGTAAGGTAGTGCCATGTTTCACAGGAGGTCCGTATGGCCACTATCCAGATCATGTCCGTTGTCGGCACCGCAGTGCCGCCCGTGTTGCGCGAGCAAGGCCTGCTGGCTTGCTGGTACCTGGTCAGCAATGGCGAAGCCGTCAGCGGGCCACTGGCCTCCCGGGCCTCGGCCCAGGCCCTGGCTGAGCAGATAAAGGCCACTTGCCTGATCGCTTGACCCATTGTGTTGTGCGTTGCTCCCTACGCAACTTGTGACCCGCCGCATGGCGGGTCTTTTTTTGCCCGTTGACCCGACCAGTGGAGGTTGGACAACCGATACAGCATGAAGCTTTTTTCATTTCTGTCAGGGGGCTCAACGAGCAATCGACAGCCGTTGAGCCATACTCCAGAATGCACCGGTTTCGGGGGAAAACCCTTGCACAGCCAACGACATACCAACTATTAGTGAGCCTCAACGTGAAAACATCCCTGTCTATCCTCAGCCTGCTGCTGTTGCTCACAGGTACTGCGACCTTTGCGTCGACCGCTGCTGCACAACCCCCGGCCCAGGTTCAGCGTGATCCCGCCAAGCTGCATCTGGCCTCTGGCAGCGCCCTGCTCATCGATCTCAACACCAATCAGGAGCTGTATTCGAGCCGCGCTGACCGCGTAGTGCCTATCGCGTCGGTCACCAAACTGATGACGGCGATGGTGGTGCTCGACGCCAAGTTGCCCATGGATGAGATGCTCACCATGACCATTGCCAACAACCCGGACATGAAAGGCGTGTATTCGCGCGTGCGCCTGGGCAGTGAACTGAACCGTCGCGAAACCCTGCTGATCACCTTGATGTCCTCGGAAAACCGAGCGGCGACGACCCTGGCCAACCATTATCCAGGCGGCTACCCAGCCTTCATCAAGGCGATGAACGCCAAAGCGCGCAGCCTGGGGATGGCGCACACCCGCTACATCGAGCCAACCGGCCTTTCAACCCAGAACGTCTCCACAGCGCGTGATCTGGCCAAGCTGCTGATGGCGGCGCGCAAGTACCCGATGCTCAGCGAGCTGTCGACCACGCGTGAAAAGACCGTAGCCTTCCGCAAGCCGAATTACACCTTAGGCTTTCGTAACACCGATCACCTGGTCAACAAAAGCAACTGGGACATCAAGCTGACCAAGACGGGTTTCACCAACGAGGCCGGCCATTGCCTGGTATTGCTGACCAAAATGGACAACCGCCCAGTGGCCATGGTGATCCTCGATGCCTTTGGCAAATACACGCACTTCGCTGACGCCTCGCGGATGCGCCAGTGGCTGGAAACCGGCGCCACCAAGCCAGCCCCGGCAGTGGCCATGCAATACAAGGCAGAAAAACACGGCAAAGGGCGCTTGGCGTCGGACTGAATGCCACCCGCTGGCCTCAACGCTGCATCAGCAGCGGTGAGGCCAGCCCAATCACCTTCAGGCTTGCGTGTCGACTACGCTGCCAGCGCTGCTGCCACCGGTTTTTTCCAAGGCTTCGAGCAATTGTGCGGTGGCCGCCATGATTTCCCCGCTGAGGGTGGCGATGCTGGCCTGCTTGGCCGTGATGAGCGCCAACTTGGCGGGATCTTCGCTGTTCTGCGCCATCAAGCTGGCCAACTGCTTCTGTTCTTCGGCCATCTGCTTCTGAAGATTCTTGATCATTTCGCGCAGTTGCTTGATATGTGCAGGCTCAGCGCTTTCGCTGCTGCCCTGAGCGCCGCCTGCGGCCTGGGCCTGCCCGTTGTTGCGAAGCTTCGAGGCGTCGACTTGCAGGGTCGAGCCGCTGGCCTGGGTGGTTGCGCTTTCGTTGGCCGGTGTTGTGCTAGTGGCCTGGGACGAAGCGTTGCTGATACTGACTGCTGGGATACCTACCATGTCTTGCTCCCTGTGTAGCCATGGATTCTTGAGCTGACCGGCTTATCGGCAGGCATCGCCAGAGCTTGAGACGCTACCGGCCACAGGCAGGCGCCTTGGCAGTAAATTCCCCTTTCGCTGGCTCGTTCCACCCAATGTACCAGCGCAGGCGCCGTAGCCCGGCATGCGCCCACATTCGACCCATATGGAATCGCAGCCATGAGCCAGCCTGCACACCCGGAAACTATCAAGGACCTGATCGGCGTGGGCTTCGGCCCGTCCAACCTGGCCTTGGCCATCGCCCTGGAAGAACTCGCCCAGAGCCAGGGCCATGCCCTGGATGCACTGTTCATCGACAAGCAGAAGGATTACCGCTGGCACGGCGAAACCCTGGCGACCCAGAGTGAATTGCAGATCTCGTTCCTCAAGGACCTGGTTTCGCTGCGCAACCCCACCAGCCCTTACAGCTTCGTCAACTACCTGCACCACAAGCAACGCCTTGCCGATTTCATCAACCTCGGCACCTTCTACCCCTGCCGCCTGGAGTACAACGACTACCTGCGCTGGGCGGCCGAACAATTTGCTGATCAGGCCGTGTATGGCGAGCAGGTGCTGCGTATCGAGCCTGAGCTCAACGCGGGGCGTGTGGAGCACTTGCGCCTGATTTCACGCGACGCCCAGGGCCGCGAGATGAGCCGGCGGACCCGCGCCGTAGTGGTAGGGAGCGGCGGCACGCCGAAGATTCCCGAGAAATTCGGTGCATTCAAAGACGACCCAAGGGTTTTCCATCACTCTCAATACCTGAGCAGCCTCGACAAATTGCCGTGCTCGGCAGGCCAACCCATGCGCATCGCCGTGATCGGCTCGGGTCAGAGCGCTGCTGAAGCCTTCATCGACCTGAACGACAGCTACCCATCAGTCAAAGTCGACATGGTGCTGCGCGGTTCTGCCCTCAAGCCGGCCGACGACAGTCCATTCGTCAACGAAATCTTCTCACCCGATTACACCGACCTGGTCTTCAATGAACCTGCCGACCAGCGCGCCAAGCTGCTTGGCGAATACCACAACACCAATTACTCGGTGGTCGATCTCAACCTGATCGAGCGGATCTACGGCATTCTCTACCGCCAGAAAGTCGCCCACCAATTCCGCCACAATGTCTTGTGTCGGCGCCAGGTGGAAGCGGTGGTGGCCACGCGCGACGGTATCGAGCTTACCCTGCGTGACTTGGCTACCGGCCAGCACCAGACCCACCGCTACGATGCGGTGATACTCGCCACAGGCTACGAGCGCCGCTCGCACCGCGAACTCTTGGCCCCGCTGGCAGACTACGTGCAAGACTTTGCCGTCGACCGTCACTACCGAGTGCTAAGCAGCCCCGACATGCAGGCTTGCGTCTATCTGCAAGGGTTCTGTGAGAGCAGCCATGGCTTGAGCGACACCCTGCTGTCGGTACTGCCCTCTCGTGCCGCTGAGATCGGCCAAGCGCTCTACCGCGATTTGGCACATCAGCGGGGCACCCCCCAGCCCGCCGTCGCCCTCACCAGCGCCTGATCGCCCCATCCAACCTCGACGGGGCCTACAGCAGCCCCGTCGAGCTGTGCCGCTCCTGAAACATTTACTTGCACTTAATGCTTCAGGATTTTCATTCTCATTCGTCTTTTGAAGAGCAGCCCTTTTTGGTTGGGCCTGAGTTCGCCCCCTATTTCAGAAGACTGACCGATGGCAAAATCACCGAAAAAATCCAAGTCTAAGTTGTGGTTCCTGGTCCACAGCTGGCTCGCCCTGCCGATCTGGTTCTTCGTGCTGATCGTCTGCTTCACCGGCATGCTGGCCGTGGTCAGCCAAGAACTCGTCTGGCTGGCAAACCCAGACGTGCGTGCCAGCAAACCTGACGACAACGCCGAACGTCTGACTTTTCAGCAGGTGCTCGACGCCTTGCACCAGGCAGAACCTGACATGGCAGTGAACACCCTCAGCCAACCCGACGGTTCACACTTCGCCCTCACGGCGCGGGTCACCTACCCCGATGGCTCGAGCCCCATGCTGTACGTCAACCCTTACACCGGCGCCATCCAGGGCAAGATGCCGGACTTCAACTTCGAAGCTTTCACCCGCGCCCTGCATGGCTGGTGGCTGGTGCCTTTCACCAACGGCTTCAGCTGGGGTTGGTACATGGTTTCGCTGTTGGGGCTACCGATGCTGGCGTCGCTGATCACGGGCCTTGTGGTGTACAAGAAGTTCTGGAAAGGCTTCTTCAAACCGCTGCGCACTGGCCACGGCCCGCGGATTTTCTGGGGCGACCTGCACCGCTTGGCCGGCGTGTGGTCGATCTGGTTCATCGCCGTCATCTCCATCACCAGCATCTGGTTCCTCATCCGGGCCATTCTCTTCGACAACCAGATCACCATCTCAAGCGAGCCGATCGTGCCAGTGATCGCCCGTGAGCAGGTGCCGCAGACTCTCGACGGCAGCCCGGCGCCACGCATCGATCTGGACGAAGCCGCGCGCATTGCCGGCCTGGCCATTCCCAGCCTGGATATCACCTCCGTCTCACTACCAGCCACTGCCTACAGCCACATCGAAATGGGCGGGCGCGGCTGGTACCCGTTGATGTTCCAAAGCGCCTCGGTCAACCCCTATACCCGCCAGGTCGACAGTCAGTTCCTGCTCAGCGACCGCTCGGCGTTGGAGTTCGTCACCGAATCCATGCGGCCTTTGCACACCGGAGATTTTGGTGGGCTGCCGATCAAGCTGATCTGGTTCTTCTTCGGCCTGGTGCTGACCCTGATGGTCTTCAGCGGCCTGCTGATCTGGACCAAGCGCACCGCCCAAGCCACCGCAGCCACACTCAAGCGCAGTGAGCGCGCCACGGGCGGCGCGCACCGTGAAACCGCCCTGGAGGCGCGCCCATGAACCCGGCCAACGCACTGCCCATCCACCCAGTCAAGCAGTGGTGGCACAAGTGGCGCTTCCACCTGAACATTCTGCTCATTCTCATTCCGCTGGGCTTCATGCCCAAATACTTCGCTGACGCGAAGCTGCTGCGCGGCGACGCAGGTCTGGGTGCCAACCCCGTCTCAGGTATCCAGGTCGGCCCCTACAGCCTTGACCTGGCCGAGCTACGCGACGAAGCACCCCGCGCAGACGGCCCCGCAGGGCATTTCAAGCTATTCAACGCGGCGCTGTGCAAGGCATGTGTCAATGAGGTCAAGGCGGTTTACCTGCGCATCGGCAAGCCACGCAGCCTGCGAACCGCCGGCACGATTTTCTTCGGAGCACCGTACAGGATGATCACCAACCTCCCCATCCCACCGCGCACCCGCACCGATGCGCAAATCTGGATCACCCTCGAAGGCTGGGACGGCAGCCTGCACCAGGCATCCGTCCCGTTGGCACAGGCTTCGCCGGCCACTGTGGCCTGGCTCGAAAAACAAGGAGGCACCCCATGAACACCTTGATGCGCAGGCTCGCCCTGCCTCTACTGGCCATCGCAGCAGGCCCCGCCCTGGCCCACAACCCGATGTGCGAATGCGAGGAAGTTGCCGGCGGCCAGGTCAAATGCACGGGCGGATTTTCCGATGGCAGTGGTGCGCCGGGGGTAACCCTCGATGTGATCGGCTATGACGAGCAGGTACTGGTCGGCGGCAAACTCGGTGACGACTCCAGCCTCACCTTCAAACGCCCGGACGGCGAGTTCTACGTGCTGTTCGACGCAGGCCCCGGCCATGTCGTGGAAGTCGACCACGCCGATATCACGCCGCCATGAGCCGCCCTGCCATGCGCCATACCCAGGTGGTACGCCCGGCAGGTGCCGGGCATGAAACCCTCTATGTACTGCTGGTCAGCCTGCTGATCGTCGCCCTTGCCGCCAGTGTGGTGGCACTGCGTGGCGAGCGGATAGACGAACAGACCATCGCCAGCCATCAGATCGATGCACGCCGCGACCTGACGGCTGCCGAACAAGGGATCTACACCGACTTGCGGGTGGCCTTCGACGAAATCCAGCTGATGCGCGAAGAAAGCGGCGCCATTCCCAGCGTCGCCGCATTGGCTGAAGAAGGCCTGCCGCCGTTCGTGGTCGATGTCGGCAGCCAGAGCCGCGGCGAACATCGCTGGCAGTTGTTGCCGAACGCTACCTACCTTGGCCTGAGCCAGAGGCCGCAGGTGGCCGGCAGCTTCCTGCTGATCCTGCCCGAGGCCAACGCTGCCGAGGCTGACGTCTGGCTGCGCCGCGACAGCGCCACCACGCTTCCCGATGACCTCGGCCAAGCAGCACTGATCGCCGCCGGCTGGCAGCAAGTGGTCAGCCATTACGACGCCGGGGTCACCCGCGAACACCGTCACTGAATCCAAGGACTGCCCATGCTTCGTAAAACCTTCGCCCTGCTCTTGGCCTTGGCCCTGCCAGCGATGGCCCTGGCCGCTCCCGGCCAGCCGCTGCATATCGGTATAACCCTGCACCCGTACTACAGCTATGTCAGCAATATCGTAGGTGACAAAGCCGAAGTGGTGCCGCTGATCCCCGCAGGTTTCAACCCCCATGCCTACGAGCCGCGCGCCGAGGACATCAAGCGCATCGGCACTCTGGATGTGGTGGTTCTCAATGGCGTGGGTCATGACGACTTCGCCGACCGAATGATCGCGGCCAGCGAAAAACCCGATGTCACGACCATAGAGGCCAACCGCAACGTACCTCTGCTGGCGGCCACGGGCATTGCCGCGCGTGGCGCCGGCAAGGTGGTCAACCCGCATACCTTCCTGTCGATCAGCACCACCATTGCTCAGGTCAACAACATCGCTCGCGAGCTGGGCAAGCTCGACCCCGACAACGCCAAGTTCTACACGCAGAACGCCCGCGCCTATGCCAAGCGCCTGCGCGCTTTGCGCGCAGAAGCACTGGCCAAGGTCAGCCAAGCGCCTTCTGCGACATTGCGCGTGGCCACCATCCACGCCGCCTACGACTACCTGGTACGCGACTTCGGCCTGGAGGTCACGGCCGTAGTAGAACCCGCCCACGGTATCGAACCCAGCCCTGCGCAACTGAAGAAAACCATCGATCAGCTCAAGGCCCTGGACGTAAAAGTGATCTTCTCGGAAATGGACTTCCCCTCGGCTTATGTTGCAACCATTCAACGGGAGGCCGGCGTACGCCTTTATCCACTCACTCACATTTCCTACGGTGAATATACCCAGGATAAGTATGAAATAGAGATGAAGCGCAACCTCGACACCGTGGTCCGGGCCATCGAGGAGAACCGCACATGACCGCCGCGGCCAACCTGACGACACCTACAGGGCCGGGCATCGAATTCGCCTGCATCGACCTCACCTTGGGCCGCACCCGCATTCTTCAGCAGGTGCAGTTCAACGTTGCCCCTGGCAGCGTGCACGCCATCGTCGGCCCCAATGGCGGCGGCAAGAGCTCGTTGATCAAGACGCTGCTCGGGCAGATGCCCCATCAAGGCCAACTGGCGCTGCATTGGCCAGGTGCTCACCAGGTGATCGGCTACGTGCCGCAGGCACTGGAGTTCGACCGCGGGCTACCGATGACCGTGGATGATTTCATGGCAGCCATGTGCCAGCGGCGGCCGGCCTTCCTTGGCCTGTCGCGCAGGGCAAAACCGGCGATCGATGCGGCGCTGGAGCGTGTTGGTATGCTCGACAAGCGCAAGCGACGCATGGGCGCTTTGTCTGGCGGTGAGCGCCAACGCGTGCTCTTGGCCCAAGGCCTGATTCCCGAGCCGCAGCTGCTGGTACTCGACGAGCCGATGTCGGCGCTCGACGAGGCAGGCATTCAGGTGTTCGAAAAACTGCTGCATGGCTGGCGCCAGGCCGGCACCACGGTGCTGTGGATCGAACATGACCTGCAAGCTGTGCTGCGCCTGGCCGACCGAGTCACCGGGCTGAACCGCCAGGTGCTGTTCGATGCCCCGCCGGCCCAGGCGCTGACCCCGGAGCGCCTGCTTGGCCTGTTCTCTGTTCACCCTCGCAGCGAGCGCCCTGTATGATGAGCTTCGAAGCATTGCGCCAACTGATTCAGGCCTGGGCCGAAGCCGGTTACCTGCCCCAGGCCTTGGCTTATGGTTTCGTGATCAATGCCTTGCTGGCTGGCTTGATGATCGGCCCGGTGCTCGGAGGCCTGGGTACCCTGGTGGTGGTCAAGCGCTTCGCGTTCTTTTCCGAAGCAGTCGGCCACGCCGCACTCACCGGGGTCGCTATCGGCATCCTGCTCGGCGAACCCTACACCGGCCCATATGGCAGCCTGTTCGGCTACTGTCTGCTGTTCGGCATTTTGCTCAACTTCCTGCGCAACCGCACGGGGCTGTCACCAGACACGCTGATCGGCGTCTTTCTATCGGTGTCGCTGGCCCTTGGCGCCAGCCTGTTGCTGATGCTGGCTGGCAAAATCAACGTGCATATTCTCGAGAACGTGTTGTTCGGGTCGGTGCTGACCGTCAGCGCTCAAGACCTGATGGTGCTGGGCATCGTCGCGGTGCTGGTGGTGGCACTGGCGGTGCCGCTTTACAACCGCATCATGCTGGCCAGTTTCAACCCGCAGTTGGCAGCAGTGCGTGGGGTGGCGGTGAAGACCCTGGATTATCTGTTCGTCGTGCTGGTCACCCTGGTCACCGTGGCTTCGGTCAAGGTGATCGGCGCCATTCTGGTCGGTGCGCTGTTGGTCATACCGGCGGCGGCGGCACGGTTGGTCAGCCAGTCACTGAAGGGCTTTTTCTTCATATCGATGCTGATTGCCACCCTGAGCACCCTGCTTGGCATTCTGCTGCCGATCATGCTCGACCTGCCGGTGCCCTCGGGCGCGGCGATCATTCTGGTCGCAGGCATGTGCTTCGCCCTAGCCGCACTGGCTCGCGCCCTCGTTCCACGCCTGCAAGGAAACCCGGCATGAACTTCAAACACCTGACCCTGGCCGTCGTCCTGGCCGGCCTGCCTGTCTACGCTACGGCCACTGAGGTGCTGACCACCCTGCCGGTGACCCACAGTTTGGCCAGCGCCCTGCTCGAGGGCACAGAAGTACAGCTCAAGCGGGCCGCCCCGGCCAACCTGCCGGCCAGCCGTCAACCTGCGTATTTCAGCAGCCGAGGTGCTGCTGCTTTGGCCAGAGCCGCGCAGCATGCAGACGCGGTCATCGGCGTGCGCTCTATCTGGCGGGACGACCCGCTGTATCCCATGGCCCGGCGCAGCAACATTCGCATCGTCGAGATCGATGCGGCGCGGCCGGTCGATGGTGCGCTACCGGGTATCGCCGTAAGCGGCGATGACGCCTATGCGAGCTACCCCTGGCTGAACCCGACCAACCTTGGGCGTATGGCCGATGTGCTGGCCAATGACCTGGAGCGCCTGGCACCCGCCGACAAAAACAGGATCCAAAGCAACCTGGCCGGGCTCAAGCGACAACTACTGGAGATGACTGCCAGCAGCCAGACGCGACTGGCCCAGGCCGACAACCTGAGTGTGGTCAACTTGTCCGAGCGCCTGGGGTATCTGGCCAGTGGCTTGAACCTGGATGTGGTGGAGCAACCGTTGCCGGCCGACGGCAAGTGGGACGCAAAGGCGCTTGAGGCCCTGAGCGAGAACCTTCAAGGGCAGGATGTGGTATTGGTGCTGGATCATCGCCAGCCAGAGGCGGCGCTTATGCAGGTGATCGAGGCGGCCGGGGCGAAACTGCTGGTGGTCGAGAGTGACCCGCAAGACGCTGTGGCTGGGCTTAAGGCCAGCGTCGAACAGGTCGTCACTGCGCTGGACGCAGGATGACGCACTGGCCTGCTCGCAGGGATTGACCCTTGAGCAGGCCAGTTCACTCTAGCGCTTCATGCAGCGCTGATAGCGTTCATCCACGCGCCCGGCAAACCAGGCGGTGGTCAGCTTGCGGGTGATCTTGGGGCTTTTGAGTTCGATCCCAGGGAGAATGGCCCGCGCTGATGGCTTACCTGCGGCCGCATCGGCCATGGCAAAGACCCCGCTGTACAGCTGGCTGTCCTCGAACGCCAGGCTGTCACCGAGCTCCAGCTGGCTGCGGATCTGAGGATGACGCAACCCAAGCTTGCGCCCCAGTTTGCGTGCCGCCTGCTCGGTACTGCCCGGCATGATCGAGCCTGGGGCGATCAAGTCACCGTCCAGCGCCAACGTGATCCCCGTGACCTTGCTCAAGGCTGCCTGGAACGCGGCATTGCGGCTTGCATACCACCCTGCGTTGAAATCAGCGAAGCGGTACAACTGCCGCTCGTAATGCGCCGGGTAGCCCAGCAAGTGAGCAATGCCGAAATACATGCCACCTCGGCGGGTGAACACTTCCTGACGAATCGTCCCGCTGTAGGTATAAGGATAATCTTGGGTGTGTTTCTGAGCGAAATCGATGCTGACCTGCATGGGCCCGCCGGTGTGCACCGGGTTCAAGCCGCCGAGCAAGGTTTTGCCCAATGGCAGGCGGGCGATGAACTCGTCGTAAAGTGCGCTCAGTTGCTTCTCGCTACGGACGGCCAACAGCCGCTGTTGATAGCTTTGGCCATTGCCCGAAGACGTGTTCAACGCAGCGTCCACCAGCATGCCTGGGATATGCAGGCGCGCAGCGCGGCGGTCGATTTCGCCGCGGGCGATGCGCCCCAGGTTAGGCACCTGCGGGTCTGCGTTGAAGGTCGACTCCTGCTCGGTCACCGCCAGCACCGCACACAGGTTGCTCTTGCTGGGCGAAATGCGCTGGGCCTGGAAAGCGGTCTGGATATCTTTCGCCCAGCCCTCTCGGTCTTTGGCCTGTGCCGGCAACAGGCGCATCAGTTGAGCGCGCACCTCGGCTGGATCGGCTTCGGGCGCTTGCTCACGGCGCCCGGCGCAGCCCTGCAGCAGCGCCAAAGCCATCAGCCCGGCCGCCCATAGCCGCCGGTTCAGGGCTGTTCTCCGACCATATAGGTCTTGCTGATGTGGCGGAACTGCGGATGGCTGGCACTGCCCATGAGCTCGAACAGCACCATTTCTCGGGTCACCAGCTGTGCGCCGGCCTGACGCATGCGCGCAAGGCCGGCCGCCTTGTTGGCTGGCGTACGGCTGTCGCAGGCATCCTCGACCACGAATACCTGCTTACCGCAGCCCAGCAGGCCAAGCACGGTCTGAAGCACGCAGACATGGGCTTCCATGCCACAGACGATCACTTGCTCCCGGGCCATCAGGCTGGCCGGCAGGCAACCGGCGGCCACGCAGGAGAAATGGCTTTTTTCCACCACCTCTGCGGCCGGGGCCGCAGCCAGAAGTGCTGGCAAGGTCGGGCCCAAACCTTTGGGGTATTGCTCGGAAATCACCACGGGCAATGCCAGGTCGGCGCAGGCAGCCAGCAACCAATGAGCGCGATCACGCATGCCCTGCGGGTCACTCATGGCGCCAATGAGCCGCTCTTGGATGTCGACGACCAGCAATGTGGCCCGGTGATGTTCGATCAGCATTATCTGCCCCTTACCTGGGAAAAGGCCTAGCCTCCCCCAGGCAAACGGCGCCGTCAATCAGGCAGACAGCCTCTGCCCTTCAAGGGCCTGGGTAATGGCCCCGAGCACCTGATCCTCGTGTTCGTGGATGAAGAAATGGCCTCCCGGGAACATCTGCAACGAAAACGCTGCACAGGTTTCCTGCCGCCAGGCCTGCAGCTGCGCCTCGCTGGCCCGATCTGCCTCGCCCCCGAGCACATGCAATGGGCATTGCAGGGCTGGCCGGTGACGATACCGGTAGCGGCCACAGAGCAGGAAGTCGGCGCGCAGGACGGGCAAGGTCAGGCTCATCAGTTCGGCGTTTTCCAGCACCTGCGGCGGGGTGCCGTTGAGTTCGCGCAGGTCCTGCTTGAGCTCATCGTCGCTCTTGGGCGCACGCCAGTTGTTGCCATCGTAATCCTCGCGCCGTGTAGGCGCTGCGGTGCCACAGGCAAACAACGCCAAGGGTAGCGGGCTGCCCAGCGCCTGAAGTTCGTGAGCCAGTTCAAATGCCAGCAGCGCGCCCATGCTGTGGCCGAGCAGCGCATAAGGGGCATGGGCGAGCATGCGCTGTTCATTGGCCAACTGCCGGGCCAACCCTTGCATGTCAGTCTGCAGCGGCTCACCGATGCGCGTGCCACGGCCTGGCAGTTCCACAGGACGCACTTGCAGCCAAGCCGGCAGCTTGCGCCGCCAGCGGCTGTAGACCATGGCGCTTGCGCCCGAATAAGGCAGGCAAAGCAGATTGATGGCGGTCACTGGGCGGCGGCTTCGGCCATCTGCTTGCGCAGGCTCAATGGGCGCATGTCGGTCCATACTTCGTCGATATACGCCAGACATTCCTGCTTCAGGCCGCGCTTGCCCACTGCACGCCAGCCTTCAGGGATAGCCTTGTAGTCTGGCCAGATGGAATATTGCTCTTCGTGGTTGACCACTACCTGGAACTGGATATCGTCGCGGTCGAATACGGAAGTCATTGCCTGTCTCCTTGAGTGAGGGTGCCGCTGCGCGCCTGGCGCAGGCAGGTTCTCAGGTAGACGTAGCGCGCTGCGGAAAAATTAGCTTCATGCGTCCCTGAGCAAGTCATGGGCATCGAGCAAGCGGAACGCCACTTCTGGATTGCGCTCCAGGCCACGGCGAATCGCAGCCGGTATCGACTGCCGGGTCTTGCGGCAAAGGCCAGGCTGCTCGTCCAGCTCTATGGCGATGCCACGCATGGTGCGCACCTCGTTCAGGCCAGGGCTGATGCGCACTCGGATACCCAGGTTTTGGTACATCTTCGATTGCAGGTGGTGCAGGTCAGCGAGGTCTTTGAGCTGCTCGAGGCGCTCGATCAGACGCTTTTCCTCCTGCCGGGTCAGCAGCAGGATGCGCTGGGCCGCTGCTGGCTGCTCGACCAGCTGTTCACGGCCGCAGTCACAGACGCCAGGCGGGCACGGTTGGCGAAGTGGGATGGACATAGTCATGGTTCAAGCATAGCCGGTTGATACCACCGCGTCGGCGCAAAAAAAATTCCTCCCAGGATAAAAAATTTCACAAAACACTGGACCTGGCGCCCGCGCTTCGCCTATAAATCGCCCAAGGGAAACTTATATTCCCATCAAGAAACATGATCGCCAGCTGCACCCTCTTTTGTGCTCTTGTGCCCCGACCTGCCCCAATTCATCACGAGGCCTACCCCACATGCACCCCGCTCCTGATCATTTCATCCTGCGCGTCAGTTGCCCGGCCGTGTCCGGAATCGTCGCCGCGGTAACCACTTACCTGGCCGAGCACGGTTGCTACATCAGCGAGATGGCGCAGTTCGACGACGAGGACAATGGGCGTTTCTTCATGCGCGCGGTGTTCCGCTACAACACCAACGTCCAGGGGGATACGCCGCAACTGGAAGCAGGGTTTGCCGATGTGGCGCAACGTTTCGCCATGGACTGGAGCCTGCACAGCAGCGCCCGGCCGTTGCGGGTACTGTTGATGGTCAGCAAGTTCGACCACTGCCTGGCAGACCTGCTCTACCGGCACGCCAAGGGCGAGCTGGACATGCAGATTACCGCCGTGGTGTCCAACCACCTGGACCTGCGTCCGATGGCCGAGCGTCAGGGTATTCGCTTCGTCTACCTGCCCGTAAGCAAAGAGACCAAGGCCGAGCAGGAAGCGGCACTGATGCGCATTGTCGAGGACACAGGTACAGAACTGGTGGTGCTGGCGCGCTACATGCAAATCCTCTCCGATGACTTGTGCCGGCAGCTGTCGGGCCGCGCGATCAATATCCACCACTCGTTCCTGCCAGGTTTCAAAGGTGCCAAGCCTTATCACCAAGCCTATCAGCGCGGGGTCAAGCTGATTGGCGCCACTGCCCACTACGTCACCAGCGACTTGGACGAGGGCCCGATCATCGAGCAAGAAGTGCAACGCGTAGACCACGCCTACGCTCCCGACGACCTTGTGGCCATCGGCCGCGACACCGAGACCATCGCTTTGTCACGAGCGGTCAAGTACCACCTTGAGCATCGGGTGTTCCTGAACCACGACCGCACGGTGATCTTCAAATGAACGCCATCCCCAGCATCAAGCTGATAGACGGCAAGGCGACTGCAAAACGGGTGCTGGCCGAGGTCGGCGAGCAGGTGCAGGCGTTGCGTCAAGCAGGCGTACAGCCGGCCCTTGCGGTGGTATTGGTCGGCTGCGACGCAGCCAGCCAGGTCTATGTTCGCAACAAGGTGCTACGGGCCGAGGAAGTCGGCATTCGCTCCCTGGAACACCGCCTGCCCGGCGATACCTCCCAGGCCCATTTGCTGGCCCTGATCGAGCGCCTCAACCGGGACAGGGAAATCAACGGCATTCTCGTGCAGTTGCCATTACCTGGGCATATTGACGAACACCGCGTCCTCCAGGCCATCGACCCTTTGAAGGACGTGGACGGCTTTCACAGCGCCAATGTAGGGGGCCTGGCCCAGGGCCGCGATGTGCTGACGCCCTGTACGCCCAGTGGCTGCATGCGCTTGCTGCGCGATGCCTGTGGCGAGCTGCGCGGCAAGCATGCGGTGGTGGTCGGCCGCTCGAACATCGTCGGCAAACCCATGGCTGCGCTGCTGCTTCAGGCCGACTGTACGGTGACCATGGTGCACTCACGCAGCCACGATCTGCCGGCGTTGTGCCGCCAGGCCGACATCGTCGTCGCCGCAGTGGGCAAGCCACGCTTGATCGGTGCCGATTGGCTCAAGCCAGGGGCGGTAGTCATTGATGTCGGCATCAACCGCATTGAAGAAGCCGGCCAAAGTCGTCTGGTCGGTGACGTCGACCTTGCCGCCGCGCTGACGCAAGTGGCCGCCATCACCCCAGTACCCGGCGGGGTCGGCCCAATGACCATCGCCTACCTGATGAAAAACACACTGCTTGCCCTCGACCTGCAACAACAGGCCGCCCACCAGGAGCGCACCTCATGCCTTTCGCCCTGCTGAAGTACGGCCTGAGCGCCGACTACCCGGTGGAGGTCGACCTGCCGCCACCGTGCGATCTCAAGCCGCGCTATGACGTGGTGATCATCGGTGGCGGCGGCCATGGCCTGGCCATCGCCTACTACCTGGCCAAATACCACGGCGTGACCAACATCGCCGTGTTGGAAAAAGCCTACTTGGGCGGCGGCAACACCGCGCGCAATACCGCGGTGATCCGCTCGAACTACCTGACATCCGAAGGGGTGCGGTTCTACGCAGAATCGGTGCGGATGTTCCAGGACCTGTCCAACGAGTTCGATTTCAACATCATGTACTCCGAGCGTGGGCAGCTGACCCTGGCGCACACCGACGCCACGGTGCGCGCGTTCCGCCAGCGCGCCGAGGTCAACAAGCACTTCGGCGGGCGCAGCGAAATGATCGATCGCCAGCAGATCCGCGAGCTGGTACCGAGCCTGAACCTGGACCCTGGGCACCTACCGGTGCTCGCAGGGCTTTGGCATATGGACGGCGCCACTGCTCGGCACGATGCGGTGGCGTGGGGCTATGCCAAGCAAGCGGCCAAGCGCGGGGTGCAGATTCATCAGCTCACCGAAGTCCAGGACTTGGTCATCCGCCATGGCCGGATCGAAGCGCTGAAGACCAACCGCGGTACCGTGCAGTGCGGCTGTGTGGTGCAGGCCGTGGCCGGTGCCAGTTCGCTATTGATGGCCAAGGCCGGCATCCGTGCGCCGATCCATACCTACCCACTGCAGGCCATGGTCACTCAACCGTTCAAGCCATTCCTTGACCCATTGGTGAGCTCATCGGCGCTGCACTGCTACGTGCAACAGACCAGCCGGGGCGAAATCGTTTTCGGCGGCGGCTCCGACCCCTACCCGCTGTACAACACCCGCTCGACCCTCGACCTCAAGGAAAGCCTGCTGGCCCACGCCATCGAAATGTTCCCGTTCATGGCCAACGCCAAGCTGATGCGCCAGTGGGCCGGGATGACCGACATGACTCCCGATTACAGCCCGATCATGGGCTTGTCACCGGTAGACAACTACTACCTGGACGCCGGTTGGGGTACCTGGGGGTTCAAGGCCACGCCCATCTGCGGCAAGACGATGGCCGAGCTGGTGGCCAGTGGCGGTAAGGTGCCGGAGATGATCGCGCCGTTTGCCCTGGAACGCTTCAGCCGCTTCCAACAAGTCAACGAAATGGGCGCCACTGCGGCCAGCCACTAGGAGCACCCGACGATGAAGATCCTGACCTGCCCCTTGAACGGCCCGCGCAACATCAGCGAGTTCACCTATGGCGGCGAGTACAAGGCGATGCCTGACCCTGCAAGCTGCACCGATGGGCAATGGGCCGACTACGTATTCAACAGCGACAACCTGGCCGGCGTGGTCGTGGAATGGTGGCTGCACAATGCCTCCAGCTACTGGTTCCTGGCCGAACGCCACACCGTCACCGACCAGGTGCTGCGCACCTTCGATCCGCAAACGCTGTTCGACCGCCGCGTCGACTTCGCCCCTGTCGTTACCCCGGAGATCACCGGATGAACAACCACACTCGCCTCCCCGCGCCCATGGGCCTGTTGATCGACCGCAACTTGCCCCTGCGTTTTGAATTCGACGGCCAGCCATATCAAGGGTTTGCCGGTGACACCATTGCCAGCGCGCTGTTGGGCAACGGCCGCTGGCTACTGTCACGTTCGTTCAAATATCACCGCCCCCGCGGTCCACTGAGCATGGCCGGCCAAGATGCCAACACCCTCGTGCAGCTCCCCGATGAGCCTAATGTGCTGGCCGACATGCAGGCCGCCGAAGACGGCCTGGTGGTTGCCGGGCAGAACTTCAACGCAAGCCTGGAGCACGATCGCGACGCTTACCTGGGCAAGTTTTCGCGCTTCATGCCGGTGGGCTTCTACTACCGCTCGTTCTACAAGCCCAAAGGGATGTGGAAGGTCTGGGAGCCTTTGATTCGCAAGAAAGCTGGGCTGGGCGTGCTGAATCTGGGGTTCAAGCCGCAGTACTACGACAAGGCCTATCTATTCGTCGATGTCGCCGTCATCGGGGCCGGCCCGGCCGGCCTGCGCGCGGCCCTGGATGCCGCCAATGGCGGGGCCAAGGTGTTGCTGATCGAGCAACAGCCGGTGCTAGGGGGCTCGCTGACCTACGCCCGCTTCGACATCGCCGGCACCCGCGCCGCCACCGTGCGCCATGAACTGCTGGCCGCCGTGCAGGGGCACTCGAATATTGAAGTGCTGTGCGAGGCCACCTGCAATGGCTGGTTTACCGACCACTACTTGCCGGTCATCCGCCACAAGCGCCTGTACAAAGTACGGGCCAAGCGTTGCGTCGTGGCAGCCGGGTCCTTCGACCAGCCCGTGGTGTTTCGCAACAACGACCTGCCTGGGGTGATGCTGACCAGTGCCGCACAACGGCTGATGAAGCTCTATGCCGTCAAGCCCGGGCAGCGTGCAGTGGTCCTCACCGGTCACGATGACGGCTACCTGGCTGCACTCGATTTGCAGGAACAAGGGGTGGCCGTCGCCGCCGTGGTCGACATGCGCGCCGCACCCGCGGACCCAGCGCTGGGCAGCGAGCTCAAACGCCGGGACATTCCCTTGCACCTGGGCAGCACCGTCTATGAGGCGCTGCACGCATCAGGCATGCGCCACGTCACCGGCGTAGACATTCGCCCGATCACAGGCCAAGGCAAGGTGGGCGAGCACGGCTTGCGCGTGGCCTGCGACCTGCTGTGCATGTCCGCCGGCTACATGCCGGTGTATCAGCTGCTGTGCCAGGCCGGCGGCAAGCTGGCCTACGACGTGGAGCGTGACGAGTTCACCATCAGCCAGCTGCCCGAAGGTTTGGATATCGCTGGATCGGTGAACGGCCACCACCACCTGGCCAATGTGCTCACCGACGCCGCGCGCAGCGCCGGGCAGGCGCTTGCGGCACTGGGGCTGCAAACTGCGACACAGCCGGCCTATGTGGCCGAAGCCAAAGTCAATTTCCCCTGGCCTATTTTCCCGCACCCCAAGGGCAAGGACTTCGTCGATTTCGACGAAGACCTGCAGGTGCGCGATATCGTCAATGCAAACCGCAGCGGCTACCGCGACGTGCAGTTGGTCAAGCGCTTCTCCACCGTTGGCATGGGCCCGTCCCAGGGCCGTCACTCGGCACTGCCCACCGCACGCCTGGTGGCACAGGCCACTGGCCGAAGCATCAGTGAAACCGGGGTGACCACCGCCAGGCCGCCGTTCCAGGCAGAGAAGCTGGCACACGTGGCTGGCCGCGCGTTCGACCCGTACCGGCAGACACCGATGCACCGTCGGCATCTGCAGGCGGGCGCGAACATGATGCCCGCCGGCATCTGGCAGCGCCCGGCCTACTACGGCAAGGCACAAGACCGCGAACGCTGCATGCAGGAAGAGGCCCGCCATGTGCGCGAAAAGGTCGGCCTGATCGATGTGTCGACCCTCGGCGGTCTAGACGTGCGCGGCCCGGATGCCGCCGAGTTGCTAGAGCGCCTGTACACCTTCGGTTTCGCCAAGCTGGCGATCGGTCGCACCCGTTATGCACTGATGACCAATGAGCAGGGCGTGGTGATCGATGATGGGGTCTGTGCGCGCCTGGCCGAGCAGCACTTCTATGTCACGGCCACCACCAGTGGCGTCGACCGTATCTACCAGCAGATGCTCAAATGGAACGCGCAGTGGCGCCTTGATGTGGATATCACCAACGTCACTGCCGCACTGGCTGCTGTGAACCTGGCTGGGCCGCTGTCGCGCCAGGTGCTGGCAAAAGTGTGCACTGATGTCGACCTGTCGGCCCAAGCATTCCCGTACCTGGGCGTGCGAACTGGCACAGTGGCGGGCATCACTGCGCGCATTCTGCGGGTCGGCTTCGTAGGTGAATTGGGTTATGAGTTACACGTGCCGGCACGCCACGCCGAGCGCCTTTGGGACGCCCTGATGCTAGCAGGCAGTGAGCTGGGCATCCGCCCCTTCGGCGTCGAAACCCAGCGCCTGTTGCGCCTTGAAAAAGGCCACGTAATCATCGGCCAGGATACCGACGGCATGACCCACCCGGCGGAAATCGACATGCAGTGGGCCATCGGGCGCAAGAAGCCCTTCTTCGTCGGCAAGCGCTCGATCCAGATCCTTGAAGCGCAGCCACTCAAGCGTAAGCTGGTCGGCTTCACCTTGCCCAAGGGTAGCCCGCAGCCCTTGGAAGGCCACCTGGTACTGGACGGCCCCGACATCAGCGGCAACGTCACCTCCTGCGAGTATTCCCAGACCCTTGGGCAGATTATCGGCCTGGCCTACGCCGGAGCCCATCAGGCGACGCCGGGCATGCGCATCCCGATCCGCGTGGAAGGCGCACTGATGGTCAATGCCACAGTGGTGCAACTGCCCTTCCACGATCCCGACAACCTGCGCCAGGAACTCTGACCCATGACCAGCTTGAACACTGAAGCTTTGAAGGTGCCCAGCCGCTCTGCCGAGCTGTTGAACACCTGTGCCCTGGCCGACCTGACCGAGCTGGCGCGCGTTGGGTTGCGCGGCGCGGACAGCGCGGCATACCTGCAAGCCCATGGCTACGACTTGCCTGCGCGGCCCAACCTGGCACTGCGCCAGGGCGATGGCAGTTGGGTAGCGCGCCTGTCTGCCAGCGAGTACCTGTTGCTGGGCAGCATGGCCGACCAGGGCGCGCGCGTCGCTGCCCTTGAGCAGGCCTGGCAGCAGGATGCCAGGCGCGACTACCTGCTGCCACGCCAAGACAGCCATGCCTGGCTGCAGCTGACGGGGGTACACTGCAGCGCCGTGATGGCCAAGTTGTGCGGGGTCGACCTGCGTTTGCAGGCATTTGCGTTCGGTGCCGTGGCGCAGACTTCGGCGGCGCGAATCAATGTGATCGTGGTGAATGTCGGCAGTGCTGAACGGCAAGCAATCCAATTGCTGTTCGACCGGCCGTCACTGGCGTATTTCCAGGAGGCGATACTCGATGCCATGGGTGAGTTCGATGGCGGGTGGGTCGGTTTGGATGAACTGATGCTTTAGCCTGCGCTGTCCGCTCCGCGGTATCACAGGTGTGTCAGCCGCTCGCGCAAAAAGCGCACAAACCCCTGCACCGGCCGCGCCACCTGCCGGTGCTGTGGATACACCGCCGACAGCTGTAATGCCGGCGGTACCCACTCATCCAGCACGGTCACCAAGCGCCCGTCCGCCAGCGCCTGCCCGACGATGAAGGTCGGCAAATAGGTGACCCCCATCCCGGCAATTGCCGCATCCCTGAGCAATTCGCCGTTATTTGCTCGCATCCGGCCGGTCACCTGCAGCGTTAGCGCTTTGCCGGCGTTGCAGAACTGCCACTGCACCTGCCGCGAGTGCCCATAGGGCAGACAATCATGTTCGGCAAGCGCCTGCGGCTTGGTCGGCACACCACGTACTTCAAGGTACGCCGGGCTGGCACAGTACACCCGCTGCACCGCGGCAATGCGCTGGGCGATCAGGCTGGAGTCCTCCAGCGCGCCAATGCGCAGCGCCAAGTCATAGCCCTCGCCAATCAGATCCACCGGGCGATCGCTTAGGTCCACCTCGACATCCACCTGCCCATGCACCTGCAGAAACTCGGTCAGCACGCAGCCCAGATGCGCCATGGCGAACGACAGTGGCGCACTCAGGCGCAAGGTGCCGCGCAAGGCCTGGGCCTGGCCGCTGATGTCGTGCTCCACCTGCTGCACCTCCCCCAGCAGGCGCAGCGCCGACTGGTAGTAGTGCTGGCCCAGGGGCGTGGCGTCCAGGCGTCGGGTCGAGCGGTTGAGCAGGCGCACGCCAAGGCGCTCTTCGAGCTGCATCAAACGGCGGCTGACCGATTGCTTGGACATGCCCAGGCGCTCGGCGGCGGCGGTGAAACTGCCGGCTTCCATGATTTGGGCAAAAATGCGCATGTCTTCGTAGGGGTTCATTGTCTCGCTCTAGGTGACAGTCAAACGCTTTATAGCGGCTTTTTCCTACAGGCGCATCTCCTTAATCTACGTGCAGGCCGCGGCGATCGACATCCGAGGCCAGGCAGACGTCCATTACCAACACATGCACGAAAAGGATTCGCTGATGAACATTGTCCATAAGACCCTTACCGCTTCACTCCTCGCCCTGTCCGTGTCCAGCGCATTCGCTGCCGGCAGCCCCGGTGTCGAGCAGCACACCCAGGCCTTCCTCGAAGCTCTGGAGCGAGGTGGCGGCAAGCCGCTGGAACAGCTCAGCCCCAAAGACGCCCGCGCCGTGCTAACAAGTGCCCAGGCATCGGTGAAGGTCGATCTGTCCGGCATCGAGGTCAAGGAACACGTCATCCAGGCCAGCGGCCAGTCGATCACGCTGCAGGTGGTACGCCCGGCCAACGTCAAGGGTGAACTGCCGGTGTTCATGTTCTTCCACGGCGGCGGCTGGGTGCTGGGCGACTTCCCGACCCACCAGCGGCTGATCCGCGACCTGGTGGTCGGCTCTGGCGCGGTGGCGGTCTATGTGGACTACACCCCATCACCTGAGGCGCATTACCCCACGGCGATCAACCAAGCCTATGCCGCGACCCAGTGGGTGGCCGAGCACGGCAACGAAATCGGCGTCGACGGCAAGCGCTTGGCCGTGGCCGGCAACAGCGTCGGCGGCAACATGGCGGCAGTGGTAGCGCTCAAAGCCAAAGAAGCCGGCACACCGGCACTGCGCTTCCAACTGCTGCTGTGGCCAGTTACCGATGCCAGCTTCGAGACTGCTTCATACAAGCAGTTCGCCGAGGGGCACTTCCTGACCACCGGGATGATGAAGTGGTTCTGGGACAACTACACCACCGACCCTAAGGCCCGGGAGCAGATCTACGCTTCGCCGCTTCGTGCCAGTAGCGAGCAGCTCAAAGGCCTACCACCGGCCCTGGTACAAACCGCCGAGTTCGACGTATTGCGTGATGAGGGTGAAGCTTATGCTCGCAAACTGGATGCGGCCGGTGTGACGGTAACGTCGGTGCGCTACAACGGAATGATCCATGACTACGGCCTGCTGAACCCGCTGAGCCAGGTACCAGCGGTCAAAACGGCCATGCGCCAGGCTGCCAACGAGCTGAAGGTGCATTTGCAATAACCTCAGCGAATGTCCGCCCAAGCATTGCGTAGACAACAGCGGCCTTAGGCCGGGCCTCATTGTCCGGTTCAAGGCCAAGCTGGCATTACCTCAAGGCTCGAAACCCTCGACGATGATCACCTCAGCCTTCGCCACCCCCTGCCGATGGCTGCACGCCTCCTGGTACAGCGCAGACCGGTAGCACGCCACCGCCTGCTCATACGAATCGAACTCGATCACCACGCTACGCTGTGGAGTGGGCCGCCCCTCCATCGCCTCGCTGCGCCCGCCGCGAGCCAGGAAGCGGCCGCCGTAGGCCTTGAAGGCAGCGGGAGCGCGCTGGGTGTACTGCTGGTATTGCTCGGGGTCGGTGACGTCGACGTGGGCGATCCAATAAGCCTTCATCCGCTACTCTCCAGTTCCAAAGATATCTGTGTATGATGGTATACCATAATAATCACTCCGCCACAGTGAGCGTGCAACATGGCATTCAACACCATTGAAGAACTTCTAGAAGACTACCGGCAAGGCAAGATGGTCCTACTGGTGGACGACGAGGATCGAGAAAACGAAGGCGACCTGCTGATCGCCGCCGAGCGCTGTGACGCCCAGGCAATCAATTTCATGGCCCGCCAGGCGCGCGGGCTGATTTGCCTGACACTGACCGACGAACACTGTCAACGCCTTGGGCTGGAGCAAATGGTACCGGCCAACGGTAGCGTATTCAGCACTGCTTTCACCGTGTCCATTGAGGCCGCCACCGGCGTCACCACAGGCATATCCGCCGCAGACCGGGCGCGCACCGTGGCTGCCGCCATGGCATCCAACGCGCGCCCAGAAGACCTGGTACAGCCTGGTCACATCTTCCCCCTGCGCGCCCGAGAAGGTGGCGTGCTGACCCGGGCCGGGCACACCGAAGCCGGTTGCGACCTGGCGCGCCTGGCCGGTTTCGCCCCGGCGTCGGTGATTGTCGAGGTGCTGAACGATGACGGGACCATGGCCCGGCGCCCGGACCTGGAAGTGTTCGCGGCGCAACACGGCATCAAGATCGGCACCATCGCCGACCTGATCCACTACCGCCTGAGCACCGAGCAGACCATCAAGCGTATCGGTGAGCGTGAACTGCCGACCGTCCACGGTACGTTCCGCCTGGTGACCTACGAGGACCGTATCGAGGGTGGCGTGCACATGGCCATGGTGATGGGCGACATCCGCCGCGAACAGCCAACCCTGGTGCGTGTACATGTGATTGACCCGCTGCGTGACCTGGTCGGCGCCGAATATGCCGGCCCTGCTAACTGGACGTTGTGGGCAGCGCTGCAGAAGGTGGCCGAAGAAGGCGCTGGCGTTGTGGTGATCCTGGCCAATCATGAGTCTTCCCAGGCCCTGCTCGAACGTGTCCCCCAGCTGACCCAACCGGTGCGGCCTTATCAGCGGGGGCAGACCAAGGTTTATTCGGAGGTCGGTACCGGCGCGCAGATTCTTCAGGACCTGGGCGTAGGCAAGCTGCGCCATCTTGGCCCGCCACTGAAATACGCGGGGCTTGCCGGTTACGAGTTGGAGGTGGTGCAGAGCATTCCCTTCGAGCCAGGGCTGGTGGGCTGACAACGTCAGGGCAAGTGAGGTGCCCAGGGCTAGTGGAAGCGGGTTCAACCGCGAATGCGAGGCTGTAACGACCGACGCTTTCGCGGGTGAACCCGATCACATTCGGATCACCCTGGCCATGAAAACCGCGCCAGCCCGTCGGACCAGCTTTGTCCGGGACAACTGGGCTCAGGCCGTTAAGGCCCGTTTTCTCAACGGGTCATCGGCATCTACCATAGCGCGCAGTGATGGCCGGTCGCCTCATACCTCTTGCCAAAAGTTTGGAATACCATAATATGATATCCCGTAGACCTTGAATCTGCAGGCCGGCACCTACAATCACAATCGGCCCTAAGACACTTTGTAATAGCTGCTCCCCGAACACTGTTGGCGGGCGCACCAAAAGCCCCGCCTCGAATAACAAAAGCAACGAGGGCGTAACCATGCTGTTGAGCAAACGTGTAACCGCAGTGCTGTCCGCCAGCCTGCTGACCCTGGCATGTCAGGCCACCCAGGCCGCTGACAGCCTTAATTTCGTCAGCTGGGGCGGTACCACCCAGGACGCCCAGAAAGAAGCATGGGCTGTGCCTTTCAGCAAAAGCACCAACATCAAGGTGGTGCAGGACGGCCCTACCGACTACGGCAAGCTCAAAGCCATGGTCGAAAGCGGCAACGTGCAATGGGACGTCGTCGATGTGGAAGCCGACTTCGCCCTGCGTGCCGCCAGCGAAGGCTTGCTCGAACCTCTGGACTTCACCCAAATCAAACGCGACAGAATCGACCCTCGGTTCGTTTCCGACCATGGCGTGGGCTCGTTCTTCTTCTCTTTCGTGCTCGGCTACAACGAGGGCAAGCTGGGCGCCAACAAGCCGGTCGACTGGACCGCGCTGTTCGACACCAAGACCTACCCTGGCAAACGCGCCCTGTACAAATGGCCAAGCCCTGGCGTGCTGGAACTGGCACTGCTGGCCGACGGCGTAGCTGCCAAAGACCTTTACCCACTGGACCTGGACCGCGCGTTCAAGAAACTCGACACCATCAAGAAAGACATCGTCTGGTGGGGCGGTGGTGCTCAATCCCAGCAACTGCTGGCCTCCGGTGAAGCGTCCCTCGGCCAGTTCTGGAACGGCCGCGTCTATGCCTTGCAGCAGGACGGGGCGCCAGTGGGCGTAAGCTGGAAGCAGAACCTGGTCATGGCCGACTTCCTGGTCGTACCCAAAGGCGCGAAGAACAAAGATGCGGCCATGAAGTTCCTGGCCAACGCCAGCAGCGCCGAGGGCCAAGCCGCCTTCGCCAACAAGACCGCCTATGCGCCGGTGAACCTTGACAGCGTGGCCAAGCTGGACAAAGACCTCGCTGCGAACCTGCCGACCGCCTATGCACAGGATCAAGTCACCCTGGACTTTGCTTACTGGGCGAAGAATGGCCAGGCCATTGCAGCCCGTTGGAATGAGTGGCTGGTCAAATGAAAGTCGCCATCAACGCCCTGCACAACGCGCAAGGTGCCCCAACGGGCACCGGCGCCCCGGGAACGGCCCCGCGCCGCGCCAGCCTGAGCCAGCGCTGGAAAGGCAGCCGCAACCTGCTGCCGGCCCTGCTGTTCCTGGGCCTGTTCTTCTTCGCGCCGCTGGTCGGCCTGTTGCTGCGCGGGGTGCTGGAGCCCACGCCAGGGCTGGGTAATTACGAGCAGTTGTTCGCCAACTCGGCCTATGCAAGGGTGCTGTTCAACACTTTTTCGGTCGCCGGTGTGGTTACGCTGATCAGCGTGCTGCTGGGCTTCCCGCTGGCCTGGGCAATCACCCTGGTGCCCAAGGGCTGGGGCCGTTGGCTGTTGAACATCGTGCTGCTGTCGATGTGGACCAGCTTGCTGGCACGCACATACTCGTGGCTGGTGTTGCTGCAAAGCTCGGGCGTGATCAACAAGGCGTTGATGGCAATGGGCATCATCGATACCCCGCTGGAAATGGTGCACAACCTGACCGGTGTGGTGATCGGCATGAGCTACATCATGATTCCATTCATCGTGCTACCGCTGCAGGCGACCATGCACGCCATCGATCCGATGGTACTGCAAGCCGGCTCGATCTGCGGGGCAAGCCCATGGACCAATTTCTGGAAGGTGTTCCTGCCATTGTGCCGCTCGGGTTTGTTCTCCGGCGCACTCATGGTGTTCGTGATGTCGCTTGGTTACTACGTTACCCCTGCACTGCTTGGGGGAGCGCAGAACATGATGTTGCCTGAATTTATCATTCAGCAGGTGCAGTCATTCCTCAACTGGGGCCTGGCCAGCGCCGCCGCGGCACTGCTGGTGGTCATCACCTTGGTGCTCTTCTACCTGTACCTGAAGCTGCAGCCGGAATCCCCGGTTGGCAACGCGAGGTAAACCGCCATGCTTCTGTCTCCCAATGCCATGGGCCGCCCACTGCGCACGGGCCTGTACCTGACCACCGGGGTCATCGCGGCGTTTCTGCTGCTGCCGGTGGTGTTCATCGTGCTGCTGTCGTTCGGTTCTTCCCAATGGCTGGTGTTCCCGCCGCCGGGCTGGACGTTCAAATGGTATGGCCAGTTCTTCTCCAACCCGGAGTGGATGGACGCCGCCCTGGCCAGCTTCAAGGTTGCCGTACTGACCACTGTCGCCGCCGTTCTGCTCGGTCTGCCCACCGCCTTCGCCCTGGTGCGTGGGCGCTTCCCTGGCCGCGAGATGCTCTACGGTCTGTTCACCATGCCGATGATCGTGCCGCTGGTGATCATCGCGGTGGCGGTCTACGCATTGTTCCTGAAACTGGGCTACACCGGGACGCTGTTCGCCTTCGTGGTCAGCCATGTGATCGTTGCCTTGCCCTTCACCATCATTTCGATCATCAACTCGCTGAAGCTGTTCGACCAGTCCATCGAAGATGCGGCGGTGATCTGCGGTGCCTCGCGCCTGCAGGCTATCTCCAAGGTCACCTTCCCGGCGATTCGCCCCGGCATGATTGCTGGCGGGCTGTTCGCCTTCCTGGTGTCGTGGGATGAAGTGGTGCTGAGCGTGATGATGGCCAGCCCCGACCTGCAGACCTTGCCGGTAAAAATGTGGACCACCCTGCGCCAGGACCTGAGCCCGGTGATCGCCGTGGCCTCCACGCTGTTGATCGGCCTGTCGCTGCTGGTCATGTTCATTGCCGCCGCGTTGCGCCGGCGCACCGAAGCCAACGCCTGAGTGCGGAGACAACAACAATGAGTGCAGTCATTCAAGACAAGGCCCAAAGCAAGACCCTGGTCAGCCTGCGCGGCCTGAACAAGCACTACGGCGACTTCACCGCCGTGGACAACCTCGACCTGGAGATCCAGGACGGCGAATTCCTGACCTTCCTCGGCTCCAGTGGCTCTGGCAAATCGACCACGCTGTCGATGCTGGCTGGCTTCGAAACGCCGAGCAGCGGCGAGATCCTGGTCGATGGCCAGTCGCTGGTGAACGTGCCGCCGCACAAGCGCGACATTGGCATGGTGTTTCAGCGTTACTCGCTGTTTCCACACTTGAACGTGCGTGACAACATCGGTTTCCCATTGGCGATCCGCAAGCTAAGCGCCACAGAAACCACCAAGCGCGTCGATGCCATGCTCAAGTTGGTGCAACTGGAGCCATTCGCCCACCGCAAGCCATCGCAGATGTCCGGTGGCCAGCAGCAACGTGTGGCCATTGCTCGGGCGCTGGTCTACGAGCCGCGTATTCTGCTGATGGACGAGCCGCTCGGCGCGCTGGACAAAAAACTGCGCGAAGACTTGCAGGACGAACTGCGCCAGTTGCACCGCAGGCTGGGTATCACCATCGTCTACGTGACCCACGACCAGGAAGAAGCCATGCGCCTGTCCCAGCGCATCGCCATTTTCAGCCATGGCAAGATCGTGGGCCTGGGCACGGGTTATGACCTTTATCAGAACCCTCCAAATGCCTTCGTTGCATCGTTCCTGGGTAACTCGAACTTCCTGCGGATCAAGGCCAGCGCAAATGGTGCCGGCACTTTCGAAGGCCAGCCCGTGGCGATTCGCCTGACCCCAGGCCTGGCCGCTGGGCAGGAAGCGTTGATCATGGTACGCCCGGAAAAGGCCCTGGCCCTGACCGCCGAACAGGCCGCCCGCGAACCATTGCCAGCGGGGTGGAACGAGGTAAGTGCCAAGGTCGGTGAAGTGCTGTTTCTGGGCGAAAGCCAAACCTGTCATGTATCGACCACAGGTGGCACGGAGCTTACGGTCAAGGCCCTGTCGGCTGCAGGAATGCCCATGCAACCGGGTGATACGGTAAAAGTCCGCTGGGCAGTGGCCGATGCTTGCATCTACACCGACTGGGCCGAAAGTGACCTGAGCAAATCGGCCGGCGCGCACTGAACGGGGTGAGTGCCAACCGGGCCATCAGCGATGGCCAACGGGGCTGATTGGCTGTCACTTATCGGTCACGCCGCTGTCGTAATCTGCCGGGCAACCCGATGCCATAAGGTCGCCCGGCATGTTTCGCCCGTTTCTCCTGCTACTTGCCCTACTGCCGCTGCCAGCTTTGGCTGAAACGGCGTACCTGCGCGTGCAAGGCTCCAACACCATTGGCGCGGCGTTGTTGCCGGCCCTGGTACAGGGCCAGTTGCGCGCGCAACAGGCAACAGCCATTGAGCAGTCTCCCGGTGGTGCGGCGAACGAGACCATGATTACTGCGCGCGATGCCCATGGCCAGGCCCTGCGCATCGATATTGCCGCGCACGGCACCGCTACAGGCTTTGCCGCGCTTGCCCAAGGGGACGCCGACCTGGCAGCGGCCTCTCGCCCCATCAGCAATGCCGAGGTGCGCCAGCTCAAGGCTTTGGGTGACCTGCGCTCGGCCAGTGCCGAACAAATCATCGGTCTGGACGGCGTGGCAGTGATCGTTCACCCCGACAACCCGTTGCCGCAGCTGAGCACCGATCAACTCGCACAGATCTTTTCCGGGCAGATCCAGCGCTGGGAACAACTGGGTGTGGCCGGTGGCGGCATCCACCTCTATGCGCGGGATGACCGCTCGGGCACCTATGAAACCTTCAAGGCGCTGGTACTGGAGCCCGCGCATGTCGAGCTGGCCAGCCAGGCGCAACGTTTCGAGGCCAGCGATGAACTGACCGCGCGGGTCAGCGCCGACCGCCAGGCCATCGGGTTCAGCAGCCTGGCAGCTGTGCATAGGGCCAAGGTGCTGGCAGTTGCCGAGAGCAACGCTCCCGCTGTATTGCCTGATCGCCAGCAGGTGGCGAGTGAGGACTACCCGCTGACGCGGCGCCTGTATTTCTACCTGCCGGCCAATGCCAAGCCTCAGGCCCGGGCACTGGCTGACTTCGCCCAGAGCCCGGCCGGTCAGGCCATCGTCGCCGCCCAGGGCTTCGTTTCGCAGCAAGTGGTTGCGCAACCGGTGCCGGCGCAGGTCGGTATGCCGCCGCGCTATCGCACCCTCTCTAAGCAAGCGCAACGGCTGAGCGTGAATTTCCGCTTCCAGGAGGGCAGCGCCAGCCTCGACAACAAAGCGCTACGTGATGTCATGCGGGTCACCGAGTATTTGCGTCAGGCGGGCAAACTGCAAAACAAGGCTGTGTTGGTCGGCTTTGGCGACCCTAAGGACACCCCAGGCCGTGCAGCGCTACTGTCGCGCCTGCGCGCCCAGGCCGTACGCCGGGAATTGGCGCGCGAAGGCGTAGAAGTGCTGGAGGTGACCGGTATGGGCGATGAATTGCCGGTTGCCGACAACCGCAGAGCACAAGGCCGATTGCGCAACCGTCGAGTCGAAGTCTGGGTCTACTGACAGGCAAAGAAATGTAACAGCAAAACCTTCGGCACCACTGGCAAATGGGTTTAGGCTCAAGCTCATGTGATACCGGGCCCCTCTGACGGCTGCCAAGCCGTGATGTCGGATCACTGTTGCGCACTGCAAACGGCAACGACGACTAGCCAGGAGGGGCTCATGACAGCTCTGCAAACGTTCCTCACTACACCCTTTCTAGGCACCAGCACCTGGTTGTGGCTGGTATTCATGGCCATCGTGATTGGTTTGCTGGTGCTCGACCTTGGTGTGTTGCATCGCCAGGAGCGCGAAATCGAAATGCGCGAAAGCCTGTTGCTTTACTCAGGCTATTTCAGTGTGGGCGTATTGTTCGGCCTGTGGGTCTGGCATCAACTGGGCGCACAGTCGGCGCTGGAGTTTTATACCGGCTTCCTGGTGGAGCAATCGCTGTCGATGGACAACGTGTTCGTCATGGCCATGATTTTTGGTTTCTTCGCCATCCCCCGCCGCTACCAGCACCGGGTACTGTTCTGGGGCATTCTCGGGGTGGTGATCCTGCGTGCGATCATGATCGGGGTGGGTGCGGCACTGGTGCAGAATTTTGCCTGGGTGCTCTACATTTTTGGCGCCTTCTTGCTGTTCACCGGGGTGAAGATGGCGTTTTCCAAAGAGGACAGCCACCCGGACCTTGCCAATAACCCGGTCTTGAAGTTCGTCCGCCGGCACATGCGGGTAACGGATCAACTCCACGGCTCGCACTTCTTCGTGCGCCTGACCCCGCCTGGGGAGAACAAGGCCCTGCGTTACGCAACACCGTTGTTTCTGGCCCTGGTCCTGATCGAATTGGCCGACCTGGTGTTCGCGGTGGACAGCGTGCCAGCGATATTTGCAATCACCCAAGATCCCTTCATCGTCTACACCTCGAACATCTTCGCCATCCTCGGTTTGCGGTCGCTGTACTTCGCGCTGTCGGCGTTGATGCACCGGTTCGTCTATCTCAAATATGCACTGGCGTTGGTTCTGATCTTCATAGGCTGCAAGATTTTCTACCATGGGCTGGTCGGCAAGGTGCCTGCGCTGCTGTCGTTGGGGGTCACGTTCGCGCTGTTGCTGGGCGGGGTGGTGGTTTCGCTGATTAAAACGCGAGGGGAAAAGTCGGTGTCGAGCGAGAGCGCAGCAGAGCCGCCGCAGATTGAGGCGCAGAACTCGCAGAAGTAAAGATAGGGCCCGCTGTTGCGGGCCTGAAGCCGTAGCTACAGAGCTCTCCTACAGCATGAGGTGAATGTCCTGGCTTTATAGCCTAGTCGGGCTTGACCAGCATAGTTACTCCCAATGAAGGAGTACTCCATGCAGCAGCTTCCTGAAAATCGCCCAGGATAGATGGTCGACTTCAAAACCCAGTGACCTAAACGTCCAACGTTCGAATCGAGCTCTGACTAGTCTGCGCTTCGCAACATGTGTGCGGGCACGTACTTGCCGATTTCGTACTTGCCGATCGCAGCACGGTGCACCTCATCCGGGCCATCTGCCAGGCGCAGGGTACGTTGCATGGCATACATGTAGGCCAGCGGGAAATCGCCGCTCACACCAGCCCCACCGTGCATCTGGATCGCCCGGTCGATAACCTTCAACGCAACATTCGGCGCCACCACCTTGATCTGGGCGATTTCGCTGCGTGCCACCTTGTTACCGACGGTGTCCATCATGTAGGCCGCCTTCAGGGTCAGCAGCCGGGCCATGTCGATTTCCATGCGCGAGTCGGCGATCTTGTCGATGTTGCCACCCAGGCGCGCCAGGGGCCGGCCAAATGCGGTGCGCTGCACTGAACGCTTGCACATCAGCTCCAAAGCCCGCTCGGCCATGCCGATCGAACGCATGCAATGGTGAATACGGCCGGGGCCAAGGCGGCCTTGGGCGATCTCGAAGCCCCGGCCCTCGCCAAGTAGTACGTTTTCATAAGGTACGCGCACGTTCTCGAAAAGCACTTCGGCATGGCCATGCGGCGCGTCGTCGTAGCCGAATACTGGCAAGGGGCGAATGATCTTCACGCCAGGCGCGTCGGTGGGCACCAATACCATCGAGTGCTGCTGATGGCGTGGCCCATCAGGGTTCGAAAGGCCCATGAAAATCATGACCTTGCAGCGCGGGTCGCAGGCGCCGGAGGTCCACCATTTGCGACCATTGATGACCCACTCATCGCCGTCGCGCACCGCCGTCGCCGCCATATTGGTCGCGTCCGAGGAGGCCACGTCCGGTTCGGTCATGGCAAATGCCGAACGGATTTCCCCTTGCAGCAGAGGCTCCAGCCACTGACGCTTCTGTGCTTCGCTGCCATAGCGCACCAACACCTCCATGTTGCCGGTATCAGGCGCCGAGCAGTTGAATGGCTCCGGCCCCAAAAGCGAGCGGCCCATGATTTCGGCCAACGGGGCATACTCCAGATTGCTCAGGCCAGCGCCATACTCCGACTCTGGCAAGAACAGGTTCCATAAGCCCTCGGCTCGGGCCTTGACCTTGAGCTGCTCCATGATCGCGGTGGGTTGCCAGCGGTCGCCCTCGGCAACCTGACGCTCGAACACCGCTTCTGCGGGGTAGACATGGGCCTCCATGAAGGCGCTGACGCGCTCTCGCAGTGCCTGGACCTTGGGCGAATAGGCGAAATCCATCAGGGGGATACCTTCACGGTTCGAAAGACATGGGCACAGCCTAGAGCAGCGGGGTTCGATTTACCTAGTCTATTTTCAGCGTGTATAAACATTCATAACCGATATATGATCGGCCGATAATTCCAACAAAGAGCGGCGCCATGAACCTCAGCAAGGTCGACCTCAACCTGTTCATCGTCTTCGACGCGATCTACACCGAAGCCAACCTCACCCGTGCCGGCCAGATCGTTGGCATCACCCAGCCGGCGGTGTCCAACGCCCTGTCGCGGCTGCGCGAAACCTTCAACGACCCGCTGTTCGTGCGTACCGCACAAGGCATGGTGCCTACGCCCATGGCCCAGAACATCATTGGCCCAGTGCGCAATGCCCTGGCACTGTTGCGCACGTCGGTTCAGGAAAGCCGCACCTTCAATCCGCAACAAGCGAGCAAGACCTTCCGCATCAGCATGACCGACCTCACCGAAGCAGTGATTTTGCCGCCGCTGTTCCAGCGCTTGCGCCGCCTGGCGCCAGCGGTGCTGATCGAAAGCTTTCTGTGCAAGCGTCGCGAAACCACCAAAGAATTGGCCGCCGGGCGGCTGGATTTCGCCATCGATGCACCGCTGAACACCGATCCTCAGGTGCGCCACGTCAAGCTGATGCAGGACCGCTATGTCTGTGCCCTGCGTCAAGGCCACCCATTGGCCGACGCCAAACTCACACTCGACAACTACTTGAGCATGACCCATATCCATATCTCCAGCCGCCGCAATGGCCTGGGTTACGTCGACCTGGCACTGGGCAAAATGGGTGTGCAACGCAAAGTGGCACTGCGCTCTCAGCACTATCTGATGGCGTCGCAGGTGTTGCAGCAGACCGATATGG
The DNA here is from genome assembly GCF_014269025.2 of Pseudomonas promysalinigenes. NCBI lineage: Bacteria > Pseudomonadati > Pseudomonadota > Gammaproteobacteria > Pseudomonadales > Pseudomonadaceae > Pseudomonas > Pseudomonas promysalinigenes. The sequence goes on along the minus strand of NZ_CP077094.1, from coordinate 2,036,151 downwards.
CAATGACCGTTCCGGAACGCTTCGCGCGCCGGCATCAGTTGCGTTTCCAGCCACTGCCGGTTGACGTGCCCGCTCTTGAAACTCACCTGTACTGGCACGAAAGCACCGATCAGGACCCGGCCAATCGCTGGATGCGCGAGCAAATCATCGAACTCTGCGAGCGCGTTGTGGCCGAGGAAGAGCGTGCAGTGGAGCCCGTATGAAACAGCTGGGCGTTGCTCAAGCAATGGCCAGGCCTCGGGAATTTTAATTCCACAAAGTTGTAACTATAGAGGAAAATATTCTCCAAAAATGCGGGCAATGCAGCACTAAAAGCAAATTTATTCCGCCCTTGCGCGGTAGGCTTGATGCATCGATAGCCGCTCTCAAGCCAACCCTGCACGGACCCGCCCTATGCCCAATGCCCCTCTATATTTCGACTACGCCGCCACCACCCCGGTCGATGACCGGGTCATCGAGACCATGCTCACATGCCTGGGCCGCCAGGTTAACTTCGGTAACCCTGCATCCAGTGGCCATGCCTACGGCCACGCGGCGCGGGAGGTGGTCGAGCAGGCTCGCAGGCAAGTGGCCGACCGGGTCGGCGCATTGGCCGACGACATCGTCTGGACATCAGGTGCCACCGAGTCCAACAACCTGGCACTCAAAGGCATCGCCCAGGGTATGACTGAGCCTGGGCACCTGGTCACCAGCCTGATGGAACACAAGGCCGTGCTCGATACAGTCAATGAACTTGAGCGTCAGGGCTGGGCCGTCACGCGACTGGCCCCGGACGCCGACGGTTTGATTCAGCCGTACGCCGTCCAGGCGGCCATGCGCGCCGATACGCGTCTGGTATCACTGATGGCGGTGAACAATGAACTGGGTACCGTCACCGATTTCGCCGCCATTGGCGAGCGAGTGCGCGCCGGTGGCGCTCTGCTGCATGTGGATGCGGCTCAGGCCGTGGGCAAATTGGCTATCGACCTGCAGGCCATGGCGGTGGACCTGATGTCTTTTTCGGCGCACAAAGTCTATGGCCCCAAAGGTATTGGCGCGCTCTATGTTGGCCCCCGCGCCCGCTCTCAGATGCGTGCGCAGATCCACGGCGGTGGGCATGAACAAGGTCTCAGGTCCGGCACCCTGCCAACTCATCAAATCGTTGGCATGGGCAGCGCCTTCGCCCTGGCCGGTGAGCCGGGTGACAATGAGCATCGGCGTATCGAGCAGTTGGCCAGCCGCCTGCGTAGCGGGTTGCTAGCTGTGCCGGGTATCAGCCTCAACGGCTGCGCTGCGCAACGTGTCCCGCACACCTTGAATGTCTGCATCCAAGTCAATGGCTTCAACACCATGGCTTTGGCCAATGAACTGGCGTTGTCGACCACCTCGGCCTGCAACTCGGCCAGCAACGCCGCCTCCCATGTGCTGTTGGCACTGGGGTTGGACGAAGCCCAAGCGCGCAAGAGCGTGCGTCTGAGTATTGGGCGTTTTACCACCGAGCCCGAGGTGGACGCAGCTATCGCGGTGTTCAGGCGAGCGGCGACGGCAGCGACCGCCGCGTTGTGGTAGCAGGCCCTGAGCACGCAGAGTGAGCGCCGCACGCGCGGCGCTCGATTGCATAGCTGTGCAAGACGGGCGAAGAGCGTACAGGCTTACAGGAAGGTAAAGACAGTCGATGCCGGCAACCGCGACTTACCGAGGCCCGCATTGAAATCCGCTTCGCTACGGTACCCCAGGCTCAGGAGCACGACACTGGTAAAACCGCGCTCACGCAGGCCAAGCTCTGCATCCAGCGCCTTGCTGTCGAACCCTTCGATCGGCGTTGCGTCCAGGCCATGGGCGGCAGCGCCGAGCAACGCGGTACCGAGCGCAAGGTAGGTTTGTTTCTCCATCCAGTGCTGCAAGTCTTTCTGGTCGAAACGGTGCAGGTCCACATAGCCACGACGGCTCTGGTTCTGCCCTGCCCGCGCCTGCTCATCGCGGAAACGACCATCGGTCTGTTCCTGGTCGAGCACTTGGTTCAAGTGCGCCTCGGTCATGTCGGTACGGGTGCAGAAGACGATCACGTGGGAGGCATCACGGATTTTCGGCGAGTTATAGGCAAACCGCGCATCGGTGGCCTTGGCCAGACGGTCTTTACCTTCAGTGCTGTCTGCAACGATGAAATGCCATGGCTGCGAATTGACCGAGGATGGGCTGTGACGCAGTTGCTCAAGCAAGGCGTCGACCGTGGCTTGAGGGATCCTGCGGGCGGCATCGTACGCTTTGGTTGTATAGCGGCGCTTGGCCAGAGAGACGGTATCCATGGTGCAACTCCAGTGTAGGAAACGGGATATGCAGCGCATCTTATCTTTCCTGCGCATAATGAAAACCGGCAAAATGCAGCAACACTTTCACATAGGCAGTGAAAATGCTCCGCCTCTACGACCTCGAACTGTTCGTGCGCAGCAGTGCGCTGGGCAGTTTCACCGCTGCGGCCCATGAAGCCGACCTGCTTCCGGGCCAAGTGGCAGCTGCGATCAAGCGCCTGGAGCGCGACCTGGATGTACGCCTGTTCGCCCGCACTACCCGTAGCCTGCGCCTGACCGCCGAGGGCGAGTTGTACCTACCCACTGCCCAGCGGGTGCTGGATACATTGCGCCAGGGCCATGAGCAGCTCCATGGCAGCCACAGCACCTTGCGCGGAGTTTTGCAGGTCTCGGCGCCCTCGGACATCGGGCGCAATCTTTTGCTGCCTTGGCTCAGTGCGTTTCGCCGCCAACACCCGGCTTTGAATTTACGCTTCTTCCTGTCCGATCAGATGGCCGACTTCAGCCGCGACCCGGTAGACATCGCGATTCGCTACGGCCTCAACCAAGACGCCAACTACATCGCCCTGCCACTGGCGCCCTGGAACCGCCGAGTGCTCGTGGCAGCACCCGCCTACCTGGCCCGCCACGGTCGCCCCCGCACGCCGGACGAATTGCTCCAACACGACTGCCTGCTGTACTTGCAACACAACCGCGTGTTCGACAAGTGGCAACTGGGCAATCGCACCATACAGGTACGCGGGCCGCTGGTCAGCGACGACGCCGACGTGGTCAGGCGTTGGGCGTTGGAAGGCGAAGGTATCGTCTACAAATCCTGGCTGGACGTCAGCGCCAATATCGCCGCCGGCGAGCTGGAAGTTCTGCTGCCAGACCATCAGGGCGAAGCCACGCCGGTCACGCTGGTTTGCCCGCACCGCAAGCAGCTGTCCCCTGCAGTGACGCAATTGCACGGTTGGTTGCAAGAGCGCTTTGCGGCGCTCAAGCCTGCTGAGCAGGCTGAATGACCTAATTATTAGTCATCGATAGCCAACTGATTTTTGATTTTGAAACTAATATTATTTCCTTGAATCTGTGTTGATTAGAGATTCAATCAGCAACCCTACGCTCGCAAAACGCCTGAGCAGCCTTCCTAGGCCGGGCATGGCCTTGCACGCAGAGACTGCCAACCCTCTACTGCTGACACGAGTGCGCATCCCTGGTAGCGAGTTGAGCTTTCTCTCTACCTTCACGACCTTCGGCCTCCCCCTGGACATCACGGTAGAGTCACTGCGAGTCGAGCATTTGATACCTGCGGATCTATCGACCAGACAAACAATGATGCAAGCTTTCGATGCTTGGAATGCGCAATACGGCGAATAGCCGATAGCAGACAAAGGGCGATTCTGTCCCGGTCAGACAGGCCACCTGCCTGCCCCGACGAGCAACGGGAGCCCTTGAAGGGTCGAGCTTCCAGCGTCAAATCTTCTGTCGCCAATACCAAGCGCTCACCTCGCGTTTCCTTCCCCGCTGATCACATTTGTTCTAAACGCCGATGCCCGACTGCGGTAAGGTGAAGCGCCCTACCCATCAGCAGCGTAGTGCCATGAGCAACTGGATCGACCTCAAGCAACACGCCGATACTGGCATCGAGTCGGTTCGCGCGCATTTCGTCGGACATGCCTATGATCCGCACTGGCACGACAGCTTCCTGGTCGGTGTCACTGAGCAGGGTGTACAACAATTCAACTGCCGCCGAGTGCGCCACCAGAGTACCGCGGGCCAAGTCTTCCTACTCGAGCCCGGCGACCTGCACGACGGCCACGCGCCAACCGCTGAAGGCTTCACTTATTCAACCCTTTACCTTGAGCCAACCTGGCTCGAGGCCGAAATGCGGGCACTGTTCGAACAGGCTCCCACCGATAGCCTGCCAAGCTTCGCCGACACCTTATGCCAGGACCAACGCCTGGCCTGCGCCACCGCAATGGCGTTTCAGGCGGTACATGGCCTGGAGCTGCGCATTGTGCGCCAGACGGCGATGGATACCCTGCTGGCCACACTCACCGGCCACCTGCACTGGCGCAAGCGCTTGAACCCCGACCCGCGGCTGCCGATCATCGCGCAGCGGGCACGGGATTTTTTGCACGCCTATTTCGACCAGGACATTGCGCTTGAGCAGGTGGCCCAAGCCTGCGGTGTCGACCGCTTTCGCCTGACTCGGGCGTTCAAGGCCGCCTACGGTTTGGCGCCGCATGCCTATCTGATTCAGCTGCGGCTCTCCAAAGCTCGGCGTTTGCTTGCAACGGGCAAGCTTCCGGCCGACGTGGCAATGGCGCTTGGCTTTGCTGACCAAAGCCACCTGGGGCGCTGGTTCCGCCGTGCCTACCGGTTGACGCCAGCCGATTACCGACGGCGCTGCTCAAACCTTCCAGACTGACGCCAGGGGGGCTGCGAGGATGGGATGCCGAACAATTGGAGCCCTCCGCCATGTCGCAATCCTTGTTAGCGTTCATTCTCTTCGCCCTGGCTTCGAGCATCAGCCCAGGGCCGACCAACCTGCTGATTCTGGCCCATGGCGCCCGTCAGGGCCTGCGCGCGAGCCTGGCGCCGCTGCTGGCGGCATGCGCTGCGGCCGCCTCAATCGTATGGCTGGTGGGCCTTGGGCTAGGTGAAGTGCTCATGCGCCATCCCTTGGCACAGCAGGCAATGAGCTGGGCTGGCGTGTTGTGGTTGAGTTGGCTGGCCTGGCGCATGTTGCGCAGTGCCGGGCAACCGCTGCAGCGCATCGATAGCAAGCCTTTGGGCGCCATCAGCGCGGCATCGTTACAGGTGGTAAACCCCAAGGTCTGGATGATGGCAATTGCAGTGATTGGCGTGTTTGCGGCGCCTTCGCTGCCGGTGTGGCAGCTGGCCCTGATGTTCTTGCTGATTGCCATACCGTGCATGGCGGTGTGGGCGCTGCTGGGTGTAGGTAGCACGCGCTGGTTGCAGACGCCCGGGCGGTTGTTGTGGTTCAACCGCAGCTTGGCCGCACTGCTGCTGATTTCGGCCTGGGCGGCGGTATTGAGCTAGCGAGTTGCTGCTAGGTATCTACCCTTCGCGCCCCTCAGCTGGCGTGCTTGCGCAAAGCCCAGCGCAGGCAGTCAGTGGCTGAGCGCTTCGCGCAAGCGCTGGGTGCTGGCCACAGCCAGTAACAGTGCAATCACCGCCACACTCCCGCCAACCAGGCCAATATTGGCTACGCCCATCTGGCTACTGACGATGCTCCCCAGCAATGCGCCGCCACCAATGCCGATGTTGTAGATGCCGGAAAACAGCGCCATCGCCACATCGGTGGCATCGCTGGCAAGCTTCAGCGTCTTGGACTGCAACGACAGGCTGAAACTCAGGATCGCCACGCCCCAGAACATGCTCAGCGCCGCGAACACGTAGAAGTTGCCAGACAGGGGTAACAGCAACAGCAAGCAAGCGGCCAGCACGCCGATCGAACTCAACAGAAAACCCTGGGGGAAGCGATCGCTGTAACGGCTGAACAGCACCGAGCCGCACACGCCAGCGCCACCGAACAACAGCAACAGCAGCGTGGTGCGCTCGCCACCGATTTGCGCCACGTGCAGGGCAAATGGCTCGATGTAGCTATAAGCGGTGAATTGCGCGGTGATCACCAAGGTCACCAGCACATAGGTGATGACCAGTGCCGGGCGCTTGAACAAAATAGGAAGGCTGCGCAGCGAACCTGAGTTCTGGCTGGGCAGCAATGGCAGCGACTTCATCAGGCACAGCATGGTCGCCAGCGCCACGCCGGCAATGCTCAGGAAGCTGATGCGCCAGCCCAGCGCTTCGCCCACTACCCGCCCCAGCGGGATGCCCAGCACCATCGCCAATGTGGTCCCGGTGGCCAGCAACCCCAAGGCTTTGGCCTGCTGGCCCGGTGGAGCCACACGAACGGCCAGCGACGCGGTGATGGACCAGAACACGGCATGGGCCAAGGCGATGCCAACGCGGCTGACCAGCAGCATGACGAAGCTCTGCGACAACCACGACAGCAGATGGCTGACGATGAACACCAGGAACACGAACAGCAGCAACCGCCGACGCTCGATGTTACGGGTCAGCAGCATCATCGGCAGCGAAGCCAAAGCCACCACCCAAGCGTAGATAGTCAGCATCAGGCCGACCTGCGCGGTGCTCATCTGGAAGCTGCTGCCGATGTCACTTAGCAGCGCCACCGGGACGAACTCGGTGGTGTTGAAGATGAAAGCCGCCAGGGCCAGGGCGATCACACTCAGCCAGCTACCTTTGCTGGTGGTGGGCGGCATGTGGGTGGCAATGGATCCGTTCATGGGTAGGTATCTGATCTGTGCAGGCAAAGCGAAAAAACGCGCGTCAGGGGCCAAGTATCGGCCGCGCTGAGGCACGGGTTTGTTATTGGAGGGATTGCCCGCATGGTACGCGTCATACCGGGGTCTCACAACCACGGCATGCAGGTGCCCGTACCGGCGCCAGGGCCGGTACGGGCATGGCTCAGCCTTGCAGGGTCGCCATGTCGATCACGAAGCGGTACTTCACGTCACCGGCGATCATGCGCTCGTAGGCCTGGTTGATATTGCGAATGTCGAGCATTTCGATATCGCAGCGAATGTCGTGGGCAGCACAGAAGTCCAGCACCTCCTGGGTTTCGGCGATACCACCGATCAACGAACCGGCCAACACCCGACGCTTCAGTACCAGGTTGGCCGCGTGCACGGCCGGGTCGATCGGTTCGATCAGGCCCACGAGGATGTGTACGCCGTCGAATTTCAGGGTTTCCAGGTACGGATTGAGATCGTGCTGCACCGGAATGGTGTCGAGCAGGAAGTCGAAACGACCCGCGGCGGCGCGCATCTGCTCGGCATCGGTCGACACGATCACATGGTCGGCACCCTGGCGACGTGCTTCCTCGGCTTTGGCCGCAGAGCGCGTGAACAGAGTGACTTCGGCGCCCAGTGCCTTGGCCAGTTTGATACCCATGTGCCCCAGGCCACCCATGCCGAGAATGCCGATCTTGTGGCCGGGGCCTACGCCATGATGCTTGAGCGGAGAATAGGTGGTGATACCGGCGCAGAGGATCGGCGCCGCGCTGGGCAGGTCCATGCCGGCCGGGATGCGTACCACGAAGTGTTCGCTGACCACGATGCTGCTGGAATACCCGCCCATGGTGTTGCTGCCATCGACCCGATCCGGGGTGGCGTAGGTCATGGTCGGGCCTTCCAGGCAGTATTGCTCCAGGTCCTTGGCGCAGGCTTCGCAGTGGCGGCAAGAGTCAACCATGCACCCTACCCCAACCAGATCGCCAACCTTATGGGAAGTGACCTTGTCGCCCACAGCCGTGACTCGGCCGATGATTTCGTGGCCTGGCATCAGCGGATAAACGGCGATGCCCCATTCGTTGCGCGCCTGGTGAATGTCGGAATGGCAGACACCGCAATAGAGGATGTCGATGGCGACGTCGTCCGGGCGCGGCGCTCGGCGCTCGAAGCGCATGGGGGCCAAGGGGCTGGTCGGGGTCTGGGCGGCGTAACCAATGGCGTTATACATGCGGAACCTCACAAGTAATGAAACGATTCAGGCCACCTATTTTGCTGCCGCTGGTTTTTTTCGCCCACCGCTGATTCTCCGGCATCCATGCCTGATTCTCCGAAGCTTGAACGCAGCATCTACCGCTGGCTCGCCAATCTGCGATGATGCAACTGTCTGATTCTCTGCCCAGGTTTCGTATGCAACTGACCCGTCACGTTGACGCCAATGCCCCCCTATGTTCACTGATACGCAGCCTGGCAACCCGCCCGGGCTTCGTACCCACCCACCTGCCCCAGGTGCAGGTATTGAGCTGGGACCATTATGTCGCCAGCAGCCCGCAGATCTACGAACCGAGCCTGATGATCCTGGCCCAGGGCAGCAAGCTGGCGCGTCTGGGCCCGCGCACTCTGGAATACGGCGCCGGGCATTACCTGGTGCAAGCGCTGTCGGTACCGTTCATGTGCGAGACCTTCGCCACCCCCGAGGAACCGCTGCTGGGCGTGGCGGTGGACATCGACCGCGGCGTGCTGGGCGAGCTGGTGCAGAGCATGGGCCTGACACCTGACCCTGGGGTGCAGGCCCAGACGCCACAGTCGATGACTTCGGCGGCGCTCGATGCTTCGATGCGTGATTCGGTAGAGCGACTGCTGCTTTGCCTGCAGAACCCGGTCGACGCCAAAGTCCTGGGCCTGGCGCGCATTCGCGAGGTGCTGTATACCGCATTGCGCGGCCCCCAGGCGGGAGTGTTGCGGGCGCTGGTCGAGCAACAAGGGCACTTCGCCCGCATCGGGGCGGCGCTCACACACTTGCGCGCGCATTACGCGCAGCCGCTGAGCGTCGAGGTGTTGGCCGCCTGCGCCAACATGAGTGTCTCGACCTTTCATGAGCACTTCAAACGCTGCACCGATATGGCGCCGATGCAGTACCTCAAGCGCTTGCGCCTGCTCAAGGCGCAACAGATGTTGATTGGCGAGGGGCTGGGGGTGGCGCAGGCGGCGCACCGGGTGGGGTACCAGAGCACCTCCCAGTTCAGCCGTGAATACAAGCGCCTGTTTGCCCGCAGCCCTGGCGATGAATTGCCCTATCAAAGCCTCCCGGTCTGACGGGGGGTTAGTCCCCCAACGGCCACTGCGCCAGCGGCCAATACCGCCCCTTGCGCGACTCGAACAGCGTGAAGTGCCTGGCAATGAGGTGGAACTCGGGAGCTTGAGCGGCCTCTGGCACCTGCCCACGATACTCCCGAGCCAAGGTCAGATGCGGACGGTAATCACGTGTCTGGGCAGCGAACCCCAGCGGTAGTAACGCCTGCTGCAAACCATAGACCAGCTTGCGTAAAGCCGCAGGCGCCTGCTCAGGCTCGAGCACCAGCAGATTGGCGCGCTGCCAGGTATTCAATGCATTGAGCAACAGGCGCACAGGTGCATCCGGCCGCACCAGGTTATCTACCGCCGCGCACACGGCTGGCACCTGTGCTGCAGCCACGTCCCCCAGAAACAGCAAGGTCAGGTGGAAGTTTTCGCTGGGCACCGGCTTGCCGCCGCGCAGGCCCAACTCGCGCCGCCATTGGCTGAGTGCGCGGCGTTGGGCATCACTGACAGGCAAAGCGAAGAACAGCCTTTTGAAGGGGGTGCCGCTGGGGCGAATATCCTGTTCCATGGGAACTCCATCACGTGAAACGTTTGCGCGCAACAGGCCGCCTTACACCAATGTCCACCTCTGCGAAGGTAACAATATGTACAAACTACCCCGCTGATTGTTTATGCTGGCGAGCTTATGCCATGGCGCATGGCCATTTTTCGACAAGTAACCGTCCATGAAAATTGCACTTGTATTGATCTTCGTTCTCTCGATCGCCTATGTTCACCTGCGCGGTCGAGTACGCCACAAACTGACTCGCCAATTGGGTGACCACTCAAGCTTCCTGGCGCCGGTCAACACCTTCCTGTACCTGTTCTCCAAGCACCCGGCCAAGCCCTACCTGCCGGTCGAAGCCTTCCCCGAGCTGCAGCCGCTCAAGGACCACTGGCAGGAGATTCGTAGCGAAGCTCAGCAACTGCTGCACGTGGGCGAGATCAAGAAGTCCGACAATTACGACGATGTCGGTTTCAACTCTTTCTTCAAGACCGGCTGGAAACGTTTCTACCTCAAGTGGTACGGCGAAAGCCACCCATCGGCCATGACCCTGTGCCCGCGCACCACCGAGCTGCTGCAGGGCATCGGTACGGTCAAGGCAGCGATGTTCGCCACCCTGCCCCCTGGTGCCAAGCTTGTGCGCCACCGCGACCCTTATGCCGGCTCGTACCGCTTTCACCTGGGCCTGGACACGCCCAACGACGACGGCTGCTACATCGACGTGGATGGCGAGAAGTATTCCTGGCGCGATGGCGAGGGCGTGGTTTTCGATGAAACCTATATCCACTACGCCGCCAACACCACCGAGCATAATCGCATCATCTTGTTCTGCGACATCGAACGCCCGTTGAAGTACCGCTGGGCAACGGCGTTCAACCGCTGGTTCAGCCGCAACGTCATGGCGGGGGCAGCGGCACCTAACGACGCGGGCGACAAAACCGGCGCCATCAACCGCTTGTTCAGGCGCATCTACAAGATCCGCGAGCGTGGCAAAGCCCTGAAAAAGCGTAACCGCACACGCTATTACCTGGAAAAGTGGCTGGTGGTCGCGGCCGTCGTGCTGGTGTTCATCTACATCTGATGCCCTTGCTGCACCCTATCGCCGGCAAGCGGCGATAGGCGCGAATTCGGCTAGCCTGAAAGCTCCCCCTGCAACCTTACCAAGGTGAAGACGATGAGCATGATGGACTGGGACGCCTACCGTAAGCAGCTGATGGCCGGCATCGGCGACCTCAAGCAACTGTCCCCCGACACTGTCGCCGGCTACATGACTGCCAGTGGCGCCGGCGCCAAGACCAACCACCTGGACGCCAAGACCCGCGAACTGATTTCACTGGCCGTGGCCGTTACCACCCGCTGCGACGGCTGCATCGCGGTGCATTCCCAACAGGCTGTCAAGCACGGTGCTACCCGCGAGGAAATCGCCGAGGCCCTCGGTGTGGCTGTAGCCATGAATGCCGGCGCCGCCCTGGTTTACTCGGCTCGGGCCCTGGATGCGGTGGGCAAGGCCGACGGCTGATGCCTTACGGCGTCGGTGCCCTTGCGCGTCGGCGCCGCGCCAACCAGACTTGGCGGCCTAGCCACTGCAGGAACCGCCATGATCCATATCCGCCCCATGACGCCGGAAGACTTCGAGCGTTTCTGGCCAACTTTCCAGGCCATCGCCCAGGCCCGTGAAACCTATGCCTACGACCCTGACCTGACATTCGAGCAGGCACGCCAGCTATGGCTGCACCTGCCCCTGCACACGCTGCTGGCTGAAGAAGACGGTGAACTGCTTGGATCCTACTACCTCAAGGCCAATGCTGCCGGCCCAGGCGCCCATGTGGGCAACTGCGGTTACATGGTCTGCGAGGCTGCCCGCGGGCGGGGCGTAGCAAGGCTGATGTGCGAACATTCCCAGAAACTGGCGCGACAGGAAGGGTTTTTGGCGCTGCAGTTCAATTCGGTCGTCGCGAGCAACGAAGTGGCTGTGGCGCTGTGGACGCAGCTAGGCTTCGAAACCGTTGGCCGCCTGCCCAAAGCCTACCGCCACGCCCGCCTTGGCCTGGTCGATTGCCTGGTGATGTACAAATGGCTGGCCGATGAACCGGTGGTAGAGAAACCAGCCCTGTTGATCGGACGCAAAAATATTGAGGCGCGCGTATCGCGCCGTCGCGGGCGCTGATTCACGGATTTGACGCGCCGGCCATTCGATGGTCAGATGCGCGCCAGTTTCAGGTGCCCTGCGCCGCCGTGCGCAGGGTGAAACGGGAAGCCGGTGCGTCGTGGTTCACGACAAGTCCGGCGCTGCCCCCGCAACGGTAAGCGAGCGATGCCTTCGATACACCACTGTGCGCCTGCATGGGAAGGTGAAGGTATCACGCCCCTCGCAAGCCCGGAGACCGGCCTGAAGCTTCACTTGGCAACCCGCGGTGGGCGGGCGCAGGCCGGTATCCGCGTGTGCGCCAGCGTGCGCGGTGCGCCTTTGCGTGTTTTCCACCGGGATCCATTCATTCCTGCTGCAGTGGAACGACATGTCCCGACTCATCAAGCTTCATCCCCTGGCGGCCTGTTTGGCCGTGACCTTGCCAGTACTGGCCGACGAACCTGTGCTGAACCTCCCCTCCACAGCTGTCACCGATAGCCGTGACCCACAACGCGTCGACCTGGCCACCCCCACTGACGCCGGCTCGCGGCTGAACCTCAGCGCCCTGGATACACCTGCCAGTACCAGCAGCATCACGGCCAGCCAGATCGAGCAGCGCAATAACCTCACCGTTCAGGACGCAGTGACCCGATCGCCCGGCATCACCTTCATCGGCAACCCCGGCGACGGCGGCACTGGCCTGTCAGCACGCGGCTTCACAGGCCATGGATCTGTGATGACCCTGTTCGACGGCGCGCGCCTGTACACCGGGGCCGGCACTCAGACGTTTCCGGTCGACCCGTGGATGGTCGAGCAGATCGATGTGATTCGCGGCCCGGCCTCGGTACTGTATGGTGAGGGCGCCACCGGGGCAGTGATCAACGTAATCCCGAAAAAACCATGGGTTGGCGAGGTTCGCAACCACCTGCGCCTGGGCTATGGCTCCTGGGATCGCCAGCAGTTGGGCCTGGACAGCGGCGGCAGCCTCAGTGAGCGCTTGAGCTACCGCCTGACACTCAACCAGCAAGCGGGCAATGGCTGGGTCGACCGCACAGATTCCCGTAGCCTGGCGCTCAGTGCCGCAGCGCGCTTTGACGCCAGCGAGGACCTCAGCTTCACCCTCGCCCACGAACGGGGCGACGCCCAGCCGGCCAATTACTACGGCACGCCGTTGATCGATGGCCACTACCGCAACAGCCTGCGCAAGAAGAACTACAACATTCGCAACGATGTGCAGCGCTACCACGACGAGTGGACGCGTTTGACTACCGACTGGACGCTGACCGATCACGTCAGCGCCAGCAACCAGCTGTATTACATCAAGAGCCGCCGTCACTGGCGCAATGCCGAGAACTACAGCTGGGACGCAGCGCGAGAGCAACTGGAGCGCCAGAGCTACCTGCAAATCAGGCACAACCAGGAGCAGATTGGCGATCGCCAGACCTTCAGCTTCGATCATCAGCTGTTCGGGCTGCCAAGCAGGACGCTGATTGGCGCCGAGTACAACAAGGTGCGCTTCAACGTCGACAGCAACCGGCCTTATAACGACGTGGGTGCAGACTACATCGACCCATGGCAGCCAGCCGCTGGCTGGTTCCATAGCGATTCGCCAACCCGTGCGCAGACGCTGTCCACTACCCACACTTTCGCCCTGTTCGCCGAGAACCGCTTGCAGCTGAGCGAGCGCTTGTCGCTGGTGACGGGCGTGCGTCGCGACCAGAATCACATCGAGCGCGACAACCTTGTCGATGCCAGCCGCAGTGACCGCAGCCTGCAGGGTGGCAACTGGCGCGCTGGGCTGGTGTTCGCAGTCACTGATGATCTGTCGCTGTATGGCCAGTACAGCACCAGTGAAGACGGCGTGGACAACCTGATCAGCCTGGCCCCGTCCCAGATGCACTATCACCTGACCGAGGCCAGACAGACTGAGTTGGGCCTCAAGCAGCGCTTCTGGGACAGTCGGGGCGAATGGACCCTGGCAGCCTTCCATATCGTCAAGAACAAGCTGCTGGTGGCTGACCCGATCAGCCACGAGGCCCAGCAAGCCGGGCAGCAGACGTCCGATGGCCTGGAAGCTTCTGTGGAATTGGCCCTGGGGCAGCGCTGGCAGCTATCGGCGAATGCAGCGCTGGTACGTGCCAAGTTCGATGATTTTGACGAGCTGGTCGATGGCGTGCCCCAAAGCCGTGCGGGTAACCGGCCTGCCAATGTGCCGCGGCGCACGGCCAACCTGTGGCTGAGTAAAAGCTTTGGCCAGCATGTGGAAGCTGGCATCGGTGCGCGCTATGTGGACGAACGCTATGCCGACACGGCCAATAGCCAAAGTGCACCGGGTTACACCGTGGTGGATGCCAACATCGGCTGGCAACTACTACCAGCCGTGCGTCTTAGGTTGCAGATCAACAACCTGTTCGACCGGGCATATGTGGCCTCGGTATTCAGTGGCGAGCAATGGGTAATGGGCACGCCGCGGTCGTATTTCGCTACGGTAGATTACACGTTCTGATTCGCCGCGATCGATGGCGCGGGCTAGGCCCGTTCGTGGCTGAACGCCGCTCTTAGAGGTTCATGCCAATCGCCAAGCCTGTGCTGCGGGTTTACCCGCGAGCACGGGCGAAGCCCGTGCCAGGCACGCCCGCTGTAACAGTTAATCAATAGCCACTGCGCAAAAAAACAAGCCAGTGCGCATGATTAGTTATAAGATAACGTTTCCTTTGATACCGATTCTTGCTTGCGAATTTTCCATGATCAGCCCTTCAGTCAAAACCACCTTAACGACCCAGCGCCTGCAAAGCATCGACGCTCTGCGCGGCCTGGTGATTCTGTTCATGCTGCTGGACCACGTTCGCGAGACCTTTTTCCTACACCGCCAGGTCAGCGACCCGATGACCATCGAAACCACCGAACCCTGGTTGTTCGCCAGCCGCACCCTGGCCCACCTGTGCGCGCCGGTATTCGTTCTGCTCACGGGGCTGTCGGCGTGGTTGTATGGTGAGAAGTATCAGGGCCGTGGCGAGGTGTCAGGGTTTTTGTTCAAGCGCGGACTGTTCCTGGTGGTGTTGGAGTTCACCTTGGTCAACTTTGCCTGGACCTTCGAACTGCCACCGGGCGTGATTTACCTGCAGGTCATCTGGGCCATAGGGATAAGCATGATCGCCCTGTCGCTGTTGGTCTGGCTGCCGCGCCCTGCCCTGTTGGGCTTGGCAGCACTGATCATTGCTGGCCACAACCTGCTCGACAACCTGCACTTCGGTGTGGAGTCGGCCTTGCATGTGCCCTGGGCGATGCTGCACGACCGAAGCTGGCTAGACGTGACCGACGGCCTGCGCTTGCGCACGTCCTATCCGGTATTGCCATGGATAGGAGTGATCGCTTTGGGGTATGCCCTCGGCCCGTGGTTCGCCCAAGGCAGCGATGCCGGCCAGCGTCAGCACCGGCTGTTGGTGGCCGGCGCCGTCGCCCTGCTCGGGTTCATGGTATTGCGCCTGTATAACGGCTACGGTGATGCGCCGTGGGCCGGCTACCCGACCATTACGCAGACGCTGATGAGCTTTTTCAACATCACCAAATACCCACCCTCGCTGCTGTTTCTGGCGCTGACCCTGGGCTGCGGCATGCTGTTGCTCCGCGCCTTCGAACGCGCAGGGCATGCCCGCTGGATCAGTGCTTTGGCAGTGCTAGGTGCAGCGCCGATGTTCTTCTATCTGCTGCACCTGTACGTGCTCAAACTGCTGTACCTGGCCGGTACGGCGCTGTGGGGCCATAACCACGGTGAGCACTTTGGCTTTGACAGCATCGGCGCGGTGTGGCTGATGTCGCTGCTGCTGGCTGGGGCGCTGTACGTGCCGGTGCGTGGGTTCGCCCGGCTCAAGGCACGCCGGCGCGATATCGCTTGGCTGAAGTACTTCTGATTTGACCTTTTGCCCGGCGGCTTGATGGTCTACCATGCCGCCCGCCGGTTTCCATCACGGAATCAATAGGGAATCCCGGGCTCGCCCATGGCGTGCCAATCGGAACTGCCCCCGCAACTGTAGGTGCCGAGCCTGCTCCATCGATGCCACTGGGTGATTCGATCCGGGAAGGCTGGAGCCGGGCGAGGACGCACCAGTCAGGAGACCTGCCGGCGCATATCACCAACCGGCGGGGTGTCCGGGATGGCTATCCGGGTTGCCTCTGCGCCAGCAGGGGGCCGGCGATGCCTGTCCGTGCGTTCCTCACCAGAACTGTCCGTCAGGAGATCGCCCCGCATGCTGCCCCGTCTTATAGCCTGGCTTGCAAGCCTGAGCTTCACCGGCCTGGCCCAGGCCGGTACCACTCACTATCCGCTGACCCTTGAGAACTGCGGTATGCCGCAGACGTTCGCCCAAGCCCCGGAGCGTGCGGTCACCATCGGCCAGGCAGGCAGCGAAATGCTCTATGCGCTGGGCCTTGGCGACAAGCTGGCCGGTACCTCACTGTGGTTCAACAACGTGCTGCCCGAATACCAGGCAGTCAATGCCAGGGTACCGCGCCTGGCCGACAACGAGCCGAGTTTCGAGGCAGTCGTGGCCAAGCGTCCTCAATTGGTGGCCGTGCAATTCGAGTGGATGGTGGGCGCTCAGGGGGCGGTGGCTACCCGCGAGCAGTTCGCTGAGTTGGGCATTGCAACCTACCTGCTGCCTTCGGACTGCGAGGGCAAGGACAACCTGGTGGGTGCCGACGGCACTCGTCTGCAGGCGTTTCAGGTCGACAGCATCTACAAAAGTGTCAGCCAGCTGGCCGAGATCTTCGACGTGCAGGAGCGCGGCGCAGCCCTCAATGCCGACCTCAAAGCACGCCTGGCCAGCGCCAGGCTGCAACTGCGCGACAAAGACCTGAGCAAAACTTCGGCACTGTTCTGGTTCTCCAGCAGCGAACTCGCCGCCGCCCCATATGTGGCCGGCCGCCAGGGCGTAGCTGACTTCATGCTGCGCACGCTGGGGGTGCGCAACGTAGTCGATTCGACCGAAGAGTGGCCGACCGTAGGCTGGGAAACCTTGGCCAAGGCCAACCCTACCTGGCTGATCATCGCGCGCATGGACCGCCGTCGCTACCCTGCCGATGACTATAAGAAAAAGCTCGAATTCCTTCGCAAGGACCCGGTGACAAAGCACATGGATGCGGTGAAGCATAACCGTATCATCCTGCTCGACGCCGAAGCGATGCAGGCCGGAATCCGCCTGTTCCGTGGGCTGCAAACGTTATCTGCAGCCTTCGCCAGTGGTCACGCGGCGCAATGATCAAAGCACTGCTCTACAGCACGCTGGCCCTGCTGGCCTTGCTCGCTGCCGTGCTGGCCGGCACGGTCATCGGTGAGACCCACTTGCAGCCAAGCGTCGTCGGCCAGGTGCTGGCCAATCACCTGTGGCAAGCCGGCTATCCGGTCGATCCGATCGATGCCGGTATCGTCTGGAACTACCGCCTGACCCGCTCGCTGGTCGCCGCAGCCTGCGGTGCAGGCCTGGCCACTTGCGGGGTCATTCTCCAGGCACTACTGCGCAACCCGCTAGCCGAACCTTACCTGCTGGGCCTTTCGGCCGGAGCCTCCACCGGCGCAGTGCTGGTGGGGCTGCTGGGGCTTGGCAGTGCGGCCCTGAGTATGTCTGGCGGTGCCTTCCTTGGGGCCCTTGCCGCGTTCACCCTGGTACTGGTGCTGGCCCGCGCCGCTGGGCCCGACAGCAACAACGCACAGGTAATTCTCGCCGGCATCGCTGGCTCACAGTTGTTCAATGCCCTCACCGCCTTGCTCATCACCCAATCAGCCACCGCCGAGCAAGCCCGAGGCATTCTGTTCTGGCTGCTGGGCAACCTCAGCGGCGTACGCTGGCCCTCGGTATGGCTGGCCTTCCCTGCAGCCCTGTTCGGCTTGGTGGTGTGCCTGTGGCACCGCCGCGCGCTGGACGCTTTTACGTTCGGCTCTGACTCGGCGGCGTCTCTGGGCATCGCGGTGCGCCGCAGCCAGTTGCTACTGATCAGCTGCGCGGCGCTGGTGACGGCGGTGATGGTCTCGATCGTCGGCGCCATCGGCTTCGTTGGCCTGGTGATACCCCACGCCTTGCGCCTGCTGCTAGGCCCAGGCCACGGCCGATTGCTACCTGCCAGCGCCCTGGGTGGGGCATTGTTCCTGATTGCCGCCGATATCCTGTCGCGCACCCTGATCGCCGGCCAGGTCATTCCGGTAGGCGTGGTCACTGCCTTGCTGGGTGCACCGGTTTTTGCCCTGATCCTGATCAGTCGCCGGGGGCGCCCATGACGGTCATGCACAGCGTACAACCAGCACCCATGGCATGCAGCGGCCTGGGCCTGAAATTGGCAGGCCACGCCGTGTTGTGCGACATCACGCTCAGCGTGATACCCGGTGAAACCTTGGCCGTCGTCGGCCCTAACGGCTCGGGCAAATCGTCACTGCTCAAACTGTTAGCAGGCCTGCGCACACCCAGTTCAGGTAGTGTTGAATTGCTGGGCGAGCCGCTGGCAGGCCTGCCACGTCGGCGCGTCGCACAAGCCTTGGCGCTGGTCGAGCAACAAGCCGACACCCTCGACGCGATCAGCGTGTTCGATGCCGTTGCCCTGGGCCGTACACCGTGGCTGTCAGCGCTGACGCCGTTTTCCAGCGCAGACCGCGCAATCGTCGAGCAAGCCCTGGCCGATCTGGATGCTGCGCACCTAACCACTCGCGTATGGCGGTCATTGTCCGGCGGCGAGCGCCAGCGCGTGCACATCGCCCGCGCCTTGGCTCAGCGGCCTCAGGTGCTGTTGCTCGACGAGCCGACCAACCACCTCGACATCCAGCACCAGCTCAGCTTGCTGCAGCAGGTGCAGGGGTTACCGGTGACCACATTGGTTGCCTTGCACGATCTTAACCAGGCCCTGACCTGCGACCGGGTCGCTGTGCTTGACCAGGGACGCCTGGTCGCCCTCGGCAAACCGCTGGAGGTGCTCACCCCTGAGCGGCTGCTGAGCACCTTCAGGGTGCATGCCCATTACCTGACCGACCCCTACGATGGTACGCCTGTCCTGCGCTTTCGGGTGCCGTGAGACCCGTGCCTGGCCGCATTCACACCCCCCAGTTTTGCCGCTCCTGCTCAGTCAAGGTCGCCACCACGGCGGTAAATACCTCGTCGAGCTCACAAGCGATGTGTTGATGCACCAGGTAGTGCGTCAGCAAGTAGCGCTTCACGGTCCTGGGCCAGCTTCCCTCCTTGTGCGCCGCGATGATCAGCCCTTTGCCGTCCTCCAAACAGGAAGACGGCCTGAATTTGGTCAGCAGTTTGTCCAGGTCGGCATAGGTCCAGTCGGCCTTGCGAGCCTCAAAGGCGTCGAGCAGGTCGAGTTTGTACAACGCAAGATGTGCCATGAGCGTCCTTCCTCAGTCATCGCCGATGACAATGACGGTAAACAACATGCTCGGCGATGAAAATGAACGAGAGGTTCCACTTCTAGGCCTATGACGTAGGAAGCGTCCTACACTGCGAGCTCGCGTTTTTTTACTCCGGCGCACTGCTGGCCAAGCACCGTAGCCCGCTATAATCCACCCCTGCAAAACGCGCCCAAGGCCACCCCCATGCCCCGCATACAGACGTTGCTGTTCCCCCTGCTGTTGATTTGCGCCGTTGCCGCCTGCGATCAGAAGCCTTCGCGCGAGGAGCAGATTCTGGCCAACCTGCCGCTGCAGGAGGCCTACGACCACAACATCGAACGCATGGCGGCATTGCTCACCCGCACCCACCCGCATTTGAATGCCGCCACAATCAGCAGCGTCCTGCGCCAATACCTCACGGTCGAGGATCAACGCCAGGACCTGTTCAAGCTCTACAGCAAGAAGAACTTCACCGATGCCGAGTTCGCCACCATCGTTGCCGCCACCCACGACCCGGCGAAGGCCAAGGCCCTTGAAGACACCGAAGAAGGCCAGCGGCTGAGCGACAAGCTCACCGGGCTGATGCGCGAAACGGCACAGGACAAAAACGCCCAGGCGCTGGCCGAGCAGCGCATGCAACAGATCGAGCAGGCGTTGCAGGCGCTGGAGGAACAGGCGCGCAAGTGAGTGGTGGCGCTAATGCCGACGCGCACGAGAAGATGTTTCCCACACAATCAGCAGTCACTTCTGCGCGTGCGGTCAGGGAGAATATGCACGCCATCCACCCCGGGGCCGAAGTTCCGGCTCAAGCACACGCAAGGACGTTCCTGTGTCAAAAACCTTGGTGACCATCTTATTCGCCCTCACTTTGGCCGGTTGCAAGGCTCGCGCTGTACCAGACGCGCAGCCCCCTGCAACGGGCATCTTCGCCAAGCACATGCAGCAAGCGCTCATCCAGACAATCGCCACCACCTATAGCGGTCGGCATGTCGGTGTAGTGAGGTTGCGCATCACCTTGGACGCAAATTCCGCACCCATCGCTTGCAAGGCCCAGCCTTCACCGGGCCAGGAAAAGCTGCTGCCGGCTGGCGTACCTCTGAGCAACTTCAAGGCGCTGGCAAGGCTGGTCGAAGCGCAGTGCTGGAAGACCATCTACCCCCGCGTACCTGCAGCGTTGTATGAGGCCAAGGATACAGTCGACGTCATCGCCCCGCTGGTCGTGATGCTGCCTGCAGCAGACCCTGCATCACTGCGGGGTCAGGCAAACGCGCAGCGAGCATTTTTCTGGCAGCACCTACTGCGCGATCAACCGGTAACCAGCGTTGGCAGCGTGTCGGTGTATTACCAGGGCAATGCACAAGGCAAAGTCGAGCAGTGCCTGGTGCAGATTCACCCGCACCCTTTGCGGCCAGCCGACTTTCGGCTGGACAGCGAGCTCCAGGCCCGTCTCAATGCCCGCTGCCTGGCCACGAACCTGAGCCTGCTGCCGGGCTATTCAGCGAATGCCAACGGCGTGGCTGAGGGCTACAGCGAGCTTGAGTACGCACCGTGGCGTGTCGGCCGTCCTTAGGCCGACGCCACTGCTCCAATAAAATTGGCCAACTCCGCCGTCTGCGGCGCGGCGAACACCTCACGCGGGTGGCCCACTTCATGCACTTTGCCTTGGTGCATGAACACCAGCTTGTCTCCAACTTCACGGGCGAAGCGCATTTCGTGAGTGACCATGATCAGGGTCATGCCCTCGCTGGCCAGTTGGCGAACCACCCCGAGCACCTCATTGACCAATTCCGGGTCCAGGGCCGAGGTGATCTCGTCGCACAGCAACACCTTCGGCGACATCGCCAAGGCGCGGGCAATCGCGACTCGCTGCTGCTGGCCACCGGAGAGGCGATCAGGATAGGCATCGAATTTTTCGGCAAGGCCAACCCGCGCCAGCATCTGTTCGGCCAACTGGCGCGCTTCGGTGCGGCTGGCCTTCTTCACCACCTGCGGGGCGAGCATCACATTCTCGCCCACGCTCAGGTGGGGAAACAGGTTGAACTGCTGGAACACCATACCGACCTTTTGCCGCAGGGAACGCAAGTCGGCTCGGGCAGCGTCGAGGTATTCGCCGTCCACTTCGATAACACCGTCGCTGATCGATTCCAGGCCGTTGAGGGTACGCAGCAAGGTGCTCTTGCCTGAGCCACTGCGGCCGATGATGGCTACTACCTCGCCTTCCTCGATGGCAAGGTCGACCCCCTTCAGCACGTGGTTGTCGCCATAGTATTTGTGCAGCGCGGACACTCTAAGCAGGGGCATGCAGCCTCCTTTCCAAATAACGGGCGCTCAACGAGAGCGGGTAGCAGAGTACGAAATAGCCCAGCGCGACCAGGCCGTAGACCATGAACGGCTCGAACGTGGCGTTTGCCAGCATGCCGCCGGTCTTGGTCAGTTCGGTGAAACCAATGATCGAGGTCACCGCCGTGCCCTTGACCACCTGCACGGAAAAGCCAACCGTCGGTGCCACGGCGATGCGCATGGCCTGAGGCAGGATCACATGGCGCAACTGCTCCATCCGGCTAAGCGCCAGGCTGCCGGAGGCCTCCCACTGGCCGCGCGGTATCGCTTCGACGCAACCGCGCCAGATTTCAGCGAGAAAGGCGCTGGTGAACAGGGTCAGGGCAATCGCGGCGGCCATCCAGGCAGACACGTCCAGGCCAAACAAGGCAATGCCGAAGAACACCATGAACAGTTGCATCAGCAGCGGCGTACCTTGGAACAGCTCGATGTAGCCCCTGGCCAGGCTGCGCACCATCAGGTGCTGGGACAACCGCGCAACCAGCACCAGCAGGCCCGCTAAACCGCCACACACAAACGCTACCAGCGACAACAGCAGGGTCCATTGCAGGCCGATCAGCAGATTGCGCAAGATGTCCCAGAAGGTGAAGTCCATCAGCGTTTCCCCATCAGCAGGCGCTGCCCCGCCCAGGCCAGCAGCTGACGCAGCACGATGGCCATGAACAGATACAGCAAGGTGGTCAGCAGGTAAGTTTCAAAGGCGCGAAAATTACGCGACTGGATGAAGTTGGCGGCGAACGACAGCTCCTCGGTGGCAATCTGCGAACACACCGCCGACCCCAGCATGACGATCACGATCTGGCTGGTCAGCGCCGACCAGACTTTCGCCAGCGCAGGCTGCAACACCACATGGCGGAACGCCTCGAAGCGGCTCATGGCCAAGGCTGCGGCTGCCTCCAACTGCCCCTTGGGGATGGCCTGGATACCGGCACGAATGATCTCGGTGGAATAGGCTCCGAGGTTGATCACCATGGCCAGCACGGCGGCTTGCCACTCGGTAAGGCGCACACCCAGCGCCGGCAGGCCGAAGAAAATGAAGAACAGCTGAACGATGAAAGGTGTGTTGCGGATCAACTCGACGTACACACCGAACAGCAGGTCGAAAGGCCGTACTC
Organism: Pseudomonas promysalinigenes; assembly: GCF_014269025.2. Lineage (NCBI taxonomy): Bacteria > Pseudomonadati > Pseudomonadota > Gammaproteobacteria > Pseudomonadales > Pseudomonadaceae > Pseudomonas > Pseudomonas promysalinigenes. The sequence goes on along the minus strand of NZ_CP077094.1, from coordinate 2,013,735 downwards.
GCCAGGCACGCACACCAGCGCCAAGTACACCGATGGCCACACCCAGCAGCGTGCCGACGGCGGTGAGCTGCAAGGTGAACCAAGCGCCTTTGAGCAGCAGGTCGCTCTGGGCCAATACAGGGGCAAAATCAAACGCATACGCCATGGTTACAAGCTCCGGATGCAACTCACAGGTCGGCCGGCAGCGGCTGTTTCAACCATTTCTCGGCGTTGCGGTTCAGGCTGCCGTCGACCTTGGCGGCTTCCAGCGTGGCATTGACCTTGTCCAGCAACGCCGGCTCGTTCTTGGCCAGCCCCACGTAAACAGGCGAGTCCTTGAGCTTGACCTTCATCACCGGCACCTTGGCCGGGTTTTTCTCAGCGATGGCCGCCATTACCACACTGCCGCTGGCGATCAGTTCGACCTGCCCGGAAAGGTAGGCGGCGATGGTCGAGTTGTTGTCTTCGAAGCGCTTGATGACTGCGCCTTTGGGCGCCACGGCGCTCAGTTCCATGTCCTCGATCGAGCCGCGGGTGACGCTGATGGTTTTGCCTGCTACGGCATCGATGTTGGCGATGTCCGCCTCGGCCGGGCCAAATACGGCCAGGTAGAACGGTGCGTAGGGCCTGGAGAAGTCGATCACGGCTGCACGCTCAGGATTTTTGCCCAGGCTGGAGATCACCAGGTCGACCTTGCCAGTGGTGAGAAACGGTATCCGGTTGGTGCTGTTAACCGGCGTCAGGGCAAGTTTTACACCCAATTTGTCGGCCAGCAGCTGCGCCGTATCGATGTCCAGGCCACGGGGCTTGAAGTCAGGCCCGACCGAACCGAACGGGGGGAAGTCCTGTGGCACTGCCACCTTGAGCACACCACGTGCGCTGATGTCAGCCAGTGCATCGGCCTTGGCGGTGGGCAATACCAGGGCGCCGCCACACATCAGGCTGGCCAGTAACAGGGTACGGAAAGTCTTCATCGAATGGCCTCGCAGAGGTTCAAGGTAAGGGGCGATCGGAGCAGTGCATGGGCCATGCCAAAACCGGCTGAAACGCCGCAAACACTGCTCCACACGGTCTTACTGGTCTGAACAGTTGCCCGCCTGCCATTCAATCTCCAGCGTTCACGCCCTGCTTTCGTGCAGGGCGATGCTGGGCTGCGCCAGGGCGGAGCAACGCTTGCCAGCGCCCGTCAATGGCCGTAAAAAGCCAAGGTCATCGCCCTCCGACCGGTCTGAACAGCATGCACGACACCCTGCCCCGCGCCGTCCCCGAACAAGCCCTGCAAGGCATCCGCAAATTGATCGACGATGGCGAATATCGGCCTGGTGACGCATTGCCGTCACAGCGCGATCTGTCCGAGCAGCTGGGCGTGAGCCGGGCCTCGCTTCGTGAGGCACTGTCGTCGCTCAGCGCGTTGGGCCTGGTCAGTGTCCAGCCAGGCAAAGGCGTGTTCGTACAAGCCTCGGCGCCTGCGTCGTCGAGCTTTGCCTGGCCCTACGCCGAGCAGGTGTCGGCCAGCGATACCTTCCAACTGCGCTACGCGCTGGAAGGTTTCGCCGCCGGCCAGGCGGCCCTCGCGATGACTGCGCACGACATCGACCGCTTGCAAGCGAACGTCGAAGCCATGCGTGTGGAGCTCAAAGCCGGGCGCTTCGAAGCCGCAGCGCAGTTGGATTTCGCTTTCCACCAACACTTACTGCAGGCGTGCGGCAACCAGGCCATGCTGCAAGTGATCACCGCCAGCCAGGACATCTTCCTGGAAAGCCAAAAACTGCCCTTCATCCGCCCGGAACGGGCGATGGAAACCTGGGAGGAACACCGCAAGATCCTCCGCGCCCTTGCCCGTCGCTCCCAAGCGGGGGCGCAGAAGGCCATGCAGGAACACATCCGTAATGCCGCCTCACGCACCGGCGTGGTATTCACGGTGTAACGCCCACAGGCATCCGGATGTCGCCCTCGACGATGCGCACGCCCACAAGCACCGGTCTACTGGCCCTGATAATACCGATGGCGCACCCTGAGCGCGCCACACTCATCAAGGCTGCCTTTGCAAACCGGAGAGCTTGCGTATGTCCATATCGCATGAGGTACCCCCCGCCACCCTGCGCAGGGTCATCGCCGCTTCGGCCATCGGCAACTTCGTCGAATGGTTCGACTTCGCGGTGTATGGCTTTCTCGCCACATTGATCGCCAGCCAGTTCTTCGCCAGTGAAGACGCCAGCGTCGCCCTGCTCAAGACCTTCGCGGTGTTCGCCGTGGCCTTCGCTTTACGCCCGCTCGGCGGCATCGTGTTCGGCGCCCTTGGCGACCGTTTCGGGCGCAAGCGTATCCTGTCGCTGACCATCCTGCTGATGGCTGGCTCCACCACCTTGATCGGCCTGCTGCCGACCTATGCCAGCATTGGCCTCGCCGCACCTGCTCTATTGACCCTGGCGCGATGCCTGCAGGGGTTTTCTGCCGGCGGCGAATACGCAGGCGCCTGCGCCTACCTGATGGAGCACGCACCCGAGAACCAACGCGCGTTCTACGGCAGCTTCGTGCCGGTATCGACGTTCTCGGCCTTCGCCTGCGCGGCGGTGATCGCCTATGGCCTGGAAGCTACACTCTCCACCGAAGCGATGACCGCCTGGGGGTGGCGCATCCCATTCCTGGTGGCCGCACCGCTGGGGTTGGTGGGTTTGTACCTACGCTGGCGCATGGAGGAAACCCCGGCATTTCGCGAAGCCATCGCACAGGGCAAGGTCCACGAACATTCGCCGCTCAAGGACACCCTGCGCAACCACGGGCGGGCGATACGTAACCTGGGTATGTTCATCTCGCTGACGGCCTTGTCGTTCTACATGTTCACCACCTACTTCGCCACCTACCTGCAACTGGTGGGTAACCTGACCCGCGCGCAGTCGTTGCTGGTAACCACCGTGGCGTTGCTGTTCGCAGCGGTGGGCTGCCCGCTGGCCGGGGCATTCTCCGACCGCGTCGGGCGACGCAAGACCATCGGGTTCACCTGCCTGTGGGTGATGGTCTGTGTATTCCCCGCTTACTGGCTAGCCAGTTCCGGCTCGATGCCGGCAGCACTGCTGGGGGTGATCCTGTTGGCGGTGGGCGCCTTGTGCAGTGGTGTGGTGACCGCGGCTCTGCTGTCGGAAAGCTTCCCCACCCGCACCCGCTACACCGCCTCGGCAATCACCTATAACGTGGCTTACACGCTGTTTGGCGGCACTGCACCCCTGGTAGCCACCTGGTTGATCGGACAGACCGGTAGCAGCCTGGCGCCGGCGTTCTACTTGGTAGCCATCGCCCTGGTGGCCTTGGTAGGTGGCTTGGCTTTGCCGGAAACCTCGCGCATTTCGCTGCACGAGGAAGCCGACAGCGCCGTAGCGCCACAGGTCCCAATATCCAGCTGATAGCGGGCGGCGGCCAGTCAAGGAGAGTGAGCGGCGATGGGATGCAAAAAAGTCCGATAATCGCCCACTTTCCCCTGGCCGATAGCCGATCCAATTGACGGAATTAACCACCCGGTACAAACATAGGGGTATTCAACAACAACAAAGCGATACCCGTCATGACACCCCTCATTCTCGTGCTCAACGGCCCTAATCTGAACATGCTGGGGACCCGCGAGCCCGCCCAGTATGGCCATGAAACCCTTGCCGACCTTGCCCAGGGTTGCGCCGAAACCGCTCAAACCCATGGCCTGGAAATCGAGTTCCGCCAGACCAACCATGAAGGCGAACTGATCGACTGGATTCACGCCGCTCGGGGCCGTTGCGCCGGCATCGTGATCAACCCCGGCGCCTGGACCCACACCTCGGTGGCGATTCGCGATGCACTGGTGGCCAGCGAGCTGCCGGTGATCGAAGTGCACTTGTCTAACGTGCACAAGCGCGAGCCGTTCCGCCATTTGTCTTTCGTTTCATCGATTGCAGTCGGGGTCATCTGCGGCCTTGGCAGCCATGGCTATCGCATGGCCCTGAGCCACTTTGCCGAACTGTTGCGGGAGCCACGCCCATGAGCCAACCTGCCATCCTCGCCGGCCTGATTGGCCGCGGTATCCAGCTATCGCGCACCCCTGCTCTGCATGAGCACGAAGGCGACGCCCAGCACCTGCGCTACCTCTACCGTTTGATCGACGCTGATCAGCTTCAGCTTGCAGACAGCGCATTGCCGCAACTGCTGGATGCCGCACAACATACCGGCTTCACAGGGCTGAACATCACCTACCCATTCAAGCAAGCGATCCTGCCGCTGCTCGATGAGCTGTCCGACGAGGCGCGGGGTATCGGCGCAGTGAATACTGTCGTGTTCCAGAACGGCAGGCGGATCGGCCACAATACCGATTGCCTGGGCTTCGCCGAAGGCCTGCGGCGCGGCCTGCCGGACGTTTCGCGCAAGCGCGTGGTGCAGATGGGCGCGGGCGGGGCAGGCTCTGCCGTGGCTCATGCACTGTTGAGCGAAGGCGTCGAGCAACTGGTGCTGTTCGAAGTGGACGCCGCACGTGCGCAAGCGCTGGTCGACAATCTCAATGGCCATTTCGGTGAAGGCCGGGCGGTGCTGGGCGAGAACCTCGCGGCTCAGGTCGCCGATGCAGATGGGCTGGTCAACACCACGCCGGTCGGAATGGCGAAATTGCCAGGCACACCCTTGCCGGTCGAACTCTTGCACCCGCGCCTGTGGGTGGCTGAAATCATCTACTTCCCGCTTGAAACCGAACTGCTCAAAGCAGCCCGCGCCCTCGGTTGCCGAACCCTGGACGGCAGCAACATGGCCGTATTCCAAGCCGTCAAAGCGTTCGAACTGTTCAGCGGCAAACAGGCGAATGCCCAGCGGATGCAAACGCATTTCGCCAGCTTCACCTGACCTAACTTACCCTTCACGAGAAATAAGCCTGCTTGCGCGTCACACCGGGTGCGCAAGCAGGTTCAGCGAGAAACAACCAGCCAGTGCCTTCAGCACGGCTGGGCTCAGTCCTCCAGGGGTTTGGGAGGCGCTGCCGGTTTGGCGGGCTTGGCGCTCTTGCCATCCTTACCCTTGGGCTCGGGCGCAGCCGCGGCCGCAGGCTCTGGAGCGACCGCCGCCTTCTCGCTGGCCGGCAGCTCATCAACTGCCTTGAAGATCGCCTGGGCGTCGAGCTTGTCCCCCGACTCGTCATCCTTGAGCACATGACGTTCACCGTCCAGGCCCACCAGAATCACCTTGGTACCCTTGCTGGCACCTAGCTTGAGCTCGCGAATCAGGGCCATGGTGGTCTGCTGTTCGAGGTTCTTGTCATCGCGCTTACCCATCATTTGAGCAACGCTGAACAGCACCAGCTTGCGCTCCTTAAAGCCGGCCTCGGTTGCTGGATCCTTGAGCGCGTCGTTCAGCCCTCGCAGGGTGGGGTCGGCACTGCTAGGCGCGATAACGACCAATGGCCTGGCCTTGCCCAGTTCCTTGGCCAGTGGCGCGTCACTGTCGGCTGCTAACAACGTGCCGCTGACAGCGAGCAAAGTGGCGAGGGTCAATGACCGGACGAGCATGCACATCTCCTTATTTTCTCGATAAAACAATGACTACAGAGCATGGAGAAAGATCCGACTCGGGAGACTAAACCAACTCACAAGCCATAGCGCTCACGCAAAAGTAACTTCGCGTGTCTTCCAGGATTTCGGGCATCCGAGAAAGTCACCATACCTGAACCTGAGCATAGCCCATCGACAGATCGCATGATCGACGGGCGGCTCAAAACAGCAGCAGTTGGCGATCGGTCAACGCAGCGAAGTCATCGCCCACAAACGGCAATATAGCGTCGGCCACCGGCTGCAACTGGCGGCTCAGATAGTGCTCGTAATCGATGGGCGATTGCAGGTTTTCCAGGGGCTCCGGGCCCGCTGTGGTGATCAGGTAACTGATCCAGCCGCCACGCTGGTACTGCTTGGGGCGGCCCACTGCACTGTTGTAGTCGTCCGCCAGCCGGGCAGCGCGCACATGCGGCGGCACATTGCGCTGGTAATCGGCCAAAGGCCTGCGCAGCCGCTTGCGGTAAACCAGCAACTCATCCAGCTCCCCAGCCAAGGTTCGGCTTACGTAGTCGCGCAGGTAATCGCGATAAGGCTGGCCGCGGAAGATCCGCCCGTACAGTTCCTGCTGAAAGCGTTGGGCCAAAGGCGACCAATCGGTGCGCACCGACTCCAGGCCCTTGTACACGACGTCCTCGCTGCCATCGGCACGTTGCACCAAGCCGGCGTAACGCTTCTTGCTGCCCTCATCGGTACCACGGATGGTGGGCATCAGGAAGCGCCGGTAATGCACCTCGAACTGTAGCTCCAATGCGCTTTGCAGCTTCAGGGTTTCCTGCAAATGCTCGCGCCACCACTGGTTGACCTGTGCCACCAGGTCACGACCAATACGCGCTGCGGCTTCTTCACCATGGGCGCCCTTGAGCCACACGAAGGTCGAATCGGTGTCGCCATAGATCACCTGGTAGCCCTGAGCCTCGATCAATGCGCGGGTCTGATGCATGATCTGGTGCCCACGCATGGTGATCGACGATGCCAGGCGCGGGTCGAAAAAGCGGCAGCCACTTGAGCCAAGCACGCCGTAAAACGCATTCATGATGATTTTCAACGCTTGGGACAGCGGAGCGTTGCCGTCACGCTTGGCCGCTTCGCGCCCCTGCCAAACACGTTCGACGATTGCCGGCAGGCAATGTGCGCTGCGCGAGAAGCGCCCGCCTCTGAAACCTTCAACCGAGTGCGCGTCATCAGGCAGGCGCAAACCCTCGACCAGTCCAACCGGGTCGATCAGAAAGGTGCGGATAATCGAGGGGTAAAGGCTCTTGAAGTCCAGGACCAGCACCGAATCATAGAGCCCTGGGCGCGAGTCCATGACAAAACCACCGGGGCTGGCTTCTTCGGGGCGGCTGCCTAGATTGGGGGCGACAAAGCCCAAGCGGTGCATGTGCGGAATGTACAAGTGGCAGAACGCGGCCACAGAGCCTGCGCTGCGGTCTGCAGACAAGCCAGTCACCGAAGACCGCTCCAGTAGAAACTCCAGCAGCCGGGTATGGGCAAAGATCCGCGTCACCAACTCGCAGTCTTTGAGGTTGTAGTGCGCCAAGGCCGGCTTGTCTTCGGCAAAGCGGCGATTGATTTCGTCCATTCGCTGGTACGGGGTATCGATGGCCTTGCCCTCGCCAAGCAACGTCTGCGCGACATTTTCCAGGCTGAACGAGGGGAAGCTCCAGGTCGCTGAACGCAGCGCCTCGATACCGTCTATCAGCAGCCGCCCGGGGGCATCGACGAATACGTGGCCACCACCGGCATGGCTGCGCAAGGTCATCGGCGCCCCGTTGCGCCCCAACGCCAAAGGAATTTGCAGCAGCTTGGCGTGCTCGTGTAGCACACGCAGGTCGAACTGGATCAGGTTCCAGCCGATGATCGCGTCAGGGTCGTGCTCGGCCAGCCACTGGTTGAGGCATGCCAGCAGCTCGCCGCGGTCGGCGCAGTAGTGCAGATCGAAGTCCAAGCCTGCGGCGTCGCCATTGGCCGGCCCAAGCATGTACACCTGGCGCTGGCCACACCCCTCCAGAGCGATACTGTAAAGCTCGCCTCGCTCACTGGTTTCGATGTCCAGCGAAACCAGGCGCAACGCCGGGCGGTAGTGCGAGCAGGGCTTGAGCTGTGCATCGCACAGCACTCCGTGCTCATCCAGCGTGCCGGTGAATTGCACCGGGGCAGTGATGAAGCGCTCCATTAGGTAACGCTCAGGCGGGCGGATATCGGCTTCGAACACGTCGATGCCAGCGCTGCGCAGGCGTTGCTCGAGTTGCAGCAGTTGGCGATAGTGGCGGGCGTACAGGCCAAGCATCGGCCGCTGATCGAAGTCTTTCAGGCGCAGCGGTTTGAGCTGCACCCCCTGTTCCTTGGCCAGCAACACCCGAGCATGCTCGGCTTGCGCCTGGGGAATGAACGCCACCGACTCCTGCGCAGCCAGGCGCAGCAAACGTGGCCCGGCATCGGTGGCCAGCCAGAACTCCACACAGGTGCCATTTGGCGTGTCATGCCAATGCCGGGTCAGGACAAACCCCTGCTGCAACTCCACCGCATCGACCTCTGCGCAAAAGCCTGATTCTACGCCAGTAGGATCGCTGCCGGGGACTCTGTATTCAGCCGTACAGGTAATCGATGTCCTTGTGACTCAATGGCGGCACCTGGCCGAGCAAAAAATCACGCAGCTTGTGCATCTGCCGCGCCTTGGGGCTGCTCTTGAGCCAAGTCATGTAATAGCCGTCACCCGTCGATACCGCATGCTTGTAAGGCGTTACCAGCCGCCCGGCAGCCAAGTCGGCGCTGGCCAGGACCAGGTCGACCACTGAAATGCCAAGACCCTGCTGCGCCGCCGAAATACCCTGGTCCAGGGTGTCGAATACCTGGCCCTGATCGATGCTGATGTCCAAGGCGTCCATACGCGCCAGCCAGCGCCGCCAGTCTCGTCGATCCGGTGATGGGTGCAGGAACTCGCACTGGCGCAGGTCGGCCAGCTCCGGCTTGGCTTGCACCATGTAGTCGGGGTGGCAAACCGGGATCAGCCATTCATCGAACAGCTTCACGCTGTCCACATCGGCTGGGAAGCGGCCATTGGCAAGCAGGATGGCGCAGTCGTAGGGTTCGGAGTAGAAGTCCACCGAGTCGATGTCCATCCACACGCTCGACAGCTGCACGCTGCAGTTGTCTTCGAGCTTCTTGAAACCATCCAGGGCACGCAGCAGCCAGCGTACGGTGAGTGTCGATGGGGCTTTCAGACGCAACCCATAGCGATCCTGACGCAGCAATGCACAGGCATTTTCGATGATCTTGAAACCGACCTTGAGCTCCTGGGCCAGCAGCCGCCCATGCTCGGTCAGGCTCAGCTTGGGGCCCCGGCGCTCGAACAGGTCGCAGCCGAACATCGACTCCAGGGTTTTAATGTGATGGCTAACGGCCCCCTGGGTCAGGGCCAATTCCTCGGCAGCCCTGGTAAACGAGCCATAGCGCGAGGCTACTTCGAAGGCCCGCAGGGCATGCAGCGCTTGAATCCGTTCCGACATGATGCCCCCAAAGCATGAGTAAGACTAATAGTAGGTCATAGTTCCACGCGTTTTACAACGTGAAGAGCGTCTCAGAAAATGCAGGAAATTAAAATGATATGTCACCAATCTGCCTGCATATGAGCTTAACGCTCGTTTATTTCGAACTCCTGGGGAAATCATGTTTACGGGTTATGGAAACTGCTATCGCCTGGATGCGCTAGAGCTGGCCGATAAACATGAACGGAAGCATCAGCACTGGACGCAACAAACTTTGCAACATTTTCGCAACGTGCTCGCCAACCCTGATTTTCCGTGCCTGTTTGGGCGCAAAGCGGTCGCAGGCGCCTCCTGCCACATCCTTTTCGCCCGCGCCGAGCAATTGGCCGATGACATTGCCCAAGGGCTGGCCGAGTACATCCGCACCATTTCTCCGGTACCGATCAAACAACGCATCGGCAGCCCGCTGGTGGTGTTTCTCGAAACCGATCCCGCCAGCAGCCTGGCCGAGCAACAAGCGCTGGCCTGGAAAGTCCTGCGCGGCGTACACGCTCGAGACCCACATCCGTGGCCGCAAGCGATACCTACCGATCCGCACGACAACGCTTGGTCGTTCTGCTACGCCGGCATGGCGCTGTTCATCAACATGAACTTCCCCGGCCACCAACAAATGAAAAGCCGCAACCTGGGGCCGCACATCACGTTCGTTATCAACCCTCGGGAAAACTTTGACGAGGTGGCCAATGCCGCTACCGAAAGCGGGCAACGCATTCGGGCGCGTATTCGTGACCGCGTGCGCCATTACAACGACGGGGTCATGCCCGAGAGCCTGGGCTTCTTTGGCCAGGACGACAATTTCGAATGGAAGCAATACCAGTTGCAGGAAGCAGGCTCGCTCAATCCGTCGCGCTGCCCCTTTCATGCTCAATCCCATGCAACACCCGACATACTGACCGAGAACTGACCGTGAATACCGCACTGACACTGACTTACGCACTCACCGTCCTGCTACTGATCGCAACCCCAGGCCCGGTAGTGGCACTGATCGTCAACACCGCCGCCGCCTCCGGTTCACGAAAAGCCATCTTCACCGCCGTCGGCACCAACTGGGCGTCACTAGTACTGATCGGCGCTGCAGCTTGGGTCATTCTCACCAGTGCCGCCATCGACAAAACCTGGCTCAGCGCCATGAGCTTGCTGGGCTGCCTGTTCATCGGCTACATCGCCGTTGGCACCCTGCGCGAGAGCCTGCAGGCACCAGCTGTCGACGAGGTGGCAACTGCGCCAGCGAAAGCCACGCGCGGCGGGTTGTGGCAAGGTTTCATGGTGGGCATTTCCAACCCCAAGGACATCATTTTCTTCATCGCGTTCTTCCCGCAGTTCATCCAGATCACCGAGTCGTTCGGCAAGAGCATGGTGGTGCTGTCACTGCTGTGGGTGCTGATCGATTTCGCCGTACTGAGCCTGTACATCTTCGCCATCGGCAAGATCACCTCCCAGCGCAGCAACCGCATGATTTCCCTCGCGTCAGGTGTGGTCCTGCTGCTGATTGCCGCGGGTGGCCTGGCTTACAACCTGAAGGCCCTGGCCGGTTGATCGCCAGCACTGGTGCAGTGCACGCTTGAGAGGAGCCACCATGAAATCGTGCGTAACCGCCACATATGGACCAGGCCCCGTTTCTGCGCTGCATCAGGACTACCAGCGTTTTCTACAAGCCAACTACCGCCGCCCACTGCACAAGGTGCAGGCGCACCCAAGCAGCTTTCGTTCGCCCACCGTCAACACGGATGCCGTGGGTTTGCGCTACAGCCATTTCGCTGGCAAGCGTTATTCCGCCGTCGAACGTGGCAATGTGCCGCGCGTCAACTTGCTGATAGGTGGCTCGGCCGCTATGGGTATAGGCGCCAGTTGCGATGAGCACACCGTAGCCTCGCACCTGTGCATGCTCACCGGTCAGGTATGGCTGAACCTAGCCGGTTGCGGGTTGAACGCAAGTCAAGAACTGCTGCTGTTTCTCACCCATCAACACCGCCTTGGTGAAGTTGGCCATGTAGTGTTGCTCAGCGGCCTGAACAGCCTGGCCCATGAAGCCCTGGACGAAGTGCTGGCAAGCCCGAGCGCCCCACCGCTCACGCTGTTGCACCAAGCCTATTTGAACAGTTTCCATGAAGGCACCCCGCCAGCGGCCCCTGCTCGCAGGGCGCCACTGTGGCAACGGCTAGGCCAGGCACTGGCAACACCGCGTGATGAACATGCTGGAGACTGGCAGCTAAGCGCCCCGGATAAACGCCTGGCACGTGCCGCTGACAGCATCGGCCGAACCTTGCGCCAGTGGGAGCAAGTGCTAGCTGATAGCCACGCCACCCTGACCTTCATCCTCCAACCTCTGCTGCCTTGGTGCCGGGAAACTCTGCCAATCGGCGAGCAAAAGATGATTCCGGCCCTGCAGCGCCAGCCTGGGAATTTCGAGCGTTTGCTCGAAGGTGTACTCGACAGCCAACTGCACATGGCTTTCTTTCGCCGCATCAAACGCCAGGCAGAACCAGTCCCCTGCTACGACATGAACAGCATGCTCAGCAGCTCTGCGGCGTTCGGCGCGGACCTGTTCGTCGACCGCCTGCACCTGAACGATCTGGGCAACAATGCACTGGCCAAGGTGATAACCGCCAAACTGGGGCTGGCTCAGGAACGCCATGCGCCGCACAAGATCACACCCATCAACCTGGCCTGAGAAATGACGGGTGGGGTATCGGATTAACCCCGCGCTTGGCTAGAATACCCCGTCGTTCTGATTCGCCTGAGGCGTACGCGCAGTTGTGATCAATCATCAAACCGCACTTCCCTGCCTGGCACGCTGGCCTGTTCTCCTGGTCAGCGCCCTCCTTGGTACGCTGGCGCCGATGGCTGCACGGGCGGCCGAGGTTCGTATCGATCCCCATGCCGATTTGCTCTACCGCCAGGCGCTGCCGCTGCTAGAGCAGGCCGACACTCAGGATGACAGTGCGATCCTGCGCACGGCGCTGGGCAGCGATCCTGAGCTCAATCGCCAGGGCCGAGCGATGGCCCACACGCTTCCGACCGCGGTCGCCCTGCTGAAAAAATCGGTAGAGCTGGGTCATCCGGTGGCCCAGTACCGTCTAGCGCTTTACTACACCACCTACTTGCCAGCCGCACAGATCGCCGACGCTGCCTGCCCGCTGCTCGAAGCCAGCCTCAAGCAAGGTTTTGCGCCACCGGCAACGGCCATCGCCACCTGGTGTTCACCGTACAATGCCAGCCCGGCCTACCGTGAAGCGCTCGAAGCGATCCCCGGCATGGCAACGCTGTATGCGCCGTATTACCCCCAGCCGGCTACCCGATTAGCCTGCAGCCGCAGCCAACCACAAGGGTTGCAGATGCAATGGGGCCGCCAACGCGATTATCAGGCCGAGGTCTACCAATTGCTGGGTGGCCTCGACCCGCAGCATCGCCAGGCACTGTTGCAGAAAGCCGTGGAAATCAACGGCTGTGCCGCAGCCCAGCAACGGCTGACCAGCCAGCGCTAGGCGGTAATTTCCCCCAGCAAACCAGCAAGATCGTTCAAGCCAACCGTTCGATGCTCTGTCATGCTGCACTGCCTAGCACAGTGTGTCGCAGCCATCATGCCAAGCCCCTCCCCCGTCGCTCGCCAAGCCTTTGTCCACGGCGCCATTGCCATCCTGCCGCTGTCGCTGGCGGTGGCCCCTTGGGGGCTGCTTGCAGGCTCGATGGCCATTGAGGCCAACCTCAGCGCCTGGCAAGGCCAGGGGTTGTCAGCCATCGTCTTCGCCGGGGCCGCGCAGCTGGTGGCGATCGGTATGCTCAAAGGGGGCGCCAACCTGTTTTCGATACTGCTGACCACACTGTTGCTGACGTCTCAGCACTTGCTCTACGGGCTGTCCATGCGGCCGGTGCTGGCGCCCCAGCCGTTGCGCTGGCGACTAGGGCTGGGCTTCTTGCTCACTGACGAATTCTTCGCCCTCACCAGCCATTACGACCAGCAGCAATTCAACCGCTGGTATGCATTGGGAGTGGGCCTGACCTTCTACGTCGCCTGGAATCTGTTCACCCTGGCCGGGATCGTGTTGGGCCAGAACATCCCACACCTAGACAAGCTCGGCCTGGACTTTTCCATCGTTGCAACCTTCGTCGCGTTGATTGCACCGGTGGTGCGCAACTTACCCACCGTGGTATGTGTGGCGGTGTCGCTGCTGTGCTCGGTGCTGTTCAGTTATTGGCATTGGGAAACTGCGTTGGTCGCTGCAGGCCTGCTGGGCATGGGGGCAGGCTTCATCTGCCAGAAACTCACCGGAGGCCACGCATGATCTGGCTGCTGATCTTCGCCATGGGCGCCGTGGTTTTTCTCAACCGCTACGCCTTTCTGGAGCCACGCTTGCCGCTGCGATTGAGCTCCAACGCCCGGCAGTTCTTAGGCTTCGCCATACCCGGCATGCTCACCGCGATATGCGGGCCGATCATTTTCCTGCCTGGCCACCAGCTCGATCTGAGCCCGCTCAACCCGTATCTGCTTGGCGCACTGGCCGCCGTGGCACTGGTACTGTTGACCCGCAGCGTGCTGCTGAGCATGCTGGTGAGCATGTTGATGTTCTTTTTGCTGCGCAGTTGGCTTGCATGAACACGCCCCTGCGCGAACAGACCCACCTGTGGCAGGCGCCGGCCTTGGGCGACGTCGAAATGCTGCATGCCCGTTATTTCCAGCAGCGCTTTGCCCCCCATGTGCATGAGGGCTATGTGTTCACCGTGATCGAATCCGGCGCCCAGCGCTTCTGGCACCGTGGTACTGAGCACCTGGCGCCGGTTGGCAGCATGGTGCTGATCAACCCCGATGAGCTGCACACTGGGGCCACTGCCCACGAAGCCGGCTGGCGCTACCGGGGTATCTACCCGGAACATGCGCGGGTAACCGGCGTGCTGGATGAGCTGGAACTGGGCCGAAACGGCATGCCGCGCTTCAACGACAGCGTGATCCAGGACCCAAGCCTGGCGCGGGCGTTCAGCCAGTTGCACCAGCTCTGCGAAGCCGACGCCAGCGCCCTGGAGCAGCAGACCGCTTGGCGCCAGGCAGTTTTGGCACTGGTGCAGCGCCACGGCCATTGCCGCGAACCGGCCGCTCCAGGCAAAGAACCGCTGGCAGTGGCCCGCGCGCGCGAACTGCTGGAAAGCCAGTTGGCAGCCCCTCCTTCACTCGAAGCACTGGCAGCTGCGGTCAATCTATCGCCGTTCCACTTTGCCCGCGTGTTCCGCCAGGCCACGGGCCTGCCGCCCCATGCCTGGCTGAAGCAGCGGCGCTTGGTGCGGGCCAGAGAATTTTTGAAAAGCGGCTTGGCGGCCTCTGACGTAGCGTTCGCCCTAGGCTTTGCGGATCAAAGCCACTTGAGCCGGCAGTTCAAGCAGGCTTATGGGGTGACGCCTGGGATGTATCGAAGCGCCTGCCTGCACAGCTAGGCGCTGTGCCAAAGCCTTGATACTGATTGATGCAGGGGCGAAAGCAGCCTAAGAATGCTCATTTACACCTCGCAAACTCAGCTGCCTGCCCCTTGCCTGACCGTAGCCCCAAGGATGTTCATACAGACCTTGAGGTCTGTGGTTGCCCATCAGGCAAGCCTGCCACCCACTGCTACACTGAAAGAGCTAAACGGAGGATCCCGCCATGTCCGAACGAGAGCTCACCACCCTGATATCGCTGATGAACCAGCGCCAAGCCTGCCTGAGCAGCGCCTGCAAGGAAATTGCCGACTGGATCGACCGCCAGGGCGATGTGCCCGCAGCGGGCAAGATCCGCGCAAGCCTTAAAGCGCTGGAAGCTGATGAGGCCCAGGTGCGCAAGACCCTGACCTCGCTGACCCTCGACAGGCCACTGCCACGCTTTCGCAGCTGATCAGGCATCACGATGAAAAAGGGCCGCTTGCGCGGCCCTTTCGATTGTCAGTGATTCATGTGCATGTGGTCATGACCGCCTGCCTCAGCGTTAAGCGGGCGTACCTCTGCCTGAACCTGCAGGGTCTCTTTGCTACCCTTGGAATCCTCGATGGTCAGCGTCAGCGGCACTGTCTCGCCTTCCTTCACCTGTTGGGTGAGGCCCATCAACATCACGTGGTAACCGTTAGGGTCAAGGCTCACTGGCTTGCCTGCTGGGAGCTCAACCGCTTTGACCTCCCTCATGCCCATCACATCACCATTCATGGTCATCTCGTGCACCTGCACGGTCTTGGCCACAGGCGAGGCCACGCCTACCAGTTTGCTGTCGGTGCTGGCGGTCAGGGTCATGAACGCGCCGGTGGACGGTTGGTGTGGCACGCTGGCACGAACCCACGCATCGCTCACGCTAGTCTGGGCCAAAGCAGGCAGGGCCAAGCCCAGTAGCGCGATTGCAGCCAAGCCGCGCTTGATCGGTTGCAGTGATACAGCCATTAGCAAATCTCCATCAGAGTAGTCAGGTCTTCAGCGCATTCCTTGGCATTGAGCGAATGCCCCAGGCTTAAACGCAGGGTGCCACGTGTATCGTAGACGTAGCTGGTGGACGAATGTGAGATGGTGTAGGTGTCACCCGCTGGGACCTTCTCGTAGAACACCCTGAACTCTTTGGCCACTGCTGCGATTTCTTCCGGGGTCCCGGTCAAGGCAGTGAAAGAAGGGTCGAACGCCTTGACGTAGGCGTCGAGCACCTGCGGGGTGTCGCGCTCCGGGTCCAAGGTGATGAAGACCACCTGGAAGATCTCGCGGTCGCGCCCGCGCAGCAGTTTCTTGATCTGCGCAGCACGCGCCAGCGTGGTCGGGCATATGGCCGGGCACTGGGTAAAGCCGAAGAAGATCATCGGCATGCTGCCGTAGAAACTGGACAAGGTACGGACATTGCCCTGAGGGTCCTTGAGGCTGAACTTGCGCCCAAGGATCTCGTTGCTCATGTTCTTGCCGTACTTGAACTCGAGCCCGCGGGCCGGGTTGCAGCCTGCCAGCAGGCCAAGCCCGAGAACGCCCATCCCAGCGACAACCGCGCGCCGGGTCAACAGATCATTCATGGAACCATCCTTTACAGGGAAGGTGCCGGCCCTCGGGGCGGGCCGGTCGAAAACCGGGGCATTCTTGCATGACACCCAGTGGGCTTCTACCCGACCAAGGCGCAGATGGCCCACAGCCCTTTAAACACGGGCTGCGGCCTGTTGTCGCAGGGGTTGAAACCGTAACACTTTGTTGCTATGCCTTGACCTCGAAAGATCAGTAGTAGGCATTCTCTTTCTGGCTGTGGTCGGTCACGTCACGCACGCCTTTGAGCTCGGGAATACGCTCGAGCAACGTGCGCTCGATACCTTCCTTGAGCGTAACGTCGGCCTGGCCGCAACCCTGGCAGCCGCCACCGAACTGCAGCACGGCAATGCCCTCATCGACCACATCCACCAAGCTCACCTGGCCGCCGTGGCTGGCGAGCCCTGGGTTGATCTCAGTCTGTAGGTAGTAATTGATACGCTCGTTGATCGGGCTGTCTTCGTTGACCATCGGCACCTTGGCGTTCGGGGCCTTGATCGTCAGCTGGCCACCCATGCGGTCGGTTGCATAGTCCACCAGCGCGTCTTCCAGAAACGGAACACTGACCGCGTCCAGGTAAGCGGTGAAGCTCTTGAGGCCAACCGGCTCGTCGTCAGGCTTTTCTTCGCCCGGCTTGCAGTAGGCGATACAGGTTTCAGCGTACTGGGTACCCGGCTGGGTGATGAAAATACGGATGCCAATGCCAGGCGTGTTCTGCTTGGACAGCAGATCGGCCAGGTAATCATGGGCGGCGTCAGTAATGGTTATAGCGCTCATGGAAGTTCCTCACAGACTTGCGGCCAAGTGTACGCCAACCTGGCCTTCGAACAAAGTCCTAGTATTTGACTCGGGAAAGCACAAGCTGGGCAGTTTGCCCCCGCGGGGCCGCCAGCCAAGCCTGCATCCGCCGATACAGGCCGCGCTCTAGCCACTGATAGCTGAGCCACGACATCAGTCCAATTGACGGCACGCAAAGGGCAAATACCCAGTAGGGGTTCAGGTGCAGCCGCTGGCTGGCGAACCAGCCGCAGTACAGCACCAGTACATGGATCAGGTACACGGAGTAGGAGCAGTCACCCAGCGCTTTGCACACGCGGTTGCCCTTGAACCAAGGCTCCAGGGCGATGAACGCCAATACCACCATGGCGCTAGGCAGCCCCCAGTGCAGCAGCCGCTGGGAAGCATCCAGGTGATAGATCGCATAGCCGGCCACGCCAAGCACGGCCATCGGCAGCCACAAGCCCTGCCGAATCAGCCCGCGCCGATAGAGCACGCCGATACCGATACCCAGCAGGAACTCGTAGATGATGTCGTTGTTGTAAAACCGGCTCAACACGCCGGTGCGTCCCAGAACTTCACTTGCCAGCAGCAAGCCGGCAGTCACCAACCACAGCTGATGACGCTTGCGGACCATGAATGCCAGGCCGAACAACAGGTAGAAGAACATCTCGAAGTTCAGCGTCCAACCGACGTTGAGGGTTGGATAAAGACCATAACCGCCGGGGTTTTCCGCCGGAATGAACAGCAGCGACAGCAACAGATGATGCCAATCGAACGACTGATGTGGCATCCAGTTGCCCAAACCCAGCAACAGCGCGGCCATTAGCGCGGTATAGAACCAATAGGCCGGAATGATGCGTAATGCCCTGTTGAGTAGAAACTGCTGCGGTTCGATGGGTTTGTCCCGGGTCGAGAGGTAGATCACCAGCCCGCTGATGACGAAGAAGATGTCGACGCCAACGGCGCCTCGGTCGGTCAGCAGTTGGCCGATGGGGCCGGTGGCATGGAAGTCGAAGAAGATCTGCATGAAGTGGTGGCAGACCACCACCCAGGCGGCGAACGCCCGCAGTGCCTGAAGCGAATACAGCATGGAATACCCTGCGATTTTCCGGTGCATTGAGGCCTCGGGGCTGCACAGCAACCCCGGACCACCCACCGGTTGGGACCGTAAGGTATTGGCAAAGGTCAACCGACCCGATCAGAGGTTCTCATAGCGGTTCATGTCCAGTACACCTGCTTCGACCGGTTGGGTTTCCTTGATGAAGCTGTTCAGGTCATGGAAGTAATACCAGAACTGAGGGTGACTGCGGCGCACACCCCAGCGCATGACGATGCGCTCAAATTTGGCCGGGTCGTCCTTGGCATACTCCATGTCTTCGACGAACTCAGGTACATCCTGGGTCGGGATGTTGAAGATGAAGTTGGGGTAGCTGCTGAGCACTCCTGGGTAGAGCGTCAGCGTATCCAGTCCCGGCTCGTAGCGGTAGGCCTCACCCAGCAGGAACGCCACGTTACTGTGCGCGCGATTGCGCAGCAGGCTGTAGATCTGGCGCTGGCCATTGACGCCTTCGATGCGCAGCATGGTGGCCTCAGGCAGTTGGCCGATCACCTTCAAACCCGCCGCAGGGCGCGATACCAGGCGGCTAAGCGATTGCTCGGCGTTTCGAAACTCCTCGCTCATCTGCGGCCGTGAACAGTAAGCGCCGGTGCAGCGATTGATCGGGTCGGGGGCGGCGTTCAGGCTGCCGGTGCGCTGCAGCAGTTTCAGGCCGAAGTCGCGCTCCGGGTCGCGCGGGTCGAGTTTGATGGCGCTTGGGGTGTCGCTGTCGATGTCCTCGTAGTCCAACCACATCTTCACCTTGCCGCTGTTCTGGTACCAGCTACCGAGGATCTTGCCACGCTGATCGGCCGGCATCAGGCGCAGGAAGTTGACCTCGGCGCCGTTGCGGATCAGGTCGAAGTACAGCCGCGTCTGCAACTGGTGCGACACATTGCCGAACACATCGAAATTGACTGCGAGCTGATAATAGGTGCGCTCGAGCAACGGGTAGTCGAACAACCACATGGTCAGCGGCACATCGCCGATCAGGCCCTTGGTCACCGAGGCACTGTCGAAGTGGCGGTAGATGCTCAGCAGCGCGTTGTCGTTACCAGCCCAGAGCGTTGCCCAGCCCGGTGCGGGCATTTCGGCATAGGCGTCGCGACGCAGCTTTTCGTACGCGTTGCGCTTATCGCGGTAGGCATGCCAAAGGTTCAGCACGCTGCCGACGTCATCGTTCTGCCCTGGCATCGCCAGCAGCGGCGTGGCCTGGCTGCGGTATTTGGCATCGGTGATGTAGCGGTCCTGGGCCGGTTCCTGGAACAACGCCCAGAAGTTATCGCGGATCACATCGGTGGCGATCTGCCCGCGACACACGGGGCCGCGGATGAAGGTGCGCACGAAGTACTCGGCGTTATCCAGCATGAACTGATAGCGGGCCACTGCTGGGATCGCCTCGAACGTTTCGAACGGGTTGGCGCGGTGACGCGGGCCGTAGCCGGGCAATGCGCTGGCATGCCAGTCGCCTGCGTAGAACAGCTGCTTCACCCGCTTGAGCTTCTGCGGCCCCATCGGGTAGGTGATGTGGGTTTTGTGCACGATGACGCCCTGCACCGGGATCAGCCGGTAGAAGAAATCAGTGCCGGGCGGGTCGTTCGGGCGGCGTGTGGCGATGATGTCCACCGGTTTGCCGCTCGGGGTGCGTGAGCGTACCCACTGGAAAAAGTGCCCCTGCTCGCCGCCAACGAAGTAGATATGCGCCAGAAACAGGTGTTCGTAGAGCCAACGGCCGACCAGCGCTTCGGTGGAGCCAGGACGGTTGAGCAGTTCCTCCCACTCGTTGATTTGCCGGGCCTCGGCAGCGCTGGGCTTGATCGGCTGATATTCGACAGGCGCGCCAGCGGCGAGCCAGCGGCGCAGTGTGTGGTACTCGTCATCAGTGAGCCCGGTCACCGCCAGCGGCATGCCCTCTTTGGGATGGGCGCCGGCATAGCCGTCGAATTCTTCAGGCAGTGGGCACATATTGGTGCGGTTCAGGCCCAGGACGATTTCGTCAGGCACCTTGGCGTTGGGGGTCAGCGGGGTCTTGTGCCCCAGTTCGAGCATGCGCGCCATCAGCGCAGCCTGGCTGCCCTGGTTGTCCAGGACCGAATAGAAGCCCTTGCGCCGCCACTGCTCCTCAGTCTGCGCATCATAAAAAAGCCGCGTGGGCGGCACGGCCTGGCCCCGCTCACCCTGATACACCGGTACCTTGGTGGCGCCACGCACCGCGCCCTCGGGGCTTTCCAGCTTTAGCTGACAGGCCGCGTCGTTGCAGGCGTGGCAGGCTACGCACTTTTCGGTGAAGATCGGTTGAATGTCCCGCGTGTAGGAAATGCTTGGGCTCGATTGGGGGGCTTGCCCATGCGCAAGGCTGCTGACGAGCAGAGCGAACACGCTGACAAGAATACGCTGCACCATGTGCGGAAAGTCCTGAGAATTAAAAGCCATCACGTTTTGCCTGGTCGTCTGTTGGGTGCCTGCATAACCCGCGCTCAACATGAGCGAAATTCATGCAAATCGGCGATGCGCCTAAAATCCGCGCAGCTTTGTTATGATTCGACACCTTCTGATATTCGCCCGACCAGGTAGTTTCTATGTCCGACCGCAGCGCTCGTCTAAAAGCACTCCAGCAAGCACTCAATGAGCGCATTCTGATCCTCGACGGCGGCATGGGCACTATGATCCAAAGCTACCGGCTCGAGGAACAAGACTATCGTGGCACGCGCTTCGCCGATTGGCCAAGCGACGTCAAAGGCAACAACGATCTGCTGCTGCTCAGCCGCCCGGACGTGATCGCGGCAATCGAGAAAGCCTACCTGGATGCCGGCGCCGATATCCTGGAAACCAACACCTTCAACGCCACACAGATTTCCCAGGCCGACTACGGCATGGAAGCGCTGGTGTACGAGCTGAACGTCGAGGGCGCGCGCATCGCCCGCCAAGTCGCCGATGCCAAAACCCTCGAAACCCCAGACAGGCCTCGCTTCGTGGCTGGCGTACTCGGCCCCACCAGCCGCACGTGTTCGATTTCTCCGGACGTCAACGACCCTGGCTATCGCAACGTCACCTTCGATGAACTGGTAAGCAACTACATCGAGGCAACCCGTGGGCTCATCGAAGGCGGCGCCGACCTGCTGCTGATCGAAACCATCTTCGACACGCTCAACGCCAAGGCAGCGATCTTCGCCGTGCAGCAGGTGTTCGAAGACGACGGCATCGAGCTGCCGATCATGATCTCCGGCACCATCACCGATGCTTCCGGCCGCACCCTGTCGGGCCAGACCACTGAAGCGTTCTGGAACTCGGTGCGCCACGCCAAGCCGATTTCCGTGGGCCTTAACTGCGCCCTGGGTGCCAAGGACCTGCGCCCCTATTTGGAGGAGCTGGCGACCAAGGCCGATACCCATGTGTCCGCACACCCTAACGCGGGCCTGCCGAACGCTTTCGGTGAGTACGACGAAACCCCGGCAGAAATGGCCGCGGTGGTCGAGGAATTCGCCGCCAGCGGTTTTCTCAACATCATCGGCGGCTGCTGCGGCACGACGCCTGGTCATATCCAGGCCATCGCCGAGGCCGTGAGCAAATACAAACCGCGCCAGATCCCGGAAATCGCCAAGGCGTGCCGCCTGTCAGGGCTGGAGCCGTTCACCATCGATCGCCAGTCGTTGTTCGTCAATGTCGGCGAGCGCACCAACATCACCGGTTCCGCCAAGTTCGCCCGGCTGATTCGCGAAGAAAATTACACCGAAGCGCTGGAAGTCGCCCTGCAACAGGTCGAGGCCGGCGCCCAGGTAATCGACATCAACATGGACGAAGGGATGCTCGACTCCCAGGCCGCCATGGTGCGCTTCCTCAACCTGATCGCCGGTGAGCCTGACATCTCCCGGGTGCCGATCATGATCGACTCCTCCAAGTGGGAGGTGATCGAAGCAGGCCTCAAGTGCATCCAGGGCAAAGGCATCGTCAACTCGATTTCCATGAAGGAAGGCGTGGAGCAGTTCAAGCACCACGCTCGCCTGTGCAAGCGCTACGGCGCAGCCGTGGTGGTGATGGCCTTCGACGAGGTTGGTCAGGCCGACACCGCTGCACGCAAGAAGGAAATCTGCCAGCGCAGCTATGACATTCTGGTCAACGAAGTCGGCTTCCCGGCGGAAGACATCATCTTCGACCCGAACATCTTCGCCGTGGCCACCGGCATCGAAGAGCACAACAATTACGCTGTCGACTTCATCGAGGCCTGTGCCTACATCCGCGACCACCTGCCCCACGCGTTGACCTCGGGCGGTGTTTCCAACGTGTCGTTCTCGTTCCGCGGCAACAACCCGGTGCGTGAAGCGATCCACTCGGTCTTCCTGTACCACGCCATCCGCAACGGCCTGACCATGGGTATCGTCAACGCCGGCCAGCTGGAGATCTACGACCAGATCCCTGCGGCGCTGCGTGAGAAGGTCGAGGACGTGGTGCTCAACCGCACCCCGCACGGCACCGACGCCTTGCTGGCAATCGCCGATGACTACAAAGGCGGCGGCGCGACCAAGGAAGTGGAAAACGAAGAGTGGCGCGCGCTGCCCGTTGAAAAGCGCCTTGAGCACGCGCTGGTCAAGGGTATTACCGCTTTCATCGTCGAAGATACCGAAGCGTGCCGCCAGCAGTGTGCCCGCCCGATCGAGGTCATCGAAGGCCCGCTGATGAACGGCATGAACGTGGTCGGCGACCTGTTCGGTGCCGGCAAGATGTTCCTGCCTCAGGTGGTCAAGTCGGCCCGGGTCATGAAGCAGGCCGTGGCGCACCTGATCCCGTTCATCGAAGCAGAAAAAGGCGACAAGCCCGAGGCCAAGGGCAAGATCCTGATGGCCACGGTCAAGGGTGACGTCCACGACATCGGCAAGAACATCGTCGGTGTGGTCTTGGGCTGTAATGGCTACGACATCGTCGACCTCGGTGTCATGGTGCCAGCCGAGAAGATCCTGCAGACCGCCCGTGAGCAGAAGTGCGACATCATTGGCCTGTCTGGCCTGATCACGCCGTCTTTGGACGAAATGGTCCACGTCGCACGCGAAATGCAGCGCCAGGACTTTTACCTGCCCCTGATGATCGGCGGTGCCACGACTTCCAAGGCGCACACTGCGGTCAAGATCGAACCCAAATACAGCAACGACGCGGTGATCTACGTCACCGACGCCTCGCGTGCCGTGGGCGTGGCCACCCAGTTGCTGTCCAAGGAGCTCAAGCCCGCCTTCGTCGAGAAAACCCGCCAGGAATATGTCGAGGTACGCGAGCGTACCGCCAACCGCAGCGCCCGCACCGAACGCCTGAGCTACGCCCAAGCCATCGCTGCCAAGCCGCAATACGACTGGGCCGGGTATCAGCCGGCGGTGCCCTCCTTCACCGGTGTCAAGGTGCTGCAAGACATTGACCTGCGTACCCTGGCCGAATATATCGACTGGACGCCGTTCTTCATTTCCTGGGATCTGGCCGGCAAGTTCCCACGCATTCTTACCGACGAAGTAGTCGGTGAAGCAGCCACCGCGCTGTACAAGGATGCCCGCGAGATGCTCGACAAGCTGATTGACGAGAAGCTGATCAGCGCTCGCGCCGTGTTCGGCTTCTGGCCCGCCAATCAGGTCGGCGATGACGACATCGAGGTTTACGGTGAAGATGGCCAGCCCCTGGCGACCTTGCACCACCTGCGCCAGCAGACCATCAAGCCCGACGGCAAGCCCAACCTGTCCCTGGCCGACTTCGTCGCGCCCAAGCACAGTGGGGTGACCGACTACGTCGGCGGCTTCATCACCACCGCCGGCATCGGCGCCGAGGAAGTGGCCAAGGCCTATCAGGACAAAGGCGACGATTACAGCTCGATCATGGTCAAGGCCCTGGCCGATCGCCTGGCCGAAGCCTGTGCCGAATGGCTGCACGAGCAGGTGCGAAAAGAGCACTGGGGCTATGCACAGGACGAGCACCTGGACAACGAGGCGCTGATCAAGGAGCAGTACCGCGGTATCCGCCCTGCCCCTGGCTACCCGGCGTGCCCTGATCACACCGAGAAGCAGACCCTGTTCCGCCTGCTCGACGGCAGCGCCATCGGCGAAACCGGGCCAAGCGGTGTGTTCCTTACCGAACACTTCGCGATGTTCCCGGCGGCGGCGGTCAGTGGCTGGTACTTTGCCCACCCACAAGCGCAGTACTTCGCCGTGGGCAAAATCGACAAAGACCAGATCGACAGCTACAGCGCGCGCAAGGGCCAGGATATCCGGGTCAGCGAGCGCTGGTTGGCGCCTAACCTGGGTTACGACAGCTAAGACCCCACCGGCCTGCTCGCTTTAGGCTTCCCCCCAAGGTTTGCATCACTGCCCAACTTCTGGGGGGCAGTGCATACCTGTGGGGGGGAGCAAGTTCGCCCGCCAAGAGCCAGGCACGATCAACGTCAAGCGCCTTGCCTATACTGTCTCTTGGTTGTCTACCAACACCCAGGAGCCTCCCATGGACGACTCAAGCCAAGGCAAGCCCCCTACGTTCTGGCAAATGCTGCACAGCATCCTGGCCGCTGCCTTCGGCGTACAGAGCGGCAAGAACCGCACGCGGGATTTCACCCACGGCAAAGCCAGCCACTTCATCGTGCTGGGCGCGCTGTTCACCCTGGTGTTCATTGCCGTGCTGATAGGCCTTGTGCAATTGGCCTTGCACCTTACTGCGCGGTGAAAATACAAACGCCTGCGTGTCTCCCTTACGCAGGCGCTGTGGTTGGATCATGGGTGGAGCATCACGTCACTGGTGGCTGACCCAATACACGGCGGTGACCACCACCAGAACGATCAGGCAGAGGATCGCCCAGGCATCGACACTGCTGTCAGCTTTGCGGACCTTGGTTGGGTTTCCCATTGCATTGCCTCTTGTAGTGGTTATGGGAATGCACTTCACAACCAGCAGTTAAGACGAGCAATGACCATCCCTCAAGCAAGGGTTTTCAATAGTCGACGGGCGTTGTCAAAAACGGGTACTGGTAGCTGGCTGGCTGCCCTTGCGCGCTGTAATGCTTGAAATCCACGCCGTAGTCGTCGCGCTCGACCAACTTCAGCCAGCGACGCGCCTTGGCTTGGTCGATCGACTGCAGCACCGGCAGTACATGCTCACGTTGGCCGCCGCGGTGAATATCCAACCCTTGGGCATCATCGTGCAGCAGCACCATGGCCCACCCGCCCAGTGTGGCATGCCCGCCCATCAGCACGCTCAAACGCCCATCGATACGCGCTTGCAGGGCCTCGGCCGAGCTATTGATGGCGCCGAACACCACGTCGCGCCCAGGGGTGCGGCCGGCTTGCTCGAATGCCCGCATGGCGCCGAAGGCCATCTGGTCGTTGGCAGCCCAGACCAACCGAGTCTTCGGGTAGCGCTGCAGTAACTGCTGAGCCTGTTCGTAGGCGCGCTCTCGGCTCCAGCCGCCGTATACCACCTGGCGCAAGCGGATCTGAGGGAAGTCGGCCAACGCCTGGCGCATGCCTGCTTCGCGCAACTGGGAAGCGGGGGTTGTACTGACTCCGGAAAAAGCCACAAGATCGATGGGCTCCTTGTCACGGGGGAGTGAAGCCACCATTTCATGCAGCATGCCAAAGCCCGCCTGCCAGTCGTTACCGATCAAGGTTCCCAGTACCTGGCCATATTTGCCTGGCTGGGCCTGGATACTTTTAGCCTGGCTGGCGGTCAGCCCGTTATTGACCAAGAACAGCTTGACTCCACTACCCTGGGACAAGCGGATGATTTCAGGCGCCAGGTACTGTTCATTGACCAGCACCAAGTAATCTGGCCGCTTGGGCCTGCCCAGCACCGCCCGAGCCTGGCTCATCGCAAGCCCACCGTCACGCTGGCTGTAATCGACTTCCAGGGTCATGCCCAATTCGTCGGCTGCAGCCTGCATGAAACGCGAATAGCTGCTCCAGAATACTTCGTCGCTGTGGCCAGGGTTTAGAAAAACTACCGAAGCGGCGTGAGCGGAGGCTGCCAGCGGCAGGCTCAGTAACACGCTTTGGCAAAGCGCCTTGAGCATGCGGGTACCCCCTTCAAACCAAATCGCCGAGTATAAACCTGCCTGCCTGACGGGTAACAAACGCCACTCAGTCTCACTTAGTTCGTTTGGTTCTTTTCATATGCAAAAACATCACTTTAGCGCATAAACCCAACCTGCTATCGTTCCCCGGCTCCGAACCGGAGTGCGCGGCCGTGCGCGCGAATAGCTGCATGCAGCCTGAGACAGGACTTTTATGTACGTATACGACGAGTACGATCAGCGGATCATCGAGGACCGCGTCAAGCAGTTCCGTGATCAGACCCGCCGCTACCTGGCCGGTGAGCTGAGCGAAGAAGAATTCCGCCCTCTGCGCCTGCAGAACGGCCTTTACATCCAACGTTTCGCACCGATGCTGCGTGTCGCCGTGCCGTACGGCCAGCTGAACGCCAACCAGGTTCGCACCCTGGCCAAGATCGCTCGCGACTACGACAAGGGCTATGCCCATATCTCCACGCGCCAGAACGTGCAGTTCAACTGGCCGGCGCTGGAAGACATCCCGGACATCCTTGCCGAGCTGGCCACCGTGCAGATGCATGCGATCCAGACCAGCGGCAACTGCCTGCGTAACACCACCACTGACCAGTTTGCAGGTGTGGCCGCCGACGAACTCGTCGACCCGCGCCCATGGTGCGAAATCGTCCGTCAGTGGACCACTTTCCACCCGGAATTCGCCTACCTGCCGCGCAAGTTCAAGATCGCCATCAACGGCTCCAAGCAAGACCGCGCCGCCATCGAAGTGCACGACATCGGCCTGGAGCCAGTGCGCAACGCCGCTGGCGAGCTGGGCTTTCGCGTGTTGGTCGGGGGTGGTCTGGGCCGCACGCCAGTGGTGGGCTCGTTCATCAACGAGTTTCTGCCTTGGCAGGACCTGATCAGCTACCTCGACGCGATCCTGCGCGTGTACAACCGTTACGGTCGCCGTGACAACAAGTACAAAGCGCGGATCAAGATTCTGGTCAAGGCGCTGACTCCGGAAGTGTTCGCCGAGAAGGTCGAGGCCGAAATGGTTCACCTGCGTGGCGGCACCACTACCCTGACCGAGGCAGAAGTGCAGCGCGTGTCGCGCCACTTCGTCGACCCGGACTACCTGGCCCTGGACAACGTTGACTACAGTGCCCAGGACGCCGAGTTCCCAGGGTTCGCCCGCTGGCGCTCGCGCAACACCCGCGCCCACAAGCGACCTGGCTACGTGGCCGTGACCCTGTCGCTCAAGCCAACCGGCGTCGCCCCTGGTGACCTGACCGACAAGCAGCTCGATGCCGTGGCGGACCTTGCCGAACGCTACAGCTTCGGCTTCCTGCGCACCTCCCATGAGCAGAACATCATTCTCGCCGACGTCGAACAGCGCCAGTTGCACGCGCTGTGGATGGAACTGCGCGAGGGCGGCTTCGCCACGCCGAACATCGGCCTGCTGACCGATATCATCTGCTGCCCGGGCGGCGACTACTGCTCCCTGGCCAACGCCAAGTCGATCCCGATCGCCGAATCCATCCAGCGCCGTTTCGACGACCTGGACTACCTGTTCGACATCGGCGAAATCGACCTGAACATCTCCGGCTGCATGAACGCCTGCGGCCACCACCACGTCGGCCACATCGGCATTCTCGGGGTGGACAAGAAGGGCGAGGAGTTCTACCAGGTGTCGCTAGGTGGCAACGCCGCGCGCGACGCTAGCCTGGGCAAGATCCTCGGCCCGTCCTTCGCCCAGGATGACATGGCCGATGTGATCGAGAAGCTGATCGCCGTGTACGTCGAACGACGCACCGAGGAAGAGCGTTTCATCGACACCTACCAGCGGATCGGCATCGACCCCTTCAAGGAACGCGTCTATGCAGCGAATCATTAAGAACAACCAGATCGTCGACGAAACCTGGCACCTGTTGCCCAAGGATTTCTCGTTCGATGAACTGAGCAATTGCGACGACTATATCGTCCCGCTGCAGATGTGGCGTGACCATGCCCACGTGCTCAAGGCCCGCGACGGCGGCCTGGGTGTATGGCTGGACAGTGACGAGCAGGCCGAAGAAATCGGTGACGACGTGCAGCATTTTCAGGTCATCGCCCTGAACTTCCCCGCC
Source organism: Pseudomonas promysalinigenes (assembly GCF_014269025.2). NCBI lineage: Bacteria > Pseudomonadati > Pseudomonadota > Gammaproteobacteria > Pseudomonadales > Pseudomonadaceae > Pseudomonas > Pseudomonas promysalinigenes. The sequence continues at coordinate 1,985,650 of NZ_CP077094.1, read as the reverse complement.
TTTACCGATGGGCGCAGCTACTCCAATGCACGCCTGCTGCGCGACCGCTACGGCTTCAAGGGCGAACTGCGCGCCATTGGTGACGTGTTGCGCGATCAGTTGTTCTTCATGGCCCGCTGCGGCTTCGACGCCTTCGCCATCCGGGCCGATAAAGATCCGCAAGACGCGCTGCAAGGCCTGAAGGACTTCTCGGTGACCTACCAGGCCGCCACCGACGAGCCGCTGCCGCTTTTCCGCCGCCGCTGATCGTCACCTGCACCGCCTGACGGCCCGCCCTTTGGCGGGCCGTTTCATTTGTGATTACAGGTCAAATGTCCTTGCACCGACCCTGGCTTAATCAAAGCCGAGCAAAGCCCCACACTGCCCTAATACGCTGATGGGTCGGCGCTGAGCGGCTAGGCTCAATGCGGTTCCATCTTTCACTGACCAGGAGCAAATTCATGAACATTCCAGCATTCGGCCTGGGCACCTTCCGCCTCACCGGCCAAGCCGTGATCGATTCGGTCAAGTCGGCTCTGGACCTCGGCTACCGGGCCATCGACACCGCGCAGATCTACCGTAACGAAGCTGAAGTGGGCCAGGCCATCGCCGAGAGCGGCGTGCCGCGCGGCGAATTGTTCATCACCACCAAAATCTGGGTGGACAACTACGCGGCCGACAAGCTGATCCCAAGCTTGCGCGAGAGCTTGCAGAAACTTCGCACCGACTACGTCGACCTGCTGCTGATCCACTGGCCGGCGCCAGGCAAAGGAGTCGAGTTGCGTGAATATATGCAGGCCTTGGCCGACGCTAAACAGCAAGGGCTGACGCGCCAGATCGGCATATCCAACTTCAATATCGAACTTACCCGCCAGGCCATCGCCGTCGTGGGCGAAGGCGAAATCGCCACAAACCAGATCGAGCTCAGCCCGTACCTGCAAAATCGCACGCTGGCCGCATTTCTCGACCAGCAAGGCATCACCGTCACCTCTTACATGACCCTGGCGTACGGCAAAGTGCTCAAAGACCCAGTACTGGCCGATATCGCCAGCAAGCACAAAGCCACCGTGGCGCAAGTAGCCCTAGCCTGGGCGCTGCAGTTGGGTTACGCAGTGATCCCATCTTCGACCAAGCGCGAGAATCTGGCCAGCAACCTGCTCGCCCGTGACCTGCGCCTGGACGAAGACGACATGGCCCGTATCGCCGAGCTTGAGCGCAACGGCCGCGAGGTCAGCCCTGCTGGGCTTGCTCCGGCCTGGGACTGATTTCACGGCCAAGCCCCTGAGGTTAACGTTACGCCCAACCTCAGGGGCATCTTGCACGCGCTTGGCTTGCTTACCTTTGGGGTCGCCCCAACCGGTCAGAAGCGCAGCCCTAGGTTGACCATCCCACCAGCGCCTCCCAGCACCACGAACTCGGCCCCCACGGCCCCCCAGTGCACCCCCAGCGACGGGATGATCACTGGCGCGATGCCCAAGTGGTTCAACGGGATCTTGTCGGCATACTCGCCTTTGTAGCCTTCGATAAAACCTGCGCTCAACTTGGCGTACACAGGATAGTGTGGGTGTTGCCAAATCTTGCCCAGATAGGTGTAGTAGGAGCGTTGGTTGAACGAGTTCTTGAATGTCGCCGCTCCCCACAGCGCGCCATCGGTGTAGACACGCTCGATACCGATCAATGCCTGGTGATTGTTGTGCTCGGGGTCGTGGGTCCAGTGCCGGGTGTAGACGCTGGTCTGCAGATACCAGTAATCACCTTCACGCGTGGTTTGTTCGGCGATGGCGACCGGTGCCGTCAGCAGTATGCCTGCCACAATCGATGCCTTGTTCATCCTTCACTCCCCCTTGAACAGTGAAGCGACACTAGCTGCGCCACAATGGCTGAGCCATAGGAAAACCCCGAGAGGCAGTACGCAGCGTGCAGGACGACGTATCGCTCTGTCCGAATCGCGACAGTCAGTGCCTGTTCAGCGTGAGACAGGCAGTGGTCGGCTGGATAACCTAGCCCCTGCTTTGCCTTGCCACCCATGAACAAGAGCCATAACCATGACGACTCCTGCCGCCACCTTGGCCCCGCCCGCCAACGTCAACGCCCAGCCTGAAGGCTTCGTTGTCCGCATTGTCGGTGCCGCCGCCTTCGCTCATTTGCTCAATGACCTGATCCAGGCGGTGCTGCCGTCGATCTACCCGATGCTCAAAAGCGATTTCTCACTGAGCTTTGCCCAGATCGGCTGGATTGCGCTGATCTATCAGGTCACCGCCTCGCTGCTGCAACCCTGGGTTGGCATGTACACCGACAAGCGGCCCATGCCCTACCTGCTGCCCACCGGCATGTTGTTCACCCTGGTCGGCATCGCCCTGCTCGCTTATGCCAACAGTTACCCCATGCTGTTGGTGGCCGCCGCTGTAGTCGGCATCGGCTCGGCAACCTTCCACCCTGAAGCTTCACGGGTGGCGCGCATGGCCTCTGGCGGGCGCTTTGGCACAGCGCAGTCGACCTTTCAGGTCGGCGGCAATACCGGGTCTGCCATTGGCCCTCTGCTGACCGCCGCCATCGTCATCCCGCACGGCCAACCAGCCATCGCCTGGTTCATGCTGGCTGCCGGCCTGGCCATCTTCGTATTGCTGCGGGTGACCGGCTGGACCATCCGCCACGGTCAGACGCAACTCCAAGGCCTGGCCGGGCATCAGGCACCTGGGCTGGCCAAAAGCGCCATGTGGCGTGCCGTCACGGTCATCGCCGTGCTGATGTTCGCCAAGTTCGTCTACATCGCCTCGTTCACCAACTATTTCACCTTCTATCTGATCGAACACTTTGGCCTGAGCGTGCAGCAAAGCCAGTTGTATTTGTTCGTGTTCCTGGCCGCGGTGGCGTTGGGCACCTTCGCCGGTGGCCCAGTAGGTGACCGAATCGGGCGCAAGGCGGTGATCTGGGTCTCGTTCCTCGGCGTGGCACCCTTCGCCCTTGCCCTGCCCTATGCCAACCTGGCCTGGACTGCGGTGCTGGCCGTGGCCATTGGCTTGGTGATGTCATCGGCCTTCGCCGCGCTGGTGGTCTATGCCCAAGAGGCGGTGCCTGGCCGGGTCGGCATGGTCTCGGGGGTGATGTTCGGCCTGATGTTCGGTATCAGCGGCATCGGTGCGGCAGGGCTGGGCGAGCTGGCCGACCTGCACGGCATCGAATGGGTGTATCAGGTGATCGCCTACCTGCCGCTGCTTGGCCTGGCCACCGCGCTGCTGCCAGCGACCCACTCCAAGGCACGGCCCACCCGCTGCTGCTAACATGGCAGCGCTTTTTGGACGGCACGAGAACATGATGGTCAAACCCCAGCACGAATTGCTGATGGAGGTCGAAGATTGGACGTGGGAGGTGGGTAGCCGGGCAACCGACTACCCGCCAGACTGGTACATCGCGCCCCACTCGCATACCAAGCATCAACTGATCTACGCCATCAAGGGCCTGATGCTGGTCGAGTCCGGCGCCGAACGCTGGACCGTGCCGCCCAGCCGTGGGATCTGGATGCCTTCTGGCCAGGTACACGCCATCCGCTGCGTGGGTGATGTGAAAATGCGCAGCGTGTTCGTGCGCCCCAATGCAGTGGCGGGCTTGCCCCAACAAAGCAGGGCCATCAGCATCACCCCGCTCCTGAGCGAATTGATCAAGGCCTCGGTCGACTTCACCGGGCCTTTTGTCGAGGACTCGCGCGAGGCACGGGTGATGCGCCTGATCCTCGATGAAATCTGCGTGTTGCCGACTCTGCCGCTCAAACTGCTGCAGCCAAGCGACCCGCGCCTGCAGGCCATCTGTTCAGCCCTGCACGCCCGCCCCCACGACACCTCTACCGTAGCGGACTGGGGCGCTCATCTGGGCGTCGATGAGAAAACCATCCAGCGCCTGTTTCGCAAGGAAACCGGCATGACTTTCGGCCAGTGGCGCCAACAGGCTCGGTTGATGCAGGCACTGGAGCGCATCGCCCTGGGCCAGCGCATCATCGATGTCGCCGGGACCTTGGGCTACGACAGCCCAAGCGCGTTCGCCAGCATGTTCAAACGCCAGTTCGGCATAACGCCGAGCCGGTTTTTCAAATGAGCTGAACCTCGGCCGGGTATGGATAGCCAATTGCTACATAACGTTTCAGCGTCGAGGATGTTCTCGTGCCCTTACCTTCCAATGACTCCGCACCGCGCGGGGCGCCGCTACCTCAGCAAATCCGGGCACTCGATGGGTAGTCTGCGCACATGAACTGAAACAGCTGAACTCGGGATTTGTAGGACGTTTCCCCAACACCTGTAGGCAGATTACCGGCAGCCGGGTTTTCCTGTATGAAACCTCAGTTCCCGAAGGATTTTGTAGCTGCTACGGTCCATTTTTCCTACAACGGCACGGAGGCCAATGGCGTGAGAGAAACATGGATCAATACAATAAATCCGGCCTAGCCCTGCAGAAGAATTTGCTCAACCTGCGACGCGAGCGCGATCGCCTGAGAGCCGAAGGTAACCATCAGGAAGCTAAACGCCTGGAGGTGGAAATCGCGCGGATCGAAGCGGTGGTCGCGGCTTTGCCTGCCGAGGCCAAGCCGCCGACGTTGCAGTAGATCACTTAGGGACGCGCACAGGTTGTGGCCCCCACCCTGCTTTTACAGTCATTCCTTAGGTGGAAAGGGGGACGCAGGCGCCCCCCTCAGACCCCGGTTAAACTGCCGATTGCGACATCATCCTGGCGAGTGAGCTCAATCGACTGCGGCCACCCGTAGCCTGCGATTCACTGTCGTTGAGCGCCGAGTAAAGGTCATGGTAATCCATTACATTGTCTCCCCACTCAACCGCCTCTGCAGCGAGCTTGACCGCCTTGGAGTGCTGAGTGGCGCGGAAGTAGAAGTTGCCTTTCCAACCGGTGAGTACATGGAACTTGCTACCGCTCGCCATCTTAAGCAGCCAGTCCTTCTCTACCACGGCGAACTGCGGACTTGCCAACTCACCCAATGCATCGACCACTGTGCTCTTGGCTGTCTGAGCAGCCGCTTTGGCCGCCTCCCGCGCAGTTTTGACAGCTTTACGACTGCTGGTAAACATCTGGCCGGCCACCGCGAAGCCATAACGTTTAACGTTATTAAAAATTTTCCAAAGTGCCTGCAACCCGCGCTGCGTATTCTTGACCACCCGTACCGCAAGGCTGGCGGCCGACTTCAGCAAGCGAGCGCTTTGTTTGAAGACACCGGCAAAGTTGCCAATCGACAACACCCCCGTGACGGCAGACGCAATCGACAGTTTTCTCCCAAGCTCAGGGTAACTATCCTCTACCAATATGGCTGCCACCTCGAACACCAACGAGGCGACGCTCAGGGCAGTGAGCACGCCGAACACCATCATCGAGGCTGTGCCGCCCGTGAGTACAGACGCCACGATCCCTATCAATGTGATGGCAATGGCCGTGCCGATCCGTCGCCACCGATCGCCTACCGGGAAGGGCTGAGCATCGCGCAGCCCTTGCTCCAGGGTGGCCAACTGCGACTGGCCCCAGCGGCTGAGCACAATGGCCCCACTGGGGTCATGCTGGTTAACCGGGTCCGGGCAGTGCACGTAGTCGTTGAGACCGCCCTCGCCGAACGGGCTCAACCAGTCCGGCTGGGTGTAGCGGCCCAGAGACGGGTCGTAACAGCGGTAACCGTTGCCTGCGTGATAACTGCCAGTCACCGGGTCTCGGCGCATACCGTTGTAGCCAGAACTGATGGCCATAGTCGCTGCCCCTTCACCAAACGGCAACAAGGGAGTCAGTTGCAGCGTTGCGTTGCTGTAAAAACCAGCGACTCCACTCTGAGGGTCATCAATCAGCCAGTTAACGGCATTGCCTTCGTACTCTGCCAACCCCGGGCTGATGCTGCGCTGGCGGGTCAATGCGCCGCCGGCATCAAACCAGTCTTCGCCTATCAGCAGATCGCCAGCGTACCGTAGCTCGCAGATCGCCTTGCTTTCGCCAATATATTGGGCTGCCAGGCGCTGATAGCCATCGTAGACGTAGCTGGCTTGCACGGTACTGTCAGCACCGCTGACCTTGGTCAACTGCCCGCCTTTGTTGTAGTCCAACTTGCGGTGTTTGCCATCCTCGGTCAGATAGCCGTTGGCACTATGGGTGATCTGTACCGCCTTTTTGTCGGTAGTGACGGTTTTCAGGCGCGTTGGGTTGTCGGCGTGGTAGGCAAACTCCTGAGTAGAGGTTTTGTCGTCCTCAAACGTGGTGACGCATTTTTCCAGATTGCTCAGCACATCCCAGGTAAAGCGCTGCGCCTTCACCGCTTTTCCCTGCCCATCACGAGGCAAGTGGCTGGCGTCTGCCGCTGTACAGGTGTAGTGGATCAGGCGGTCGAGCGCATCGTAGTCGAACTGCTCGCTACGCACCCAGGTGCCTGCTTCTCGGCTGTGCTTGGCGAGCAGCTGGCCGTCGCTACGCCACTTGAGCTGTTGAGCGAATACCAGCTGGCCGTTGTGGCTGAAACTACGTAGGGTTTCCTGGCCAAACGCGTCGTGCTCGCTGTTCACCTGCCACTGCGCACCTGCCCGCTGGGCATGAACCCGCCGCTCTACCTGACGGCCATGATCGTCATGGCGATGCAGCACGTCCTCATGGTCATGCCAGCTACGCAGGGGACGTCCGTGGTGATCGCTAAACACCCGCTGCCAGTGCCCGTCGGCTCGAAGTGCGGCAACCGTAAGCCCGCGCAGCGTTTTCCAGATGAGCCCCTTGTGGGTGCTACGCGGTGTGGTTTCATCGAGTCGTTGCTTACCTGGCAACTGGCTGGCGGTAAGGCTATGTTGCCAGCCGCTGCCAAGCTGCTCGGTGCCCTGCTCAGCACTTAAGGTAGTGACCGAACCGCTGCGGCTGACGCTGGACATATTCAGATCACCGGCTCGATATTGGCCGCTGTCGCCCGCTTCGGTCAACGTCAGCGAAGTGCTGTCCGGCAGCGTCACGTTCTCACCTTTGAACTTGTACTCGCGGCTACCGACCTTGCGCTTGCTCAGGGTTGAAATGGCTTCGATCTCCTGGGTACCAATGACCTGGCCAACGGTTGTGTCCTTGCTATCGCTGAACACTTTCAGTTCGGTGACATGATCGCTCATTGCGTGATAGCTGCGCTTCACCACACTGCCATCGGGGCGAATGTGGCGGGTGACACGGCCAAGCCCATCGCGCTGCAGTTGGTGCGTGCGCGACTGGCCGTCGACAGTGCGGGTGAGTTCGATCAACCGCCCGCTGGAATCAAACTGGCGAACGGTATCAGCGCGAGCAATACCGGCGCTACTTCGCACAGCCTCACTGCGGGTCATATGGCCATTGGCAAGGGTTTCGAACGTGTTGGTGCTGCGTAGCAGCGTCTGGGCCCCCAGGCCTTGTATGACGGTGCCGGCAGGGTCCAGCAGGTCGCGGCTCCATGGGTGCCGCCCAGGCAGCTCAACGCGTTGCAAAGGCTCACAGATCGCCTGGCCACCTGGCAGGTAATCCCACTGTCGGCTTCCCGCCCCGTCATCGTCGCCGCTGCCATGCAGGTGGTTGCGGCTCAGGGGTATGAAGCCATCCTTGGCCGTGCGTCGCCACTCGCTGCGAACCACCCGCTGCAAGCCATCGAGCCAGTCGCGCCTTTGGCTGCCATTGATGAAGCTGACAAGTGCGCTCAGGCCGCCATGCTCGATGCCATAGTCGGTGTTGATTACACTATAAGCGCTAGCCTCGGGCTCGTTTTTGGCATTGAGGCGGTAGCTCGACTGCTTGGTTACACGGCCAAGCCCGTCGTGTTCAAACACGGTTTGCACACCGTCGAGGGTCTTGCTCAAGCAGCGACGGCTGAAGCGCGAACGCATTTCGCGACTGACCTCGTGAGTTCCAGCAACGGTGGTGGCACTGGTGCTGATCTTGAGCCCCGGCGCAGTTGGGTTGTCTTCGAAGGATTGTACGGTGGTCAGCTTGACGCGCTGATCCCCCAGCACGGTGATCTGCTCGTTGGTGATGGACCATACTCGCACTTTGCCTTCATTTGGCGTCTTGGCGGCGGGCTCCGTGCTTGACGTACTACTCACACGCCAGAGAATCGGCTCGTCGGGGCTAGCCTGCGTCCAGACGACTTTTGAGTCCAGACGGTCGTCTGTCAGCGTGCCTTTGATTCCCTCCAGGGTCACTATGTTGCTGGTTTCCAAAACTTGACGGGCGTTGCGAGTGACTGCTCGGTAACCATAAAGTATCAAACCCAACGGGTTGCCATGGGCGTCGCATTGATACTCTGCCATCAGGGGGGGCGTGGCACCCTCTGGGGTAGCTGGGCAGGACAAGGCAGGGAAATCTTTAAAGCCTTTGACCAGCTTACTCGGCGTCAGGGGGTTTGAGGAACTGGCGGCGGCAGGATAGTAGCACCGGTAGCTTGCTGTGTTATCGGGCGACAGTGTTTTCAGCAATTTTTGTTCAGAATCGCAACTCGATTCATAGGTAAGCACATTGAACTCATCCACGCGAGAGGTGGGATTATCATTACGCACCAAAATCTTTTGGAGTTCCTCGCTAAGATATTCAGCGCCCAAGGTCGCCTCAAACAATCCTTCAAAACTATTCCCAGACGAAGAATAAGGATGTAGGGCATTCCCAATACCAGTGCAAAGCTCATGCACATTCACAGCCAGCCGCTTATCTTCCCCACTCACCCCGAGCGAGCAAATCATATCATCCATTAAATCCTTAGGCAGCACGCCATTAAAACTCAGCAGATCAGCCAGGAATGAAATATCGCCCAACGAATCTTCGGATTCGAAGCCAGCATTATATCTTATACAAAGGGAATTGCGCAATAATTCGAAATAAGTTCCGAGGTATTTATAGGCAGATCCTGCATTTCGCTCCAAACAAGCTTCTTCAATATTTTTGTTTAATGAGACATAGTCTTCCTCCATATTCAGACTCGAATTAAAAACAAGCGGCCGACTCCGATTAAATTTCCAGCCCGATGTGGGATCCTCTCTTCCCTCGGCCTCGGCATGGGCTTTTGCCATTGGAATGAGTTGACTGGGCAAGGCCACGGGTCTGCGAGACAGATTTTTATGGACTAGCCTAGCTGCTTCCACGCTCATCACACACTTCATCAACTTGCCGCTTGGATGACTTACACTTTGAGCCTCAAACTCAACAACTTCCCCTGCACAGAGGATACTTGCCAGCATCTCTCCGCCGCGACCAAACCGTTTTGACTCATGAAGTCCACCACTTCGCAAAGTCGTGCCGAAATTCGGCTCCTCGTCCACGTAGCTCCCTTTATATGTGTACCTCGTCACTCGGTTCGCGCTACCGCTCCCAGGCAGCATGAAATGTTTGCCTACCCTGGGCAACGCGGGTCGCCCATCAGAAAAAGTCACCTGGCCCTTGTCATAGTCCACCCGTTCGACAGACCCATCAAGCTCCTGCAAGCGATAAAGCACCCGATCCAACGTCGGGTCATCCGAATAATCACAATCGACTTGTTGAAGCTGGACACGTGTCTCTTTGCCGCCTGCACTGCGCTTGAACGTCCGCAGCAGATGGTCCTGCATAGTGAGGTTGACTTGAAACTTTTCCGAATCATTGGTTGGCCAGACATTCATCTCCACCCCACTGGCCGTGTAACTTGCGTTAAATAATTCAACGGCACCACTTTTGACTTGGCGCAATAAAAACTGGCCTTCTTTACGCTGCCAGCTAAGTTCCAACGTTTCACCATAGGGGGAGACGATTCGCGAAGGTAGCAGTTGCAAGGAGGCTCGCTCGTAGTACGCAATCCGCTCATCCAATTCTTTGGTATTTTCAGCCCAAGCCTTTACCGCTTCAATGTAATCGCCCATAGCCGCACCGCTGTAACCGTGCGGGGATATGGCCGCCAATGCGTACTGCGTCCAGTGGCTTGGCTTACTGGGAAATTTGGGCGTGGTTTTGGCCTTGATCGCCTTGAACAATCGTATGACTTCCTTGCGGAACTCATCATTGTGCTCGACGGTATCGCTACCCGCCGCAGCGGGCTCGCTGAGCACTTCTTGCCGCCCGGTGGGCAGGTCGAGGGTGAAAACGGTACGTTCTGGGTTACTGCTGATGAAACAGGCTTTTTTTGTCACCCGAGTGCCTTTGGCCAGTGTCGCCCATTCATCACCGGTAAAGGTAATGGTGGTGCCATCTGCCAAGGTAAGGCGTTGGTCGCGCGTCTCCAGGCTGGCAAAGCGCCATGCCCAGCCATCGCCAAGACCCGCCTCGTTGCCGCGAAGGGCTGAATAGTGCAGCGTCAATTCACAGACCGGACCGCGCCCGCCCACGCCTTGTAGGGTCGCGATCGGGTAATGAGCATGAAACAGCCCTGTGCGCGGGTCGACGCCGGTTTCGCTGGCGCCTCCTGCGTCGAATATCTGCGAGGACATCGTGTTGCCGTAGTCCTCACACAACGGGCTATGGGGCACGTAGGCCGGGCGTGCTGCTGGGGGCGTGAACTTCACCTCGCTCACGCTTTGCCAGATGTAATTATCGTCCAGATACCCAATATGGCCGACTACCAATGGTTTGGCGTCTCGGCAGGCCTCTGGGTAATCGAGTATCAAGGTGAACTCGCTGCTGACCGACCCAGCCCCCCAAACGACCATGTCGCTGTAAACCGCTGATGTGCCGATGTGCGCTATTTCTTTACCATCATCCGTGGAGTGCTGCCGACCGCCGTCATCGCAATCCGCCACACGATACCCCTTTAAACTCGCTTGGGCGCTGAGACGAAAGACCAACTCACCCTGACTTTTTTGGATTTTCACCACGACAGAATCTTCTCGATGGGAGCAAGCAGTGACCTCGAAGCTGCACCTGCCGACCATACTGGTTTTGGTTACGCTTTCCGATGAGCCGTCAGTAGCCAGTAGATAGTGCTGAAGTCGATCCGCCTCCCAATCATCGCTATCGCCAAGGTTCTGCAGATCTACCAGCAATCCGGCAAAACGTGGCTGCCACAGACGCCAGTGGCCCTCTGCTTTTTCCGTGCGATCCAACCCACCATCAGCCGCTTCACGGCCAACCACCAACTGTGGCCACTTCTGGCCCGCTACGGCAGCGGCCAATGCCGCTTCCCAAGCGTTCTGGTCGGCCATTTTCTTGGGGCGGAACACGGTATGCCCCAGCAACTGCTGGCTATAAGGCTGGCGCACAGTCACCAGCACCGCGTCGTTGACGCCGCCCCACACCGAGTCCAGGCGTGGCCCGGCCACCCAGTTGTCAGCCGCCGGTAGTGAGGTGAATACACGCACGCCTTCACCGCGTTGCCACAGCGTTAGCTGCTTGGCGTTAGCCGCTGCGCTGGCCGTGGGCTTGGGCTGGGCGTCGCTGGCGAGCAACCACTCGCTCATGGACGAGGCGTTGAGCGCCGTGGCCCAGGCGCTAAGCCATTTTCCCGAGGCGCATTGCGCTGCCGTTGGCACCCAGCTGAAGGTGCCCAGCAGGCGATGGGAATAAGCATCGTATGCCCAAGCCTGAACGGTTTGCCCCTCGGTCAGTGCATGACTGCCTTGCACCACCTGGGCTGGCCACCAGCCCACCTCTGCCAGGGTGACGCTCAAGCCCGCACATTGCGCCACCCAGAATGCATTGCCCTTGACCGCAGGTGTCACCTTACTGGTCTTGGCATCAAACACCCCGGCGCGTAAGAGCCGGCTGTGCTGGTTGATCTGTGTACACAGTGCTTGGGACCAGGCGTTCCCCGTCTGGTTAGCGGCCGGTGTGAAAATGTGCTGCTCGTACAGGTGCTGAGTGTTCAGGTCGCGCACCTGCAGGCACAAGCTCTGCCCACTGGCCAATGCATAGTCATCGTCGCAGGCCAAGGCCTGCACTTGGTTGTTGGCAAATGGCGCGGTGCTGAAGGCTCTCGAGTGGTTGCGGCACCACAGCCGCAGGTCGACCGTGCCATCGCAGGTTAGCTCGCCTTTGTCGTTCCAGCCGCCAGCGCCGAGCCCGTTGCCGTTGTCAGAGATGTACTGAGCGAAAGCTTTAGGCCATTGGTCAGCTTTGAGCGCACCTTTGGTGGCGATGTAGTCTATGCGGACCATTTCTCCATCTCGCTCGCGGACCAAGCAGGCGCTGATGATTTCGCCTTCGACCAGGTCGCGCCCTGCACGAATCGGGCAGAGGCTGTGCCAGCCTTTTTCTTGCGAGCCCAGACGCTGTAGTTCGTAGCCGTCCATGTTTGGCAAATGGCCGTCAGGCTGGTTGGTAATCAGAAACGGAACAGCAGTGGCAGGGACGTGTTTAAGGCTGGTTGCAATATTCGCAGCAGGCATGATGGCTCTCCTTGAATGGTCAACGAGCAGGAGCTGATGCCTAACACCACTACAGGTGTCAGCCCTCGTCGTTGGCTAATCAAATGCTGCCGAGGAAAAACGCACAACTGACAAAAATACTAGGCAGTTGCGGTTACTTGATCAGCTTCAACTTCTCAAGCATCGCCGCGCTGCCCTTGAGGTAACTGGTGACCTCACCGTCTTGGCGTGAGAGTCTGATGCCCATCACTTTGTCGTCGAGCTTCACCCATTCGACGGATGCGCGCACCACTTCACGAGGGTGAGTAACAGAGGCAGCTGCCGGGCCATTGTGCACGGACACTTCGCTGATCCTTTGCTCAAAGACATTGCGCCCGGCGTCATACGACCATGTCGACTGCTGTACGATTTTTTGCATGCCATGCTCGTCACTGACGATCAGAAAGTCGGTTGCCGAACCGTCCGCCCTCAGCAGCAACAGCGCCAGCACCTGTGAGGTACCCTGTGCGGCGTTGAAGTACCAGAGGCCGTACAAATCACTGGTCTGATAGCGGCCACTGGTGACGAACGCCTGGCTGAGCGGTTCGACAGTGCCGGTGCTGGAGCAGGCGGCAAGCGCCAGTGTGGCCAGCAGTGTGAGGGTTAGGCGGATGCGCGCTCTCATTTCAATCCTTTGCCTCTACCATGCCGCACAAGCGGTGGGTGAAGCTGCCAGGTAAACAGACTTTGCGGATTCATGCAGCTTACCATTGGCAGGTTCCGGCCGATCAGAAGTTGGCGCCCACGCTGAACGCTATGTAGTCACGGTCCCCGCGGGTGCCGTAATCGCCGTCCAGGTAGTCGGTGTAGGCCAGGCTTGCCCAATACTGGCTGGCGAACGTCACATCCACCCCCAGGCTGACCGAGCGTGAGCCTTCGTTGAAGGCTGAGCCGTCTACCGGTGAATAACCCCTGACGTCATGGGACCAGGCAAGGTTAGGGCGGATATCCACGCCCGGCATCAGGCCGGTATAGCTCAAGGTGGCGCGCAGACGATAACCCCAGGAAAAGGGCGTGACGAAGCCTTGGCCATTGCAGTCTTCGGGGCTACGGGATATGGCCTGGCACAGGCTGTTGTCAGGCAGCTCGCCGTTGCCGTAGGCACCACTGCGGCCATATCGCGGCCCGTAACGCCCTTCCAATCCACCGACATAAGTGGCGCCCACCTCGCCCATCAGCAGCAGTTGGCTGGCCCCGAGGATCGGGCCCAGCGCCTGTATGGCCGAGACCTGCGCCTGGGTCACTTCCTTGCGCCGATAGCCATCGAATGGAGTACTGTCGGTTGCCGGTCGCAAGCCTTGGCCGTTCAGTGGGCTGCGCTGAGCATTGAGCAGCGACTGCAATATATCGTTGCCGTTGAGCTGCACCGGCATGTTGGGGCGGTAGCTCAGTTCACCTTGCAGCGCAGTACCGTTACGCAGGGTGGTGGCGAAGCTTAGCCCGTACAGACGGATGTCTTCGGGGTATTGGGCGCGGTATTGCGAGGTGCCCATGCGCAATGCCCCGGCCAGGGTCTGGCCGTTGCTCGAAGCCAGAAATGCACCGCAGTTTGCCAGCGGCACCCCCACATTGCCGCACAATTGGCTGGCGAAACCGGTGTTGGCGTAGTAGCGGCTGCTTACCGTCCCCAGGTAGGGCGAGCGGCTGTGGTAGTTGGCCCAGAACAGGCCGAACTCGGTGTCCAGGCGCTCGACGTAGGCATGCAGGGAGAACCCCCACTGGCCGCCATTGCGCGCATCCTCGTCGCTGCCCCGTGGCACCCGCACGCCCTCCTGCGAGAGCGTAACGCCAAAGGGTGTGAGAGCCCGGGCCACCGCTGGGGTGGTCACATTCGCCCCACCCACATCCAGGCCCGTGCAGCCCTGTGGCATGAAGTCGTTGCCGGAAAAAAACGTGGCGCAGTTGTCCAGCCGCGTCTGTTCCCAGTCCAACTGGTAAAAGGCGTCCAAGGACACTGCCTGGTTGAGGTTCTGCGACACATACAGCAGGTTGACCGGTGCCAGGGCATCCTTGACCTGCGTGCCAGGGCGGCGTATCGCGGCCTGGTTGAACGGGTTGATGACGTTCAAGCCGCCTTGGATGAACAAACTCTCGCCCCAGTTGACCACCTGTTTGCCCGCCCGCAGCGACCCAGGCTCGCCTTGGATGTCGTAAAGCGCGTAGGCGAAAGCATCGAGCAGTTCGGCCCCAGCGGTTTTCGCCGATACCAGACGGTTATGGTCGTCGATGTCTACAGCACGCTGGCTGTGGTCGCGCTGGGCGCTGTCATACCAGTAGGTCCCACGCAGAAACACACCGATGTTGTCGCGGCGCAGTTCGAGGTCGTGAATACCTTTGAAGACGGTAGAAAATACCTCGCCTGCCCGGTAGTTGCGTCGCCCGTCATTGCCGTTGACATAGGCCAACTGCTTTTTGTCGGGGTTGGCAGTGCTCACGGCCGTACCGAACGAAAGCGCCGAATCGAACCGCCCTTGCAGCGGGCCGATATCGAATTCCACGGCCGTAACGGGGGTGGCAAGCAGGCAGCAATAAGCCGCCAGCGGCGCGCAGCGCCGGCAGAAAAGGATAGTTGCGCTCACTCTGACCTCTTGTTGTTTTATTAGCGAGGAAAATGATGGGTTCAGCGCGGACGCGCCGGCCGCCCAGGCCGGCGGTGTCGGTGAAGTGGAGTATCAGGCAGGGCCGATAACCCTCACAAATAGCGTCTTCGGATCAATGCCATGCCAGTTTGTTATGGCTACTTTGGCCATCGAAACCGTGGGCAAGACGACCACTGCCTGCATGAAACGACGCTTGCTGGGCTAGCCCGGCAGCAACCGCTCGAAGGCGCGGCGGAGCTTGGCCGGTATGGCCACCGGGCGGTTGTCGCGCCGGTCGACGAAAACGTGGGTGAAGCAACCCGCGGCGCTGGCATGGTCTTGCCCTGCGGCAAATACGGCCAGGGCGTACTGCACCGAACTGTGGCCCAAACGCTGCACGCTGATCCCCACCTCGATAACTTGCGGGAAGGCAACAGCCGCGAAGTAGTCGCAGGCCGACCCTGCGACATAGGCCACCACAGGGTCGTGGTGAATATCCAGGCCAGCATGCTCGATCAGCCAAGTGTTTACCGCAGTGTCGAAAAACCCGTAGTACACGACGTTGTTCACATGCCCGTAGAGGTCGTTATCGTGCCAGCGTGTGGTGATCGGCTGAAAATATCGGTAGGCACCGCGCAGCGGGCGCTCCCTGGCCATGCTCAGAACGCCGCCTGGTAGATCGCCAAGGCGTCGCCATGGCTGACTTTGCGCGGGTTGTTGACCAGCAAGCGTTGCTGCTGCAAAGCATCCTCGGCCAGCAGCTCAAGGCTGTGCCGAGGCACCCCCACGTCCCGCAAGCGCGTAGGCAGGCCGCAACGCGGCGCCAGCTGCGCCAGCTCGTCGATGAACTGGCTGCACAGTTCGTGGGCATCGCCTGGCACCAGCCGTTCGCCCAGCAAGGCTGGGGCCAGCGCGGCATAATCGGCGAACGCATGGCCTTGGTTGAAGCGCATCACGTGGGGTAGTACCAGGGCGTTGGCCAACCCATGGGGCACGTGGTAACGCGCGCCCAAGGGATAGGCCAGTGCATGCACGGCCGCCACCGGCGCATTGGCGAAGGCTTGCCCGGCCAGGCAGGCGCCCAGCAGCATGGCCTGGCGCGCGGCCAGGTTGCCGCCGTTGTGCACGGCCTGATCGAGGTTGCCGGCCAACAACGCCAGGGCCTCTCTGGCCAGCAGGCTGGACAGCGGATTACGCCTGAACTGGCTAGTAGTGGCCTCGATGGCATGCACAATGGCATCGATACCCGTAGCTGCAGTGATCGCAGCTGGTAAGCCCAGGGTGCGTTCAGCATCGAGCAGCGCCAGATCGGGCAGCAGCAGCGGCGATATGACCGCGATTTTAGCGGCCTCGCCGGTGGTGACTACCGCTACTGGGGTCACTTCCGAGCCGGTCCCGGCGGTGGTCGGCACTTGAATCAGCCCCAAGCGTTGCCCTTTGGCCTGATCGATACCGTACACCGCCTCCAGGGTCTGCTCGCAGTCAGGATGGGCCAGCAGCGCCACCAGCTTGGCCACGTCCATGGAGCTGCCACCGCCAAAGCCTACGATCAGTTCGGCACCGATATGCCGCGCTCGGCTGACCGCCGCCAGCACGCAGGCGTGGCTTGGGTCGGCGTTGACCTCGCTGAAGATCGCCGCGCTGAGCTGCAGCTCGGTGAACCCCGGGAGGATGTCGTCGAGCATGCCCAAGTTGACGATGCCCGGGTCGGTCACGATCAGCACGCGACGCACGCCGCGTTGCCGGCAAAGTTGCGCCAGGCGCCGGGCAGCACCCGGTTCGCATAACAGCTGGGCGGTGGTGGCAAAACTGAACGGCTGCATAATCCTGGTCCTCTTGTTGTTATGGGTGAACAGCCAGGCTGCTTCAAAAGGCAAAGTGCGCCTCATCCAGGCTCATCAGGCACTGCGCGCCGCCGCGCAGCGCTTCGCAATGGGCGTTGGCGCGCGGCAATATCCGCCGCCAGTAGAACGTGGCGGCCCGCACCTTGGCCTGGTAGAAGGCGCAGTCCGGGCTGCCGGCTGCCAGCGCCGCGCAGGCCCGCTCGGCAGCGCGCAGCCACAAGGCAGCCAACAGCACGTAGCCTGAGTAAGCCAGAAAATCCACCGACACCGCGCCGATTTCCTGCGGGTCGCAGCGGCAGGCATCGAGGACTTCGGCACTCAAGTTGCGCCACTCCAGCAGGCGCTGGCTGACTGCCTCGGCCATGCCGGTGAGCGGCTCACTGCGGCACTCACCTACCTGGGCAAGCAATTGCTCGATCAGCAGATGCAGCTGCTCGCCGCCATCGCCCAGCACCTTGCGCCGGATCAGGTCCAGCGCCTGGATGCCATTGGTGCCCTCGTACAACTGGGTGATGCGGCTGTCGCGCATCAGTTGCTCCATGCCCCATTCACGAATGTAGCCGTGCCCGCCGTACAACTGCACACCCAAGCTTGCGACCTCCTGCCCGACATCGGTGAGCAATGCCTTGACGATCGGGATCAACAGCGCCGCTCGTCGCCCTGCAGCCAACCGTTCCTCCGGCAAGGCGGCGCCGTGCTCAAGGTCCAGTGCCTGGGCAGTCAACGCGGCAAGCATGCGGCACCCCTCGGTGAGGGTTTTCTGGGTCAGCAGCATGCGCCGAACGTCGGGGTGGCAGATGATCGGGTCGGCGCTGCGCTCAGGCGCCACCGGCCCTGCCAGGCTGCGTGATTGCAGGCGCTCGCGGGCATAGGCGAGCCCGCCCTGGAAGGCCGCCTCGGCGATACCCAAGCCCTGCAGCCCGACCTGAAAGCGCGCATCGTTCATCATGGTGAACATGCAGGCCAGCCCCTGGTTGGCCTCGCCCACCAGCCAGCCTTGGGCGGCGTCGAAGTTCATCACGCAAGTGGCCGCCCCCTTGATACCCATCTTGTGCTCCAGCGCACCGCAGGTCACGGCATTGCGCAGCCCTGGCTCACCCTCAGCGGTGCAGATGAACTTGGGCACCAGAAACAGGCTGATGCCACGTACACCCGTCGGCGCATCAGGCAGGCGCGCCAGTACCAAGTGCACGATGTTCTCGGTCAGGTCCTGCTCACCCCCGCTAATGAAGATCTTGCTGCCGCTGATCAGGTAGCTGCCATCGCCCTGGGGCTCGGCGCGGGTACGCAGCAGCGCCAGGTCGGTGCCGGCTTGCGGCTCGGTCAGACACATGGTGCCGGCCCATTGGCCGCTGACCAGCTTGCCCAGGTAGTCACGCTTGAGCGCCGCACTGCCATGGCGATACAGGGCCAGCACGGCGCCTTCAGTCAAGCCGCTGTAGATACGAAACGACAGCGATGCGCCCATCAGCATTTCGTGAAAACAAGCCGCGACCATCTGCGGCAGGCCCTGACCGCCATACTCAAGCGGGCCGGTCATCGCCGCCCAGCCGTTTTCCACGTACTGCTGGTAGGCCTGGCGAAAGCCATCGGGGGTGCGCACACTGCCCTGCTCCAGGCGGCAGCCTTGCTCGTCGCCCTGGCGGTTGAGCGGCGCCACCACCTGGCCCGCGAAGCGCGCGCCCTGCTCAAGGATGCCATCGATGGTTTCGCGGTCCAGCTCGTTACCGATGCGATCACAATGGGCCGTTACGTCGAACAGCTCGTGCAGCACGAAGCACATCTCACGCAGGGGGGCGTTGTAATTCATACCCGGCCCTCGCGCACGTCAGCTAACTGTCGGCCCGCCACTGCCAGGCGCATCAACAGTGAGGCCGGACGCCAGTGCTCACCGAACAGGCCTTGCAGGCGCTCCAGCCGCGCCAAGATCAGCCCCAACCCTTGCTGGTCAGCCCAGCGCATTGGCCCACCAACTTCTGGCGCAAAGCCGTAGCCGTAGAGGTAAACGCGGTCGATGTCGGCACTGCAACCGGCCACTGCTTCTTCGAGAATCTTCGCGCCTTCGTTGACCAGTGCTAACAGACAACGCTCGCGGATTTCTTCGTCGTCGATCTCGCGCCGTCGCACTCCCAAGTCCTGGGCGACTTTTAGCACCAGGGCATCGACCTCGGGGTCGTGCAGTGCCTCACGGCTGCCCGGTGCATACCGGTAGTAGCCCTGCCCGGTCTTCTGACCGAAACGCCCCAGCCCACAGAGTGCGTTGTCGACCTGCGCCAGCGGTGCATCCATGCCACTGCCGGCGAGCTGGCGCGCTCGCCACTCCAAGTCGATACCGACCACGTCATACATGCGAAACGGGCCCATGGCCATGCCAAACGCCTGCAGCGCCTCGTCCACCTGCCTTGGCGTGGCGCCTTCAAGCAGCAGCTTGCGCGCTTCGGCCACATAGGTGGCAAGCATGCGGTTACCGATGAAGCCGGGGCAGTTGCCGGCCACCACCACTTGCTTGCCCATCCGCAGGCCAAGGGCGTGAGCTGCGTCCAGCACCTCGGGTGAGGTACGCGCCCCGCGTACCACTTCCAGCAGCTTCATCACATGCGCTGGGCTGAAGAAATGCAGGCCCAGCACCTGCTCGGGGCGGCCGGTCACCGCGGCAATGGCATCGATGTCCAGCGCCGAAGTATTGCTGGCCAGGATGGCCTGGGCCTTGAGGGTGCTGTCCAGGGTGCGGAAGATGTCTTGCTTGAGTGCCAGGTTCTCGAAGACCGCTTCGATCACCAAGTCGGCATCGGCAAGCTCGGCATAGGTGCTGGCGGCGCGTACCCGCTCAAGGCAGGCGTCGGCTTCGCAGGCTTGCAGGCGCCCCTTGGCTACCTGCTGCGCCCAGGTCTGGGCCAGCATCGCGATGCCTGCAGTGATGGCTTGCGGGTCGTTGTCCAGCCATGTCACCGCGACCCCTGCGCGGGCCAGGCTGATGACGATACCGCGGCCCATGGTGCCGGCGCCGATCACCGCCGCCTGCCGAATGTTGTAGGTATTACTCACGGGTGACGCTCCTGATTGTTCTGTTAGCGCATTGCCACCACCCTAGTCAGCCCCCTACTATTTTTGAAATTTTCATTTTCCATTGCATGTATTTACCACATGAATATTGCCAACTTCGACCTCAACCTTTTGCGTGTGCTGGATATGCTGCTGCGCGAGCAGAATGTGTCGCGAGCCGCAGAACGCCTGGCTTTGACCCAGCCCACCGTGAGCAACGCCCTGGCGCGCCTGCGCGACCTGCTGGGCGACCCGCTGTTGGTGCGGGTGGGCCGGCGAATGCGCCCCACTCCGCGCGCCTTGGCCCTGGAAGGGCCGATTCGCGCCGCCCTGCAACAGATCGAGCAAACCCTGGGCACCGGCAACGCCTTCGACCCACAGCTCAGCCACCGGCAACTACGCATTGCCCTGACCGACTTCGCAGAACAGTTGTGCATGCCCAAGTTATTGCACACCTTGCAGACCCAGGCGCCGCATTTGCGCATCGACGTTCAGCACCTGGCTCCACACCTGCCGGCCGAGGCCTTGGACCGTGGCGAACTCGATCTGGTGTTGGGGCGCTTCGATGAGGTCCCTGCACGTTATGAACGACGAACGTGGCGCCGCGAAACCCTACGTGTTGCAGTGCGCAGGGAACACCCTGACGTGCACGGCACGCTCGACCTGCAGACCTTTCTGGGGTTGCGCCACCTGTGGGTACACGGCGGCCAGACCCGTGGCATGGTCGACCAGTGGCTGGCCGAACAGGGCTTGGCCCGGCGCATCGTCTACACCACACCCAACTACCTGCAGGCTGCGCACCTGGCGGCCACCTCGGACCTGTGCGTCGTGTTACCCACGGCGCTGGCACTGCATTTCGCAGAGCTGCTACCGCTGCAGGTGCTAGAGCTGCCGCTGGCCCTGGAGCCGTTCGAGCTGGAGCTGGTGTACCTTGCCCACCGCCAACACGATCCGGCCTTGGCCTGGCTGGTGGCGAGGATCATGGAGGTAGGTCACGGCTGAGCCATCGCATTCAGGCATGACTCGCCATGCAAGAGTGGTATTGGTTAGCCTGCGACCTCTGTCCTTAGAGTGGTCGCCAGCCCATAACAACAAGGACCACCCGATGCGCCTACGATCATTGCCCTGCCTCCTGGCCCTGGCATTGCCCTTCACTGCACTGGCCGAGGGGCCCGCCAAAGAGGCCACCGCGCTGACTCGCCAGATCAACCAGCAGTGGTTGCAGCGCCTGCCGTTCGCCGACCGCAGCGATTTCGACAACGCCCGCCGGGGCCTGCTCGAGGCCGTTGACCAGGCAGTGGTCAACGCCGATGGCAAACCCGTGTGGGACCTGCAGCGCTACGCCTTTCTCAATGGCCAGGCACCGGCCACCGTCAACCCAAGCTTATGGCGTATCGCTCAGCTCAATAGCATTGCCGGCCTGTTCAAGGTCACCGACGGTATCTACCAGGTCCGTGGGCTGGACCTTGCCAACATGACCCTGATCGAAGGCGAGCACGGCCTGATCGTGGTCGACCCGCTGCTATCGGTCGAGACCGCAAGGGCGGGCTTGGCGATGTACCTACGCCATCGCCCGCAAAGGCCAGTTGTGGCAGTGATCTACACCCATCCACACGTCGATCATTTCGGTGGCGTGCGGGGGGTGATCGACGAGGCCGATGTCAAAGCGGGCAAGGTCCAAGTCATCGCCCCTCAGGGGTTTTTCGAGCATGCCATCAGCGAGAACGTTCTCGCCGGCCCCGCGATGAAGCGGCGTGCCCAGTACATGTATGGCGCCCCCCTGCCACGCGGGCCTCGCGGCCAGGTGGATGCGGGGCTGGGCAAAGGGGTGCCGGCCAACGCCACGGTCAGCCTGATCGCCCCCACGCGGCTGATCGACCAACCGTTGCAAACCCTGCAGATCGACGGGGTGAACATCGAGTTTCAGCTGACCCCTGGCACCGAGGCGCCGGCCGAGATGAACCTGTGGTTGCCACAGTTCAAGGCCCTGTGCATGGCCGAAAACGCCTCCCATGTGCAGCACAATGTGCTGACCCTGCGCGGGGCCCAGGTGCGTGATGCCAAGGTATGGGCGCATTACCTGGACCAGTCGCTGGTGCGCTACGGCGAGCAGGCCGAGGTGGTGTTCGCCCAGCACCACTGGCCCACTTGGGGCGGTGCAGCGATCCGCGAGTACCTGGCCGATCAGCGGGATATGTACGCCTTCATCGACAGCCAAACACTGCGGCTGATCAACCGCGGCCTGGGCCCCACCGAAATTGCCGCCGAGCTGACCAGCCTGCCGCCACGGCTGGCCAGCAAGTGGTATAGCCGCGATTACTACGGCTCGCTCAGCCACAACGTGCGGGCTGTATACCAGCGCTACATGGGCTTCTACGATGGCAACCCAGCCACCCTGGACCCACTGCCACCCAGCCAGGCCGGTGCGCATTACGTCAAGGCGCTGGGAGGGGCCGAGCGAGTGCTGGCACTGGCCGGTGATGCCTACGCCAGTGGCGATTACCGCTGGGTCGCCGAACTTACTCGGCACCTGGTGTTCGCCCAGCCAGACAACCAGCAGGCCCGCCAATTGCAGGCCGATGCGCTGGAACAGCTGGGCTACCAGAGCGAGAATGCCACCTGGCGCAATGCTTACCTGACCGGCGCGCAGGAACTGCGCAACGGTGTCGCGCCAGGCGCGAGCCAAGGCGGCAGTGCCGAGGACCTGGTGCGCGCGCTGACCCCTGCATTGTTCTTCGATTACCTGGGTGTACGTGTGGATGCGGCCAAGGCCGCCGCGCAAGATCTGACCATCAACTGGCGTTTCAGCGACCTGGACCAAGACTACGCCCTGACCCTGCGCAATGGTGTGCTCACCCATCGCGACCTGGCCCGCCACCCACGGGCCGATGTCGAGGTGACGATGAGCAAGGCCACCCTCGACCAGATTGCCCTGAAACAGACAGGTTTCCTCAAAGAGGCCACCGTGGGGGGCATCGACATCGCAGGTGAACGGGCCAAGTTCCTACGCTTCATGGGGGGGCTCGATGAGCCTGATGGCCGGTTCGCCATCGTCACCCCCTGACCCCCCCTTGACCACAGCTATGAGGCGTCAGCGCAGCCCTTGGCTGCGCAGCGCGCCGGGCGAGAAGTGCGAGGCGCTGGTGACGAGGTCGAAGGTATACGGCTTGGGCTGTTCATTGGTCAGGCCCGAGAGTTGATAGCGACCAGTGCGCAGATCGTAGATCGCCTCCATGGCATTGACCAAAGCCTGGCCAGTGACGTGGTAATAACTATGAGCCTGGGCCGTGCGCCACAGCCGGCCCTGCTGGTCGAAGAAATCGGCTTCGACGATGGCCCAACTGTCCTCGTCCAGATAATAGCGGCGGCTGGCGTAAATATGCTTGGCTCCAGGTTTGAGCGTACCCACCACTTCCCACACCCGGTGCAGCTCGTAACGGGTGGCCTGCGGCCGTACATGGCCCGGCCCGATCAACGCAGCGTAACCCAGCAGCGGCGAAGCCAGGCGATAGCTGTTGTAGGGCACGTGCAGTGTCTTCTTGCCCACCAGGGTCCACTGGTAAAGGTCTGGCGCGCCGTTGAACATATCGCGGCTGTCGGCAGTGCGCAGGCCGGCCGTGCCTGGGGTAATGCTGTCGTACGCCAAGGCAGGGGCACGTCGCACTCGCCGCTGGCTGCTGCTGTACAACCACGACAGGCGCGGCTGCGCCACTTGGTCGAGGGTTTCGTGCAGTACCACGGCATCACCCGCCAGCCGCGACGGAGCGGTCATGCGGTAGCTCAGGTAATACAGCACAGTGCTCGGATCGCCATCGCGCAGCACATCGGGGCGGGCGAACGTCTGCTGAAAGCTCATGGTGGCGTAGCGCCCATCGCCACGTGGGGTGATGCTGTCCGAAACCAGGCTGTAGCTGGCGTTGCGTGGTCGGGTCAGGTGGTTCCACAGCACCTGCAGTCCGTTGCCTGGGTAGGGAAACGCCAGTACGCCAGCAAACCCCGTCAGGCCATTGCCGTCATTGGCCAGCCTTGCACTGGCTGCATTGTGCTGGGCCCAAGCCTGCACCTGGGGCGCAACGGCAACACTGCGGTGCGACGGATACACCGGCAGGCGAAACGATTTGGGGTAACGCTCGATCAAGGCCACCTGCCCGGCCGTGAGCTGATCGCGATACTGGCGGTAATTGTCGGCACCGATGATGTAAAGCGGCTGCTCGTCGGCGTAGGGGTCCAGCGGTGTGCCATTGAAAGCCAGCGACACCTGCCCGCTGCGCAGCCCACCGTCCCAGGCCGGAATGCGGCCATCAGAGCTGGGCCCACGCTCGGCGCCCACCGGGGTCAGGCCCTGGGGTGTAGGCATGGCTTGGGCGTGCAGGGCCAGCAGGCTGGCATTGACGAGCAGAATACAGCGCAGCAAAGCGGCAGGTTTCATCGCAGTTGGCCTCTTGTTGTTGTGTTGTGCCGGCCGGGCTTGCCTTGGCCCGCCCTTTCGAGGTGATACTAGGAGCCGCGCTTGGAACCCCACAAATAACGTGTTCGGATACGTGCCATATCAGTTCGGCATACCTTTGGAATCTGCTGCAATGACCTTGAAACAGCTCCGCTACCTGATCGCCATCGTCGAAGCCGGCAGCTTCTCCTCGGCTTCGCGTCGTGCCTACATAGCCCAGCCGGCGCTGAGCCGGCAGATCAGCCTGCTGGAAAGCGAGCTGGAAATGCAGCTGCTCGACCGCCAGCACGATGGCATCGCCCTGACCGATGCCGGGCGCCAGCTTTACGAAGTTGCCCGCCAGGTGGTGCAGAAACTCGACTCGGTGAAAGACGAGCTCAAGTCCAGCCGTGGCGACCCCAAGGGCCATGTCGCCATTTCGATTCCGGCAACTGCCGCCGAATTGCTGCTGCCAGAAATCCTCAGGCGCGCCGAGCAGCGCTTCCCCGGGGTGACGCTGACGGTGTGGGATGGTTTGAGCCGCGAAGGCGGCCAGGCTATCGAACTGGGCCGTGTGGACTTTGGGGTGGTGCCCAATGCCGAGGAACTCGACCATGTCGAGGCCGAGCCGATCTTTACCGAAGCGTTGTACTGGGTCGGCAGCTCAACCCCCGGCACCCCCGACACCATTACCCTGGCCGAAGCCATTGCCACCCGCCTGGTGCTGCCGCCCCGTGGGCTGCACCTGCGCCGGCGCATCGAGCAAGCCGCCATGGAGGCAGGTGTGCCCCTGAACGCCGCCTACGAACAGCAATCGGCGCCCGGCATCGCCAGCCTGGTACGCGCAGGGTTTGCAGCGACCATCAGCAACTGGCCGCCACTGAGCCAACTGCTCGAGCCCACGGCAGCGCGGCGTATCGTCGAGCCCAGCATCAGCCGCACCATTGCCCTGGCGCATTCGCAGCACAAGCCCCTGTCGTTCGCGGCCGGTTGCCTGCGAGACCTGGTGCGCAGCGTGCTGATCGACCTGGTCAACAGTGGTCAATGGCGCGGTGAGCTGATCGGCAGGCAAGCCCAGCCGCTGGAGTCGGTACTGGGCGTTCAGCTGGCGGTTTGAGCCCGCACCTGCCGCCCTTGCACATCCGCCCCGTGCAAGCGCTGCAAGGTGCGCTGCGGGTTGAGGCTGACCAGGCCGGCCAATCCCGCTATCACCAGTACCACGCCGCACACCAGGAAGCCTTGGGCATACCCTGCCGGGTGTGCGGCACCCGCGCCTTGCACCAGCACACCGGTCACTACCGGCGCCGCCAACCCCGCCAGCGAGGCGATGCCGTTGCCCATGGCGAGAATGCCCCCACGCTGGCCTGCGGGGGTGAATTCGGCAAGCATCGCTGGCCCGACCGAGTACATGACCAACGCCAGCCCACCACTGAAGGTCAACGCACTGACCCGCACAGCGGTGCTCAGCCCCGGCAGTACCAACGACGCCGACAGCAGCCCAGCCACTATCAGACAGGCCGAAACGAACACCCCACGGGCCAGCCGCGACGGTAGGCCCTGGCGCATCAGGCGCTGTGAAAGCCAGGCGAGCAGCAGGCTCAAAGGCGTGGTCACGATCACGAACATGACGAAAATCCGCCCGGTCTGCAGCGGGTCGATACCCAGCCCCACCTGCAGGTAGCTGGGCACCCAGGTCAGAGTCAGGGCCAATGACCAGTTGGCGGCGAAGTGGCACAGGTAGTTACCCAACACGCAGGGGTCGCTCAACAACTTGCGGTAAGCGATGGCCGGCTCGTCAGCCTGCAACTGGCTGGCACGCAAGCGCTCGAGGGTGCCTTCCTGCCCCAGCCGCCACCACAACAGGCACCAGACCAGCCCGATCACGGCCAGGATGATGAAGTTGGTGCGCCAGCCATAATGCTGGCTTACCCAAGGGATCATGGCGCCTGCCACCAATAGCCCCATGGCGCTGCCTGCATGCAGCAGCGCTACCGGCAAATTGCGCCGGTCGTTGGGGAACCACTTGTACAACGCATGGGTGGCGACCGGCGAGGCGGGCCCTTCGCCAATACCCAGCAGCACGCGGCAGGCGATGATCGCCCAGAGGGACGTGGCGAACAGCATCGGTAGCTGGATCAGCGCCCAGAACACACCCATACCCAGCAGCAGGGTACGCGTGGGACGCCGGTTGGCCATGAACCCCCCGATCACCGCCGAGAGGGCGAAAAACCAATGCAGGGCGCCACCAATCAGGCCGAACTCGGTTGCCGTCAGGCCCAGCTCTTGGCTCATCGGCACCGCCACCAGGCCGATCACCACCTTGTCGAGAAAGTTGATCAACATCAGCAGCGCCAGCAGCGCGGCCACCAGCCAGGCAGTTCGGGGATTGGGCAATGAAGAATGCGCAGTCATGGGGAATACTCTTGTTATTGTTGTCAGCATGCAGGCAACAGGCCGCCACTGCGGCCTGCCGGTGGCTCAGGCGGGCATCAGCACCCCTTTGGCGATGGTATTGCGCTGGATCTCGCTGGTGCCGGTGAGGATGCGCATCATTCGGGTGGCGCGAAAAATCCATTCCACCGGATGCCCCTGCATCAAGCCGGCACCACCGTGTACCTGCACCGCCTTGTCAGCGATGCGAAACGCAGCCTCAGACACGAACAGCTTGCACATCGGCGCCTGGGTGCGGATATCGCCCCCTGCGTCATTCAACTGGGCGGTGGCGTACACCATGCTGCGTGCAGCATGCAGCTCGGTGGCCATGTCGGCGATCATGTGGTTGACCGCCTGGAACATCGAGATCGGTTGACCGAACTGCTTGCGGCTGCGGGCATGCTCGACCGACAGCTTCAGTGCCAGGCCGGCCAACCCCAGCAGGGTCGGGCAATGCAGCAGGCGGTTCAGGGTGATGCGACCCATGGCCAGTTTGAACCCCTGTCCTTGTTCACCAATCAGATTGGCCGCCGGCACCCGCACCTGGTCAAGCACGATGTCGCCGTGGGCGCCGCCACCGGACATCACCGAGTAATCGCTCTGGATGCGCACACCTGGGGCCTTGAGGTCGACGAAAAATGCCGAGATACCCTGGGCACCCTGCCCTGGGCCGGTCACCGCCAGCAGCACTGCCAAATCGGCAAAGGTGGCACCAGAAATGTAACGTTTGCTCCCGCTCAGTACGTAGTGATCGCCATCGCGCTGTGCCTGGGTGGCAATGGCGCTCGCATCCGAACCGGCCTCAGCTTCGGTCAAGGCAAAGCACACCGCTTTCTCGGCGCGGCACACCGGCTTGAGGAAAGTCTCGACCTGATAGGGGCTGGCCACCTTGAACAGGTGGCCGACCCGCGGTGGTCCCGACAGCTCACCCAGCACGTGCGGCGCGAGCATCGAGCCGGTCAGCACGGTGGCCTCTTTCACCGCACACAGGTCGGCCACGTTCAGGCCGGCTCCGCCCATGCTTTCGGGCAGCATGATGGTATACAGGCCCTGCTCGCTGGAACGCTTCCACACCTGCCGCAGCACAGACTGCGAATGCGGGCGCGCCCAGTCCAGCTGCGCTTGCTGCTCCAGTGGGCGCACCTGATCGCGGACGAAACCTTCGATCGATTCAATGATCTGCGCAGCTTTTGCACTTGGTTGATACATGGTGATGCTCCCAGGTCAGATACGACGTTCGCTGTGTTGCCAGTAGGTGTCCCGGACCAGGCGGCGCACCACCTTGCCATTGGGGTTTTTCGGCAGCTCGTTCACGAAGTCCACGCCGCGCGGCTTCTTGAAGCCAGCCAAGGCGCCTGCGCAACGCTCGATGAGCTCAGCGGCCTGCAATTGCGCACCGGGCTTGAGCACCACCACCGCACGCACCGCCTCGCCCCATTGCGCATCAGGCACACCGACCACTGCCACTTCGAACACTTCGGGGAAGCCGTAGATCACCTGCTCCACCTCGCTGGGATACACGTTGAAGCCACCGGAAATGATCATTTCCTTCTTGCGATCGACGATGAACACGTAACCCTGGTCATCGACCGTCGCCAGGTCACCGGTGAGGTAGTAACCGTCGCGCATGACTTCGGCGGTGAGCGCCGGAGCCCGCCAGTAGCCCTGCATGATGTCGGGCCCTTTGACCACGATCTCACCAACCTCGCCAGGCGCCACATCTTCAAACGCGTCATTGACCACCCGCAGGTCGGTGTCGAAATAGCAGCGCCCACAGGAGGCCAGGCGCCGGTAGTCGCCGTCCTCGACCAGGTGGTCTTGCTCGGTCAGTACCGTCACCAGCGAGCAGGTTTCACCGGCCCCGTAGCCCTGCGCAAGAATCGGCCCGAACAGCTCAATGGCCTTTTTCACCAAGGCTGGTGCCATCGGCGCCGCGCCATACATCACAAGCTTCAGGCTGGACAGGTCGTAACGCTCGACGCCTGGGAAATTCACCAGACGGTTGATCATCGCAGGTACCAGGAACAGGCGCGTCACCCGTTCGCGCTGGATGGTCTCCAGCAGCAAGCGGTCGTCGTAGCGATCGAGCAGCAGGTTGCAGGCACCGACTGCCAGCAGTGGCATGATCTGCATGCCACTGGCATGGGTAATGGGCCCGACATGGGCCATGACGTCGCCCGGCCCGGAACGCCGGGTTGGGCTGGCAATGCTTTTGCGCACCAGTGCCTTGCGGTTACCGAACGACAGCATGGCGGCCTTGAGCACACCGGAGCTGCCTGAGGTGTAATGCAGAACGGCCAGCGCATCGTCGGCCGGGTCATGTGCCAGTGCGGTATCGCTGCCACGCTCGAGCAACGCGGCATAGCTCAGGTCACCGCCATCCCCGTCCAGCACGATCACCTGGCGCAACAGTGGCAACTGCTGACGCCGCGCTGCCAACGCCTGGGCGAAGCGAGCGTCGGTGATCACGGCAACACTGCAGGAGTCTTCCAGCACCCGCACCACTTCATCCAAAGACAGGCGTGCATTGATTGGCACCTTGACCATCGCCGCCTTGTACAGCGCCACTTCAGCCTCCACCAGCTCCACGCGGTTGGCGGCAAGAATCGCTACATGCTCGCCAGCGGCCAACCCCAGCGTTCCCAGCCCATTAGCCAGTCGATTGCTGCGGCGTTCCAGTTGGGCGTAGCTCAGGCGCATCTGGCTGTCCGCCACGGCGATGTGCTCGGGCCAGTAGCGGGCACTGCGGGTTATGATCTTTCCAAGGTTCACGTTGTTGTTCTCGTCGACAGGAAGACATCGACGATGCTAAACAGCCGTGGGCGGGCAGATGTAATACTAGATTCCGATGCCGGCCATAGCATTATTAGCTGGCGCCGGTTGGCGCACTTGGCGAACGGGTGCCGGTGGGTACGGCACCCATTGCTTTAGGTCGGCGCGCCAGTGCTGTGGTGGTCAGCCTCGTCCGTAGCCCTTGCTATTACGCGGCGGTTCAAACGCTTCGTTAAGTTCGGGCAACGCGGTCACTTTGATCGAGCGCACGGGTACAGCGAACCTGGCGCCTATGCGCGAAAAGCATTCGAGCAAGCGGAAATTGATCGCCTGCTGAATATCCATGTACATGTTGTACCCAGGGTCCTGCACGATGTAGACGCACTCGAACTCCAGCGCCTCCTTGCCAAACCCGCGCAGGTGGGCTCTGTCAAAGCGTGCATGTTCCTGCGCCCGGATAGCCTCCTCCACGATGGCTGGGGCTTTTTTCACCGCTTCAGTGGGCGTGTCGTAAGACAGTCCGAACTCGAAGACAATGCGCCGCTCCTGCAGCCGCTTGTAGTTCTGGATGGTACTGCTGATCATGCTCGCATTGGCCATGACGATCTGCTCACCACCCAGGCTGCGGATACGGGTAGTTTTGAGCCCCACATGCTCAACGGTGCCGGCCAGTGAGCCAATGACGATGAAATCTCCCACTTCGAATGGTTTGTCCACGGCAATCGACAGCGAAGCGAACAGGTCGCCTAGTATGTTCTGCACCGCCAGTGCTACCGCGATGCCACCGACACCCAAGCTTGCGATGAAGGCGGTGATGTTGACGCCCAGGTTGGACAACATCGCCAGTACCACGATCGACCACAGCAGCACCCGGGCACCCCAGGCCGACAACGTCGCCAAGGCGCTGCCTTGGTACAACCCCTGCCCGCCGTGGCGTGTGATGTAGTGAACCAGCCCCAGGGCGATGGCACGGTTGAGCCACAAGCCGATCTGCAGGGCGGCCACTACGAACCACAGGCTACTGACCCTGTCCAGCCAGCGTTCAGGCAGGTCGAGCATGCTTAGCCCCACCAGCAGCGAAGCCAACAACAACAGCAGGTTACTGGTGCCGGCCAAGACTTTGGCCAGCACCTGGCTGAGCATCCCGGTAGACTCCACCCGGCGCCGCATGAAGCCTATGGCAGCCCGCGCTACCGTGAAAGTGACAGCCGCAACGCATAGCGCCAACAGCCAATTGAGCACTGATATACCGAACACGCTGTGGTCCGTAACCAAGTCGGTGATGCGCTCGTACATGAGTGGCAAGCCTCCTGAGTGTTTGAGTTGAAGCGGACATGCCTCTTCTCTGACGCCCTGTGCTCCCGTGAGGTCGATTGGATGTCCGCTCAGCGATGGCCGGTCGGATCGAACCGAGCCAGGTGTGCCCGTGCAAGGTGCGTGAGGGTCACTGCACCTTGCACCGCGAAGTGGCGTAAAGCCTCAACTCACCACGTGCAGGTAATGCAGGTGGCGCTCGTATTGATCGAGGATGTCACCGATCACATCGTCCCGGCTCCAGCCCATGATGTCGTAGTCCTGCCCGCCTTCACGCAGGTGCACTTCTGCGCGGAAGTACTTGCGGCCATCGGTACTGTCGTCGGTATCGCGCATGACGAAGCTGGGCGTATTGAAGGCGCGCGGACGAACCTCGTAGAGAAAGCGCCCTTCCCCGGCATGGGAAAGCTCAAGGGCGACCCGGCCATCCTCACGCTCATTCACGGCCACCTCGTAGCCTTGCTTGCGCAGCTCCAGTGCGACCTCTTCGCAGGCAGGCTTGACCACATCGGCGATGAAGCGCGTAACGTGCGCACGGCGCGGCATCATGGCGATATTGCGCAGCCGGCGCTGCCAGCCACCGTGGGGATGACGGGCATGCCCAGGCCCAGGTAGCGCCTGGTTGCGCAGCCCGCGGCGCGTGGCATCCAAGCTCAGAGCTTTGAACAACCCCCACATGGCTATCAGCAAGATGGCTGCGAACGGCAGCGCCGAGGCGATGGTAGCAGCCTGCAGGGCTTTAAGGCCGTTGGCCAATAGCAGTGCAATGGCCACGGCGCCCATGCTCAGCGACCAGAAAATCCGTTGCCATAGGGGCGAATGGCTCTGCCCCGACGAGGCCAGCATATCGACCACCAAAGCGCCCGAGTCTGCAGAGGTGACGAAGAACACCACCACCATCAGCACCGCGACCAGGGAAATGACCGTGGCAAACGGGAAGTGCTCAAGAAAGGCAAATAGCGCCAGCGAGCTGTCCTGACCAACGACGGTAGCCAAATCTTGTATCCCATCGTTGAGAATCATCCGAATGGCGGAGTCACCGAAGACCGTCATCCACAGCAAGGTGAAACCCGCCGGAACGAACAGCACCCCACAAACGAATTCGCGGATGGTACGCCCGCGGGAAATACGCGCGATGAACAAGCCTACGAACGGCGACCAGGACAACCACCAACCCCAGTACAACAGGGTCCACCCACCAATCCAGTCGGTCGGTTCATAGGCATAGAGGTTGAAAGTCTTGTTGACGATATCCGACAGGTAGGCGCCGGTGTTCTGGATATAGGTCTGCAACAAGAATACGGTTGGCCCCAGTATCAATACGAATAGCATCAAGATCACCGCCAAGCTCAAGTTGAGCTCGGACAGAATGCGGATGCCTTTATCCAGCCCGCTGGCGACCGACAGTGTGGCCAGGCCGCAAGTTACCGCGATCAGGATTACCTGCACCGTGGCGTTGATGGGTAAGCCGAACAGATGATTCAAACCGCTGTTGATCTGCAGCACGCCATAGCCCAGAGAAGTGGCAACGCCAAACACTGTGCCGAGAATGGCGAAGATGTCGACCGCATGACCAATAGAGCCGTGGATACGCTCCCCAATTAAAGGATACAGCGCTGAACGCAGCGTTAGCGGCAAGCCATTACGGAAACTGAAGTAAGCAAGGATCAACGCCACCATTGCGTAGATCGCCCAGGCATGCAGGCCCCAGTGGAAAAACGTGATCTTCATCGCTTCACGTGCCGCGGCGACGGTGCCGGGCTCCCCGACCGGGGGCATGGTGAAATGCATCACCGGTTCGGCGACCCCGAAAAACATCAGGCCGATACCCATACCCGCAGAAAACAACATGGCGAACCAGCTGCTTTTACCGTAATCCGGCTCGCTGTGATCAGGACCTAGTTTGATGTCACCGTAGCGACTGACCGCCAGGAACACCACACTGATCAATACCAGCGCAACGGTTAGGATGTAAAACCAACTGGCATTAGTGATGATCCAGCTCTGGACGCTTTCGAACAGGTCTTGGGCATGCGCCTGAAAAGCAGTGGCATACACGACGAGCAAAAATATCAATAGAGCGCTGGTATAGAAGACCGGAGGATTAAGCGTGGTCCTGGGTTTTGGTGCTGCAGTCATTTGCGGCGGCTCTCCTTTGGTGACGGTGTGCACGGCGTGCCAAAGATGACTTGGACCAGCGTTCAACCAACGAAGTGCCAGATCGTTGAACCGTCATTGCTTGAAAATGCCTCAAACCGTAACGCCACCCGCATAAATTCTCAAACACTGGCCTTTGAATGCCAGCGGCAGCTGCTCTATGACAATCCTTGCATGCTGTGAGCTAACGCCCAGCCAAGACGGCCGCGCAGTGGGCCTGTTTGTGAGCATGGTCAAGGCCATTGTCTCGTTCAAGCTCATTCTCAATTCATTGATATTGCTTTCACTGAATTTTCACGCCTGCTACGGCAGTCTTTAGCTATCCCTACGTGTGATAGACCTTGCCCGCCTAGCAGCGGGCTTTCTTTTGCCTGCGGTTTTTCACGCGCGAGCGCAACGTATCCAAAGGCCAGGGTCATGGGTTCAGGCCAGCTGGATGTACACCGAATAGCTGCCCAGCAGCACCCAGAACACCAGAAAGATCCAAGGCGTGCGTAACGAAAACAGCAGCGATTTTCGATGCCCGGCACGCGAAGTCTCGGCCTCGCAGAACAGCGGCGACTCGTCGTAGGCCAGCCCCATTAACGGCTCGCTCTGCAACAGGTGGCTTTGCTTGAGCTGCCAGTGATCGATGATTCTGTACGCCGCCCGAATACCCGGCCAGGCGTTGAGTGAGCTGAGTACACCTAGCAAAGCAAGAAACGCTGGCACAATCAGCGTAAACATTTCCCCCCAACCATCGTTGAGGTTGCCCATGGCAGAAACAAAGGCGATAACCAAGAAGGACTGCGCCGCCAGGTAGGCATCGGTACGGTTGGCCAGGATGCTGGTTTCGTATTGAATTTCACGCCGATAGAAATCCAGACGCTCCTTGGGCGAACCAAACATCCTGGCATCGTGCTCGTCGATTTCGTGCTCAGGGGTGGTTGGGGTGATGATTCGAGGCACTTGCTGCTCCGCAAATTTGCGCCCAAGCCACGAAAAGGGCTTGAGTCTGACCTCGGTAGAACAAGGGTGAGGCTGCAAATTCAATCGAATCGGTTCAATTGACCGCTCGTCGCTCGATGCGCCGATTGAACCAAACACGTCCCGGCAAGGCTTCTCGAAACCTGTGAGTGCGTTCTCAACTACAGGAGCTCGAATCATGCGTGAATTCCCTACCCCGCCCTTCCCTTCGCAGCCACAAAGCGTGCCGGGCTCACAACGCAAGATGCAGCCGGCTCCTGACTGTGGCGAGCAGTCATACATCGGCCATAACCGATTGGAGGGCAAAATTTCCCTGATCACAGGCGCGGACAGCGGCATCGGGCGCGCGGTAGCCATTGCCTATGCCCGTGAAGGTGCTGACGTGGCCATCGCTTACCTGGATGAGCACGACGACGCCCAGGAAACCGCACGCTGGGTCGAGCAGGCAGGCCGTCGTTGCCTGTTGCTACCCGGGGACCTCGCCCAGAAGCAGCACTGCTACGACATCGTCGAAAAGACTGTCGCAGCGTTCGGGCGCATCGACATTCTGGTCAACAATGCAGCATTCCAGATGTCCCATGAGACCCTGGAAGAAATCGATGATGATGAGTGGGTGAAAACCTTCGATATCAACATCACCGCCATCTTCCGGATTTGCAAGGCGGCGCTGCCGTCCATGCCCAAAGGCGGTTCGATCATCAATACCAGTTCGGTCAACTCCGACGATCCTTCCCAAAGCCTGTTGCCTTATGCGACCACCAAAGGCGCGATTGCCAACTTCACTGCCGGGTTGGCCCAGTTACTGGCCAAGAAAGGCATACGGGTGAACAGCGTCGCACCTGGTCCGATCTGGACGCCACTGATCCCCGCAACCATGCCCGATGAGGCGGTACAGAACTTCGGGTCAGGCTACCCAATGGGGCGGCCAGGCCAGCCGGTGGAGGTGGCACCGATCTATGTGTTGCTGGGCTCGGACGAAGCCAGTTATATCAGTGGCTCACGCTATGCCGTGACCGGCGGTAAGCCGATTCTTTAACGTACTTCGCACAGTGTCGCTGGCGCTCAAACCGCCAGCGACCGGCTGCGCTGAACCGTGCCACCGGCGCGGCACTAACCTGCGGCAAGTTCATCAATCAATCTGTGACGAGGTAACGCCATGAACGCTATCGACTTACTGATACAAGACCATAAGCTGGTGAAGAAGCTGCTTGAAGAGCTTTCCACTACCACGGAGCGAGCCGTCAAGAAGCGTGCGGATCTGCTGCACAAGATCGAGCAGGAACTGCAGATTCACACCACCCTTGAAGAAGAAATTCTTTACCCAGCCATCAAGCAAGCCGGCGGTAAGGAAGAAGCCAAGATGTACTACGAGGCCAAGGAGGAACACCGCACGGTCGATGCACTGGTGTTGCCGGACCTGCTGCATACCGAAACCGGCACTGTCGAATTCGCCGGGCGCGTCAAGGTCATGAAAGAACTGCTCGAGCATCATATCGAGGAGGAAGAAAGCGAGCTGTTCCCTACTGCCAAGAAGCTGCTAGGCAAGGACATGCTCGAAGAGCTCGGGCAGGCCATGGAAGTGCAGAAGAAAATGCTCAAGGGTGAGCAGCGGGCAGCCTAGTCGAGCGGTTACCTGCCAGCGTACACCAGGCTGGCAGGTAGTTTGATGGGCGATCGAGCAGCGACTTGGGAACAGCGTCATGGAACTTTGGATAAACTTTTTGGAGTGGCCGGCCATGCTGATGACTGTGCTGGCCGCCTGGTGTATCGGCTCACGCCGCCCTGGCCGGCGCAAAGTTGGTTTCAGCTGCTTCATTGCAAGCAACGTGTTGTGGGCCGCCTGGGGTTGGCACGCTCAAGCGTGGGCATTGATCATCTTGCAGTTGTGTTTGTGCGCCATGAACTTGCGTGGGTGGAAAAAGAATTCCCAACTGCAGGCCGTGAGATGAAACCATTGATGGCACCTTCAAATACCGCGCAGCTACACTAGGGCGCACATTAATCAGCAGCGCTGCAGGCTGGCCCTAGCAGATTGAGATCCGTCCTATTCTGGACGCAGTTGGCACTGGCTAGGCTGGCGCCGATGAAACTTGACCATCTGATCCCAACCGCTCGCTCGACGCTGGCCACGCCCAAGGCGGCCCGCAAGCTGCTGCACCTGTTTGCTTTCAGCCTAGTAGCAAGTGTCTACATTGGTGCCTACAGCTACCTGCGGGTGACGCTGAACCAGGAAATCTCCTCACGGCGCAGTTACATGAACGAGGCGGTATTCGAGGCCCAGGGGTTCTTCGTCAGCCGCCAGACACTCCTCAAAGGCCTTGGCTTGTCGACCGTTCGTCAGCCTACTCTGGCCGCCGCCCAGGCCAACAATGTGCCTGAAGAAGAGATCCATATCATTCTGGGTGTGGAGCATGAAATCTGGAGCCTCTGGCTGACCCGGCGCATGTTGGACTACCTGCGGGTCAACCATGTCAACCTGCTATACGTGCCGCAATCTTCTCAAGACCAGGTACAAAGGCTATTCACCGCAGGCGAAGCTGCCCAAGCGCTCCCAACGCAGGTGCTCAAGCAAGTGCGTTCGGCCAACGACAGCCCCTCTTCACAGGAAGAACTGTGGCTCACCGACCCAGCCCAGCCGAACGCTTCGCTGTACATCTTCATACGCATGGACGAGCGCAACCTGGCGTCAGGATGGTTGGGCCTGGAGGTGGATAGCCCCAATTTGATTCAGGCGCTACAACATGACCAGGCAGGTGATTTCAAGCTGCTCGACGCCAGCGGCCGGCTGATCGTGGGCAACGCTGCGCTGCCATCAGGGGGTGATGACCCCGAGGTTGACGCCGCCACCCTTGCAGGCTTCGGCTGGGAGGGCGGCGACTGGTTACCGGAACGCCTGACCATCCGTAAACACCTGGACTATTCGGGTTGGCAGATCGTCTACAGCGTCCAATTGAAATCCTTGCTACCGGCCATGGTACTGCCGCTGGTGGTTGCGCTGTTGGTCTGTTTGATGGCGACCGTATTCATGGTGTGGCTGGTCAGGCGCATCGATCAGCGGCTTATCGTGCCAGCCGCCGCGCGGATCGACGCATTGATCGAAAGCGAAGCCTTTTGTAGCACGGTTATCCGCATCGCACCCGTCGCACTGTGCGTGCTTCGCCGCAGCGACGGCGCGGTGGTACTGGAAAACCCTCTTTCTGAGCAATGGCTGGGCATGGATGGTGAACGCAGACGGCTATGCCGCCAGTGGATCGAGAACGCTTTCGATGGTGAAGCGCCGCGTAGCAGCATCGATGAACTGCAAACGGCCGATGGGCGTCACCTGTACTTGAGCTATGCGCCAACCCGCTACCAACGTGAGGACGTGCTGATATGCGCGTTCAGCGATATTACCGAACACAAGGCCGCAGAACTTGCCCTGCAACAGGCGCGCATGCTTGCCGACGCCGCCAATGAAGCCAAGACACTGTTCCTGGCGACCATGAGTCATGAAATTCGCACACCGCTGTATGGCGTGCTAGCCACTCTGGAACTGCTGTCTCGCACCCAATTGGACACCCAGCAGCGTGGTTACCTGACGGCGATCGAGGGCTCGTCGGCGACGCTGTTGCAGCTGATCTGCGACGTATTGGATGTTTCCAAGATCGAAGCTGGGCAACTGGCCCTTGAGTTGAGCGCCTTTTCACCCCTGGTGCTGACCCAGGACTTGATCCAAAGCTATACCGGCGCGGCGCAAAGCAAAGGCTTGCAACTGTTTGCCTGCATCGACCCGTCATTGCCAGACCAGGTCAGAGGGGACGTTATTCGCATCCGCCAGATCCTCGGCAACCTGCTGAGCAATGCCGTCAAGTTCACCGAGACCGGGCGCATTGTCGTACGCCTGCAACTGTCGTCCCGCGAGGGCGAACGGGCCATGCTGCAATGGCAGGTGGTGGACACCGGTAAAGGTATCCCCACGCAGGATCAGCGGCAGTTGTTCGAGCCATTCTTCCAGAGCAGCCCTACCGCCAATGTGGTCGCCGGCACGGGCCTTGGGCTGTCCATCTGCAAACGCCTGGTGCATCTGATGAATGGCACGCTCAGAGTGTTCAGTGAACCTGGGCTGGGCAGCAGTTTCTCGTTCACGCTGCCATTGGAGCAGGTCACGCCTGATGCACATCAGCAATGGGCCACAGCGCTGGTCAGCGAGCGGATCTATGTGCAGTCTCAGGTTCAGGAGCTAGCCGAACACACAGCGGGTTGGCTACGCCGCTGGGGCGCACGGGCGCAGTTGGTAGGCCAGGACTCAAACAAGCTCGACCCAACCGCAGTGTTGGTTGAGCTGTGCCCAGGCTTGGCCAGCACTGCGCTCAGGCAAGACTGGAGCGGCCCGCGAATTGTGGTCGCTCAGGACGTGCACGGCATCTTGCAGGTGGACGCACGCACCTGGTCAGCCGGCTTGAACAACCTGCACGCGTTGAACCGTGCGGTCAGCCAGGCACTCGGTATAGCCCAGCACGGCGAACCTGCGCCGCTGCGCGAGCCTCAGGAAACCCAGCTGAACCTGCACCTGCTGGTGGCAGAAGACAACATGGTCAACCAGTTGATCCTGCGCGACCAACTAGAAGAGCTGGGCTGCACGGTGGCCCTGGCAAGCGACGGGCTCGAAGCGCTTGCGCTTTGGCAGGACGCAGACTTCGACATCGTCCTGACCGACGTGAACATGCCACGCATGAATGGCTATCAGCTCACTCAGGAGCTTCGCGCGCTCGGCTGCAGCGTGCCGATCATCGGCGCCACCGCCAATGCAATGCTCGATGAGGCAGAGCGTTGCCTTGGGGCAGGCATGGACCATTTTCTCGTCAAACCTTTCACGCTGCATGCGCTGTACCAATGCCTGCAGCCCTACCAGAGAAGCGCGTCTTGAACGTCTATCGTGTATTAATAGTCGAGGACCACCCCTTCCAACACCAATATCTGACAACCGCTTTCCAAGCAGCGGGAGGGTTCGAAGTCGAGTTGGCATGGGACGGTGCGACCGCCCTGCAGCGCCTTTCGCGCAATTGCTATGACCTTTTGCTGACCGACCTGATGATGCCGCAGATGGACGGTGTACAGTTGGTCCAACAGCTGGCGCAACTTCATCGCCCCCCTGCGCTTGCCCTGATGACCGCAGCCTCTCGACGCATGCTGGTAGGTTGCGGCCAGGTAGCCAAGAACCTGGGACTGCAAGTTGCCGGCCTGATATCCAAACCAGTGCGCGAGGCCGAGATCATCGGCTTGCGCAAACGCCTGGACGAGCTTAACGAGCAGGCTCGTGCCTTCAGCAGCAGACCGCGTGGCTGCCGCTCGGGTGATACACTGGCCAAGGCCTTGCAGAGCGGTGAGATACAGGCCTGGTTCCAACCAAAAATGTCACTGCGCGATGGCAGAATCGTCGGTGCCGAGGCCCTGGCTCGCTGGCTCCATCCCGCCGAGGGGCTACTGATGCCAGGCGCGTTCATCGAGGAAATCGAAAACGCGCAGCTGGATATCGAGTTGCTCACCAGCATTCTGGGCCAGACGCTTTCTGCCCAGGCGCAGTGGGCGCAGATGGGCCTGACATTACCGGTTTCGATCAACCTGCCGACGCATCTGCTGGATCAATATGACCTGGTCGACCGGCTGCTCGCCCAAGTCCGCGTCAATCAGGCAGACCCCCGACAGATCACCTTCGAACTCACCGAAAGCTCCACCACGCAGTTGTCCAGCAACTATTACGCTGGAGCCTGCCGCTTGCGGCTGATGGGGTTCGGATTGGCTCAGGATGATTTTGGCAAAGGCTACAGCTCGTACTTTAATTTGGTATCCACGCCGTTTACCGAGCTGAAGATCGACCGCTCGCTGGTGCTGGGCTGCGGCGAAAACGATGGCTTGGCATCAGCGCTGCGCAGCATCACTGAACTGGGGCGAAAACTCGGCTTGGTAACCGTCGCTGAGGGCGCGCAAACCCGCGCCGAGCTTGACGTGCTGCGCCGTGCACAGTGCGACCAGGTGCAGGGGTTCATTATTTCCCCTGCAATTGACAGGGTTGAATTGGCAGCGCTACTCAAGGAAGATGGCCCCCGGCCAGCACTTTCATGATTGAGTGAGGTCAAACGTTTCAGCTCATGGATGTGAAGCCATTTTCGATGGCGTTCGATGCTAATTGCAGTAGGACCTGCTAGCCCCCAACCCGTCAACGCCGAGCCCATTCATGAAACACGCAAGCTTGCAACTCGATAAGCTGGCGCTGAGTTCTCAGCGCCTGAACAAAGCCTTGCTGCTGCTGGCTGGCTTGGCGCTGCTGCTTTCCAGCACCTGCTACTGGGCTGTGTCTCGGCTACTCGAGGCGGAGCAGCAGCGTGTGGACTTTCACTTCGCGCGGGTCGTTGAGATCATTCACGAGCACGAAACTTTTCTGCGCAACGTGGCTGCAGGTTACCGACAGAGTAGTAGGCCTGCATTGCAAGCGGTGCAATCAGTTTCCATAGTGCAGACCAGCCCCCTTGGCGACCAAGTGTTGCTCAAAGCCAAAGGCTTTGAACACTCGCTGCCGTTTTCCCTGGCACACACCAAGGACTTCAGCAAGGAAGACCAGGCCCGTGCTCTGGCGCTGGGCGTACAAATGACCGACTACTACGGCGGCTTCTGGTCAAGCTCCTTCTATGCATCCCCTCAACTGTTCGTTCTTGACCCCGGTGGCAAAGCCAGCCTGGCGATTCCTGGCGCAGAGGTTGCGCGGCAACGTCTGCCCCTGCTGCACGACAAATATGCCGACATCATCAACCGTTTGCAGCAACTCAGGCCTTCGCAAACGTTACTTGCCGATCAGCAAGTGCACTGGATGCGCGCCCCTCTGAAGCTGTACAAGGACCACCGCAGTATCGTCGCGATGATAGGCCTGGATGCTTCCAACGCCCTGCTGCCCCCCGCGCAGGCAACGGGCCTGCTCATCCTCGCCGCGGCCGTGGACACAGCGCAAGTCGACGAATTCGAGCGCTTGCTGCAACTGTCGGCCTACAACCAGTTCACCTTGATTTCACCCCAGGGCGACGTGGTGCTGGGTGCACTGGGTACCGATGAGGCTGTACCGGTAGGGCTCAGCTTCAACCGCCAGGGGCTGCACTTCAAAATGGTTTCCCCGATCGGGGAGCGCTGGACCGGCCTGTATGCCGTTTCGTACCAGGACTTTCTGCGCTATGCCAAATGGCCGCTCATGGGCCTGCTGTTGACCTTCATCGCAGCGATCATCGTCGGCTTGTGGATTAACCATTGGTACAAATCCCGGATCGTTTTACCGGCCCAGCGGGCCCAGGTGCGCCTGTTCGAGAACGAAGCGTTCAACCGCCTGATGCTGCACAACGCACCGGTGGGCTTGTGCGTGCTGCGCCGCAGCGACCGCAAGCTGCTGCTGGACAATGAGCGTGCCGTGCAACTAGGTGCGACGCCGGCTGTGATCCAGCTACTGGAGAGCCATGATGGCGACCAGGCGCCGGGCGAAACCTGCCTGTTGGTCGACGGCCGCTACGTG
Source organism: Pseudomonas promysalinigenes (assembly GCF_014269025.2). Taxonomy (NCBI): domain Bacteria; kingdom Pseudomonadati; phylum Pseudomonadota; class Gammaproteobacteria; order Pseudomonadales; family Pseudomonadaceae; genus Pseudomonas; species Pseudomonas promysalinigenes. The sequence continues at coordinate 1,944,278 of NZ_CP077094.1, read as the reverse complement.
CAAGTGGTGGTAGTGGCTGCGCGTTACGAGGGGCAGGACGTGTTCCTCTGTGGCTGTAACGACATCACCCGCCACGTCGACGAAACCTTGATGCTCAACCAGGCGCACCGCCGTGCCACGGCTGCCAATGAAGCCAAGACGGTGTTCCTGGCGACCATGAGCCATGAAATTCGCACCCCCCTGTACGGGGTGCTGGGCAACCTGGAGCTGCTGTCACTGACCGAGATGACCGAGCGCCAGCGCCACTACCTGGAGGTCATCCAGGGTTCATCCACCGTGCTGTTTCAGCTGATCAGCAACGTGCTGGATGTGTCGAAGATCGAGTCGGGGCAGATGCCACTCGAAGAAGCACCCTTGGACCCGAGCCAACTGGTCGAGGACGCAGTGGTCGCATTCTCTGCAACGGCGCGCAACAAGGGGCTGGATATCGAAGCTGAGGTGGACCCGCAAGTCCCAGGCCAAATCAAAGGTGATGCCGGTCGGCTACGGCAGATCCTGCATAATCTGTTGGGCAACGCCATCAAATTCACCGATTCAGGCCGCGTGCGCCTGCGCCTCACCGTTCAAGAGCGCACCGCCGACACTGTCTTGCTGCAATGGCAGGTAACGGACACGGGCGTCGGGATTGCTGAAAAAGCCATGGAGCAGCTGTTCAAACCCTTTTACCAAGTCGCAGCAGGCCAGGACGGCAATGGCGCGGGGCTTGGGCTTTCGATCTGCAAGAAGCTGAGCGAACTGATGGGCGGCAGTATGCGTGTGGTCAGCGAGCCAGGGCTGGGCAGTAGTTTCTCACTGTTGATTTCGCTGCCCGTGGTGGATGCCCCGCCGCCTGCGCCTGCGACCGCCCTGATACCCTCGTGCCTGGATGCGCCCTGCCTCAACGTGCGCGTGCTGGTGGCTGAAGACAACCCTGTGAGCCAGGCGGTGCTGCGTGAGCAACTCGAAGCCCTGGGCGCACACCCCACCGTCGCCAACGACGGGCAGCACGCTTTGAAGCTTTGGCACACCCAGCCGTTCGACCTGGTCATCACCGATATCAACATGCCGAAGCTCAACGGCTATGAGCTGGCCCAAGCGCTGCGCTCCCAGGGTGTGGATGTACCAATCATCGGCGTCACCGCCAACGCCCTGCGCGAAGAGGGTCAGCGTTGCCTGGCGATGGGTATGAGCGCCTGGGTAGTCAAACCGTTGAGCCTTGGCATGTTACGTCAGGCCCTCATGTCCCATTGCCGCAAAGCCACCGGGTTGCTGCCCATGCAAGCAATCGCGCAACCTGACGCGGTACAGGATCAAGAAGGCTGGATCGAGCTGTCTGCTGCCATGCGTGAACTGATGGCCAAGACCTTGATGGCGGATATCGCTCAAATCGAGCAAGGCTTGCTGGAGCTGGACGCCACTGCTGTACGCCACCGCCTGCATAGCCTCAGTGGCGCACTGGCCAGCGTGCACGCCCAAAGGCTGTACCTGCTTAGCCAGCAACTGGAGGAAGCACTGCACGCAGGCCCCTTGTCTGAACCGCTGGTACAGCAGATCAGAGCCCTGTGTGCTCGGCTAACGGCAGTGTCGAAATGCCTGAGCGAGCAAGGCTGATGCCACCTACAACCCCAAGAGTATTCGTACATGCCCGATCTGAATGTCGTCATCGCTGATGACCATCCCATTGTCTTGCTCGGCGTGCGCGAAGTCGTCCAGCGCGATGGGCGCTATACCATCGTGGGTGAAGCGGTCAGCTCCAGCGAGCTGATCGAACAATTACGCAAGCATCAGCCCAGCCTGCTGATCACCGACTTCAACATGCCCGGCGATGCCACCTATGGTGATGGGCTGAAGTTGATCGAGTACGTGCTGCGTAACTTCCCACAAACCCGGATCCTGGTCCTGACCATGGTCTCCAACAGCCTTATCCTCACCCGCTTGCAGGAACTGGGTGTGGCCGGCGTTATCCAGAAGAACCAGCTACATCAAGAAATCGAGAAAGCGTTGACCGCGCTGAGCAAACAGCGCCGCTATGTAGGCCCTGCAAGCGAGCCCCGGTGGGTGACGGGCGAGCAAGGCCAGGTCGAGGAGCGTTTTCAAAGCCTATCGCCGCGCGAGATGGAGGTGCTACGGCTGTTCGTAACAGGCATGACCGTCAGTGACATTGCACGGCAGCTGTGTCGCAGCAACAAGACGGTAAGCGCGCAGAAGGTTTCGGCAATGCGAAAACTGGACGTGGATACAGACCAGGCACTGCTCACCTACTGCATCGAGGCGCGGCAGTTTACTTGAAGGTAGCAGCGCGATCATCGGCACCCTGGGCGGTGGGGTGCACGAAGGTCAGAGATAATCGATGACCATCAACACTTGGGACTGATAGTTACCCACCGCCGGTGGCTGATCCCCAACCATTACCGAGCGGGCGCCCAAGTTCAGGCGCAAGCCAGTGCCAGACACTGCGATGCCCAGAGCTTCATTCAAACGCATGTCCAGGGCTGTAGCCCCTTGACTGTCATCACGCAGGCGCAGGCGCAGGCCCAAGCCGTCAACGGTCGTGCGCAAGGTCACGCCATCGTACGCTGCGGCGGCGGCCACGAATCGTAACTTCACCTGGGTATTTTCGGCGCAGCGAAACTCCAGAGGCACTTCAGCCCATTGTGAAGTGCCGGCCATCAATGTGTTGAGGCTGACCGCAGGCAGGGTAACCGTCTGATTGACCGGAAACAGAGTCGTGCACAAGGGGCGAACCAATGTGCCCGATACCCGGACTTCGCTAGCATCGAGCGCATGGCCCATGGCAGGCAGACAAAAAAGCGCGGCAATTGCTGCCTTGACCAGTGGTTTCATTGCAGGCCTCATCGAATTACAGGTAGGTGATGTTCACCACGGCCGAGGCTGAGAATGTGCCCTCGCTGAGGGTGCCTTGGGCAACCAGTTTCGCTGACATCCCAAGGTCGACACTGCCCTGGACATTGCTCACGGTACGAGCAGTTCCGCGAATATTGACGGCGGCATTGTTATCCTTGCGCGTCAATTGATAGCCCAGGTTCGTGCGGCCCGCCGAGGCAATGGTGTCGGTCAGCGCCCCCGAGGCGGTCACCGCGATGGTGAAAGAAGAATTGGGTGGGCAGCTGAGTGTCAGCGGCAGATCGATGGACGGTGCTGCCGCCACTTTGTCGTATTCGATACTGCCGAAGTTTGCAGTGAGCGTTTTGGCGCTGGTTACTGTGCAAGGCGGCCGGGTCAAGGTGCCGCTGACATTGATGGTAACGGTGTCGCTTGCGGCTTGCGCGCTGGCACAGACCAGCCAGGAACTTGCGGCAAACAGGAGTGCATATTTCATAGTTGTATCCCTCAGCATCAGAGGTAGGTGATGGTCAACGTGTACTGACTGTTAAAGCTGCCAACTGGCTGTACGCTTGGGCTATTCAATCTTGGTTGAAAGCGCACGCCTAGCGTGTTGCTGCCAGCTTTGAAGCTCAGGGATCGGGTAGTACTGAAATTCACCGCGGCGCCGGTATCTGCCCAATTGCTGACCATGGACAATCCGGCCAAGGTAGTTGCTGAAATACCCGCTGCATTGTCGACAACGCTCTGCGTGGGCGTGAGCTTCACCGTAGCCTGAGTGGCAGACTTACAGGAAAGATCGATATAAGCCGTTTGACTTGCCGCAGAAAAATCGGCGCTGGACAGCGTGCCAAATTGAAGATTTGCAGCATCGGATGAAACCAGGCTACAGGCGGGATTCTCGACCGTGTAGAACATTACGCCTGCGGTAATACTGTCCGAATAATTTTCCCAACCCAAGGATGTGGCGAATAATCCATATATGAATACATATTTTCCAGGTTTGGTTCCTGCCACACCCTTAAACACGACCACGGTCTGGAAACGGTAACCTACTGGCAGAGCTGTGCAGGTGACAGGCAAACAGACGCCTGCAGTAGTCCCCATTCCCCCCTCGCTCACGCGTCTACCATTAGAACCCACCTCGAACTTCGGTCCCACTGGACTTTGGGTATAGCCTGAGGTGTAGCTGAGGTTCAGGCCTATCGGATATCGCCTGAGGACCTTACAGTCCAACAGAATGACAAACGAAATATCCTGTCCCGGGCTAACGGCGCCTAAGTCCTGAAAGCCAGGCGCACCAGCGGGGCGGGTGCATTGCACGTTATTTTCGATGAATGCCTGAGCGGGGGCAGAGAACAAAACCGCTAAGCAGGCCAGCACTAGCATGCCCAGTGTGTGGCGGGTATCCGGCAAGATCATTTTGATGCCACGGTAACTCATGATTCGTTTCCTCTCGCTGCCGTTTCAGAGCCGCCAGGGCAGCGCATAGTTATTTGCTCAACACCCTCGCCCTTAAGTGCGAAATCATTCAGATCGACCGTTGCCCGACACCAGGTTTTTCCATCCACATCCACGGTGAGCGTCGAGTGCTCGGGCACGCCCGTCATGAACACTCGTCCGTTATCCGCAACCATCGCCGAACTGATAAGTGTGCCGTCCTGGTCATAGAGGTTTGCTTGCGAGGCGAATGGCGCCAACGCGCCCTCAGGCGTTGCCAACTTGATCAACAAGCGCCTGCCATTCCGTGTCTCGAAGTTGGCAATCACGAAGGCACCGCGAGTCGGTACAACGTCCTGGACCAAGTTACTGATGTCGGTCGTGTCCGACAGCGTGTCGGTGTTGAGCGACACTTTGTTAGACCGGTAAGGCTGGGCCGATGGCAACACCGTATAGCCCGAGCTGTTGGTGCGCACGCCTCTTCTGGCGCGAATACCCACCCCTTCGGCGCCGGGTGTCGAGACGATGATGTTGGTTTCACCCAACGGCTGGGTAAACATGAAGCTGTCGCTAGTTGCAACCAGCCCCCCCTCCACGCCGTAATCGAGTTGTGTGACGTTCTGATCGGAGGTATATGAACCGTGCCACACCGCGTTGGCCGCACTGTAGCGTGCGGCCAGCGAGGCTCCGGTCAGCTGATCACCTTGTTGTTTGCGCTGGTTCAACCCTACGTTGTAAGTCAACGCGTTATCTTCCAGCACCGAATCCGACATATTGATGTTATTGCTGGCATTGCCCAGCGAGTCATGGCTTGCGCCCGCGCTAACTCGTCGCGATGAACTCACGCCCCCCAAAGGCAGGCTGACACCCAGTGAGATACTTTTCACCGACTGCCCTGCTCCGCTGGTCTGCGCCAGCCCTAATGTGTAGGAAGCGCTGCCCACGCTGAAGTTGTAACCCAGTTGCACGGATGTCGAACTTTTTGCCTGGTTCCAGTAACGCGTCTTGCTGACGTTGGCGAACAGGCTGCCGTAAGTGCTGAACTGCTGGGATACGTTGGCGGTGAACGCACTTTTCATATGGCCGGCAAAGTAATCCGAGGCCACTAGCGCGCTGCCCAGCAGATCATCGTCATAGCGGATGCCGGCAGTAGTGGCCCGCAGGTTCACTGCCTCGTTGAAGCTGTAGTAGCCCGCCGTTGAGTAGCGGTAGCCCAGCAGGCTGAAGTTGGTGTCGGTCGTTTCGATGGATTTAGAGTAGCGAAAACGATAGGACTGCCCCGTTGCAGGCTTGTCCTTGAGCCCTTGGGTGACCGCGTGGGTGACATCCACCGACACGGCCCCGAAGCCTTCGATATCCTGCGCCACACCAAACAATGCCGAGTGATAGTCGGCACTGACGATACTGCCGGCCAGCAGCGTGGTGCCACTGGCAATGCCTCTGCGGTAGCTGGCCTGGGCGAACATGGGTTTGGGCAGGTCCGTCGAGGTGCTGGCAGAGCGGTACTGGCCGAGCGTCAGCTCGTAGCTGTGCTGCCCTTCACGCAGCATGTAGGGTACGGACGAGAACGATTGCGTATAAACCTGGCGATCACCATTGGGCCCTTCGACGGTGACTTCGATATCACCGTTGCTGGGTGTGGAATACAAGTTGCGCAGCGCGAACGGGCCAGACGGCACCCATTGTTCGCTGATGACATAGCCACGCTGACGCAAGGTGACCAGGGAGCGGCCGTTGGCGATCCCACGAATGACCGGCGCGAAGTTCCTGGCGCTATCAGGCAGCATGTCCAAGTCCGTGGCCACACTGACGCCGCGGTAAGAGATGGTATCGAACAAGTCGCTGCTGGTGCTGCCATCACCCACGGTCGCGATGGCCATGGTATCGCCGAGCGCACGCTGGACGTAGGTGTCGACCGATTTCCATTCACCGCTGGTGGCGCCGTTTTTCTGATAGGTCGAAAAGTTTCTGAAACGCCAGGCGCCGGCATTGATACCGCTTTGAACGCTGCCAAATTGCGACTCTTGTCGGCTCCTGGTGGTTTCCTGATGACTTGCGCTCAAGGAATAGTTGGCGAAAGCCACACGCTCGCCGTCAGACCAGTGTCGGCGACGGACCTCCAGTGGCACCTCGCCGATGAAAGCTTGAGGGACCTGGATATCGAGTTGTTGTTTGCCGAAGACGTAGTTATACGTCACACCTGCCAAAGAACCGCTGAAGGCCACGCATTGCGCCTCGTACAGCGAGGCCTTGGCCAGCCGCTCGGCATCGACGCCCAGCTCCTTGAGCGACTCGATGGAAAAACACGGAAACAGCCCAGTCATGGTTTTCGGCTGATCGGAAGGCTCCCGAATGAATCGAACCTCACGCTCATCAATTGCCTTGCCATTGACGGTAAGCCCAATCTTGTACACCCCAGGTAGCTGCCCTTCACTGAGCGCACTGACTTGAGCCGCTACCGCATCGCCGCCGCGGCCGCCACCAATTTCCAGGAAGCTTGGGTCGAAACTGAACTCAGCCTGCACGCTGCAGGTGTAGAAAGTGAAAGTGAAAGCAGACATGCGCACAATAGGAATACGGCGCAGCCAATTGTTCGTGCGCCCTTTTCGCATGTCGGACTCCTTGGAATGGGCTTTTTACTGCGAAGCCAGTGTTACGGCCGAAGCCTCGACTGCACTGCCGTATTCATTGATGTAACTCATGGTCAAGCTGTCACCTGGTTTCGCTTTGATAGTTGCAGTGCCGCGCTGACCGGGCGTAATTACATCCGGCAGCCCTTTTTGTTCTTGACCGTTAATCACCAACTTGCTGACGACGAGGTGGTAGCGCGACGGGTTCTCGAATAAAAGTTGGCCATTGTGCGAAGACCAGACCATGCCTTTGGCGGCATCGATCAAGTTGCCAGGTAGACCCTCCGGGCGATAAAACATCTTGATACTGGTCTTGATCGCGATCTGTAGAACATTTTCCCTGCCCGGATCATTACTCTTGGCCGGGATCGCTTTGACGTTGACCGCGAATAAACTTTCCCTGTCGGTCGGTAATTGCTTGGTCTGTACAGCCATGATTCTCAGCATGTTCTGGCTGCCCGGATCCAGGCGGAATAACGGTGGCGTTACGATAAACTTCTCGGTCGCTTCGTCCGTACCATACTCACTGACCCATGACTGGATGAGATAAGGGATACGGTCATCCACTGTATTGGTGACCGACAGATTGGCTTCCTTGTCTTTGCCTTGATAAATGACGCGGGTGGCGCCTACGTTCACACCGGCGTGTGCCAGCGTGCTGGACAGGCAGAAGACCACCGAGGCCAGCCTCAACAACTTGCGTTTCATGTGCTTGCGCTCCTTCGTACCAGAGCGCTCGCCAGTGCGAGGCCCTGGTACCAACCAAGACTTATCGATAGGTGATATCGAAAGTCGCCACGGCATTGACACGACCAGTACCGATGCCACGTGCGGTCACATCGCCATCGGTGCCCACTGTGTCTGCAACAAGACGAACATACGACGCGGTGAAATCGAACGTGTTATTGGAGGGGCGCAGGGTGTAAGCAGTGCTTTCAGTGTTAAGCGGCAGTTTGGCGCCAGTGCGAGCGTCGGCGATCTGGATACCCAGGCCCGATACTTGATTGCTGCCGACCATGCCAAGCACAGTCGCATCCGTTGCGGCAGGCTGGCCGCTGAACTTCACGGTGGCGTTCTTCATGGTCGGCCCGCTGCAGTTTTCCAGCGAAATGCTGAACGGCGTGGCTTCTACAGTGGACAGTGCACCGACAGTGTTGGGGAAGTCCGCGATACGCACTTGGCCCATATCGACAGCCTGGGTAACGCTTTGGCTGTTGATGGTGCAGGCGTTGTCGTTGACTACACCGGTGAATTCAATCTGGCCATCTGCTGCATGCACAGCAGTCATCATGAAAGATGCCAAAAGAGCGGCGCAGGATATTGCGGGATATTTGATAGAACGTACAAACATGAGAGGCCTCGCTTATTGGAGTGATAGAGCCCCTGCTGACATCCGCGTTGATTAGCAGGGTGGCGCTACTATCGCTTTCGAGGCGCGGCGCTGACATAAGACGAGTCTCAAAGCTGAAATCTGGGCTGCGAAGCCGGCGAGTTGCATGGGGGCCTTTTTTGCACAAAGCGAATCGGCTTCATAGTAGGCCCAAGCGCTGCGAATTATATTGTTCTGCGCGCCTGAGCCCGTGTAGCTGCGGGCTCAGAGGTGGGGATGATGACCGCCGGACTAATTGGGCTGAACTTTGCTGCTGCTCATGGCTTCCTCTGCATACCGAGCGCAGCAACGACTGACAACCCAAGGCTCGAATCACAGGGGAGAGAACATGATCGATCCAGCTACAGGCATGAAACCGGGTGAGCGTTACCGCGTCGATAACGTTGAGCGCGCCCATCAGTTTCCAGGCTTTTTCCAAGATGGAAAGTATTATCTAGGCCCCGAGCTTCTCACCGCCGTTGGATGGCTGGAGGGTACGCGCTTCATCTACGACAGCCTGGATGCCGAAGGTGAACCGGTGTTTCCAAACAGGGAGGCAGGGACAGTCGAGGGGCTGACATTGACCCTGGTCGATGGTACCGCGCTTGGACTCTCATTGGTCGAGCCCGACGAGCTGATAATGCCACTCGACAAGCCAATTGCCTCTGATTCAAAGCACGCTGCGGTCGATAAACCGAAGTGTGTCAGGGCACCTACGGCCGGCAAGTGGGTGGTACTCGGTGCGGCGGCGCTTGGGTTCTTGGCAGGATTGGTTATTGCCCGCGCCGGCCACGGAAAACACTGACACTCGGCACACGGTTATGGACGGCTCCCGCGCCCGAGGCTCGGTCCATAACCGGTGTTCAAGGGCTGGCTTGCCCCTACTGGGCATGGTTCAACGACTGGTACCAGTCTGCATATGGGGTAGATTCAGCCAGCTTGCGATTGTAATCCGGGCTGCCGTCGCCCCACCAAACCGCCCCCCTCTCGCCCAGGCCGACTTTGGCGGCGTTCACTCGCGACCGTGCAGACGCCAGCATGCCTTCGTCACCTGCGCGCTTGGCATTTTTGACATCACGGCGAGCATCCATTAAGTCATGTACGAGGCGTTGCCGCTCTGTCTCACTCAGGCTGGGATTGGTGCAGCGCCAGAGCCGCCCTTTTACCACGAAGTAGCGCCCATCGGGGGTCTTGGGGTACACAGATTCACCTTGTAAGGCTTAAGGAGATTCAAATCGAAAAAACACAAGTCGCCTATGCCCATGAGAGGCCGTAGAGTCGCGATTTCAAGTGCTTTTTAGAAAGCGAAGCGGTGGCCAAGTTGGCGATCAAAGGGTGCGCCGCAGCCAACTAAAGCTTGAAACGCACATGAACACAGCTTTTGTCATCCTGGCGATCAACTGCCACCGCCGCACCGCCATACCCTGAATAGCTCTTGACCAGACGCATACCAAGCCCTGTTCCCGTGGGCTTGGGGTAATGATCAGGAAAGCCGTCCCCCTCATCGCGTACGGTGAGTAATGCATCGCCACCCATATGCTTGACGATGACCTCGATCGAACCCTTGCCATATTTGAGCGCATTGGTGATCAACTCGGAGATCACCAATCCCAATGGGGCCATCCTTTCGGGCGGCAAGACAAAATCGTCCGCATCCAGAGAAATGTGTCGGTCGGCCAACGCCTTGCCCAGATCACCCAACAAAGCGCCAAGGTACTGAGGGGCGCGCACATCTTGATCTTCAGCGGCCTGGTAAAGGCGCTCGTGAACGCTGGCGATGGTAACCACGCGCCCTGCGGCGGTTTCGAGCTGCAACTTCACCGCCGTATCCGGCGTCAGGTTGGCTTGCAGTAAAAGCAAGGTATTGACCAGGTGAAGGCTGTTTTTGACTCGATGGTGTATTTCTTCCAAAACCAGGTCGCTGCGACTTTGCCTGTTATTCTGAGCCTCAATAAGCGAAAGCAGTTGTGCTTCGTAGAGATGCCGCTCAGTGATATCCCGTGATACGGCGATGACACGCTCGACCTTGCCGTCTGGACCGAGGATCGGCGCAACGGTGACATCCCAAAACTTAGGTTCATCGGGAGCGATGGGGCAACTCGCTTCAAAGCGCACGGTTTCCCCGGCGCAGACTTTGGCCACCGCCTCCCCCGCAATCGATCGCGAAGCCTCGGGCCATAGGTCATACCAAGGCTGGCCTTTGACGCTGGCCAGGTCAGTATTCATAAACTTAAGCCCGGCTTCGTTCATGAACTCGATCTCGCCGTTCGCGGTGAGGATCTCCACCCAATCTGGGCTCGCATTCAAGATGGTTTCGGAATAAGGATCGGGAACTGGCGCGTCTATGCCTGCCGATATGCGTTCGACAGCCATGGAGATCACGTTGGAGATGCCTTCAAGGAATACCAGATCGCTTTCGACGAAGTCATCCCCGTTGCTACTGTCTGCTTCGAGTACGCCGAACGGGCTCAGCACACCTCGGATCGGAACGTTTATAGCCCGTTCAATCCCATACTTCTTCAGCAAATCCGGTGTGCGAAAGCGACTTTCCATCCCCAAATGATTCGAGAGCACTGGCCGATAAGTCGCCAACGCATAACCGGCAGGGCTTGCCGCGTCCGCACCCACGGTCGCTTGCCCGATGTCATCAGCATCCCAGCCAACGCCGTGAGTCAGAACAAAGCCGTCCTCATCCGCCGGTTGCAGCACTTTGGAGAAGCGAGTGCTCATGCCTTCAGCCACCACTTCACAAGCATGGGTCAACAATTGGTCCAAGTCTGTAACTTTCAAAGACATGACACCGAACTCGACCACCAGCTCATGTTGACGGTGCAAGCGCGCATGAGTCTTCTGCAAGGCCGCTCGGATGGTTTCGTCCACGGGTTGCTGCATAGTATTTCCTACTCAATCAACGGGGAACGCGCAAAACCGTTCCCAGCAAGAAAGCGGTTCGCTTGCCACTCCCTAAGATAGCCGGTAATCCGTCAAGCCGCATTGCACTGGATAAGGCCTTGGATCAACGGACCCAGGCGTTCGCACTCACACCCGCTGGAGCGCTTGTGCCTTGGATTTCTATCGCTTGTGGGCTTCGTACCACGCCAGCAGCGGCTGTACGCTCAAACCATGCACCAGAATACTCAAGGCCACCACGCAGAGAACCAAGTTGATACTTTGCCCAGCCAGCGCTGGCGGCAGCCCATGATTCAGGGCGTAGAACAGGTAATAGAAGCTCCCGATGCCGCGGATACCGAACCAACCCAAAAGCCCTCGCTGCCGAAGCGTCAACACACCTGGCCGCGGGAACAGCAAGACACTCACTGGCCGGATTACCACAAACAACGCAGCGGCGACCGGCACTGCTCGCCAGTCCCAATGTTCGATGAGCACCACGCCGAGCATCGTGACAAGAAACACCTCCATTGCTCGCTCGATCAAGCTCCCGAACGCCAACATGTCACCCAACATGATCCCTGCCGCCACCTGCGAGTCAGCGAGCGCTTGCACATCCCCTTTCAACGCACGCTCCGGCGCCGCATGCTGATGCCCTACCACAGGCTGGACAAGATGCTCGGCCGCTGGGTCTTCTGGGTTACTGGAAGTCTGAACTTCGGCCTGGCGTAAACCCAGACCTGCCGCGAACACCGCAAGAAAACCATAAGCCTGAATAATCTCGGCGCTCACGTAAGCCAGTGCGATCAATGCTAGCGCCAGATAATCATTGGGCGATACGGTGCAGTCATCGTTGCGCAAACGTAAGTACAGGGTAAGCTTGCCCAGCCCACGGCCCATGAAGTAGCCAAGTAACAACCCTGCAGGCACGGCCCAGAGCATATCCTTGACCAACCACTCACTGAACCACGGCTGACCGGATGGCTGTTGCAGGAACAAGCCAAGCATCACGAAGGGAAAGGCCACACCATCGTTGAGCCCAGCCTCACCAGAGAGGCTGAAACGCACCGGATCACCATCCTGGGCATCGGCGACCTGCACCAAGGTGGCAAGCACCGGGTCGGTGGGTGCGAGAATCGCCCCAATCAGAAGCGATCCACCCCAGCCCAGTTCAAAGCCGTAATGCAGCAACAGCGTCACACCCGCGATGCAACTGAGCATCACCGGCCCTGCCAGATAGAACGCGCTCCACCATCGGCGGTCGCGCAACGGCAGGCGCAGCTTCAAGCCGTTGAAGAACAGAGAAAACAACACTGCAACTTCGGTGAGATGCTCCATCCAGCCACTGGATTCGCTCAGGTCAAGCTGAAGCAGGCCCAGCCCGGAGGTGCCCAAAAACATGCCAAGTCCCAGACACACCAGTGATGATGTTACAGGGACCCAGCGCAAATACGATGAAGAGAGCGCCAGCAGCAGCAATACTGCGCCCAGCATGGCGAACCAGACAATGAACGTCATCTGAGCAGAGGCCTTCAGAGATTCATGCAATCATTTTCCAAGCGCAAGCCGCACATCTCGCGCGGCGAAACCTGCCGGGCTCAGTTATTAACCCAACACGCTTAGCGTTTGAGCCTATCGCTGTTTCGAGCCGTTTTCTGCGCCGTGGAATCATGAGCAGTGCCGGTGGACCCATCAGGGCGGTGAGCATCGTTGTCGCGCTCCTGCTCACCTTGGGTGTTGGTTTGCGAAGTTTCTTTTTGCGTTTCGCTACCCTTGTTCATAGGGTTCTCCTCAACGTTGTCTATGAGTAAAGGCAGTCAGGCAGCGGCCAAAGTTCAGGGCAATTGCATCCGTGGAGATAGGCGGCCACCAAGGTGAAGCCCCTGTTAGACCCACTACTCATCAAGTAAGCCGTGTACGTGATAGCACTCTGCTCACTAGGCCATTCACAAAGGGTCGATGTTCACAACGCCAATATGGGCATTGGCGACTGCGCGCGTAATCCTTATCTGTCTGCTTTGTAGCCATTGCACCTACAAGTACAGCGCATTGCCGTGACCGCGCGCGATGCCGACCATGTCCTCATCGCCAGGCACACCGCCACCGCAACGAGGAATCCCAGAATGGCCAGAAATACCGACAACTGCGCCGATCTGTAGTGACCGAACACAACCGCCCCCAGCACGACGACACTGCCCACCGACGCTTCGGCGCCATTACGGCCCACAAGCGGCCGCGCCGTTGGCTTGCTGGGCGCCATGTTCATCCGTGCAACCGCGAAGAATTTCATCACACGAGAAGAGGAAACTGCATGACTACTTTTCGATACGGCGACCGCTCCCAGGCGGTTCGGCACCTGCAGCGCAAGCTCAATGACAGAGGCGCCCAGCTGATGGCAGACGGCTTCTTCGGCGATGCCACCGAAGCCGCGGTGAGGGCCTACCAGGTCAAGGCCGGTCTGGTCGGCGATGGTATCGCCGGGCCGAAAACCTTGGCTGGCCTGCAGGGGCTGGACACCGGGAAACTCCTCAAGCACGCGGACCTGCTGCAGGCATCACTGCGCCTGGGGGTGGCTGTGGCGGCGGTGTACGCGCTCAATGAGGTCGAATCCAAAGGGTTCGGTTTCCTGAGCAACGGCAAGCCAGTCATCCTTTTCGAGCGGCACGTCATGTACGAGCGCTTGCAACTGCCGCGCACGCCTGCCGACGACCAGCAGCAGCTGATACGGCGCACTTTGTTGCTTGCCAAGCAGGCGCCCACTCTGGTCAACCCGAAGGCCGGCGGTTACATCGGCGGAACCGCCGAGCATCAGCGTCTGGCCCAGGCTTGTCGGCTGGATGAACTGGCGGCGCTGGAGTCTGCGAGCTGGGGCGCGTTTCAAGTCATGGGGTACCACTGGCAGCGCCTGAATTACTTGAGCATCCACGACTTCGTGGCGGCGATGAACCGCAGCGAAGCGGACCACCTTGAGGCCTTCGTCCGCTACATCGAGGCCGACGCCGACCTGCTCAAGGCCTTGAAGGCACAGCAGTGGGCGACGGTCGCCAGGCTGTACAACGGTCCCGACTACCAGCGTAACCTGTACGACGTGAAGCTTGAGCGTGCCTTCGAGCGCCACCAGAACCTTGCTCTGGTAGCCGCGTGATGGACCTGCGCAACAGCTTGCTAGGAGCGGCGTTGGCCGCAGCCACCACGGTTGGCGCGTGGGGGTGGTGGCAACGGACTCAACTGTTGGTGGAGCAGAAAAACGCCGAGGGTCTGACGCAGCAGCTAGCAACCGCCGAGACCGAAGCCCGCCGCAACCGCGCCACCGCCACAGCGCTGCAATCTACCCTGGAGCACGAACGCCAAGTGCAGGCGCAGCTGCGCAAACTCCAGAGTACCCTGCGCACCGGCCTGGCCGAGCGCGAGCGCCTGATAGAGAGCCTCAAGCATGACAACGAAACACTGCGAAACTGGGCTGATCAGCCTTTACCTGATGCTGCTCGCCGGCTGCGCGAGCGCCCCGCTATCACCGGAGCCGACGCTTATCGTCAGTGGTTGTCCAGTGGTAGTGCCGTGCCAACTGCCGGCGACCACGCCGGGAACGAACGGCCATCTGCTCAGTGACCAGGAACGCACGGAACTAGCTTGGGCCGAGTGCGCGGCTCAGGTGGACAGCGTGTACCAATATCAGGTGAACCACCAACCCCGATAGCCTGAGCGAGGAACTGATGAAGAAAGTGCCCGGCCTCAAGATAAACCCCGCCCGGCTGCGGCGTGGTTGGTCGATCATAAAGGTGAAGAAAATCCCCTGAGTTCAAGCGCGGAGCTGCCTGCCTGGTGCTCGATCAAGGCTACAGCCATGCCGAAGCGGCCCGTTCGCTCGGCTTGGTCGAATCGGCCCTACGCCGATGAGTTAATCAGCTTCAGCAGGAGCGCGGCGGCGCTACGCCGGCCAGCAAAGCGTTGACGCCAGAGCAGCAAATAATCCAAGAGTTGGAAGCCCGGATCACGCGCCTTGAACGCGAGAAATCGATACTAAAAAGGCCACCGCGCTCTTGATGTCGGAAGATCTCGAGCGTACGCACTGCTCCGCCAGCTCAGCGACCATGAGCCCGTTGATTGTTTGTGCGAAGTGTTAGAAGGCACTCGCTCTAGTTACTACGCACATCGTCACAAAAGGCGAACTCTGGACGGTGAATGACTACGGTCGCGTAGTCGAGTGAATGGGTTGTTCACGCGAGGTCGAAGTGCGCCCGGCAGCCGTACCATCATGGCAATGATGCAAGAAGAGGGTGAGCAAATCGGGCGGTTCAAGGTACGCAGCCTGATGCGAGAGCTGGCGTTGATCAGCAAGCAGCCAGGATCACATGCGTACAAAAAGGCCACCGTGGAGCGGCCAGATATACCGAACACCTTGAACCGAGCGTTTGATGTCGAAGCTCCAAATCAGGTCTGGTGTGGAGACATCACTTACGTCTGGGCACAGGGCAAATGGCACTATCTGGCAGTTGTCCTGGATCTCTATGCACGCAGAGTGGTTGGCTGGGCCTTATCAGAAAAGCCGGATGGAGACCTGGTGGTCAAAGCGCTGCACGTCGCCTACGAACAACGTGGAAAGCCTCAAGGACTCCTGTTCCACTCTGACCAGGGATCGCAATATGGCAGCCGTCAGTTCCGCCAGAGACTGTGGCGCTACCGCATGCGCCAGAGCATGAGCCGCCGAGGCAACTGTTGGGATAATGCACCGATGGAGCGAGTCTTCCGCAGCTCGAAATCAGAGTGGATACCGACCAGGGCTACCTGACCGGGCAGCAAGCTCAACGAGACATTGGCCAATACCTGATGGGCCACTACAACTGGATCCGGCCTCATCAGTTCAACGATGGGCTGGCTCCAGCGAAAGCAGAAGAAAAACTCAAAACCGTGTCCGGGATGAGTTGACCACTACACCAGGACGAAGACAGCGAAATGACGGAAGAAAACCGCTGAGCAAATAGCCAGGGCGATGGGCACATGTCTCGAATCACGCCCCTTAACGACGTTTATAGACTGCAGCTTAGAGGCCAGGATTGCTCATCACCCAACATCACGGATGTGCCCATCATGACTGTTACATCGCCCAGCGTTAGCGCCCCTACCCAGTTCATTGATCTAAGCGACCGCCGCCTGGCTTATCGAACCATCGGCAGCGGCCAGCCGCTCGTCCTGCTTGTTCGCTATCGCGGCACCATGGACGACTGGGATCCACTGTTTCTGGACAACCTTGCTGAGCTTGGCTTCCAGGTCACCATTTTTGACTACAGCGGATTGGGCCTATCAGGCGGCTACCCCAGCTACAATCCCGGGTCACTTGCGAAAGACGCTATCGAACTCATTCACGCGCTGCAGCTTGGCAAAGTGGTCATCGGCGGGTGGTCACTTGGCGGCATAGCCGCTCAGGTTGTACTCGCCCAAGCTCCACAACTGGTAAGCCATGCCGTGCTGATTGGCACTACTCCCCCTGGGCACCTTGTAAAACCCGGCGAAGCGCTGTTCTACGAGATGGCTCGTCGAGAAAATGACTTCGAAGATTTCGTAAGCTTATTCTTCGAGCCGGGCTCTGGGGATAGCCGAGCCACGGCTGAGAGCGCCTGGGCGCGGCTTTCATTACGGACTCAAGAACGTGGCCCTAAGGTTCCTGTTCAGTGGGCAGCCCAGCAACTCGGCGAAGGCCCAAAGAATCCGGTTTTTCCAGTTGAAGCGGTACTGAACGCACTGAAAACCACCACGATCCCTGTGCTTCACCTGGGCGCTGATCACGACATCGTCTTCCCGGTTGAAAACTGGTATGCCCTCAGCCGTCAGCTTCCCACGTTGACGCTAGTGAGCTTCGCCAGTGCAGGTCACGGCCCACATATGCAGTACCCGCAGGCGGCGGCTCGCCATATAGCCGCTTTTACGTCGGTTTAACGCAGAAGTCGGGGCCACCAGTGTGGCCCTTGCATTAAGCAGACACCACACGCCGAGCATCCCTTCGCACTGCCTGGGGCGGGACGCCATAACCACGAATGAAGACCTCTCGCATATGCCGGCGATCCCTGAATCCGGTTTCCTTCGCCACAACATCCAGGCTATGACGGCTCTGCTCGATCATCAAGCGGGCTGCCTCCAGGCGCAGGCTCTCCACAGCCTTGGCGGGTGATTGACCGGTCTCGGCAGTGAATACGCGAGTAAACTGGCGGGGGCTCAAATGCACTGCTTCTGCGAGCTCCTCAACGCTCAATGGTCGGCTCAAATTCTTCCGTGCGTAATCGAGGGCTGCCTGAATCCGATCTGATTTCGGAGACAGTGTCAGCAGCTCGGAATGTTGGGATTGCCCACCGGAGCGGCGCTGATGCATCACCAACTTTCTTGCCACCGACCTGGCCATCTCGGTGCCGAGATCTTTCTCCACCATGCCCAATGCCATATCCAGGGCGGCAGTCATGCCCGCAGACGTCCAGATCTGCCCATCCACGATGAATATACGGTCTTCCTCGACTTCGATATTCGGGTGCAACTCACGGAGCTTCTTTGCGTAGGCCCAGTGGGTCGTAGCTCGGCGGTTATCAAGCACGCCGGCCTGGGCCAGGACGAAGCAGCCGGTGCAGAGGCCTGCGGTGCGTCTAGCGCTGTCGACAAAGCCCCGCACGCTTGCCAGCACTTGCTCGCTCGGCGGCGTCAGGGGGGTCAACGTGCCAGTGATCATCCAGGTGTCGGCCAGACCGGGAGCCCCCAGCGGCAGCGTGTCCATGTACATCCCCAAGGAAGAACGCACCGTGCCGCCCTCGATGGAAAAATTCTGAATCTTGTAGACCGCTTCACCAGCGACGATGTTCGCGAACTCGAACACAGCCTGTGTCGCCAGCGACATAATCTGGAAACCTTCGGTGATCAAATAGCCGACCCTGTGCATAGTTAAGCCCAATTCGTTGATGTCCTAAAAACGTATCATATGCGTCGTTTAAGACGAAATCGACCTTCTGCATCATGGCTTCACACCAAACAACGGAGCATGACCATGACGCAGCATCACAAGGGCACTGCCCTCATCACCGGCGCCTCCACCGGCATCGGTTCCATCTACGCTGAACGCTTGGCTCGACGGGGTTATGACCTTGTACTGGTAGCTCGCAATCGTGAAAGGCTTAACACTCTGGCCAGCCGGCTGACCACGGAAACCCGCCAGAACGTGGAAGTGTTTCCGGCAGATTTGGCTGACGCGACCGATCTGGCCAAGGTCGAACGCAAGCTGCGTGGAGACGCCAGCATCAGCCTGCTGGTGAACAACGCTGGCATCGGCACCCATACCCGCCTGCTGGAAAGTGACGTCGAGCGCATGGTCGAGATGATCACCCTCAACGTCACCGCCCTCACTCGCCTCACCTATGCAGCTATTCCAGGGTTTGTGGCTCGCAAACAAGGCGCCGTGATCAACATCTCCTCCATCGTCAGCCTGGCTCCAGAATTGCTGAACGGCGTGTACGGCGGGAGCAAGGCTTATGTCACCGCTTTTACTCAGTCTCTGTACAAGGAACTGGCGGACAGCGGCATCCAGGTGCAGGCGGTGCTACCAGGGGCCACCGCGACGGACTTCTGGCAGATCGGTGGTTTGCCGGTCGAGAACCTCGATCCAGGCATCGTTATGTCAGCTCAGGATCTGGTGGACGGCGCTCTGCAGGATTTCGATGACCAGGTACTGATCTCCATTCCCTCAATGCACGATCTGCAAGCCTTCGAACGCTACGAAGCCAGCCGGCAAGCCCTGTTAAGCCAGCTGTCCAGCAACCAGCTGGCCCCGCGTTACAACGCCAACTGCTAATCAAAGGAATCGGATCATGAAGCCCAGCGAAAACACTATCTTCATCACAGGTGGTACTTCAGGCATTGGCCGCGCCCTGGCCGAGGCATTCCATCAACGTGGCAACAAAGTGATCGTTGCAGGGCGTCGTCAGGCACTGCTGAATGAGATCGCCCAGGCCAATCCCGGTATCGATACCGTGCGCCTGGACATTAACGATCCGCAGCAGATCAAACAGGTGGCTCAGGAGGTGATCCGCCGTTATCCGGAATTGAACGTGATCATCAACAATGCCGGGATCATGCCTTTCGACAACCCGGCTTCCGGAGACTACGACGACGAACAGGCGGTGAGCCTGCTGCAGACCAACCTGCTGGGCCCAGTACGCGTCAGCGCTGCCTTCGTGGAGCATCTCAAGGGTCAAGCGGACGCCTACATTATCAATAACAGTTCGGTGCTGGCCTACCTGCCGCTGGCAGCCACTGCCCTCTATTCGGCGACCAAGGCAGCCATTCACTCCTACTCGCTGTCGCAGCGGTTCAGTTTGCGTGACACCAGCGTCAAGGTATTGGAAATCGCGCCGCCGTGGGTTGACACCGACCTCATTCACAAGAGCGGTGATAAACGCGCCATGCCGCTGAATGACTTCATTCAGGAAACGCTGGCCAAGCTCGAATCGGCCACTACTGAAGTGCTGGTGGATCGCGTCCTCCCGCTGCGCGCCAACCAGGGAGCGAATGAGCACAAACTGATTCATCAGTTCAACCAGTCGCTGGTTGATAACCCGATACCCGTTGCCTGAAGCCGAACCCGAACCTATTCCGAGGAACTGAATATGACGCGTATTCAAGCTCTGTCGCTCGACCAGGCCCCTTCCGCTGCCCGTACCTCCCTCCAGGGCGTTGAGAAAGGCCTGGGCTTCATCCCGAATGCTTTTGCCACCCTCGCCCATTCGCCAGCGGCGCTCAGTGGCTACTTGGCACTGTCGCAAGCGCTGAACAAGAACAGTTTGACCCCCGCCGAACGTGAGATCGCGGCGCTGGCCGCCTCCGAGGTCAATGGCTGCGACTACTGCGTTGCCGCACACAGCTTCTTTGGCAGCAAGGTTGGCCTCGATCCCGATGACCTGCTGGCTGCACGTGCCGGCACGCTTGATGGCGTGGCTGCACTGGCCAGGGCGATAACCTTGAGCCGGGGCCAGCTCAGCGATGCGCAGTTGGCAGCCGCTCGTGAGGCAGGCCTGGACGATGCCAAGATCGTGGATGTGATCGCCCAAGTTTCTCTGCTCACCTTGACCAACTACCTGAACAACGTGGCCATGACAGAGATAGATTTCCCTCCTGGCAAATGATGGTTGAGTGGAGCGAGCCCGCTTGGTCTCAGACGCTCAACAAAATTTACACTCCAAGTGAGAAAGTCTTGATTTATCCAGGCTATTTGTTGAGTGAATCGAAGCGAATAGCCTACACCCACTCAGCGAATGTAAGAGGTAAAGCCAATGAGGGCAGTCTTTTACACCCTATCCGGTTTGCCTAAGCGTCATTAACCAAAATCGCATCGCCTTCCTCGTCGAACATCACAGCAAGCCGTCGCGCACTCTTCATCTCAGCTATTTGAGAGAAAAAGCAGCGCTCGCAGAGATGCAGCTCGTACTCTTGGCCGTAGCTCAGCTTGCAGCGCCTAATTGCAAGGAGCCTGCCCCTGACGGGCCAGTAACAAGCGAATGCGTGTACGCATGATAAGATCGCTCCAGATTTAATCTGTGGGGCTTCCCGCTTGAGCACGCAACCTGCTATCGGCTACTACGATTCACTGCTTCACGCTCCATCTTTCTCCAGCGAACCACTCGGCAAGCGCCAAGCTGAGTGTTGGAAACGCCTAGTGGATGACATCCACAAATCCACAACAGAGCAAGACCTGCGCGAGGCCTGAGGGACGGCGGAGGTTTACATCATCGGCCTAATGGAATGTGGTCATTTACCACCAGATGGCGAACGCGACTACGTCATTCTCAGCTCGATTCATCGCCGTCAGGATTTCTTGCGTACACTCCTAGCGACGCTCAACTGATCCGCATATTCGACCTTTCAGGCGCCCGCAAAGGCGCCTGGCTCGCGCTCCGAGGATGCGTCAGGTGAGTCAGCGGTTGCGATCAGTGCTCGAAGACTCTTCCGGCCCGCTCCGCGCTTGAAGGAAGTCAGAACAAAATTTCCTGCTTTTGTAACGACCACCCAGAAACGCCCGGCACTAATCAACGAGAAGATCGGCGTGGTCGTAAGCAAATATGCCCCTGTGCGCTTCTCAATAAACCCTGGAACAATTTGACCAACCACGACCCCGACTGCGCAATCGTTCGAAATTTCAACGTCGCTCAGATAAGCAGTGATCGGCACAGGATACTGCTGACCCATCGCTTGTATGATGCGCGTGAGCCGACATCCCGAAACGACCGTGTCGACCACGTTATGGGTATGGCCGAAAATCCAGGCATCAGCCTGCGCGACCTTTCCAATCGGGTAGTGATGCGTGACGACGACGGTCTTGCCTCCGAAATCCTTAGCCAACTCCGTAGCCAGAAAGTCCCGCGCACAAATGTTGCGAGCGATTAGATCGACAGGGCGAAGCTTTCTAAAGCCCTCGCCGATTCGGATCTGGGTGAAGTCGCTCATCCACCCCCAGCACAACGACATCGCTACGCGGTAATCCCCTGTCGAAGTAAAATCTGACCACGCCGTCGTCGCTAGAAATCTGACATCACCAACGACCAGTGTCTGGTTATCCAGAACATGAACATGCCCAGCTGCCGCCTGTTGCATCTTCATCAGCGTGCGGTCTAGGTGGCCGCGGGAGAACTCGTGATTCCCAGGGACGGCCGACTGCACACTTGATCGACGCGTGTGATCGTAGCTGTCAGAGGCCGAAATACGAGCAACAAAAAAGGGCTCCAGATTTCTCTGAGCCCTTTATTTACTGCGATTTGGCGGGGAACCAGGGATTCGAACCCTGGGAACGCTCTCACGTTCGCCGGTTTTCAAGACCGGTGCATTCAACCACTCTGCCAATTCCCCGGATGCATCTGGAATACTGACTGAAGCATGCAGCTGGGATTGGCCTTGGATAAGAACTCTAGGATAGTTGCCCATCGACGGTTTTCAAGACCGTTGCCTTAAACCACTCGGCCACGCTTCCAACTTGTTTGCGGGCGCCATAATACCGTAATGAAACACGCTGTCAAACTCTCTGTGTCGCGGGTTGCGGAGCGTCTGTTAGACTGCTCGCATCTGTAACGTCCATAACCACGGATTCCATAAGGAGTGTCGCCATGCGCGAACAGGATTACGCCGTACACCACGGCCAGCAAGCCGAGCAGCAGGAGGTCAGCAAGGTCCTGCGCAACACGTACAGCCTGCTGGCACTCACCCTCGCGTTCAGCGGTGTCATGGCCTTCGTGGCCCAGCAGATGCGCGTCGGTTACCCGAACGTGTTCGTCGTGCTGATTGGCTTCTACGGTCTGTTCTTCCTCACCGCCAAACTGCGTGATTCGGTATGGGGCCTGGTATCCACCTTCGCCCTCACCGGTTTCATGGGCTTCATTCTCGGCCCAATCCTCAACCGTTACCTGGGTATGGCCGGCGGCGCCGAAGTGGTCAGCTCGGCATTCGCCATGACTGCGCTGGTGTTCGGTGGTTTGTCGGCTTACGTCCTGATCACCCGCAAAGACATGAGCTTCCTCAGCGGTTTCATCACCGCAGGCTTCTTTGTGCTGCTCGGCGCTGTCGTCGCCAGCTTCTTCTTCCAGATCAGCGGCCTGCAATTGGCGATCAGCGCTGGCTTCGTGCTGTTCTCGTCGGTCTGCATTCTGTTCCAGACCAGCGCGATCATCCACGGTGGTGAGCGTAACTACATCATGGCGACCATCAGCCTGTATGTTTCGATCTACAACCTATTCATCAGCCTGCTGCAATTGTTCGGCATCATGGGTCGTGACGACTGATTGACACCGCCTAAGAAAAGCCCGCTTCGGCGGGCTTTTCTTTTTGGAGTGCGGACGTCAGGCTGGCTACCTACTGAATTGCTGACTAAAAAGTCAGATTATCAAGCGGATAATCGCTGATCCTGTCGCCATCGTGGATGCCCCTACCGCAATCGCGCACCTCGCCGTAGAATGCGCTCCTTTTTCTTCCGGGGCGGCTTCAGCGATGAGCTCACACGAACACGGCCCAGGCGCGGCAGCGCCTGCCAATGAACTGGTACTGGGCCTGGAGGACAAGCCACGGCTGTTGATCGGCATGTTGGCCGCCCTGCAGCACCTGCTGGCGATCATCGTACCCATCGTCACCCCAGGCTTGCTGATCTGTCAGGCATTGGGCGTATCGGCGCGTGATACCAACCTTATTGTCTCCATGTCGCTGGTGATTTCCGGGATCGCCACGTTCATCCAGTGCAAGCGCTTTGGCCCGTTCGGTGCGGGGCTGCTGATCGTTCAGGGCACCAGCTTCAATTTCGTCGGGCCGCTGATAGCCGGTGGCGCGCTGATGGTCAAGCAGGGCACACCAGTGGAAGGCGTGATGGCGGCTATTTTTGGTGTGGTGATTGCGGGCTCATTCGTCGAAATGGGCGTGTCACGCATCCTACCGTTCGTTAAACGGCTGATCACGCCTTTGGTGACCGGTATCGTTGTGCTCATGATTGGCCTGACCTTGATCAAGGTAGGCCTGATCAGCATGGGCGGCGGGTTTGGCGCAATGGCCAACGGTACTTTCGCCAACGGTGAAAACCTGCTGTTGTCGGGCGCCGTGCTGGCGGTGATCGTGATCCTCAACCGTATCCCGGTAGTGTGGATGCGCAGTTGCGCCATCGTCATAGCGCTGGCGGTCGGCTATGCCCTGGCCGGCTACCTCGGTCGCCTCGACTTCACCGGCATGCACGAAGCAGCGCTGTTCCAGGTGCCGACGCCACTGCACTTTGGCCTGAGTTTTTCCTGGGCGCTGTTCATTCCCATGCTGGTGATCTACTTGGTCACTTCGCTGGAAGCGATCGGCGATGTCACCGCCACCAGCAAGGTTTCCCGCCAGCCCGTCGAAGGCCCATTATGGATGTCCCGCATCAAGGGCGGCGTGCTGGTCAACGGCGCCAACTCACTACTGGCCGGCCTGTTCAACACCTTCCCCAGTTCGATTTTCGCTCAAAATAACGGCGTAATTCAGCTGACCGGAATCGCCAGCCGCCACATTGGAATCTGGATTGCCGTAATGCTAGTAGTGCTGGGCCTATTCCCAAGCGTGGCGGGTGTGATTCAGGCGGTGCCGGAGCCAGTGCTTGGCGGCGCCGCCATGGTGATGTTCGGGGCAGTTGCCGCATCGGGTATCAACATCCTGGCCAGCACCCGCCTGGACCGTCGAGCTTTGCTGATCATTGCGGTGTCGCTAGCCCTGGGCCTTGGGGTGGCGCAGGTGCCGGAGTTTCTGGCGCACATGCCAGCGGCTGTGCGCAACGTACTGGAGTCAGGCGTTGCGACCGGGGGTATCTGCGCCCTGTTGCTGAACTGGTTCCTGCCGCAGAGCAACGATAACGCCTGATCCACGCCAGCCCAATCGACAAAGCCTGCGCCCACTTGCGCGGGCTTTTTGCTTTATCATGGCGGCATTATTCAGCATGAGTTGCCCATGAAATTCGCTATCGCGGTTTTTTCCCCTGCCCATGCGCCCTCCTCGCGCCGCGCCCTGCGTTTTGCCGAGGCGGTGCTGGCTGGCGGGCATGAAATTGCCCGGCTGTTCTTTTACCAGGACGGCGTACACAGCGCTTCGTCCAACGTGGTCGTGCCTCAGGATGAGCAGGATATCGCCGGCCAGTGGCGTACCTTCGTCGAAAACAACCGTCTTGACGCGGTAGTGTGCATCGCTGCCGCCCTGCGCCGTGGCGTGCTCGACGAAGCCGAGGCCAGCCGCTACCAGCGTCCGGCAGTAAACCTGCACCAGCCGTGGGAGCTATCGGGCCTCGGCCAGCTGCATGAAGCCGCGCAAAACGCCGACCGTCTGGTCTGCTTCGGAGGTGACTGAAATGGCCAAGTCCATGTTGATCATCAGCCGGCAGGCACCTTGGAGCGGCCCATCCGCGCGCGAAGCGCTGGACATTGCCCTGGCTGGCGGGGCATTCGACTTGCCGTTAGCCATGTTGTTTCTTGATGACGGGGTATTGCAACTGATGCCCGCTCAACAGCCAGCGGCCGTTCAGCAGAAAAACCTCGCCGCCAACCTTCAGGCACTGCCGATGTTTGGCGTCGAGCAATTGTACGCCTGCCAGCACAGCCTCGCCCGCCGCGGCCTAAGCGCAGATGGCTTGGAGCTGTCGGTACAGGCATTGGACGATGACGAGTTAAAAGCCTTGATTGCCCGTTTTGACCAGGTGGTGACGCTTTGATGGCAACCCTGCATGTTCTATCGCATTCTCCTTTCGGCGACGAGCGCCTGAACAGCTGCTTGCGCTTGTTGGGCGCTGATGACGGCGTGCTCCTGTGCGGCGATGCGGTCTATGGCCTGCGCGAGGGCAGCGACGCTTACCGCCAGTTGCAGGCTGCTAACCTGCCAGACCGACTGTTTGCCCTCGAAGAGGACATGCAAGCCCGTGGCGTCAGCAGCACCTTGGCCCAGGCGGTGGATTACCCAGCCTTCGTTGAACTGTCGCTGCAATTTTACAAGGTCAATAGTTGGCTATGAGCACCCTGAACGTTGGCGAACGCAATATCGCCTTGGACAAGGAAGGCTTTTTGGTCGACCTGCAAGACTGGTCGCGCCCTGTGGCCGAGGTTCTGGCCGAGCGCGAGGGCATTGCCCTGACCGCCGATCATTGGGAGATACTGGATTTACTGCGCCAGTTCTACGACGAATACCAACTGTCGCCGGCTACTCGCCCATTGATCAAATACGCCGCGCTCAAGCTGGGCGCTGAAAAAGGCAATAGCCCGCATCTTAACCGCCTATTCAACGGCACCCCTGCCAAACTGGCTGCCAAGCTGGCAGGCCTGCCCAAGCCGACCAATTGCATATGACCGATCTGCGCCCTCTGACTCTGGAAACACCGGCTGAACACCCCTTCGCCGAATTCGTGCGCATACTCGGCAAAGGCAAACGTGGCGCCCGCGGGCTGACTCGCGAAGAAGCTCGGGCCGCCATGACATTGCTGCTCGAAGGAAAAGTCGAAGACACTCAGCTGGGTGCCTTTCTGATGCTGCTGCGCCACAAGGAAGAAAGCGCCGAAGAGCTTGCCGGCTTCACCGAGGCCCTGCGTGCTCAATTGCAGGCGCCGCGCATTGCCGTTGATATCGACTGGCCTACCTATGCGGGCAAAAAGCGTCACTTGCCTTGGTACCTGCTCAGTGCCAAGTGCCTGGCAACCAATGGCGTGCGTATTTTGATGCACGGTGGCGGTGCGCATACTGCCGGGCGCATGTACACCGAACAGCTACTGGCATTGCTCAAGATCCCGCTGTGCCGCGACTGGGCTGCCGTCAACCAGGCCTTGGACCAGCAGCACCTTGCCTTTGCGCCCTTGCACGACTGGGCCCCGCAGTTGCAGCGGATGATCGATCTGCGTAACACCCTGGGCCTGCGCTCGCCCATTCATTCCCTGGCCCGCGTGCTGAACCCGCTGAACGCCCGCTGCGGCCTGCAGAGCATATTCCACCCCGGTTATCAGGCAGTGCACCGTGAGGCGAGCCGTCTGCTTGGCGATCATGCCATAGTGATCAAAGGCGACGGCGGCGAAATCGAGGTCAATCCTGACGTCATCAGCCATCTTTACGGTGCACGTGACGGCCAGGCTTGGGACGAGGAATGGCCAGCGCTGAGTGAACGCCGCCATGTCAAACCGCCAAGCCTGCAGCCTGAGCACCTGCTCGCTGTTTGGCGCGGTGAAGCTCAGGACAGCTACGGTGAAATGGCCGTGGTCGCGACAATGGCTTTAGCCTTGCGTGGCCTTGGGGAAAATCGCGAGCAGGCTTTCGCAACCGCCCACAGCTATTGGGCCGCACGGAACCAATCGAAAAAATAGATACTAACCTGGCAGTATTTGCGCTAGTTGTTCGAACGACTTTCCCTAGACTGAGCTCCAACGACAAACAGTACTGTTTCCGAGGAGCTCATCATGGGCCTTTTGATCGACGGCCACTGGCAGGACCAGTGGTATGACAATGGCAAAGACGGCACCTTCAAACGTGAGAGTGCTCAGCGCCGCAACGCCCTGCCCGCCCCTGAAGCCGGTCGCTACCACCTGTATGTTTCGCTGGCCTGCCCCTGGGCACACCGTACGCTCATCGTTCGCGCCCTGAAAGGCCTGGAACCGTTGATCGACGTATCAGTGGTCAGTTGGCTTATGCTCGACCATGGCTGGACTTTCGACCAGCAGCAAGGCTCAAGCGGCGACCACCTCGACGGCCTTCAGTACCTGCACCAGCGCTATACCCAAGACGACCCACACTATACTGGCCGCGTCACCGTGCCCGTACTGTGGGACAAAAAGGAAAAGCGCATCGTCAACAACGAGTCGGCGGAGATCATCCGCATATTCAACAGTGCATTTAACGAGCTGACCGGCAACAGACTGGACCTGTATCCCGAGCCATTGCGCCCGGCCATCGAAGCGCTAAATGAACGCATCTACCCGGCAATCAACAACGGCGTGTACCGCGCAGGCTTTGCCACCACACAAGACGCCTACGAGACGGCATTCGATGACGTGTTCAACGAACTGGACCATCTCGAAGCATTACTCGGTCGAAACCGCTACCTGGCGGGCGAGTACCTGACCGAAGCCGATGTACGCCTTTTCACCACCCTGGTGCGTTTCGATGCTGTGTATCACGGGCACTTCAAGTGCAACTTGCGCCGCTTGAGCGACTACCACAATCTGTCAAACTGGCTGCGTGAGCTGTATCAGTGGCCGGGTGTGGCAGGGACGGTGAACATGGAGCATATCCAGAAGCACTATTACATGAGCCACAAGACCATCAACCCCAATGGCATAGTGCCTAAAGGCCCATTGCAGGACTTTGGCCTCCCCCATGATCGGGAGCAGTTGATGGGCAAGGGCATCTGGCAGCGTTGAGACAAAGGGGCTGCCGGGCAGCCCCAACGTGCTTAGCTGTTCTGTGCACCTTCAAACCACGCCAGCTTCTCGCGCAATTGCACCACTTCACCAACGATCACCAGGGTCGGCGCATGCACCTCGTGCTGCGCCACCAATTGCGGTAGATCAGCCAGGGTGCCGGTGAACACCCGTTGATTGCGCGTCGTCCCTTGTTGCACCAGCGCAGCTGGGGTACTAGCCGCCCTTCCATGGCGTATCAGCTCGGCGCAAATGGTGGGCAACCCAACCAGCCCCATGTAGAACACCAGCGTCTGAGCCGGGGCTACCAGATCATTCCACGGCAAGTTGCTGGTGCCGTCCTTGAGGTGGCCGGTGACAAAACGCACCGACTGAGCATGGTCGCGGTGAGTCAGCGGAATGCCGCCATAAGCGGAGCAACCGCTTGCTGCGGTGATACCTGGCACCACCTGGAACGGGATGCCGTGTTCCGCCAGCTCTTCGATTTCTTCGCCGCCCCGGCCAAATATGAACGGATCGCCACCTTTGAGGCGCAGAACGCGTTTGCCTTGTTGGGCAAGATCGACCAGCAGGCGGTTTATCTGCTCCTGGGGCACGGAGTGGTCAGCGCGGCGCTTGCCCACATAAATACGCTCGGCATCGCGTCGGCACATGTCGATGATGGCTGGGGCCACCAGCCGGTCATACAGCACCACGTCGGCCTGCTGCATCAGGCGCAGGGCACGGAAGGTCAGCAAGTCCGGGTCGCCCGGCCCTGCTCCCACCAGGTACACTTCCCCGCCTTGCTGCACGGGCGCCCCCTCCACCATCGCTTGCAGCAGACGCTCAGCTTCGGCGCCCTGCCCGGCCAGTTGACGCTCGGCAATTGGCCCCTGGAATACGGTTTCCCAGAAGCCACGACGCTGATTCACGTCTGGATACAAGGTTTTCACCTTGTGCCGGAAGCGCGCAGCCAGCCCGGCCAATTCGCCGTAGGCAGCCGGGATCCAGGCTTCCAGCTTGGCGCGAATCAACCGCGCCAACACGGGCGCATCGCCGCCGCTGGAAACTGCGATCACCAAGGGTGAGCGGTCGACGATAGCCGGGAAGATCACCGTGCACAGGGCCGGCGCATCCACCACGTTGACCGGCAGGCTCACCGCCTGCGCATCGGCCGACACCTGGGCGTTGAGCGCTGCGTCATCGGTAGCCGCGATCACCAGCCGGCATCCGACCAAGTCGGCCGCCAGATAACCGCGCACCAACACCTCACCGCCACCTTCCCGCGCCAATGCAGCCAACTGACCATCGACATCCGGCGCCACTACGCGCAGCACCGCACCGGCGTCGGCCAGCAGACGCGCTTTACGTAAGGCTATCTCACCCCCGCCGACGACCAACACTCGGCCGCCCTGCAGTTTGTGGAACAGCGGCAGGTATTCCATTTAGCGGATGACCTCAACGCCGCCCATATAGGGCTTGAGCACATCCGGTACACGAATCGAGCCGTCAGCCTGCTGATAATTTTCCAGTACCGCCACCAACGTACGCCCTACGGCCAAGCCGGAACCGTTGAGGGTATGCACCAGCTCAGGCTTGCCGGTTTCCGGGTTGCGCCAGCGGGCTTGCATGCGGCGGGCCTGGAAATCACCGCAGTTGGAGCAGGAGCTGATTTCGCGGTATTTGCCTTGGCTAGGCACCCACACCTCAAGGTCGTAGGTCTTGACTGCACCAAAGCCCATGTCGCCGGTGCACAGCGCCAGTACGCGGTATGGCAGCTCAAGCAACTGCAGCACGCGCTCGGCGTTGGCGGTAAGGCCTTCGAGAGCCTCCATGGACTTGGACGGCTCCACCACCTGCACCATCTCGACCTTATCGAACTGGTGCTGGCGAATCATGCCGCGCGTATCACGGCCCGAGGCGCCGGCTTCGCTACGGAAGCATGGGGTGTGAGCGACAAGCTTCAACGGCAGCTGCTTGGCATCGAGAATCTGCTCGGCGACCAGATTGGTCAGCGACACTTCGGCGGTGGGGATCAGGTAGAAGTCAGCTTCACCTTCGCGGGTGATCTTGAACAGATCTTCCTCGAACTTCGGCAACTGGCCGGTGCCCTGCAGGGCCGGGGCCTGTACCAGGTAGGGCGTGTAGTGCTCTTCGTAGCCGTGCTCGCCGGTGTGCAGGTTGATCATGAACTGAGCCAGCGCGCGATGCAGGCGCGCAATCGGCCCACGCAGTACGGCAAAACGCGCGCCGGACAGCTTGGCCGCAGCCTCGAAGTCAAGGCCCCCACTGATTTCGCCCAAAGCCACGTGGTCTTTGATGTCGAAATCGAATACTGCTGGGGTACCCCAACGGCGCACCTCAACGTTATCGTCTTCGCTGGCACCGACCGGCACACTGGCGTCCGGCAGGTTCGGAATGGTCAGCAAAATGCTGTCCAGCTCGGCCTGAATACCGTCCAATTCGGTTTTACCGGCAGCCAGTTCATTGGCCATGCGCTCGACATCAGCCATCAGCGGAGCAATGTCTTCACCCTTGGCCTTGGCTTGGCCGATCGACTTGGAACGGGCATTACGCTCGGCCTGCAGCTGCTCGGTGCGGGTCTGCACCGCCTTGCGGCGCTCTTCCAGTGATTCGATGCGCGCGACATCCAGGCTGAAGCCACGGGAGGCCAGGCGATCTGCCACTTCCTGAAGTTGGCCGCGTAACAGTTTGGAATCGAGCATATCGTTCTCTCGTTATAAGTAGGTGTTGGTTCAGAAACGGGTCAAAGACAGGCCGGCCCAGGTGGCTAGTAGCCCGCCTACCACGCTGATACTGGTATAGCCCAAGGCAAGGGGCACTTGGCCACTTTCCAGCAGGCGCACGGTATCGAGCGAGAAAGAGGAAAATGTCGTCAGCCCACCGAGGAAGCCAACGATCAAGCCAGCGCGCAGTTCTACTGGCACGAGCGGTTTGTGCAGAAACAGTCCATACAGCAGGCCAATCAGTAGGCAACCCACCAGGTTGACCGCCAGCGTACCGAGGTAAAAGTGCCGTGGCCAGTGAGCCGCGACCCAATTGGTGGTGGCAAAGCGCAGCAAGGTGCCGCAGATACCGCCCGCGCTCACCGCGGCAATCAATGCAATCACGTTTTTCTCCGCTGGCGAGGGCTGTTGCGGTCGAGTTCAGCCAGGTGACGCAGCTTCTCACCGATCTTCAATTCCAGGCCCCGTGGGACGGGCTGATAATACTGCCGAGGCTCGAGCGCCTCCGGGAAGTAATCTTCACCGGCCGCATAAGCATCGGGCTCGTCGTGGGCGTAACGATATTCATCGCCATATCCCAGTTGCTTCATCAGCTTGGTAGGGGCGTTACGCAGGTGCAGCGGCACTTCCAGCGAGCCGTGTTCAGCCGCTTCGCGCAAAGCGGTCTTGAAACCGACATAGACTGCGTTGCTCTTTGGCGCGCAGGCAATGTAGGTGATGGCCTGGGCCACCGCCAATTCGCCCTCTGGGCTGCCGAGGCGCTCCTGCACATCCCAGGCGGCCAGGCAAAGGCTCAGGGCGCGAGGGTCGGCGTTGCCAATGTCCTCGCTAGCCATGCGCACCACGCGCCGGGCGATGTACAGAGGGTCACAGCCGCCGTCGAGCATGCGCGCAAACCAGTAGAGTGCGCCGTCGGGGTTGGAGCCGCGCACCGCTTTGTGCAGCGCTGAAATCTGGTCGTAGAACGCCTCGCCCCCCTTGTCGAACCGGCGGCGGCTGTCACCGAGCAGGCTTTGCAGCATCTGCACGTCGATCTCGCTGCCATCCTCAGCAAGGTCGGAGGCATTTTCCAGAAAGTTCAGCATCCGACGGCCATCGCCATCGGCAGCGGCCATCAGCATCTTGAATGCTTCGTCGCCAACGCGCAGGTTGCGCCTGCCCAGCCCGCGCTCTTCATTCAGGGCGCGATCGACCAACTTGCGCAGTGCTGCCTCGTCCAGGCTCTTGAGTACGTACACCCGCGCCCGCGAGAGCAGCGCATTGTTCAACTCGAACGACGGGTTTTCGGTGGTGGCGCCGATGAACAGCAACGTGCCATCCTCCACGTACGGCAGGAAAGCA
The DNA here is from genome assembly GCF_014269025.2 of Pseudomonas promysalinigenes. Lineage (NCBI taxonomy): Bacteria > Pseudomonadati > Pseudomonadota > Gammaproteobacteria > Pseudomonadales > Pseudomonadaceae > Pseudomonas > Pseudomonas promysalinigenes. The sequence continues at coordinate 1,912,154 of NZ_CP077094.1, read as the reverse complement.
TCTTGCTGGGATTTGTTGAAGCGATGCACTTCATCGACGAACAGAATGGTCCGCCGACCGTACTGGCCGGCCTGCTGCTTGGCCACTTCGACAGCCTGGCGGATCTCTTTGACCCCGGCCAGCACCGCCGACACTGTCTCAAAGTGCGCATCGCAAAACTGCGCCAGTAAGCGCGCCAGCGTAGTCTTACCCACCCCAGGCGGGCCCCAGAAAATCATCGAGTGCAGCGCACCCTGCTCCAGCGCCTCGCGCAGCGGTTTGCCACGCGCCAGCAGGTGCTCCTGACCAACGTACTCGTCCAGATTGGACGGGCGCAGGCGAGCGGCCAGAGGCTGGGCGACGGGTTCGCTTCGAAACAGGTCCATGGCGAGCTCTGCTTACTCCCTGATGACGTCGGCACCTTTGGGGATGTCGAACCTGAATTGATTGGCCGGCACCGCCTGGTTGGCCTTGACGCCATTGAACAGGATATTGGTACGCTGGCCGACACCGTCGACCAGTTGCATGTCATTGATGAGGCCTTTGCGGAACGACACACGCAACGAGTCGAACAATGTGTCCTTGGTCTTAGGCTTGAGGGTGAAGTCCATCACTTCGCCTTGCTGCTTGGAGGTGATATCGAAGCTCTGACTGATCTTCGAAACATCACCGGACAATAGCAGTGCCGGGGTCTGATTCAGGCGCTGGTCCAGCTTCTTGACGGTAGCCTGTTCCAGGTCCGGGTCCCAAAGGGTCACATTTTTGCCATCGGACACCACCAACTGCTCCTGTGGCGCGTTGGTGTGCCAGTAAAACAGGCCGGGACGTTGCACGACCATCTTGCCGGTGGTTTCCTGCAGGCTGGTGCCGCCAGCGTCCAGGGTCAGCTGGGAGAAATTGGCCTCGATGGTCTGGGACTTTTCCAACAGCTGGGTCAGGCGTTGTACGTCTTGCTCACCGGCATAAGCAGTAACCGAGCCCAGGGTCAGGGCAGAAACCAACAGCATGCGAATCGCGCGCATGGGAATCCTCATTGAGCATTGAAAAGGCCAGGCGCCACCGTTGGCGCCCGGCAGGATATTGATCAGTCGCGCGGGCCGCCTGGGGCTATCACTTCCCGCGAGCCGTTGCTGTTCATCGGGGTGACCACGCCGGCCATTTCCATGGACTCGATCATGCGCGCTGCTCGGTTGTAACCAATCTTGAGCTTGCGCTGCACTGCGGAAATCGAGGCACGGCGGCTTTCCAGAACAAATTGTACCGCCTCATCATACAGCGCATCGGTTTCGGCATCGTCACCATCGCCGCCGCCGCCACCCTCAAAACCACTGCCGGCTTCTTCCACACCGTTGAGAATGTCGTCGTTGTAATCGGGCGCTCCGCGCAATTTCCAAGCCTCGACCACGCGGTGCACCTCGTCGTCCGAGACGAACGCGCCGTGCACACGGATAGGCAGGCTGGTGCCCGGTGGCATGTACAGCATATCGCCGTGACCCAGCAACTGCTCGGCGCCACCTTGGTCGATGATGGTCCGCGAGTCGATTTTACTCGACACCTGGAACGCCATACGGGTCGGAATGTTGGCCTTGATCAAACCGGTGATCACGTCCACGGAAGGGCGCTGGGTGGCGAGGATCAGATGAATACCGGCCGCGCGCGCCTTCTGGGCGATACGGGCGATCAGCTCTTCGACCTTCTTGCCGACGATCATCATCATGTCGGCGAACTCGTCGACCACCACCACGATGGTCGGCAAGGTTTTCAGAGCGGGCGGCTCGTCTTCCATGCTCTCCCGGCGATACAGAGGATCGTGGATGATCTCGCCAGCATCCTGGGCGTCCTTGACCTTGCGGTTGAACCCGGCCAGGTTACGCACACCCATCGCCGCCATCAGCTTGTAGCGCCGCTCCATCTCCGCCACGCTCCAGCGCAGGGCGTTGGCAGCATCTTTCATGTCAGTGACTACTGGGCAGAGCAGGTGCGGGATACCCTCGTAGATCGACAGTTCGAGCATTTTCGGGTCGATCATGATCAGTCGCGCGTCTTCCGGGCTCGACTTGAACAGGATCGACAGGATCATGGCGTTCACACCGACCGACTTACCAGAACCGGTGGTACCGGCCACCAGCAGGTGCGGCATCTTGGCTAGGTCGGTGATCACCGGCTTGCCGCCGATGTCGTGGCCAAGGGCCAAGGTGACGGGGGACTTCTGCTCGTCGTACTGCGGCGTAGCGAGTACTTCCGAGAAGCGCACCATCTGCCGATTTTCGTTAGGGATTTCGATACCGACCGTGGTTTTACCGGGGATCACTTCGACCACCCGCACGCTGGTCACCGCCAGCGAACGCGCCAGGTCCTTGGCCAGGTTGGCGATGCGGCTGACCTTGACGCCTGCGGCAGGCTGGATTTCGTAACGGGTAATCACCGGGCCTGGGTGGATAGAGTCCACAGACACTTCCACACCGAATTCTTTGAGCTTGATCTCCAGCAACTGGCCGACGCCTGCCAGGGACTCGGGGGAGTACTCGATCTTCTTCTGCTCGGCAGGGTCCAGGATGGAGATCGACGGCAAGGTGCCTTCCACAGCGCTATCGACGAACACTGGCGCCTGCTTTTCCTTGATCACCCGTTTGCTCGGCTCCGGCGCCATAGCTTCGGTGGGCGGCACGATGGTCGGAACGGTTGCTGGTTGCTCACGGCGAATAGTTGGCTCACGAGGCACCACCGGCTCGCGACTCAGGGCAGGCTCGCGAGGCGCTGCAGGTTCACGGGCAAGGGTTGGCTCACGCGGTTCACTCGGCTGGGCCGGTGCCTCTTCACGTTTGAAGATACGCTCGCGCAGCGCCGGCTTGGCGGGCTCGCGCTTGTCCGTGGCCTTCGCACCCAGGTCGAACACCGGCTCGTCCACTTCACGCAACTGCGCCTCCAGGCGCTTGCGCTCGTTGCGTGCCTCCCACCAGCGGCTAGCAGCCCCCTGCACCCACTCGAACAAATCCAGGGTGATCTTGCCGGTCATGTCCATCACTTTGAACCACGACAGGTCGGTGAAAACGGTCAGGCCGAACAGGAACAACGCTATGAACATCAGCGTACTGCCCTGCACGTTCAGCAGGCTGCGAGCCAGATCGCCAAGGCTCTCCCCCAGCGCGCCGCCTGCGGAAAACGGCAGGCTCGCTGGCGGATGGAAGTGAATGTGCGCCAGGGCCGCCCCCGACAACACCAGAAACACCAGGCCGATCAGCCGCCAGGAAAACAACCAACCGCTCCACTGCCAGGGCTGGTGGCGCTCGCGGAAGATCTGCCAAGTCTTGATCGCCAGTAGCAACGGGAAGATGTAGGCAAAATAGCCCAGCACCATGAACAGGATGTCGGCAAAGTACGCGCCGGCACGCCCAGCGGCATTCTGCACCTGATCGATGTTGCTGGTGTGGCTGAAGCCTGGGTCAGCCGTGTCGTAGGTCAGCAGTGCCATCCACAGGTACAGGCACAGGGCGCCAACTGCGATCAACGCACCTTCCTTGAGACGGTAATGCAGCTGCTGCCGCCATAGAGGCACGGGCAAAGGAGCTGGAGTTGCGGTGGATTTCTTCAAAACGCGTCTATTCCTGCGCGTGCTGCGCGTCCAGTAGTGATCGGCCAGTGCCTGGCCAACGAACCACTACTTTTAACATTACTGCCCGCCAGCTGCCATGACGGCGCGCCGTATGGAGCTTGAGAGGGGGCGACTTTCATATAGGTGCAATTTGAGCATGCATTTTCTTTCGTGACAAAGGCTTATGCTGTGTTTTTGCACAGGTGTGACAGCAAATGTGGCCGATGGTGCCTGTAATACCCTGAATGTGTCCGAAATTGTCTATCTGGCGCCTTCGTCACCCCTCCGAGCACCTGCCAGCATTGACCCGGCAAGCCCACCGCGCCATGCTGCCCTCTCCCCTCCCCCACCGCACGATTGACCATGCTCACCTGGCTGACCCGCGACTCGCTGACCTTCCCACCACTGGAAAAGGCCCTGCACGATCCCAATGGCCTGCTCGCTGCAGGCGGTGACCTGAGCCCCGAGCGCCTGGAGCAAGCTTATCGACATGGCTGCTTCCCCTGGTACCAGGACGGCCAGCCCATTCTCTGGTGGTCACCCGACCCGCGCACGGTGTTGTTCCCCGACGAGCTGCATGTTTCTCGTTCGCTGGCAAAGCTGATGCGCCAAGGCCGTTACCAGGTCACCTTCGACAGCGATTTCCCTGCTGTGATAGCCGCCTGCGCAGCCCCACGCGATTATGCCGACGGCACCTGGATCACCGACACCATGCGCGATGCCTACTGTGAGCTGCACCGCCGCGGCATCGCCCATTCGGTGGAGGTGCGTGAGGGTGACGAGCTGGTAGGCGGGCTTTATGGCTTGGCGATAGGCCAGCTGTTTTTTGGCGAGTCAATGTTCAGCCGCGCCGACAATGCCTCCAAGGTGGGCTTCGTGTCGCTGGTCGAGCATTTGCACCAAGCCGGCTTTGTGCTGATCGATTGCCAGATGCCGACCAATCATCTACACAGCCTCGGCGCCCGCGCCATCAGCCGGGCTCGTTTCGCCGACTACCTGGCCCAACACCTCGATCAGCCCAACAGCGCCAGCTGGGTTCGCTAGGCGAGTTTTGCCAGCTGGCTTACACTTAAAGCATCGTCTCATCGAGGGGTTGATCATGACAGAGCTGGCGCGGTTGAAGTTTTATGCCACTCAACCCCACTCCTGCAGCTACCTACCGGATGAGCAGGCGACCACCCTGTTCCTTGACCCCAGCCAGCCGATGGACGTGCACGTATACGCCGATCTGTCTGAAATGGGTTTTCGTCGCAGTGGCGACCATCTGTACCGCCCACACTGCCAGAACTGCAATGCTTGCGTGCCAGCGCGCATTCCTGCTGAGCGATTCATCCCCAACCGCCAGCAGCGGCGCATTCTCAAGCGAAACACCGACTTGACCGTCACGGCTGCACGGCCAGCGTTCAGAGAGGAGTATTTCGATCTTTACCGGCGCTATATCGAGACCCGCCACGCCGATGGTGACATGTACCCGCCAAGCCGCGACCAGTTTTCAACCTTCCTGGTCCGTGACTTGCCATTTTGCTGGTTCTACGAATTCCGCCTGCAGGGCAGGTTACTGGCTGTAGCGGTATGCGACCTCCTGCCCAACGGCCTGTCGGCGGTCTATACCTTCTATGAGCCCGACGAGGAGCGGCGCAGCCTAGGGCGTTTTGCAATTCTATGGCAGATCACCGAAGCCCTGCGCCAGGGCCTTGAAGCGGTCTATCTGGGCTATTGGATCAAAAACTGCAAGAAAATGAACTACAAGACACAGTATCGGCCTATCGAGTTGTTGATAAATCAGCGCTGGGTCACCCTTAACTGAAAGCATTGGCTTGACACACAGTTTTCGGGCATAATCCACGCCACTTTTTTGCCCGGTGCTGTGATGCGTCGGGCCAACACTGGATCCGAGGGCACTACTGCATGTCGAAAGAAGACAGCTTCGAAATGGAAGGCACTGTCGTCGACACCCTGCCCAACACCATGTTCCGCGTGGAGTTGGAAAACGGGCACGTCGTAACCGCGCACATCTCCGGAAAGATGCGCAAGAACTACATCCGTATTCTCACTGGCGACAAGGTACGCGTCGAGCTGACGCCATATGACCTGAGCAAGGGCCGCATCACCTACCGTGCGCGCTAAGTTCTAGCCATGAAAAAGCCCGGCAAGTGCCGGGCTTTTTTGTGCCTTATGACAATCCGTCATGTCATCGGCGCTAGCAGCGCACTCCTGAGGGGCTACCAGACCCCTCAGAAGCTCGCGCTAGGCCGTCAAGCCTGCAATCAAGCAACCTCAGCCGTCGTCTCGAAGTCGAACACCAGTTCGCCATCGCGCAGGTCGACGTGTACTACGCCGCCATGCTCGGCCAGCTCGCCAAACAGGATCTCCTCAGCCAGCGGCCGCTTGATCTTGTCCTGGATAAGCCGCGCCATCGGCCGCGCACCCATCTGCACGTCGTAGCCAGAGGCGGCCAGCCAGCCGCGCGCGGCATCGCTGACCTCCAGCAGCACACGCTTGTCTTCCAACTGCGCCTGCAGCTCGATGAGGAACTTGTCGACGATGCTCTTGATCGTCTCGGTGCTCAGGCGGCCAAACTGGATGATGGTGTCGAGACGGTTACGGAACTCCGGCGTGAAGCTTTTACGGATGACCTCCATGGCATCGGACGCATGGTCCTGATGGGTGAAGCCGATCGACGCCCGCGCGGCGGTTTCAGCGCCGGCATTGGTGGTCATGATCAAAATCACGTTACGGAAATCGGCTTTGCGCCCGTTGTTGTCGGTCAGGGTGCCGTGGTCCATAACCTGCAACAGCAGGTTGAAGACTTCTGGGTGAGCCTTTTCGATCTCATCGAGCAGCAGCACACAGTGCGGCTGCTTAGTGATCGCTTCAGTCAACAAACCGCCCTGGTCGAACCCTACGTAACCTGGAGGCGCACCGATCAGGCGCGACACAGTGTGACGCTCCATGTACTCGGACATGTCGAACCGCACCAACTCCACACCCAGCGCCTTGGCCAGCTGACGCGCCGCCTCGGTTTTACCCACACCGGTAGGGCCGGCGAACAGGAACGAGCCAACCGGCTTGTCGGGCGACTTGAGGCCTGCGCGGGAGAGTTTGATCGCGGTTGCCAAGGAGTCGATGGCCTGGTCCTGACCGAAGACGGTCAGCTTGAGGTCACGCTCGAGGTTACGCAGCAACTCCTTGTCGGAACTGGTGACATGCTTAGGTGGAATTCGCGCGATCTTGGCAACAATGTCCTCGACCTGGGGCACATCGATGCGCTTGACCCGGCTGGCCTCAGGCTGCAGGCGCTGGTAGGCGCCTGCCTCGTCGATCACATCGATGGCCTTGTCTGGCATATGACGGTCATTGATGTAGCGTGAAGCCAGCTCGGCGGCAGCACGCAACGCCTCGTCGCTGTACTCGATGTTGTGGTGGCTCTCGAAACGACCTTTCAGGCCACGCAGGATGCCGACGGTGTCTTCCACAGATGGCTCGCTTACATCCACCTTCTGGAAACGCCGCGCCAGAGCGCGATCTTTCTCGAAGATGCCGCGAAACTCCTGGAAGGTGGTCGAACCGATGCAACGTATCTCACCGGACGACAGCAGCGGCTTGAGCAGGTTGGACGCATCCATTACCCCACCGGACGCCGCACCAGCGCCGATGATGGTGTGAATTTCGTCAATGAACAGAATCGCCTGAGGGCGTTTGCGTAATTCTCCGAGCAGCGCCTTGAAGCGCTTCTCGAAGTCGCCACGGTACTTGGTACCGGCCAGCAAGGCACCAAGATCCAACGAGTAGACGACACTCTGGGCCAGCAGGTCAGGCACCTGGCCGTCGACGATCCGTTTGGCCAGGCCTTCGGCGATGGCAGTCTTGCCAACGCCTGCTTCGCCCACCAACAGCGGGTTGTTCTTGCGCCGACGCGCCAGAATCTGCGCCACACGCTCGACTTCCTGTTCGCGACCCACCAGCGGGTCGATGCGCCCGGCCCGGGCCAGCTCGTTCAGGTTGCTGGCGTAGGCGTCCAACGGGTTGCTCGAAGAGGACGTTTCACCACCCTCTTCATCCTGCATCTCCTGGTCATTCTCGGAGTGCGTACCATGGCCAGGCACCTTGGAGATGCCGTGGGCAATGTAGTTGACCACATCGATACGGGCCACGCTTTGCTGCTTGAGCAGAAACACAGCCTGGCTTTCCTGCTCGCTGAAGATCGCCACCAGCACATTGGCACCGGTGACTTCACGCTTGCCGGAACTTTGCACGTGGAACACGGCACGTTGCAGCACGCGCTGGAAGCCCAGGGTAGGCTGGGTCTCACGGTCTTCGTCGTTGACAGGGATCAAGGGGGTAGTGGAGTCGATGAACTCTTGCAGGTCGTGCTTGAGTTTGTCGAGATTGGCGCCACAGGCGCGCAGAACGGTCGCAGCAGCCTCATTGTCAAGGAGAGCCAGCAGCAGATGTTCGACGGTCATGAATTCATGACGCTTCGAACGAGCCTCCTTGAAGGCAAGATTGAGGGTGACTTCGAGCTCGCGGTTTAACATAGCTTCACCTCATACCCAAGTGGTCGGCGATTAACCGTCCTTCTCGATTTCACAGAGTAGCGGATGCTGGCTTTCCCTGGCGTATTGGTTGACCTGCATGGCCTTCGTTTCGGCGATGTCACGGGTAAACAATCCGCACACTGCCCGCCCTTCGGTGTGGACGGTCAGCATGATCTTGGTCGCCAGCTCGCGGTTCAAACTGAAGAACGTTTCGAGCACTTCGACGACGAAATCCATTGGCGTGTAGTCATCGTTGAATAAAACCACCTTGTACATCGGTGGCGCCTGCAGGATCGGCTTGGCTTCCTGAACTGCAAGCCCTGAGCCGTCATCCTCATTCGATTGCGGGCGATCCTGATTGAATGTTAGTCGAATCTCGCTAGGTGCATGCATGGAAAGAATTTCATCATGAGCGTCAGGTTAAGGTTGTGGGTTGACTGCATCAGCGGCCGCTGGCGCACGCGCCACCTGACCTTGACTATCGGCAAAACGGTGTTACAACCAATAAGAACCCACCGTGGGCGATAAAGATCCGCGCAGTCAACCAGATTTTTCGCAGGGTTCGTATGCGGATGAAGTGGATGATACTCCAGTGATGGAGTCCTTTGCAGAGGGACATAGGGATGGCAAGCGGTAAAGTCAAGTGGTTCAACAACGCCAAGGGCTACGGATTCGTCAATGAAGAGGGCAAATCCGAGGACTTGTTCGCCCACTATACGGCGATCATGATGGACGGCTACAAGACGCTCAAAGCTGGCCAGTGCGTGGAATTCGAGATCGTTCAAGGCCCCAAGGGCCTGCATGCGATCAAGATCATGGACGCAGCCGCAGCCGCAGCCGCCAAAACGGTTGGCCGAGCCGAGGGCGAGACCGTACAAATCTGACCCCCTTCCCTGCAGATAGACGAAACAGCCGATCGCCCGTTCACTGAGGGGCGATCGGTTTTACGTTCGCTTACATATGCTTGATCATTTCATCGCCAAAACCTGAGCTGCCCACCAACGTGGCCCCCTCCATCAACCGCTCGAAGTCGTACGTCACGGTCTTGGCGGCAATTGCCCCGTTGGTGCCCTTGATGATCAGGTCGGCAGCTTCCGTCCAGCCCATGTGGCGCAGCATCATTTCCGCCGAAAGAATCACCGAACCCGGGTTGACCTTGTCCTGCCCGGCATATTTGGGCGCAGTGCCGTGGGTGGCCTCGAACATCGCTACGGTGTCAGAGAGGTTTGCGCCAGGCGCAATGCCGATCCCCCCCACCTCGGCTGCCAGTGCATCGGAAAGGTAGTCGCCATTGAGGTTGAGGGTGGCGATTACGTCATATTCGGCTGGGCGCAGCAGAATCTGCTGAAGCATGGCGTCGGCGATGGCATCCTTGACGATGACTTCGCGGCCGCTCTTGGGGTTCTTGAATTTCATCCAAGGGCCGCCATCGAGTAGTTCGGCACCAAACTCATCGCGCGCCACTTCGTAGCCCCAGTCTTTGAAGGCGCCTTCGGTGAACTTCATGATGTTGCCTTTGTGCACCAGCGTCAGCGATTCGCGATCGTTGTCCACCACGTACTGCAAGGCCTTGCGCACCAAGCGCTGGGTCCCCTGGCGGGAAACCGGCTTCACGCCGATGCCGCAGTCCTGATCGAAACGGATCTTGGTGACACCCATTTCCTCCTTGAGGAACTTGATCACCTTGTTCGCTTCAGGCGAACCGGCCTTCCATTCGATACCGGCATAGATGTCCTCGGAGTTTTCGCGAAAGATCACCATGTCGACGTCGCCAGGCTTTTTCACCGGGCTCGGCACACCCTCGAACCAGAGCACCGGGCGCAGGCAAACATAGAGGTCCAACTGCTGGCGCAAAGCTACGTTGAGCGAACGGATGCCACCGCCAACCGGGGTGGTCAACGGGCCTTTGATCGAAACCACGTAATCTTTCACCGCCTCCAGGGTTTCCTGTGGCAACCAAGTGTCCTGGTCATACACCTGGGTAGCTTTTTCGCCAGCGTAAACCTCCATCCAGGCGATCTTGCGCTTGCCACCGTAGGCTTTCTGCACGGCGGCATCGACTACCTTGATCATCACTGGCGAGACGTCGACGCCGATGCCATCGCCCTCGATGTAGGGAATGATCGGATTGTCAGGCACGTTGAGCGAATGGTCCGCATTGACTGTTATCTTGGCGCCGTCGGTCGGAACCTTGATTTTCTGGTATCCCATGCTTGCACTACTCCGCTGTCGGGTGTGGTTGGACATCATGCGATCCCACTGAGCCTAAACCACATCCGCCACGGTGCAAGCACTGCGACAACTCACCACATTGCCCGTACGTCTTTGGTCTTATAAATGGCGCCGATGTCACTTCGCCTTGCTGAATAGCCCAAATGGTTTGATATACTGCGCCGCGACCGAAGGGTCACTGGGGCGAACCCTTGGAAAATGCGGCTCGCCCTTGGCCAGCGATGGCCATGAAGCCTGGGCTGTTACCGCACCCCAGCACTTGACGCTCGACTGATGCATCCACCATCACAGCTCGCAGCCTCTCGACTTTCCGCTCATGGCGTTGCCAGGGCGATGCGCCTACCCTGCGCAACACGAGACTCGAGCACGCTCAGCACACAGAGAGTTAACCCGCATGCCCACCCGTTCCAAGATCATCTATACCTTCACCGACGAAGCCCCCGCCCTCGCCACCTACTCGCTGCTGCCGATCATCGAAGCTTTCACAGCTTGCGCTGACATCGCCGTCGAAACCCGCGACATCTCCCTGGCTGGCCGTATCCTCGCCGCCTTCCCGGAGCAACTGGGCGCAGAGAAGCAAGTAGGCGATCACCTGGCGAAACTGGGCCAGCTGGCTACCACCCCTGAAGCAAACATCATCAAACTGCCGAACATCAGCGCCTCGGTACCGCAGCTCAAAGCCGCGATCAAGGAGCTGCAAGGCAAAGGCTTCAACATTCCCGACTACGCCGACGAGCCTGCCACCGAGGCCGAAAAAGAGTCCCGCGCTCGCTACGATCGCATCAAAGGCTCTGCCGTCAACCCGGTGCTGCGCGAGGGCAACTCCGACCGCCGCGCACCGCTGTCGGTCAAGAACTACGCTCGCAAGCACCCGCACAAAATGGGCGCCTGGGCCGCCGACTCCAAATCGCACGTTGCACACATGAGCAACGGCGACTTCTACGGCAGTGAAAAAGCCGCGCTGATCGAAGCTGACGACAACCTGCGCATCGAGCTGGTCGCCAAAGATGGCAGCACCACCGTGCTCAAAGCCAAGACTGCGGTCAAGGCTGCCGAAATCGTCGACTGCGCCACCATGAGCCGCAAGGCCCTGAAAGCCTTCATCGCCGAACAGATCGCCGACGCCAAGGCTTCTGGCGTGCTGCTGTCGGTACACCTCAAAGCGACCATGATGAAGGTTTCCGACCCAATCATGTTCGGTGTCATCGTCGAAGAGTTCTACAACGACGTGCTGGCCAAGCACGCCGCAGCGCTGGCTGAAGTAGGCTTCAATGCCAACAACGGCATCGGCGACCTGTACGCTCGCATCAAGGACCTGCCTGCCGAGAAGCAGGCTGAGATCGAAGCCGACATCAAGGCCCTGTACGCTCAGCGCCCAGCCTTGGCGATGGTCAACTCCGACAAGGGCATCACCAACCTGCACGTGCCGAGCGACGTCATCGTCGACGCCTCGATGCCCGCGATGATCCGTGACTCGGGCAAGATGTGGAACACTGCCGGTGAGCTGCAGGATGCCAAGGCGATCATCCCGGATCGCTGCTACGCCGGTATCTACCAAGCCACCATCGAAGACTGCAAAGTCAACGGCGCCTTCGACCCGACCACCATGGGCAGCGTACCGAACGTCGGCCTGATGGCACAGAAAGCCGAGGAATACGGCTCCCACGACAAGACCTTCCAGATCCAGGCCGATGGCGTGGTGCGTGTGGTCGATGGCAAAGGCACTGTTGTGCTGGAGCAAAACGTCGAAGCCGGTGACATCTTCCGCATGTGCCAGACCAAAGACGCGCCGATCCAGGACTGGGTCAAACTGGCCGTCAATCGCGCCCGCCTGAGCAACACCCCGGCGGTGTTCTGGCTGGACCCGGCTCGCGCCCACGACGGCGTGATGATCGAAAAAGTGCAGAAGTACCTGAAGGACCACGACACCGCTGGCCTGGACATTCGTGTGCTGGCACCGGTCGACGCCATCAAGTTCTCCCTGGCCCGTATTCGCGAAGGCAAGGACACCATTTCGGTGACCGGCAACGTGCTGCGCGACTACCTGACCGACCTGTTCCCGATCATGGAGCTGGGCACCAGCGCCAAAATGCTGTCGATCGTGCCGCTGATGAATGGCGGCGGCCTGTTCGAAACCGGCGCTGGCGGTTCGGCACCCAAGCACGTGCAGCAGTTGGTGGAAGAGAACTTCCTGCGTTGGGATTCGCTGGGTGAATTCCTGGCCCTTGCCGCTTCCTTGGAGCACCTGGGCAACACCTACGACAACCCACGCGCCAAGGTCCTGGCCAACACCCTGGACCAAGCAACCGGCAAGTTCCTGGACACCAACAAGTCGCCTTCGCGTAAAGTCGGTGGCATCGACAACCGCGGCAGCCATTTCTACCTGACCCTGTACTGGGCCCAGGCACTGGCCGCCCAGAGCGACGACGCCGCCCTGCAGGCGCGCTTCGCCCCGCTGGCCAAGAGCCTGAGCGAGAACGAGGAAGCCATCGTCGCCGAGCTCAACGCAGTTCAAGGCAAGCCAGCCGACATCGGTGGCTACTACGCCCCGGATGCCGAGCTGACCGCCAAGGTGATGCGCCCAAGCCAGACCCTGAACAGCGCCATCGCCGCCCTGTAAGGTTCGCTTGACGTAACATCACAAACCCCGGCCACGTACCGGGGTTTGTGCTTTGTGCACTAATGATTTGCAGCGGCCGCACATGCCCTGTAGGAGCCACTCATGACTTGGCAACCCCACATCACCGTCGCCACCATCGTCGAACACCAAGGCACGTTTTTGTTCGTTGAAGAATTCAAAGCGGGCAAGCATGTGTTCAACCAACCTGCCGGCCACCTCGAGCCCCATGAAACCTTGGCCCAGGCCGCGCTTCGCGAAACCCTCGAAGAAACCGCGTGGGAAGTCGAACTCACCGGCATCGTCGGCATTTACCTCTACACAGCCCCAAGCAACGGCGTGACCTACCAGCGCATCTGTTTCGCCGCACGCCCTGTGCATCACCATGCCGACCTGGCACTGGACACCGACATCGTCCGCGCCGTCTGGCTGACCCGCGACGAACTGCTGGCCGATCCTGCCCGCTGGCGCAGCGAGCTGGTACCACGCTGCCTGGACGATTACCTCAACGGCCCATTGCACAGCCTCGCAGTGCTACGCGACTGACGCGCCGCGCCGGTTTTGCTAGAATCGGCGTTTTTCCCCCTTGATACACACCGGTAACCATGACCAGCCCAGCAATCAAAGACCCCGCCAAGACCCGCGTAATCGTCGGCATGTCCGGCGGCGTGGACTCTTCCGTCTCCGCCCTCCTGCTCATGGAACAGGGCTATCAGGTGGAAGGGCTGTTCATGAAGAACTGGGAAGAAGACGACGGAACCGAGTACTGCACTGCCCGTGAAGACCTGGCCGACGCCCAGGCCGTGTGCGACCGCATCGGCATCAAGCTGCACACTGCCAACTTCGCCGCCGAATACTGGGACAACGTGTTCGAGCATTTCCTCGAGGAATACAAGGCCGGCCGCACACCCAACCCGGACATCCTCTGCAACCGCGAAATCAAGTTCAAGGCATTCCTCGACTACGCCCTGTCACTGGGGGCCGACCTGATCGCCACCGGCCACTACGTGCGCCGCCGCGACACCGGCACCCTCACCGAGCTGCTCAAGGGCCTGGACCCGAACAAGGACCAGAGCTACTTCCTGCACGCCGTAGGCGGCAAGGAGATTGCCCGCACGCTGTTCCCGGTGGGCGAACTGGAAAAGCCCGAAGTTCGCGCCATTGCCGAACGGCACGGCCTGGCGACCGCCAAGAAGAAGGATTCCACCGGCATCTGCTTCATCGGCGAGCGCCGCTTCAGCGACTTCCTCAAACAGTACCTGCCGGCACAGCCGGGCGATATCGAAACCACTGAAGGTGAAGTGATCGGCCGCCACCATGGACTGATGTACCACACCATCGGCCAGCGCCAAGGCCTGGGTATTGGCGGCCTGAAAGACGCCGGTGATGAGCCTTGGTACGTGCTGCGTAAGGACCTCACCCGCAATGTGCTGGTGGTCGGCCAAGGCAACGAACACCCCTGGTTGTTCTCCCGCGCCCTGCTCGCCTCGCAGATTTTCTGGGTCAACCCGATCGACCTGCGCAGCCCGCGCAAGCTCACAGCCAAAGTGCGCTACCGCCAGAGCGACCAGCAATGCACCCTGGAACTGACCGAGTCGGGCTACCGCGCCGTGTTCGACGAGCCGCAACGCGCCGTGACCCCGGGTCAGTCGGTAGTATTTTATGACGGCGAGGTATGCCTGGGCGGCGGCGTGATCGAAAGCGCCGAGCCTTGGAGCCCACGCGCATGAGCAGCCTGCAGGAGCAACTGATCGCCCTGGGCGGCGTGTTCCAGGCCGCCGTGCTGGTGGACCGCATCGCCCGCACCGGCCAGGCCAGCGAAGCCAACATCGGTTGCATGCTTGGCAGCCTGCTGGTGCGCGACCCCAAGGACACCCTGGAGGTGTTCGGTGGCGACGATCTGAACCTGCGCGACGGTTATCGTGCCCTGGCCGGCGCCTTGGAGCGTGACCCTAGCAGCCTGCAGCGCGAGCCGCTGCGCTATGCCCTGTCGATGCTCGGCCTGGAGCGCCAGCTGAACAAGCGCGGCGACCTGCTCGACACCATCGGCAACCGTCTGCCACAAATTCAGTCCCAGGCCGAGCATTTCGGCCTGGTTCACGAAAACGTCATCGCCTCCAGTGGCGCCTTGTACCAGGACACCCTGAGCACGCTGCGCCAGCGTATCCAGGTACACGGCGACATGCGCTTCCTGCAACAGGCTAGCAACGCCTCGAAAATCCGCGCTCTGCTGCTTGCCGGCATCCGCGCTGCGCGCCTGTGGCGCCAATTGGGCGGGCACCGCTGGCAACTGGTGTTCAGCCGGCGCAAGCTGCTCAACGAGCTCTACGACATGATGCGTTCGCCATCCTGACCGGCGCACGCTGAGCCCTGCAGGAGCGCGTTCACCCGCGTACGGGTGTGGGCCTAGCCGACGCATCGGCGGGCAAACCTGCTCCCGTGAGGCCCGCGACACGCTTTCATTGGCCCGACCTTTGGTCAGCCACCCGACGTCGGCGCATTTTTCATGTATGATATGCGCCCTTCCAAAAGCCTGACTGTCCGAGAACACCCCATGCAGCTTTCTTCGCTCACTGCGGTTTCCCCTGTAGACGGCCGTTATGCCGGCAAAACCCAGGCCTTGCGCCCCATTTTCAGCGAATACGGTCTGATCCGTTTCCGCGCCCTGGTCGAAGTGCGCTGGCTGCAGCGCCTGGCCGCCCACCCGCAGATCAGCGAAGTGCCGGCGTTCTCCGCCGAGGCCAATGCCCTGCTGGACAGCCTGGCAACCGACTTCAAGCTCGAGCACGCCGAACGCGTCAAGGAAATCGAGCGCACCACCAACCACGACGTCAAGGCGATCGAATACCTCCTCAAGGAGCAGGCTGCCAAACTGCCTGAGCTGGCCAAGGTCAGCGAGTTCATCCACTTCGCCTGCACCAGCGAGGACATCAACAACCTGTCCCACGCCCTGATGCTGCGCGCTGGCCGTGATGATGTACTGCTGCCGCTGATGCGCCAGATCGCCGATGCCATTCGCGCCCTGGCTCACGCCCATGCCGACGTGCCAATGCTGTCGCGCACCCACGGCCAGCCGGCCTCGCCGACCACATTGGGTAAAGAGCTGGCCAACGTTGTTTACCGCCTGGAGCGCCAGATCGCCCAGGTTGCCGCAGTGCCGCTGCTGGGCAAGATCAACGGCGCCGTGGGCAATTACAACGCCCACCTGTCGGCCTACTCGCAGATCGACTGGGAAGCCAACGCCCGCGCCTTCATCGAAGACGAGCTGGGCCTGCAGTTCAACCCGTACACCACTCAGATCGAGCCGCACGACTACATTGCCGAGCTGTTCGACGCCATCGCCCGCTTCAACACCATCCTCATCGACTTCGACCGCGACGTCTGGGGCTACATCTCGCTGGGCTACTTCAAGCAGAAGACCGTGGCAGGTGAAATTGGCTCTTCGACCATGCCGCACAAGGTCAACCCGATCGACTTCGAAAACTCCGAAGGCAACCTGGGCATCGCCAATGCACTGTTCCAGCACCTGGCCAGCAAGCTGCCGATCTCGCGCTGGCAGCGCGACCTGACCGACTCCACCGTGCTGCGCAACCTGGGCGTGGGCTTCGCCCACAGCGTCATCGCCTATGAAGCCAGCCTCAAGGGTATCGGCAAGCTGGAAGTCAACCAGGCTCGCATCGCTGCCGATCTGGACGCCTGCTGGGAAGTTCTCGCCGAGCCGATCCAGACCGTGATGCGCCGCTTCAACATCGAGAACCCCTACGAGAAGCTCAAGGAGCTGACCCGTGGCAAGGGCATCACGCCAGAAGCGTTGCTGACCTTCATCGACGGCCTGGACATGCCGGCCGACGCCAAGGCCGAACTCAAGCTGCTGACCCCTGCTACCTATATCGGCAACGCAGCAGCCCAGGCCAAACGCATCTAAGCTGAACCCCGCGTTCAACGCCCGGCCTGGCCGGGCGTTTTTATTCCCGGACGAAAATTACGTTTTTTCAATAGGTTGAACATGAATCCTGATACTCCACTGCAGCTGCTCGGCGGCATCTCGGCCCGCGAATTCATGCGCGACTACTGGCAGAAGAAGCCGCTGCTGGTGCGCCAGGCATTCCCGGATTTCGAAAGCCCGATCGACCCCGACGAGCTGGCCGGCTTGGCTCTGGAAGAGGAAGTCGAGTCGCGTATCGTGCTCGAGCACGGCGCCCATCCCTGGGAGCTGCGCCGTGGCCCGTTCACCGAAGACACCTTTGCCGAGCTTCCAGAAAAGGACTGGACCCTGCTGGTGCAGGCTGTCGACCAGTTCGTACCGGAAGTCGCTGAGCTGCTGGAGCACTTCCGCTTCCTGCCAAGCTGGCGTATCGATGACGTGATGATCAGCTTCGCCACCCCAGGTGGTAGCGTTGGCCCGCACTTCGACAACTACGATGTGTTCCTGCTGCAAGGCCACGGCGAGCGCAACTGGAAGGTTGGGCAGATGTGCAACAGCGACAGCCCGCTGCTGGAACACGCCGATCTGCGCATCCTCGCCGAATTCGAGCAAAGCGGCGAATGGACCCTGGAGCCGGGCGACATGCTCTACCTGCCGCCGCGCCTGGCCCACTACGGCGTGGCCGTGGACAACTGCCTGACGTACTCGGTTGGCTTCCGCGCACCTAGCGCTGCCGAAGTACTGACCCACTTCACCGACTTCCTCGGCCAGTTCCTGCCGGACGAAGAGCGCTACAGCGATGCAGATGCGCTGCCTGCCAGCGACCCGCATCAGATCCAGCACGATGCGCTGGACCGCCTCAAGGCGTTGATGGACAAGCACATGAACGACAAGGACCTGCTGTTGACCTGGTTCGGCCAATTCATGACCGAGCCCCGCTATCCAGAGCAGGTGGTTGGCGAGGAGCTGGACGAAGAGGAGCTGGTCGAAGCCCTGGAAGACGGCGCTATCCTGATCCGCAACCCCAGCGCCCGCATGGCCTGGTCGGAGCTTGGCGACGACCTGATGCTGTTCGCCAGCGGCCGCAGCTGCCCACTGCCGGCCAAACTGCGTGAGTTGCTGAAACTGGTCTGCTCGGCTGATGCGTTACACATCGAAAACCTTGAGCAGTGGTTACAGGATGAGGATGGCCTTATGCTGGTACAGCAACTGATCAAACAAGGAAGCCTGGGATTCGCCAATGAATAAGATTCGTGTGCGCCTTGCCGATTGGCACAAGGACAATGCCGATATCCGCCGTATCCGCGAAAGCGTGTTCATTGCCGAGCAGCACGTACCGCCAGAGCTGGAATGGGATTCGGAGGACCCGAGCGCCGCGCATTTCCTGGCGCTCGAAGGCGACTACCCGATCGGCACCGCCCGCCTGCTGCCCGATGGGACCATCGGTCGGGTGTCGGTGCTCAAGGATTGGCGAGGGCTGAAAGTCGGTGATGCGCTGATGAATGCAGTGATCGCAGAAGCACAGGACCGTGACCTGAAGCAGCAGATGCTGAGCGCACAGGTACACGCAACGCCTTTCTACGAGCGCCTGGGCTTTCGCGTAGTCAGCGAGGAATTTCTCGAAGCAGGCATTCCCCATGTAGACATGGTGCGGGACTCGCGCGCCTGACATCTCGCATGGCGCAAGCTTCTTCGCGATAAGCCCGCTCCCTCAGGGTTTCACCAGGCCACGGCAGCCGTGCCTTGCCTGAGGGAGCGGGCTCACCCGTGATCAAGGCTGTAAAGGCTGAAGACACATCCCCAGACAAAAACCTGTACATCCATCCAGATAAAACTTGCCTCCGCGCCCTCGCTTGCGCATTCTATTACTCATCATTTCCCGATGAAGCGTTCCCGGCCATGCGCCTTTTCCTCTGCGAAAAACCTTCCCAAGCCAAAGACATCGCCAAGGTGCTGGGTGCCAACCGCAAGGCGGACGGCTGCTGGCAGGGTACCGACGTGTGCGTGACCTGGTGCATCGGCCACCTGCTGGAAACAGCCCCGCCCGACAGTTACGACGACCGCTACAAGCGCTGGGACCTCGCAGACCTGCCGATCATCCCGGACAAATGGAAGATGCAAGTCAAGCCCAAGACCGCCAGCCAGTACAAGGCAGTCAAACGCCTGCTGGGTGAAGCCCGCGAGCTGGTGATCGCCACCGACGCCGACCGCGAAGGTGAGATGATCGCCCGCGAGCTGGTCGAGCATTGCCGTTACCGCGGGCCAATCCAGCGCCTTTGGCTGTCGGCGCTGGACGACGCCTCGATCCGCAAGGCCCTGGGCCGCCTGCTACCCGGCCAGGACACCTTCAGCCTTTACCACTCTGCCCTGGGGCGCTCACGGGCCGACTGGCTGATCGGTATGAACATGAGCCGGCTGTTCACCCTGCTGGGGCGCCAATCGGGGTATCAGGGTGTGCTGCCAGTGGGCCGGGTGCAGACCCCTACCCTGCGCCTGGTGGTGGATCGTGATCGCAGCATTGCCGACTTCGTGCCGGTGCCTTTCTGGGCCATCGACGTGTTGCTCGAACAGGCCGGGCAAACCTTCACTGCACAATGGCGAGCTGCGCAAGATGCCTGCGATGACCAGGGCCGCTGCCTGAATCAGCTGCTAGCCCAGCAGGCCGCGGCCGACATGAACGCTGCCGGTACTGCGCAGGTACTGAAGGTGGCGACAGAACGCGTGCGCGAGGCAGCGCCGCTACCCTTCGATCTTGGCACCCTGCAGGAGCTGTGCTCGAAAAAGTTCGGCCTCGGCGCGCAGGAAACCCTGGATATCGCTCAGGCCCTGTACGAAACGCACAAATTGATCACTTACCCGCGCAGTGACTGTGGCTACCTGCCCGTGAGCCAGCACGGCGAAGCACCGGCCATCCTTGCCGCGCTACAGCGTGCTGACGCCAACCTGGCGCCGCTACAACCGCATCTGCAGCCGCAGCGCCGTTCCCGCGCGTGGAATGATGCCAAGGTCAGCGCCCACCACGGCATCATCCCAACCGCCGCAGCCAGCGACCCGGCGCGCTTGTCGGCCAAGTACAAAGCGGTCTACACCTTGATTCGTGCACGCTACCTGGCGCAGTTTCTGCCCAACCACGAGTACGATCGCACTCAGGCCGAGTTCGACTGCGCCGGCCACGCCCTGCGCGCCGTTGGCAAACAGATCGTCGAGCCTGGCTGGCGCCGCGCGCTACCCGAGGCGCTGACACCAGCCAAGGGCCGCGAGGCTCAACCCACACAGGTGCTGCCAGCCCTAGGTGAAGGTCAGAATTGCCGCGTGCACAGCTTGCAGCTCAAAGACCTCTGGACCCAACCACCCAAGCCGTTCACCGAAGGCGACCTGATCAAGGCGATGAAAAACGTTGCCAAGCTGGTAGAGGACCCACGCCTCAAGCAAAAGCTCAAGGAAACCACCGGCATAGGCACTGAAGCGACCCGCGCCAGTATCATTCAGGGCCTGCTCGAGCGCGGCTATCTGGTGAAGAACGGCAAGGCGCTGTCGGCCACACCGGCTGCTTTCAGCCTGATAGACGCAGTGCCTCGCGCAATTGCCGACCCTGGCACCACGGCCATTTGGGAACAAGCGTTGGACATGATCCAGAGTGGTGAAATGAGCCTTGAAGAGTTCGTTACACGCCAGTGCGCGTGGATGGGCAAGCTGGTGGAGCGTTGTCGCGGTATGCGCATGACCATCAGCGGGCCGGCAGTGGGCAAGGCGCCGCCTTGGAAGAAGAAGCGGCGCAGCAGTGCCGGCAAAGGCAAGGCGGGTGCTGGCAACGCAGCAGCCGACAAACCCAAGCAATCGCGGCGCAAGCGCTCTGACTGATGCAGCCCTTGAGCCGCGAACAGGCCGGTGCAGGCAACACAAACCCCACCCTATGTCCCACTCTTCAATCTGCTGAACGCCCGTGTCAGCTCGCGGTTGAAGACCTTACCGTTGTCGTTCTTACCGTATAACCGCGCCCGCACTTCAGCCGGCGGATAGGTGCCCGGGGCATTGCGGATCTGCGCATCCACCAGGCCATCGGCCGCAGTAATGGCATTGGCGTAATGGATGGTGTCGGTTATCGGTGCGATCACATCAGGCCGCATCAGGTAATCCACCAATTGCCAGGCAGCATCCGGGTGCGGCGCATCCTTAGGCACCACCAGCGCGTCCAGCCAAATCAACGTACCCTCCTTGGGAATGCTGTAATCGAGCGTAAACGCTTTACCCGCCTGCTGCGCCTGCCCCTGGGCGATGGCCACGTTGCCGTTCCATGACATCGCCACGCAGGTTTCACCGTTGGCAAGGTCGTTGATGTTGCGATCGTTATCGAAGTAGCGAATGTACGGGCGAACCTTGCGCAGTTGCACTTCCGCAGCTTTAAGGTCCTCCAAGCGCTGCTGGTTGATGTCCAGGCCCATATAACGCATCACTGCGGCAAAGACTTCGTTGGGGTCGTTGAGCAGGCTTACCCCGCAGTCGGCAAATTTCGCCACCACTTGCGGGTCGAACAGCATCGCCCAACTGTCCACCGGAGCAGCCCCAAAGCGCGCCGCCACCGCCTGGCGCTGGTAACCCACACCTGTCGTACCCCAGGCGTAGGTACCGGCATAGCGGTTGCCAGGATCGAACAGGGCCATGTGTTGGCGAAATTCTTCACCCACCCCGGCCAAATGAGGGACCTGAGCTTTATTCAACGGTTGCAGGGCGCCGCTGGCGATGGCTCGGCTCAGGTGCTGCCCTGCGCTAAGCACTACGTCGTAACCACTGCCGCCGGTCAAGAGTTTGGTCTCGGCGGTTTCCAGCGAGTCGAAATGATCGGCAACCACTCGAATGCCGGTTTCCTGCTCGAACCGCGTCAAGGTGTCGGGAGCCAGATATTCGCCCCATATATACAGGTTCACGGTTGGCTGCTGCGTATCGGTGGCCTGGGCCACCGACATCGCACAACCCAAGGCCACCGCTACCGCCAGCGTGGGCACTCTCATCAGCGGCCTCCAGCATATTGAGGCATGGTGATACAGGCGACATTGCCACCACCGAGCAAAATCTCACGAGAGTTCTGGATACCGATGATGCGGTGGCCGGGGAACAGTTCGGCCAACGTCGCCTGGGCGATATTGTCGTTACGATCACCGAACAGTGGCACGACAATGGCCGTATTGCCCGCATAGTAGTTGATATACGAGGCGCAGATGCGGGTGCCGGCCTGGCGCAGATGGGTACCGTCGACCTGGTCGAGCCCAGCTGCTTCTTCGGCGGTCCACTCCAGCACATCCGGCTGCAGCAGCTTGTGCACCTTCAGTTCACGGCCACGGGCATCTCGGGTACTGCGCAAAATGTCGTAGGCCTCTTGGTAGATCTCCCACTGTGGGTCGTCACGGTTATCGGTCCACTGCAACACCACTTCACCGGGGCGTACGAAACAAGCCAGATCGTCGACGTGGCCATCGGTTTCATCGAACTTGCAGCCCCGCGGCAGCCAGATCACCTGCTCGGCGCCCAGGTAGTCCTCGAGCCGACGGGTCACCTCGGCCTTGCCCAAATGAGCATTGCGGTTGCGGTTGAGCAAGCACTGCTCGGTGGTCAGCAAGCTGCCTTGCCCATCACTCTGGATACCGCCAAGCTCGGCAATCAACGGTGCACGATAGCGATCCAGGCCTTCGATTTCGAGCATCTTCTGAGCGACCTGGTCGTCTTTGTCCCAAGGGTAGTAAAGGCCGCCATCCAGCCCACCATAGGCGTTGAACTCGAAGTCCACACCACGCACCTGCCCGCTGTCGGGGTTGACCACAAAACAGGCACCGCTGTCACGGAACCAGGTGTCATTGCAGGTCATTTCCACTAGCCGTACTTGAGGCGGCAGCAGGCGCCGGGCATTGGCATACTGGGCGGCAGAAGCACACACCGTCACCGGCTCGCTGGAAGCGATGGCCGTAACGATTTCGACCCAGACCTTCTGCGCAGGCTTAGCGCCGTTGCGCCAGACATCAGGCCGCTCGGGCCAGCCAAGCCAGCAGCCTGCTTTGCGCTCGAATTCGCCAGGCAGGTGAAAACCGTCGGCCTTTGGAGTGGTGGTGAGCGAACGTGCCATGGGTCATCCTCGTGTCATTGGGTGATGACCGCACGCTACGCCGCACCGCCGGGCAGTTCCAACGATGAAAACTCAGCGATAATTGAATTCAATTCAGCTATCAGCAAGCTGTTCGATGAACCATTCGATGAAATCAGCGACCGGTGGCCGCTCCAGGCGCAGCCGTTCGCACACCAGGGCATATTGACCTTGCGCAGTGACCGTGGCAGCGAACGGGCGTATTAGCCGCCCGCTCTGAAGGTCGGCCTGGCATGTCAGGGTGTCGCCCATCGCTACCCCCTGCCCTAACAATGCAGCTTCAAGTGCCAACGCAGCGTGGGGGAAATACAGTTGCCGGTTGGGCAGTGCATCGTCAGCATGGGTGGCCAGCCAGGTGGTCCAGGTGCGGCCATCCTGATCGTCGTGAAGCAAGCAATGCCGCACCAGGTCACGGGGGCGCTTGAGCCCACCCTGGTTGAACAACCCCGGGCTGCATACAGGGAAGAATTGCAGCAGCGGCAGCGGCCGGACGAAGTACGTGCTGGCATCCAGTGCGCCAGTGCCGTAGGTGATGGCCAGGTCTACGTCCAGCCCTGGCGCACCGGCATCGATGGGCTGATCGTGCAGGTGCAAGGTGATATGCGGATATCGACTGGTGAAGTCGGCCAGGCGCGCCACCAGCCATTTCTGCGCCAGCTCCGCAGTGACCGCCACCCGAAGCACGGCTTGTGAGGCAGGGTCGCGCAGCTCGTCACAAGCCGCGCCGATAAGCTCGAAAGCTTGTTGCAAGTGGTGCAGCAAGCGCTGCGCTTCGGCGCTGGGGCGTACTTGGCGCCCTACACGCTCGAAGAGCGGGGCGCCAAGCTGCTCCTCGAGTTGACGAATTTGGTGGCTTACGGCGCTGTCGGTGACACACAGCTCGGCAGCTGCACGGCCGAAATGGCCATGGCGAGCGGCACACTCGAAGGTCCGCAGGGCAGTCAGAGAAGGCAGGCGGCGCATTGTTGTTCCTGTTGAGGCCTTGGATTACCGCTGCTGCGGCTACTGGATGATAGATGCAACGATGGGCCAATGACCAACGGCCGATGACCCGGGGCGGGTTCACTCACGAACGGGGCCGGCACTGGCAACCGATCATCAGCAGCATTACCATGGCTTCCCTCTAGCGCGGCCATTTGCCGCATCCCTGCCCTCTACCTGCCAGGCACCCATGCCCTTCGAACTCACCGTAGAACCGCTCACCCTGCTGATCTTGACGCTGGTCGCCTTCATCGCAGGCTTCATCGATGCCATCGCCGGTGGCGGTGGCCTGCTGACCACACCGGCGCTGCTTACCGCAGGCATGCCGCCGCACTTGGTCCTGGGCACCAACAAGCTCAGCTCGACCTTCGGCTCGGCCACCGCCGGCTTCACTTATTACAAGCGCAAGCTGTTCCACCCGGCGCAGTGGCGCCCGGCCCTGTTCGCAACGCTGATTGGCGCCTCGATCGGCGCGGTGCTAGCGCACTTCATGCCGGCCGAGTGGCTGAACAAGATGCTGCCGGTGATCGTGTTCGCCTGCGGTATCTATCTGCTGTTGGGCGGTACACCCAAAGCGCCGCTGGATGCCGATGCGCCAATCAAAAAGAAATGGCAGTTTCCCCAAGGCTTCACCCTGGGCTTCTACGACGGCGTGGCCGGCCCCGGCACCGGTGCATTCTGGACCGTGAGCACATTGCTGCTGTACCCCATCGACCTGGTCCGCGCCAGCGGGGTAGCGCGCAGCATGAACTTCGTCAGCAACATCGCGGCGCTGACGGTGTTCATCATTTCCGGGCAGGTGGATTACATCGTTGGCTTGTGCATGGGCATGTCGGTAATGATCGGCGCCTTTTTCGGCGCACGCACGGCGATCAGCGGCGGTAGCAAATTCATCCGCCCGGTGTTCATCACCGTGGTATTGGCATTGACCGTGCGTTTAGCGTGGCAGCATTGGTTCGGGCAGGCCTGACCGGTATTGACACCCCCGCCACCCCATTGAAGCTGCGTCCAAAATCTTATGCGTCATCGTCGCAGAGCGTTTCCCACTGCCGTCAGGGGTTGAAAGCAGGGATATCACGGCCCAGCCGCTGCGCCACATAGAGGTCGATCAAGTAGCGCGCAATCGAACGCCCCGCCGGCAGCGGCGGAAGGTCGTGCACACTGAACCACTTGGCATCTTCGATCTCGTCCGGCTGCATGACAATTTCGCCACCGGCATATTCGGCATGAAAGCCCAACATCATCGAGTGGGGGAACGGCCAGCATTGGCTCCCAACATACTGAATATTCTTCACCTGCACCGCCACCTCCTCGTGCACCTCACGCACCAGGCACTCTTCGGCCGACTCGCCCGGCTCGGCGAAGCCGGCCAGGGTGCTGTACACCCCCGTGACGAAGCGCGGCGAGCGGGCCAGCAGAATGTCGTCACCTCGGGTCACCAGTACAATCATGCTCGGCGAAATGCGCGGGTAACAGCGCAGGTCGCAGGGCTGGCAGTACATCGCCCGCTCCCAGTGAATCTGAGTCATCGCCCGGCCGCAGCTGCCGCAGAAGCGATGCTCGCGGGCCCAGGTGCCGATCTGCGCGGCGTAGCCGAGCACTTTATAAGTGTCAAAGTCGCCTTCAAGCATGAATGCACGCAGCCCGCGCCAGCTGCAGCCGGCAACCTCGCTCGCGCTGCGCAGCTCCAGCAGGACCACAGGCTGCCCATCGAAGTGCCCTATGCCGTGTTCACAAAGCACGTCCAGGCCCTGGCGCTTGAGCCAGTCACGAGGGAACAGCGCGCCGTTGGCGTCCACCAGAAACCCTTCCGGGCTGCGGGCCACGGCCAAAGCGCCGGTGATGTTTGGGTCCAGAACTGCGGTCGTCCAGCGAGCTGCCATGTCGGGGGTTCCTTTACTGCGCGTTCCCGGCCCGGTCAGTCGGCGAACGTCGGTTTCTGTTTGCTCATGTGCGCCGCCACGGCCACGCGCAGGTCTTCGGACTGCAGCATGGCGGCGTTCCAGGTGGCAATGTAATCCAGGCCATCATCGATGCGATGGTCACGCATGTAGCTGAGCATTTGCTTGGTTCCGGCCACAGCGATCGGCGATTTTTCGGCAATTTCGCGGGCGACGGCAAACACGCCGTCCAGCAAACCAGCCTGATCGTCGTAGATTCGGTTCACCAGGCCGATGCGCAGGGCCTCGTCGGCCTCGACATAGCGCCCGGTGAAGGCCAGCTCACGCATGATGCCGTCGCCGATGATACGTGGCAAACGTTGCAAGGTGCCAACATCAGCGGCCATGCCCATGTCGATCTCCTTGATCGAGAACTGCGCATCGCGGCTGCAGTAACGCATGTCGCAGGCCGAGATCAGGTCGATCGCACCGCCAATGCAGTAACCCTGAACTGCCGCCAGCACCGGCTTGCGGCAATTGTCCACGGCGATGAACGAAGCTTGTAAGCGCTGGATGGTCTTGCGCAGCAGCCGGGCATTGCGGCCCACATCCTTGCCCATCTGGCCGGCCAGCGATGCCAGCATCATCAAATCGATACCTGCGGAAAAATGCTTGCCCGCACCACTGATTACCACTGCACGCACCGCATCGGTGTCGTCGATCCACTGGAAGATATCGACGATCTCCGACCAGAAGGCGGCGTTCATCGCGTTGATCTTCTCCGGTCGGTTGATTTGCACATGGGCGATATTTTCGGTCAGTTCGACCTTGAACGCGGTGTACTCGGTCACGGGCGGCACTCCTGTGGGAAAGGGTTCACAACAGGAATGGTAACTCAGTGGATTGACCGCGCTTGTGCCAAAACTGGGACTTTGGGCCCGGCGCAATCACCACGCGCTGCATGCACCTGCCTGGCGCTATTGACCAGGCTCGATACAACTTTTAGACCCTAGCCGCGTCGAAACGAAAGTGAGACCCTACCTCGCTTTAAGGAGATCTGCCATGGCGATGCGCAAGGCCCTGATGTTTTCCTGCATGACCCTCGCCCTGATGGGCTGCGTCGGTTCCAACGACGACCACCAAGCTGCGCCCTCCACGATGCAAGTCGACCTGCAACGCTACCAGGGCACCTGGTACGAGCTGGCACGGCTGCCTATGTTCTTCCAGCGCAACTGCGTGCAGTCAGAAGCGCACTACGCGCTGCGCGAAGACGGCCGGATCGACGTCACCAACCGCTGCAAAGAGAAGGACGGTGAAGTCAACGAAGCCCATGGCATCGCCGAAGCGCAAGTCCCAGGCAAGACCGACAAGCTGTGGGTGCGTTTCGACAACTGGTTCAGCCGCCTGGCGCCAGGGTTGACCAAGGGCGAATATTGGGTGCTGTACCATGACAAGGACTACCGCGTGGCGCTGGTGGGCCACCCCAACCGCGAGTACCTCTGGCTGCTGTCGCGTACTCCGGCAATCACCGACCAAACCCGCGATGAGCTCGTGGCCATTGCCCGCAAACAGGGTTATGACGCCAGTAAGCTGATCTGGCGCCAGGGCACCCCGACCGCGCCTTGAGCATCGACGCCGCGCGGGGATGCCGCTATCGTGTGGCCACACGCGCATGGAACGAACCCGTGGACCTGCAGTTTCTAGGCACCTCGTCAGGGGTGCCGACCAAAAGCCGAAATGTCAGCGCCACCGCCGTGATCGAAGCCAGTGGCAAGTACTGGTACCTGGTCGATTGCGGCGAAGGCACCCAGCATCAGTTACTGCGCAGTTCGCTCTCGGTGCGTGATCTGCGCGCCATCTTCATCACCCATGTGCATGGCGACCATTGCTTCGGGCTACCGGGGCTGCTAGCCAGCGCCGCGATGGGCGGACGCAGCGAACCGCTCGACCTGATATTGCCGACCGCCCTGCATGCCTGGGTGCGCCTGGCCCTGAGCGCAAGCGATACCCACCTGCCGTACCCACTGCGCTTGTTGCCGGTCGAGCAAATGGCCCCGTGGCGAAGCGCCCAGGTGCAGGTCAGCGCCGTACCTTTGTCGCATCGGGTTGCAAGCGTCGGCTTTGTGTTCACCGAACTGAACCCGGAGCCTCGCCTGGATGTTCAGCGGCTGGACGCTGAGGGTATCCCGCGCGGGCCATTGTGGGGCCACCTGGCCAAAGGGCTGACGGTGGAGCATGCCGGGCAGCGGCTTGAAGCCTGTGTTTACCTCAAAGCCTCGCGACCACCGCGGCGGATGATCGTATGCGGTGACAATGACAACCCGGGGTTACTCGCCGAGGTTGCCAGGGACGTCGATGTGCTCGTACATGAGGCGACCTACACCCAACCCATCGTCGAGCGCAACGGCAACTCCTTTGGCCACAGCACGGCGGCGGCGGTGGCGCAGTTCGCTGAGACGGCGGGCGTGCGCAACCTGGTATTGACGCATTTCAGCGCTCGCTACCAAGCAGACCCCAAGCGCAGCCCGTGCATCGACGATGTGCGTGAGGAGGCGCAAAAGTACTACTGCGGCCACCTGACCTTGGCGCGGGACCTGCAGCGCTACCGCATCGGTCGCGATGGTTACCTGCTGCCAGTGATGGTTTGAAGAGCCAAGCTTCGAACGTCGGCAAGATCGTCTCGGTTCAGCCAAGGGCCTTGCAAGAGCGCCGCGGGTGCGGCGCGCGATCTGCAACCGAGTAACATGCTCGACACCCTCAAGCAGTCAAGCAGCCAGCCGTCCACTGGCAATCGCTTGCGACGCCGCCAGCATCGCCCGCAGCAGCACTGCGCAGCCCGCTGCCAGGTCCTCGGGTGTGGCGTTCTCGATTTCGTTGTGGCTGATGCCGTTTTCGCAAGGTACGAAGATCATCCCCGCCGGCCCCAGTTCGGCCAGGAAGATCGCGTCATGCCCTGCCCCACTGACGATGTCCATATGCGCAAGGCCTAGCGCCTGGGCCGAATCGCGCACGGCATCGACACACCCGAGGTCGAAATACAACGCCGGGAAATCGGCCGTAGGCACCAGCTCGTGGCTCAGGCCATGCTTGGCACAGGTTTCTTCGATCACCGTACGCACCTCGGCGATCATCGCATCCAGGTGCTGGCCCTCCAGGTGGCGAAAGTCCAGGGTCATGCGCACTTCACCCGGGATCACATTGCGCGAGCCGGGGTAGGCCTGCAGGCAACCGACCGTGCCGCAGGCATGGGGTTGGTGCGCGTGGGCGGTGCGGTTGACCGCCTCCACCACCGCAGCGGCCCCGACCAGCGCATCCTTGCGCAGGTGCATCGGGGTCGGGCCGGCGTGGGCTTCTACGCCGCGCAAGGTCAGGTCGAACCACTTCTGCCC
The DNA here is from genome assembly GCF_014269025.2 of Pseudomonas promysalinigenes. Taxonomy (NCBI): domain Bacteria; kingdom Pseudomonadati; phylum Pseudomonadota; class Gammaproteobacteria; order Pseudomonadales; family Pseudomonadaceae; genus Pseudomonas; species Pseudomonas promysalinigenes. The sequence goes on along the minus strand of NZ_CP077094.1, from coordinate 1,882,888 downwards.
CAATGCGCCAAGCACGACGCCGATGGTCTTGGCCTGATCTTCCAGAATCGGCCCCTGCTCGATGTGCGCCTCGAAGTAGGCGCCGACTGGGTGGCCAAGCACCGCTCGCTGGCCAGCGTAGCCGATGGCGTTGAGCGCCTCACCTACCGTTACACCCGCGGCATCACGCTTGGCCAAGGTGTCTTCGAGGGTGAACTTGCCGGCAAAAACCCCTGAGCCCATCATGCAAGGCGGGAAGCGCGAGCCCTCTTCGTTGGTCCAGACCACTACCTCCAACGGGGCCTCGGTTTCGATACCCAGGTCATTGAGCGTACGCAACACTTCCAAGCCCGCCATCACCCCGAAGCAGCCATCGAACTTGCCGCCTGTTGGCTGGGTGTCGATATGGCTGCCCGTCATCACCGGCGGCAGCTTAGGGTTACGTCCCGGTCGGCGGGCAAAGATATTCCCCACTGCATCGACGCTGACGGTACAGCCGGCCGCCTCGCACCACTGAACGAACAGGTCACGCGCTTGACGGTCCAGGTCAGTCAGCGCCAACCGGCACACGCCGCCCTTGGGCGTAGCGCCCAGGCGGGCGAGGTCCATCAACGACTGCCAAAGGCGTGCGCTGTCGACGTAGCGCTCGTTTGAGTTCAATACGTGCTGGGATTGGCTCATGGTGTTTCTCCTCAGGCATTTTTATTGGTTTGAACGGGCACGATCTCTGCCCTGCGTACCGCCACGCTGCCCAGGGCGTAATACAACGCGCCGCCCAACAGCGATCCGGTGAACCAGCCATAGTCGTAGAACCAGCTGAAACTGCTGTTGCCAATGGCCAGAATGGTCAGCCCTACCGGCAAGGCGAAGGCAGCAAAGCCGGCCCAGTTCCAGGCCGGGTACACGTCATCGCGGTACAGCCCGGCCAAGTCCAGCTGCTGGCGGCGGATCACGAAGTAATCCACCACCATGATTCCGGCAATAGGCCCGAGCAGGCTGGAGTACCCAAGCAACCAGTTCGAGTACACGCTTTCAAGGCTAAGGTCAGATACGATCCAGCCGAGTTTCTTCAGCAGTTCATGGCTCATCAGCGCCAGGCCGATGAGGCCGGTCAACCACACCGCCCGGCTGCGCCCGATCAGGCGTGGGGCGATGTTCTGAAAGTCGTTGGTTGGCGAGACGATGTTGGCGGCAGTGTTGGTCGAAAGCGTTGCGATCACGATCAGCGCCATTGCCAGTGCAACCCAGCCGGGGCTTTGAATTTTGCCGATCAGGCTGACAGGGTCCGATACCGTTTCACCCACCAGCGAGGCCGAAGCAGCCGTCATCACCACGCCCAGCGATGCGAACAGGAACATGGTCAACGGCAGGCCGAAGATCTGCCCAAGAATCTGATCCTTCTGGCTTTTGGCATAGCGGCTGAAGTCGGGAATGTTCAGCGACAAGGTCGCCCAGAAACCCACCATGGCGGTGAGCCCGGCGCAGAAGTAACCCACTACGCTTGCCCCTTCCGGGCGCTTGGGTGGCTGCGCCAGCAGTTCGGTCATCGACATGTGCGGCAAGGCCCAGAACAGCAGGCCGAAACCGACCGCTACCAGCAGCGGTGCCGACAATGTCTCGAGCCACTTGATCGACTCAGCGCCGCGCAGTACCACCCACAGGTTCAGGGCCCAGAAGATCATGAAGCCGATCACTTCGCCAGTGCCGGCCAGCGCCCTCCAACCTTCGAAGATGGAGCTCAGGAACAGGTGGATGGCCAAGCCGCCGAACAGGGTCTGGATGCCGAACCAGCCACAGGCGACAACCGCACGAATCAGGCAAGGCACGTTGGACCCCAGTATGCCGAACGATGAACGCAGCAGCACCGGAAACGGGATGCCGTACTTGGTGCCTGGGAAAGCATTGAGCGTTAGCGGAATAAGCACGATGAGGTTGGCCAGCAGAATCGCCAGCAGCGCCTCGCCCACGCTCAAGCCGAAGTAGGCCGTGAGCACACCGCCGAGGGTGTAGGTGGGCACACAGATGGACATACCCACCCACAGCGCGGTGATGTGCCACTTGTTCCAGGTGCGTTGATGCACCTTGGTCGGGGCGATGTCATGGTTGTAGCGGGGGCTGTCGAGGACATCGCTCCCTGCGGCCAGTTCGAACAGGCCTGCCTGCTCGACCACTTGCGATCTGCTCTGTTGCATGGGGCCTTCTCCAGATTTTTTCTAGTTGTCTGCTCATCGGGCTAACGCGATGGCCGGAGTACACACACCACCAGTACTGCTCCTCCGGTCCGGCCTGGCGCCTGGGCCGTACTCAAATAGCGTGCCGGTTCGGCTTACGCCTACCCGGCCGGCCGCCGCCAACAGGAGGTAAACAACTGATCTGCAATGATTAATTCGAAGGCAGCTGAGGGTTAGGGGGCTCTCCCGTGCTCCGCTCACGCCGCCGACTGCCGCTCGGCCTGGCTGGTACAGGTTTCAAACTGGTGCAGGGCTTTTTTTCATCGGCGCACCCCGCGCCGCCATGCCAGGAATCAAGCAGCTGATTTTGCATGGAAAATCTTGACCAATTTGGCATCTTGTCAAGTGCGTCAAAATGGTGAAAGGGCTCACCATTTTGGGGATTTTTGATTTTAATCCTTATTAATCAATTAGATACTACAAGAATAAGCTTATAAATTATTTTCTTGAACAATCCCGAATCAGCATCTAAATTCCAATCTTGTCAGGCCTGACAGGATTAAAACTTCCATCGGCCATTGGCACATAACAACTTCAAGAACCGGCAAAGACCGGTCAGCCTGCGAGGAAGACGGCATGTCCCTGTTGATCCGTGGCGCCACCGTAGTTACCCATGAAGAGAGTTATCCAGCCGATGTTCTGTGTGTCGATGGCCAGATTCGCGCCATTGGCAAAGACCTCGAGGCGCCTACCGACTGTGAGATCCTCGACGGCAGCGGCCAGTACCTGATGCCGGGCGGCATCGACCCGCACACCCATATGCAGCTGCCCTTCATGGGCACGGTCGCCAGCGAGGACTTCTTCAGCGGCACCGCGGCCGGGCTGGCCGGAGGCACCACCTCGATCATCGATTTCGTCATCCCTAACCCGCAGCAGTCGCTGCTCGAAGCGTTCCATACCTGGCGCGGATGGGCCCAGAAGAGTGCGTCGGACTATGGCTTCCACGTCGCCATCACTTGGTGGAGCGAACAGGTCGCCGAGGAAATGGGCGAGTTGGTGAGCCAGCATGGGGTCAACAGTTTCAAGCACTTCATGGCCTATAAAAACGCCATCATGGCGGCTGACGACACCCTGGTGGCCAGCTTCGAGCGCTGCCTGCAACTGGGGGCAGTGCCTACGGTGCATGCCGAGAACGGCGAGCTGGTCTACCACCTGCAGCAGAAGCTGCTGGCGCAAGGCCTGACCGGGCCTGAAGCCCATCCACTGTCGCGGCCTTCGCAGGTCGAAGGGGAAGCGGCAAGCCGCGCTATCCGTATCGCCGAAACCATCGGCACGCCGTTGTACGTGGTACACATCTCAAGCCGTGAAGCACTGGATGAAATCACCTACGCCCGGGCCAAGGGCCAGCCGGTGTATGGCGAAGTGCTGCCCGGCCACCTGCTGATCGACGACAGCGTCTACCGCGACCCAGACTGGGCAACCGCTGCCGGTTATGTGATGAGCCCGCCTTTCCGCCCCCGCGAGCACCAAGAAGCGCTATGGCGCGGGCTGCAGTCTGGCAACCTGCACACCACGGCGACCGACCATTGCTGTTTCTGCGCAGAACAGAAGGCCATGGGCCGCAATGACTTCAGCCGCATTCCTAACGGCACCGCAGGCATCGAGGACCGCATGGCAGTGTTGTGGGACGCTGGGGTCAACAGCGGGCGCCTGTCGATGCACGAATTCGTCGCCCTGACCTCGACCAATACCGCCAAGATCTTCAACCTCTTCCCGCGCAAAGGCGCCATCCGCGTGGGCGCCGACGCCGACCTGGTGCTATGGGACCCTCAGGGCACCCGCACCATTTCCGCCCAGACCCACCATCAGCGGGTCGACTTCAACATCTTCGAGGGCCGCACCGTTCGCGGCATCCCCAGCCATACCATCAGCCAGGGCAAGGTGCTCTGGGCCGATGGCGACCTGCGTGCCGAACCGGGTGCCGGTCGGTACGTGGAGCGCCCTGCCTACCCCTCGGTATACGAAGTACTAGGCCGGCGCGCCGAGCAACAGCGCCCGACCCCCGTACAGCGCTGATTGGCCCTGCATTGCCGTACCGGCCCCAAGAGGCCGGGCGGCGCCGTATTGCCGTTGACTGCCACAACCAAAAGAACAGAGAGGCTACAACCGTGATCGATGCCCTGAACCACTTGCCCCGCCCCAGCGCCGGCAGCGCCGCCCTGGCCGAACGCTTTACCGACCTGGCCCCGCCGCTTACCCCTCGCCAAGCGGCCGTGGAGAGCGCTCGCTGCCTTTACTGCTACGACGCCCCTTGCGTCAACGCCTGCCCGAGCGAAATCGACATCCCGTCGTTCATTCACCGCATCAGCGATGAAAACCTGCAAGGCGCTGCCGAACGCATCCTGTCGGCCAACATTCTCGGCGGCAGCTGCGCCCGTGTCTGCCCCACCGAAATTCTTTGCCAGCAGGCCTGCGTGCGCAACAACGCCCAGGAGTGCGCGCCGGTGCTGATCGGCCAACTGCAACGCTACGCGCTGGACAACGCCGGGTTCACTGAGCACCCCTTCAAGCGCTCGCCCACCACCGGCAAGCGCATCGCCGTGGTAGGCGCCGGCCCCGCTGGGCTTTCCTGCGCCCACCGGCTGGCCATGCATGGCCACGACGTGGTGGTGTTCGAAGCCTCTGACAAGGCCGGCGGCCTCAACGAGTACGGCATCGCCCGCTACAAATTGGTGGATGACTACGCCCAACGCGAGGTGGAGTTCCTGCTTGGCATCGGCGGCATTGAAATGCGTCACGGCCAGCGCCTGGGGGCCAACCTCGCCCTGGGAACGTTGCGCGAGCAGTTCGACGCAGTGTTTCTGGGCCTTGGCCTGAACGCGGTGCGCCAGCTTGGCCTGGCCGATGAGCAAGCTCCTGGCCTGCTCGGCGCCACCGCCTACATCCGTGAGCTGCGCCAGGCCGAGGATCTGGCACAACTGCCACTGGCCGAGCGCTGCCTGGTGATCGGCGCCGGTAACACTGCCATCGACATGGCGGTGCAGATGAGCCGCCTGGGCGCGCGCGACGTCAATCTGGTGTACCGCCGTGGTTATGCCGACATGGGCGCCACCGGTCATGAGCAGGACATCGCCAAGGCCAACCAAGTGCGCCTGCATACCTGGGCCCGCCCAGAGCAAGTGCTGCTGGACGACCAAGGGCGCGTGCGCGGCATGCGCTTCATGCGCACCGAGCTGGTCGATGGCCAGCTACGCGATACCGGCGACGCCTTCGAGCTGGCCGCTGACGCCGTTTTCAAAGCGATTGGCCAAGGCTTCGACGACACCAGCCTGTGCGACCCGGTTGCCGCGCAGTTGGCCCGGGACGGTGAACGCATTCGCGTAGACGAAAACCTGCGCACAAGCCTTACCGGGGTCTATGCCGGTGGCGACTGCACGGCACTTGGCCAGGACCTCACCGTCCAGGCGGTGCAACACGGCAAGCTGGCCGCCGAAGCCATCCATGCCCAACTCATGCTCAACGTGGAGGCTGCATAAATGGCCGACCTGTCCATCGAATTCGCCGGTATCAAGGCACCTAACCCCTTCTGGCTGGCGTCTGCGCCACCGACCGACAAAGCCTACAATGTGGTGCGTGCCTTCGAGGCAGGCTGGGGCGGTGTAGTCTGGAAAACCCTCGGAGAAGACCCGGCCGCAGTCAACGTGTCATCACGTTATTCGGCGCATTACGGCCCCAATCGTCAGGTACAGGGAATCAACAACATCGAGCTGATCACCGATCGGTCGTTGGAGATCAACCTGCGCGAAATCACCCAGGTGAAGAAGGATTGGCCCGATCGCGCACTGATCGTATCGCTGATGGTGCCGTGCGTGGAGGAGTCGTGGAAATTCATCCTTCCACTGGTTGAGGCCACAGGTGCCGATGGCATCGAACTGAACTTCGGTTGCCCCCACGGCATGCCTGAACGCGGCATGGGCGCCGCCGTGGGCCAAGTGCCTGAATATGTCGAGATGGTTACCCGTTGGTGCAAGCTGTATTGCTCGCTGCCGGTGATCGTGAAACTCACCCCCAACATCACCGACATCCGCCAGTCGGCTCGTGCAGCCCATCGCGGCGGCGCGGACGCGGTGTCGTTGATCAACACCATCAACTCAATCACCAGCGTCGACCTGGAGCGCATGGTCGCCCACCCCATCGTCGGCGACCAAAGCACTCACGGCGGTTATTGTGGCTCTGCGGTCAAGCCGATTGCCTTGAACATGGTCGCTGAGATAGCCCGTGACCCGCAGACACATGGCCTGCCGATCTGTGGCATCGGCGGTATCGGCAACTGGCGCGACGCCGCCGAGTTCATCGCTTTGGGCAGCGGTGCGGTACAGGTGTGCACGGCGGCGATGCTGCATGGTTTTCGCATCGTCGAAGACATGAAGGATGGCCTGGCGCGCTGGATGGACCAGCAGGGGCACCGCAACCTCGATGCGTTCCGCGGGCAGGCGGTGGGGCACACCACCGACTGGAAGTACCTGGACATCAATTACAAATCCATCGCCCACATCGACCAGCAATCGTGCATCGGTTGCGGCCGTTGCCATATCGCCTGTGAAGATACCTCGCACCAGGCCATTGCCAGTACCCTGAGGGCCGATGGCACGCATATCTACAGCGTGATCGAGGACGAATGCGTGGGCTGTAACCTATGCCAGATCACCTGCCCGGTGGACAACTGCATCGAGATGGTCGCCCAAGACACCGGCAAGCCTTACCTGAACTGGACCCAAGACCCGCGCAACCCCTACCGCGAGGCCAGTTGAGGGAAGCCAGTGGATGGGGCCAGTTCACGGCCCCATTTCACTCAGGGTTGCAACCCTATGCCACGCAAGATGACCGAAGTGACCGTCTGCACCGCACGCTCAAAGGCCGAATCGGACAGCGGCTCACCTTCGTTGAGCAGCGCCACCTGGTAGCCGAAATCGGCGTAGTGCTGGGTCGATGCCCAGATCATGTACAGCAGGGCCGACGGCTCCACCGGCAGAATACGCCCCTGCTCCACCCAACGGCGTATCTTGTCTTGTTTGAGCCTGGCCCAGGGCACCAGGTTTTCCTCGAGGCTGCACCCCAGTACAGGGGCGCCATGGAGCATTTCTTCAGCCCAGATCCTAGAGCCCAGCGGGCGTGAGCGTGAATGGCCCATCTTGGCGCGGATGTAGCTGGTCAGCACCACGCGCGGGTCGTCGAAGTTCTCGAAGCACAGCGCGTCCTGCTTCCACACATCCAGCAAATCTTGCAACACCGCGCGAAACAGTTCGTCCTTGGTACTGAAGTAGTAATGCAGGTTGGAACGCGGTAACTCAGCCTGTTCGGCGATATCACCCATCGAGGTGGCGCCATAGCCTTTTTCGGCGAACACCTTTTCGGCAGCCACGAGAATCTTCTGGATATTGCGTCGACGGATCTCGATCTTGTGGTTAGCCATCAGGCGTCGGCCGTCCATGCATCCAGCCCACCGAAATTGAGTTCGATGTCGTTCAGTTGCCGCTCACGACCACGCACGCTCATGGGTGCTCCTTGCCGAATGGGATTGGCGTAGTCTACGCCGCAATTGCCATGGGATTGAATCACGGGGCCCGAAATAGCCTGCCAGCGTACCGGCCCCGCCACGACCCACCGATGCCTGCCATTGGCAGCGCTGCGTCTGATCTGGCGGGACGGCCGCTCAGCCATGCCGCACTCAGCCCGTACGCGCCCGGTCACGGGCCGGGCACCGCGCCTGAAGCAGGTTCAGGGCAGAATTGATGATGCCGATGTGGCTGAATGCCTGAGGGAAGTTGCCTAGCATGCGCTGCTCGCTTGGGTCGTATTGCTCGGCCAGCAAGCCCACGTCGTTGCACAGGCCTGAGAGTTTTTCATACAGCTGCTGAGCCTCGGCCTCGCGTCCGAGCAGCACGTACACATCGGCCAACCAGAACGAACAGACCAGGAAAGTACCCTCACCCGAGCTCAGCCCATCGCCGCCTTTCTCGCTGTCGTAGCGCAACAGCAGGCCATTGTTCAGCAGACGTTGTTCGATCTGCGCAAGAGTACGCAGAAACCTCGGGTCGTCCGCTGGCAGGAAGCCGGTGAGGGCGATCTGCAGAAGGCCTGCGTCCATTTCGGCCGAGCCATAGGCCTGGACGAAATACTGCCCGCTGGCATCCAGCCCGTTGGCACAGACGTCACGATGGATCTCATCGGCCACCTCTCGGTAGTGGCGTGCATGCTCGCTGCTCTCTTCCGTGGTATCGGCAAGCCCGGCTGCCCGATCGAAGGCAACCCAGGCCATGACCTTGGAATGCACGAAGTGCTGGCGACCACCGCGCACCTCCCAGATGCCCTCGTCGGGCTCGCGCCAGATGCGTTCGACGTAGGGCAGGATCATCCGCGAGATCGCGGCGCTGCGCGGTAGCCGCGGCAGCCCGCCCTTGATCGCCTGGGTCATGGCGTCGGCCAGCTCGCCGAAGATATCCAACTGCACCTGTGCCGAAGCCGCATTGCCAACCCGCACCGGCTGGGAGTGTTCATAGCCAGCCAGCCAAGGCAAGGTGTATTCCTGCAAATCCCTTTCGCCCGCCAGCCCGTACATGATCTGCATCTGTTCGGGGTTGCCGGCAACCGAGCGTAGCAACCATTCGCGCCAGGCCTGGGCTTCGTCGAAGTACCCCAGGTTCATGAAAGCCAGCAAGGTCATGGTGGCGTCGCGCAGCCAGCAGAATCGATAGTCCCAGTTGCGCTCACCGCCCAAGCGCTCGGGCAGTGACGTGGTCACGGCAGCAACGATGCCACCGGTAGGGGCGTAGGTCATTGCCTTGAGGGTCAGCAGCGAACGCCGCACCCGGTGCGAGTAAGGCCCCAGATCCGGGCAGCGGTCAGCAAAGGCTTGCCAGTGAGCCAGTGTATGCTGCAGAGCCTGGTCGATGTCGCAGTCCGGCTGCACCGGCAGGTGCGAGGGTTGGTGCCGCAAGCTGAACACCTGTCGCTCACCTGCGCACACTCGAAAGCGGGCGACGGTATGGTGGTCAAGGCCATGGGACGCCACGCTGCTGGTCAACAGCAGACGGTCAGGCCCGGCCACGGCGCTCAGCGTAAGCGGGTCGAGCTTTTCGACCCACGGCACACTGCGCCCGTAGTCGAAGCGCATCACTAGGTCCATCTCGAAGTGCGTCTCGCCGGCCAGGCCTTCGACGATGCGTACCACCGAGTTGACTTCGTCGAGCGGCATGAAGTCGAGCACCCGGGCCCGGCCACCGGCGGTATGCCAAGTGGTTTCCAGCACCAGGGTGTCGCCCAGGTACTGGCGGCTGACCTGCTCGACCGTGTCACTGGGCGCCAGGCGCCAACGACCATTTTGTTCATTGCCAAGCAGTGCGGCGAACACCGCTGGGGCGTCGAAGCGCGGCAGGCATAGCCAGTCGATGGAACCGTCGCGGCTCACCAGGGCGGCGCTGCGGCAGTTGCCGAGCAGCGCATAGTCTTCAATGTGGGCGGGCATTGCTTCTCCTTGATCGGATTACCCTAAGGTGTGCCACTCACGCTTGTCGCGCGTCAGTAATTCATTGCCAGCTTCGGGGCCGTCCTCACCTGCCGGATATTCATGCACCTCGCCGCCCTGGGCCCAGGCATCGAGAAAGGGCTGAACCGCTCGCCAGCCGTTTTCGATGTTGTCGGCCCGCTGGAACAGGGTCTGGTCGCCGGTCAGGCAGTCATAGATCAGCGTTTCGTAACCGGTGGCTGGGGTCATCTTGAAGAAGTCTTTGTAGGCAAAGCCCAACTCGACATTCGCCGTCACCAGCTCAGGGCCCGGGCGCTTGGCCTGCAGGTCGAACCACATGCCTTCATTGGGCTGAATCTGGATCTTCAGGTAATTGGGTTTCGGCCGCTCAAGCTCCGACTCTCGGAACTGCGCGTAGGGCGCCGGTTTGAAACAGATGGCGATCTCGGTGTCACGCACGCTCATGCGTTTGCCAGTGCGCAGGTAGAACGGCACCCCTGCCCAGCGCCAGTTGTCGATCATCACCTTCAGCGCTACATAGGTTTCGGTCTGGCTGTCTTCGCTGACATTGCTTTCCTGGCGGTAGCCTGGCAGACGTTTGCGACCCTGCTTACCTTCGGTGTATTGACCACGCACGGAGTGCTTGAGCGCCATCTTGGTCGACCAAGGGCGAATAGCGCCGATCACCTTGGCCTTCTCACTGCGCACCGCATCGGCGCCAAAGGCCGCTGGCGGCTCCATGGCGACCATCGCCAGCAGTTGGAACAGGTGGTTGGGCACCATGTCGCGCAACGCGCCAGTGTTGTCGTAGAAGGCCCCTCGGGTTTCCACCCCGACCGTCTCGGCAGCGGTAATCTGCACATGGTCGATGTAATGGTTGTTCCAGAACGACTCGAACAAGCCATTGGAAAAGCGGCTGACCAGGATGTTCTGTACGGTTTCCTTTCCCAGGAAATGGTCGATGCGGTAAATCTGCCGCTCGCTCATGACCTTCAACAAACGGGCGTTGAGCGCCTCGGCACTGGCCAGATCGGTACCGAAAGGCTTTTCCACCACAAGCCTGCGAAAACCACCGCCGGCCTCGTCGAGCAAGCCGGCCTGGCTCAAATGCTCGGCAACATCGGGGAAGAAACGCGGCGAGGTGGCCAGGTAGAAAATCGCATTGCCATGGCTGGTCTTGTCGATGCGCTTGGCCAGCGCGGTATAAGTGGCAGGGTCGAGAAAGTCGCCCGTCTGGTAGTCCAGGCGTTTGGCAAGCCGCGCCCAAAGCTTTTCATCCAGGCATTTCACACTGCCCTCGCCTTGCTCGCGCGCTCGCATGAAATCATGCAGGCGCTCGGCGAATTCCTCACCGGTAGCAGGGTTGTGGTCGACGCCAACGATCTTCAGGTTACGGTCCAGCAAACCATCGCGGCTGAGGTTGTAAAGCGCCGGCATCAGCAAGCGTTTTACCAAGTCGCCATTGGCGCCAAACAGGAACAATGTGCAAGGTGGAGCGGCGGGGACGTTCTGTTTGCTCATCAGTCTTTTTTCTCGACGTGACCACCAAAGCCCAAACGCATGGCCGACAAGACCTTGTCGCCATAGGTACCCTGTTGCTGACGCGAGCGGAAGCGGGCGAACAGTGCGCTGGACAGCACAGGCACAGGCACCGCCTGCTCTACGGCCGCGTCGATCGTCCAACGGCCTTCGCCACTGTCGGAAACCGAGCCACTGAACTGCGACAGCTGAGGGTCCGCCACCAGGGCATCGGCGGTGAGGTCGAGCAGCCAGGAGGTCACGACACTGCCGCGGCGCCACACTTCAGCGATTTCGGCCAGATTCAGGTCAAAGCGCTGAGTCTCAGGCAATTGATCCCCGCCCTTGCTGCGCAACAGGTCGAAACCTTCGGCATACGCTTGCATAAGGCCGTATTCGATGCCGTTGTGCACCATCTTCACGTAATGCCCGGCGCCCGGAGGGCCGGCGTGAATGTAACCGTATTCGGCACGGGCGTGCTCACCGCTGCGGCCATGGGTGCGCGGGATATCACCAACCCCCGGCGCCAGGGCTTTGAACAAGGGTTCAAGCCGCTCGAACACGTCCTTTTCACCGCCGATCATCATGCAGTAACCACGGTCCAGGCCCCACACGCCACCGGAAGTGCCGACATCCAGGTAGTGCAGGCCGCGCTTGGCGAGCTCTTCGGCGCGGCGCATGTCGTCTTTGTAGAAGGTATTGCCACCATCGATGATCGAGTCCCCTGGTTCAAGCAGCTCGGCCAACTGGGCGATTGTCTGCTCGGTAGGTTCGCCAGCCGGCAACATCACCCAAATCGCACGCGGCGCCTTCAGCTTTTGCACCAGCGCGCCAAGGTCATGGGCACCCTGGGCGCCTTCGCCTTCCAGCCCGACCACGGCGTCACGGTTGCGGTCATGCACCACGGTGCGGTGGCCGGCGCGCATCAGCCGCCTCGCGATGTTGCCGCCCATGCGGCCCAGCCCGATGATTCCCAATTGCATGAGCCGATGCTCCCCTGTCGAAATGATTGATGAACGCAGTTCAACGTTTCAGGTTAGTCCAGCGCCGCGCTTAAGGGTTCAGCGACGAACGGCGCGACAACCATAAACAAAAAAGTTCCCATTGACGGTGAAAGAATTCAGAATGCGCGCCGCGCAAAGCGACTACGCTTTAAATTGTCACCAGCCAAAACCGCGAGGTGTGCTCATGGGTACCTTGATGCCTGCCACTCCAACCCAGACCCTCTATGTCTCCGTGCGCCGTGATGAACTGCGCAAATTGAAGGACGAGCGTGACCAATTGCGTGAGCAGGTCGCTCAGTTGAACAAGTTGCTGGCGCAAACGCACAGTGCCGAGCGCGCCTGATTCTTCTCATTAAGAGTGGGAGCTACAAGGCTCCCACACCGCACTGACGTTCCTGCCGGAAAGATCTCCGCGCAAGGAAACCGTATCCGATGGCTCAGCCTTTGAGCACTCAATAGGGTGCATGGCCTTGCAGCACCATCCCGGTGCCTGCCTGCCATGGGTTGATCATGAAAATCGCACACCTTTACCTGCCGCTGGCCCTCTGCGGCCTGGCTACCCTGCCGCTACACGCCAGCGCTCAAAGCTGCCAATACGCCACCGAGCAACAAGCCCTGAACCTGTTCGAGCAATGGAACGATAGCCTCAAGAGCGCGGACCCACACCAGGTCGCACGGCTGTATCAGGACAATGCCTTGCTACTGCCGACGGTATCGAAAAAGCCTCGCCTAACCGAACAAGAACGCGTGGAGTACTTCAGCCATTTTCTGGCAGACAAGCCTAGCGGCAGGCTCGACACCCATCACTTCGACGCCGCCTGCAACATCGCAACCTTGAACGGCCTTTATACCTTCGACTTCGCAGCTACCGGCAAGCAGGTTGCGGCACGCTACAGCTTCACCTACCGCTGGGATGGCCAACGATGGTTGATTAGCCACCACCACTCCTCCCTACTGCCGTCGAGCTGAGCTTCATATCGAGGCGCTCTCAAAGGCGGCTCGCCTCAAAACAGTGCAGCACCCCCTTCCAGGTGCTGCATCTTGTGGCTCTGAACCGTCCTGCGGTGCGCCCTATTCCCTCCTGGAAACACCCGTTGACACTCGCCAACGTTTGCGTCTAGTACGCGCTATTGCAAAAGTGACCAATGGGTCGGATTTTTATCTCCAGCTCTCCTACACTCAAATTCCGGCCCGTCATTTGCTCATAGGAAGAGCGATGCAAAAAAGTCGAACTTTTGGAATCGGTGGCAGGTCAGCAAATAAGTAGGCCAAACACACAGGCTTTCCCGTGTACGGCCGACCTACCCCTAACAGTCCAATCGCCGTTGGCCGGAATGCCGATCGCGTTGTGCCTGTGCGCACGACTTCGGGGCATGGATAGCGTTACGCAATTACAGAAACAGAGAGAACCAGCACGAGATATCAAAACGGGTGCCAGCACCCGGTCACATAGGGACGGAAAGAAGTATGATCAGTGCCGCTGTCGAGCCTCACGTAGATTCATTCAAGTCGGACAACCGCGATCCGCTCACCCCGGATTTCGCCAAAACAGGCACGACACCAGGCGCCCAGCGCCAGCACAACCCCAACAAGCGCAAGATTCTGTTCGTCACCTCGGAAATCGCCGACCTGGTCAAGACCGGCGGCTTGGGCGATGTCTCCGCAGCATTGCCCCGCGCCCTGGCGCACCTGCACGATGTGCGTGTGCTGATCCCTGGCTACCCGCAGGTCATGGAAAGCGACAACCCAATCCATATCGTGGGCCAACTTGGTGGCCACGCTGCACTTCCGCCCTGCAAGATCGGCCGCATGGACATGGTCGACGGGCTAGTGATCTACGTGCTGATCTGCCCTGAGCTGTACGAACGCGATGGCACCCCCTATGGCGCTAACAATGGCCGTGACTGGCCTGACAACCATATCCGTTTTGCCCGCCTGGGCCTGGCTGCAGCCGAGATCGCCGCTGGCGAAGGCATGATTCACTGGAAGCCCGAGGTGGTGCACGCCCACGACTGGCCTGCTGGCCTGGCACCGGCTTACATGCACTGGCGTGGCTTGAACACGCCGACCCTGTTCACTATTCACAACCTCGCCTACCAGGGCGTCTATAGCCGTGGCTGCAGCCCTGAGCTGGCAATCCCTGAGCATGCGATGCAACAGGAAGGCATGGAGTTCTACGGCAAGCTGTCGTTCCTCAAGGCGGGCCTGGCTTACTCCAGCCATATCACCACTGTCAGCGCCACCTACGCTCAGGAAATCACCACGCCGGAATTTGGTTGCGGCCTGGATGGTTTTCTTGCCAGCAAGGCGCATCAGGGCCTGTTGGGCGGTATTCCCAACGGCATCGACGAAAGCTGGGACTCGGCTACCGACAAACACCTGGAGCACAATTTCAGCCTCAACGACTGGGAAGGTAAGGCGCGCAACAGCGACGCCGTGCGCCGCTTGTTCGGCCTTGACCCTAGCGAGGGGCCGCTGTTCGCCGTGGTTTCGCGGCTGGTCTACCAGAAAGGCCTCGACCTCACTTTGGGCGTTGCCGATTACATCGTCGAGCAAGGCGGGCAAATCGCGATCATCGGCCGTGGCGAGCCTGAGGAAGAGCAAGCCATGCGTGAATTGGCTCTGCGCCATCCTGGGCGCATTGGCGTGCGCATCGGCTTCAACGAAACCGATGCCAGGCGCATGTTCGCCGGCAGTGATTTCCTGCTGATGCCATCGCGTTACGAACCTTGCGGCCTGAGCCAGATGTACGCGCAGCGTTTCGGCTCGCTGCCTGTGGCACGCAACACCGGCGGCCTGGCCGACACCATCGAAAACGGCGTCACTGGCTTTTTGTTCGATGAGTCGACTGTCGATAGCTACCGTGAGGCGCTGAGCCGGGCCTTCTATGTATTCGGCAAGAAAGACTTGCTCAATGCCATGCGCTGCCTGTCGATGACCCAGCCATTCAACTGGTGTCAGGCTGTGGAGCCCTATGCACGGCTCTATGAGGATCTGGTCAAGCAGGCACAGCTGAGCCACTACTGAGCGGGGTTCGAAGATGCAAAGGCATGGCGCACAAATGTTGGACGCCACGTCGGCGCGCTTCGCCCTATGGGCGCCGGATGCGCGCAACGTGAGCTTGGAAATTGCACAGCAGCCGGCCATTGAGCTGCTGGCTGAAAAAGATGGCTGGTTCACCGCAGTTGCCCCCTGCAAGGCTGGGGACCGCTATCGCTATAGCATTGATGGCCGTTTGCAAGTGGCCGACCCTGCGTCGCGCTATCAGCCTGAGGGCGTACACGGGCCCAGCCAGGTAGTGGACGTGAGTACCTACCACTGGCAGCACCCCTGGCAGGGTCGCCCTTGGCATGAAGCAGTGATCCAGGAGTTGCACGTGGGCGTGCTCGATGGCTTCGCTGGCGTCGCTCTGCAATTGCCGAGGCTGGCTCAGCTGGGTATTACCGCTATCGAGCTGATGCCGCTGGGCCAATTCCCTGGCGAACGTAACTGGGGCTACGACGGCGTACTGCCCTATGCCCCGCAGCACAACTACGGTAGCCCCGAGCAGCTTTGCCGCCTGGTGGACCAGGCCCACGGCCATGGGCTGATGGTCATGGTGGATGTGGTGTACAACCACTTCGGCCCAGATGGCAATTATCTGCACGAATACGCCAGCCCATTCTTCCGCGAGGATCGCCAGACCCCTTGGGGCGCTGCGATTGATTTTCGCCGGCCAGAGGTGCGCGAATACTTTATCCAGAACGCCCTGATGTGGCTATGCGACTACCGCTGTGACGGCTTGCGCTTGGATGCGGTGCACGCAATCGACCAGCCCGACTTCTTGGTCGAACTGGCCCAGCGGGTACGCGCTGCGGTTGCGCCCGGCCGGCATGTCTGGCTGGTGCTGGAGAACGAGCATAATCAGGCATCGCTACTGCAGCAGGGCTTCGACGCTCAATGGAACGACGATGGCCACAATGCCTTGCACGTGCTGCTGACCGGTGAAACCGAAGGCTACTATGCCGACTACCAGGATCAACCCATCGCAAAGCTGGCGCGCTGCCTGTCCGAAGGCTTCGTGTTCCAAGGCCAGGCCAACCGTCACGGCAACCCTCGCGGTGAGCCCAGCGGGCATCTTGAGCCTTCTTCGTTCGTGCTGTTCCTGCAGAACCATGACCAGATAGGCAATCGCGCACTGGGCGAACGCTTGACTCGCCTCTGCCCTCCCGCTGCGCTACGAGCCGCCACCGGCTTGTTACTGCTATGCCCAATGATCCCGTTGCTGTTCATGGGTGATGACGATGGCAGTTGCCGGCCGTTCCTGTTCTTCACCGATTTCCATGATGAGCTGGCTGACGCGGTGCGCGAGGGCCGGCGTGGCGAGTTTGCCCACTTCAAGGCCTTTGCCGACCCTGAGCAGCGCGAACACATTCCAGACCCTAACGCCAAACAGACTTTCGAAGCCTCGCGGCCGCTACCCAAGGAGGTCATCGCTGGTTGGCATGGCCTGTATGAGCAGTTGCTGGGGCTGCGACGGCGCCATGTGGTTCCACACTTGCCTGGCAGTCGGGCGCTGGGCGCCGTGGTGCTGGGCGACCACGCCCTCACCGCCCGCTGGCGGCTGGGAGATGGCAGCACCCTGCGGATCGACCTGAACCTGGCGGCTAGCCCTCAGGCAGTGGAACTACCCGCCAGAGCTTGGCGCCTGTTCGACAGCAGCGACAGTACCCACCCCGACACCGCCATGGCCGCCCACAGTTGTGTGGTGAGCCTGTTACCCCCCGGTCAGGAGCCCTCATGAGCGAAACTGCTTTACACCGATTGGCCGCTCAGGTCGGGCTAGCCCGCGACTGGATCGACGCCAATGACCGGCCGCAGCAGGTCAGCGACGACGTATTGCGCAAAGTCCTCGATGGCTTGGGTCACCCCGCCGGTGACGAAGCGGCCATTGCGGCCAGCCTGCGGGAGGTGCAAGCCGCCGATGATGGCGAGCATCTCCCGCCGCTGCTCACTGTCGAGCAGGGTCAACCACTGCCTTTGCAGCGCTATTTCCCACCAGGCAGCGCTGTGCGCTGCACCCTGGAAAGCAACCGCCTGCAAGATTTGACCCTGGATGCCCAAGGCAACCTTCCCGGTGGCCTGCCAGTCGGCTACCACCAGTTGCAAATCGACGACCGGCATTTCACCCTCGCGGTGGCGCCGCCGCGCTGCTACAGCTTGGCCGATGCTGTGGCTGAGCCATCTGCACGCCTCTGGGGCCTGTCCGTGCAGCTTTATAGCCTGCGCCGCCCAGGCGACGGCGGGTTCGGCGATTGCCTGGCGTTGGAGCAATTGGCACGCAGTGCTGCCGAGCGCGGCGCAGACGCCCTGGCCATCAGCCCGATCCATGCGCTGTCGATGATCGATCAGCAGCACTACAGCCCCTATTCACCGTCCAGCCGCCTGCTGCTCAACACGCTGTACGCCAGCCCAGCCGCCTTATTGGGGGAGCGTGCGGTACGCATGGCGATCGAGGCATGTGGTTTGGAGCAAGTGCTCGAAGACTTGGAACAACAGCCTTTGGTCGACTGGCCACGTGCTGCCAGCGCCCGCCTGCGTCTACTCGAAGCCCTGTACCAGGATTTCAGCCAAGGCGACCACCCGCTGCGCCAGGACTTCGACAGCTTCCGTGATACTCGCGGCCAGGCCCTGGAACATCACTGCCGCTTCGAAGTGCTACAGGCACTGGCCGTGGAGCGCGGCCATGGCGCGGACTGGCGAGATTGGCCTAGCACTTGGCAGGACCCGTACCACCCGGAAGTCGAAGCCATCGCCAATGCCTACCCTGCCAAGCTCGAGTTCCAGGCGTTTTGCCAGTGGCTGACCGAACGCAGCTTGCAACGCGCCCAGCACGCTGCACGCAGCAGCGGGATGGCCGTCGGCCTGATAGCTGATCTGGCAGTTGGCGCTGACGGGGCCGGCAGCCAGGCCTGGAGCCGTCAGGACGAATTGCTGGCTAACCTTACGGTCGGCGCGCCGCCCGACATTCTTAACCGCGCAGGGCAAGCCTGGGGTATCTGCGCCTTCTCCCCAGAAGGGTTAAAACGCAACGGCTACCGCGCGTTCATCGAAATGCTGCGAGCCAACCTAGCGCATGCCGGCGGCTTGCGCATCGACCATGTGATGGGCCTGCGTCGGCTGTGGCTGATCCCACAGGGCAGCACACCCGACCAAGGGGCTTATCTCAATTACCCGGTCGAGGACCTACTGCGCCTGCTGGCCCTCGAATCGGTACGCCATCAGGCAATCATCCTAGGCGAAGACCTGGGCACCGTGCCGCCAGGGTTGCCTGAGCAACTGGCAGCCAAAGCGGTGCTTGGCATGCGTGTGCTGCCGTTTGAGCAAACCAAGCCTGGGCATTTCAAACCCATTCTCGACTGGCCGGATGACGCGCTTGCCACCACCGGCACCCATGACTTGGCGCCTTTGGCCGGCTGGCTACAAAGCCGCGACATCGACTGGTACCAACGCCTGCAACTGATCGATGCCGCCACCGAGTTGCAATGGCGGCATGATCGGCGCACGGAATGCGATGGCCTGCGCCGCACGCTGCAAGCCAACTACGGAGCCATGGCCGACGATGACGCGCTGATCGATGGCGCCATCCGTTACGTTGGCCATACCCGCGCCCCACTGGTGCTGATCCCGCTCGAAGACCTGCTCGGCAGCGACGAACAACCCAACCTGCCCGGTACCACCAGCGGCCACCCCAACTGGCGTCGGCGCTTCGCCGCCCCAGTGCGTGAGCTGCTAGATAACGAAGACGCCGCACGGCGCCTTGAACTGCTGGCCCAAGCCCGCGAACAAGCCTGGGAACGTGACCGATGAAGCCGTTGACCGCAACTGTACGCCTGCAATTTCACAGCGACTTCACCCTTGATGACGCCGTGCCACTGGTGCCGTATTTTGCCCAACTGGGCATCAGCCACCTTTACGCCTCACCCATCCTCAAAGCCCGCGCAGGGTCGCGCCACGGTTACGACGTGGTCGACCCCACCTGCGTCAACCCTGAGCTCGGTGGCGAGGCGGCACTGCAACGGCTGGTAGCCGCGCTGCGCCAGCACGGCATGGGGCTGATCCTCGACACCGTATCCAACCACATGGCCGTAGGCGGCGCCGACAACCCCTGGTGGCAAAGCTTGCTGGCCTGGGGCAGACGCAGCCCTTATGCGGAATTCTTCGACATCCAGTGGCACTCCAGTGACCCGCTGCTGGCCGGGCAGTTGCTGTTGCCATTCCTTGGCAGCGACTATGGCGCAGCATTGAAGAACGGTGAGATCCCTCTGCAGTACGAGCCGCAGGCAGGCTTGTTGCAGATCGCCCACCACGAGCACCGTTTCCCGATTTGCCCGCAGGACTACGGCTGGATTCTCGCCCAGAGCCCAGCGCCTGAGCTGCAAGCCTTGGCCGAACACTTCACTGCGCTGGGCGAAGCGCCCGACCCGTTGGCAGCGGCCCTACCCCTGCATGCCGAGCTCACCCGCCTGGTGGGTGAAGGCGCTGACCTCGACGCGGCATTGCAGGCCTTCGACAGCCGCACCGAAGAAGGTTTCAAGCGCCTGCACCTGTTGCTTGAGCGCCAGACTTACCGTTTGGCCAGCTGGCGCACGGCCGGCGATGACATCAACTGGCGGCGCTTTTTCGACATCAACGAACTTGGCGGCCTGCGGGTGGAACGCGCCGTGGTGTTCGAGGCTACCCACGCCAAGCTGTTCGAGCTGATCGAGCGCGGGCTGGTCGACGGCCTGCGCATCGATCATATCGACGGCCTGGCCGACCCACGCGGTTACTGCCGCAAACTGCGCCGCCGGGTTGACAGCCTGCTGGCTAAGCGCCCTGTGCAGACAGCGCTTGAACACTTTCCAATCTTCGTGGAGAAAATCCTCGGCGCCGGCGAGCACCTGCATCGGGACTGGCTCACCGATGGCACCACCGGCTACGAGTTCATGAACCAGGTGTCGCTGCTGCAACACGATCCGGCCGGCGAAGCGCCGTTGACCGAGCTGTGGGCAACGGTCAGCGAGCGCCCTGACTTCCCCGAAGAGGTTCGCCTGGCGCGGCACTTGGTGCTCAATGCCAGCCTAGCGGGCGATTGCGAGTCGGTGGCCAATGCGCTGTTGCAGGTTGCCCGTAACGACCTGATGACTCGCGACCTCACACTGGGTGCGATCCGCCGCGCGTTACAGGCACTGGTGGCCCACTATCCGGTTTACCGGACCTACATCAACGCCTGCGGGCGCCCGGCAGAGGATGAACGGTTCTTCCAGCAAGCACTGAGCAACGCTCGCCAGGACTTGGCCGAAGCCGACTGGCCACTGCTCGACCAGCTAGCACAATGGCTAGGTGGCCAGCGCTGGCGGGAACTGCCGCCAGGTCGGCCACGTAAGCAGTTGCGCCACGCCTGTGTACGCTTCCAGCAGCTCACCGCCCCCAGCGCTGCCAAAGCCGTGGAAGATACCGCGTTCTACCGTTCGGCGCGGTTGTTGTCACGCAACGATGTGGGCTTCGAGGCCGAGCGTTTCAGCGCAGGCCTTGAGCACTTCCACAATGAAGCCCAACGCCGCCTGCGCGACTTCCCGGACAACCTGCTGGCCACCGCCACCCACGACCATAAGCGCGGCGAAGACACTCGCGCACGCCTGGCGGTGCTGAGTGAGCGCGGCCCATGGTTCGCCAGCCGTATGGAGCACTGGCGCGAGCTGGCAGCACCACTGCGTGAGCAACTGCAAGATGGTGTGGCGCCCAGCCCAGGTGACGAGATGCTGTTGCTGCAGGCGCTGCTCGGTAGCTGGCCACTGGACTTGGACATCGGCAATGACACGGCGCTGCGCCAGTACGCCGACCGCATCCGTCAATGGCAGCAGAAAGCCCTGCGTGAAGCCAAGCTGCGCAGCAGCTGGAGCGCACCTAACGAAGCCTACGAGGCGGTTTGCGCAGCGTATGTCGACGCTATCTTGCTGGATCAGGAAAACCAGCAACTGCGCAAGTCGCTAGCCGATGCGGCGCAAGCGATCGCCTGCCCCGGCGCCCTCAATAGCCTGGTCCAGACCCTGCTGCGCATGACCGTGCCAGGTGTGCCGGACCTGTACCAAGGCAATGAGTACTGGGATTTCAGCCTGGTCGACCCCGACAACCGCCGCCCGGTGGATTACCCCAGCAGGCGCCGCACGCTGGACGATGCCTGCTTAACTGGCGAATTGTTGGCGAACTGGCATGACGGGCGCATCAAGCAGGCACTGATCGCGCGAGTACTCGATTGCCGCAAGGCCCATGCCAAACTGTTTCGTCGGGGTGCTTACCTGCCGCTCACCGTGCAGGGCCGGCATGCCGACAAGGTCATCGCTTTTGCCCGCCTGGGCGAAGGCGAACGCGCAATCATCGTTGCCCCACGTCTGGCCAGCGGCCTGTTAGGGGCGGCCAGCTCACCCTTGATCCCTGCACAGAACTGGGAAGATACCCGGGTGATCTTGCCGTTTGACCCGTCATCTGCCAACTCGACTGGACTTTTTGCCACGGCTGCGGTCAGCCCTTCTAGGGAGCTGTTAGTGAGTGCATTACTGGCGGAGTTTCCGATCACTTTGCTGATACAACAATCTTGAGCATCAGGAGCGTCATGATGAGCGTCGATGAAAAACGAATCCGCGAGTTCGCTTACCAGATCTGGGAATCGGAAGGTAAGCCAGCCGGCCAGGAAGACCGCCACTGGGATATGGCTCGCAAGCTGGCCGAAGCCGAGGCGCTCGCGCCCAAGGCGGCGCCGCGCAAGCGCGCCCCTGCCAAGCCCAAGCAAACCCAGGAACCGAAAGCGGCAGCCCTGCCTGGCACTGTAAAACCAGCCCCCGCCAAGAAGCCTAAAGCGCCTAAAAAACCCGCTGCAGGTTAAGGCGGTGCTGCACATCGCCGATTAGCCTGCCCCACCGAGCCATGCCACGCCTTAGGCGAGCAGTGGTCTTTGGTAGAGCGGGTTGATCGGCGATCACGCCCAAACAGTTCCCCTGAACTTCATCCTACCAAGGCCATTTCGAGGTTAGCCATGAGCCCGCGCACGCCCAAGAAAACCCGCTCCGTTGCCCCGTCGCGCATTCGCGAAGGCCAGCCATTCCCCCTAGGCGCCACCTGGGACGGCCTGGGAGTCAACTTCGCCCTGTTCTCAGCCAATGCCACGAAGGTCGAACTCTGCCTGTTCGACTCAACGGGCGAAAATGAACTCGAGCGCATCGAGCTGCCTGAGTACACCGACGAGATCTACCACGGCTACCTACCCGATGCCCACCCCGGCTTGGTCTACGGCTACCGTGTGTATGGCCCTTATGAACCAGAGAACGGCCATCGCTTCAACCACAACAAACTGTTGATCGACCCTTACGCCAAACAACTGGTTGGCAACCTGGAATGGTCCGAAGCACTGTTCGGCTATACCATCGGCCACCCCGATGGCGACCTGTCCTTCGACGAACGTGACAGCGCCCCCTTCGTGCCCAAGTGTAAAGTCATCGACCCTGCCTTCACCTGGGGCCGCGACCAACGCGTGCAAGTGCCATGGGAACAGACCATCATCTATGAGGCCCACACCCGCGGCATCAGCATGCGCCACCCGGCAGTGCCCGAGGAGCTTCGTGGCACCTTCGCCGGCCTTGCCAACGACGAACTGCTCAAGCACATCAAGGACCTGGGCGTTTCGAGCATCGAATTGCTGCCGATCCACGCCTTCGTCAACGACCAGCATTTGCTGGACAAGGGCCTGAACAACTACTGGGGCTACAACAGCATCGCGTTTTTCGCACCGCATCCGCGCTACCTGGCCAGTGGCAAGATCGCCGAATTCAAGGAAATGGTCGCGCACCTGCATGATGCAGGCCTTGAGGTGATCCTCGACGTGGTCTACAACCACACCGCCGAAGGCAACGAACAAGGCCCTACCCTGTCGATGCGGGGCATCGACAACGCCTCCTACTACCGGCTGATGCCCGACAACAAGCGCTATTACATCAACGATTCGGGTACCGGCAACACCCTGGACCTCAGCCACCCTTGCGTGCTGCAACTGGTGACCGACTCGCTGCGTTACTGGGCTGGGGAAATGCACGTCGATGGTTTCCGCTTCGACCTGGCGACCATCCTGGGCCGCTACCACGACGGTTACAGCGAGCGCCACGGCTTCCTCGTCGCCTGCCGTCAGGACCCGATGCTCAGCCAGGTCAAACTGATCGCCGAGCCCTGGGACTGCGGCCCCGGTGGCTATCAGGTGGGCAACTTCGCACCCGGCTGGGCCGAGTGGAACGACCGCTTCCGCGATACTGTGCGGGCCTTCTGGAAGGGCGATGAGGGCCAACTGGCCGACTTCGCCGGGCGCATGACCGCCTCGGGTGACATGTTCAACAATCGCGGGCGCCGCCCCTATTCGTCGGTCAACTTCATCACCGCTCACGATGGCTTCACCTTGCGCGATTTGGTTTCTTACAACAGCAAGCACAACGAGGACAACGACGAAAACAACCAGGACGGCACCGACAACAACCTGTCGTGGAACTGCGGCGCCGAAGGCCCGACAGAAGACCCAGCGATCAACGACCTGCGTATGCGCCAGATGCGCAATTTCTTCGCGACCCTGCTGCTGGCCCAGGGCACCCCAATGATCGTTGCCGGTGACGAGTTCAGCCGTACCCAGCACGGCAACAACAATGCCTACTGCCAGGACAGCGAAATCGGCTGGATCAACTGGGACCTGGACGAAGATGGCAAGGCATTGCTGGCCTTCGTCAAGCGCCTGACCCGCCTGCGCCTGACCTACCCGGTGCTGCGACGTTCGCGTTTTCTGGTCGGCGACTACAACGAGGCGATCGGCGTCAAGGACGTTACCTGGCTTGCCCCGGATGGCAACGAAATGAGCGTCGAACAATGGGAAGACCCCCATGGCCGCTGCATGGGCATGCTGATCGATGGACGTGCGCAAGTCAGTGGCATTGCGCGGCCGGGCTCGGAGGCCACCATGCTTCTGATCGTCAATGCCCATCACGATGTGGTGCCGTTCAAATTGCCTGCGGTCCCTGAGGGCGACTACTGGAGCTGCCTGATCGACACTGACCGGCCTGAGCTGCGCAAGCCTGAGCAACTGGCCTTCGACAGCACCTTCGACGTCACGGGGCGCTCGTTCCTGTTGCTGGTGTTGAAGCACCAGGAAGACTGAACCCACCTGGGGCCTGCTCGGTCCCAACCTGTATCCGTTGCATTGAGGAGTGAACATGCACCTCGAAGCCGGCAGCACAGGTTTCATCAACACCCGCCAGGCCGCCGCGGTGCGGCGCCTGCGGGTGCTTACGGTGAACACCCACAAGGGGTTCACCGCTTTCAACCGTCGGTTCATCCTGCCAGAGCTGCGCGAGGCAGTACGCAGTACTGAGGCCGATATCGTCTTCCTCCAGGAAGTGCTTGGCAGTCATGATCGCCATGCCGCGCGCTACCCTGGTTGGCCGCAGACCTCGCAGTACGAATTTCTCGCCGACAGCATGTGGAGCGATTTCGCTTACGGCCGCAATGCGGTTTACCCCGATGGCCACCACGGCAACGCGCTCTTGTCCAAATACCCAATCATCGAACATCGCAACCTCGACGTATCGATTACCGGCCCCGAGCGTCGTGGCTTGCTGCACTGCGTCCTCGATGTGCCGGGGGACCAAGCTGTTCATGCCATTTGCGTGCACTTGTCGTTACTCGAGAGCCACCGCCAGCAACAACTGCAACTGCTACGCCAGCTGCTTGATGAGCTGCCTGCCTATGAGCCGGTCATCATTGCCGGTGACTTCAACGACTGGCAGCAGCGCGGTAATCGTGTCCTTTGCCAACATCCAGGTTTACACGAAGCGTTCGAGCGCCATCACGGCCTGTTGGCTCGCACCTACCCAGCTCGCCTGCCACTCTTGCGCCTGGACCGCATCTACCTGCGCAATGCCGATAGCCATGCTCCCCAGATACTGAGCCACAAGCCTTGGACGCACCTCTCCGACCATTTGCCATTGGTAGTGGAAGTACGGCTCTAACAATGATTCGGCATAGCCATAGGGTGGCAAAATAACGACCGTCGCTATGGCGGAACGATAAACTCCAAGAATCAACGCCTTAACTCGCTTAACAGCGCTTGGACGCCCCCTTCACGTTTTCTTGACGCGAGCATCAGCCTCTCCTTAGCTGAACATTGTCGTCAATCGTCGCGCCGGGCCTCTAGCGCGCACCTTTGTGTGCGCTCGCGTTACTGGTGTGCTGGTTTGGGTCGCCCTCTGTTTTGGTCGTACAGCTCGTGACAACAGGCCAGGTCCTTGAGCTTTACAACGAGAACCAAAGGAGATCCGCCATGAAAAGAACCTCGAACCCCTCGCGTTTCGAACCTATTTTCTACGCGGTTTCCACGTCGATGCTTCTGGCAACCCCGGTGGAAACTTTCGCATTCGATCTGTTGGATGACCCGCTTTCACCCAACTACCTGCAACAAACGACGCAGCCGAAGTTGTCGCTCGACCCGATCAGCGCCAGCGGCTTGAGCCTGGGTACCCTAAGCGCCTTCAGCGAGCAGATAAGCGACCGTCACAGCCTACCCGCCCCTGACCTTGCAGCCCGCCAGTGGCAGCAGTTCTTGCCAGGCACCGAGACCCCGCCCGGCGCGCGAGCACCAGAGCAGCTGGAAGCGCCCAGTCAGCAACTGATGATTGGCCCAGACCTGTTCGTGCGTGAAACCGCCGCAGGCAACGTGCACCGCGCGGGGATTTTCGTCGGTCACAATAATCTGCAAAGCAGCCTCAGCGGGGTGCGGCCTTTGTTAGGGGATAAACAGCGCAAGGCAGTCAATCTCAGCGGCGAGAGCCTGGGCGTGTACTGGAGCATGAGCCACGCCCAAGGCTGGCATCTGGATGCCGTGGCCATGGGCTCGCGCATCGAAGTCATGGGCCGCGGCGACGGCGGGCAGCGCCTGAATGACAGCGGCCACGCGATGACAGTGTCTCTGCAGGGCGGTTACCCCATCGGGCTAGGCGGCGGCTGGGTGATCGAGCCGCAGGCGCAATTGATCAACCAACGGTTCTTCCCCGGCAATCAGGCGCAAGAGGACACCCTGCGAACTTTCGACAGCCAACCCAGCTGGCGTGGCCGTGTCGGTGCCAAGCTGTCCGGGCGCTACGAAGTCAACAACATGCCGATCGAGCCCTATGTGCGAACCAACGTCTGGTATGACTTCAGCGACACGGGTGACGTGAAGCTGGACCAGGTAGACAAGATTTCCAGTTCCCGCTACTCGACTACCGTGGAACTGGGCCTGGGCCTAGTAGCACGGGTCACACCTTCGGTCGCACTCTTTGTCAGTGCCGACTACAGCAGTGATGTGGACGACAACGACCTCAATGGGCTGATCGGCAGCCTTGGTGTCAGAATGCGCTGGTAGCGACTGGGGCCGCCAGGCGGCCCCGGCCACTTCAAGCAGGCTTCATCACCAGTACCCCAAGCGGTGGCAGGTTCAGCGTCAAGGACAATGGCTGCCCGTGGCTTGCCACCGCCTCGCTGTGCACAGCGCCCAGGTTGCCGACGTTGGAGCCTGCGTAAAGCTCGGCATCGCTGTTGAGCAGCTCTTGCCAACGCTCACCGAACGGCACGCCTATCCGGTAACCTTCGCGCGGCACCGGGGTGAAGTTGGCCACCACCAGCAGTGGCTCGCCTTGGCTGCTCCAGCGCAACCAGGCGTACACGCTGTTTTGCGCATCATCGCCGATCAGCCACTGGAAGCCCTGGGGCTGGCAGTCCTGTTCGTGCAGCGCCGGCACTTCACGGTACAGGCGGTTGAGGTCACCCACCAAACGTTGCACACCTTGGTGCTCGGGATACTGCAGCAAATACCAGTCCAGCTGATGGTCGTGATTCCACTCGCGCCATTGGCCGAACTCGCAGCCCATGAACAGCAGTTTCTTGCCTGGGTGAGTCCACATGAACGTCAAGTAGGCACGCAAGTTGGCAAACTTCTGCCAACGATCGCCGGGCATCTTGTCGATCAACGAATGTTTGCCGTGCACCACTTCATCGTGGGAAATCGGCAGGATGAAGTGCTCGGAGTAGGCGTAGATCAGGCCGAAACTCAACTCACTGTGATGATGGGCGCGGTGTATGGGGTCATTCTGGATGTAGTGCAACGTGTCGTGCATCCAGCCCATGTTCCACTTGTAAGTGAACCCCAGGCCACCCTGCTCGGTCGGTTGGCTGACGCCAGGCCAGGCGGTAGATTCCTCAGCGATGATCAGCGCACCTGGCGCCTCGTGGGCGGCAATGCCGTTGAGGTGACGGATGAAGTCGATGGCCTCGAGGTTTTCTCGCCCACCGTAGCGGTTCGGCACCCACTCACCCGCTTTGCGCGAATAATCGCGGTAAAGCATCGACGCCACGGCGTCCACGCGCAGGCCGTCGATATGGAAGTGCTTGAGCCAGTGCAGCGCCGAAGCCACCATGAAACCACGCACCTCGTTGCGCCCCAGGTTATAGATCAGCGTGTTCCAGTCCTGGTGGTAGCCTTCAAAGGGGTTATCGTATTCGTACAGAGCAGTGCCATCGAAGCGCGCCAAGCCATGCTCGTCGGTTGGGAAATGCGCCGGCACCCAGTCAAGGATCACGCCAATGCCGCCCTGGTGGCAGGCATCGATGAACGCAGCGAAATCTTCGGCGCTGCCATAGCGGGACGTGGGTGCGAACATCGACAAAGGCTGGTAGCCCCAGGAACCGCCGAAGGGGTGCTCCATGATCGGTAGCAGCTCGATATGGGTGAAGCCTAATTGCTGCACGTAGGGCACCAGCCGGTCGGCCAGTTCACGCCAATTGTAGTAACGCGATACCTCACCCAGCTCGTCCAGCTCGCACTGCCAGGAGCCTGGGTGCAGTTCATAGATAGACAGCGGTGCGCTGTAGGCATGGCGCTGGGCGCGCTGGTGCATCCAGTCTTGGTCACCCCAGGCGTGGCCCAGAGCGCCGGCCACTTTCGAGGCGGTGCTCGGTGGCAGCTCGGTAGCGCGAGCCAGTGGGTCAGCCTTCAGCGGCAAGATTCCGTCTTTGCCCAGCACTTCGAACTTGTAGGTTTCACCCACGCCCAGGCGCGGAATGAACAACTCCCATACCCCAGCACCATGACGCAGACGCATGGGGTGCCGGCGCCCGTCCCAATTGTTGAAGTCACCCACCACTGAGACTCGGCGGGCATTGGGCGCCCAGACCGAGAAGCAAACCCCATCGACGCCCTCGACCTGCATCGGTTGTGCGCCGAAGCGCCCAGACAGGTCACGGTGGTTGCCTTCAGCGAACAGGTGAAGATCGATCTCACCCAATTGCGGGCCGAAGCTGTAAGGGTCTTCGGTGACTTGCTCACCGCCCGCCCAGTTGATCTGCAACAGGTAGGGCTGTGCCTCATCGAGGTGCGCGGTAAACAGGCCAGGCAAACTACCCTGCGCCATTTCCACCAGCACGCGCCCATCATGGCGCGCCAGCACGCGCGCATTCAGCGCACCTGGCAGAAAAGCGCGGATCCACAAGCCGCTGTGTCCATCGCCATGGGGGCCTAGCACTGCAAAAGGATCGGCGTGCTCGGCGCGGGCCAGGGCATCCAGGTCCCGTTGCCGAAGGCCGCCGTTTTCACGCGTGGTTGCATTCATCTATGACTCTCCCCAAGTACTGATCAGTCCATGCAGGCCATGCAAAGGCACGGCCAGCCAGCTTGGACGGTTTTCGGCTTCGTATGTAATTTCGTAGGCAGCTTTTTCCAGGCAGAACAACTCCAGTGCGGCGCGCTCGCCTTCGGCCTGCTGCCAGGCGTGAGGCATTGCGGCAGTAGCCAAGCCATAGGCCTGGATGAATGCCTGACGCGACTGGTGCAGATACTGCCGGGCAATCCGTTGCCGGGCTTGGCGTGCGGGGCCGCTGAGGTCCACGCTAGACGCGCTGCGCAAGATCATCGCAGCAGCATAGTCGAAAGAGCGCAACACGCCGCTGACATCTTTGTATGGGCTGTGTTTGGCGCGGCGCTCGTCCAATGGACGCGAAGGCTCGCCTTCGAAGTCGATCAGGTAGGCGTCACCCTGCACCACCAGCACCTGGCCCAGGTGCAGGTCGCCGTGAACGCGCATCAACAGGCCGCCCTGGGCTTGCTCGGCGAGCCTGGCGATATGCTGGCCAAGGCCCTCACGCTGGTGTTGCAGGTCATCGACCAAGGCCTGGCTATCGCTGTCCAGATGGCCACGGTGCTGGGCCAGCAGGTCCAGCGCATGATTGAGCTCGGCAGTGATCTGGCTGGTCCAGCGTTGGGTGTCGTCGACGTCGCTTGGCCGTGGTGCGAAGGCCTGATCGTTGCTTGGCGCCGCCAGCAGCAGGTGCATTTCGCCCAGGCGCTGACCCAGCAACGCGGCAAAGCCATTGAGCTCGGCCAGGGCGTCGGTATGGGCCTGGGCCTCACCGCCTGTCGGTTCCATCTCATCGCGGATGGCCCGCTCCAGGGTGTTCTGGGTCCAGGCCCAGGCGTCGCCCTGGTTACTCAGATAACCCTGAGCGATCATCAAAAGGTGCGGGGTGTCCTGCTCGTCGACGCGGCTGACCCAGGCCAGCAACGGCGAGATATTGGCAAAGCCTGCGGTGGTTAGGTAAGCACTCATCTCAAGTTCCGGGTGAACGCCTGGGTTCACGCGGCGGATCAGCTTGAGCACCACGCGATCACCAATCACTACCGAGCTGTTGGACTGCTCGGCGCTCAGGTAGCGCACTGCACTCTGCTCATTGAGTTGCAGGCTTGCCAACTGTTCGGTGCAGGCGAAACGCAGCTCGCCCTGGCCGTTGCCGCACGGTAGCTGCACGCCGTCCTGGCAGGCGCGCAGTACGGCGCGAATGAACGGTTCGAGCACGAAGGCATCGGTGATCAGGCCTACCTGGCTGCCTCGGCGCACTCTGGACAATGCCAGCTGTTGCGGCAGCGCGCTGTTGATCTGCTCCTCAGGCAACAAGCCAAAGGGCAACTGGTAATCAGTGGCAACGCCTGCACTGAGCACCTCGATTTCGCTCAGCAGCACGGGCGTGGTCGCGGTGCCGAAACGGACGCCATAACGCAAGCGTACTTGATCGATTGGGCTCTCTTTACCGGCGAACCAGCGGCGCTTGGGCAGGTATTGCGGCAGTATGGTGGTGTGTAGGGTGTCGCTGGCAGGCGACTCCAACAGTTCTTCCATGCGTTTGCGCAGCACTAATGTAGTCAATTCCGGTAACCCCTCGGTGGCTTGAACGTGCCAACTGGGCATGCTGTCGTGGGAAGCCAGCAGGAACCAGTAGAAGGCATAGGGCGGTAAAGTCAGCAGGAACGGTAATTGGCCAATTGGCGGGAAGGCGCTGCCACCGAGCATCTCCACGGGGACTTTGTCAGCGTATTGCGACAACTCAAGCTCAGCGGCCTGGGCGGCGCGGGAAACGTTAGCGACGCAGAGAATCACCTCGCTGTTGCCCTCGGCATCGGTGTACTCGCGCAGGTAGGCCAAAATCCGCCGGTTGCTTGGGGTGAGCATGCGCAGGCTGCCGCGGCCGAAAGCCTTCTGCTGCTTGCGCACGGCCAGCAGCCGACGGTTCCAGTTCAGTAGCGAGTGCGGGTCATGGGATTGAGCCTCGACGTTGACGGTCTGGTAACCGTACAGCGGGTCCATGATCGGCGGCATCACCAGGCGCTGCGGGTCGGCCCGGGAGAAGCCGCCGTTGCGGTCGGGTGACCACTGCATCGGGGTGCGCACGCCATCACGATCACCCAGATAGATGTTGTCACCCATGCCCAATTCGTCACCGTAGTACAGCGTGGGTGTGCCCGGCATCGACAACAGCAAGCTGGTCAGCAGTTCGATGCGCCGGCGGTCGCGCTGCAGCAACGGCGCCAGTCGCCGGCGGATGCCCAGGTTGATGCGGGCGCGACGGTCTTGGGCGTAGTAGTTCCACAAGTAGTCACGCTCGCGGTCGGTGACCATCTCCAAGGTCAGCTCATCGTGGTTGCGCAGAAAGATCGCCCACTGACACTTGGCGGGAATTTCCGGCGTCTGGCGCAGGATATCGGTGATCGGGAAGCGATCCTCCATGGCCAGAGCCATGTACATACGCGGCATCAGCGGAAAATGGAAAGCCATATGGCATTCATCGCCATCGCCTTCGCCAAAATAGGGTCGGGTATCTTCGGGCCACTGGTTGGCTTCGGCCAACAGCATGCGATCTGGGTAATTGGCATCGATCTCGGCGCGGATCGCCTTCAGTACCCGGTGTGTTCCCGGGAGGTTTTCGTTGTTGGTGCCATCACGCTCGATCAGATAGGGGATCGCATCCAGGCGCAAACCGTCCACGCCGATATCCAGCCAAAAGCGCATCACCCCGATTACCGCCTTGAGCACCTGGGGGTTGTCGAAATTCAGGTCGGGCTGGTGCGAGTAAAAGCGGTGCCAGAAGTACTGCCCGGCGACCGGGTCCCAGGTCCAGTTGGATTTCTCGGTATCGAGGAAGATGATGCGCGTGCCGTCATATTTCTGATCATCATCCGACCACACGTAAAAGTCCCGCGCCTTGCTGCCACGTTTTGCATGCCGGGCGCGCTGGAACCAGGGGTGCTGATCACTGGTGTGATTGATCACCAGCTCGGTGATCACCCGCAGCCCGCGCTTGTGAGCCTCGGCAATGAAGCGCCGGGCGTCGGCCATGCTGCCGTAATCTGGGTGCACGGCCTTGTACTCGGCGATATCGTAACCGTCGTCGCGCCGCGGCGAGGGATAGAACGGCAATAGCCAAAGCGTGTTCACACCCAGCTCGGCGATGTAATCGAGCTTGCTGATCAGGCCGGCGAAGTCACCGATCCCGTCGTTGTTCGAATCGAAGAACGACTTGATATGCAGCTGGTAGATCACCGCGTCCTTGTACCACAGCGGGTCATCGATGAAAGCTGCCGGGCGCGAACGCTTGGCCATGGGTGACTCCTTTCAAAGCTGGGTTGAGCTTGCGCGATCTTAGGTAGCAGCGGGTTCCGCCGCGAAGCCTGGAAGCGGGTGTGCGGCACCGACCTGGTTGGGTTTGCAGGCCCACCCGCCTCTGCAAGGCGCGATATGCAATGGTCAACTGGCCTTTTCGATGCGCCAGATACCGAACGGCTGATGCCAAGGCTCGATGCGCATCCATTGGGTTTTGCCATGCCAGGTCCAGCGATGGCCGTTCATCAAGTCCTCACCCAGGGTTTGGGCATCATCGTCCAGCCCCAGTTCCCACAATGGCAGCTCGAAATGCGCCTCTTGTGCGTTGTGCGGATCCAGGCTGATGGCCACGAGAATGAAATTGTCGCGCTCGGGCGTACGCTTGGCGAAGTACAGGATGTTGTCATTCCAGCAGTTGAAGAAGGCCACGCCCAAGTGCGTCTGCAGCGCACGGTTTTGCCGGCGAATGCGGTTGAGCTGGGCGATTTCGGCAACGATGTTGCCGGGCTGGTTGAAATCGCGCGGGCGGATTTGATACTTCTCCGAATCCAGGTACTCCTCCTTGCCCGGCAACGCTGCGCTCTCGCACAGTTCGAAGCCCGAATACATACCCCACAACCCTGAGCCCATGGTTGCCAGCGCAGCGCGAATGAGGAACCCGGCGCGGCCTGAGGTATGCAGGAAATAGGGGTTGATATCTGGCGTATTGACGAAGAAGTTCGGCCGGTAGCAGTGGCACCATGGCGGCTGGTTGAGTTCTTCGAAGTACTCGCGCAACTCCTGCTTGGTATTGCGCCAGGTGAAGTAGGTGTAGCTCTGGGCATAACCGACCTTGCCCAGCCGGGCCATCATGGCAGGCTTGGTGAAGGCTTCGGCCAGGAATATGACCTCCGGATACTGGCTACGCACATTGGCGATCAGCCATTGCCAGAACGGCAAAGGCTTGGTGTGCGGGTTGTCCACGCGGAACGTCTTGACGCCCTCCTCGACCCAACCGACCACCACGTCACGCAGGGCCAGCCACAGCGACGGCACGGCGTCGGCAGCATAGAAGTCGACATTGACGATGTCCTGGTACTTCTTCGGCGGGTTTTCAGCGTAGCGAATGGTGCCATTAGGCCGCCAGCTGAACCAGCCGGGGTGCTGCTTGAGCCAGGGATGGTCTTGGGAGCACTGAATGGCGAAGTCCAGCGCGATTTCCAGGCCGTGTTCAGCGGCGGCGGCGACCAGCCGGCGGAAGTCCTCACGGCTTCCCAGTTGCGGGTGAATCGCCTCGTGGCCACCGTCAGGGCTACCGATGGCGTAAGGGCTGCCGGGGTCACCAGGCTCAGCGCGCAAAGCGTTGTTGCGGCCCTTGCGGTGCTGAGTACCGATCGGGTGGATCGGCGGAAAGTACAGCACATCGAAGCCCATGTCTCGGATCATCGGCAAGCGGGCGTGCACATCGTTGAACGTGCCGTGCCGTTCGGGGCTGTCGGTGATCGACCGAGGGAACAGTTCGTACCAGCTGGCGAACAACGCCGCCGGTCGGTCGACATCCAGCGGGAATTCACGGCTGCAAGTCAGATAGCTGCGGTGCTCGGCCAAGGCCATGAGCCTGGCAGTATCGGGATGCAGCAGCCTAGCGACCTGCCCGTCGGTATCCAGCGAAGCCAACTGCGCTTGCACAGCACCGATTTCTTCGCGCAACGAGCCTTGGCTGAGTTCCACACCCTTGCCCAGCATCAAGCGCCCCTCTTCCAGCTCCAACGAAACCTCGACCCCGGCGTGGTACTTCTTCTCCAGGTCATGGCAGTAGGTGGCGAAGGGGTCGATCCAAGTTTCGATGCTGAACAGATGCGGCCCGATTTGCGTAGGCGTGAACTCAGCCAGCCACAGGTCGTTGCCCTGCGACTGCATAGGCAAACAATGCCAGCGGCGGCTACTGGCTTCACGCCAGTTGAGCATCACCGCCAAGCGGTCATGGCCATCGCTGTAGACCTTGCTGCTGACAGTCACTGGCTGGCCACTGACTGCCTTGGCGGCGAAGGCGCCGCCATCAAGCACCGGTTCAGTACCCTCGATCACGATGCGCGGCGCGAGCAGCGCCTGGGACAGGCTGATGGCCTGGTCCGGGTGATCGTTCGCCATGGGTACGCTTTCAAAGGGCTCGTTGAGTGACATCGACCTTGCTCCCTCAGGCTGTTGGCGGTAAGGGTTCAGAGCCAGGCACAGGCAGGGGGTTCAAAAAAATTGAGCGAACGGCAACTGTCAGCGGTCAGAGCCTGCAGCACCTCTTCACTCACCCATGCGAGGTCAGGCCATGAACATTCCCACGCCACCGGAAACACCAGATCCCAACATCGACGACCCAACCCTGCCCCAGCCCGTGCCCGAAGAAGAGCCG
This sequence comes from Pseudomonas promysalinigenes, assembly GCF_014269025.2. Lineage (NCBI taxonomy): Bacteria > Pseudomonadati > Pseudomonadota > Gammaproteobacteria > Pseudomonadales > Pseudomonadaceae > Pseudomonas > Pseudomonas promysalinigenes. Next base: position 1,848,296 of record NZ_CP077094.1, on the reverse strand, counting down.
GATGAGCTGCCGGTCAAGCCTACGGTGCCGCCAACGGTGGGCGACCCGCCGAATGAAGAACCTGCGGTGAAAGCCTCAGAATAGACAACCTCCACCTATTTGCATGATTGACCGGCCCCACTCGGGGGCCGGCATCAGACCATTCGGTTCACAGCATCCACCTAGCATTTTTGCCAGTTGTGAGAGTGGGCGTTACCCTCGAAGAATGTGCTTCATGGTTCTTGCACCTTGGAGCGCTAGACAATGTCCACCAAGCCTTCCGTTGACGCCACGCAATCAGCCGATTTCCCCGTACCCTACCTGATCAGCAACCTACCCGACGGCAGCCTGCCGGATATGCAGGATTTTGGCCTGGAACGGGTGGGCAGTGTCGAGGGTGGCTGGTACAGCCTGTGCCCGATCAAGGCCGGGCGTGCGCTGACCAAAGATGAAATGCTCAGCGCCTGCCTGGTACACCGGCGCACCGGCGAATTGATACGGGTCGACTACAGCGCCAAAGCTGGCAAGTTGGACGCCGCCAAGTGGCTGGGAGACTTCGCAGCGCACGTAGCCGCATCCGGCAAGCCCATCACCGCCGGCGGCTGGACCGACGAAAACGAATTCTCCAGCAGCCACGCTGCGCCGCGCCTGTGGTGCCAGGCTGATTATCGGGCGTTCAGTACTGCCCCTTTTGTTGGCAACTGCGTGCAGGTACTGGCATGCAACGACGCTTTCTCGCTGAGCAAAGGCCAGACCCTGAGCCTGCAAGTGCGCGACCTCAAAACCCAGGCGCTGCACGAACAACACCTGTTCACCGCCGAAGCGGACAGCGGCTGGAGCAAAGCTTTGTGCCAGCAGATCAACCGTGACAGCGCCCTGATACGTGCCGGTGTCTTTGACGCCAAAGCCTGCACGGTGACACCAGGCGCTACCGGCAACGCCTTCTGGGGGCCGCAGCATGCTGAACTGAGCGTCACCCTGACCGAAGTGCACTGGTGGGCTAGCGATCCGCTCGATGCCAGCGCCACGCCCAGCGGCGCGGCACTGCAGGCGTGGGTCTACGATGCATTTTCCCAACGCCTGCTCGGCCACCATACCTGGCTGCCGAGCAAAGCCCAGCGCGCCAGTGGCAAATGGCTCGAACCCTGGGCCAAGGCGCTGGCCGGCTCGGAAGTAGCGCCGTACATGCGCATTGACCCAGTCACCGCGCTGCTTGAACAGCGCGGCGACGGCCTGCGCATCTTCGCCACGCTACCGGGTCAGGAGCATAGGGTTGAAGGACCACTGCTCAAAGCCGCCTTCAACACACCGGCAGATGCCGTGCTGGTGACCGTGCGCCATCCCGGTAACCAAGCGTTGCTACACCACGCGCTGTTCAGGCCACAGGACTGCGAGGCAGCGCCGAAGAACCAGACTACCTGGGTTGAGGCATTGGCCGGTTTCATTCAAGGGCAAAAATGGCCTGAGTTGGAAGTTAAGGACAACAAGCAGGTATGGGTATTGAAGGATGCGGAGTTGCAAGTGGCATTGGCAAATGTTGGTGATGGCAATGGGTGGAGCGTCGAGGATTATGGAGTGGAGCTGCTCAGCGCTGATGAATGGCCTCGGGCTATCTCGGTCGACCCGGTGGAGATTACAGTTGATCCGAGAATTGGCGTTACACGAGTGACAATTGACTCGGCTGCAAATGAGCTAGTATTTCGATTGGACCCGAAGGCCCGCGATCGAGGATATCGAGTTGTTGCGTGCATTCCGTCTCAGGAAGAATTTGATAACCTGCGCGAAGCATATAAAGAATTTGTCGATACTACCCTGGAGGCGCAGGGCTATACGCCCGTAGCGTTTGCTGACCTTAATACCCCTGAAGGCGCTGCAAAACTCGCGATGGCCGCCGTCGATTACTCACGCTTACACCAAGCATATTCAAAATACATAAAAAATGATGGACCTAAAAGCTACAGGGAATATAGAGGCATAAAAGAAACTATCAGGGAGAATCCTAACGACCTAACGTACGTCACTGCCCTGAAAGAATATGACGAAGCGCTTGACAACCGCAATAAACACAGTCTATTCATACGCCAAGTACATAGTGAGTATCTTGCAGCCCTGAACCAACACACGACAGAGGCTCTTGACTCTTACGTCCCTTGTAGCGAAGGTGGATTTTTCAACTATGCGAGTTACACCCAACTAATTTTGAAACATTCCACCATTAAAGAATCCCTTGACCATGAAGGCCAGTTGGAGAACTATGTACAGCCTCTAGAGCCCGTGATTGGCGATACCTACACCTCCATGCTGCATGAAATCCTAACTGCAGCTGGCATTGAAATAAAATATGATCTGACAGCTGACGAAGCCGCCGCAATTGGGACTGCGCGGGGTAACTACCAAAAGCTGATTAAAGCTTTGAGCCAATCTCTAAAATATTTTTTCTCATGGGATGATCGTAACGTTGATGATGCTACGGAGAATATCGTCGCATCCGCTGATGATGCACTTCAAGCCGCTTACAGCGTTGCTGATTACTCAGTAAAAAAATTTGAGATTCAGATGGGAACAATCCCAATCCTCGACCTTGTCTTCGAGGACCTGAGAGAGTCGCTTATTAAAAGACTGCCATCTACAGAAGGTGCTTACGGCGCACTCTACAAAGTTTGTAACGCCTCCAAACCAGCAAACAATGTATCAATACCAATCTGGCCTCAGTCAGTGACCGACAATGCCATAAATTGGTTAAGCTCACCACACAAACAAACCTATGACATTTACTTTGAGTTCCCAGAGACCGACAGGGGTAAAACCTTAGTAGTCGCGGGCCACATTGGCACAGTACAGTCCGATGTTTTTTGGCAGAGAAAAACATCCGTCAACTTCCAACCGCCCCAATCGCTCAAGGACTGGAACCAAATAAGTTTCCTCTGCGAAGACTACGGCAACACAAACGGCTCCGAAATATTCGACACCACCGGCCACAGTGAATCAGGCGTCGACCCGCGCACAGGCCTGTTCCACGCCCATTACCCGGTGGCCAGCCTACAAGGCTTGCAAGGCCAAGGGCCGGTATGTGAACTGACCTTGCACTATTCGGCCATGCGCGCCAACGAGGCCGGACTGGGTGACGGTTGGGCGTGGCGTTTCTCCAGCGTGCAGGTGCGCGACAGGCTGCTGACCCTGGCCGATGGGGTCCAGGTCAAGTTCACCGACGCGCAGTGGTCCGAACTGGGCAAGGGTCAAGCGCTCAAGCTGGCCGCCTGCGTAGTGCGCAGCAACGCCGATTACAGTGAGTTCATCATCGATCTGCCATCCGGCCGGCAGGAAGTGCTGAAAAAGCCTGCCGCCCCAGGCAGCGACGATGAAGAACCGAACAAAGCGTTTCAGGATCTCGTGCTGAAAACGCTGAAAGCCATCCGCGATAAGTCCCAGCCTGATTTCCCAACGAAGCCTGACGGTTGGCAGCAATGGATATTGATGTGCGTACCTCAGATGTACTACGGCGCCGCATCCTTGGACTATATCGAAGCAGTCCAGGCTTGGCAGGGAGACAGCAATATCAAGGAGCTCAACCGACGCATCGCCGACTACGAGACACCCTTCGTTCAGCTACTGCCCACGATCATCGAATCGCCCTATGGTGAGAAACTCACACTGGAGTGGAAGCGTCAGAAAGGTCAGTTTCTGCTGGTCGCGGTCAACAGTGGCAACGAAGCATTATTCAAAGCGCAATACATCAAACCGCACGAGAAGACGGGCTCTGAGGTCCGGATGCAGGTCTGGCCCGGTAGCCAGGCTGAGAAGTATGAGGTCAACCTCGAACTCGAAGGCTACTTGCTGCGTAAACTCACACGTAAGCAGAACGACAACGTGCTGCAACAGGTGGACTGCGACTACGACGACGACCCCACTCTGGACCGCGTACTGTGTAGCTTGAGGGAACTGGATGGGTCAATCGAGTGCGTGAAATACCAACCCTGGCAAGCAACCAATGGGACCAGAAATCGTCGCCCTGGGCTGCCGCGAGTAATGCTGCATGCTTTGATACCAGGCGATGCCCAGCAGAACCAGGTAGCCACCTACAAGTATGACGGGGACTTCCTGGCGACCGACCACCGCATTGTCAGCGTCGAATACGAGTGCGGCCCGCACAGCGCGCGCGAGCGACACCTGCTGGTGCATGGCCGCGTCAAACATGAAAGACGTGTCGAGCGCTTCGAATTCCTGCGCGCAGTGGCTTCGGAGAAGGATCACTGGCTGTCCTTCACCACCCGCCCTGACCAAAAGAACAACGACAAGCTTCGGCTGACCAAAGGCTACCGTTATACCGGGGCGGGTGATGAATTTGCCGAGCTGCTCTTCGCCTTGAAGGCCGGCGACAAGGATGACGAACCGACGGTTAAAGACGGGGCGGTACTGGTAGAGCGCCAGCACGAGCTGCTTCAGTGGTTCTTCGACAAATCCGATGATGAAGAGCGCCCAAAACTGGCGGCCAGCATCTCTTGGCTACTGGCCAATACCCCACGTGAGGAGCGCGACGGGCTGGGGCGCTCTGTAGAGGTGGCGACCCAGGAAGAGGACCTTGCCGGTAATGTGCTGCGCCTGCATAAAAGCGACGAACACATTCTGTACCGCTGCTACTACAGCCAGGCTGGCGACAACACGATCAAGCTCAACTCGCTCACTGGGCTGGAAGCGCTACCAACCCTCAACTGCCCATTCATCCCGGACTACGCCACGGCGCCGGTCATGGCGGAATACCAGTGCGACCCCTTCGGCAACGCAAAAGGGCTACGCCTATTTGGCTACCGCAAGGTAAAGCGCGGTACACGCGACCTGCTGGAGCTGGCCCAAGTGGTGGTGATCGAAGGGGTCGAGGGCCAAGTCAAAGGCGACAGGCTCGACAGCGACACCAAGTGGGCGCTGACCGATGCCGGGGCTACCCTGATTTGGCGCCAGCGCACCACCGAAATTAGCGAGGTCAGCCCTAAGACACCCCAAAGCAAGGTCATGCAGTGGTCGGTCACAGATACCCAAGTCACCCATCACGGCAAAGAGCGCTTCGAGCTTAAAAATCTGCAAGCCTTCGAGGACAATCCGACTACCCCTGGCATTACCGTGCGCGTCAGCAGCACCACCTTGGCAGGTACCGAACTGCTCAGTACCGAGCTGCGCTCACGGCATGCCAGGCGACGCCTGGAACGAATGGAGCAAGGTGAGGAGGTGTACTGGCAGTACGACGCGCTGGGCCGTGTGATTGAAGAATCACGCTACCTGATCAAGGACGGTGCTACAGCCAAAGGCAAAGACCAGCAAGCCGACGAGTCGACCAGCACGCGCTATTCGGCTGACGGCAAAGTCGCCACGCATACCCATAAAAACCAGGACATCAGCCGCAGCTATATCGACGGCCTCCAACGCACTTGGCGACGCGAGTGGTGCAAGCATGGCACCCAGCACTTCATTGCGCTTGAGCACTATGACTTTCACGGTCAGGACTCCGGGGAACTGCTGGCCAGTTGTAGCTGGGACTATCTGCCCGGCGGCCAGGCTGTGGTCGAGATGACCCCTGGAGTGCTGGGTACAGGACCGCGAGCCTGGATCCGCGAACAAGGAGGCCTGGATGGGCCGGGGATGCTCAGCGCACTGCAAGCCCAGAGCAACACCGACGTCGCATCAGGCAGCCTTGGGCGCGAATCGCTGGCGACCCAGGACATCAAGACTCAGCACCTGGTCGAACATGGCCTGGACGGGCAATGTCTGTTCCAACGCAGCTCCGAGTACGCTCATCGCAGGGACGGGACCTTCGAACAAGTGGAGCACCTGACCGATAGTGCTGGCCGTACGCAGCTGCAATTGCTCAGGCACTACGACCGGTCAGGCCATGTCATCCGATACGAACGTAGCCTGGGCACGCAAACTGCTATCTATAGCCTTAAGCGCGACGCAATGGGCAGGGTCACGCAGCTTACCCGCCCCGACAAGTCCACCATCGCCTACCGCTATCACGGCCTGAGCAACCACGCCACCGAACTGAAAGTGGACGGCGTGGTAGTGGCTACGCAGAAAGTCACTGCCATCAGCACGCTCACTTCGCGCACCGTGGGCAAACGCACTTACGGTTTCAGTGATACTAGCGTGACGCTGCCTGATAAAAGCACCCTCATCACCCTTCAGAACGCCGGCGGTTCATGGCTCATGGCGCAGGGCCATACCCTCTCCAGCCTCACCGTCAACGATGACACACTGACCCTCGACTCGGCCGCCAGCGACAGCAAAACCGCCAGTGACTGGAAACAGACCTACCGCGACGCCAACCTGCCTGGACGCCAGCATGTCGAGCAGACATCGCCCCGTGCCAAGCGCCAGGGCTGCCGCTGGCAGAGCCTGCGTGGACTGACGCTGGCATCGCTGCGCGCTGACGGCCACTGGCAACGTGTGTTCACCGACCGCCAAGGGCTGTTGCTGCGCACGTGCCAGGACCATGAAGAGGTCATACACCGCTACGACCCACAGGGCCGCCTGCAGTCGCGTAGCGCCCTGGCACTCAAAGCCGGCGGCCGCTGGCAAGTGCTGAGTGAATACGATGGCTTTGGCCAGGAAATGACCCGGCGCTTCCTGCGCAATGGTAGCGAATGCTTCAAGCAATGCCTGACCTGGCGCGGCGATGGTCGCTTGGCTAGCAAGACTAGTTTCGAGCAAGGCAAGCAGCTGCGTGCGGAGCATTTCGAGTACGACGCGCTTGATCGCCTGCAAAAATACGAATGCAAAACCAGCGCCGCCAAGCATTGCCCGCTCAATGCACGGGGCATGGCGGTCAAAGCCCAGGCGTTCACTTGGGATGCCTTGAACAACCTGACGCAATGCATCACCACCACCTATGACGGCAAAACCCAAACCGAAGACCTGGCCTACAGCAAAACCGACCCCACCCAGCTTGTGGGAATCAACTGCGACGATGACACCCAAAACTTGGCATGGAACGCCAACGGCTTTCTGACCGACGCCGCTGGCCAGCATCACTACAGTTACAACGCCGCCGGCCAGATCCTCAAGGTCAGCGATGAAGCCGGCAAGCTACTAGCGCGCTATGAATACGACGGCAGCCAGCGTCTGGCGGCGCAATACCTGGAGAGCGACCAGAGCACCCGCGAGCTGCGCTATGAAGGCGACGAGCTTATTGGCCAATTGCGTTACGACAAGGCCGGCGAGGCTTGCCAGCACACAAGCTTGACCTGCGGCCTGGCTCAGTACGATGAAAACGAGGTGCGTTGGTTGATCGATGACCCACAGGTGGGGGTCGCCGGCCAGGTCCGGGACGGTAAGCTGGAACTGGCGCCCTTGCTGCCCTTCGGCGAGGGCAAGGCACTCGAGGGTGTCGTCAACGGGTACAACGGTATGCGCCGTGATCCGCTCACCGGTCACTATCACGCCGGCAATGGTTACCGCAGCTACGACCCGACACTGCGCCGCTACGCCCAGCCCGACTGGCTCAGCCCGTTCGGCGAAGGGGGCATCAATGACTATGCCCATTGCCCGGACCCGGTGAACCTGCACGACCCCAGCGGTGCGATCATGGTCAGCCGCTGGGACCAGCAGGCGCAGAACGCCAGCTACGAAAGAGCGCTGACCGACACGCAGAAAATGCCGGTCGGCAACCGCTGGCGTGGCCTGGCATTCTCGGCATTGGTGGCGGTTGTGGGCGCGGTGCTGACCGTCGTCACCGGGGGTATGTCGGCGATCGTGCTGGGCTTCGTCACGGTGATGAGCATACTGTCGTTCGCCTTCGAAGTGGCGGCAGTATTCACCGCCGATTCGAACCCTCGATTGTCGCGGGCACTGAGTATCGCTTCGGTCACCACCGGGGTGCTGAGCACCATGGGCTTCTCTGGGTTGTTCAAGCTCGGCCTGAGCGGGCTCAAACTTTTGGCAAAGGGTGCCACGCTGGTGGGCAAAGGCGCCAAAGTGGTGTGGAACGCGGCCAAGACATTTGCGCGAACGGGCCTTAAAGGGCTCAAAGCCTCCTGGCGTGCAGCCCGTGGGGCCGGCCGGCTGAGTGCGTTGGCCGATGATGCGCTGGGCGGCCTGGGCTCCCCTGGCAAGCTGGGCAGCCTTCGCCGACGGCTGATGTATCACCTGACTGAAAGCGTCGTAATAGGTGAAAACACCCCGATCAACTTCGCCCGGTCGGGACTGATCGGGAAAGTTGGCAGTTACATGCAAAGCAAGGGGATGCTCGCACCGATCATGCAAACGCGGATGCACCGCGCGGCCGCCTATACCGCCGATGCTGCTGGCAACCTGCTCGACAGCAACATATTGCTTGGCACGATCAACTCGAGCATAGACCTGGAAAACCAGCGCCAGGCGCTGGAGGACGCAGAGCAACCCGAGCGGCAGGCGAGTAACGCCGTCAGTGTAAGGCGTTCGGGTAGCACTGCAGCTGGGCAGGTACCTCGCTTGCCATCCCTGCGCACGGTACGGCACAGGCTGCTACCTGCAACCCAAAGTGCAAGTTTCTGGTAGGAGGCCTGACAGCTGAATGCGGTTAACGCACCAACATGCGCTTGCATTGTTGACGGGCAAGCGCGCACCTAAGCGATGACAACGAGGATGCAACCATGAGCGATAAAATAGGCAGGACCGGCAAAGTGCGTGACATGGATGAAGTCGATAAATTCGGCCACATCGACGTGAAATATGATAAGAAGTTGGTATACCTTCCCCCGGAACAGGCTGGCGACCTGGAGGACGGTGTTGAGGTGGTGTTCGACATCGAGGTGGTTAATGGCAAACCCCACGCCGTCAATGTCAAACGTAAGTAACCTCCGGCGTCAAAGGCCGTGCCCCGCTGCAGAGTGCGGGGCACCGGCCACTCAGCGGCTAACACCAGGCGCCCTGTTCTACGTTCCAGCTACCCATTGCGCAATGCTGATCTCGCGGATGCGAAACTTCTGCACCTTGCCGGTCACGGTCATCGGGAACGCCTCGACAAAGCAGAAATGCCGTGGCGTCTTGAAATGCGCTATCCGCCCGTTGCACCACTGCTGCAGCTCATCCGCCGTAGCGCTATGGCCTGGGTGCAGGCGGATCCACGCCACCACTTGCTCACCGTATTTGCTGCAGGGTATACCCACGACCTGGGCCTCGGCCACCGCCGGGTGGGTGTGCAGAAATTCCTCCAACTCCCGTGGATAGATATTCTCGCCTCCACGGATGATCATGTCCTTGTTACGCCCAACGATACGCACATAACCCTGCTCATCCATCGTTGCCAGGTCGCCTGAATGCATCCAGCCCTGCGGGTCAATGGCATCAGCGGTGGCCTGGGGGTTGCCCCAGTAGCCAAGCATCACACTGTAGCCACGGGTACACAATTCGCCCATCTGGCCTCGGGGGACGATGCAACCCTCGCCGTCCACCAGCTTGGTCTCAAGCTTAGGCTGAGTACGCCCCACGGTTGTCACGCGCAATTCCAGCTCGTCATCGGGGCCGGTCTGAAGGGACACTGGGCTGGTTTCGGTCATGCCGTAAGCGATTTGCACTTGCGCCATGTGCAACTGGTCAATCACCCGGCGCATCACCTCGATTGGGCAGGTAGCGCCGGCCATGATGCCGCTGCGTAACGTCGACAGGTCCAGCTGCAGGCGCGACGGGTGGTCGAGCATGGCGATGAACATAGTCGGCACGCCATACAGAATGCTCGCACGCTCCTCGGCCACTGCACGTAATGCCAGCTCAGCGTCGAAGGCGTCGCTTGGGTAGATCATGGTGCTGCCATGGGTGATGCAACCCAGGTTGGCCATGACCATGCCGAAACAGTGGTACAGCGGCACCGGGATTACCATGCGGTCAAGCGCGCTCAGTCCCAGGCTTTCGCCAACCATGAAGCCGTTGTTGAGGATGTTGTAATGGCTGAGGGTAGCGCCCTTGGGTGCGCCGGTGGTACCGGAGGTGTACTGAATATTCACCGGCTGGTCGAACTTCACACTGTGCTGGCGGGCCGCATAGGCTTGCAGCGAGGTCTGCCCTGCCCGCTCGGCAAGGGTTTGCCAAGGCAAGAAGCCGCTTGGCGGGTTAGCCGCCAGGCTGACCACACCACGCAGCTGCGGCAAGCACTGGCTGGTCAAATTACCCATCCCGGCGCTGGCCAGCTCCGGCACCAACTGCTGCACCATGGCGTGGTAATCGCAGGTCTTGAAGGCATCGGCACATACCAGCCAGCAGCAGCCGGACTGACGGAGCACGTACTCCAGTTCACCCACACGGTACGCCGGGTTGATGTTCACCAGAATCGCACCGACTTTGGCGCTGGCAATTTGCAGGATGCACCATTGAGCGCAGTTGGGTGCCCAGATGCCAACCCGCTCGCCCTCACGCACGCCCAAGGTCATGAGCGCACGGGCATGCAGGTCGACTTGTTCGGCCAGTTGCCGCCAGCTGTAGCGCAGGTTCTGGTGCCGCACTACCAGTGCTTCACCGTGGCCGCAGCGGGCTACGGTCGCGTCGAAAGCCTGGCCGATGGTCATCGTTAGCAGCGGTTGGTCCTGGCGGCCGCGGGTATAGCTTGGTTGACTCATGGGTGTCCCTTCTTGTGATTGTTTTGGGCACGACGGGCGACAACTACTCTGGCCTAGATTTACGTTTACGTAAAGGTGATGAGTCGATTGACAGCGAACCAACGCAGGCTTACGTTAACGTAAAGGTTATGCACAAGACCGCACGACCCAGCACACCCACTGCGGGAGTGGGCTTACCCAAATGCGTCAGTACGAGCGACCCCACTGCCTGAACGATCGCTCGCGCAGTGCCAACCCACTCCCACTGGGACGAAGTCATGGCCGTGAGCTACGGTGTTACTCCTATTTCAAGAACAAGAAGGTGCCATTGAATGCATTACCCCAGCCTGAACTTCGCCCTTGGCGAAACCATCGACATGCTCCGTGACCAAGTGCGCACCTTCGTCGCCGCCGAATTGGCGCCACGTGCAGCGCAAATCGACCATGACAACCTGTTCCCCGCCGACATGTGGCGCAAGTTCGGCGACATGGGCTTGCTGGGGATTACCGTTAGCGAAGAATACGGCGGCACAGGCCTGGGCTACCTGGCCCATGTGGTTGCCATGGAGGAGATCAGTCGCGGTTCGGCCTCGGTGGCACTGTCTTACGGCGCCCACTCCAACCTCTGCGTGAACCAGATCAACCGCAACGGCACCCACGAACAGAAACTCAAGTACCTGCCCAAGCTGATCAGCGGCGAGCACATCGGTGCCTTGGCCATGAGCGAGCCCAACGCCGGCTCCGACGTTGTGTCGATGAAACTGCGCGCCGAGCAGCGCGGCGATCACTATGTGCTCAATGGCAGCAAGACCTGGATCACCAACGGCCCAGACGCCAACACCTACGTGATTTACGCCAAGACCGATCTGGACAAGGGCGCTCATGGCATCACCGCTTTCATCGTCGAGCGTGATTGGAAAGGCTTTAGCCGCAGCAACAAATTCGACAAGCTGGGCATGCGCGGCTCCAACACCTGCGAGCTGTTTTTCGACGGCGTTGAAGTGCCGGCCGAAAATGTCCTTGGGCAACTCAACGGCGGCGTGAAGGTGTTGATGAGCGGCCTGGACTACGAGCGCGTGGTGCTCTCCGGCGGCCCGACCGGCATCATGCAAAGCTGTATGGACCTGGTGGTGCCCTATGTTCACGATCGCAAACAATTCGGCCAGAGCATCGGCGAGTTCCAGTTGATCCAGGGCAAGCTTGCCGACATGTACACCCAACTCAACGCCAGCCGCGCCTACCTGTATGCCGTGGCACAGGCCTGCGACCGTGGCGAAACCACCCGCAAGGACGCCGCCGGGGTGATTCTTTATACCGCCGAGCGCGCCACGCAGATGGCCCTGGAAGCGATCCAGATTCTCGGCGGCAATGGCTACATCAACGAATTCCCAGCTGGCCGCCTGCTGCGCGATGCCAAGCTGTACGAGATCGGCGCCGGCACCAGCGAAATTCGCCGAATGTTGATCGGTCGCGAATTGTTCAACGAAACCCGCTGAGAACAAGGAACGGGCGCCTATGGCTATCTTGCATACCCAGATCAATCCGCGTTCGGCAGAGTTCGCCAATAACAGCGCGGCCATGCTCGAACAGGTCAGACACCTTCGCGGCCTGCTCGCCCAAGTGGCCCAGGGAGGTGGGCCGAGCGCTCAGCAGCGGCACACCTCGCGTGGCAAGCTGCTACCACGTGAGCGCATCGACCGGCTGCTGGATGCAGGCTCGCCATTTCTGGAGATCGGCCAGTTGGCCGCCCACCAAGTGTATGGCGAGGACGTACCGGCAGCCGGCTTGATCGCCGGCATCGGGCGCATCGAGGGTGTTGAATGCATGATCGTGGCCAACGATGCCACGGTCAAAGGCGGCTCTTACTACCCGCTGACGGTGAAAAAGCACCTGCGCGCACAAACCATCGCCCTGCAGAACCGACTACCGTGCATCTACCTGGTGGACTCCGGCGGCGCCAACCTGCCACGCCAGGACGAAGTGTTCCCCGACCGCGAGCATTTCGGGCGAATCTTCTTCAACCAGGCCAACATGAGCGCGTTGGGTATCCCGCAGATCGCCGTGGTGATGGGCTCCTGCACCGCGGGCGGTGCCTATGTGCCAGCCATGGCCGATGAAGCGATCATGGTCCGCCAGCAGGCGACCATTTTCCTGGCCGGGCCGCCGCTGGTCAAAGCCGCCACCGGTGAAGTGGTGAGCGCCGAAGAGCTTGGCGGCGCCGACGTGCATTGCCGTACCAGCGGCGTAGCCGACCATTACGCCGACGACGACGAACACGCCCTGGCAATTGCCAGGCGCAGCGTGGCCAATCTCAACTGGCACAAGCTTGGCAAGTTGCAGTGCCAGGTGCCGGCTGAACCGCTGTATAGCGCCGAGGAGCTTTACGGCGTGATCCCGGCAGATGCCAAACAACCCTTCGACGTGCGCGAAGTGATTGCAAGGCTGGTGGACGCGTCGCTGTTCGATGAATTCAAGGCGCTGTTCGGCACCACCCTGGTGTGCGGCTTTGCTCACCTGCAGGGTTACCCAGTAGCCATCCTGGCCAACAACGGCATTCTGTTTGCCGAGGCTGCGCAAAAAGGCGCGCACTTCATCGAGCTGGCCTGCCAGCGCGGGGTACCGCTGCTGTTTCTGCAGAACATCACAGGCTTCATGGTGGGCAAAAAGTACGAGGAAGGCGGCATCGCCAAGCATGGCGCCAAGCTGGTCACCGCCGTGGCCTGCGCTCAGGTGCCGAAATTCACGGTGATCATCGGCGGCAGCTTCGGCGCTGGCAACTACGGGATGTGCGGCCGCGCCTACGACCCGCGCTTGCTGTGGATGTGGCCCAACGCGCGGATCGGCGTGATGGGTGCCGAGCAGGCTGCCGGGGTGCTGGCGCAAGTCAAGCGCGAGCAGAGCGAACGCAGCGGTCAGGCTTTCAGCGCCGAGGATGAAGCCAGGCTCAAGCAGCCGATTCTCGACCAGTACGAACGCCAGGGCCATCCTTACTATTCCAGCGCTCGCCTATGGGATGACGGCGTGATCGACCCCGCACAGACCCGAGACATTCTTGGCCTTGCATTGTCAGCCGCGCTGAACGCCCCGATCGAACAGAGCCGCTTCGGCATTTTCCGGATGTGACCGATGAATGACTTCAGCACCCTCGAAGTGATCCGCGACCCGCGCGGCTTCGCCACCCTGTGGCTGAGCCGCGAGGACAAGAACAATGCCTTCAATGCGCAGATGATCCGTGAGCTGATCGTTGCCCTTGACCAACTGTCGGACGACGCCAGCCTGCGCTTCTTGCTGCTGCGCGGCCGGGGCCGGCACTTCAGCGCTGGCGCCGACGTTGCGTGGATGCAGCAGTCGGCGCAGTTGGACTTCAACACCAACCTGGATGATGCCCGCGAACTGGGCGAGTTGATGTATGCCCTGCACCGCCTCAAGGCACCGACCCTGGCGGTGGTTCACGGCGCAGCCTTTGGTGGCGCAGTGGGGCTTATCAGCTGCTGTGACATGGCCATCGGCGCTGAAGACGCTCAGCTTTGCCTCTCGGAGGTACGTATCGGCCTGGCTCCGGCAGTGATCAGCCCATTCGTGGTCAAAGCCATCGGTGAACGCGCGGCCCGCCGCTACGCATTGACCGCCGACCGTTTCAGCGGCGCGCGCGCGCGCGAACTGGGCTTGCTGGCCGAGGTATACCCCGCCACCGAGCTTGAGGCGCAGGTACAAGCCTGGGTGAACAATCTGCTGCAAAACAGCCCGCAAGCGCTGCGCGCCACCAAGGACTTGCTGTGCAAAGTCGACGACGGTGAACTCAGCCCAGCGCTGCGCCGTTATTGCGAAAACACCATCGCCCGCATCCGCGTCAGCGCCGAAGGCCAGGAAGGCCTGCGCGCCTTCCTGGAAAAACGCCGCCCTGCCTGGCAAACCGATGACAACAAGGAGCCACGCCCATGAGCCGCCCTACGCTGACCACCCTGCTGGTCGCCAACCGCGGCGAAATCGCCTGCCGGGTAATGCGCACCGCCAAAGCCATGGGCTTGACCACTGTCGCAGTGCACAGCGCCACCGACCGTGACGCCCGCCACAGCCGTGAAGCCGACGTGCGAATCGACCTGGGCGGCAGCAAAGCTGCCGACAGTTACTTGGTGATCGACAAGATCATTGCCGCAGCCAAGGCCAGCGGCGCTCAGGCGATCCACCCAGGCTATGGCTTTCTCTCCGAAAACGCAGGTTTCGCCCGCGCCATCGAAGCCGCTGGGCTGATCTTCCTCGGCCCACCGGCCAGCGCCATCGATGCCATGGGTAGCAAATCAGCCGCTAAGGCACTGATGGAAGATGCAGGTGTGCCGTTGGTGCCTGGCTATCACGGCCAGGACCAAGACCTGGAAACCTTCCGCCTCGCCGCCGAGCGCATTGGCTACCCGGTGTTGCTCAAAGCCAGCGCAGGCGGCGGTGGCAAAGGCATGAAAGTGGTCGAGGAGCAAAGCCAGCTGGCTGACGCACTGGCCTCGGCTCAGCGTGAGGCGCAGTCATCATTTGGCGATGCGCGCATGCTGGTGGAAAAGTACGTACTCAAGCCACGCCACGTGGAAATTCAGGTGTTCGCCGACCAGCATGGCAACTGCCTGTACCTGAACGAACGTGACTGCTCGATTCAGCGCCGCCACCAGAAAGTGGTCGAAGAGGCCCCCGCGCCAGGGCTGCCCGCCGAGCTGCGCCGAGCCATGGGCGAAGCCGCGGTGCGTGCGGCCAAGGCCATCGGGTATGTCGGAGCCGGTACCGTCGAGTTTCTGCTCGACGCCCGCGGCGAATTCTTCTTCATGGAAATGAACACCCGGCTGCAGGTCGAACACCCAGTCACCGAAGCCATCACCGGGCTTGACCTGGTGGCCTGGCAGATCCGCGTGGCCTGTGGCGAACCGCTGCCAATCACCCAGGAGCAGGTGGCGCTGAACGGCCATGCCATAGAAGTGCGCTTATATGCCGAAGACCCGGCCAATGAGTTTCTACCAGCCACCGGTAGGCTGACGCTGTACCGCGAATCGGCACCCGGAGACGGCCGTCGGGTCGATAGCGGGGTCAGCGAAGGGGATGAGGTATCACCGTTCTACGACCCCATGCTCGGCAAGCTGATTGCCTGGGGCCAAGACCGAGAGCAGGCACGCCTGCGGCTGCTAGCGATGCTCGACGAATTCGCTATTGGCGGCGTAAAAACCAACATAGCCTTCCTGCGGCGGATTCTCGCGCACCCGGCCTTCGCCGCCGCCGAGCTTGATACTGGGTTTATTCCTCGCCATCAGCAGGTGTTGCTTCCCGCTGCGCAGGCGTTGCCTGCGGCATTCTGGGAGGCAGCGGCACAGGCATGGTTACAAGGCCACGCGCCACACCAGCGAGCGGACGATAGCGGCTCGCCCTGGGCACGGCGCAACGGGCTGCGGCTCGGTTTGCCTGCGAGCAGCAGCCTGCATTTGGTGAGTGGGGGCGATGACCAAGCGGTTGCGCTTGAGCACAGTGCCGCTCCTACATGGCAACTGGACGGCGAACAGCTTTGTCATGACGACAACGGGGTGCGCCGTCGCTACCTGGCGATCCGCCGCGAGGGTACGTTGTTCCTGCGGTGGGATGGCGAAATGCATGCCGTGCAGTCGTTCGACCCGATCGCCGCAGCAGAGGCCAGCCACAGCAACCAAGGCGGCTTGGCTGCGCCCATGAACGGCAGCATCGTGCGAGTATTGGTGGCACTAGGCCAAGCGGTAGAGGCTGGATGCCCATTGGTGGTGCTCGAAGCGATGAAGATGGAACACAGCGTCCGAGCGCCCCATGCCGGGACAGTCAAAACGTTGTTTTGCCAGGAAGGTGAGATGGTCAGCGAAGGCACCGTGCTGGTCGAACTGGCCGAGTGAGATAACCAAAGGGCCGCTGCGCGGCCTTTTGAGTCTAGAATGCCCCGTGTGCCCGCACGACAACGCCGAGGAATTCACAGCCCTCTTCACACACGTGCGTCGGATAGCTGGGGTTGAGCGCTTTCAGATACTGCTGCCCGCCCTCCTCGGCCAGTTCACGTAAAAATGCCTTTCTGCCGGGCTGGCGGGCAATCACCAGCCGACCGGTCTCCGCCTCCAGCCCAGGATCGACCAGAATCCGCATACCCTGGGGCACGCTGCGGCCAGTGGCCGAACTCATGGCATCGTTTTCCACGGTCAGCCAGAAGGCTTTGCCCTGGGCCAGGTAGTCGGTCTGCTCGAACACGCAAGGGGCGGCACCCTCGGCAGCACCCAGCTCATCCCAGGCCACAACGGGGTAGCGGAAGCACACGATGTATTGCATGAGATCGAGATCAGTATCACTATCGTCAACATCGTATAGGCCACGCTCCTCGCCAACCGCGCCGTGGATACGCAGTTGCAGGCTGACGCTGTAGTGGGGCATACCGATCTCGACGAAGGTGCGGTTCATCGACTCGATCTTTGGCTGTCGCCGCTTGTTCACCCAATGCCCTACGCTGCCTTGAGACACGCCAACGCGCTCGGCAAGCTGCTCTTGAGTGAGCCCTAGCTCCTCCATCCGGTGACGGACGAGGGCAATCCATTTATCCATATTCATCGCTGGCACGATACGGACTGCCTCCAAGCGCTCAATACACATTCAGTATTATTTGCGGAAGCCCGTGAAAATACTGTAGGTATTATCATCGACCTGAACCCTTTCCCCATTGGCGCTAGCAGGTATCAGGATGAAACCACCGAAAGACGACGTAACAGATTTGGACAGCGAAGCGGCACGCCGCGCCCTGGATTACTACCTCAACCCGAACCCCACGCGTCCGAGTGCGCAGAACCGCATATGGACCTTGCACGAGGGCGTCACTGCCGAGCAGGCGCAGGACCACGCCATAGAGCTGCTGCGCTGCGCTGCGGCCACTGCCCATGAAACCGCCACCCACCAGGATGGCAGCACCCGCGAACTCACTTTCGCGCTGATGCACATGATTGATATGGCCAGGGCCCTGCTGGAACATCAGCGCGCCCTGCAGAATGGGCTCTAGCAAGGCAACAAGGTGTGAGTGTGATGGCCGCGGCCCGGCGAAAGGCCCCATTCGCCAGGCCAAGGAAGGGCACCGGAAAAATTTTCACCGGATAAACGAAAATTCATTTGACTGGCAAATGATAACGATTATTATTGCACTCAGCTGATCGCGAGATCTGCTGGATAACCCGGAGCTTAGGTCGCTCCAGATTATCTCCTCATCAGGCTAATCACGGTTTTTGACCCGGCTTTTTGCCGGGTCTTTTTTTTGGCTCTTCAGGCTAATGAAGATCTTTGATGCCGGGGATGATAGCAAAAGTGTTTCAGGGCGTGAACGTCCATTACAAATCTTTGCGAAATAAGCACTTGAGAATCAATATCATCTAGCCTACGCTATTTCCGCATCACGGAGGATGCACCCGCCCGCCTGCACGGAGCTGCCCATGAATCGTTTGCCATTACCGATCGAGCCCCAGGCCTGCGCCCATGACCAGGCTGGCGAATATCAGCGGCTTTACGCCCTCAAACGTCTGCCCAGGCGCGTGCAGCAAGTGTTTCTGCTCAACCGACTTGATCAGTTGGATTACGCCACGATCGCCAAGCGCCTTGACCTGCCTGTGCTCAGTATCGAACGCAACATGCACCTAGCCCTGCAGGCCGTGCAGCCAGGCGCAGATGCCAACGCCCGGGTAGCCGGGCAATGGTACGTGCGGCTGCAGAGCCCTGATGTGACTGCCTGCGAGCGCATCGATTTTCGCCGCTGGCTGGATGCGGCACCCGAGCACCTGCAAGCCTTTCATGAAACCGAATTGCGCTGGCGCAGCCTGCTGGCACCGGCGCGAGCGTTGGGGCTCGATGGCTGGTATCGCCATGGGCGGACGGCGATTTCTTTAGGTGGGTGTTCGTTGGCGATGGGCATCGGTGTGGCGGCGCTGATGCTATTAGGGTTTTGGGCCTGAGCCAGTGTGTCGCCCCGCACAAGCTCTATTCCTCGCGTTCCACAGCCAATAGTGATCACAGTCAACCCCGCAGCACACACCTCGGACCTTCAGGCGGTGTACAGTACCCTCACAACAAGTCTTGAGGAGCCGCACATGACCGTGACGCTGTCCCCCCTGCAAATCGACTGCGATTTCGATTCCGGCAACATCCAGGTAATTGATGCCAGCAATCCGGCCCAAGTACACCTGGCCATCCGCCCTGACACCAACAGCGGGCATTTCCAATGGTTCCACTTCAAGGTCAGCGGCCTGACGCCGGGGCAGGCCCATCGCTTCAGCCTGGACAACGCCGGCCAGTCGTCCTACCAGAACGCCTGGAGCGGCTACAACGCTGTGGCCTCCTACGACCAGCAGCGCTGGTTCCGGGTGCCAAGCCAGTTCGATGGCAAGGCGCTGGCGTTCGAGATCAAGGCTGAGCAGGAGCAGATCTGGTTCGCGTATTTCGAGCCCTACCCCCGCGCCCGCCACAACCAGTTGATCGAACGTGCCCAGCAGATTGCAGGCGTGGAGCTGCTTGCCCATGGGCGCAGCGTGCAAGGCAGGGATATTCCCCTGTTGCGCGCCGGCGATGGCGCACCTGGCAAACGCAAGCTCTGGCTGATCGCTCAACAACATCCGGGCGAACATATGGCCGAGTGGTTCATGGAAGGCGTTATCGACCAGTTGCAGGCCAATGACTCGACGGTTCAGAAGCTACTGGAAAAGGCCGACTTGTACCTGATCCCGAACATGAACCCCGATGGCGCTTTCCTCGGCCACCTGCGCACGAACTTCAAGGGCAAGGACTTGAACCGGGCTTGGCAGGATGCCAGTGTCGAGCTCAGCCCAGAGGTATTCTTCGCTCAGGCGCAAATGAAGCAGTATGGAGTGGATGCGTTCATCGATGTGCATGGCGACGAGGAAATCCCCCATGTGTTCGTGGCGGCATGCGAAGGCAACCCGGGCTACTCGCCGCGACTGGCCAAGCTCGAAGAGCAGTTCCGCACGACATTGTGCAGCGTGACCCAGGACTTCCAGACCGCACATGGCTACAGCCGTGACGAGCCCGGCCAGGCGAATACCTCGCTGGCATGCAATGCCGTAGGCATGGCCCATGACTGTCTGTCACTGACCCTGGAGATGCCTTTCAAGGATCACGATGACGCACCGGACCCGGTGGCCGGTTGGTCGGGAGCAAGGTCCAAGCGATTGGCGGGTGCGGTGCTTGAGACATTGGCGAGCATGGTGGACGGACTACGCTGATACGCTCAGAGCCACGCTCAGGTTACGAGGACACCGGGCGTGGCGTAATCGAGAATGCTCACCGCAACTGTAGGATCCGCTGCATGGGTACTTGCAACTCACGCCCTCAAAGGTTGTAGCTGATTTCTTTTTTTAAGCCGCGAGCAAATTCGCCCCTGTTTCAGAAGCAGGTTTTCCCCTATCGGTAAGCAAACCTTCTTTTCGAATAGGAATGTTTGCATGCCGCCTAAGTTGAAATTTCATCAGCCCGCACTTCAATCCCTCAGCGAGCAGGATCGACAACTGTTCGAGCAATATGGCAGCGGCGTTGTAGCCGAAATCCCTTACCAGAACGTTCATCACGGCTTCGCCGACATGGCCAGGTCACAGCCCCACATTTGTGCCGCCCGGCATGGCGGGCAAATGATCACCTACGGAGAGCTCGACGCCAAAGCGAATGCGTTTGCCAGCCACCTGATTGGCCTTGGGGTCCAGCAAGGGGATGCGGTAGGCCTGTTTCTGAGGCGGTCGATCGACATGCTGGTGGGGCTGCTCGGCATCCTCAAATGCGGCGCGGCCTACGTGCCAGTGGACATAGGCACCACGCCGCCGCGGCTTGTCGAACAGGTGATCGAGGCAGCCCAGGTTCGCCTTGTTCTGACCCAGGCTTGCCACCTCGCGCTGATACCCGAGAGGGTTGAGTGTCAAGTCATCGAGACGGCGTGCCAAACCTCAGCTCCAGCGATACGCGCGCCAATGGTGTCGGGCCAGGCAACCTGCTTCATCCTATTCACCTCCGGCACCACAGGCATCCCAAATGGTGTCAAAGTCAGCCACGCGAATGTCTGCAACTTGCTATTCAGCGCCCCAGGAAACCTCGGGATAGCACCCGGCGACCGCGTTGGCCAGATCCTGCATATCGGCTTTGATATGGCGGCTTGGGAAATCCTCGGCTGCCTCTGTCACGGTGGCACGTTGCTGATTCGCGAAGCGGACATTGCTGCGACGGCGCAGCACTGCAGCATCCTGATCGCCACCCCCTCCATTCTGGCGCGTCTGGATCCGGCCCGTTGCCCCCATATCAAGACCGTCGCCGTAGCGGGCGAGCCTTGCCCGCCTTCACTGGCGGAGCGCTGGGCGGCCTACTGCAGCTTCCACAACAGCTGCGGCCCCACCGAAACCACGATCGTCAACACCATGGTCCGCTACCGCGCTGCAAGCATGTTGACTATTGGCAAGCCAACGCCGAACAACTCGGTCTACATTCTGGACGAGCACGGGGTTCCTTGTGCGATCGGCGACGTCGGCGAGATGTGGGCAGGCGGAGCTGGCGTCAGCCAGGGATACGTCAACAATGCCCTGCTGACGGAACAACGCTATCGTCCTGACCCTTTTTTGGGCGGCACCATGTTCCGCACCCGCGATCTGGGACGCTGGACTGCCACGGGTGAACTCGAACACTTGGGCCGCTGCGATGACCAAGTCAAAGTGCGCGGGTTTCGCGTTGAGCTAGATGCCGTTGCTGCGGCGCTCGAGAGCCTGCCTGGCTGCAATCGCGCAGCGGCCTTGAAACTCGATGACCGTCAACTGGTGGCGTTCGCTAGCCCCATGTCTTTGGACATTGAGCAAGCATTGCTGCGTTGCCGCGAGCGCCTGCCCTACTACGCCGTGCCCACGCGCCTGACCTTGCTCGAAGAGCTTCCGCTCACGGGTCGCGGCAAGATCGACCGCGCCGTACTGCGTGAGCTGCTGGCTGCGGCGCAGGTGACACCATGAATGCGCCCGTATCGAACGATTCATTCTCCAGAGCACCGAGCCGCTGGCGCCAACTGGTTAGTCACCCCGATCTTGCTCACTACCAACGCTTGTTCGCACTGGTGCTTGCCTGCAACTTCGCCGTGTTTTGCGCGCTGCACTGGGCTTGGCCGGTGCCCTCGGCAACGTTGCAGCATCTGCTGGACCTGAGCTTGGCGAATCTGGCGTTGGCGATCGTGATTCGTCAACAGCGGGTCATCAACCTGCTTTTTGGGTTGGTGCTGCGTGCACCATTGCATTGGCCGTTGTGGCTGCGCCGCAACCTGGCAAAGGTCTACCATTTTGGCGGTTTGCATAGCGCTGCGGCAGTGGCAGCCACAGCCTGGTTCACCCTTTATGCCTGGGGGCTGAGCAGCCAAGCCTGGTATGGCGAGCCAGTGTCTCTGGTACTGCTGAGCAGCAGCGCTGCCCTGGTGGTGCTGACCGCGTCATTATGCGTCATGGCCCTGCCGCAAATTCGCAGCCGCTGGCATGATCGCTTCGAACAGGTTCACCGGCTTGGTGGTTGGAGCGCATTGCTTCTGCTGTGGGTTCAAAGCCTGGTCAGTTACCGACAAGGGGTGCCCGACGCGCATTGGAGCCTGTGGCTGCAAACACCGACAGCTTGGTTACTCTGCCTGCTGACTGCTTGCATCATCGCGCCCTGGTTGCAATTGCGCAAAGTACCGGTGAGGTTCGACAAACCGAGTAGCCACGCGCTCGTGGCTCATTTCGATCATGGTGTAACGCCGTTTGCCGGATCCTCTACCAGCATCAGCCATCACCCACTCGGGCAGTGGCATGCCTTCGCCAATATACCCACGCCCGGACGCAGTGGCTTTCGCCTGGTCATTTCACGCGCGGGCGACTGGACAGGGCGGTTGATCGACAGCCCTCCCTCGCACGTGTGGGTAAAAGGGGTGCCCACAGCTGGAGTCGCGCGAGTCGAAAGGCTGTTCAGCTCGGTGCTATATGTGGCAACGGGTAGCGGTATTGGGCCGGTCTTGCCACATTTGCTCGCAGGCCAAGTACCCTGCCGCCTGCTGTGGGTCACGCGCAACCCTGTGGCCACGTATGGACAGGAGCTGGTCGATGAAGTGCTCTGGGCACAACCCCATGCGCAGATCTGGGACAGCGACCAGCACGGCAAACCCGACTTACTGGCCCTGACCCTCGCAACCTTGCGCAACCACCCTGCGCAAGCCGTGATATGCATTGCCAACCAGGCCATAACCCGCAATCTGGTACAGCAGTTGGAGCTCAAGGGTATACCTGCCTACGGCGCCATCTGGGACTCATGAGCCTAGAACGCAACGTCCAGGATCACGTTGTCCAGGTAGCTGCCCGCAGGCGGTGTGGCCTGGTCGGTGTAGACCCTGGCGTTGTAGTTGAAAACCTGGCTGCCCGTGCCGGTACCGTTTCCAGGGTTGACATCGGCATCGCTGCTTGAACGCCGGGCGGTGCCCAGCGAGCCCCAGCGCACCGCCCCGGCACTTTTGAAGATGTCGTAGGCCAGGAAGTTGCCCGCCGCGGACTTCATCCGCCGTCGCCCGCCCGAGGCATTTTCACCATCGTTCAAACCGACCGTGTAAGCACTGCCCTTGGTGCAGGACAGGCTCAGGCTCTGGCTTACGTTTGCGAACCCGGCGACCACTGGGGCACTGGCGAAGTTGATGGCAGGGGTAGTGATCTGGCAGTCATTGGTAACGGTCAGACTGATGGTCATCGTTTGGGTACCATTGCCGATATCGCGGCCTAGGCAAGCCCCCAAGGCACCGATGCCGGAGCAGTAGTTCCAGCTCCAAGCGACGGTCAGGGTTTCCTGATAGACCCCGGCCGCTACGTTACTGCCGATCTGTGTCTTCATGTACAGCGGCACCGCCTTGGGGGTGGTCCCGCTCAACAACCCCAGCGCGTCGAGGATGCCGTTACG
The DNA here is from genome assembly GCF_014269025.2 of Pseudomonas promysalinigenes. Lineage (NCBI taxonomy): Bacteria > Pseudomonadati > Pseudomonadota > Gammaproteobacteria > Pseudomonadales > Pseudomonadaceae > Pseudomonas > Pseudomonas promysalinigenes. Next base: position 1,824,798 of record NZ_CP077094.1, on the reverse strand, counting down.
GGCGAAGTCGAACGCCACCCCGCGGGTGATCGGGTAGCTGGTGCTGTTGTCAGCGTACAGCGTGTAGGGAATGACATCGCCGGTCGGGCCGACCAGCCCATTGGTGGCCGAGGTGATGGTGGCATAGAAGTGGTCCCCGGAACTGAGCAAGGTGAGCAAGGAGCCGGTGCACTGCAACCCGGAGTTTGTACTCGAGGCATTCTGTACCGTAGTGCGTACCAGGGTCGAGTTGACGGAGCCGAACGCCGCAGGCGTGGCGGCCACCGAGGCACACAGCGCCCACGCCGAACCCATGGGAAGCAGCACGAGCAAACTGCACAACAGGCGCTTCATCTGCACACCAGCGGACCAATCAGCGGTATCGACCCGGCCGATTCCGGTAGGTCGAATTCCACCTGGCACGGCCCGCCGCCCTGCACTGTCACCTGCAGGCGGTTATGTGGCGACAAGTTTTCCAGGTACACCAGGCCATCCCAGCCGACTACCGCCTGACTGCCACTTTCCTGATGGCTGACCTTGCTGCCCAGTTTGAGCGGTTGCTGATTGCCGTCGACCAGTTCGATGCTCGCTGCAAGCACTTGCCTGAGCGGGAACTCAAGCAGGTAGCCGCTGCCCCGGCGCACCGCTACCCGCTGCTCGACCTCTGGGGCAAGTACATCGGGAGGCAAGCCCATCGGGTCGATTTCATATTTGCCGCGGTAGTAGCCACTGCTGTAAGGCACCAGTAGATGACCGTTGCGATCCGTGCGGCCTATATCCTGATTTTCGTACCTCACTGGCACATCGGCGTAACCGTTGGTGCTGACCACCACGAAGGCGTCATCGATTCGATTGGCTGCGAAAACCCCAGCGTCCATCCACACCAGCGAGCCGCTGGCATCGGCCCAGCGGGTCATCTCCCCGCTGCTGCCATACACCCCGGCCTGCAGCTGCACCGACTGCAGGCGCCAAGTAACATCGGCCTGGCGATAGGCATCGCGATCACCGCCTGCATAGCCAAGGTTGTAGCCAACGCCCCCACCGACGGGTACTGCGCGGCTATAGTTGACCCTTTGCGTGCGCTGCCCTTGCTTGCTGCGCTCCATGCTAACGGCCAGTGTGCTGCCAAAGTCGAACGGGATCACCAGTTGCGCCTGCACCGCCCACTGGCTGTCAGTCACTTCGCGGTTGGCCGACAGGTAAAGGCTGCTGTTGCCCCACAGTGGCTTGCTCCAACTCAGGTTGATGAGCCGGGTGCGAGTGCCGTCACCGGCACGCACGTCGAAATACCCGGCACCGACGCTGCCAAAGCGATCCAGGTTCACACTCAGGGTTGCTTGCTCGCTGCTCTGGCTCAGCAGCATATAGGGCGTGTCTACCCGGGTCAGGTCGGCATAGTCGCCATGGCGTTGCAAACGCTGGTAGTTGAAGCCCAAGCGCTGGCTGTTGTATTGGTATCCAACGGCGACCTGATGGCCTTTCTCGCCTTCGAACTGGCTTTGCGCCAAAGCCCCGTTAAGCACGCCGAACGTGCCCAGGCGCATGTTGCCGCCCACGCCCCCAAGCACCAGCGAATCGGCGGCCTCTGTATGGGTTTCCAAGGTGAACGTGTCGCTCAGGCCATGGCGCAGGCTGGCCGAAGCCACCCCGCCGCCATAGCCGAAATCCTTCACGCCATAGTCACGCCGCAAGCTACCGGCAGCCAGCGAAAAATCAGAAAGCCCCTTTTGCAGGAGGCTGCTGGTGACGTAAAAAGGCAAGGTGGTGGACACCTGCCGACCCAGGGCATCGGTGGTCACCACCACCGCCTCGCCTGCGCCGTTGATGAATGGCACGTTGGTCAGGGTATAAGGGCCAGGCTGCAATTCGGTGGTGCTGGACTTGTAGCCGTTGATGAACAGATCCAGCGAAGTCGGCACTGCCGCTTCACCGGCAAATGCCGGTAATGGGTAGGTAACCAGGTCGGGACGCGCGCCAAAGTCTCGAGACACTTGCAGGCCACCGACCCGCACCGAGCTGCTCCACGGCAATGCCCCGGTGACCAAGTCGCCCGCGTCCACGGTGAGCAGGCGCTGCTCGTCGGTGAAGCGCCAGGTGGTGTCGTAACGCAGGTAGCCTTGGCGGCTGTTGGCCCGCTGCGCGCCATCGAACGACTGGCGCCATCGGCCGGTAGTCGACAAAGTGCCCCAGCTATCGAAAAGGCGAAGCTCATTCCACGCCGCCAGGTCGGTGCCACCGTCGTCGGTGTCGTTCAGGTACAGGTCATAGTTGAACAAAGCCCCAAAGCTGCTGCGCGCTTCGCTGGCTGGATACAGCCCGCGCTCGCCCACTTGCTGGTCAGGAAGCCAGGCGGGCGGCACCTGTAAAAGCAGCCGTTGGTTCTGGCTATCGTAATCGGTATGCAGCCCCGGCACAGCGTCAAGCGCCACCTCGCCCTGGGGATCACCCGGCAGCGCGACGCCTGCGCTGCGCAGCACTTCGCTTTGCAGGTAAAGGCGCCCGGCACGTTGCTCCACCGCAACCAGCTCAGCCCTGGGCATCTGGTTCACCAACAGGTCCAGGTACAGCGTCGCATCGCTGACCACCGCCGTTTCGCTGGGCGGGGGCGGCAGGTCCTCGGCCGCCGCCAGCCAGGGGCCGAACAAGGCCAACCCCATGCACCAACGGCGCGAAGCCCGCAACAGGCTGCTCACACATGGACTCCGCCCATTGCCAGGTCCTCCATGGCCCTTGCCTTTCATACAGCAGTCGACTCATTGCCCTTGCCGAATCGCTTCGGCCGCTGCCTGGCCGTTCACCCTCCCCTTGATCGCGCCGCCAGGCGTCGCCGCCAACGGCGCAGGCCAACGCATACTGGCGCCTGGCAACACATAGCCGAGCAGGCCTTCGGCTATGGGCTTGGCTTGGCTGCCTTGCTGCAACACCACATCGGTCAAACGCGCATGCACGGGGCCGGTGTTGCGCAATTCAACGTAAGGCTTGCCTTGAACCGTGACCGGGCGCCAGCTCAGCTGTGGCTTGCCGACGCCGTCAGCGTTGCGCTTGCCGTCTGGGTCGGCCTTGCCCCATAGCCCTTCGCCGTATACGAACAGCGGCACTGAGTACCGCATCTGCAGGCGAATAGCTGCCGTGGTACCTTGGCCGGTAGTGTCAGCCGGCAAGGGCGTGGGGATTTCGTCAATGATGATGCGATAGGACTGCTCTTGGCCCACCGGGGACGTACCCGTGCGGGTTAGGCGAATCAGTTGCTTCTGCCCTGGCGCAATGGTGGCCACTGGTGGGCTGCCGATAATCTCGCGCTGGGCCTGATACTGATCCTGATACTCACCCTGGCGCCAGGCGAACACCCGCACCTGCAAGCTGGCAGGCGCCGAACCACGGTTTTCCAGCCACAATGCCCCGGCTTTCTGGTCAGCTTCCAGCACCGGGTCGATCGGCCAGATCAACACCGATGTAGCGGCCCTGATCGGCAGGCTCGCCAAGAGTGTCAGGCCCAACACACCTTGCGCCCACTTTGCCCACACCCCCATACAGCTCTCCTTGGCTTGTTGTTCCAGGCCCCTGCAGCTTCACCAGGTGACCGTGACTTGCACGACATCGGTGTAGGTCCCAGCCGGTAAATTGCCCGGCAACTGGGTGCGGCCATACACCGGCAACTTGATGGCAGCCGCGTCGGCGTAATTCACCGTCACGCTCTGGCCGATACCCAAAGCCTGGCTGTAGGCCGCGTCCCGATACAACTGATAGGCAAGCACCTGTGTGCCGCCGCTGCGCTTTAGGTTGCGCGTGCCGCTGGCAGTGTTCAGGCCGCCATCGAGGCTCATGCTCATAGCCACCCCCGGCGTGCATTGGAACGTTACGGTGGTCCCGCCCATCGAGGTACTGAGGATGCCGGTGGACAACGCCGATTGCGTGCCATAGTCGAGCACCCCGTAGCTGGTCACTGCGCCCACCACCAAGCAGCCAGCCACGATTTGCGCACTCACCTGAAAGCTGCTGGTAGTAGCTGCATCCAGCGGCGCGGCCGACAACAGGCCAGCGCCGATCAGGCACCCGCCGAGCCACCTGCCCATGGTTCAGAACGACAACTCGACAGCAACTGTGTCGGTATAGGTACCGGCCGGCAAACCGGCTTTGCCCCGGGCCTGGCCGTACAGGTTGACGGTTTGCGCAACGCCGGTACTGGTTGGCAGGGCAATGGTGCCGTCAATGGCCAACAGCGTGGTGCGCCCAGCGTCGGTATAGAAGTCATAAGGCACGTAGTTGCCGGCACCGTCGGCCAACGCACGGGTGCCCCCAGTGGACTGACCATCATGTGCTCCGGCGCGGACTTTGATCACCGGCACTGTGCCAGCTGAGCAGAGAATGCTCATCGCTGCGCCGCCGCCACCCAATACCTGGCCGTTGACCGTCGAAAACAGGGCATCGGCAGTGCCGAAATTCAGGGTGCCGAAGTTCAACCCCGTGGTGCCTGTACTGCCGTTGACCTGGCACGCCGCGGTCAGCGTCAGCGTGGAACTGATGGTGCCAGTCACGGTGGCGGCTTGGGCGTGAACTGTCGCAACCAGGCCGAAGCAGGCGAGCATGCAGCGGGTGAAAGTCGTTCGCATCGGAGTCTCCTTGCGTCGTCTACCAGTCCAGGGTCACTCTCAGGGTGTCGCGGTACAGCCCGGCCGGGAGTGCGCGGGGTTGTGCCACCACTACGCCGAAAATCGGTATGGGAATCTGCTCGGTACTGCTGATGGTGAAGGCGCGGGCCTCGCCGATGCCGTAGCGACTATTGCCACCTGGGTCTGTGGCCAGCTGATAGGGAATGGTTTCGCGACCGTTGCTGAGCCGGCGCACGCCATCGTCGCCATTGAGGCCGCCATTGATCCGCACGTTGAATGCCCGCACCTCGGGCGTGCAGCTGATCTGCAGGCTGCCTTCGGCACCCGCTTCGTCAACCCGGCTGCGCAGTGGCGTATCCCAATTCGGGCCGCGTTCACCAAAATCCATCAGGCCAGGGTTGCTCAATGTGGCTGGCGGCTGATCGCCGCTATTGACCTGGCAGGCGGCGCTGATCACCAAGCGCGCTTGGATGAACCCAGTGGCGGTGCCATGCGCCACACCGCTAGGTAGCAACAGCGGGCCAAGACCCAAAAGCAGAAGCGAAGTGCGGTTCATGACATGACATCCCTGTACATGTTGGCCTCGCTACCAAGTGACGGTAACTTTGAGTAGGTCGGTGTACTGCCCGGCGCGGGGTACCCATGCCAGGTTGTCGATCCGCGCGTATAGCGGCAACTCGACGGTACCCGTATCTGGCACCCGTGCTGCATTGGGCTCATCGACGCTCACAGGCTCACGCCAGGCGGCATCGCGAAACAACCGGTAAGGGATCGGCTTGGCCTGCGCGTCTTCGCTGGCGAGAAAGCGCAACTCACCAGCACCACCATGCTGGCCACCGTCGACACGCACCTGATAGAGCGTGTCGGGGTTGCACTCCAGCCGTGGCGGGCGCTGGGTAAGCAATGCACCGCTGAGCGGGGCGTTCTTGCCGTCCAGGCGCGATGCGACCCCCAAGTCGATCAACCCCAGGGCCTGAGCGCCCGCATCGCGCTGCTGGGCAACCAGCATGCAGCCACGCTGCACCAGTACCCGCACCTCTACTTGGAAATCCGCCGCCATGGCACTACTGCTCAACAGCAGGCCAAACAGCGCGGCTATCAAGCGTTCCGTCACTGGATTGTTCCTGTTTCCATATCGTGTAATTGAGCGTAGCAGCAGGAGACTAAACAGTGGTGGCTAGACGCCACTCTTTGCGACTAAGCCCAAAGCGCTATCCCGCCACCAAGAAATTTTGTGCCCCGCCGAACCCCTGATCTTTCAGTCCATCCAATAAGCATGAAGCGGTAAAGCGCCGCATATTCTGTTACCGTGCTCTGTGGCCAATACTTGGCTGATACCGCATGCGTCATGCATGGAAGAAACATCACAGGAGCGTCCATTGATGACTGCAGACACTGCCCTCGCCGCTGCTGTCGAGCGCTGCGCACAAGAACCGATCCAGGTGCCCGGCAGCATCCAGCCCCACGGCTTTCTTCTGGTGCTGGACGAGCAAGACCTGCGAGTGCTCCAAGCCAGCGAGAACGCCGAACAATGGCTAGGCGTTCCGGCGCAGGAGTTGATCGGTCATCGCTTCGCCGACGTCATCAGTGACAGTTTCGATCTACGCTCCCATCTTCAGCGCTTATCCATAGATGAGCCCTTTCCGTTTCATATCGGTGATGTGTCCCTGCGCCATGGGGCTCCTTGCAACGAAGCGCTACGCCTGCTCGCCCACCGCCATGACCAAGTACTGATCGCCGAGTTCGAACCTTTTCGCCAGCCTGCCGGCCTGGCCGACCAGAGCGACTACTACCCTCTGGTCCGTGGATTCGTCAGCAGCCTGCACAATGCAGACAGCCTCGAGCAATTGCTGCATGAGTGTGTCGTACAGGTCAAACGCATAACCGGCTTTGGTCGGGTCAAAGCCTACCGTTTCGACACCGAGGGCAATGGCCAGGTACTGGCGGAACTGGCTGACGAGGGTTATCCGCAGTACCTGGGCCTGCACTTCCCTGCTGCCGACATCCCCCGCCAGGCCCGGGAGCTGTATCGGGTAAGCCGCATCCGCGTGATCGAGGATGCCAATTACCAAGCTTCAGCACTGCTACCAGCCCTCAACCCGCGCACTGGCAAGGCCCTGGACATGAGCTTTGCCGCGCTGCGTAGCGTTTCGCCCGTGCACCTGCAGTACATGCGCAACATGGGCACGCTTGCATCAATGTCGCTTTCGATCGTGGTGGATGGCCAGCTCTGGGGACTCATTTCCTGCCATCACGCGCAGCCACGGGCAGTGGAATTTCGCACTCGCACCGCCTGCGAACTGTTGGCCAGCGTGTTATCGCTGCAGATCGAAACACGCGAATCTCACGCCAATACCAGCCGGTTACTGGAGCTGCGTCAGCACATCGTAAGCATGATCTCATCGATGGCCGATCACGACAGTGTCAGTGATGGCTTGCGTGAACTACCCGAGGTACTGCTGGAGTTCGCCGGAGCCAACGGCGCCGCAGTTATCAGTGCTGAACGTTGCGACCTGATCGGCCAAACGCCGCCGGCAGCGCAAGTCAACGCCCTGGTGCACTGGCTGGGCCAACGCGCCGGCCTGACCGTTTTTCATACCAACAACGTGCGCCGCGACATCGATGAGCTCCCCGAGCTTGCAGCCCACGCCGGGGGCGTACTGGCGGTGGCCATCTCGCAGATCCATTCGCATTACCTTGTCTGGTTCCGCCCCGAGCAGGTGCGCACAGTCCAATGGGCCGGGCGTCCGGACAAGCAAATTGGCCCACAGGGCGCACTGAATCCGCGGCATAGTTTTGAGCGCTGGCAGGAGCAGATCAGTGGTTATTCCCAGCCGTGGTCCCCACAGATACTGGAAGGCGTGCTCGAACTGCGCACCTCGGTTCTGGGCATTGTTTTGCGCAAAGCCGAGGAGATGGCGCAAATGGCCAATGAGCTACGCCGCTCGAACAAGGAACTTGAAGCCTTTTCCTACAGCGTGTCCCACGACCTACGCGCGCCATTACGGCATATCGCCGGCTATACCGAATTGCTTGGCGAAATCGAAGGCCAGCATTTGAGTGAACGTGGCACCCGTTTTCTCAAGCACATCGAAGAGGCTGCGCATTTTGCTGGCAGCCTGGTCGACAACCTGCTCAACTTTTCCCAGATGGGTCGCTCGGCCCTGCGCCTGGCGGATGTCGACCTCAATGCCCTGGTCGACACCATTCGCCAGGAGCTTGCGCCTGATTACGAAGGCCGCGAGATCATCTGGGACATTGCACCGCTGCCCAAGGTGATCGCCGACCCGGCCTTCATCAACCTGGCGTTGCATAACCTGATCGCCAACGCGATCAAATATACCCGCGGCCGTGAGCCTGCACACATCGAGATGCGTGCCTACCAGCACGCTAGCGAAACCGAGATCAGCATCCGAGACAATGGTGTAGGATTCGATATGGCCTACGCCAACAAACTGTTCGGGGTGTTCCAACGTTTGCACCGTATGGAAGACTTCGAAGGCACCGGAATCGGCCTGGCCAGTGTGCGGCGGATCATCGAGCGTCATGATGGGCGAGTCTGGGCCGTAGGCCAGGTCGACCAGGGCGCTAGCTTCCACTTCACACTGCCCCGTCACCCGGCAACTACCTGAGGCACTTTATTAACATGCTCAAGCCCATCCTGCTGGTCGAAGACAACCCCCGGGACCTGGAGCTGACGCTCCTGGCCCTGGAGCGCAGCCAGTTGGCCAACGAGGTCATCGTCCTGCGTGACGGTGCCGATGCCCTCGATTACCTGTTACGCCGCAATGCCTACGTCGATCGCGACGACGGCAACCCCGCAGTGCTGCTGCTGGACCTGAAACTGCCGAAAATCGATGGCCTGGAAGTACTCAAAGCCGTACGCAACACGCCTGAACTTCGCAGTATTCCGACGGTAATGCTGACTTCTTCGAGAGAAGAGCCGGACCTGCTGCGTGCCTACGAGCTCGGCGTCAACGCCTACGTGGTCAAACCAGTAGAGTTCAAAGAGTTCGTCGCGGCGATTTCCGACCTGGGCATATTCTGGGCGGTGCTCAATGAGCCGCCACCCGGCTCGCTGCGCCTTAACCGCCGTGGCAGCCACTGAGGCGCGCTTACAGATGTTGTCCAAACCGCTGAAATTGTTGATGGTCGAAGACAGCTCGATGGATGCCGAGCTGACCCTGATGCGCCTGGAACGCAGCGGGCTGCAGGTGCAGTCACAACTGGTGTTCGACCACATTGGCGTCGAGCAAGCCCTGCATCAGGCCAGCTTCGACCTGATCCTGTGCGACTGCGTGCTGCCCGGCTCCTCCGGCACCGATGTGTTGGCCATCGCCCAACGCTTGGCCCCTGACACCCCGTTCATCTTTCTTTCGGGCATCTACGGGGAAGAACATGCGGTGGAGATGATCCGCCTGGGCGCTACCGATTATGTCTTGAAGAAAAACTTGCCGCTGCTGCCAAAGGCCGTGCGTCGGGCCCTCACCGAAGTGCATGAACGCCAGCGCCGGCGTTACGCCGAAGAAGCCTTGGCCGATGTCGAAGCTCGGGCGCGCATCGCCATCGATGCTGCTGGCATGGGCACGTGGGATTTGCGCCCACAGCAAGGGCTGCTGGTCTGGGATAATCGCTGCAAGGCTCTGTTCGGTTTGCCGCCCGAAACGGAAATGGACCTGGATGTCTTCTATGCCGGTATTTACCACGAGGACCTGGCTAAAGTGCGCGAAGCCGTGGAGCAGGCCATGCGCCCGGACAGCGACGGGATATACCGGGTCGAGTTCCGTACCGCCGAACCCAACGGTATGGAGCCGCGCTGGCTGCTCAGCAGCGGCCAGGCCCAGTTTTACGACGGGCAGTGCACGCGGTTTTCTGGGGTGCTGCAGGACATTCACACTCAGCGCCAGGCAACCCAGGCGCTCAAGCAGCTCAACGAAATGCTGGGCGAACGCGTCGAGCGCCGTACCCGAGAACGGGACCGCGCCTGGGAGTTGTCCCAGGACCTGCTTGCCGTGCTCAACAAAGACCTGACGCCTGTAGCGCTCAACCCAGCCTGGGAAGCCAGCCTGGGCTTTTCTCGCGAGCGCCTGAGCCAGGCCTCGCTGCTGCACCTGCTGCCAGACGCAGACCAGCAAGCATTGCTCAGCGAGCTGGGTGCTCTTGCGCACGGGCGCACCAGTGCGCGGTTCGTTGGTCGCATTCAGCACGCCGGAGGCCAGTTGCGTTGGCTGTCCTGGGTGGTGGTGCCGGAAGACACCTTGCTCTACGTGGTGGCTCGCGATATTACCAGCGAGCGAGAAAGCGCTTTGGGCCTTGCGCAAGCCAACACACGCCTGCGCGAGCAGATCACCGAGCGTGAACGCATCGAGGCGGCGCTGCAGCAGATGCAACGGCTTGAGGCTGTCGGTCAGCTGACCGCAGGTGTGGCCCACGACTTCAACAATCTGCTCACGGTCATTCTCACTGGAGCCAGCTTCCTTGAACGCGATCTGGCCAAGGCGGATGTCGACAAGGCTCGCAGCCGCCTGACGCATATCCGCGAAGCCGGCGAGCGCGGCGCCAAGCTGACGTCGCAACTGCTCGCCTTTTCCCGTCGCCAGCGCCTGGAACCGGTGCCGTTGAACCTCAATCGTACTTTGACCGGCCTGGAAGAACTGTTGAGCCGCACCTTGGGTGGCAACATCCTAGTACGCCTGGACCTTGATCACAGCCTATGGCACGCGCTGACCGACCCCACCCAGACCGAGATGATCATTCTCAACCTGGCGATCAACGCACGTGACGCCATGCCCGAAGGTGGCCAGTTGACCCTGTCGACTCGCAACACGCGAGTCAAGGCTCGTCCTCACCGTCCCGAAGACCCGGAACCGGGCGAGTATGTGATGCTGAGCATTCGCGATACAGGCTGTGGCATGAGCGAGGAGGTGTTGGCCAAGGTGTTCGAGCCGTTCTTCACCACCAAGGATATCGGCAAAGGCTCTGGGCTTGGGTTAGCTCAGGTATTTGGCTTTGCCAAGCAATCCGGGGGCGGAGTGCGCATTGATACCGAGCCAGGCCATGGTACCCAAGTTGCTGTTTATCTACCGGCAGTGAAGCACGAAGTCGATGCAGACCCTGCCCCGCAAGCCATCAGCCAACCGATCGATGACAGCGGACGGGACCGCACGGTGTTGCTGGTAGACGACGATCACTTGGTGCGCGACATGCTCGGTGACGTGTTACGCCAGTATGGCTACGAGGTCCGCCAGGCGCACAGTGGGGAACAGGCGTTGGCCCTGTTGGACGACGATATCGACCTGCTGCTGACCGACTTTGCCATGCCCGAATTCAACGGCGGACAATTGGCTCTGGCGGCGCGCCAACGACACCCGCAGTTGCCCGTGGTATTTCTGACTGGGTATGCAGAGCTCGAAGGACTTGAGCTGCCTGGCAGTCTGGTGCTGCAGAAGCCGGTGCAGGCGGATGAGCTTGCCAGGGTACTCAGCGACGTGCTGCGCCTGAACCCGTAGCGTTGCGATAAAAACTGGCTGGCTTGCTGGGGGGCGACTGCGCCCCAGCTGCCAACGGTGCCGAACAGCGCAAACGCAGAAACTCAGCGCCGATAGTCACCTGCACTGAATTGAATAGGATACTGGATTAGAGAAAATGGCAGGGGCGGCTGGATTCGAACCAACGCATGGCAGGATCAAAACCTGCTGCCTTACCGCTTGGCGACGCCCCTGTATCGGATGCAGCTGATGCTGCTCTGACCATTCCAACTTAATGACAACTGGCTTGTTGCCGTGGAATGCGCGCACTTTAACAACAAAGCGCATGCCTGTGAAGCCCCCGGTTGAAAAAAAATGCTTTAAAACAGCAAGTTAGTGCTTTTACCGATTCCAATGCACATTCAGGCTACCATCCGTCGCTTTTTTTAATGCCCTGCTTCAACACATTCGTTTTGCCTCCTTCCAATCCATTAAGCGAACTGCATTGACCAAGGAGGCCCTCATGCCTGTTTCACACGATCTCTATCAAGACCTGCACTACCCACGAGAAATCGTCCAGCAAAGGCGCCAGGCCGACAAAGACCTGGACCGCTTGCTCGACGAGTATGTGGACATCGATAACCAAGTATTGGCAGCCGAAGCGATCTCCGCTGGCAATTTCGTCGATGAAGATCTACGTCGGTTGAAGGAGCGCCGCCTGGCCTTGAAATACATGATCGAGCGCCAGCTAGAGCGCAAGGCCTGAGCGACTTCTGCGGTAGCGCCAGCGCCGGCCCACGGCGCTGGCCTGTGTTTGCTGCGCCGATTGATCTCCCCCGTCGATCACTGCACGCCATTTTATCTATTGGTCAAAAATGCTGCCCTGGGGCAAGCTGCACGCTGCCCGGTCTTTGCCCAAGGAGCTTCGCTTTTGTCTGCCTGGATCCCTTCCCCGCTGCGCCAGCTCGGCCAGCGTTTGCGCGGTGCGTCGTCCAACCCCGGTGAACTGCTCAGCTGGTTCGAGCAGAAGGCGCGCAGCCGTGGCTACCAGCTCAGTGACGGTCAGCGCATGGTCATCGACAGCATGGCCAGGCAGCTTGCGCAGCTGCAAAACGGCAAGCCGCGCAGCCTTTATCTGTACGGCGCGGTGGGCCGCGGCAAGAGCTGGCTGCTCGATGGTTTTTTCGAGGCAGTGCCGGTGACAAACAAGCGTCGTCTGCATTTCCACGACTTCTTCGCTCGCCTGCACCAAGGCATGCACCAGCACCGCCAACTGGGCGATGCGCTGGGCGCAACCTTGGACCAATTGCTGGGCGACTGCCAGGTGCTGTGCTTCGACGAATTCCATGTGCATGACATCGGCGATGCAATGCTGCTGACCCGGCTGTTCAACGCGCTGTTCGCCCGCGGCATTTTCGTCTTGTTAACGTCCAACTACGCCCCTGAAGGTCTGCTACCCAATCCGCTGTACCACGAGCGGTTCCTGCCGGTGATCCGCCTGATCAACAGTTCGATGCAAGTGCTTGAGGTCGGTGGCGACATCGATTTGCGCAGCCTGCCGGCCAACCGCGAACAGCAACGTTTCACCCAAGGGCATTTTGTGTGGCCGGGCGATGGGATGCAGCGCAAAGCGTTGAACCTACCAGAGGCTCAACCATTGCTGCTGGAAGTGAATAAGCGCCCTTTGCGCGCTCTGGCCGTCGAGGGCCGCAGGGTGATGCTGGCTTTTGATGATGTATGCGAAAAAGCCACGGCGGTCATCGATTATCTGGTAATGGCCGCGCAGTACGATGAGTGGATCATCGATGGGCTGGATGACCTGGCGCAATGCTCACTGGCGGCGCAGCAGCGCTTCGTCAACCTGGTGGATGTGCTGTATGACCAAGATCGGCAGCTTACGGTCATTGGTAAGCGGCCCCTGACGCAGAGCCTGGAGGGTCCATTAGCCGATCTCATGCGCACGCGCAGCCGGTTGGGGCAGTTGAAACAGCTGGGCCCTGCGTGATTGTCGGCGACCCTAGCGGATAACTGGGTAACTGTCTGTTCTACCAGCAGACACCACTACTGCTCCCTTCCATCAGAAGACGCGCAGCGTAAGCCGACCATGGTGTTGACGAAACTCACCGCTGATGGTCATGTGGTCATTTGAATGGTAGACCTGATCAGAGCTTCAATGACGCAAATGCCGTGGTTTTCCACCGAGGCGCGCTCGATCGACCACTCGGTTTAGCTGAATTTGCTCATGGTGGTGTTAGTGGCTTTCGTTCAAGCCTTTTTCTTAACGGGTGAAGTGCCTGTAGCCATTTTGCGGCTCTAGCACAATGGCCAGGTCGATACTGACTTTGGCGACCGAGAGTGGCTGCTGACACCGAGTTACCCGCGCAGTCAGAGCATGCTGGTCACCGAACATGCATATCAGCAGGTTATCGAGATCAGGGGCTCGACATTCATCGCTCGCTATCCGCTCTAGGGCCAGCCCTGGATACTCGGCCCGCTCACCGAGCGAGCCGAGTATCCAGGGACGACGAGGCCCAGGCTTCATCCGGCCCTGGGCAGGTCTGCCAGCACGGTCTCGATCTCCATCAACACGGCCGGGTCATCGAGTGTGGAAGGAGGCACATACGCCTGCCCATCGGCGATCTTGCGCAACACCGCCCGCAGGATCTTGCCCGAGCGCGTCTTGGGCAAGCGTTTGACCAGCCGTACTCGATTGAAGCACGCCAGCGCGCCAATCTGCTCTCGTACACTGCCCACCAACTCGGCCAACAGCTGCGCCTGGGTGATGCGCTCACCATCCTTGAGCACCACCAGCGCAAGCGGCACTTGGCCCTTGATCTCATCATGCACCCCGATGACCGCGCACTCGGCCACTGCCGGGTGGCGAGCGACCAAGTCCTCCATCTCCCCCGTTGACAGCCGGTGGCCAGACACGTTGATCACGTCATCGGTGCGCCCCATGATGTAGACAAAGCCGTCCTCGTCCAGGTAACCGCCGTCACCGGTATGGTAATAACCTGGGTAGGTCTGCAGATAAGCCTGCAGGTAACGCTCGTGGTCGCCCCACAGTGTTTGGCTGCAACCAGGCGGCAGTGGCAGGGTTATGACGATGGCCCCGTGTTGATCAGCGCCAAGTGTATGCCCTTCGTCATCCAGCACCCGCACATGGTAGCCAGGCACCGCTCGATTGCTCGAACCTGGCCGCGCTGCACTGCCCTCGAGCCCCACGCAAGGTGCAGTCACCGGCCAGCCGGTTTCAGTCTGCCACCAATGATCATGCACCGCCTTGCCGGTGACCTGCTCCAGCCACTGGTGGGTGCTGGAGTCGAGCTTCTCACCCGCCAGGAACAGCTGGCGCAGCGAGCCCAGATCATGCTTGCGGATCAGTTCGCCCTCCGGGTCTTCTTTGCGGATTGCCCGCATGGCGGTCGGTGCGCAGAACAAGGCATTGACCTTGTACTGTTCAACCACCCGCCAGTACGCCGAAGCATCCGGCGTGCGAATCGGCTTGCCCTCGTAGAACACCGTGGTACAGCCGCTCATCAACGGCCCATAGACGATCAACGAATGCCCGACCACCCAGCCGACATCGGAAATGCCCCACCACACATCACCCGCTTGCATGCCGTAGATATGACGCATCGCGTAGCAGAGCGCCACTGCGTTGCCACCGTTTTCCCGGACGATACCCTTGGGTTTGCCAGTGGTGCCTGAGGTATACATGATGTAGAGCGGATCGCCGGCATCCAGAGCTACCGGGGCTACGGGTTCGGCAGTGGCCAATGCCTGTTGCCAGTCCAGATCACGTTCCGATTGCAGTTGCGCCAAAGCCTGTGGCCTCTGCAGCACCAGCACCTTGCGAGGTTGATGGCGTGCCAACTGCAACGCGCGGTCCACCAGCGGTTTGTATTCCACCACCCGATCGAACTCCAGCCCGCAGGAGGCAGTGAGCAACAGCGCTGGGCGCGCATCGTCGATGCGCAGGGCCAGTTCATTGGCGGCAAAGCCGCCGAATACCACCGAATGTACCGCGCCGATCCGCGCGCAGGCCAGCATGGCCATGGCCGCTTGGGGCACCATCGGCATGTAGATGATCACGCCATCGCCCTTGCCAACGCCCAACTGCTGTAACAGCCCAGCCAGGCGCGCCACTTCATCGCGCAGGTGGTTATAGGTATAGGTCTGCTGTACGCCCGTGACGGGCGAATCGTAGATCAGCGCCAGTTGCTCGCCGCGGCCCAGTTCAATTTGCCGGTCCAGGGCCAGGTAGCAGCTGTTCAAGCGGCCGTCGGCAAACCAGCGATGGGTGCCATCTGGGTTGCCTTGCAAAATCAGCGAGGGGGCGCGGTACCAGGCCAATGATTGGGCCTGTTCGGCCCAGAAGGCGGCTGGGTCGTTAATGGACTGGGCATAGCTGTGCTGGTAGGTCATCGTGGTGGAACCCGGTACTTGTTGTTATTGAGGGGCGAACAACGAGTATGGCCCGCTACACCAAGGCTGCCATGGGACTAAAGTCACAACCGACCTGCAAATTTGCAGACAGGCCTAAATTGCCCTGAATCAGTGCAAAGCTTCTAGAATAGCCCCCCCACCAACGCAGAGCCGATCATGGACATCGACCAGGCCCGTACGTTTCTTGAAGTGGTGCGTTGCGGCAGCCTGGTCGCCGCCGCCGAACGCCTGTGCGTATCACAGACCGCTATCACCGCCCGCGTGCAACGCCTGGAGCAGCAACTGGGCTGTCAGCTGTTCGTGCGCAGTCGAAATGGCGCTAGCTTGACCCACGATGGTGAAGCCTTCGTCAGCTACGCCAACCAGCTGGTACAGACCTGGGAAGCGGCGCGGCGCGACCTACCGCTGCCTGAAGGCCGCCAGCAAGTACTGCATATTGGCGCGCAGGTGAGCCTGGGCAACCCGATGCTGCTCGACTGGGTCGGCGCCCTGTTCCGCGAAATGCCAAGCCATGCCATCCGCAGCGAAATCAGTGACGAGGACGCTTTGCTACGCAAGGTCGACATGGGCCTGCTGGACGCAGCCCTGGTGTACCAGCCGATCTACGGTCCAGGGCTGCAGGTTGAGCAGTTGATGGAAGAAAAGCTGATTCGCGTGCGCAGGGTCCAGCGACCTGAGCCATACATCTACATCGACTGGGGTGAAGCCTTCCGCCGCCAGCACGATGCCGCATTGCCGGACTGCGCGCGCCCGGCGCTGAGCTTCAACCTCGGGCCTCTGGCTTTGCAGTTCATCCTCGACCACGGGGGTAGCGGGTATTTCCGTACGCGTGTAGTACAGGCCTATTTGGATAAAGGCGTATTCGAGCGTGTGCCGCAAGCGCCGGAATTCACTTACCCAACCTACCTGGTCTACCCGCGCAAGCGCGACAGCGAAGCGCTGCAACAGGCCATCGCGGTGCTGCGCGGGCTGATAGCGGCTGACTCCAGCGACTGGTCACAACGCTGGGACCCGCTGGTGTGAACCGCTGCCAGCGGCGCTTAGCAACTGGCGGGCAAGGCCGGCGACCAGATCGGTCTGGGTGACGACCCCTACCAACCGGCCATCATCGAGCACCGGCAGGCAGTGCAGGCCTTGCTCGCACAACAGCGGTAGCAGGCGCTCCAGCGGGTGCTGGGGGCTGACACTGACCACATGCCGACTCATCACCTGCTCCAGGCGCACCGCTTTGCGGCCGAACAGGCCGCGCCAACTGAGCTGGCCGCGCTGCATGGCTGGGCCGATAAGGTCGCTGAGGCTGACGATACCCACCAGCTTGCCCTGGTCGAGTACCGGCAGAGTGTTCAGATGGTGGCTACACAGCAGCTTCCAGGCCTGTTCCAGAGTGGTCTGCGGCGAAGCGAACTGCACATCGCGCGACATTACGGCACTGGCAGTGATACCGCCGAGAGTGCGCTGCAGCGCGCTGTGCTCGGTGGCGATGATGATGCGCTGTAGCTCATCACGAGTGACGTCGACGAACTCCCCTAGCTCCATCAGCGCCTGATCCAGGTCAGCGCTGCTGACGCCAACGCGCTCGCGCGGCAGGGGGTCGTGGGTATGGTGCAGATCGATGCGCGGCAGTGCTGCTTTGGGGTAGCGCACCCCGGTCAGGCGGTTGTAGATCACCGCGACGCACACCAGCATCAGTGCATTGAGCAAGACCGGCTCTAGCAGATGGTCACCCATGGCCGTCAAGCCCGGATCAGCCAGCACCGCGCTTACCGCCACCGCACCACCCGGCGGGTGCAGGCAGCGCAATAAGCACATCACGAGCATCGAAATGCCCAGCGCCGTGGCGGCCACCCACAGCTCCCCGCCCCAGCCCTGACGCATGGCAAGGCCGACAGCCCCAGCCAGGGCATAACTGCCAAGCACCGGCCAGGGTTGGGCCAGCGGCCCGGAATGCACGGCAAACACCAGCACCGCAGAGGCCGCCAACGGGCCCAGTAGGTGCAGGGCAGTGCCTGGCCCGTAGGCCAGGCTGGTCAACCCGCCAGCAACGAACAAGCCAAGCAATGCGCCGACACCGGCGCGCAAGGCTTGCTTAGGTGAGATGTTCAGGGGCGCAGGCAGCAGCCGCTGCAGAAGACTGTCGTATCGCATGGCAGGCATTCGAAGGCTCAAAATCTTTGAGTGTCGTAGTGAAAAGAAAGCCCAGTCGAGGGCAACTGGGCTGGCAGCGCCTAGGCAGCTGCGTAAGGGCTCCGTCCTTGGAGAGATGGAAACCGCAGGTTTCGTCAGGTGATTGTGCCGCGCGGCACACCGTTGAGCTAATTCAAAAAAATGCGGGGTAACTGCAATTTTTCTGAATCTTCACTGCAGACACTTCAATAATTACGCGGCAGTTCGATCTGTATGCGCAGCCCACCCAATGGGCTTTGCAACAGCTCCAGCCGGCCATTCCAGGCCTCGACAATGTCGCGCACGATGCCCAGCCCCAAGCCATGCCCATCGACCTGCTCATCCAACCGCGATCCCCGCTCCAATACCTGCAGGCGTTGGCCCTCAGGGATGCCAGGGCCATCATCATCGACCCACAGTTGATACCCAACAGGCGTTGCAGCAATTGCCAGACGCACTTCGCTGTCGGCCCACTTGCAGGCGTTGTCGAGTAAGTTGCCCAGCAGCTCGAGAACGTCTTCGCGGTCCCATGGCAATTGCAGAGCTGGGGGAACCTCGCGGTGTAACTGCAAGACCTCGCCATGAATCATGCACAAGGTCGCGAACAGGCCGGGTAACTCGGCATCGCAGTCAAACTGAGACCCTGGTAATGCATCCCCTGCCAAGCGCGCACGGTTGAGCTCGCGGGCCAGCCGCTGCTGGATCTGCTGCAACTGTTCACGCAATTGCGCTTGCACCTGCGGCAGGTCCTTCAGGCGTTCGCTGGAGGCGAGGCTGAGCAGCACTGCCAAGGGGGTCTTCAGGGCATGCCCCAGGTTGCCCAAAGCATTGCGCGAGCGGCGTAGGCTGTTTTCGGTGTGACTGAGCAAGTGGTTGATCTGGCCGACCAGGGGCGCCAGTTCGCTGGGCACCTGAGCGTCGAGCTGAGACCGCTGGCCCTGCTGCAACTGGGCAATCTGCTGGCGCGCTCGCTCCAGTGGGCGCAGCGAACGGGTCACGGTGATGCGCTGCAACACCAGTACGATGAGCAACGCGATCAGGCCCATGCCCAGGCCGATTTGCTGCAAACGGCGAAAGCCTTGGCGCACGGGTGAATAGTCTTGCGCGACGCTGATCGAAATATCCTGGCCCAGGCGCCGGTAATCCGCGCGCAGGGCCAGCAATTGCTGGCCTTCCGGCCCTAGCTCGTGGGTATCGGAAAGCCCCGGCTCAGCGGGTTTGGGCATATCCAGGTCCCATAAAGAACGCGAGCGCCAAGTGCCCTTGTCAAAATCGATACGGAAGTAGTAGCCGGAAAAAGGCCGTTGATAGGCCGCTGAGATACGCCGCTCATCCAACTGCAGGCCCGTGGGCCCACGCACCAGCGCCACCAGCAGGTTTTCGCTTTCCTTGCGCAGGCCGTTTTCCAGGTAACGCTGCAAACCTGCCTCGAACAACCAAAGCGTCAGTTGCGCGAGCACCAGGCCAACAATCACCAGTACGGCAATAAGCCCCAGGCTAAGACGTGCCTGGATGGACTTCACTCGCCGCTCCCGGCATAGATATAACCCTGGCCGCGCCGAGTCTCGATTACGCTTCGCCCCAGCTTGCGCCGCAGGTGATTGACATGCACCTCCAGCACATTGGAATCGCGCTCCGTCTCGCCATCATAAAGATGCTCGGCAAGATGGCTTTTGGACAGGATTTGCTGCGGGTGCAGCATGAAGTAGCGCAATAAGCGAAACTCGGCAGCCGTGAGCTGAATATCGACCCCGTCGCGGCTCACGCACTGGCGGCCCTCATCCAGATGCAGACCTGCCGCTTCCAGGGTTGGCCGGTTGGCCAGGCCGCGGGCGCGACGCAGCAGCGCCTGAATGCGCAGTTGCAGCTCTTCGGGATGAAAGGGCTTGCTCAGATAGTCATCGGCCCCAGCCTTGAGGCCTTCGATCCGTTCAGCCCACGATCCGCGCGCCGTGAGAATCAGCACCGGTGTTGCCAACCCGCCGGCACGCCATTGTTCCAGTACGTCCAGACCCGGCAAACCAGGCAAGCCCAGATCCAGAATGATCAAGTCATAGGGTTCGCTCTGGCCTTGATACACCGCATCCCGCCCATCGGCCAACCAGTCCACGGCATAGCCTTGGCGCTGCAAGCTGGTAGTCAGCTCGTCGGCCAGGGGTACATTGTCTTCGACAAGCAGCAGGCGCATGTCAGTCGTCTTCCTCGTCTTTGAGCAGAGCACCAGTGCTGGCGTCCAGCTTGATTTCGCGCACCACGCCTTCCTGGGTGAGCAATTCGACCTCATATTCGTAGCGGCCGTGCTCCTCTTCCAGTTCGGCCTCCAGCAGACGCGCCCCGGGGTAACGCCCCAGGGCGGTCGTAAGCAATTGCTCAAGTGGCAGAATGACGCCCTTCTGACGCAGTTTCAGGGCCTGGTCCTGGTCCAGATCGTGGGCAACGGCCAGCGAGCAAACGGCCAGCAACGAAAACAGCACGTATCGCGCCGGCCGAGTGATGCAGGGCATTAGCTGTCTCGCTGATCCTTCAGCACCTCACCGGTTTTGGCGTCCAGGTCAACGTCCCACTCCACGTTCTGCGCATCGCGCAGTTCGACCTTGTAGATGTAGCGGCCATATTCGTTTTCCAGCTCCGAATCGGTGACGGTGGCACCTGGATGCTTGGCCACGGCAGCAGCCTTGAGTTCGTCCAGCGACTTGATGGTCTTGGCGTTGACCAGTTTCACCACTTCGTCAGGCTGCACGTCCTGAGCAAAAGCGGCGTTGGCACCCAGTGCAAGGGCGGCGGCAGTGAACAAGGCAGTCAAAGTTTTCATGATGGCTCTCCTGAGCGAGGTTCAAGTTGTCTACGGGGTTAAGATTAACCAGCGGTCCTTAATTCAACCTGAAAACAGCTGGCGCCATGATAGCGCAGCTACGGCTGCATCAAGGCCCTATAATGACCGGCTCGCTAGCTGTGGAGTTCGACATGAGCGCCATTCACATCAAATACCCAGCCCTGACTTTCAAGGCTGGCCAGCGCGCCTTGCGGCAGATTCGCGAGCGCGGTTTGCAGCCTGGCGATGTCGGGGTATTGCCTGGCGCGGCGGGTGGCCCCAAGCCGTTAGGCATTCAGGGGCTGGACCTGGCCCTGTTCGGCGAGTGGCTACCTTCGGCGCCGCGCCAACGCGCTCTGATCGGCGCCTCGATCGGCTCCTGGCGCTTCGCCAGCGCCTGCCTCGACGACCCCGTGGCCGGCATCCGCCGTTTGGGCGAGCTGTACACCGAACAGGACTTTGCCAAAGGCGTGACCCCGGCGCAGATCAGCCGCAGTTGCCAGCGCATGCTCGATGACTTGCTGCAAGGCCGCGACGGGCAGATCCTCGCCAACCCGCTGTACCGCTTGAACATCCTGGTGGTCAAGAGCCATGGCCAACTCGCCCACGACCACCGCGCCCGCCTAGGCATGGGCCTGGGCTCGGTAATTGCCAGCAACCTACTGGGCCGTGCGCGGCTGGCCCGACACTTCGAACGCGTGATCCTGCACGATGCTCGCAGCGCCCCGCCGCTCGAGGCCCTCACCGATTTTCCCTCGCGCTGTCTGCCACTGGACCTAGCCAATCTGCGCCACGCACTACTGGCCTCAGGTTCCATCCCGATGGTGATGGAAGGTGTGCGCGATATCCCCGGTGCAGGGGCAGGCACATACCGTGACGGTGGCTTGCTCGATTATCACCTCGACTTGCCCTACCGCGGTGACGATCTGGTGCTGTATCCGCACTTCACCGACAAAGTGGTGCCTGGCTGGTTCGACAAGGCGCTGCCTTGGCGCAAGGGCGACGCCACACGTTTGCAGAACGTACTGTTGCTGACCCCATCGCCGCAGTATTTGGCTGCCTTGCCTTTCGGCAAGCTGCCCGACCGTAATGACTTCAAGCGCTTCATGGGCGATGCGCCGAGCCGCAAGCGCTACTGGTACAAGGCCATCGCCGAAAGCCAGCGGCTGGGCGACGAATTGCTGGAATTGATCGCCACCGGGCGGTTGCCCGAACGCCTGCAAGCCTTGTAGCGGCCATGCTGGTAGACTGCGCGCATTATTGATTCACACAGAGTTATGACAGCGTGGAAATCTTCAAGGAATTTACGTTCGAATCGGCCCACCGCCTGCCCCACGTTCCAGCAGGGCACAAGTGCGGCCGCCTGCACGGCCACTCGTTCAAGGTCGGCCTGCACCTGACCGGCCCGCTCGACCCGCATACCGGGTGGATCCGTGACTTTGCCGAGGTGAAGGCGATCTTCAAGCCGATCTACGACCAGCTTGACCATAACTACCTGAACGATATTCCGGGCCTTGAGAACCCCACCAGCGAAGTGATCGCCAAGTGGATCTGGGACCAGGTCAAACCCCTGATGCCAGAGCTCTCCAAGGTGCGCATCCACGAAACCTGCACCAGTGGCTGCGAGTACACCGGCGACTGATACGCTGCTGCGGGCAGGGGCTCAGCCCTGCCCGTCGCCCACCCCGTCGCGCAGGAACCTCGGCGCAATGTAGCGCTGGTAATGGGCCTCGGAGAGCAGGAAGAATTCGCGGTCGATGGCATCGCGCAGTTGTGGCAGCTCCCAGTCGCGGAACTCCGGCAGCAGCGCCATGCCGTAAGCCTCCAGGTCGCGAATCATCCGTGCCCCGCGCGCGATCAACTGATACGCCCAGCAGTACTCCGACTGCTGCTCGACGAAGCGGATCGAACGCTGCTGCAATTGCTGGCGCAGCAGGCCCTTGTCGAACACCTCCAGCTTGGCCATCATCACCTGCACCAGCAGTTGCTCCAGGCGCAGCCAGACAGCGCGCTTTTGCGTGTCGTCGTAGCCGTTCCAGTGGATCACTTCATGGTGAAACCGCTTGCAGCCACGGCATACCGTGTCCCCGTACACGGTGGAACAGAGGCCGACGCAAGGGGTCTTGATGGACTGGTTGGACATTTGAAACAACGGCTTGGCGGTGGAACACCGAGGCATGTTAGCCCTTTGTCTAACCACGGTCACCCGTTAAAGTCACGTTCGCCGCCTTACCTTCTGCGACAATTTGCCGTAGAATCACCCCGCCTTTTCAAGGCAACAATGTCCGTTGGAAGCTGTTTTCAAAGCGTCACGAGCACAGTCCATCCGGTAGAACGGCGTTGGCCCGGGCCATGCATCCCTCGCATGCCCGCGCCAGCCCTCATCAGCTCCCGTTCTGCAGGCGTAAAACTTTGAAAGCAGCTTCTGTAAGGATTCTTTGCGACCCTGGTTGGGCGGCCCAAAAGGCCGTGGCAGCGCATGGGTGCATCGAATGCTGGATGAGCGTCCCGGACTCCCTTTAGGGACCACTGATGAGGGTAATAACTGTGCTTGAAGCCTACCGCAAACACATCGAAGAGCGTGCCGCCCTGGGTATCGTGCCCCAGCCGCTGAACGCCGAACAAACTGCAGGCCTGGTCGAGCTGCTGAAGAACCCGCCGGCCGGCGAAGAAGCCTTCCTCGTAGACCTGATCACCAACCGCGTTCCACCAGGGGTGGACGAAGCTGCCTACGTCAAGGCTGCATTCCTCTCTGCCGTCGCCAAGGGTGAAGCCAAGTCGCCGCTGATCGACCGCAAGCACGCCACTGAACTGCTGGGTACCATGCAGGGCGGCTACAACATCGAAACGCTGGTCGCGCTGCTGGACGACGCCGAACTGGGCGCCGTCGCGGCCGAACAGCTCAAGCACACCCTGCTGATGTTCGACGCCTTCCACGATGTGGCCGAAAAGGCCAAGGCCGGCAACACTCACGCCAAGGCCGTGCTGGAATCCTGGGCTGCCGGCGAGTGGTTCACCTCGCGCCCGGCCATCGCCGACAAATACACCCTGACCGTGTTCAAGGTACCTGGCGAAACCAATACCGACGACCTGTCCCCTGCCCCGGACGCCTGGTCGCGCCCTGACATCCCACTGCACGCTCTGGCCATGCTGAAAATGGCCCGTGACGGCATCGAGCCTTCCCAGCCAGGCTCCGTGGGCCCGCTGGCCCAGATCGAAGCCGTGAAAGCCAAAGGCTTCCCGGTTGCCTATGTGGGTGACGTGGTCGGTACCGGCTCTTCGCGTAAGTCCGCCACCAACTCGGTGCTGTGGTTCTTCGGCGACGACATCCCGTACGTGCCGAACAAGCGCGCCGGTGGCTTCTGCTTCGGCACCAAGATCGCCCCGATCTTCTACAACACCATGGAAGACGCAGGCGCCCTGCCGATCGAGTTCGACTGCACCAACCTGGCCATGGGCGACGTCATCGACGTTTACCCTTACAAAGGCGAAGTGCGCCGCCACGGCAGCGATGAGCTGGTCACCGAGTTCACGCTCAAAACCGAAGTGCTGCTGGATGAAGTCCGCGCTGGTGGCCGTATTCCGCTGATCGTCGGCCGTGGCCTCACCGAGAAAGCCCGTGCAGAACTGGGCCAAGGCCCGTCGGACCTGTTCAAGAAGCCAGAACAGCCTGCCGACACCGGCAAGGGCTTCACCCTGGCACAGAAGATGGTCGGTCGTGCCTGCGGCCTGCCAGAAGGCCAGGGCGTGCGCCCAGGTGCCTATTGCGAACCGAAGATGACCACTGTCGGCTCCCAGGACACCACTGGCCCGATGACCCGCGACGAGCTCAAAGACCTGGCGTGCCTGGGCTTCTCCGCTGACCTGGTGATGCAGTCGTTCTGCCACACCGCGGCGTATCCGAAGCCGATCGACGTCACCACCCACCACACCCTGCCAGACTTCATCCGCACCCGTGGCGGCGTGTCGCTGCGCCCAGGTGACGGCATCATTCACAGCTGGCTGAACCGCATGCTGATGCCTGACACCGTGGGTACCGGTGGCGACTCGCACACCCGCTTCCCGATCGGCATCTCGTTCCCGGCAGGTTCCGGCCTGGTGGCGTTCGCCGCCGCCACCGGGGTCATGCCACTGGACATGCCAGAGTCGATCCTGGTGCGCTTCAAGGGCAAACTGCAGCCAGGCATCACCCTGCGTGACCTGGTTCACGCCATCCCTTACTACGCCATCCAGCAGGGCCTGCTGACCGTCGAGAAGAAAGGCAAGAAAAACGCCTTCTCCGGCCGCATCCTGGAAATCGAAGGCCTGGACGAACTGACCGTCGAACAAGCCTTCGAGCTGTCCGACGCTTCGGCTGAGCGCTCCGCTGCCGGCTGCACCATCAAACTGCCAGAGAAGGCCATCGCCGAGTACCTGCAGTCGAACATCACCCTGCTGCGCTGGATGATCGGCGAAGGCTACGGCGATGCCCGCACCCTTGAGCGTCGCGCTCAGGCCATGGAAGCCTGGCTGGCCAAGCCAGAGCTGCTGTCGGCAGATGCCGATGCCGAATACGCCGAGATCATCGAAATCGACCTGGCCGACGTCAAGGAGCCTGTGCTCTGCGCGCCGAACGACCCGGACGATGCCCGTCTGCTGTCTTCGGTACAGGGCGAGAAGATCGACGAAGTGTTCATCGGCTCGTGCATGACCAACATCGGCCACTTCCGCGCTGCCGGCAAGCTGCTGGAGAAGGTCAAGGGCGGTATCCCCACTCGTCTGTGGCTGGCCCCGCCAACCAAGATGGACGCTCACCAGCTGACCGAAGAAGGCTACTACGGTATCTACGGCAAGGCCGGTGCGCGCATGGAAATGCCAGGCTGCTCGCTGTGCATGGGTAACCAGGCACGTGTGCAGACCGGTTCGACCGTGGTATCCACCTCGACCCGTAACTTCCCGAACCGTCTGGGTGACGCTACCAACGTGTACCTGGCCTCGGCCGAGCTGGCGGCGGTCGCCTCGATCATCGGCAAACTGCCTACCGTCGAAGAGTACATGCAGTACGCCAAAGACATCGACAGCATGGCTGCCGACGTGTACCGCTACCTGAGCTTCGACCAGATCGCCGAGTTCCGCGAAGCAGCAGCCAACGCCAAGATCCCGGTGGTCCAGGCATAAGCTGAGCAATACGCTGTAAAAGAAAACCCCGGCGCAATGCCGGGGTTTTTTCGTTTAGCCTGCCCGTTTCGCGGGTCACCCGCGTAAGCACCAGCATTGCTGACGCTTGGCAAGGGCAGGTCGCGGCTTACCCGCGATCCCTTAGAAGCTATCGCCAGGCACGCGAACCCAGCCCTCCATCAACACCCGAGCACTGCGGCTCATGATCGCCTTGGTCACCGTCCACTGGCCATCTACCTGGCGCGCTTGGGCCCCCACCCGCAAGGTGCCGGACGGGTGGCCGAAACGCACGGCGCTGCGCTCGCCGCCGCCTGCAGCGAGGTTGACCAGCGTACCTGGAATGGCGGCGGCAGTACCGATGGCAACCGCTGCGGTGCCCATCATCGCGTGGTGCAGCTTACCCATGGACAACGCCCGCACTAGCAAGTCGATGTCACCGGCCTCAACCGCCTTGCCACTGGAGGCTATGTAGGCGGCAGGGGGCGCGACGAAGGCCACCTTCGGGGTGTGCTGCCGCCCCGCTGCCTGGTCAATGTGCTCGATCAGGCCCATGCGCACTGCGCCATAAGCGCGGATGGTCTCGAAACGCTGCAGCGCTTGAGGGTCGCCGTTGATCGCATCCTGCAATTCCGTACCGGTGTAACCGATGTCGGCGGCATTGACGAACACGGTTGGGATACCGGCATTGATCAGGGTTGCCTTGAAGGTACCGACGCCGGGCACCTCCAGATCGTCCACAAGGTTGCCGGTAGGAAACATCGCACCAGCGTCACCCTCCTCGTCGGCGGCCGGGTCAAGAAACTCGAGCTGCACTTCGGCCGCCGGAAAGGTCACCCCGTCGAGCTCGAAATCACCGGTTTCCTGCACTTGGCCTTCGGTGATCGGCACATGGGCGATGATGGTCTTGCCGATGTTAGCCTGCCAGATACGCACAGTGGCCAGACCATTGCGCGGAACACACGCAGGGTCGACCAGCCCATTGCTGATGGCGAACGAGCCCACCGCCGCCGAGAGGTTGCCACAGTTGCCGCTCCAGTCGACGAAGGCCTTGTCGATAGCGACCTGGCCGAACAGATAGTCGACGTCATGGCCAGGCTTGATGCTCTTGGACAGGATCACCGTCTTGCTGGTACTGGAGGTGGCGCCGCCCATGCCATCGATCTGCTTGGCATAAGGGTCGGGGCTGCCGATCACCCGCAACAGCAGCGCGTCGCGGGCCGGGCCTGGGACCTGAGCCACCTCAGGAAGGTCTTGCAGACGGAAGAATACGCCCTTGCTGGTACCGCCACGAATGTAAGTAGCAGGAATCTTCACTTGCGCTGGATGTGCCATATTCATGTCCTGTTCAAGCGGTCGCTTCGAGGAAGTCCTGGGCAAAGCGCTGAAGCACCCCGCCGGCTTCGTAGATCGACACTTCCTCAGCGGTGTCCAGGCGGCAGGTCACCGGCACCTCGACCCGCTCACCATCACGCCGCGTCACCACCAGGGTCAGCGTCGCCCGCGGCGTGCGCTGGCCGAGCACGTCGTAGGTTTCACTACCATCTAATCCAAGGGTCTTACGGTCGGTGCCCGGTTGGAATTCCAGCGGCAATACGCCCATGCCCACCAGGTTGGTACGGTGAATGCGTTCGAAGCCCTCGGCGACGATGGCTTCGACACCGGCCAGGCGCACGCCCTTGGCCGCCCAGTCACGGGACGAACCTTGGCCATAATCGCCGCCGGCGACGATGATCAACGGCTGCTTGCGCTGCATGTAGGTTTCGATGGCCTCCCACATACGCGTCACCTTGCCTTCCGGCTCGATGCGCGCCAGTGAACCTTGCCTGACGCTGCCGTCGTCGTTGCGCACCATCTCATTGAACAGCTTGGGGTTGGCGAAGGTTGCCCGCTGGGCGGTCAGATGGTCGCCACGATGCGTGGCGTAGGAGTTGAAGTCTTCCTCTGGCAAGCCCATCTTCGCCAGGTATTCACCCGCGGCGCTGTCGAGCAGAATGGCGTTGGATGGCGACAGGTGATCGGTGGTGATGTTGTCCGGCAGTACCGCCAGGGGGCGCATGCCGCGCAGGGTGCGCTCACCGGCCAGCGCACCTTCCCAATAGGGCGGGCGACGGATGTAGGTGCTCATAGGGCGCCACTGGTAAAGCGGGGCCACTTTCGGCCCGCGGTCCTCCTCGATGGCGAACATCGGAATGTAGACCTTGCGAAATTGCTCAGGCTTGACCGCCGCGCGCACAACGGCGTCGATTTCTTCGTCGCTGGGCCATATATCCTTGAGGCGGATTGGCTTGCCGTCGACCACCCCCAACACATCCTTTTCGATGTCGAAGCGAATGGTGCCGGCAATCGCGTAGGCCACTACCAGAGGGGGCGAAGCCAGGAACGCCTGCTTGGCATACGGGTGGATACGCCCATCGAAGTTGCGGTTACCCGACAGCACAGCAGTGGCGTACAGGTCGCGGTCGATGATCTCCTGCTGGATCAGCGGGTCCAGCGCCCCGGACATCCCGTTGCACGTGGTGCAGGCAAAGGCGACGATCCCAAACCCTAGCTGCTCCAGTTCGCGCTCCAACCCCGCCTCCTCCAGATACAGCTGCACGGCCTTGGAGCCCGGGGCCAGGGACGATTTGACCCAAGGCTTGCGAGTGAGCCCGAGCCTGTTGGCGTTTCGCGCCAGCAGGCCTGCGGCGATCACGTTGCGCGGGTTGCTGGTGTTGGTGCAACTGGTAATGGCGGCGATGATCACTGCGCCGTCTGGCATTTGCCCAGGCACTTGCTCCCAGGCACCCGCGATGCCCTTGGCCGCCAGGTCACTGGTAGCAACACGAGCATGGGGGTTGGACGGGCCGGCCATGTTGCGGACCACGCTCGACAGGTCGAAGCTCAGCGTGCGTTCGTACTGCGCGCAGGTCAGGCTGTCAGCCCATAGGCCGGCGACCTTGGCGTAGGTTTCCACCAACTGTACCTGCTGGTCATCGCGACCGGTCAGCTTGAGGTAGTCGATGGTTTGCTGATCGATGGCGAACATCGCGGCCGTAGCGCCGTACTCAGGTGCCATGTTGGAGATGGTGGCGCGGTCGCCCAAGGTCAGGGCTCGCGCACCCTCGCCATGGAATTCTAGGTAAGCACCGACGACTTTCTGTTTACGCAGGAATTCGGTCAAAGCCAGCACCAGGTCAGTGGCCGTGATGCTAGGCGCCAGCCTGCCGGTCAGCTCGACGCCAACGATTTCCGGCAGGCGCATCCACGAGGCACGGCCGAGCATGACGTTTTCCGCTTCCAGGCCGCCCACACCGATGGCGATTACCCCCAAGGCATCGACATGCGGAGTGTGGCTGTCGGTGCCGACACAGGTATCGGGGTAGGCAACGCCCCCTTCACTGTGGATCACCGGCGACATATTCTCCAGGTTGATCTGGTGCATGATGCCGTTACCGGGCTGGATCACGTCGACGTTCTTGAAGGCTTTCTTGGTCCAGTTGATGAAATGGAAGCGGTCTTCGTTGCGCCGGTCTTCAATGGCGCGGTTCTTTTCGAACGCTTCTGGAACATACCCGCCGCACTCGACCGCCAAGGAGTGGTCGACGATCAATTGCACCGGTACCACCGGGTTGACCTTGGCCGGGTCACCGCCTCTATCGGCGATGGCATCGCGCAGGCCCGCGAGGTCGACCAAGGCAGTCTGGCCAAGGATGTCATGGCACACCACCCGGGCTGGGAACCAAGGGAAGTCCAGATCGCGCTTGCGCTCGATCAGTTGGCCCAAGGAGGCATCGAGGGTGGCCGGGTCGCAGCGACGCACCAGGTTTTCGGCAAGTACGCGGGAGGTGTAGGGCAGGCTGTCGTAAGCACCGGGCTTGATGGCCTCGACGGCAGCGCGGGCATCGAAGTAGTCCAGGGCTGTGCCTGGCAGGTTCTTGCGGTATGCAGTGTTCATCATTCGGGCTCGGTCACAGGGTTCGCAAGGCTCGCCCGCCTCCACTGGGGAAACGGGTCGGCTCTCTTTGTCTATTTCAGCGCTGTTCGATCGGCACGAACTGGCGCTGCTCGACGCCGACGTACTCGGCGCTTGGGCGAATGATGCGGTTGTTGGCGCGCTGCTCGAACACATGAGCGGCCCAACCCGTCAAACGCGAGCAGACGAAGATCGGGGTGAACAGCTTCGTTGGAATGCCCATGAAGTGGTACGCCGAAGCATGGTAGAAGTCGGCATTGGGGAACAGGCGCTTCTGCTCCCACATGGTCTTGTCGATGGCCTCGGATACCGGGTAGAGCACCTTGTCACCCACTTCGTCGGCCAGCTGTTTCGCCCAGCCCTTGATCACCTCATTACGCGGGTCGGATTCTTTGTAGATCGCATGACCGAAGCCCATGATCTTGTCCTTGCGCTCCAGCATGCGCAGCAGTTCAGCCGTTGCCTCTTGCGGGCTCTGGAAGCGCTCGATCAGCTCCATTGCCGCTTCGTTGGCGCCCCCGTGCAGCGGGCCGCGCAAAGCGCCGATGGCGGCGGTGATGCAGGAGTAGAGATCGGACAAGGTCGAGGCACATACACGGGCGGTGAAGGTGGAGGCGTTGAACTCGTGCTCGGCGTACAGAATCAGCGAAACGTTCATGACCTTGACGTGCAGCTCGCTCGGTTGCTTGCCGTGCAGCAGGTGCAGGAAATGGCCACCCAGCGTGTCTTCATCGCTGTTGCAATCGATACGCACGCCGTGATGGCTGAAGCGATACCAGTAGCACATCACCGCAGGGAACACAGCCAGCAGGCGGTCGGTCTTCTCGCGCTGAGCTTCGAAGGTCAGTTCGGGCTCCAAGGTGCCCAGCATCGAGCAACCGGTGCGCATCACATCCATCGGGTGTGCATCACGCGGGATGCGCTCCAGCACTTCCTTGAGCGCTTGCGGCAGGTCACGCAGGCCCTTGAGCTTGTGCTTGTAGTCGGCAAGTTCCGCCTGGCTCGGCAGTTCGCCGTACAGCAGCAGGTAGGCGACTTCCTCGAACTCGGCAGTGGCGGCCAGGTCACGCACGTCATAGCCACGGTAGGTCAGGCCGGCACCGGCCTGACCCACGGTCGACAAGGCGGTCTGACCGGCCACCTGACCACGCAGGCCAGCACCACTGAGTACTTTTGCTTCGGCCATGGTGTTTCTCCTTTCTTGAATTTGTTATGGAAATCTTGGCTGATTGGGCAGGTGCTGCTCAGCCCTTTTTCTGGGCGAACAACGCATCGAGGCTCTGTTCGAAGGCGTGATAACCGATGGCATCGTAGAGCTCCATGCGGGTTTGCATGGTGTCGATCACGTTCTTCTGGGTGCCATCGCGGCGCAGCGCGGTGTAAACGTTTTCGGCGGCCTTGTTCATGGCGCGGAATGCCGACAGCGGGTAGAGCACCAGCGATACATCGACCGAAGCCAGTTCCTCGGTGGTGTAAAGCGGTGTAGCGCCAAATTCGGTGATGTTGGCCAGAATCGGCGCCTTCACTCGGTCGGCGAACGTCTTGTACATCGAAAGCTCAGTGATGGCCTCTGGGAAGATCATATCGGCCCCGGCTTCGACGCAAGCAGCGGCGCGGTCCAACGCAGCGTTCAGGCCTTCCACTGCCAAGGCATCGGTTCGCGCCATGATCACAAAGCTGTCGTCGCTTCGCGCATCCACCGCCGCCTTGATACGGTCGACCATCTCCTGCTGTGAGACGATTTCCTTGTTCGGCCGGTGACCGCAACGCTTGGCGCCAACCTGGTCTTCGATATGAATGGCCGCCGCGCCGAACTTGCACATCGACCGAACGGTGCGGGCAACGTTGAAGGCCGAAGCGCCGAAACCGGTGTCGACATCCACCAGCAAGGGCAGATCGCACACGTCGGTGATACGGCGTACATCGGTCAGCACGTCATCCAGCCCACTGATACCCAAGTCTGGTAGGCCGAGCGAGCCTGCGGCAACCCCGCCTCCGGACAGATAGATGGCCTTGAAACCGGCACGTTTGGCCAGCAACGCATGGTTGGCATTGATTGCACCGACCACCTGCAAGGGGTGCTCGGCGGCAACGGCGTCGCGAAAACGCTGACCGGGGGTGCTCTTCACAGTCATTTCTCACCTCGTGGGCTATTGTCGTTGGCGTCCAGGTAGTGACGCTCGATATTGCGCTTGGACGCACCGATGTGGCGGCGCATCAGGAGTTCGGCCAGCTCGCCGTCGCGGCCTTCGATGGCATCGAGGATGCGGTGATGTTCGGCAAAAGCCTGGTGGGGGCGGTTGGGCGTGGCGGAAAACTGGATGCGGTACATGCGCACCAGTTGGTACAACTCACCGCAGAGCATCTTTACCAACGTCTGGTTGCCACTGCCGTGAATGATCCGGTAGTGGAAGTCGTAGTCGCCTTCTTGCTGGTAATAGCCTAGCCCAGCCTGAAAGGCAGCATCGCGCTCGTGGGTATCGAGCACCCGGCGTAGCTCGTCGATGTCAGCCTGGCTCATGCGCTCGGCCGCCAGGCGGCAAGCCATGCCCTCGAGGGACTCGCGGATTTCGTACAGCTCGATCAGCTCGACGTGGCTCAGCGACACTACCCGCGCGCCCACATGGGGTACACGCACCAGCAGGCGCTGGCCCTCCAGACGGTGTATCGCTTCACGCAGCGGGCCGCGGCTGATGCCATAGGTACGGGCCAGCTCAGGTTCGGAAATTTTACTGCCAGGGGCGATGTCGCCTTTGACGATAGCCGCCTGGATGCGCCGAAAGACGTTCTCCGACAAGGTTTCCGTTTCGTCCGAGTCAGCCGGAATCGGGGTGGATAGGTCCAGCATATTGTCGACACCTTTCGAATAGCCTGAGCAGAAACTAGCGAATTAGTGGCGAAGAGTCAAAGCACAAAAGAATATTGTCGACAATCGTCTAATGCAGAACTTACCCATCCATAGCGTTGTCAGATCGCGGCACGCTGGCGTCAAGACGCCGGCATGGTAGAATGCCGCGCCTTCAATGGAGCATGGATAGTGCGCTTGTCATCAATTCATGTTGTTGACAGATGAACGAGGAAGCTTGCGCAGCCGTCGCCAGTCCCCTCTGCCCCGAACTCTGCACAGCTCAACACCGCGCCAGGATTATGAGACTCACACCCGTATTATTGTTGTTATGCCTCACCTTGCTGCCGGCCTATGGCCAGGCCGCGGGCAAGACCGTTTATGGTTTGAACGAATATGCACGGCTCGGCGATCTGGACTTGGAAGTAGCCGCCAAGCTCGACACCGGAGCCAAGACCGCGTCGCTCAGCGCCCGCGACATCAAGCGCTTCAAGCGCAATGGTGAGAGCTGGGTACGCTTCTATCTGGCCATCGATGCCGCCCACTCGCATCCCATCGAGCGCCCCTTGGCGCGTGTCAGCAAGATCAAACGCCGCGCCGGCGACTATGATGCAGAATCCGGCAAGGCGTACACGGCTCGCCCAGTGATCGAACTTGAAATTTGCATGGGCCAGGCCCGGCGCACCATCGAAGTCAACCTCACCGACCGTAGCGCTTTCCAGTTCCCGCTGCTGATCGGCTCCGAGGCGCTCAAGCACTTCGACGCCCTGGTCGACCCTAGCCTTAAATACGCGGCCGGCAAACCTGCCTGTGCCAAAGACGCTCCCAAAGCAGAGTAATTCCGATGCGCTCTCTTACCCTCCATCTGAAAGTCCTGATCACCGTACTGGTGTTGCTCGGCGTTGCGGTCACGGCCTATCAGATATTCGTGCTCGGCATTCCAGTGACCGAAGACGAAACTGACGACTTGTGGAACATCGACGCCAAGGTTGAGTTCGTCGCCAGCGCCAAAGACCCGGTCAAGATCCAGATGTTCGTACCGCCTTTGAACCGTGACTACGTCAGCCTCAATGAGAGCTTCATCTCCAACAACTACGGCGTGAGCATCAATCGCGTCGACGGCAACCGCAAGGTGACTTGGTCGGCGCGGCGCGTCAGTGGCAATCAGACGCTGTACTACCGCTTGGTGCTGACCAAGCGCTACAGCAGCGAAAAAGCCACGATCAAAGGGCCTACTTTCCGCGACAGCCTGGCCATCGATGGCCCGGAAAAGATCGCCGCCGAAGCCTTGATGGCCCCGATCCGCCAGCATTCGGCCGACGTCGAAACCTTCGTCAGCGAAACCATCAAGCGTGTCAACAACCTCAACGACGACAACGTCAAGCTGCTACTTGGCGGCGACACCTCGCCAATGAAAAAGGCCCAGGTCATCGACTTGCTGCTGTCGATCGCCCATGTGCCGATGGAAAAAGTCCACACCATCCGCCTGATCGCCGATACACCGCAAACGCCTGAGCTGTGGCTGCGCAGCTTCAATGGTAACGACTGGCTGTACTTCAACCCGGATACCGGCGAGCAGGGCCTGCCGTCCGACCGCCTGCTGTGGTGGACCGGTGACGACAACCTGATCACCGTCGATGGCGGCAAGAAAGCCAACGTCACCTTCACCATGAACAACAGCGAGATGAATGCCATCCGCCTGGCCAAGCTGACCGACGAGAACACCGACGCGGACTTCCTGGAATACTCTCTGTACGGCCTACCGCTGCAAACTCAGCAAACCTTCATGATCATGGTGATGATCCCGATTGGCGTACTGGTCATTCTGATCTTGCGCAACCTGATCGGCATCCAGACCCTGGGAACCTTCACGCCGGTGCTGATCGCGCTGGCCTTCCGCGAAACCCAGCTGGGCTTCGGCATCGTGCTGTTCACGGTCATCACGGCGCTGGGCTTGTCGCTGCGCTCTTACCTGGAACACCTGAAGCTGCAGATGCTACCGCGCCTTTCGGTGGTACTGACGTTCGTGGTGGTACTGATCGCTGCCATCAGCCTGTTCAGCCATAAGCTGGGCCTTGAGCGCGGCCTGTCGGTGGCGCTGTTCCCGATGGTGATTTTGACCATGACCATCGAACGCCTGTCGATCACCTGGGAAGAACGCGGCGCTGGCCATGCCATGAAAGTGGCGATCGGCACGCTGTTTGCAGCGTCCCTGGCACACCTGCTGATGATGGTGCCGGAGCTGGTGTACTTCGTCTTCACCTTCCCCGCTGTGCTGCTGATTCTGGTGGGCTTCATGCTGGCGATGGGTCGCTACCGCGGCTACCGCCTGACCGAGCTCGTGCGTTTCAAGGCATTCCTGAACAAGGCTGACCACTGATGTTTGGCTTGATCAAGACATGGAAAGCCCTGGAGGCCCGGGGCATCATGGGTATCAACCGGCGTAACGCGGACTATGTACTGAAGTACAACAAGCGCAGCCTCTACCCGATTGTCGACGACAAGATCATCACCAAGGAGCGGGCCCTGGCTGCCGGCATCCACGTGCCGGAAATGTACGGCATCATCGAAACCGAGAAGCAGATCGACAAGCTTCACGAGATCATTGGTGGGCGCAGCGATTTCGTCATCAAGCCGGCGCAAGGTGCTGGCGGCGACGGCATTCTGGTGATTGCCGACCGCTTCGAGGACCGCTACCGCACCGTCTCGGGCAGGATCATCAGCCATGAAGAAATCGAACACCAGGTATCGAGCATCCTCACCGGCCTTTACTCGCTGGGCGGCCATCGTGACCGCGCGCTGATCGAGTACCGGGTAACGCCCGACCAGATCTTCAAGAGCATCAGCTACGAAGGCGTGCCGGACATCCGCATTATCGTGCTGATGGGTTACCCGGTCATGGCCATGCTGCGGCTACCCACGCGCCAGTCCGGCGGTAAGGCCAACCTGCATCAGGGCGCCATCGGCGTCGGCGTGGACCTGGCCACTGGCGTGACCCTGCGAGGCACCTGGCTGAACAACATCATCAGCAAGCACCCGGACACCACCAACGCGGTGGACGGCGTACAACTGCCGAACTGGGATGGGTTCATGAAACTGGCCGCTGGCTGCTATGAACTGTGCGGGTTGGGCTATATCGGTGTGGACATGGTTTTGGACCAAGACAAAGGGCCGCTGATTCTCGAGCTCAACGCACGCCCTGGCCTGAACATACAAATCGCCAACGACACTGGCCTGACTCAACGCACCCATGCGATCGAAGCGCACATCGAAGCACTGGCCAAAGACGGTATCGTCGAGACGCCCGATGAGCGGGTGCGGGTGGCGCAGAACCTGTTCGGGCACGTGCATCCGCGGTAAGTCGGGGCCGCAAAGCGGCCCTTGCTCAAACAGGCTGTT
The DNA here is from genome assembly GCF_014269025.2 of Pseudomonas promysalinigenes. Lineage (NCBI taxonomy): Bacteria > Pseudomonadati > Pseudomonadota > Gammaproteobacteria > Pseudomonadales > Pseudomonadaceae > Pseudomonas > Pseudomonas promysalinigenes. Next base: position 1,788,965 of record NZ_CP077094.1, on the reverse strand, counting down.
TTATGTCGCCCCAAAGCTAGGCGCGTTCCCTACACAGGTCTACAATCGCCGCCTCGCTTTTGTCATCGCCGCCCACACTGATGCCGACCTGTACGCTTCACCCCCTACCCTACCAGCCCGACCCGGCCGCCTACTTCGCCCCCTTGCGCGAGGCCCCCGGCGCGGTACTGCTTGACAGTGCGCGCCCCGGTGCCGAGCGTGGCCGTTTCGACCTGCTAAGCGCCTGGCCCGTACAGCAGCTGCAAGCTCAACCCAGCGAGCATGGCCGCGAGTTTCTCGAGCGTTTGCGCAACAGCCTTGCCCAGCTAGGCGATGCCACGTTGCCCGAAGGCCTCCAGCTACCCTTCGCAGGCGGCTTGATCGGCTACCTGAGCTACGACTTCGGTCGCCGGCTGGAGCACCTGCCCAGCCTCGCGGCCGACGACCTTGAGCTGCCCGACGCGCAACTGGGCCTGTACGCCTGGGCCATGGTCAGCGATCACCAGATGGGCACCAGTCAACTGGTGTTCCACCCAAGCCTGGCCAAAGCTGAACGGGAACGGCTGATCTGCCTGTTCGAAGCTGCAGCTCCGGCGCCTGGCGGTGACTTCCGCTTGCTCGCCGCCATGCAAGGCGACCTGCAACCTGCCCAATACAAAGCGGCCTTCGACCAGGTGCAACGCTACATACAGGCCGGCGACTGTTACCAGATCAACCTCACCCAACGTTTTCGCGCCCCCTGCCAAGGCGACCCCTGGCGCGCTTATCAGGCGCTGCGCAAGGCTTGCCCGACACCATTTTCCGGCTATCAGCAACTGGCTGACGGCAGCGCCCTGCTGAGTTTTTCACCCGAGCGTTTCATCCGCGTCAGCCAACGCCAGGTGGAAACCCGCCCCATCAAGGGCACACGGCCCCGCTCGGCCGACCCCGCCGAGGACGCACGCAATGCCCAGGAGCTGCGCCAAAGCCCAAAAGACCGCTCAGAGAACCTGATGATCGTCGACCTGTTGCGCAACGATTTGGGGCGTACCTGCGAGATCGGCTCAGTAAAGGTGCCAGAGCTGTTCAGCCTGGAAAGCTACCCCAACGTGCACCACTTGGTCAGCAGCATCACTGGCCAGCTGGCCTGCGACAAAGACGCCCTGGACCTGATTGGCGACAGCTTCCCCGGCGGCTCGATAACCGGCGCACCGAAGATCCGCGCCATGCAGATCATCGACGAGCTGGAGCCCACCCGCCGTGCGCTGTACTGTGGCTCGTTGCTGTATGTAGACGTACGGGGTGAGATGGACAGCTCCATCGCCATCCGTAGCCTGCTGATCAAGGATGGCCAGGCCAGTTGCTGGGGCGGCGGCGCGGTGGTGGCCGATTCCGACTGGCAGGCCGAATACGAAGAGTCTATCGCTAAGGTGCGGGTACTGATGCAGACGCTACAAAGCCTCTGAGGCCAAGGGCCAGGCGTCTGGCACGTCATTTTTTGTTACCATCACCCCACTACGAGCGCACAGCGCCACAGCCAAGATGGAAACCGCCTGATGAGCCAACCTTTCGACGTCGCCGCCCTGGCCGCGACCTATGCCAACAAGTCCCCGCAAGACATCCTCAAGCTCGCTTTCGAGCACTTTGGTGATGACCTGTGGATTTCCTTCAGCGGCGCCGAGGACGTGGTGCTGGTCGACATGGCCTGGAAGCTGAACAAACAAGTCAAGGTCTTCAGCCTGGACACGGGCCGCCTGCACCCTGAAACCTACCGCTTCATCGACCAAGTGCGCGAGCATTACAACCTACCGATCGAAATCCTGAGCCCGGATCGCGCCAAGCTCGATCCGTTCGTGAAAGAAAAAGGTCTGTTCAGCTTCTACAAGGACGGCCACGGCGAGTGCTGTGGTATCCGCAAGATCGAACCCTTGCGGCGCAAGCTCGCGACCGTCAGCGCCTGGGCCACCGGCCAGCGCCGCGATCAGAGCCCAGGCACCCGTAGCCAGGTGGCTGCTCTGGAAGTCGACAGCGCCTTCTCCACGCCCGAGCGCACCCTGTACAAATTCAACCCTCTGGCGCAGATGACCAGTGAAGAGGTATGGGGCTACATCCGCATGCTGGAGCTGCCCTACAACAGCCTGCACGAACGTGGGTTCATCAGCATCGGCTGCGAGCCTTGCACGCGTCCGGTTCTGCCAAACCAGCACGAACGCGAAGGCCGCTGGTGGTGGGAAGAGTCAACTCAAAAAGAGTGCGGGCTGCACGCAGGCAATTTGATCAGCAAGGCATAGACGGCAAAGGCCAGCGGGCTCGTCTGAAGCCTGAGAAGCCACCGCGGGAGCAACTGCCTCATGGCCTTGCGCTGGCTTCTTCGCGCCTAAAACCGCCCACACGCAATCAAGATCAGCTGCGCTGAGAGCCTCCAATCAGTGCACGGGCAACTCGACGCCATCGAATAGCTCTTCGAGCTCCTGCTTGTTGTGGCACTGAATGGCCTTGGCCATCACTTCGCGGGTCAGGTGCGGAGCGAACTTCTCGATGAAGTCGCACATGAAGCCGCGCAGGAAGGTGCCACGACGGAAGCCGATCTTAGTGATGCTGGCCTCGAACAGCTCGCTGGCGTCCAGCGCAACCAGATCGTTGTCCAGCTTGGTATCCACTGCCATTTTCGCAACGATGCCCACACCCAGCCCCAAGCGCACATAGGTCTTGATCACGTCGGCGTCGGCGGCGGTGAACACCACTTTGGGCGTCAGGCCGCGATGATTGAAGGCTTCATCGAGCTTCGAGCGGCCGGTAAAGCCGAACACGTAAGTCACGATCGGGTACTCTGCGACCGCTTCCAGCGTCAACTTGGGCAGCTTGGTGAGCGGATGGCCCTGGGGTACCACCACGCAACGGTTCCACTTGTAACATGGCATCATGATCAAGTCGCCGAACAGCTCCAGCGCTTCGGTCGCGATGGCGAAATCGACAGTGCCGTCAGCTGCCATTTCCGCAATTTGCATGGGGGAGCCCTGATGCATGTGCAGGGCCACCTCCGGGTACTGCTTGATGAAGTTGCTAATGACAGGCGGCAGCGCGTAGCGGGCCTGAGTATGGGTGGTAGCGATGGACAGCGTGCCCTTCTTCTCGTTGGAGAATTCCTGGGCGATTTGCTTGATGCTCTCGACCTTGCGCAGGATCTCGCCAGCGGTATTGATGATGCGCTCACCAGCCGGAGTAACGCGGGTCAGGTGCTTGCCGCTGCGCGCGAAGACTTCTACGCCCAGCTCATCCTCGAGTAGGCGAATTTGCTTGCTGATGCCCGGCTGCGAAGTGTAGAGGCTTTGCGCCGTCGCGGAGACGTTGAGGTCGTGATGCGCCACTTCCCAGATGTAGCGCAGTTGTTGAAGCTTCATAGGTTTCCCTCGAATCGGCGGTAGGTCAGCAGCAGCGAGCAGTGACGAGATATAACTATATTAGTGGTTATCGAAATAAAACTAGAACTATTTTGTTACACGCGCCACGGAATCATCCGACCGTTTGCTTCACAATTTCCTACGCCCAAGGTGTTGGGATAACGGCACCATGTAGGCCGGTACTGGTGATAACTGGAGCAGGCGCACCGCCGTGCGACCGATCGGCACATCCACACCGGCCCCGGCACTGTGGCTGCCGAAGATCAGCAAATCGACGCTCAGTCGCTGCGCCTGCTCAAGAATGACCTGCGCCGGGTCACCCTGACGCACGCGCACTGCCTTGATCAACGCCAAATCTGCGTCCTCGCCCAATTCGTCACGAAAGTTTTCAAGGACCCGCTGTTCGATGTTAGCCATCACCGTGTTGACACCCTCGCTGTGCAATGCATCGAGCGTCTGTTCATCAAGGTAGCTTTGCAGCAAGGATTCGGCGAACTGGCCCATGGGCTCCACCGCGTGAATCACATAAAGCTCTGCACCGAAGGCGCGAGCCAAGGTCAGGGCGTGCTGCATGACAAAAGGGGCGTAGACACCGAGGTCAGTGGCGTACAGCATGGAGCGGATCATTCGACCTCCTCGACTGCCGTTGCGGCAGAGCAAGATTCAGCTTAGCAGCGCCCCGGCCCTGCGCTCTGCCATCCTGCGTGGTGGCGCTGCGGCCTGCTGCGCATCAGCACGAACGATTGGCCCGATCGATGAAGGTCAGGGCCCGGTGAAGCATCTGAATGCGCGCAAGGCTGCACCCAGCCGCCTGCGCGCGAGCCAAAGGCTCGGCATAGATTGCATCCAGCTCCAGCGGGCGGCGCTGAACATGATCGTGGTACATGCTCGGCCAGTAATCGGGCATCCGCTCGGTCATCAGCAGCAATTGCTCGGCATAACCTTCTGGAAGCTCATACCCGCACGCCGCCGCCCCCTGCACCACTTCAGCCATCAATGACTTGATCAACTCGCGACTGTCGGCATCGGCCATCAGCTGCTGAGTGCTGGCGCCGAGCAACACCGAAAGGCCGTTATAGGGCACGTTCCATACCAGCTTTTGCCAACGTGCTTGGCCCAGGTCAGCCATGGCCTGAGAATCGATGCCCGCCGCCCGGAACAGCCCGGCGCCGGCTTCGACTATCGCCGCGCCGCCATCATTGGCCGGCCCGCTGTGATAACCAAGGTTGACAGCACCCAACGCCTGGTGACGAATAATCCCCGGGGCTTGGCGATTGACGCAGATGAAACATAGGCCACCCAATAAGTGCAAATTGCCAGGCAGGCTGGCCCTCAATAGGTCTTCAACACCCAAGCCATTCTGCAGCACCACCACCCTGGCATCGGCAGCGGCTGCCTGTTCGATCAGCGCCGCGAGCCCGGCACCACTGGTAGCCTTGGCACCGACCAACAGCCAATCACAGGGTGGCATGTCGGCAGCGCGAGCATAGGCCTTGACTGGCATGTGCAAGCTGCCAAGCTCGGCGTGTTCGAGCTTGAGGCCCTGCTCGCGCACCACCTCATATTCGCTGCGCAACAAGAAATGCACATCGAACCCGGCGCGGGCAAGCATCAGACCATAGAAGCCACCAATGGCACCGCTGCCAATGATACCGATACGAAGGTTGCGAGCAGCCATGTGATTCTCCAGGACGGGTTGATGCGCTTTTTTACACCTTCTCAGGTCGCCTGGCACACACAAGCACGGCTTGCCCTGCCAAATCCCATTGTCGCGCCCTCTGTAACGCGCTAAGGTTCGGCTCCCCGCTGCGAACATTATTGCTGCTGGGCCGCACGGGGATTGCTGGCGGCCGGCACCCGTGACCTGACGAGTAACACGATGGCTGATTTACCGATCGACGACCTTAACGTTGCCTCCAACGAGACCTTGATCACCCCCGATCAGCTCAAGAAGGAAATCCCCCTCAGCGCCAAGGCTTTGCAGACCGTGACTGCGGGCCGCGAAGTGGTGCGCAACATACTCGACGGCAAGGACCATCGCCTGTTCGTGGTGGTCGGCCCCTGCTCCATCCATGACATCAAGGCCGCCCATGAATACGCCGAGCGCCTGAAGGTGTTGGCCGAGGAGCTGTCCGATACGCTGTACCTGGTCATGCGGGTGTATTTTGAAAAGCCGCGCACCACTGTGGGCTGGAAGGGCCTGATCAACGACCCTTACCTGGATGACTCGTTCAAGATCCAGGACGGGTTGCATATCGGCCGCCAGCTGCTGCTGGACCTAGCCGAAATGGGCCTGCCGACCGCAACGGAAGCGCTCGACCCCATCTCCCCGCAGTATCTGCAGGACCTAATCAGCTGGTCGGCTATCGGCGCTCGCACCACAGAATCGCAGACTCACCGCGAAATGGCCTCCGGGCTGTCCTCGGCCGTCGGTTTCAAAAACGGTACCGATGGTGGCCTGACAGTCGCCATCAACGCCCTGCAGTCGGTGTCCAAGCCGCACCGTTTCCTTGGCATCAACCAGGAAGGTGGCGTCTCTATCGTCACCACCAAGGGCAATCCGTATGGCCATGTGGTACTGCGCGGCGGTAATGGCAAACCAAACTACGACTCGGTCAGCGTCGCCCTCTGCGAACAGGATTTGGCCAAGGCCAAGATCAAGGCCAACATCATGGTCGACTGCAGCCACGCCAACTCCAACAAGGACCCGGCTCTGCAGCCGCTGGTGATGGAAAACGTCGCCAATCAGATTCTCGAAGGCAACCAGTCGATCATCGGCCTGATGGTCGAGAGCCATCTGAACTGGGGCTGCCAGTCGATCCCGAAAAACCTCGACGAACTGCAGTACGGTGTGTCGGTAACCGATGCGTGCATCGATTGGGCAGCCACTGAAAAGACCCTGCGCAGCATGCGCGCCAAGCTCAAGGATGTGCTTCCTCAGCGCAACCGCGGCTAAAAAAAGCGGGGCCAGACATGGCCCCGCTTTTTCGTTGTGTCATGCCTTGCTCGAATGGCGCTGCTGACGTTCCATGTAACGCTCAACGTATGAGCAGGAAGGGATCACCGTGTAACCCATCTGGTCGGCGTACTCGAGAGCCTTCTCGGTCAGCGCAGCTGCAATACCCCGACCGCGCAAGGCATTGGGCACGAATGTGCGGTAGATATCCAGCGTCTGCTTGCCTAGGTCCATGTACGTCAGGTAGGCACGATGACCGTCCACATTGGTTTCGAACTGATGACCGGCCTGGTCATGGTGGATGGTCAACGTTTCACTCATCACTACTCCTCGCAGGCCTTTCTGGCAGACCTTAACCTTAACCGCGTTGGCTTGTCCGGCGGAGGAACCTCAGCGCCACCCTCTAGGGCCTTTGACCCGACGCATTTACTAATGGTTCGTCCGAGCTGGCCACTCCAAATAGTAGGCACCATAAGCGCAAATGCTCAAGGTGGTTCGCTTTAAAAGTAGCAGAGGTTTGCTCTGAACCTCCGCGTAACAGAACCCGCAATAGCTGCCGGATGATGTTCTGCTTAAGACGCCTGGTGACACTGTAAGTCACCACTAGTTCAACAAAAAAGTTGCATCTCTACAGCCGGTTGCAGCCCCGATAGGTTTTTTTCACAATCAGCTCGAAAACCTTGACGGCGTCACCCTAGGCAACATTTTTTTTGCTGTTCTTGCGTTCGGTCAGTTTACTTACTACAAGTAATGGGTACTATGTACGCCGGCCAGTTTCTCTTTTCCGAGAGATGGCTATTTAATAGAAAGTCCTTGAAGGGGAACACGATGAACAACGTTCTGAAATTCTCTGCTCTGGCTCTGGCCGCAGTTCTGGCTACCGGTTGCAGCAGCGTATCCAAAGAAACCGAAGCTCGTCTGACTGCGACTGAAGACGCAGCAGCTCGCGCCCAAGCCCGTGCTGACGAAGCCTACCGTAAGGCTGACGACGCTATGGCTGCCGCTCAGAAGGCTCAGCAGACCGCTGACGAAGCCAACGAGCGCGCTCTGCGTATGCTGGACAAAGCCAGCCGCAAGTAATAATCCTTACGGATTGTTCAGAAGCCGACCCACTTGTGGGTCGGCTTTTTTGTTGCCTGATCGCCAGCAAGAAACCTAAAGACCCGACCAGGCCTTACACCTGAACGGGTCGCGAACGTAGAGCGTATCACTGCAACTCAGGAGGGATGCTCGAGACCATAGGCGCCCCACCCTGATTGTTGACCGGAACGGCAATTTCCACTGGCATGCCATCTTCTGCGGCAACCACGTCACGCACCATGTCCCAATTCATACGCAGGTTGTTGGCCAAGTCTTCACGCTTGAGCAAGGCATTGATAACGGCCGTGTGCTTGTCGACCACAGATGGGTTGCCCTTATCATCCAATGGCGTGTGCGCTTCGAGATAAACCTTGCCGGCACTGATGCCGAACTTGTAGGGCTCGTTGATAATGCGCACTGGCGTACCCACCGGCACCATTTTCGACAGTTCCAGTACGTTATTGTTGAACATGCGGAAGCAGCCATGGCTGGTACGCATGCCGATACCAAACTTCTTGTTCGAACCATGGATCAGGTAGCCCGGTACACCTAGGGTGAACTTGAAGGGCCCTAGCGGGTTGTCAGGGCCGGCAGGCACCACGGTGGGCAGAATGTCGCCATCAGCGGCATGCTCGGCACGAATCGAGGCCGGTGGCGTCCAGGTCGGGTTCGGAGTCTTGGCGATGATCTTGGTCAACGCGATTGGCGAGCCCCAGCCTTCGCGACCGATACCCAGCGGATAGGTATGCACCACGTTCTGCCCTTTCGGGAAGTAGTACATACGATACTCGGCCAGATTGATGACGATGCCTTCACGCGGCCCAGGCGGCAGGATGAAGCGGGTAGGCAGAATGATCTCGGTGCCTGCGCCAGGCAGCCATGGGTCGACACCCGGATTGGCGGCGATCATCTCGAGGTAGCCAAGGTCGTTGGCGGTCCCGATGTCCGCAAATGTATCCTCGTACTTGGCCTTGATGGTCTGGACTTGGCCAACGACGTCTTCACCCGGTGGTGGCAGTGGCAGTTCCAGCGCAACAGCGGGGCCCGCTACCAGCAGGGCGGCCAGGGACAGGCAACGGGTGACGGCGGGAAAGCGCGGCAACATCCGGTAAATCCTTCGAAAGGTAATCAAGAGGCACGATTGTACACCCGCCTCGCTGCAAGCGGGAGGCGCTGGAGCCTTGCAAGCGTTTCGAATGATGAAAGGTGTGGCCAGTGACGCCTAGCCGTTCAACTCACAACTCTGGCCACACCGGCCGCATGCCACGGCGCTGGGCATCGAGGATGGCCCGGCAAAGATCGCAAAGACGCCCGTCACGGTAAATGCTGCGAGGCACCCCAGACCACCGTGGTTGGGCAGGAAGCAAGCCACCGCACAAGGTGCGGTCGACCGGCACTCCAAGCTCGAGCTGACGAGCCACGAGGTGAACACGAACTTCCTGGCAAGCGAACAGGTCAAGCTGCTCATCTGGCTCGATCAGTTGATAGGCGAACAGGGACCAGGCAGGACGCGGCATCGGGGGCTCTCGAAACAGGGGGCGCAACATTAGCCGAAAGCCGCCCCCGTTTAAAGCGTCACAGCAAGGGTTTTATCACCGGCCAGGCATTTTCCAGCAAGCGCTGCTGGGCCACTTGCGCCGGATGGATGCCGTCTGCCTGCATCATGCCCGGCACACCGCCCACCCCTTCGAGGAAGAATGGCACCAGGGCCACCTGCTCTTGCGTTGCCAGTTGCTGATACACGTTGGCAAACGCGGTGTTGTAACGCACGCCGTAGTTTGGGGGCAGGCGCATACCCAGCAACACCACCTTGGCACCCGCCTGACGGGCACTTTCGATCATTGAGGCAAGATTTTGTTGCAATTGCTCTGGAGGCTGCCCACGCAAGCCATCGTTGCCACCCAGCTCTAGCACCACGAGGTTAGGCTTGTGGGCTGCAAGCAGCGCCGGCAGCCGCGCCTGACCACCTGCGCTGGTGTCGCCACTGATCGAGGCATTGATCACCTGATCGTCGAAACCTTCAGCCTTGAGCCGGGTCTGCAACAAAGAGACCCAACCCTGGCGGATATCCAGGCCAGCGCCGGCGCTTATACTGTCGCCGACGACCAGCAATGTTCCCGCCGCCGCGCTTTGGCCCAGGCAATACAGAGCCAAGCCGGCACTCAACCACCACATTCGCATTGGATTCTCCATGGGCCCCAGTATTCTCGTTGCTCAGAACCTTAGCAAAGTGGTACCCAGCGCGGAAGGTGATCTGACCATTCTGCATGCCTTGTCCCTGAACCTTGCCAAGGGTGACAGCCTGGCCATTGTCGGCGCCTCGGGTTCGGGCAAATCGACTTTGCTCGGCCTGCTGGCCGGCCTGGACCGGCCCAGTGCCGGGCAGGTGATCCTGGCTGGGCAAGACCTCGGCCCCCTGGACGAGGACCAGCGCGCCAGGGTGCGGGCCGAGCATGTAGGCTTCGTTTTCCAGTCGTTCCAATTGCTAGACAGCCTCAACGCTTTGGAGAATGTGATGCTGCCCTTGGAGCTTGACGGCCGGCGCGATGCCCGCGACCACGCGCGCACCTTGCTGGAGCGGGTGGGCCTTGGTCAGCGCCTGACCCACACTCCACGGCAACTTTCCGGCGGCGAACAGCAACGGGTCGCCATCGCCCGTGCGTTTGCAGCACAACCGGCCGTGCTGTTCGCCGACGAGCCCACGGGCAACCTCGACAGCCATACGGGAGAGCGCATCAGCGATCTATTGTTCGAATTGAACAAGGAACGCGGCACCACACTGGTACTGGTCACCCATGACGAGCGCTTGGCCAGGCGTTGCCGACGCAAGATACGCCTGGAGGCGGGCCACTTGGTAACGCCGGTGGAGGCCTGATGAAGCATATGCCCTTACCCCGTCTGTGTGGCCTGGCCTTTCGCCAGCTGTTGCGCGACGTCCGCGCCAGCGAGGTCCGGGTGCTGTTTTTCGCCCTGGTGGTAGCAGTCGCCGCCAGTACCGCCATCGGCTATTTCGGCGCTCGCCTCAATGGCGCGATGCAATTGCGCGCCAGCGAGTTTCTTGGCGCCGACCTGGTACTGCAAGGCAGTGCTCCTGCCAATGACGAGCAGCTCAGCGCTGGGCAGGCATTGGGCTTGCGCCACGCCCAGGTCGTGGAATTCACCAGTGTGGTAGGTGGCGATGCCGGTATTCAGCTTTCGAGTATCAAGGCAGCCGACGGCGCCTATCCACTGCGCGGCCAGCTGCGCAGCGCTGGCGCCCCATACGCCGAGGAGTCAGCGGGCGGCGGCCCAGCACCCGGTGAAGCCTGGGTCGAGCCACGTCTGCTGGCGGCGCTGGGGCTCAAGATCGGCGACAGCATTGACGTCGGTATGAAAACTTTAAGCATCAGCCGGGTCCTGACCTACGAACCGGATCGTGCCAACAACTTCTACAGCCTCACGCCGCGGCTGATGATGAACCTGGCAGACTTGCAGGCCACTGGGGTTATTCAGCCTGGCAGCCGGGTTACCTATCGCGAACTCTGGCGCGGTGATGCACAAGCGCTTGCGCAATACCGCCAGGCGGTAGAGCCAAACCTGGCGGCCAGCCAGCGCTTGCTCGACACACGCGACGGCAACCGGCAAATCGGCGGAGCTTTGGGCAAGGCCGAGCGGTACCTGAACATGGCCAGCCTGGTTGCCGTGCTGCTGGCGGGCGTTGCAGTGGCGCTTTCAGCCAGCCGATATGCAGCGCGCCGCCTGGACGCCAGCGCCTTGTTGCGCTGCTTGGGGCTGTCGCGGCATCAGGCACTGGGGCTGTATTGCCTGCAGTTGGCGATTCTTGGCCTGATAGCCGCATTAGCCGGTGCTGTCCTGGGCTGGCTTGCGCAACTGGGCTTATTCCGCCTGTTGCACGGCCTGCTGCCCAGCGTAGTGCCAGCAGGGGGCGCACTTCCGGCCGTGGCGGGCATCGCCACCGGCCTTGTAGCCCTGGCCGGTTTTGCCTTACCGCCACTGGCGGCGCTCGGGCAGGTGCCACCTCTGCGGGTACTGCGCCGTGACCTGCTCCCGGTCCCACCCAGCAGTTGGTTAGTGTATGGTGCAGCGCTGCTCGCCTTGGGGTTGATCATGTGGCGTCTTAGCCTTGATCTGCTGCTAACCTTCGCCCTGCTAGGGGGCGGTCTGATCGCGGCGTTGCTGCTTGGGGGCCTGCTCTTGCTTGGCTTGCGAAGCCTGCGCAGGGCGCTTGGCGGAGCACCGCTGACCTGGCGTCTGGGATTAGGCCAGTTGCTACGCCACCCCACCGCAGCCGCCGGGCAAGCTCTGGCCTTTGGCCTGATCCTGCTGGCCATGGCGCTCGTTGCGCTGCTGCGGGCAGAACTGCTCGACACCTGGCAGGCGCAGTTACCCAAAGACGCGCCCAATTACTTTGCCCTGAATATCCTGCCCGCCGACCGTGAACCCTTCGCCCAACACCTGCGTGGGGTCAACGCCAGTTCGGCGCCGCTGTATCCGGTGACGCCAGGCAGGCTCATTCTGATCAACGATCAACCCGTGCAACAGATCGTCAGCAAGGAGTCCGCGGGCGAGCGGGCGGTACAACGCGATCTCAGCCTGACTTGGGCGGCCGACCTGCCCGCAGGCAATAGCTTGAGCGCGGGCAACTGGTGGGGAGCACTGCCGGTGGGCGATGAAATCCCTGGGGTATCGGTCGAGGCCGAGCTGGCCAACAGCCTCAAGCTGAAACTGGACGACCTGCTGACCTTCGATATAGGCGGCGAACAACGCCTGGCACGGGTCACTAGCCTTCGTAGCGTCCATTGGGACAGCTTTCAGCCAAACTTCTACATGATTTTCCAGCCTGGCACCCTGCAGGGCCTGCCCACTACTTACCTGACCAGCTTCTACCTGGCCGCCGGCCATGATCTGGACGTTGTCGCACTGTCCCGGGCCTTCCCGGCCGTGACCATACTGCAAGTCGACGCCCTTCTGGAGCAGCTGCGCAGCATCCTGGCCCAGGTGACCCTGGCCGTCGAATATGTATTGCTGTTCGTGCTCGCAGCAGGGCTTGCAGTCCTGTTCGCCGGTTTGCAGGCAACCCTGGATGAGCGGATTCGCCAGGGCGCCCTCCTCCGCGCCTTGGGGGCTTCGCGGCCGTTACTGGTCAGGGCTCGGCGCATTGAGTTCGGTGTGCTGGGTGCCGCCAGTGGCACGTTAGCGGCGCTCGGCTGCGAACTGATCACGCTGGTGCTGTACCGTTATGCGTTCGACCTGCAATGGAGCCCGCACCTGTGGCTGCTGGCGCTGCCATTGCTTGGGGCGATATTGGTGGGCGGAGCAGGCACGCTTGGAACACGCAGGGCGCTCAATGCCAGCCCCCTGGCAGTGCTGCGTGAAACTTGAAAACTCTAGACTGCTGCAAACCTGAGGCGCACGCCCTGGCCTCAGGCGCGCTCATGAGGACTGAACTCATTGCCCATAGCGGATGTTATTGACATACCACGTGGCTGGGCCGGTCGGCGTATTGACTACCACCTCATCGCCCTCCTCCTTCTTGAGCAACGCGCGGGCCATGGGCGAGTCGATCGAAATATAGTCGTTGCGACCATAGATCTCGTCGTACCCCACGATACGAAAACTCATGGCCTCGCCATCATCATTCTCGATCTCGACCCAGGCGCCGAAAAATACCTTGCCCTCCTGCTCAGGCGAGTAAGCGACAACCTTGACATCTTCCAGCCGCTTGCGCAGATAACGGACCCGACGATCGATCTCGCGCAGCAGCTTCTTGTTGTACTGGTATTATCACCCCACCCCACGACCTACTATTTCTAGCAACCCGCCCCTCAGCCACCCCAAGCCTCGGCACCACAACGGCTACACTGGGCCGAGCACCTTCGACTGGATCAATCGCCGGCGCGGTAAGCGCCCACCCAAAGCCCTCCCCCAAATAGCAGCAGCGGACTCATCGGGGAAACCTTAGAGAGGCGCACGCCCTTGAAGATGTGCTGAGACCCGGACGCGATTGACACCAGTTTGGTGCAGCCCAAATCAAACTCAATGCTCAGCCAACCCCGAAAAGCCGACTGAGTCGAAGGTGCGGGTAATGACCAGCCGGGTTGTCAAACACATACGTGCGACTGAGCTCCCCCTCGGAAACAAGCCCCTGCTCCTGACCTTCAAGCACTGCCGCTTCCCCTGCCCGCCTCCAACCATCATCCGCAGCCTCAACTCGCTCCAAGATCGGCGCACTGACATACACGACTGAAGCAAGGTGCGGGCTCTCACGGAGCAGCTTGGCGGCCCTTTGCGCCAATTCATCAGACTCTTGGCGTGACACCTCTTCGAGCGAAGCCCCGGAGTGACGCTCAACCCCGACAACCAAACAGCCCGGGCGCGCACCAGTCATCTGCTTGCGAACAGCCCGCTTTGCAACATTGCCGAGCCCGGCCTCGAAATTGCTTGGGAGCGCGGCCTGAAAATCAATCGAAAGGTAGCACTCATCTCCAAATCCCTTGATGACGCGAAAACCGTTCCCCGCTCCGATCAGATGGTCGGCGAGCGCGTAAGCCTCCTCCCTCGCAAGCCCCTCACCCTTGACTACCACCTCCCTGAGATCAGAGAGAACTACTCGCACCAGGCAAACGCCTGGCACCTCAAATGCCTCCTCTCCGGATCTCGCTCTGCCAACTGCACTCGCTACCGCCTCGACGACCGACCCTTGCGCCGCCCCTTTGGGCAGCTTGCCTGTAAAGACAACCGAGATGCCAAAAAAATGGCGCTCGACTTGGAGCAAACGCGGCTCAATGAGCTGAAGGATGGGGCCGACCAGAAGGTTGAATTCTTCCTCTGTCAGCGGCTCTCCCCGATCAGCGGAAATACTCTTGCACTCGACCTCCACCCAAACATCACCCGGCTCCTCCGAAGCACCACCAGGAAGCTTGGCGAGCAAGTCGAAGGTACCAACCCCCACGTCTTCTTCCATCCACTGAATTTCGCAACCCTGCCGACTCAGGTGCGTTGCCACCATGAGCTCCAAGCGAAGCCCACGCATACCATCTGGATCCTTGATGGCATGCCGCACTCGCCCCAAAAGCTTTCCCCGACTTTCCTCGTCACCACCAGATGAGTGTTGTCGACAGAGCAACAAGACCTGCGACGCAAAAATCAGCGCACTCTTGATGGCACCCCACGACTCTGAGGTTGGCGGCTGCAGCCCGTGACAATCAAACTCCCTCAGCCCGTAGGCAATGATGTTCCGGCTCCAGAGAAAAGAACGCATCAGGGGCGCCTCGCCAACCTGATGCTCCAAGCTCAACACCCTTTTGACCCACGGCCTATCGGGGAGCAAGGCAACCAGGGACTCGTAGATCGCTGGGAAATCATCATCCTTCAACTCAGAAATCACTCGCACCACACTCCTTGCGATCACCATCCCGACCACACGGTCGCCAAACCTTGAGTCTGCGTCCTTCTATATAAAGGCGCCAGGGGCGGAATCCGTGCGCCCCCTCACAACGGATACCGACACCCGGCCGCCCCCCCCAGATCTGCTAGCCAAGCAGCGACAGATGGAAAAGCTCAAGGAGTCGATCAAGCAGAGAGACAGAGAGACAGAGGGACAGAGGGACAGAGGGACAGAGGCAGGCAGGCAGGCAGGCAGGCAGGCACAAAATAGTAGGAGAAACGCAAAAGCGCTTCCTAAAGAAAAAGCAACAGTGATAACATGGATTTATAGATATCAACAATATATACCGAGTATACCTAACGCGTCAAGCCCTCACTTCCAAAATCTAGGATCTATTTTGCATGCGCCTCGACAATCAGACCTCCACCCACATCGGCACCGTCGCCCCGCCTTCGAATGAGCCCCACATCAACAAGCGCTCTCAGCTCCTTCGTCACCACCTCATCCGAGATCGCGATCGATGAGCGCCGTCATCAAGGTCAAGGTCGACTACCGGGGGCCGACCAATGTCAAGACGACTCGCTTGCCGGCTGTGCTGACCGACAAGGGCATCCTGACCTCCCTGCTGCAGTATCAGAGTGAGCAGCATCGCAGCCAATCATGGCACCAGAAAGTGAACCTGGTCGTCCGACTGTTGCTGACCTTCGTCGACCACGGCGGGATCCCTTTCACCTCCCCCACAGATCTACTCAAAGGTTTTCGGCATGCGCTCTATTACGGAACAGTCGACGAGCGCCTGGAAGACCCGACAGGCCTGTACTGGGCGCCCCGCACGACGGAGACTGCCGACGACCTGATCAACCTATTGACGGGATACACCGACTGGCTCACTCGTCAACCAGGCCACAGTGGAGTTGTCATGAATCCGATCAGGGACGCCACTGGCTACGAGGAACGACTGAATTGGTGCGCCTACCATCATCACCAAGACAACAAGCTCTTGAATCACTTGACGAGCAACGCGCAAGCGGAGGCGAACTTCTTTACCCGCGAGGTGGGACGGCAACAATCAAGCGTGATTGTCGATGAAGTAAAGCGCTTTCCTGAAAAGCACTTCCATACGCTTCTTGATGAAGGTTTCGTGATTGCAGGCAAGCAAGACGAGGAAAAAAACCTGCGTACCGATTGGAAAAGTCAGTGCATAACAATCCTGATGAACAGTGGCGGCATTCGTAAAAGCGAGGCATTTCATATTTACCTTGACGACATAGATATTGATGAAGATCTAATGGAAGCAGTCGTGACCATCCACCACCCAGCGGAGGGGAAAGTAAAGGACGACAATTATGCAAACCGCAGAGAGTATCTACTTAAGAAATTTCGCTTAAAGCCACGCACGGAATATTTGAAATCCGAATCACAGCATGCGGGCTGGAAGGCGCCCGCCATTAACAATCAACGTTACTTTGAAGTCCAGTTCTTCCCGCCATCGAAAGCTCAAGAGTTTCTCTTGGCTTTCCGTAATTACGTACTTTATCAGCGCGTCGAACCGAAAGGCCTAGGGCACCCGTATGCATTTACCAACAGCCAAGGCCAGCCTGAAACCATCAAGAACTTCCAGCGCCTGCATCGTGCAGCCGTAGAGAGAATTGATCTGAGATCTTCCAAGTACCATGGCACTACCGAGCATGGACATCGACATGCCTATGGCTATCGACTTGCAGAGGCTGGATTCAGTGCTGTCGAGATCAAAAAAGCCATGCACCATAAATGCGTGACTTCTTGCCAAGTGTATATCCAACCGACCAACTCGGATCTTCGCAATAAAATGCGCCAAGTTGAGGCCGCGCATATAGCCAGGCTCCCAAATTCGGACGCAGGGCAATCACCATAGATTTATCTAGGCCCATAAGGACTCGCACGCTTATCAGCTAAGTGCAATCGGCCTACTGAGGACGCCTCTAAACCTACGACTCTAAAGTCTCGATGGGCGAATGCCTTCGTCCTATAAAGCGCAATCTAGACACTCGCCAGTCAACTTAGTTATTAGGAAGCAGGAAGTAGAAAATGAATAGCAACCAAGCACTATACAAGCACCCCACCGATATCCGGGATCATTGTATCGGACACAGCCTGAACATCTTCCTGGCCGGCCTGTACAACATCAGCAAAAAACCACCAAGGAAGCCAATGAGACATCTGTCAGACGCTTACTCCGCCTAACATTCAGAGAAAGAAGATTTCAACTTGAAAAATTTAAATAGGAAAGCAGAAACTTGGTGAATGAATTCAACTTACAAAGCACTACCTGATTAAAAACTGACTGTATAGCAATTTACCGGAGCACCTCAAATGGCCAAGAAAAAGAATTTTTACCCAACATTCGAAGAAGCACGCGAAGCCTGCATTCGCTTGAAAATCACAACTGTTGCAGACTATAAAAAGCGCCGCACGGAGGATCCTCGCCTGCCGAGCGCCCCTCATGAATACTATCCAGAAGAATGGCGTGGCCATTTGCATTTCATCGGGCAAGCCGAACCCGAAACCCACACCTTTGAAGATGCCAAGTGCGCAGTCTTGAAACTTGGTATTACCTCGTCTGCTGAATATTCAAAACTTTACAAAAGAGACTTCAAACTCCCTTCTCGACCAGACCAAACATACATTTCTGACTGGAAGGGCTGGATTGATTTTCTCGACAAAGAGCAAAAATATTCAGATTATTATGAGGCACGCGCAATCGCACGCTCTTACCATTTCCGTACTGCGTCGGACTATCGAGACACCTGCATCGATATTGACCCACGCTTCTATGCTGCTCCTCAGCTTGCCTATAAGGAATGGAATGGATGGAACGACTACCTGGGACTGGGCAAGGAAGCTCTCCTCAAATACGAAGATGCGCGAGACCTGGTACGAAACGCAGGCATAACAACTCGGGCGGCCTACATTAAATTGAGAGCAGAGAATCCTCGGCTCCCTGCGGGCCCTGAGTCTACCTACAAGAAAATGTGGCACGGGTGGTTGCATTTTCTGGGGCTGGCTCGAAAACCCTACGAACACTATCATGAAGCCCAGGCTGCCGTGCGGGCGCTCGGTATTGCCACTAAAGGCGAATATCATGCATGTTTCTCTGAAGATACTCGCCTCCCCCCATCGCCAGATAGAACGTATTCCAACTGGAAAGACTGGGAAGACTTCCTGGCCGGGCAACCAAAGTATCCCACTATCGAAGAAGCCACTGCTGCCGTTCGCAAGCTCGGGATCGATGTCAAAAATGATTATCTGACCCGCTTCAGCGAAGACCCCATGCTCCCCAAAAGGCCAGACATCTTTTATCAGCGAGCATGGCCTAAGACCGGCTGGCGCGCTTTCCTTTTTGGCGCATTCTACCCAACGATGCGCGCGGCAGCGGCCGCCGCACGTGGCCTGGGCGTTGTTTTAATTACCGATTATGCGCGGCTTCGGCACGGAGACCCAAAACTTCCCGGCGCTCCACATGACGTGTATAAGGATTACACCACTTGGGCCGATTTTATCTTGCCCGAGAAATGCTCCACCCTTGAGGAAACCAAATTTGCTGTAAAGTATCTTGGCATCAAAGACAGCAAAGAGTATCGAGAAAAACAACCGAAACACCCGTGCCTTCCTGCGAACCCGGATCGGAGTTTCCCTCACGACTGGATAGACTGGTTTGATCTATGCGACATGATCAAGCCATACTCTTACGAGGAAGTCGTTGTAAAACTTCAGCCGCTCGGCCTTAACTCTGCACTAGAGTACAAGGCCCACATTATTGAAACTGGCGACAATCGTTTTCCACTCGCACCTGACAAGGTATATGATGATGCGTGGATCAACTGGACTTCTTTCCTTGGAAAAACAGAGCCTTATACTATTTCGACCTTGCGTGCGCCTTATGAGCAGTGGCAACCGGCAATCGTAAAGTTCTTACGCAGTGTCAGGGGCGCTTCGACCAAAGAGAACTACATTGTCCGCTACGTTCGCGACTTTCTCGCCCCCAGGAAAATCGGTCGCCATCCAACGGACATTTTCACATCAGACCGCTTCAACACCGATGAATTTAAATTCTATATCACCACCCTAAAGGAAACGCTGCAGCGCAAGGTGGTTAACGCGCTCAAGGAATTTTCTGAACACTATATTAGTAGCAATTTGAGCATTGAGTGCGAAGATACCCGCGAACGTATCATGATTGAGGGAGCCCGGGATCCATTCATGGTAATCAACCCGGCAATCGCACCTAGTTTCCAGCCAAGTGAAACCGTCAAACCTTGCCTGGCGTTCCACCACGTAGCAGGGTTGCGAGACTGGATTATTCCCCCTACTGCTCAGAGTTTCTCAGACCTCACCCACCTGCATGAGTTTGAGGCTGACTGGTATGAAATCGAGGAGAACCTGATTGATCCTGACGACCCTAACTGCGTCTACAAGTTCGTCAACGGAAAGTGCCGTATCTGGTTCCCGGGCGCCTGGATGCATACTTACGCCCTTGCCTCAGTCCCGTTGCGCGGTTTTCAGATTGCCTACGTTGACTCCGGGGAGGGTGACCAAGAAATCCCTGTCATTCGTGATGGTAAAATTGAATGGATTAACAACACCAACCGGATCAAGGGTAAGCCCAAGCCACAGGGATTCATCAAGAGATATGAAGACGATGAAATTGGCATGTATATCACAACTAACAAAACTTCACGCAAGCGCCCAACCTATAACGTCCCCTGGATGCCAGCAGCACTCGGCTTGTGGTGTATCCGGTTAAGGGAATGGCAAACAAAGTACAATCCAATACACAGGGCTATGCCTTGGATTGAGTGCCGTCATACAAACTACTCAGAAAATGATCTTCTAGCCAAGGGGAGCAATTGCTTCCTATTCCGGGAGCTTGGAGCAGAAGAATGCAGCGGGAGCTTCTCCCCTAGGCTTCACAATCGTATCGCCATCGCTCTTTATAACTCACAGCCTCAAAGTGTCGAACTGGCAACACTAAACGGCAACCCGAACGGAGTCACTTCCTACACATCTATTTATACTCCTCACACCATGAGGGTCAGCCTGATTACCGCCTATGTTATGGACGAGCGTATTCCTATGGAAATGATCGTTAAGATCGTAGGCCACAGCTCTGTTGTCATGACTATGTACTACGTGAAAATCAATGAAAAAATGATGCGGCTGAAATTTACGGAGGCAGAGAAGCGGGCTCTGTCCTCCCAAGCTAAAGAGGACTGGCAGAAAATCCAACAGGGTCGCACCGAGCAGGTGCGCCATGCATTGATCACAAACAATTCTGAAGCCATTACTCGATTTGTAGGAAGTTTAGCGCCAGGCAGTACATTGTTCAGAGATTACGGACTATGTCCCTATGCTGCTGATCGTTGCCATGACGGCTTCTTGGCAGAAGTCGGAAAGTGGACATACGTGCCTGCGGGCTACCTTGGAAGTGAGAACTGCATTCGCTGTAGACATTTCATTACTGGGCCAGTTTTCTTGGGCGGCCTGCTATCTCTGAGCAATGAGATCTCGCTTGCGGCAAAGTTCCAGTTTGACCACATCCATGATATGGAAGAGCTCAACTACGATTTGGAGCAGCGCGCCAAAAAATGCAGGGAAGAGCAGAGTGACATTGAAAATGCGGGTGGGACTTACGATACCACAGAGCTAGATGAACTTGAATCTCAGATCAATGGCAACTATGGACAAATTTCCACTGCTTCCCGGACGGCGGACATGTATCTGTCGGACATGAATGGAATCAAGCGACTAGTGGAACAGTGCCAAGCCGCCCTCAACGAACAGGTTGACAACGACCATGCTTCGAACGCCACTCAACTTATCATTCAAGAAGAACATGAGGTAATTTTTGCCTTTGAGGAAACATCCTTTTTCCAACAGTTGAGCGAGGTCTGCGAAAATGCTCAGATCTACGTCTCAGCCAAAGCCGACCTGGCGCTCACGACACGCTCTCAGCACTTGGATCGACTTCTGCAACTGAACGAGCTTCAGCCGACATTCTTCCGGCTGGACAAGCGGCAGCAATTGGTCATCGGCAATCAGGCTACCCAGTTCCTGCTTTCACGCCTGGGATCATGGGACAACCTGGACGCAGTTGTAGATGGACGATTGCTGATGCGCGATCTTCCAGAAAACCAAAGGCTCACCACGCAATCCTTCGAAATGCTACTGAAGGGGGAGAAAGCCAGCGCGGTGCTCACCTACGCTCTCGAAAATGATAGCGCTCAACGAGCACGCAATACCCAAGACGCGGGTGTGATCGAATATACGTTCGAGCAGGTGGACAAATCGGTAGTTCTGCAATCGCATGAGGAGTATGCCTGATGACTCCCGAAGAGCTCTTGGCAGAGCTTAAAGCCACCAGCAAACCCCGCACGCACAAAACGCTCGATGCTGTTTACATGGCATGCAAGGAGCAACGCGAGCGCGGCAGCACCGATTTCAGCTACGCGATGATTTCTCGCGTTGGCAAGGCATACGGCGTCCCGGCAACACAGAGCTTGCATAATGCCAGCGGAGCCAACTACCGCGCATTGATCGACTCGTTTGCACCCAAAGTAGGGCCTAAAGAGCCCAAAGCTACCGGCCCGTACGGCTGGATTGAAGCGCTACCAGCGGGGGAAACGAAGCTCTTGGCCAAGATGCTGCTGGCGGAGCTCAAGGCAGCACAACGGATAATCAAAGAGGTGCTGCCAAGTGATCGTGTGTTTGAAATCGACCTAAGGCAACAGCCGGCAGCACAGTTCAAGCTACTACCTGGAGAGCGACGAGCGTTGGAATACATCAGTTCTGAAGCCTTTTTCACCAAGCGCTCACTCACGCGGGGGCCACGAGGCGAGGTCTGCGGGCCAAACAACGAGGAGCTCTTCCGACCAGGTACGATGAATGCGATTGATAAGGCCTTGAAGCATCTCTAGCCTTCCGCCCCGCCGCGCTTGCGAGTTTCCCAGCTTGCCCCCCAAGACTGCGCCATTGACTGTGGTGCAGTTGACCTCCCCCCTCGCCACCGAGTTAGAGATCGATCATGAGCACTGCGTGAAGAGCCACCTTTGCTCATCGCACTCTGTCCTCTTCAGCATGATAGGCTCGTACGGAGGATAAATGGTGGCTCAATGCTCTCAGCTGAATGAGTACAGAGGTCACCATCATCATGCAGTTGTCGAGCGTCCGATAGAGGAGCGCTCGGCGCCCCGATTAACCATAGGAGCCGAGATTGGCCACCAACATCATCACCCGCGCAGGCCATAACGCCCTGAAGGCAGAGCTTGACCATCTCTGGCACACCTATCGCCCCGAGATCACTCAAAAGGTGACTTGGGCCGCCTCTCTTGGCGATCGGAGCGAGAACGCTGATTATCAGTACAATAAAAAATTGCTGCGCGAAATTGATCGACGCATTCGCTATCTGAGAAAGCGGCTTGAGGATATTCGCGTCGTTGACTACTCCCCGGAGCAAGAAGGAAAAGTATTTTTTGGCGCCTGGGTCGAAATCGAAAATGAGGGCGGTGAGAGCAAACGATTCAGGGTTGTCGGCTACGATGAGATCTATGGGCGAAATGACTACATCTCAATTGACTCCCCCATGGCTCGTGCGCTTTTGAAAAAAGAAGAAGGCGATGAGGTGGTGGTGCAGACGCCTACAGGCGAAGCAACCTGGTATATCGCAAGCATATCGTATGAACAGCGCACGTCCTAACAACCGTAACGACCATTACTCATCCGCTCTCCTGACTTCACTCAGCCAGGTAATCGGGAATGCATCGACTTGAGTTGCAACGAACCTAGGCGCCACTGGAAGCTTGAGTGAGTCCAGGCCTCTCGTGCCTGGACAGCCTTCCAACAGGAGTTGCTATGACCCGTCTCCGCTTTATCCCCACTGAACTGACACGCTTCCCATGCACGAACGAAGCTCTATTCGCCATTGCCCTCTGGCCCGTGCTGTTCGCGCTCGGCTGCTGGCGAACACCACAGATCGCGCAGTTTCTGAACGCCCAAGGCGTTGGAATTAGCATGTTGCAGGTCTTTCTGGCAGGCCTTGGCGCTTACCTGTTCCTTCTCGGGAAACACCGTATGCTCAACAACCGCTTCTTCGAGCGCCATACGATCGATATTGGCTGGTACCGCCGGCTTCAACAGGTTAACCAGGATATGGTTGCGGCAGGCCTGGCTGGCACCGATGCGCAAACGGTCGTGGCGATGGAGATGGCCCAGCTGCGTAAGAAACTGGGTTTCTTGGTCGATGCGGATAGTTTCTATCGCAGGCTTACCGTTTTGATTCGAGTACTGGGCTGGATACGCGGCAAGTTCAAGTAACTCAGTCAATTTACCCCTGAAAGCACAGTTCGGGCTCGCAGCACGGAGCCCGACATCTTCGATACACCAATAGGATGTTGGAGTACACGCCATGACCGTCGAGTTACCCACCCTCCCCCAGACTCTTTACATCATCGGGAACGGCTTCGATTTGAACCACCGCATGCCTACCGGATACAGGCATTTCAAAGCCTATGTGAAGTCACATGACCGTGACGTCTACGACTGGATGGAGGACTACGTGCCAGCGGGGGGAGCATTGGGCCGACCTGGAGGCGGCCCTGGCTGACCTAGACACCGACCACATCATCAACAGCCTCGAACATTTCATGGGATCGTACGCTGACGAGAACTGGAGCGACGCGGGTAATCACGACTTTCAATACGAAGTCGACCGAGTGGCCCAGGGATTGTCGGGAACGCTCCAAACACTCTTCGCCCAATGGGTCAGGACTATCGAGATTCCAGATGCACTCAGTGCGCAGAATCGCCTAGCAGAGCTGGACATCCATGCAACCTACCTGACCTTCAATTACACAGGTACATTGAGTAGCGTCTATCGCGTGCCTGGCTCCAACATTTTACACATCCATGGCGAATCGGCAGATGATGACTCTGACCTCATCCTGGGTCATGGCTGGGGCCCAGACGATCGGACTTCTCTATTCAAGGCAGTTGATCATGAAGACTCAGATCACCGCATTATTGAAGCCATGCAGTCCTTGGACGACTATTTTTCTGCGACCTTTAAGCCTTCGAGAGAAATCATCGAACGCAATGCCAATTTTTTCGCAAGCTTGAGCGATATCCAGCAGGTCGTGGTACTCGGCCATTCTCTTGATCCTGTGGATGGCCCTTACTTTGCTGCCGTGGTGGGTGCGCTGAAAGGCAGGTCAGTACCCTGGACAATTGCAGTGTTGCCTGATGATGACATAGAGGAAAAAATAGCCCGCCTTGAGGTGTTTGGCGTGTCCTCTGCGCAGATCCGCTATCGTTTCTGGAGCGATCTTCATGCTACTGCATGACGGGCAAGACTAGCGTCAGGCAGGTCTGGAGCAAGGTTGCCAACAGTGAGAATTGCGCTTTACAGTGACCGCTTCGCTCACCAAGGCTTGGATCATGGAACAGCCAAAACGGACTTTACACGAGCTCAAGATTGCACTTGCCATCCTTCGAATAAACGCAATTGCTGGGTCTTCCCGCTATCGGGTGATCAGCTCAAGTGCGCTGTTTCTCTGCTGGAGGAACAGCCCATCTGACACCCTGGTTGAGGTGCTCCGGGCCCGTATCACTGGACGATACGCACAGAACACCTTTGAAGGCCTCCTGAAAAGGGTTGATGACATCAGCATTGGACGAAGTGCCGCTGATGTAGAGGCATTTCTGAGCGCCCGGCTGCCCAGCGCAGCCAGTATTTCGTCAGCAGTCAGAAATACTGAGTACAAGAGGGCTCTGGAGGAAGCTGTCAATATTCCACAGGAGCTTCACCCGCCCCAGGAACGTGGGATGACCTCCAGAGGGGTAAAAGACGACTCGTTGTACGACTACAGCGCCTCAATTTCCTACCGCCGGGAACCTGCGCAACAGATTTACACGACCTATCCAATCTATTACGGGACGGATCGTCTGCAGGAGCCTGGCCGTACCGTGAAATTTGGTGGCTTCAGAGGCGATGGCACAATCGCCTACGGCGTCGCTGAGGTCTCTGTCCCTCATATCCACCGTGAGGGCAAGCTTGAACGACCATGGTTGTGGCCTACCCAGACCAAGGGCAATCCCAACAAACACATCGTCATCCACAGCAATGAGCTCCTGGCGTTGGACGCATGGTTCACAAGCGCCAAGGATTACCTGAGCCAACAGGGTATAGGTCAAGATCCCTCCAAGAAAGAAGGCCTCCTTTTCATCCACGGGTATAACGTCGGCTTCGATGCCGCGCTCTGGCGTGCGGCGCAACTCTGTCACGACCTAAAATTCCCAGGCCTGATGCTGTGCTTCTCGTGGGCATCACTGGGAACGCCGGGCGGCTACCCCACTGATGAAGCGACGGTAGATTGGTCAGCAGGCAATCTCAGGCAGTATTTGACGCATGTGACAGAGCAGCTTGGGTTGTCAGCTCTGCATATCGTCGCACACAGCATGGGTAACCGAGCGCTCCTGTCGGTTCTAGAAAGCTGGAAGCACGAGCCTGGCACTACACCCATCCACCAGGTCATTCTAGCGGCGCCAGACGTGGATACCAGCCGGTTCAAACAATTTGGACAGGCCTTTGAGACCTTTGAGCAAGTAACGCTCTACGCCTCCCGGCATGATAGAGCGATTGCGGCATCTAGATTCGTTCACAGCTACTCCCGGGCTGGGGACGCCCGCCCCCCACTGGTCATGAATTCCTTGGCCACTGTAGACGTGTCTGCTGCGGGCAGGGACATGTTTGGCTTAGGCCACAGCTACATCGCCACGGTATCAAAGGTGTTCCGAGACTTGTTCTACGTCGTCAGGCACCGGCACAAGCCTGATCAGCGGGCGGGCATCATTAAGCGAGACGAAGGTTACTGGGAGCTCACATAGCCCGAACACCGTGGCCCGATGGCCATCACCCTGGATCAGCAATAAATGATCCAGGGATACCGAGCTCCTTCTGATTCCCACAGTTCAAAGCGCCCTGCAGAGCTGATCGAGTGTCGGAATGGGGTGAATCGCTGGCATTGCTTGCAAAGCTTCTATTCCGGGCCTTTCGTCCACTTCTTTGCTCAAAAAAACGTTGATTCGGTTTGCCGAGCCATCATAATGACACCCTCAAAGCCGATCCTGGCAGCTGAGCTTGCCTGCTGCTCAGTACTGAGTCCTTGCCATGCTCTATACGAAAAGCCTTGAGACTCGGTGATGCTGCGCTGAAAGCAGCCTCGGAATGCTCATTTCAATCCGTGAAGTCGAGCGCCACTCCGACCGTGCCTCGGCTGTTTGTGCCTTGCCTGATCTTCGCCTCAAGATTTTTGAGTCAGACCCTAGGGCGAGTGAACATTTGAAGGATAACCTCATGAGTCAAGATGACGATCTCTCCCACTCGTTAAGAATGCTGTTCGGGCTTCCACCTGCGGAGCCTACTCCGTCGCAGCTGGCCAGCATAAAACTTGCGATTGCGCGCATCCAAGAAAGTGGCCGCAACCCAACCAAAGAGGACTGGGAGCGAGCGGTGCAGGCTAATTGCCGGCACGTTGGTGAAGCCAGCTACTCAGGTATAGACAATTCATCCCTAAGGACACTGCTCGCTATGGCGATAGCGAACGCAAAGGAAAATAGAAAATGACTACAGACCCGCTAACTTCCCTCAAAGGATACATCCAGAGCACCCTCATGCCGATTGGCTGGAATCCTACTCAAGCTCAACTGGAGGATCTGGCAAGGGAGCTCGCCGCTCACGACGACTTGAGCGCGCCAGATGTGTCCGAGATCTTTTCCCGCCATTTTCCAGGCCTCTCGTTTGTCGGCCTAGAAGGCCTTGACAACTCCAACTACCGGATGCTGCTGAGCCTTGCCCTGGCCAATGCAAAGCCTAAAGCTAAATGAATGCGGAGCAAGAGGTAGTCAAAATACGCGGTGAGCTAATGGAGCTCTACAACACCGCGCAGATGGCGCTCAAGGACTACACTTTGACCCCTCCAGCCGAGCCAACAGCCAAGTTGGCGGCCTTGGTCAACTACCAAAGTAAAGCGACAAATTGCTTCAACAGTGCTGAAAATTTTGTGGGAAACAGCGAGCTGCTTGGCGCAAGAAAAAGCCCCCATTGGGCGCAAGGATACGCTGAAGATTGCTATGCGCTGTTAGAGGCAATGCCCGAGCATTTTGAGTTGCTAAGAGAAGAATTCAAAAATCTTGAGTTGCCCCCCACGGCAAGCTGCGAACCTGGCTCGACAGCATTTGCCAATATGCAAAGAATTGTCGGCCTCTACCTTCCCGACAAGAAAGACCAGCTCTACACGATCTTCAAAGATAACAAGCTTCCGGTGTACGGATTTGAGAATGAGGCAAAGGATTTCATGAATTCAGATAAATTATGGGCGTTCATATTTGGCGTTATCTTTGTCAGCATCATGTTGCTGATCGCCCTCTTTGTTAGCAATCCCACTGCTTTCCAGTACAAGGTTTTTCAGACTGTTCTGGCCTTGGCGGGCGCCGGTGTTGGCGCAAGGTTGCCGGGTTTCATTGAGGTCAAGGCAAAAGGATTCTTGCGTGCTGGTGGCGCTCTCGCTGTTTTTGCACTGGTCTATTTCTGGAACCCAGCAGCATTGGTGGTGTAAAGATAAACTAGGCGCCTGCCCCCCGCGTTGCCGCAATCACAGCTCTCGCCTGGAGCGGCAACAACGCAACGAGATCTTCATATTCTGGAAGCAGAATTTGAGAAAGCATCTGATAGTACTCGCGACGCGCTGAGAAAAAATGCACGAGCAGATCGTGCTGAGCAATCCCAGTAGCATCGAAAAGTATATCCATCTGCACCTTCTCATCAGTCCGAACTGTAACCCTCCACAAAAACCGAGGCAGATCCACGAAGAAGCATGCCGAGTACTCTGTTGCCGAACCGAAGTATTCATCTCGGACAGAGGTTTTGTAATCTCCGGCGGTGGTGAGAAAAATATCCCATTCCGCTTCGCCACATTCGACTTTGGAGTCTGATATCTCACGCATAAACTCAAGCACGCTGCTTAGCGCAGCCATCGAGTCATGGATGAGAGAAAAGGGAATTCGTATCTTTTCATACAGTGGAAACAGTATGAAATCCGGAGTCGCAAACGCGCGTTCTGACCAGCTACTCGTCAACCCCTTAAGGGCGAACTCTCCCCCCATTTGTGAAGGAGTAGGAAGAGTTGCCCAGCCCATCCGGGAGAATGGGCCTGTTTGATCATCATGGACGTACAGCTTGTCGATTCGGCTGGATCGCAGATTGAAATCGATTGGACTTTCAATCCTGGCATCGGCTGCACTCAATGAAAAGCCAGTGACCGCAACCGCATGATTACCGATGATGCGATCTTCATGATCCTCATAGCTAGTCATCTTAAACGCGAGGATAGAGGGTATTTTCCCCTTCAGGTACGCGTACACAATACTATTTAAATGATACGGGGTACCTGCGCTGACGACAAAAGGCTCCAATCCAACGCCTTTAATGGCATGCGCCATTTGTCTTGCTGTCAGCCCGCTGTTAGGGAATGCCCGAGCCCCGGCGGATAACAAGTTCTCAGGAAGCTGATCACCTGCCCAGCGAGTGATTTCTACCGGTGCAGGTATGTGATGCTGAAAAAGTTTACCTGTGCCCTGTAAGCATGTCCATAACGCACTTGTAGCGCACGCAGCAACAACGGTGTCCTGCTCTTGATAGGCAAGACTTACAACCTCAAGCTGAATGCCAAACAGGTTAACAGCGTAGGCGCGCAGACTGGGGAATGAGCGCCGCCCATTATCACTGTCGTAGGTCTTCAGGCATGTCCTACCAATAATAGTGACCGGTAAAGGCTTTACTACTATAAATCCGAGGTAGCTTTCTTGCAGGTCAATTTCCGATTCATCACCTGGGCGCGAGAGTATCTTCGCTTTTAAATCACACGCGCCAAATGTCGATTTAAAAAAATGCAGACGTGTGGTGCGCCGGGCATAATTATGGAAGCATCTGTCGTAGTAAGCTGCATAGTCCTGCAGGTAGTCCCGGTCTACGTAGTCTTTTTCCACGATGATGGTTTGCGCACCCAGCGTGTCAAAATACCCTCTGAAGTACTGGACATGCCTTTTGGCGGCGACATCCTCAGCAGATGCCAACCCACCCCCACCAACAAGGCACTTGAGTAGGTTGTCAGCAGAATAAGGAAGAAGAGTAAATCCCAAAGGGTTGACGCCGACTGAATCAGATGGTGCTCAAAGGTTTATCGAGCGATTCGCGGGAGACCATGCGGCTCTTATCCATTTCAGCTAGCTTTCGGAGCGTGCTCTGAAGCGCTTCCCGCATACCAGATTTAGCCTCGGGCGTACTCACCCACGCGATCATCGAAGCAGGGAGCTCGCAGGAACTCGGAGCAGCGCTGATCACGACACTTGGCTTGTAGGTGCTAGGCATAATTAATGCTCACAGAAGGTGCAGTCCTTCGGTAATGCTAACGGAGATGACGAATGTACGTCAACGTAGATCATCCCGAAGCGCGCCTTCCAGGCCCTCTCATCGCAGGCCCCTTCCCCAGACAAGCGCTCCTCGGCCTCCTGCACTTCACCATTCCGTCTCCAAAACCTTCGCTTTAGGCCGATCATCCTCCAGCTCCAAGTCGCTTGTGCCATAGCAAACCTTCTCAATGCGGTGATGCATGAGGCTACCTTCGACGTACTCGATGCGCGGTGCGTTGGATGACCTAGGCCCCAGGATCCCCATGGTGCCCTTCAGCTTCCAAATCGTCGGGCCTGGCGAGCATGCCGCATGCGAAAACAGGACAATATTGCTGCCACCCTTGTCCTGCACCGACTTGAAGATCACGCCATCCAGTTGCGGTTTGCAGTAAGTCGCGAGGTACTCGGCGATGACTTGGGGGATGAGGTAATTGCGCTCCATACCTGGCAATACAGGAACCGTCATCTCATCATGGAGATACCTCAGAAATTCCTGCCGCCCGCTCTTCTGGAAGTATTTTGGATCGAAGAAGCTGGGTACCGGCCCGAGATCGGCGGTCTCAAAACGCCCAAAGTCCAACACCCTGACAGACTGATTCAACCGGAACTCCCCACTCACCACCGCTCCGCCAACCGGAGGCCGCAACTCGGCCACGCAGGTTTTGCGAGCGAACGCTCCATAGAACGCAGGGACGCCCGCTGGATTCATCCTGCCCTCACCTGCTTTGTCCTTGGGAGGCGCAGCGAGTTTGCTCGCCGGGTCTGCGGTGACTTCAGCAACACTCTCGGGCGTCATGCAGGTGCGTGCGCGATAAATGGGCGGGACGTTTTCGGGACTGAGAACCCGAACTACCGCATGCTCCTCTGACGACGCTGAATAGCTGCCGAGGTCTTTGAAAATCCAGTCAAGGAAGGCCTTCGCGCTGTCATTGAAGAAGCGCTTACCATGCTTGAGACCGTCTTGAAACGCGCCCCACTCATGCCCGAAATGGTCTGGTCGGAACGGTGACCGCTCATACTTGATGTCATCGTGGAAGTCTTTGAGATTGGTGCAGACGGCTTGGACTATCCGCTCAATGTTGTCACACCCAAAAAGCTCACTAACCCAGTACTCGACGTAATCTCCCCCTTGAGAGTCAACAACGCCGTCCGGGCCCCAGCGACGGACAAATTCGCCTTCATGGATGTAGCGTTTGAGAATGGACTCGACGCGATCAACAATCTGCGCAAGCGGTACGCATCTACGCTTTGACTGGCAGAGGCTGCATTGTGTGGAGGTGCCGTTGCGTCTGATCTGCCCACCGAGAAACGGGTCAATCACGCACTTATAACAAACCGTCAAATCACCCATGGTGCCCCTATCGTCCTCTCGCACAGTGATGGCAAAGTACATCCTCCAAGGGCCCGCATGATCGCTGATGTTTCCCGCCCATCCAACTACTGCTTCTTCGCGGGCCGGAACGCCCCGAGCCCACAGGGGGTATAGGACAACGAATGAGCTCCACTAAAGAATACGCATTCGAGGTTGAACAGGAACGATGCCTGGCCTGGATCAAGCGTCAACACGGCATGGACATCGATCCCTCCGAGGATCCTGAGACCTGGGAGCGCTTGAGCGCTGAATACTCGTCAGCGATGGAGGCTGACGCTGAAGAGGCTGAGTACCGATGGCTCGGGCGACACTCGCATAACGAACTCTTCAGCGAATTCTCCAGGGAGCTGGCTACCGCGAGTGATCTCCTCGAACTCAATCAGGACGCCCCTAAAGCACAGACCGTTTACAAACTCGTCTACGCCCATGCGGTGACGCTACTCGAATCGCTGATTAGCTCGGTCGTTCGCAGGCTGATCGTGCACTATGAACCGCTCATGATAAATGTGGCGACACGCTACGAAGAGCTGAGCAAGAAGAAATTCACGCTCAAGGAGATTGTGCTACAGCCTAAAGGGGTGGAAAGCATCGTGCTGAAGACGCTGACAGAGCTTTCCTTCCACAATCCAGCAACCATCAAAACCGTGATGGACGCAATGTTTGGCAAGCACATGTCTGGGCTAAAGCTGGATGACATCAGCCCTATCTGCATCAAGCGCCACGACATCGTGCACCGCAACGGTCGAACAGTAGACGATGAGCCGATTGTAATTGGTGCTGCCGAAGTGCGCCACGCCATCGTGGCTATCCGGGACTTTTCGACGGATTTGAAGCGGCGAATCTACAGTGCAGTTCATGAACTGGAGCAGCAGGATTCACCTTTTTAGTAGCTTACTCAAGCAACCTCCGCGCTTAGGGGCGGCAACCCCAAAGTACCTGCTTAGCCTACTGAGAAGCAGCCGTTTCCGTTGATGCCGCCCTCAAAGGCCTCCCGAGTGATGCCCAAAATAAACTTCCTACTCCGTATGTATTCGTCATGCTCACCGCCTCATCAAAATTCAATACAGAAATCCGGTAAGAACCCCGTACGCTCACCCGGGTATCCACGTGGGTTCGAAACCAATCGGCATCCAGATACGACGGTATCGACTGCATGATGCGTGTGGCCAAATACCCAAGCGTCAGCCTGAGCCACCAGGTCATGCCATTGGTTAAAGTAAGCCGCACCAAGGTGCCCCTCATGATCGGTGCCTGCCACTTCCTGGATGGGGCAGTGATGAGTCACTACCAACGTCTTGCCGTCGAACTCCTTCGCTAACTCATTCGCCAAGAATTCACGAGTGGTGATATTCCGTGCAATTAGATCAACAGGGCGAAGCTTGCTGTAGCTCTCACCGATGCGAATGCGCTTGAAGTCGTTCATCCACTCCGCACACACCCTCATCGCAGCCCTGTAGTCCCCAGTCGCGGTGAAATCTGTCCAAGCAGTTGCTACCAAAAATCTGGTGTCGCCGATGATCAACGTTTGGTTGTCCAGGATGTGCACATGTTCTGCAGCCGCATCGCGCATCTTGGCCAACGTTCGATCAATGTGGCCTTTGTAGAACTCATGGTTGCCACTGACGTAGATCACTGGGCACTTGAACGCCTCATTCGCCCAAGCGACTCCGCGACTACGTACCGAGATGTCGCCTGCCAGCACCACCAGATCGCATTGCGTCATAGGAGGCTGGAAGTCCGCGAACTCCAGGTGCAGATCTGAGTAAATCAAAATTTTCATCGGGTCAGCAGGTTCCTGTTCGACGCTGATCGCCTCTCCGCTGCACCCCAATAGCGAACATTCTCAATGCGGTGATGCATGCTGGTCAGCAGCAGTAGCCGTGAGCAATCCGCTCCAGGGTCTGCATGACCAGACGATAGCCAGCCTCCTCACGCGCAAGCTCCAGCGCCGAGCGGCCATCAAATGCTGCCCGGGGTAGCGACAACCAAACGGCAGCTTTGGCTCTGTCACCAAACACCTGCTCAGCCCGCAGCCAGAGGCGCTCAATCCAATCCATAGGTGATCTCCCAGCCCAGGGGGTGTCGGTCGTTCAGGATCGCCTAACACGAGTTAGCGAAGCGTGCCATGCGATGCCTGGCTGAAGTGAAATTCCTCATTTCCCGCTCACCCTGAAGCTCACTCTTTTAAGTTCCAGCTCCGGCGGGAAGCCTCAATGAACAAAGCCTAGATTTTCCTTCCCATTGCTTGCCGCCCAGTCGCATATGACGTAACAGCTATTCATGGTATGGACGACCAAGTAACCCCGCCGCTCTTCAGTCTTCATAATTATTGATGTGCAAACTGTCGACCCATCAGCAAACCGCTTACGGTCGTCGCCAAAAATCACGCCGATCATGTACGCCTCCCCCTCCCCGTACTGCACAGAAGATAGGTATGCCGTTACGGTCACGTCGAACTGCGTGTCCATGGCTTTCGCGACACTGCTCGGTATCGCGGCGCAGTCACTCCAAGCCGGCTTATTAGTAAACGGCGGAACTCTAACCTTACTCACCCTGAAAATTTCCTTTAATAGTTACTGCCCCGACGCCAAAAACCGGTCTCCCGACTGAGCACTGATTCTCAGCGCAGAGAAACGACTATTGGAGCTAGCTGCCCCGTTGAATGACCAGGGAGGAAAACGTCACCTGCAGGTGTTACAGATCGTGCACCAGCAATCCTGCGGCACTTCGAATGTCGGGATTTTTCAACGCGGCCACCGCGGGCTGACTCACATATTTGCGTCCTCCAGGGCCGGCAAGCACCACCAAGACATCCCCGGTTTCAAACAGGCAGCCGTAGAATTCCCGCTCGTAATCGGTCACCAGACCGTCCCCCGCGGGAATGCATTCTCGGTTATCAAAGACCACGTTGTGGGCGTAGAGAATGGTGGGCTGACGCCCCTCTCCTTCGATCTCAGCGCGCATGCCCTCGGCCAGCAAAACATCCAGCAACAACCACTGCCTCACCACACAAACTGCACGGTCGGAAAAGTCCTCTTGAACGATCCTAATGAGGTCGCCATCGCTGAGGCTCGACCCATTAAGATTCCGTGCCTCCCCGTACAGGATGTCTGCAATTAGAACTGATTCCACCGCCTTCCTCGCTTACTCCAACGCACAGCCAAACCGCCTCGACATGATGATTCGGACAAGAAATGATCAATTTTCATCGTTGATGGATAGCTAACAGGCCAGGCAGAGAGCGGGCCGAAGCTTGCTACTCCATGACGCTACTCATTTACGATTTAGAGATATATTGGAGAGCCCCCTCCGGGTAGGGCCTGCGGTCAGGGGGCTACCCCCAAATACACCCGAGGCCGACAGAGCCACCTGCCTCCCACAATAATGAATATATACATTTGAGTGAGCGCACGCAAACGCGGCATACCCTCCGCTTTTATCAGGGCGGATGAAATGAGTCTTCGAGATGCCTTTGCGGCCGTGCTCCAGCTTCTGCGAGAGCAGCAGCAGCTTTCGCAATACGATGTCGCTGGGGGTGTGACCCAGTCACACATCAGTCGACTGGAAGGCTTGAAATCTAATGCCACTCTGGAAACCAGCCAAGAGCTCGCCAAAGCGCTGAACTTGCATCCGATCGCTTTCCTGGCGCTCGTGCACGCTGCTGATGAGCAGAAAACAGCGAGGCAAATGCTGGAGCAAGCGCTCGACCAGTTGGAGCGCATGGAGCTGATCGATGCGCCACTCCCCGCCGAGCCAATCAAGCAAGCACATCCTCGCACCAGGAGCGCTGAGGCGGTTTTGTTGAAGGTTCAGGCACTGAAGGCTGAGGGCAAGACTCAATCGGAGGCCATGGCGTTGCTGGACTTACCTAGATCCACTCTGAGCCGTTACTGGAGAAAATGCTAACCCTCTCACGGCCTGCCCGCTTCACGCACGACCTGCCAAACGTAGTAGCGGTATCGATGCCACTCTGAGGTGTGAGCCTGCGATCCTCAAAGCTTTGATGCCGAAAAGAGCCAGACTCCGCCTGCCGGCGAGCTCCTCTGCAGCAGCAGATGCCAAAGATCAGGCCCGTGCCTCTGCGGCCAGCACACCCCGCAACCTGGCTAAATTTGGCATCCCTACCCCAAAGCAGTTGAGCAGGTAGGGGCGCTGATAGAGCGCTTGCACCCAAATTCGAAGCCTTGCTATGCTGCCGATCAGGGCCAAGTGCCCAGGTTGCCGTATACCGCCCCGCTGCGTTGGGAGAGTACGGTGTTGTACGTGCTTACCACATTACTCCCCGTGGCCAGCCCGGCTAGCAGCAAGCTCAGCAAAGCGCGTCTGATCTGCAAAGATCTCGTCTAACGAGTGCTTTTTCGGCCATGACACCGGAGTCAATGTCATGCGTTTCAACGCCGAAACCATCCTGGAAACCTTTAAAACCACCAAGGTTGCGGATGCCCCAAAGCTCAAACACACCCAGTACCTTCGTTACCTGGCTCAGCGCCTGGGCTACCAAGATTATGAGCACTTCAAGCGCTGCCTGAAGACGGCGCCGTCCGACCGCCTCGGTGACTTTTACACAACCCTCATGAAGAAAATCTGCGCCTTACGTGTGCCCGAAGAGGGTATCGCACATGTGCGGCTCAGTCATTTTGACGGCAAGTCGATCGGCTACGACTCCTACTTCATTGGATGGGATAGGAACGGGAAGGAGGTTCGTATGCCCAATCCTGGTTACGAGCAGCTGGCGATCATGGACTTCCGCGCGTTTTATGAAGAGCCGCTCTATGTGATCGAGACCGACGCTGAGCTGTCAGCCTGGCAGTGGAACTGGGGGTCGTTTGCAGCCGTCCCAGTGGCGCTAGCAAAAGCCAATTTCCCCTCACTGTTCCTGAAGGAGCACTTGGTCGTCACCGATCCTCCCCTTCAAAAAATCAAACGCAGAATTCGTCGCGCGCAGAAGAAGAGCGGCCTGATTTAACCCTCCAGCGGGCGATCAGTCGGTCGCCCGCCTCTATCCTTTCGCAGCCCATACCTTATCCATCCGGACAGCATCATAACCCTGCCGCGGGCTCTCATTTCGCTCCTGACAAACAGGGCCACTTCATTCCCAGCTTCTGACCAGCCGCGATCAGACAACTCCTTCCAGGCCTGCGGAACAGCAAGATCCGCCAGGCTCAGTGCCGATTGCTGAGTTTCGCGTAACCATGCTCAGAGGTAGGTCGTAGCGATCAAAATGCACTTCTCCCCGATCAGGGTTACGATGGCACCAACGACCCATTTGCGGCAGACATGAGGGATGCATGAGCGATATTGGATCAGCGGGCGAACATTTCTTCATGGGGTTCTGCTTCGCCGATGGGGTAAACGCTAACAAATGCGGTGCAGACAAGAATGGTTGGGACGTCATCGTGGAGGTTGACCAGGATCCGCGCCAACTCAGCCAGCATACGCTGCATGAGCCGATCATCACTGCGAAGGTTCAGGTCAAGTCCACTCGCAAGAAGTCACTGAAGGTCGACGTCACCCTGTCCAACCTGCGGAAGATGGCCACGAGCCCCTTACCAACATTCTACGTGCTTCTGGACTTTTCTGAGGGCGCCCCTCCTCGACGAGCGTTTCTGCGCCACATGGATGAAGCGTTGATCAAAGAGACCCTTGAGAGAATCAATGCGCTGCTCGTAGAGGGGAACGCGCACAAGCTGCATAAGAGCACCATGCGCGTCGATTTCGAGCAGGGTCGGGAAATTGCACTTAATGATTCCGACACCTTTAAGCGCGCAGTGCTTGCCGCTGTTGGTAGGTCTGCATCTGGATATGCTGATCGGAAATCGGCTTTCTTGAGGGACGTTGGTAACAGCGACGGCTCTCACCTGCTGCGCTTCGAAATCCAAGGCATAAAAAGTCTAACGGCCCTGGTCAACGCGACATTAGGCATGGGGGGACGATCCCTCTGCACAGCATGCAAATGTCCACAAAGCGCTTTGGTATGGAGGATCCTGGCAGTCGCAGCATGAATGAAGGAGGGCTGATGGAACTCGGCCCAATAGCACCTACCGCCCAGGGAACACTGACCTTTCGTGACCCGGCTACCGGGGCAAGTACGCAGGTGGCGGCTTCGGCATACATGAGTCCATTACATCATGCGCTGCCTAAACACCTCAGAAAGATCCGCTTTGACTGTGGAATGTTTGACTGGCTAATCAACGAGGATGGATCCGACGCGCGATTTCAAACGACGCTCGATCCAAATCGACCTGTCCTGCTCGATGATCTCTGTAATTTCCTCCAAGTCATGAGCCTGATCCACGAGCCAGAGAACCTCATCGTGGAGCTCGACATTCCGGGCTTCCATCATTCAGCCACCATCAGAAATGGCACAGGGGTGATGAACTTCTCTTCCCTGCTTGAGGCAGCTGACCTTCTGGCGAAGACCAAGGGCTTTTTCCAGGATCGAGGAGCACTTGAGGTATCGGTAACCGAACTAATGCAACTGCACACCGAGGTGCGAGGGTTGACAGCGTATCTGCATAAAGAGGCGACCCTCGACCTTAAATTTCTGATTGATGAACAGCCCGACCTGAACGAAGCCACGTGCCTGGTTCCACTCTCCCTGAAGGTAGGTACTCGCTATTACATCGCAGTGGTTGCTGTATCGGGCGAATTGGGCCGTGCAGAAGATGGCCGATATCACGTGTTTTCGAGCCACTATGAAATTCTTTACAAAACCGTGCTGCGTGCGCAGGAACTGAGCAGGGAAAAGGTCTTGCAGCAAATAGGGGTGATCACTGAACGCTACGCGGCTCCGCTACCCGTCGTGAATCTCATTCCTGCGATGCTTAATCTCGACCTACCTGCATAGCGGCCTCCTCCACCTGCAACCTCCGCTCAGGTGCAGGGGGCGCGTGAGCGCCGCTACCCAGCAGGCTTGCTGAGCACAGAAGAAATCCTGGCGCTCATTGAGCCCTTCACGAACATGAAAACAGGAAGGAGTACACATGTACTCCACCCCGTGTCAGCTTCCCTCGCCCGTCAATTCAGAGCTCACTGATCCGCCGTTCTCCCGCCGCGATCATCTTGGTGATGAAGTCCGGATCGTCAGATGTCTTGGGCACGTGTGATGAGCTGTTGATACGCATCAAGTGAGCCTTGATCTCATGAGCAATACGCGCCGCGTCTTTTGCTGACCACCACTGAGTGAGCTGCTCAGCAATTTGATCGGCCCCATAGCCAACCTTGGCGATCTCCAGCAAAAGCCTCGTCGTCAGCCTGAGGTGGCTGTCAAAGCTTGCGAACAAATACTGCGACTGCAACTGATCAGGATCCTGGTTGACCAGCCGAATGAATTCACTCAGGTGGGTGATGTCCCAGGCCGCATTCCTGACGCCTGCAATTGCAGCCGCACGATCCTTTGAGTTCTTGTCTTTGAACACATTCTTGCGTGAGGGTGAATGCGTCCCCAGATAGACGCAGGCCAGCATGACCGCAGGCCCCGCGAAGACAAAGTCATCACGCATCCAATCCAGAAGGTGAAGCATCTTGTCCAATGCTTTGCCCTTGGCATAATCGAGTTCCAGGATCTTCAGCGCAGCGATGTAATTCCTGTTCCACCGCTTTATCGGCCTGGCCATGTCAGGCAGGTGCACCGGGTGAGGCGCGTAGGTGCGCGATACCCCATCGCACCGTCCTAGCGCTACATTCAGCATGTCTTGGGGCGGCGCATT
Organism: Pseudomonas promysalinigenes; assembly: GCF_014269025.2. NCBI lineage: Bacteria > Pseudomonadati > Pseudomonadota > Gammaproteobacteria > Pseudomonadales > Pseudomonadaceae > Pseudomonas > Pseudomonas promysalinigenes. The sequence goes on along the minus strand of NZ_CP077094.1, from coordinate 1,750,603 downwards.
ATCAGCGGCCCTGAACCAACCCAGCTCCTGCTCCGCCTCCTCATTACCGGCACGATGGGCCAGTTCGTGGAACGCAATGCCTGGCTCGAACTGGATTTCCAAGAGGTGAGCGAATGACAGCAATGCAGCACAGTGTCGAAGCTGCTTGTCGTTTACTGTTTTTCTACCCTGGGCCAACTGGGCCATACGAGAGGCGATGTTGCGATCCGGCAGGATGAACGTGTTCACGCCCTCCTGTTGGGCGTAAACATAGCCGACGGGGTGGTACAAGCCGACCTCAGGTGGAATGAAACTGGGCAACAGGAAATCAGCATCCCGCAGCAGTGGAATCACCCGCTCCAAGTCATCGATCGGATAATCGTGCGGTACCACCCATTGGAAGGGCTGCTGCTGACGCGACTTCATAGACTCACTACCAACTTTCAACTCCCCATATAACCTTAAGGCGACTGATAACGAATTATCGCCCATGCGCTCACTCTTTTGGATACTCGTAGGCTTCAAACGCCTGTGGCCGCATTGAGTGCCCCTGGAGAATACCAAGCTCGTCGCACTGCTCACGAAGGAAATCCAGCTCTTCCTGGGTCGCAGGCTCCGGGAACGCCATGTAGAGCAAATCCTGTGAGGAAGCACGGGAGGAGAAAGGTTCAGACGTAAGCCCTACCACTTCAACGATGTCGGGATACCTCAGCCGTAGACCGTGACAATAGGTGGCGAGAAAATCGGCACGATCCTCCCTGAAAACCTGATAGTCCACTGCTTGGTCACGAGGCACGATCGTGAACACGTAGAACCGCCCTTTCACCGTTGGACTTGGCATGATCCGAGTCGACTGACTTCCCAGGGGCACAGGTTGCCGGAGCAGATCATGAAGCGCGTCACCCAAGACCCGACGTGCAAAGCGATTCTCCATCGCAAGCGCCCTGACGAGCTGTTCCTTCTCATCATTTGTGTAGTTTTCACCGTCCACTGCAACGGCTTCATCAGAGCGGATGTATTTGGATTGAACCTCGATGATCTCGTCCCAGAAGTAACTGAGACGGTTGGCTTCATTTCGGGCTAGCCGCTCGGCGCTTGAATTGAAAGTTTCCCAATCGCCCTCGGCGAGCACAATCATGCTTGAGGCGGGAAAATCACGAGGTAGTGTGTGCTTCCCCTCGTGCATGCTGGTTTGGTAGAGCGTGATGAGCTCTTCTTCGCCCGCAACGCTCATGCACTGTGTGAATCGCCCCGGGTTCCCTAGACACTCTCCAAGCTCAGAAAATAGCGTTTCTCATACTCTACTGGCGACAGCTGCATAGCACTGCTGTGTCGACGCTTGGGGTTATAGAACATCTCGATGTAATCGAAAATATCACTTCGGGCTTCGTCACGCGTTGCGTAGATCTTTCGTCGGATTCGCTCCCGCTTCAAAAGCTGGAAAAAGCTCTCGGCTACGGCATTGTCGTGGCAGTTTCCCCTTCGGCTCATGCTACTGATCACATTGTTGGCTTTCAGGAAGCTTTGCCAATCTGAGCTACTGAACTGACTGCCTTGGTCTGAGTGAATCATCACTTGCTGCTGTGGCTTGCGTCGCCACACGGCCATCAGCATGGCGTCGATGGCTAGGTCGCTGCTCATCCTGGGCTTCATTGACCAACCAATGACTTGGCGAGAGAACAGATCCAGCACTACCGCCAGATACAGCCACCCTTCGTAGGTGCGGATGTAGGTGATATCGGTCACCCAGACCTTATTCGGCTCACTGACCTTGAACTGCCTGGCCAGATGGTTGGGCGATGCCGCTTTTGGTTTTCCGCCATAAAACCCAGTACGACGGCGATAGCCCGTTTGAGAACGCAGCCCCTCTGCCTGCATCAAGCGACCGACTCGATTTCGCCCACAGATCTCTCCTAGCTCTCGCAGGTCATCGTGAATCTTGCGATAGCCATACACGCCGCCGCTTTCTAACCAGGCCTGCTTGATCAAACCAAGCAGGCGCTGATCTTCTTTGGCTCGGGCAGATTGAGGCTCGGCCAGCCAAGCGTAGTAGCCGCTGGGATGCACCTTGAGGGTTTGGCAAAGGCGACGCACTGGGTAATCCGTCGAGTGCTTGTTGATGAAGGCGTACTTCAGCCGCACTCCTTGGCAAAGTACGCGGCGGCCTTCTTTAATATGTCTCGCTCTTCTGTCACCCGCTTGAGTTCAGCGCGCGGCTTGCGCAGTTCAGCCTGCTGATCATTGTCTTGCTGACGCTGCTCTTGGGGCTTGCTGTAGACCTTGATCCAGGCGTAAAGGCTGTGCACGGACATGCCCAGGCGCTGGGCGACCTCGGCGACAGGTTTGCCTTTTTCGGTCACTTGCTTGACCGCTTCGATCTTGAATTCTTCGGGGTAACGCTGACGACTCATGGCACCTCCTATTTGGGCCTCATTATGAGGCTTGGGGGTGTCTACGAAACCAGGGGCGATTCAGTTTTCCAGCCCGGCCCTTTCATAAATGCCGGGACGTCCAGCTTCACCTTCACCAACACAAGCAGTACAAAAGCCACCCCGAATGCGACCAGCAATGCCTTGTCCCGATATTTGTCCCACCAATCCAGCATTGCCGTTTCTTCCTTCACCCAAAGAAAAGGGCCCCGCAGGGTAAGCGTCCGAGTAAGTCACCGTAAGCTCCTGACATCATCCGGTTCTAGCGTCCGGCGTGAGATCCCTACCGGCCCGGCCACCATCTGTCAGGTATGCTTCCACCATTCCCTTCCGTAATTTTTTTTGACACCCCCAAAGCCTCTCAGTATCGTCCTTCCTCCCTCCTTTCCGGCTACCTCTGCCGTGAACCGCCCAGGCGTTAACTCGCGAAGCGGTCATACACGTTGCCGACACTTATACGGTCGCTATCTACTAGCGCGCCTCATTTCCGATATCAAGTGTAAAGGATGATTCTATGATCATTCGTCAGGCTACTAACGCCGACCATCCGCAACTGCTCAACATTTGGCTGCGCTCCGTTCGCGCCACACATCACTTCCTGCAAGAATCCGATATCGAGGCATTGCTTCCTCAGCTCCGCGATATTTACCTACCCGCTGTTGAATTATGGGTTTCGGTAGATGCCGAGGACTGCCCGCTAGGGTTCATCGGGCTCAATGAAAACCACGTAGAGATGCTCTTCATCGAACCAGATCTGCGAGGGAAAGGGATTGGCCGCGCACTGCTGGATCATGCCCGCAGTTCGCGCAGTCAGATGAGTGTTGATGTGAATGAACAGAACCCTGAAGCGGTAGGGTTCTATTTACATTACGGGTTTGTTCAAACAGGTCGTTCTCCGCTAGATGGCGAGGGCCGCCCCTTCCCCTTGTTGCACCTGAGTCTGCCCGGCTAGGGCTGTAATCGTGAATCGCTCCTAAGCTTCTGCTTCGGGGCGATTCATTATTCATCAGGCCGGCATCCATTGATTGGGTAGCAATTGCCCGATATCACTGGCTCGCTGCGTCGGCAGCCGGGTCAGCACATCTCTGAGATAGGCATACGGATCATGCCCATTCATACGCGCCGATTGGATCAGGCTCATGATTGCAGCCGCCCGTTTACCACTGCGCAGCGACCCGGCAAACAGCCAGTTCGAGCGCCCGAGTGCCCATGGCCGTATCTGGTTCTCGACCTGATTGTTGTCGATGGGTACAGCTCCATCGTCCAGGTAGCGCGTCAGCGCTACCCAGCGTTTCAGGCTGTAATCGAGGGCTTTGGCCGTGGCTGATCCGTTGGGCACCATGTCGCGCTGGGCCAGCATCCAGTCATGCAGTTTTTTGCTGATCGGTACCGCCAACTTCTGACGTGTTCGCCACCGATCTTCATCACTCATGTCCCGCGCCTGGCGTTCGACCTCGTACAAGCCGCTGATCGAGTGCAGCGCTTGTTCGGCCAACTGGCTTTTGTTCGCGACATGCAGATCGAAAAACTTGCGCCGGGCGTGGGCCATGCAGCCGATTTCAGTGATGCCTTGCTCAAAACCAGCTTTGTAGCCTGCGAAGTCGTCGCAGACCAACTTGCCGCTCCAGTCGCCCATGAAGTTACGCGCATGTTCGCCGGCACGACTGGGGCTGAAGTCATACACAACGGCTTTCAGTGCTGAAAACGGGGTGGTGCTGTACGCCCAGACGTAGGCCCGGTGGGTTTTCTTCTCGCCTGGCGCAAGCATTTGCACCGGTGTTTCGTCGGCGTGAATCACACCTTGGTTCAGCACCGCTTCACGCAGTGCATCGACCAGCGGCTGGAGCCGCACGCCGGTTTGTCCGACCCACTGGGCCAAGGTCGAGCGAGCGATTGCCAACCCGGCGCGGCCAAAGATTTTCTCCTGCCGGTACAGCGGCAAGTGATCGGCGAACTTGGCTACCATGACGTGGGCCAGCAAGCCTGCGGTCGGGATGCCTTTGTCGATTACTTGGGCCGGTACCGGCGCCTGGATCAGTATTTCGCACTGACGGCAGGCCCATTTGCCACGCACATGTTGCTCGACCGTGAACACGCCGGGCGTGTAATCCAGCTTTTCGCTGACATCTTCGCCGATGCGCTGAAGTAAGCAGCCACAGGCGCACTGGGTGTTTTCGGGGTCGTGACGAATCACGGTACGCGGAAACTGCGGCGGCAATGGCGCACGTTTCGGCGATTGTCGTTGCTCGGCCTGTGATGAGGCTGGGAGGAGTTGTTTCAGCTCGGCCTCGATAGCTTCAAGGTCTGTATCGAGCAGGTCATCCAACAAGCTGCCTTGCGCCGGGCTGATTTGCTCGCTGCGCTTGGCAAACTTGTGGCGTTTGAGCAGGGCGATTTCGTAAGTGAGCTGCTCGATGATGGTTTCATCGTTCTGGATCTTTCTGCTCATCGCCTCGACTTGGGACTGCAACTGCAACGCCTGTGCCGCCAAAGCACGAAGCTGTTCCGGGGTCATTTGGTCGAGGTTGTGCGAGAAACTCATGCCGCCGATTGTGCCAGAGCAAGCTTGATACGACGACAAGCAGACCGGCCAAATGGCCGGCGGTTACAGCATGCTGATCACGCCGCCTGAGCCGACCCGCTGCCACGGCAGGCCCAGCACCAACGCCTGGAGTTGCTCGCTGTCGAGTTCGACCTCACAGCCATGGCGAATGCCGGGCCAGTGAAACTTGCCTTGATTCAGTCGTCGCGCGGCAAGCCAGACACCCACGCCATCGTGTACCAGCACTTTCATCCGGTTAGCCCGGCGATTGGCGAACAGATAAGCGCAGTGCGGCTTCGCCGCACCGAACACCGCGATCACCCGGGCCAATGCCGTTTCGGTACCGGCGCGCATGTCCATCGGCTCGGTGGCCAGCCAGATTGCATCAATGCGGATCATTGAGCGACAGCCCGGATAAATTGCGCGCAGCCCTCGGGATCTGAGGTTGGCCATTTCACTGTGATCACTTGGTCGGCCATGGGCAACTCGATGATCACTGACGCTTCGGCTGGCCGTTTAGGTGCGGCTTTTACCGGGACGAACTCCGGTAGTGAAGTCGCTGCGGGCTGATCTCGGTAGAGCGGCAGCCATTTGCGGATGACGTTGGCATTGATACCGTGGCTGATGGCGACTCTGGAAATGGATGCGCCAGGTTGCAGGCATTCCTGAACGACCTGGGCTTTGAATGGTTTCGGATAAGAGCTTCGTTGGCGCATGGAAATCCTGGCGATAAGGGTGATCGCGTCCGCTTAAAAATACGCGGACACCATCGCCCTTAAAGCTGGCGTTCGGAAGGTGAGTTCACCGGACGCTTACCCCGCAGGGCCCATTTGCACTCAAACTGACATGATACTGCCAGCCCAACCGGATCAGCCAGCTCGCAGGATCTCACCTACCAGCACGCCCAGTGCTGGCACCTATGACCAGGTTCGGCAATCGCTGGAGGACTACCTCGCGCCGTTCAAAGGTGAAGCCCTAATGTGGTGCTCCTGGGGTGATTACGATGCCAAGCAATTAGCCATGGATGCCGACCGGAACAGCTGCGAACCCATGCTTGCCGGCCTGGCACACACGAACGCCAAAAAGTGGCACTGGAAAGTGCCGAACTGCCGTGCAATGGCCCTCCGGCCTGCAGTTGAAGACTGGGGCATCGAGTGGTCAGGCCAGTATCACAGAGGTACCGATGCCGCTCGAAACCTGCCCGGATGTTGGGGTTGAGGCATAGACCTTGAGAAGCGCTTGTAGGAATTGAAAGCCCCGGATCTGTCTCAGGCGGAATTTTCAGGCAGCTAGCCGTTTCACGGCAACGATCAACCAATACCTGCGTAGGTTGGGATGGCGCTGCGCGGTTTTCCGATCGTTTCCCATGATCAGTTAGAATGAGTAATCCAAGGGATAACGTACTCTAGGAATTCAGCTTGGGCTGTGCGGGATACCTTCCAGTGGTTGACCTGCCCGAGATTGTCCCGATGCCCCGCCGTTGTCACCACGAGTCTTCGCTCTGCACGTGATACGCCAACAAAAAATGTGCATCGGCTCTCATGGAGGTCACCGAAGTAGGCCTGACTTTCTACGCCAAGCAATACGACTGTGTCGAACTCCAAGCCCTTGCTCTTGTGCACGGTGAGTATACGTATCGACTGGTCATTTGAGAGCTGGGCCAGCGCTTGAAGAAGGTCGGGTTCTCTGACCATGGCTTCGTCAATGTAGGTTTTGACGCTCTCGATGAGCTCGCGTAGATGCTCTCGGGACTGGTAATCATGAGACAGGCCGGCCAGTAACGTCTGCCCCACCATGCTCAGAAACTCTTCCAGGAGCTCCCACCGCTGAGCATACGTCTTGCCAACCATATCAGCCGCGGCCGACTTGCGCGCCTCTTTGACATAACGACTCCAATTGCTCTTGAGCTTACCGTCGGCGTCGTCCTCCGAAGGAATGATCCGGCGAGTTAGACGCGTCCAAGCCTTGGGCTCTCGCAGGCCATAGATACAAAGCAGGTAATCCACGATGACCTGGGCAATAGGCTCAGTGGAGATGTCCTGTGCCTTGTTTTCGTTCCGATAGCTGATACCCCAGCTCTCCAGCTCGGAAGTCAAACGCACGCAGTAGGCCTCGGGCTGAGCACGCGTGAGTATCGCGATCTTTGCGGGTGCGATTCCCTCAACGTTGACCCAATGCGAAATTCGCTCGGCGAGGTCACGGGCCTCATCTTCGCAATCGGCATAGCGCAGCAAATGAATCTCACCCCCTTGGCCACTGAGCAAATTCCCAGGCATTTCCGATGCAGGATCGAGCACTTTGATGATGTCGTTCTGAAGCCTAAGCAGGTGAGGCAGTGACCGAAAGTTGCGGTAGATATTGAGGTGTCGCGCATCGAAGTCTTCGACGAACCTAGCGAACACACCATCCAAGGCACCCGCCCATCCCATGATCTTCTGCTTCACATCCCCTACCGCAGTCACGCGGCGACCAGCCCCTACGAAGAGCCTAGTCACGAGCTTGTATTGTTCATCCGTGCAGTCCTGGAATTCGTCCAGGAAGACATCGCTGTACGTTTGGCGTATCGCGTTGATCGCCGGCGGATAGGCGTCAAGAATCTTGATGGCGAGTGGGATGAGTTCTTTGAACTCGGTCTGCACGGGATGAGCCTTGCCCTTGGCAACAACCTTGAAGTTCGGGTTCAGCGCATCGGTGCCTGTCAACACGGGTCGGAACCGCTCGACAATTCTCTTGGCCAAACCATGGAAGGTATAGCTGTCGAAGCGACCCGCATAAGCGGCGCCGCACCGACGCCAAACACGTTCCTTCAGGTTATTGCTGGCATCAACTTTGAAGGCGATTGCCAAGATACGCTTTGGATAACGGCATACACCGGTTGTGAGCAGGAAGTCGGCCCGCTGAGCGAGAAGTTCGGACTTCCCTGAGCCTGGGCCTGCCGTCAACGCTACACAGCGTATCTGCTCCCTTGCTGCGGTATCTGCATTAGGCTCAAGCACGATTCCGTCCGATGGCGTCCACTCCTCGACCCTGATCATTCGTGGAGCTCCCCAGCCATTTTGATCACATGCTTGACGAGCCGTTTGAGAGATGACGGCATGCCTTGCCGCAGGTCTTCATCCGTGAGCCTTGAGAGCGCCTCAATGTGCGATTTAGGCTTGCTATCTACCTTGAAGAGCTTGTGGTAGGCAGCGAAGTACTCTCGCTCAGAAACGCTGTACTGCTTCTCATCGTAGAAGCTTTCGCCTAATACAGACCTGAGTTGACCGACCTTCGGTGTCACAAGGTGCTTGGCCTCGATACCGAACGCTTCTGGAAAAGCGCAGAGCATGGCGAAATCCAAGTCCATAGGACTGGAGAAGAACACGTTAAAAGGTTCCAGCCCTGCGATGTATGACCTGTAGTCACGGCTCTTCTCAACCTTGAGAATCTTGTAGTCCTTGCTGTTCCACGCGGGAATTTTATCCAGCTTTTCCGCCGGGATGTAGCTCTGGTTGGGCTGATGGAGATTGAGCTGTGTTGCCACATATTTGATCCTCCCCCACCCTCCGCCATGCCGCGCCACGTCGAGATCCAGCAATGTCACGTAAGGAATTTTCAGCTCGCTCAGGAGACGCCAGAAGTGGTTCACGTGGCGGCCACCTAGCGGTGCAATGCACACCGCGGCCTCATCCACCATAAGTCCCTCTGCAGCGAGTAAACGAGGCAATACAATCTCCTCGCTATCACCCTCTCCTAGCACCACTAACCTTGAGAAATAAATTTCGGGAAATGCCTGAACGGCTTCTCTGACGAATTTGTAGGCTTCGCCATGCTTGTCTGGTGGCATCTTGATCTTGGTCACGACCGTGCAGCGTGACTCATCAAGTCTGAGGTAACGGATCTGCTCAGGCTCGACGCGTCGCAGCATGGATGGAGCGTGCGTAGCGATCATTGCCTGAGCGTCTGAATTTCCTCTACCGAGCACCAGTTCCTTCAGTGAAGATACGATCCGGCCCAGATAATGTGGGGACAGGCTGTTCTCGGGCTCTTCCAGAGCGATGAGGGTGAACACGGCAGGCTTAAGCTTATCCATGTCGAATGAGTCATCATCGCCTTTAAGCACTGCCCTTCCGATGGCCTGGGAGGTGAGCACCAAGGTCAGATAGAGCATCGATTTTTGCCCATCGCTCAGACGAGAGAAGTCGACTTGCTGCTCGCCGTGACCGGGGGTAAAGGATACGGAGAGATGCCTAAGCAATGCCTCGATTTCATGAGTGACGAACGTCAGGCTTGGGTCTTTAAAAAACTTACCTTTGTGTAGCCTGCCCCAGGCATTGGCGATCCCATCACCGAGGTTGATCACTGATGGGTTGGTGCTGAGGCTCTCGGAAATATCGGCAGACAGCTGGCTGATCTTTTCGCGCTGCTCCGCCCAGTTCACAGCCCGGAGTAAGCGACCAAGAAGCGCATTTGTCCCGTAGGTGATGTGTTCAGCCGGATCACGTCGCGCGGGCAGGTAGTGCACCTGGATCTGATTACGTTCATCGCGCGGTACCGGGGAAGTAGCTACTGGATTGCCGTCTTCGTCGACTTCCGACACGTAGCGCAGGCTCTGCTCGATCTCATCGTCGAGCCCGAGCGAGGCATCCAGGCGGTAACGCACACGGGGCACACCGTTGATGTTATCCAACCGCATGTGCCCAAAGTTGCACGGGATGGTCGGGTGTTCCTGGGTCTCATCGGCGATCTCTGGGAAGTAGAAATCCGCCTCGATCCACAGCGTGCGCTCATCCGGCCTATGTTCTTCGTCATGCGCAACGAAGAAGTCAGACTTGCGCAGGCGTCGCTGATTAGGATCAATCGAGAACAGTCGGCAGAGCGCCTGCAGCGTTGCTGTTTTACCGGAACCGTTGGGGCCAATCAGGAACGTCAGTTTTCTGAAATCGACAGTGACCGGTTTCGCACCAAACGATTGAAAACCACACACGCGCATCTGCTTGAGTATCAACGCTCGAATCCCTTCTGGCTAACCATGACCGGCGGCCCACGCACTCAGGCACGCTCTGATTGAATAACGCTGCAGCTGGCCAATCCTAGCCCAGCCCATCGTTACGTGGTAGCCAAATAGTGGCTCAGAAAATTTCAGCCATCACACTCACCAATCGTTGGCAGCCGGGGCAGTTCAGCGAACAAAATCAGATCGCCAACTTACCCCACCGATAGGTGTGGAGACCGACCATGCCGATCGCAGCAGGGCCGTCCCCATCAAACCTACTAAACACCAAAAAAAGCCTGCGCTCTGCCACCTGGCAAGCCCAGTCGGCGTCAAGCGCTTTCTCTCCAACAATGACTCTCGGTCATGGGCCAGTGCTTCCCGTGACCGTAGTATGGATTTAGCGGCAGACATGAACCTTAGGCCCGATAATTTTTCCTGCTGTAACGCTTGCCATAGTAACGAGTTTTTTTGACAGGCTTCTTCGCAGGCGGCTTGTAGTCGCACTCTGGGAAGTTATTGCACTTTACGAATTTACCATTCGTACCGTCTTTCACCACCAGGTCACCGATGGTACAGCTCGGACACGGATTCAGCCTGACCGTCGTGCCATGGATGTCCTCCACTTGCAGTGCACCATCCTGCACCAGCTCCTTGAGAAACACCGACACCTGCTTCTGAACGGTGTACATCAACACGGTGCGCCGCGCTCGGGTGAGCGCCACGTAGAACAGCCTGCGCTCTTCTGCGAATTCATACGCATCGCCTTTTGGCATGACCAAGCTCAGCACGGGATCATCAGTCATGGTACTTGGGAAGCTACGCCCTCGTTTCTTGCTGACCATCGCAGGCAAGATCACATAGTCAGCTTCCGTTCCTTTCGAGCGGTGGACGCTCAAGAACGACACTTGAATGTACCTCCCAAACCTCGCCCGCCAACCCGTTGGCACAAAGCTTTCTTCGTCGTTGTAACGCCCAAGGATGCAGACTTTGATTAAACGATCCTTGGCTTTTGGGATCGAGCCATCTATCAAACCTGCTACGAGGCTTTCCAGGAACTTCACGATTGCAGGCCCAACACTGTCCATACGCGGCAGCATCACTGCTTGCGCAGCCGGCCCAACCGCGGGCGTTTTCGAGTACACCGTTTTGGACAGCTGCACCGGATTCTTGCTCACAAATCGACTGGATACATCACAGAGGGCTTGAGGGCATCTGAATGTCTGCTCCAATTTCAGCAACTGCCCGGAGCCGAAGAATGTTGTGAAATCCGTCATCACCGAGACGTCGGCCCCGGCAAACCTGTTGATCGACTGCCAGTCATCGCCTACCGCAAAGAAGTGACGCCCTGGTGCGCTCACCAGCGCTCTGCACAGGCGCGCCCTGGCCCTGGAAGCATCCTGGAATTCATCCGCCATGACCAAGCGGAATTTAGGCAAGCATCGGCCTTGTTCCACATGCTCAGCGGCTTGAACGAGCATGTCTTCAAAATCGAGACCACCCACGCGCTTAAGTTCTGCATCCCAGGCCTTCATCACAGGCCAGAGGATGTCGAGAAACATCCGGTAGCGATGCTTGAACACGCTCGCAGGTAACTCATCAACGCGGGCCAGCAGGTCTTGTTCCGTCAGGCAGTTGCTCTTCACATGAGCGATGAAGGTGCGGATTAGTCCAATGAGCTTCATCGCCGACAAAGGCGGTTGACGACCCGGTGGCACTGGACGATCAGGATTGGGATCCAGCTTGATCCCTCGACTGGTCAGCTCACGCGTAAGGTGCTCAACCCAGGTGTTTTCACGGATTTGATGCGAGGTCGTTTCGATCAACCGGGTACCGTGCTCGCGATGGAGCGCGCGCTTCCAAAGCGTTTCCTTCAGATACCCTTCGAAGTGCTCAGGTGGCTGCCCATGCTCGTTCAGCGCGAAGTGCTCGTGATACAGACCAATTGCGGGGTAGTAGAAATCAGGATGGTACTGACTGTGAGTCTCGGTGGCGGTGTCATGCTCGTAGGGTCGCTCGTAGACGTACTCCACTCCATTGTAGTGAAGCCAGTTGGCGATCATGCACTCTTCCAGGCTTTTGACCGGATCGCCCTGAATCGGAATGAGGCGACCTGCTTTGGAGTTTTGCTTGGGGGGCACCTTCATCGATTTGAACGCGGGCAGATCGCGACCAAAGACAAGGCGGAACAGATCCCAGCGACTGCGAAAGCCGACCTCGTTCGACTTCAGCTGATCGATCAATTCCTCCAACTTCTCGAAGGCCAGTTTCTCCTTGACTACCCAGTCCGGTACCCTGGGCTTCTTCTTGGTGGCATAGCCGATGATGGCAAGGCCAAGCCGGTGAAATGTCTTCGCCCTAACCTTGACGTTGCCCATCTTCAGTCGCGCAAAAGACTGCTCTGCTCGCTGCGCGAGTTCCTCAGCAGCGTCCTTGTTGAACGCGAGCATCACGATTTCTTTGGGCTGGAAGAACCCACGGTCGATCGCGTAAGCAGCCTTGGCTACCATGGTGGAGGTCTTGCCAGAACCTGCTGAAGCTGCGACTTGCACGCGGTTGTCGAAACAGATAACCGCCCTCGCCTGCTCGTCATTCAGCGGCAACTTTTCCACATTAGAGAGCAGCCATTTCGAGGCCACCAGCTCGCTTTCAGTGTGCTCTTTGTTGATCTTTTTCCAGAGCGCGATCCAATCGCCACGCCAGATGGCCAGCGCACGTTGCACGTCGATGAGGGAAACACCCAGAGCATCCCTAAGCGCTTCGTCTTGCAGCAAGACATCCAGCTCATTATCAGCAATCGGCAAGCTCGGCCTAGCTGCTTGCAACGCGACCTGTTGCTCGTGTGTGACCCATCGGCGCTGGCTTCTTGAATCATTCAAAAGCCGGTTAGCGTCGGACAACCACGAACGTAGAAGAGCGTGCGATGTTCTAAAGCGCGCAATTCGCTCGTCTTTCTGACTCTGGGCCTGCAGGAGATTTTCTGCCTCCTGTCGCTCCTGTGCCTTGATAACGTCTGCAATGACGTCATTGACCCCAGCTACAGATGAGTTTGGCAGCCCGCCGAGGATACCTCCCGCGTATCTCAGGCTACCCCACAGCATACCTCTCGTCGCTACTATCCGATCACGACCACTCAAGCTGATCGCTACGCTTTCATAACCTACAGTCAGGTGAAAACACCCATTCGTGAGTCGCAGCAACCAAGGTGAAGACCCGGTCAGAACCCTGCCAAAGAAAGACGGGCCCCAAACGTATTCCTTACTCAAAAACTACCTCCATCACGGTGGTCATACGCGAGCGGGAAACTGCTCGTGATCTGTGAGGTAGGCATAGATACCGCAAAATGAGATCAAATCCCAATGGCTCATAAAGCGCTGCGACCTAAAAGAGCCTTACAGCCAATAAAAAACATCCATTTGGATAGAAAATTGGCACAAACATATTCAAGCACATGTGTAGATGCCGGCTATTGACTTTATTAACCGTCAAGCTTCCGCCAAATAAAATAAATTAAAGATCTGCCTTGAACTACCAACTTCCGCCCCGATATATGTAACATGCCCTCACCCACGCTGGAGCCGCCATGACAGACGTTTACTACATCAACGGGATCAAACTCGACGAAGATGACGAGCATATCGAATACGTGCGTGTTCGAAAGTCGACTTCAAAAGTGCAGTTCATTATCCCAAGGCAGTTTGTGGTACAACTTATCCAATCCGGCGTGGCCTTCAAGTCCCGTTACCATGACGGCAAGGAGTGGCAGACCGGAGCGGATGTGGATGTATTTGAAAATATTTACCTCCGGGCAAACCCGAACCATAACGCTAAGGACAATCTTAGAAACCTACGAAAGTTCTAGGTTTTCCGTTCAGGAGGCTTGAGGGAAATACGCTGTACTCTCGCCTCCTGCAGTGCGAAGGCTGCCTAGACGGCGCTAGCCCCGCCAGCGCGGCCAAATCATGAGACTTACTGCAGGTAGATTCATGGATCATCAGGTAGCGCTGAAGCTGATCGCCGAAAAGGCTTACGACATTGGTTACACCGCCAAGCTTCATTTCTCCACCTACGACATTGTGGAGAAAGCCCCAGGATGGATCGGCCTGATCTCATTGGTGATTGGCGTGCTAGCACTCTACATCGATTTCTTGGCTGCTAAACACGTCTCGGCGCTCATCACGGTGATCGGTATCTGCAGCCTTTACATCACCTATTACGCCGACTCCAAAGAACGGTACTTTCAGTCTGGTGAAAAACTGACGGGTTTGCTTAATCAACTGAAGGACATGTCGGCACGCTGCAAATCCGACCAGCAATTCACTCCCGCAGATCAAGCTGAACTGGATCGGATCACCGCGGACTTCGGGCCAGCCTGCCAGAGAAAGCACATTCTGTTCTCGGGCTGGCTTGCCCACAAAAAATTCTTCTGGGATCACCAGATCGGCTGGATCGCTGAGCATCGTGAGTTCTCGTTCTTTAGAGACAAGATCCCCTTTTCTGTCTACGCCCTGCTGGTAGTGATCCTGATCGCTGTAGCCGGCGGTTCATGGCTTGCCACGCACCCCGAACTTCTACTCTCCCTGAAGGAAGTCTGCACTCATGAGTAAAGAGCTATTTGAGCAGTTTCGCAGGAACCTGGCGGTCAAGAATGCCGACGAGATTTCCAAGAGCTACCGGCAGATCACCGAAAAGCTGAACGAAAAGTACTACGACAGTACCTCTGACACCTTGCACTGCCGGCAAGTCGGCTCATACGGGCGCCACACTGCCGTAGATGGCGTGAGCGATCTGGACATGGCGTTCGTGTTACCGTGGTCGGTGTACGATCGCTTTCAGCGCTACGAAAACAACAAGCAATCGTCTCTGCTGGGGGAGATCCGGCTGGCTCTCAAAGAACGGTTTCCTACCCACGACGTCAAAGCGCAGCAGCAGGTTGTATCGATATATTTCTCGGACTACGTGGTAGAAGTGCTCCCGGTTTTCGAGCACGACGACGGCAGCTACACCTACCCGGATGCCAATGACGGAGGCAGCTGGAAAAAGTGCAATCCCGTCGCCGAGATTGATGAGATCAACAGCCTGAACCAGGACAAGAACCATAACCTCAAGCGCTTGTGCAAAATGGTTCGCGCCTGGAAAAACGACCATGGCGTGCCGATGAAAGGCATGCTGATCGATACGCTGTGCTATCAGTTTCTCAACAGCACTGCGGACTATGACACCAAGTCCTATGCCGCCTACGGCGAAATGACCCGCGACTTCTTCGCCTACCTGGTCGATATCGACGAGGACAAGGAACAATGGCGGGCGCCTGGCAGTGGCTCCATCGTCACCAAATCAGGCAACTTCCACCCCAAGGCCAAGAAAGCTTTGAGACGCTTGCAAGAGGCCCTTGACGACGCTGAGGTGGCCCATGAGCGGTGGAGCACAGTCTTTGGCGAGCACTTCCCCGAGTACGTCGAGCAGGAGAAGAAGCAGGCGATCGCAGAAAATCGGGTCAAGAACGACGAGCAGTTCATCGGTCAGAAATTCAGACTCGACATCCAGTACAACCTGCGGATCGATTGCTCGGTCAAAAACGAGGGCGACCGGCTACGCAACCTGATGTCACGCGTCATCGCGTATCGTATTCCCAGACAGCGCGAACTGACGTTCTGGGTCTCCGAGATCGATGTTCCACCCCCATACAAAATTTACTGGAAGGTGAAGAACGTCGGGCCTCAGGCTATTGAGCGCGACATGATCCGCGGTCAGATTCGCATCGACAGCGGTTACCGACAGATCACTGAACACTCAACCTTCCAGGGCGACCACTACGTCGAGTGCTACGCGGTCAAAGAGAACATATGTGTTGCTCGTAGCCGGATCGTCGTCCCGATCTGACTGGATCCAGGAGGTGTGCCAGGTGCAGGCAACATGTAGATCGCGCCTGGTAAACCTCCCGCCCCCCCTACAGATGCGCGCTGCTATTCACGATACGAAGCGAAAATGCCCCGCAGGGATCATGGTTGATTCACCGGGGTCGTAAATCAGATCGTGCCGTCGTCACAGGCCATCGCTTGATCTATTGGACGAAGGGGGTGAAGCTCCAAAACCTGAACTGGCCCACATTCGTTGCCACCGTCACAAGGACAAATGCATGCCTGCTGTAAAAAGGATCCTGCTGCCTGACACCAACCAGAGCCCTGAACATATTCTCAAGGGGGTCGGTGTTGCTGATCATCTCAGCGCCTCGTTGAATGTCCCAGACGTCATATTTCTGGTACCAGTCAAAGCCTCCCTTACCTCCGGCTCCCTGCAAAATGCGCTCGGTGACGCAGTCCACGGCGCCCTCGTTAAAGGGAAACCCATCAAGCTTCCTAGTGGTGCCGAGATGCGGTGCGAGACGATGCAGACTCTGCAATGGCTATCGCGGCCGTCCATAGTGATCGCTGTATATGCCAGCCAGAAGATGATGGACAAGGTCGATGCACTGCAGAATGTGACAGCGGTCGTCGCGATCCCTTGGACGGCGGGGGAGATCGATGATTGGGTGCAGACATGGTCACCACAAGTGTTGGGCCAGTCGAGCAAGCCAGCCAAACCAGCTGCCAAACTCATAGCAGACCCAGTCGTTGAGCAAGCGATGTTGTCGCTGACCAAGGTGATCAACAAAGCACACAACATCCTCCATCCGTCTGATGAGGAACACGCAAAGCGAATCCTCCGTATCCTTCGCTCGCGCGACCATCATGAACCTGCGGAAAACATTCGCCGCTGGGCAATCAAGCACGGCTGGCTGCCCAAGGCGGCTGAGCGGCTGGAGACATTGGCTGAGAAAGCGTTCGCCTTGCGTGCAAAGCCGAAGCTCGATAATCCAGAGCATGCTGAACAGAGCTATCAGCGTTGGGCTGCCGCGACTACGCCATGACTACCTGACGCCAATGACGCGAGATGAGTTGGTCTAGGTTGTACCGCCACACGCCGCGCCCAACAGCCAGGGCAACTATCCCCTAACGAAGCCCCTGATACGGGGCTTACTGGTGGTGTGAGCGCAAAAATTGCCGTACCGGTGAGGCCCGACATACAGCAGAAAAACGTAGTTGCCGCTGGACTGTGCAAGTCGCTGTCAGGTGATCTGCACGACCTACAAAATCGTTTGCATCAACCTTGAGGAGACTGCACAGGTGCAGGCGAAGGTGCTGGATTTGGAGCTACATGTGGCTGACTGAGTTGGTGGGAAGCTTCCCTGGCCATGCCCTCAAGCCCACCGCTCTCCTGGAATTTGCTGTACAGCGAGAAACTGCCGAAGATCAGCAGCGCCACGATCACTGACGCCAAGCCGCTGAGCATGTGATTGCCAAAGGCAGGCCAAAAACCCCACTTCAGGCTTTCTACGCCTGTTGAAACGGCCGTCTTGATCGATCCCATTTCTGAATGGACGCGCTTATCCATGTCGCTGATAAGCGCCAAGACCCCCTCTTCCTCGATCGACTTGCGCATACCTGCTTCGAGTTGATCGAGCGAAACGTCGATGAAGCTCTTGGCCATCTGCTCCGCTTGATAGCGGTACATTCCCAGCTGTTGGGGGGTACAAGCGACTTTCTTGAAAGCCTTGTGGTCGTCCTCAGGGTGGTTTTCAATCCACTCAATCTTATGACGCTTGTAGAGTGAATAGGCGAGAAGCCCTAGAAAATCATCCGCCTCGGGCACCAGCTTACGAAAAACGTCGAACTGGATCTCAGAATGCGAAGACGCCGGATTCGAATCAGGCGCCTGGCTGGGCGCTCCTTCGAATCCGGCGATTGCGACGCTAGGCTGATCAGTGATGTCACCTACACCATTGTCTTCGTATGAACTCAAGAGGCGACAAATCCTTGGTCAGCGTGCAAGACGATCAAACGCCTTCTTCATGAGGTTGTTGATGTTGTCCGAAGACAGCTTCGAGGAGCGAGCAGCCACGGCTTTCTTTGCAGTCGAGGAAAGCATTTTGTTGCTCTCCTTGATCAGTGCAATCGACACGTTAGACATTCATACCCCCTGGTTCAGCGTTGAAGCTCACATCTGCTACGAATAGAGCTATAGCAATTCTCTAGACATTTTTCATCAAGCGGCGAATTTTTGTCAAGGATCGCTTAGGCGGTCAGGCCTTAGAGCGGCTCGCCGTTAGTACGAAATCGTAGCTGGTCGAACGGGTGCTGCGCCTGCTGGGGTCACCGGATTTTCCGTGCCACTGCGGACGTTGATTCGTGGCTACACGGGATCGAAGGCTACTGCGCATCGCGCAACGCGGTGGCGGATTTCGGCTTCTCTATTCGAGCGAACCGACCACAAAAAGCGCGGCGTCAGCAATCGCTTTCTTGGCCATGCAAGCAGTGGACGGCAGAGTGAGGTCAATTGCGCACGCGCCCCCGGCGTCACTGCCCACCTAGCCGTTCGTAAACAGGTATCGCGCTGCTTATGGGCCCGCCTCTCTATTCCAGCCTGAAAAGGTATCCCCACATCTCAGCAGAATGAAGTGCTACTGCCTTGGTCAGCAGGTGTTCCCGAGCAAAGCAGTCGGCTACCCTTGCCGCCCTTTTTAACCCCTACAAGATGACTCTTATGTCTTCATCTCGGAAACAGCCTAGCCGCGTCGTATTCCCTCGAAAAACGGTTCGCAAAGACGACCCCATCGCGCCCGACCTATCGTCCTGCCTGACCTACGCGCTTCTTGTCCTCTACATCCTGGCCAGCGTGTCGTCGACCAAGGATGTGATGCTACTGGTGCCCAGCAAGGGCATCCAGTTGCCACTTGTGAGCGTCACTGTCTCGGTTGTCGGCTTTTACACCCTAAGCCCTCTGCTAGTCCTGATCGGTCACCTGGTGACCTTGCGGCGACTGCCGAAAATGTTCGCCGGACTCAAGGCCGACCGTGCATCGACACCTCATGAGGCTCTCAACCATCATACTGACCGGTTCATGCTGGCTTGCCTGCTATGCGCCGGGCCGGCAACCCTGCTTTTCATTCTCACCAAATTCAGCGCGTATCAAAGCCCTTATCTGTTCGCGATCCAGGTAGCGTCACTCTACTGGGCTTGCTCCGCCGCTTTGGTACGCGCCCGGGAGCTTCTGGCTGCGGGCTCAAGCAAAGTGGCACTAACCATCGTGGGATGGGGGCGCAGAGCAGGAGTGACGGTACTGATTGCATGGCTCGCCATCTGCGTTGAGGTGATCTATGTGCCCAGCCACCTGTCCCCTCTGCTCTGGATTAAGTCACACACGAAACTGCTCAATAACACAGATGGCGGTACGGTCTCGTGGATACCCCACATCGAGATCGATCGTGAAGAACACCTCTGGGCTGGCCCGGCAATGACCAATGTCCAGCTGGCCACGCTAGCTGGCCATCCAGACCTCAAGGACTACTTCATGGCACGCGAGGTCGGAATGGATCTTCGCTCACGCAACCTGCGCTACCTTGATGTCAGCCAGCAGATTCTCCCTCGCATCTGGGCTCACCAGGCTGACTTGGCGGGAGCCAACTTTGCGATCGCTCGCCTGTACGGTTCAGTCTTCGAAGGCACAATTCTGGATGGAGCCCGCTTCGACTTGGCCTCCTTGGACGGTGCGACGTTCATGAACGTCAATCTGAATTCCATGACCTTCGTGCAGACCAGCTTGAAGGGGACATTTTGGGATAACGTGACAGTCGAAAATTCGCTGTTCTACGAGGTAAATCTTTCGCTCGCGTCGTTCTTCGGCGTCACCCTGAACCATGTCGACTTCGAGAAAACCTCGTTTCAGGCGACCACGTTCTTCGCAACGACGGGCAATGTCCTCTCCTTCTCCACCCCCTCTCCCTTCAAAATTCTGAGGGCTGACGATTCGGGCGAATGGCTGAAACCCGGCGTCACTGCTTTTGAAACAGATCCTAAAGCCGCGCTCGCGAGCCTCCAAAACCAACTGTGTACGCCAACGCTCAACCCTGGCTGGGCCTACGCGTGGAACATGTTCATCCAGCTCAGATCCTTGCTCAGCGAACGAGAGCCCGAGGTCTTCTCCGCACTGCAGGAGCTCTTGGCGAACAAGGAATGCAAAGAGCTGCAGGATCGCGGGGTATTGGAATCTGACCCAGCAATGTCACTCATGGTGGATCTATCAAATAGGCTGCCAAATGCAACGGCATCGTCCACTCACGCTACTGACGACGTGCCCACGTCTGCACAGCCTGAGCCTGAGCCGGGAACGGAACTGGAATCGGGGGCAGGAGGATTGATCGGAACGCCCACGACCTCGCCAACTGAATAAACGGGAAAAGACTCCAGAGGATACCCGGGAGAAACCAGCCACCAATTCGAAAAACTCTAATGCGGGGTAGCCGGGCTCGGTGCTTTTTCGCGGGACAGCTCACGACTTTTCCTGAAGCGAATTGCGTGGGTTTGGTTAGCGGGGAGATTTGGCCGATGGACTCCTGACTGTACCTAGGCCCCTCACGCAGAGGATTTTCCTAAAATAGCGATGGGTCTGTTCAACGAAAAAAGCCCGCGCCGCTGTAAAGCGACGCTGCTTCGGGGCCGAATACCTACTCGAAAAAGTAGGTCTCAACTAGTAGCACTACTATCTGTGCAGGCCAGGTGCGTTAAGGGCTGCAGTGGAAATAGTAGTGTCGCTGGGGTGATTGAGCGAGGTCGGCGTTCTCGCTGCGATCCCCCAACGATGCAGCCCATGCGACCTTCTGGGTGATTTCAGGCCGATACACCCGCCACAGATGATCCAGCTCCTGCTTCAGGGCCGCGTGGCCTTCTGTAGTGATGATATTGGTGCTCAACGGCGCGCTCCTCAGCGTCGGGTGATCAATCCTTGGCGGGCAATGCGAGTCAGTTGGCCAATAATAGAGGCGGCCTCTTCGCGGGCGGGCGCTTGGATTACAGCGAGATCGAAGCGGTCACTGCCGAACTGCTCGAGCCGGCACGCATCATCGGTGAACTGAATCAGAAACGCCCGGGCTTGCCCTTTACGACGAGACAAGCCTTCCAGATGGCGCAGCAGGGTGGGCTGATGCTGGCCACCGAGCAGAATGCGCGGTGTACGAGTAGCCTGATGGGCAGGCAACGGGCTCAGACAGACACTGGTACGTGGGCAACTCATGGAGATTCTCTCCGCCTCGCAAATCCCGCTGGGCAGCGGTGGGAGGCGTCACCGAACCAGCGCTTTAGCGGTATTTCGGATGAGCCGGGGGCCGATCCTGCGCCCCGCAAGTAGCTGTTTAAATCGGCGCAGGCGGTATGCTAGAGCGACTAGCCGCCGGCTGCAAGCCCCATGGTGAAACAGAACAGACCTGTCAGCGGCTGACCACGCGCTCAAGCGCTCTACGTTCGCGGTTAAACGCCAGGAAATACTTGTTGACACTATTGACGAAGTTGACCGGTCCCATGCCCACCTGCTCCATGGCGATGCGCTCGGTCTGGAAAAACCACTGGTTGCCATTGAGGCCGCGTTTGCGAGCTTCGGCACGCATGGCCTGAACCCGCTCCGGGCCAAGATTGTAGGCTGCCAGTACGAACGCCATGCGCTCGCGTTCGTTGATGTGCGGGCTGGAGAAGAACTTTCTGCGGATCAACGCCAGGTAGCGCGCACTGGCCTGGACATTGCCATCCACCGTGCCTGTGTTGCTGACTCCCACCCGTTGCGCCGCCGACGGGGTAATCTGCATCAACCCATGCGCCCCACCGCTGCCACGCGCTGCTGGGTTGAGCGTGGATTCCTTGAAGGCGAGCGCGGCCAAGTTCAGCCAGTCGATTTGCTGGGCCTGGCCGTGCTTCTGCAGCACCGGACGCAGTGCACTGAGCCGTTGACGGTCTTTGTGCGCCAAGGGGTTATGAACGCGGTATTGGCGCCGGTAGATCCGCTCGAAGGCGGCATCCTGGTTTTCCGGAGCACGATAGCCCTGAAGAAAACGGTCCACTGTAGCCAGCAGCATCGTCGCATCACGCCGCACATACCAGCGCATGGCTTGCGCCTGGCCCAACTGCACCCGGTTATCCAGGCGCAGCTTTGGCATGACTCTGGCCCACCGCCGGGCGATCGGGCCCTCCACTACGGTCAGGGGATAGATACCGGCCTGGACCATTTCCAGAACATCTTCCACCGCCAATGTGGAATCGACCCACTCAATCCTGATCGGCGCCCGTTTCCGCAGCGCCAGTTGTTGATTGAGCTGCTGAATCACCGCACCTGCAGCGCTGGCACTGGTCAACGCCACAGTACGCCCGGACAACTGCTCGGCGCGAGTGTAGCTGCGCTGGCCCTTGCGCCCGACCAGCAGCAGCGGCACTTGATCGACCACGGGCGCACTGCGGTTCACCCCGCCTGTCACTGCAGGGTCGAGCAATTCGCCAGGTGCAGCCAGGTCGCCCTCGCCGCGCTGCAGGGCTCCTAGCAGTTGTTCCTTGGCTCGCGGGATGATTTTCAAGCGGATCTGCTGGCCATCACCGGCCCGAGCATTGAGAAAATGCTCCAACCCGCGTAGACGGTAATACTCGATACCCACCGGCTCGCCCTTGACCTCCCCAGAACTGTTGCGGCTCTGGTTGACGAGCACCCGCAACACCTTAGTGGCACGAATCTGCTGCAGGTCACGGGCCGGGTTAACCGGCACGCTCTGCTGCGGCCCTGGGAGCCGCGCGTAGACCGGGCCTGCAGTGGTCAACCCAAGCCCTAGCATCAGCAGCAGGATCAGCAGCGAGCGCAACATGCAGATCTTGTCCGAGGTCGATGGGCGATAGCCATGGTGGGATACGTAATCATAAGAAATGACCGTAAAAG
This sequence comes from Pseudomonas promysalinigenes, assembly GCF_014269025.2. NCBI lineage: Bacteria > Pseudomonadati > Pseudomonadota > Gammaproteobacteria > Pseudomonadales > Pseudomonadaceae > Pseudomonas > Pseudomonas promysalinigenes. The sequence continues at coordinate 1,727,895 of NZ_CP077094.1, read as the reverse complement.
ACCCTCGCAAATGCCTGAAGTTCTGAGTTTTTTACCGAATATCATGCTTTTTGCTATGCTGGCCGCCCCGCGGCACGAGGTAGCACCATGCAATTGATCGATATCGGCGTCAACCTGACCAACAGTAGTTTCCACGACCAGCAGGCGGCCGTCGTCGAGCGCGCCATCGAAGCCGGCGTGATGCAGATGGTGCTCACTGGCACCAGCCTGCAGGTCAGCGAGCAGGCGCTGCAGCTTTGCCAGGAGCTTGACGGCGACGCCCAGCACTTGTTCGTCACCGCCGGGGTACATCCGCACGACGCCCAGTCCTGGGACGGCAACAGCGAGCGCCGATTACGCCAGCTTTTAGGGGAGGCACGCGTTCGTGCCGTCGGCGAATGCGGGCTGGATTTCAATCGTGATTTCTCTCCCCGCCCTCTGCAGGAAAAGGCTCTAGAAGCCCAGTTGGCGCTAGCGGCCGAACTGCGCTTGCCAGTATTTCTGCACGAGCGTGATGCCAGCGACCGCCTGCTGGCCATTCTCAAGGATTATCGGGACCATCTGCCCGCTGCAGTGGTGCACTGCTTTACTGGCGAACGTGAGGCGTTGTTCGCTTACTTGGACATGGACCTGCACATCGGCATCACCGGTTGGATCTGTGACGAGCGCCGCGGCACTCACCTGCATGCATTGGTGGGCAACATTGCCCAAGGGCGCCTGATGCTGGAAAGCGATGCACCTTACCTGCTGCCACGCAGCCTGCGGCCTAAACCGAAAAACGGTCGCAACGAGCCGGCGTTCCTGCCAGAGGTGTTACGAGAGGTGGCGTTGCATCGCAACGAGAGCCTGGAACACTGCGCCAGCCACACCAGCGCGACGGCCAAAGCTTTCTTCAAGCTTCCTTGATGCAGGTCATGACCTGATCCGATGTTGACGGGCACAATACTGGCACCTTGCCAATATTGTTCCCGCTCAACTCAGAGAAGACCTACCCATGGGTGCCTGGCTTAGCAATATTTCCCTGAAATACAAATTCTGGGCCGTCAACGCAGTGGCCTTCGTTACCACCTTGTTGCTGGTACTGTATGCCGTGCACCTGGAGCAGCGCTCACGCGCCGACGCTGCCCAGGCTCAGGCGCAAGCGCAAGCGCAATTGCTGGCCGCCTGGCCTGCCGGTCAATCCCTGCCCCCCCTGGCCAACCTGATCTCCTGGCAACCAGGCCAAACGCCTACCTATGGCGGCGAACCCCTCCAACCACTGGCCAATGGTCAAGGCTGGGTAACATTGCCGGCAGCTTGGGTGCTCGGCGACAACCCAGTGCGCGGCGCTCAGGTGCTGCGCCGTGGCGACCAGCAACTGGCCGTGCTGGCCGCAGCACCCAGCCTGCGCCAAGTGTTTCTCGAGCGTTTCAGCAACTACGCGATCTGCGTGCTCATTTTGATGCTGGCGATGCTTGCCGCCTCGCAGTTGTTGATCCGTTTCCTGCTCAGTCAGCTCAACACGCTCAAGGACGTGATGCTACACGTTGAAAAAACCGGAGATCTGTTAGCCCGTGTGCCACTGGCCAGCGGCGATGAGGTGGGCCAGATGGCAGGCGCGTTCAACGCCATGCAATGCACTTACCACCGCGTGGTCAGCACCGTCGCCCACACCGCCGCCCAGTTGGACTCCGGCGCTGCTCGCCTGGCCGCGAGCATGAGTGAGGTGCGCCACGGCATGCTGGGCCAGCAGAGCGAAACCGACCAGGCCGCCACGGCGATCAACGAAATGTCGGCCACCGTACACCATATTGCCCAGCATGCAGGCGCTACGCGCGATTTGTCGCAGACAGCCGACACCCTAGCCGGTGGCGGCAAGGAAGTGGTGAGCCGGGTACAGGATTCGATCTCCGGGCTCTCCAGCGGAGTCCAGCAAACCGCCGAAATGATCCGCCAGCTTGCCGACGACAGCCAGAAGATCAACAGCGTGGTCGGCGTCATTCACAGTATCGCCGAACAGACCAACCTACTGGCCCTCAATGCTGCTATCGAAGCCGCCCGGGCAGGTGACCTGGGCCGGGGCTTTGCCGTGGTTGCCGACGAGGTGCGCAACCTGGCCAAGCGTGTGCAAACGTCCACGGATGAAATCACCCTTATGGTCACCGACCTTCAAGCTGGCACCCGCGACGCGGTGGAGTTCATGCAGGAGAGCTCATACAAGGCCGACGACTGTGTTCGCCAGGCGCAGGAGGCCGGTGCTGCGCTGGCCGAGATCACCAGCGCGGTGGCACAGATGCGCGAAAGCAACACGCAGATTGCCGTCGCCGCCGAGCAGCAAAGCCAAGTGGCCGAGGAAATGAACCGCGCGGTGGTGAGCATCCGTGACGTGACCGAAGACACCGTGCAGCAGACGGTGGACTCGGCAACCACCAGCACCGAGTTGGCGACCCTGGCCAGTGAACTGAACAGGGCCATCGGCCAGCTGAAGCTATAGTCGCCATAGCCAGCTTCGATTGGCCCCGCTTGCTGGGCCGCACTAAGCTTTGGGCATGACCGTGAGGAACTGCCCATGAGCAAACGACTCCCCAATCTGCACGCCTGGCAATGGCGTGGCTACCATCACAATCACCGGCACCCGGCCAACCTGGTCTTGCACTTGATTGCCGTGCCGCTGTTCATACTGGGTGCGCTGCTGGTGCTGTCCGGCCTGTTCGCTCTCGACCTGGGGCAAATCGCCGTCGGCGTCATCGCTCTCATCGCGGGCTTGGGGCTGCAGCGCCACGGGCACCGCCTGGAGACGGAACAACCCGAGCCGTTCGCCAACCGTAAAGATGCGGTGCAGCGATTACTCACCGAGCAGTTCATTACATTCCCACGTTTCGTGCTTAGCGGCGCTTGGTGGAAGGCTTGGCGTGAGCGCCACAAGCACAGGCGTTGAAGGTCAGGCAAACACTGTTACTGTCTGGCGGCTCAAGGCCAGCAATTGGCCTTGGGCTGTCCACAGGGACGCCGCAGCATGCCCATAGCCATCGCGCGCATGCTCGGTTTCGACGTGGTAACGACACCAGTCAAGTGTGGAAAGCTCAGGTGTCGGTTGGATGAACTCTATGGTCCACGTCAAAGTGCTGCCCGCAGCCGGTTGCTTCAACAGTGGCAAAACACTCGGTGGCCAAGCATCGACCAAAGCCAGCAAATGCGCCTCGTTGATCTGTTCTGGGGGCACATCGCGCAAGCGTACCCAACCGCCCATTTGCCGTGAGGCGTTGCCACTGAACGGCAAGCCGCCAATCGCCCAGCGCAAGGCTAGATGGCGCATGAATTCTGGGGTTACACCCTTGATATAAGGCAGCTCTGGAGCCGACTCTTCCAGTGGCTTCATTGCAATGGCAGGTGCAGCAGGTACGTCGACTACCGAAGCCCGGCCAGCACCGAAATTGCCCTGCACCAGCGTCACAACCTGGCCGTTCTGCACGGCACGGCCCAGCAGCGTACTAACCGCCTTACCCTCGCGCAGCACCTCGACCTCGAAACGAATGGGCACGTCGGGGGCCGCTGGGCCGACGAAACTGATGGCCAACGAGCGCACTGGGCGCCCATCGGTGATCATCACGCGCATGCGCTCGTACACCAACGCTGCCATCAGACCACCGAACACGGCACGCCCCTGGGCCCATTCAGGCGCAATACTGAGCGCATCGGAGGTGTCCCGCACCGCATCGAGCAGTTGATTGAAGTTCATCGGCCGGCTCCTGGCTATTGCGTATGGTCCGCCAATACTAGCCAGCAAACTTCGACCAATCAGCCCGTATATCGGTCATTTGCCGGGCTTAAAGCGCTTGAGCGCCGATTGCAGGGCGCCCAGCGTCACATCGGCCCTGCGCTCAGCCTCGTGCAACTCTTGCTCCCAGTCACTGGCGCACGGCGCCAAATCAGCGTGCTCATTGGCCTGCAACAGCCATTGCAAGCGGTCATGCCAGTCGCCAAGGTCGCCCTGGGCCTTCTTCAACAGGCGCCGAAGTGGCTTACCGGCGTGATTGAGCTGCGGATAAGCCTCATCGCCATAGCGCGCGCGCTTGATCAGCAGCCGTACCCGATGGCGATCGTGCTCTGGGTCGCGCAGCGCCTTGAGCAGCTTGCGCCATTGCCTGACCAAGCGCTTGTCGATACGTTTCTCCAGCGACTTGGCCAACCCTTCGCGATCTGCCGCACGCAGAAACAACGGAAACGCATCGATGATCGCCAGCACCCGAGTCAACTGCGCGCTGGCAGCCACGTTGGCAAACGTTACAGAGCGGCCTTCCAGGCGACGTTGCCCTGCCCGGGCAAAGCCGCGCTGGCCAAGCTCGGCAGCCAACACTTCGCGATCGCGCAGCGGTGTGGTCAATTCACCCAGCGATTTGGCCGCCGCCTCCAGCTGCTCTACGCCTGGCAGCCCCCGCAGGGGCCGCAACAGACTGCGCAGGCGTCGCAGCGTGGTGCGCAGGTCATGCAGCGCCTCGCTGTCGGTATCGGCAGCCAGACGCTCACGACAGGCCAGCAAACGCACCTGCAAGGCCAGCACCTGAGCAATGACATGATCGAGCATGGCGGACATAGAGCGCTCCCTGATCAGCGCCCGGCGCGCGACTCACGAATATAGAACCGCGCCTTTTCGGCTTTGTTGGTGCAGTTTTCATAGCCCTCGAATTGTTGCTGGGTCTTGGCCCCAGTCAGCAATGACAGCGCCTTGGAATAGCTCACCGCACCGGCAAAGCCCTCTGCCTTGGCCAGGTCCAGTTCCTTCCATGCGGCATCGAGTTGGGTCGCGCAGCTGTCACGGTAGGCCGTCTTACCTGCGCAGCCCGCCAGGGCCAGGGCGATCAGAGGAAGGCAGATCCAGGCTTTCATCGGTATTACCTCGAAGATCAAAAGAGTGGCTTTTCGACGCCTGTGCAACTGAAAAGTGCCCGGCTCGCTATGCTCTGTGTAGCGTAGTTCAGCGCACAGTGGATTGATGCATAGACGGCGATCAGTGCATTGTAGGACCATGCTTGCACAAGCTGGGGAAAGCTCATGAGCAAACGCGTGGCGTTGGTACTGGGATCGGGGGGCGCTCGTGGTTATGCCCACATTGGCGTTATCGAAGAAATCGAACGGCGTGGCTACGACATCGCCTGCATCGCCGGCTGCTCGATGGGCGCAGTCATTGGTGGGATCTACGCCGCTGGCAAACTCGACGAATACCGTAACTGGATCGAAAGCCTGGACTACCTGGACGTGCTGCGCCTTGTCGATGTCAGCTTCCGCCTTGGGGCCATCCGCGGGGACAAGGTATTCGGGCAAATCCGCAAAATCGTCGGCGACATCAACATCGAGCAGCTGCGCATTCCCTACACGGCCGTAGCAGCCGACCTGACCAACCAACAGGAAATCTGGTTCCAGGAAGGTTGCCTGCATCAGGCCATGCGGGCTTCGGCGGCGATTCCCAGCCTGTTTACCCCAGTGATGCAGGGTAACCGCATGCTGGTCGACGGCGGCATCCTCAACCCCCTGCCAATCGTGCCGGTGGTCTCCAGCCACTGCGACCTGATCATTGCGGTCAACCTCAACGCCACTAACCAGAAGCAGTACCAATTGCCGGTGATCGAGCGGCCGCCAGCGTTCAAGATGCGCTTCGATGCGCTGCTCAGTTCATTAGGGTCACGCCTGCCGTTTCGCCGCAAACCTGCCGAAGAACTGATCCGCATCGAGAAGGAAATCGTCGCCGAAGGGCTGGCACCGCCCAACCCGTGGCTTGCCGATAGCGGCGCCCCGCAAGCACAGCAGCCTGCTGCGGCGCCGGAGCGCGAAGGTGCACCCAAGTCGGCGACCGGATCGTTCATCATCGACAACGTCGGGCCTGCGTCGTTGCTTGACCTGATCAACCAGAGTTTCGAAGTGATGCAGACGTCACTGGCGCAGTACAAGATCGCCGGTTACCCGCCAGACGTGCTGATCAACGTGCCGAAACGGGTATGCCGTTTCTTCGAGTTCTACAAAGCGCCGGAATTGATCGCTCTGGGGCGGGAGATCGCGCGGGACACGCTGGATAACTACGAAGGCCAGAAACGCTAGCGGCTAGGCGGCGTTGGTCTATGCGTGACTGAACCTCTTCTTGCACCAATGAAACAGGCCGCTCGATGCGGCCTGTTTCATGATGCAAACACCACTCAGTAGCGGGTGATGTCGGCAGCGCCTTCGAGCTGCTTGCGGTAGGCCGCGAAGTCCTGCTGGCCAGCACGCGATGCCAGGTAACGGCGGATCTGCTGCTTCTCGTCATCGCTGGCGGCAGCGCCCTCGTTCACGCCTTTGAGCTGCAGCACCACCAGGCTACCGTCGCCCAGGACTACACTGCCGTACACCGGCTTATCCTTGGCCTGCGGCTTGGCCAGGCGGAACAGTGCCTGCAGTTCGGCCGGATCGATACCGTCCTGGCTGCGGGTGACTGCCTCGTAGGCTTTCCACTGCTCGCCATCGTGGGCACCGGCGGCGGTGATCGAACCGTCGCGCAGACCTGCAATCAGCTTGTCGGCCTTGGCCTTGAGTTCGGCAGTTGCCTTCTCCTTGGCCAGATGCTCGCGAATGTTCTTGGCCACAGCTTCCAGCGGTAGCTGCTCTGGCTTGCGGTGCTCTTTGACTCGCAGCACCACGGTGGTTTCCGGGTCGAGCTCAATGGCGGTGCTGTTGGCACCTTCATCCATGACCTCCTCGGAGAACGCTGCCTGGATCACGCCACGGTTGGCAGTGATGCCTTCGCCGCCTTCACGACCGAACGGGGCCGAGGTGTGTACCTTCAGATTGAGGTCCTGGGCAGGCTGGGCCAGGTCGGACGCCTCGTACGCAGCATCCTGCAGCTGCTTGCTGGCATCGACGTAGCGCTGCTCGACCAGCGGTGTCTTCAGGTCGCGAGTCAGTTTGTCCTTGAGGCTGGCGAAGCTCGGCACCTCTGGCGCCTGCTTGCCAAGGAGCTTGATCAGGTGATACCCGAACTCGGTTCGCACCGGAGCCGATACCTGGCCGTCTTTGAGCTTGTACAGCGCGTCCTCGAACGCCGGGTCGTACACCCCTGGGCCGGCAAAGCCCAGGTCGCCACCATTGCTGGCGGAGCCAGGGTCCTGAGAGAACTCCTTGGCCAGCTTGGCGAAGTCTTCGCCCTTGGCCAGGCGTTGCTCGATTTCATCGGCGCGGGCTTTGGCCTGGGCATCGCTGACCTTGTCGTTGACCTCGATGAGGATATGCGCGGCACGGCGCTGCTCCGCGAGGTTGGCGATTTCCTTCTCGTACTGCGCCTTGAGCTCTTCGTCGGTGACTTTGACCTGGTCGAAGAACGCCGACTTCTTCAGCTCGACGTAGTCGATCACGACCTGATCTGGCGTCATGAACTCTTTGGCGTGCTGGTCGTAGTGCGCCTTGACTTCTTCGTCGCTGACCTTGACCGCGGCCGGGTTGGCCTTGAAGGTCAGTGAGGCGAAGTCACGGGTCTGGTTCTCCAGGCGGGCGAAGGCATCGACCTGCTGATCAGTGACGAAGCTGCTACCGGCAATACCGGTGCGCAGCTGGCCGATCAACATCTCTTCACCGAGCATTTCGCGGAACTGCATACGGCCATAGCCCATCTGGCGGATGACCTGGTCGAAGCGATCGGCACTGAACTTGCCATCAACTTGGAATTCCGGTGTCTGCAGGATGACTTGATCAAGCGCGGCATCCGAGAAGGCGAACTTGGCGTCTTCGGCACCCTGCAGCAGCAGTTTGCGATCGATGAGGCCCTTGAGGGCCGAGTCGCGCAGCAGCTTATCGTCCAGCAGTGCTGGGTCAAAGTCTTTGCCCAGCTGTTGCATCAGCTGGCGGCGCTGCATGTCGGTGGCCTGGCTCAGCTCGTTCTGGCTGATGGTTGAGCCGTTCACCTTGGCCGCATCCTGGCTGTGGGTGGCGGCTTTGAAAATGGCTTCGAAGCCGGTCAACGCCATCAATACGACGATCAGGCCGATGATGGTTTTGGCAATCCAACCTTGTGAATTGTCCCTGATATTTTGCAGCATGCGTCCCCCAGAAACGGCTGTACCACTGCGACGACAACCGCGGAGCGTGGGTAGAATCCTGATAAAAGAAAGGCGCATCCGAGGATGCGCCTTTTCTTAGCAAACGTGTCAGGCGGGAACGTTTGCGACCCGCCATCAGCGTGATCGGACCTGGCCAAGCCGGGCCCGGCTGAAAGAGACGACTTAGTTGACGGCGTCTTTCAGGCCCTTGCCTGCCTTGAAGCCTGGAACCTTGGCAGCGGCGATCTCGATAGCCTTACCGGTTTGCGGGTTACGGCCGGTGCGCGCAGCACGCTCTTTGACCGAGAAGGTACCGAAGCCAACCAGAACGACGTCGTCGCCGTCTTTCAGGGCGCCAGTCACGGAGTCGATCACAGCGTCCAGCGCTTTGCCGGCGGCGGCTTTGGAAATGTCTGCCGATGCAGCGATAGCGTCAATCAGTTCCGACTTGTTCACTCGAAGTCCCCTTATGTCTCTATTGAGTATGTTTCTAAGTATGTATTGAAAAGCTTATGAAACGTGCGCTGGGTGGCCTGTTGACAATAGCGTGCCGCTTTATAGCAAGGCCCCGAAAATACTGTCAAGGAAAGCCCCCCCGTTAAAAACTACTAATGCGTGCTGATTCTTTCCTTCGCATCGCCGTCGCGCTTGTCATCTTTGGCGACAATCTCCGGAGCCACATCTGGCAAGGGCTCCGGGGCGTATTGCAGCGCAATTTGCAGGACTTCGTCAATCCATTTGACCGGTTTGATCTGAAGATCCTGTTTGATATTTTCCGGAATTTCCTTCAGATCGCGAACGTTCTCCTCGGGAATGATCACCGTCTTGATCCCGCCGCGGTGAGCAGCCAGCAGTTTTTCCTTCAACCCGCCAATGGCCAGTACCTGACCACGCAGGGTGATCTCACCGGTCATGGCCACGTCGGCACGCACAGGAATTTGCGTCAGTGCAGAAACCAGAGCGGTGCACATCCCGATGCCTGCGCTCGGGCCATCCTTGGGCGTAGCACCTTCAGGCATGTGAATGTGCACGTCATGCTTCTCGTGAAAGTCCGCAGCAATCCCCAGGCTGCGGGCACGGCTACGCACGACGGTCTGCGCGGCGGTGATCGATTCGACCATCACATCGCCCAGTGAGCCAGTTTTGATCAACTGGCCCTTGCCTGGAATCACTACCGACTCGATGGTCAGCAGTTCGCCACCCACCTGCGTCCAGGCAAGGCCGGTAACCTGGCCAATCTGGTCCTGCTGCTCAGCCAGGCCATAGCGGAACTTGCGCACGCCGAGCAAGTGCTCGAGCTGATCGCTGGTCACCTTGACCTTGACCTGCTTCTGCCCGGTATGTTCCTTGACCACTTTGCGGCAGACCTTGGCGATCTGACGTTCAAGGCCCCGCACACCGGCTTCGCGGGTGTAGTAACGGATGATGTCGCGAATTGCCGAGACGTCGATGCTCAGCTCTTCGGCCTTCAGACCATTGGCCTTGACTTGCTTGGGCGTCAGGTACTTGACCGCGATGTTGATCTTCTCATCCTCCGTGTAGCCCGGCAGGCGGATGATTTCCATACGGTCGAGCAGCGCCGGCGGGATGTTCATCGAGTTGGAGGTGCACAGGAACATCACGTCCGAGAGGTCGTAATCGACTTCCAGATAGTGGTCGTTGAAGTTGTGGTTCTGCTCGGGGTCAAGCACTTCCAGCAGCGCCGATGCCGGGTCGCCACGCATGTCGCTGCCCATTTTGTCGATCTCGTCGAGCAGGAACAGCGGGTTGCGTACGCCCACTTTGGTCATCTTCTGAATCAGACGGCCAGGCATGGAGCCGATGTAAGTTCGCCGGTGGCCACGAATTTCGGCCTCGTCCCGCACGCCACCCAAGGCCATGCGCACGAACTTGCGATTGGTTGCGGCAGCGATCGACTCGGCCAGCGATGTCTTACCGACACCGGGCGGGCCGACCAGGCACAACACAGGACCGCGAATCTTCTTCACTCGCTTTTGCACGGCGAGGTATTCGAGGATACGTTCCTTGACCTCTTCCAGGCCGTAGTGGTCGGCGTCGAGGATCTCTTCGGCCTTGCTCAAGTCAAGGCGCACCTTGCTTTGGGCCTTCCAAGGCACCTGAACGAGCCAGTCCAGGTACGACCGGACGACGGTCGCCTCGGCCGACATCGGCGACATCTGCTTGAGCTTGTTGAGCTCGGCCTGAGCCTTGGCCAAGGCATCCTTGGGCAAGCCTGCGGATTCGATGCGCTTTTTCAGCTCTTCGACTTCGTTGTGGCCTTCATCGCCATCGCCAAGCTCCTTCTGAATGGCCTTCATCTGCTCATTCAGATAGTACTCGCGCTGGCTGCGCTCCATTTGTTTCTTGACCCGGCCACGAATGCGTTTTTCGACCTGCAACAGATCAATTTCGGCATCCAGCAGAGCCAACACATGCTCGACACGGGTCGGCAGGTCGACAATCTCGAGAATTTCCTGCTTCTGCTCGATCTTGAGCGCCATGTGCGCAGCCATGGTGTCGACCAGACGACCAGGCTCTTCGATGCTATTGAGCGACGACAGTACTTCTGCTGGGACTTTCTTGCCCAGTTGCACGTATTGCTCGAACTGCGACAGCAACGTGCGCACGAAGACTTCCGACTCGCGCTCGGCGGCATCGGCTTCATCGATCAGGGAAACTTCGGCACGAATGTGCCCTTCTACCTCGTTGAACCGCTCAACTGTACCGCGCTGCTCGCCTTCGACCAGCACCTTGACGGTACCATCGGGCAGTTTGAGCAGTTGCAATACGGTCGCGACGGTACCGACTCGATACAGAGCGTCTTCGCCTGGATCGTCATCAGCCGGGTTCTTCTGGGCCAACAGCAGTATCTGTTTTTCGCCCGTCATCGCGGCTTCGAGGGCTTCGATAGACTTCTCACGCCCCACGAACAGTGGGATAACCATGTGCGGATAGACGACAACATCGCGCAATGGCAAAAGAGGCAAGTCGAGGGTGGTCTTCATGATTTCGCCTCTACAGCGGCCTTATGGCCGGAAACCGGTGGAAATGATGCTTGGACCTAATGTGGGGGCAGGCTTGGGAAATTACAAGCGCTAGGGCAGGAAAAGCAGAAAGGGGCCCGTAGGCCCCTTTCACGTTTGCTGCCAGCACACGGCGTTGACCTGGACTCAGGCGTCCGGTGCGGCCTTGGCTTGCGGCTCGCTGCTCTCGTAGATCATCAGCGGTTGGGAGGTGCCTTCGATGACGCTCTCGTCGATCACTACCTTGCTGACATCCTTCTGCGAAGGAATTTCGTACATGGTGTCGAGCAACACGCCTTCGAGGATCGAACGCAGGCCACGAGCGCCAGTTTTACGCTCCAGAGCCCTGCGCGCGACGGCCTTAAGCGCGTCGGTGCGGAACTCGAGGTCCACGCTCTCCATCTCGAACAGCTTGGCATACTGCTTGGTCAGTGCGTTCTTCGGCTCGGTCAGGATCTGCATCAGTGCCGCCTCATCCAACTCGTCGAGGGTCGCCAGCACCGGCAGGCGGCCGACGAACTCGGGGATAAGGCCAAACTTGACTAGGTCGTCCGGCTCGACTTCGCGCAGCGATTCACCGACTTTCTTGCCCTCTTCCTTGCTGCGTACTTCGGCGCCAAAACCGATACCACCTTTGGTGGAGCGATTCTGAATAACCTTTTCCAGGCCAGAGAAGGCGCCACCGCAGATGAACAGGATGTTGCGAGTATCAACTTGCAAAAATTCCTGTTGCGGATGCTTGCGGCCGCCCTGAGGCGGAACCGAAGCGACAGTGCCTTCGATCAGCTTCAGCAGCGCCTGCTGCACGCCCTCACCCGAGACGTCACGGGTGATGGACGGGTTGTCCGACTTGCGCGAGATCTTGTCGATCTCGTCGATGTAGACGATGCCCATTTGGGCTTTTTCCACGTCGTAATCGCACTTTTGCAGCAGTTTCTGAATAATGTTCTCAACGTCCTCACCCACATAACCGGCTTCGGTCAGGGTGGTGGCGTCGGCAATGGTGAACGGTACGTTCAACAGGCGTGCAAGGGTTTCGGCGAGCAGGGTCTTGCCCGAGCCGGTAGGCCCGATCAGCAGGATGTTGCTCTTGCCAAGTTCGACTTCGTCGCCCTTTTTGTCACGCTGGTTCAGGCGCTTGTAGTGGTTGTACACCGCTACCGACAGCACCTTCTTAGCGCGTTCCTGACCAATCACATACTGGTCGAGGATACCGCTGATTTCTTTCGGCGAAGGCAATTTGTGCGCGCTGCTCTCGGCCTGGGCTTCCTGCACCTCCTCACGGATGATGTCGTTGCACAGGTCGACGCACTCGTCGCAGATAAATACCGAGGGCCCGGCAATCAGTTTGCGCACTTCGTGCTGGCTTTTGCCGCAGAAGGAGCAATAAAGCAATTTGCCGCTGTCCTCGCCGTTACGGGTGTCAGTCATTCGATCGATCCAATCCGGTAGGCTTGCAACACAAGATGAAGGCAATTGCGGGCTTTTTCAAGTCCGCAGGTGGGCGCTCTATGCACCCACCTGCTCTGGCGCCTGGGATCAGGACGCCAGCTGCCGCTTGTCGTAAACCGAGTCGATCAAGCCGTACTCGGCCGCGCGCGAGGCGCTCATGAAATTGTCACGCTCGGTATCACGCTTGATGGTCTCCAGATCCTGGCCAGTGTGATAGGCCAGCAGCTCGTTCAGGCGTGCCTTGATATTGAGGATTTCCTGGGCGTGAATCTCGATATCGGTGGCCTGGCCCTGGAACCCGCCCAGCGGCTGGTGAATCATCACGCGCGAGTTGGGCAGGCAGTGACGCTTGCCTTTGGCACCTGCGGCCAAGAGGAATGCACCCATGCTGCAGGCCTGGCCGATGCAGATGGTCGAGACGTCTGGCTTGATGAATTGCATGGTGTCGTAGATTGACATGCCTGCAGTCACCGAACCACCCGGCGAGTTGATGTAAAGATGGATATCCTTGTCAGGGTTTTCCGCTTCGAGGAACAGCATCTGCGCCACCACCAGGTTGGCCATGTAATCCTCTACCGGGCCAACCAGGAAGATCACTCGCTCCTTCAACAGGCGCGAGTAGATGTCATAGGCACGTTCGCCACGGGCGGACTGCTCGATAACCATCGGGACCAGGCCGCCTGCGGCCTGGATGTCAGAGCTCTGCTGAATATAAGAATTGCGGGACATGTCCTGCGCTCACTCCCAAATAGTCATGGCTTGATAACGCACAAGCCAGCTCGAAGGCTGGCTTGTGGGGGTTTCCTACGAGAGAAGCCTGTTACTCAGCGGCGGCAGGAGCCTGTGCTGGCTTAACGGCATCTTCGTACGAGACCGACTTGTCGGTCACAGTCGCTTTCTGCAGAACAGTATCTACAACTTGTTCTTCCAGCACAACCGAACGAACTTCGTTCATTTGCTGGTCGTTCTTGTAGTACCAGGAGATGACCTGCTCAGGCTCTTGGTAAGCCGAAGCCATTTCTTCGATCATTTCGCGAACCTTGCCTTCGTCAGGCTTGAGCTCGAACTGCTTGACCACTTCAGCGACGATCAGGCCCAGCACCACACGGCGCTTGGCTTGCTCTTCGAACAGTTCGGCTGGCAGTTGCTCAGGTTTGATGTTGCCACCAAACTGCTGAACAGCCTGCACGCGCAGACGGTTGACTTCGTTTTCCAGCAGCGCCTTCGGCACTTCGATCGGGTTGGCGGCCAGCAGACCGTCCATGACCTGGTTCTTGACCTTGGTCTTGATGGCCTGGCGCAGTTCACGCTCCATGTTCTTGCGAACTTCGGTGCGGAAGCCTTCCAGGGTCGACTCTTTGATACCGAACTGGGCGAAGAATTCTTCGTTCAGCTCTGGCAGCACAGGGGCCGACACGCTGTTCACGGTGATGGTGAACTCGGCAGCCTTACCTGCCAGATCAAGGTTCTGGTAGTCCTCAGGGAAGGTCACGTTGACAACGCGCTCTTCGCCCGCCTTGGCGCCTACCAGACCATCTTCGAAGCCAGGGATCATGCGGCCGGAACCCAGCACCAGCTGAGTACCCTTGGCCGAACCACCGGCGAACTCTTCACCGTCGATCTTGCCAACGAAGTCGATGTTGACCTGGTCGTCATTTTGCGCAGCGCGCTCAACGGCCTCGAAGCGGGTATTCTGCTTGCGCAGCACTTCCAGCATGTTGTCGAGGTCGGCATCGGCCACTTCAGCGCTCAAGCGCTCGACGTTGATCGAGTCGAAGCCGGCAACGGTGAACTCTGGGAACACTTCGAAGATGGCAACGAATTCCAGATCCTTGCCCTTCTCGAACGATTTAGGCTCAACAGCTGGAGCGCCAGCCGGGTTCAGCTTTTGTTCAACGATGGCCTCGTAGAAGGAAGCCTGGACCAGGTCACCGAAAGCCTCTTGACGGGCATCGGCTTCAAAACGCTGACGGATCACGCTCATCGGCACCTTGCCAGGGCGGAAGCCCGCGACTTTGGCGCGCTTGGCAGTCTGTTGCAGACGCTTGTTGACTTCGTTCTCGACGCGCTCGGCCGGAACGGCGATGGTCATGCGGCGCTCGAGAGCGGAAGTGTTTTCAACAGAAACTTGCATGGATATTCCTCGTTGCACAGACGTTAGCCGGCGATAGCCCGACTCCAGAATCAAGGGCAAACATTCTAGTGAGTCACGCACCAGAAGTCACCCCACCCGGGACGACGGGAAACCTCGCCGGTCGATTGACTTACATGGCCCACACAATGAAGTGCCAAGCCTCTTTATATAGAGGGCGGCGCAACGCCCGCTGGCGTCACGCAGCCGAAATATCTTGTGATACAACAGCCGGTATATTAACGACGACGCCCTATTCGGGGTCGATCTCGTTGAACTGACAATACGCTTCCCATTCCATGCCCAAGGCTTCAGCCACCTCCCGATGAGTCTCCAGGCGCATGGCCTGCAACTGCTCGGGGCTTTCGGCGATCAACTGCAACGCCAGCTCCCAAGGCTGAACCCCTTGCTCATCAGCGGCATCCTCGAATGCCCACTCAATCTGCTGGGCCTGCTCACGTGCATCC
This sequence comes from Pseudomonas promysalinigenes, assembly GCF_014269025.2. Classification (NCBI taxonomy): domain Bacteria; kingdom Pseudomonadati; phylum Pseudomonadota; class Gammaproteobacteria; order Pseudomonadales; family Pseudomonadaceae; genus Pseudomonas; species Pseudomonas promysalinigenes. Next base: position 1,712,804 of record NZ_CP077094.1, on the reverse strand, counting down.
AGCTCGCGAATTTCCTCGAGCAGTTGCGGATTAGCCTCAGCGAAGCGCTGCAGTGCCAGGGCCTGGCGGGCTTCTTTTGCAATCATTGGTCATTCCTCTGCCAGCCAAATCCGGGCCGGTGTTTCAACCGGCTGAAATCTAACAGCTTTTATTGGGGTGCCACCAGAGGATTGCAAGGGGCAGTTCTTCATGATGGCCGCGCAGCTCACCATTGAAGCCTTGGCGTCAGCGGGAACCAGCACCGCACGGCATCCGCTCGACCTTGCAGGCACTACCTTGCTCGATGCATGTACACGACAGAAACAACAAAGGCGCCCGATCTCACGATCAAGGCGCCTTCGAAAAAATATGGGGTGGACGATGGGAATCGAACCCACGACAACTGGAATCACAATCCAGCGCTCTACCAACTGAGCTACGCCCACCATGTTGCGGTGCTGCAATGTTGCGGTGCTGCGGTGCTGCTTTAAAGAAGCATGGTGCGGACGAAGAGACTCGAACTCTTACAGCTTGCGCCGCTGGAACCTAAATCCAGTGTGTCTACCAATTTCACCACGTCCGCGTAACGCTTAAAACAAAGGCGCCAGATCGTTCAATCAAAGCGCCCTCGTCGAATATGGGGTGGACGATGGGAATCGAACCCACGACAACTGGAATCACAATCCAGCGCTCTACCAACTGAGCTACGCCCACCATATTGCCTTACTTGCTTGCCTAAGCTGCCTAAATGGCGCACCCGGCAGGACTCGAACCTGCGACCATCCGCTTAGAAGGCGGATGCTCTATCCAGCTGAGCTACGGGCGCTTAAGCTTAAAGCCTAACCGAACGAGGCCTTAACAGGTAACTGCTAAATCGCTCATTCTGCCCGACTTCGCCAACCAGTGCTAGGCTGTGCCCGACAAGTGCGGCGAATCTTATAGGCGAGCCTCAGGGCCGTCAACACCTTTATCGAAAAAATTTAAATTATTTAAGGGCTTAGGGCATTTGGCCGACCACTCGCCTTTGCCCTTTAGCGATGACGTGCGAGAATGCGCCCTCTTTATTGTTCCTTTCTCGATGGTTAATCACGCGTCTATGACTGCACACCTAATCGATGGCAAGGCGATCGCCGCCAACCTGCGCAAGCAGATCGCTCAACGTGTCGAGGAGCGTCGCCAGCAAGGCCTTCGCACGCCGGGCCTGGCTGTGATCCTGGTCGGCACCGACCCCGCCTCCCAAGTCTATGTCTCGCACAAACGCAAGGACTGCGAAGAGGTCGGTTTCATCTCCCAGGCATTCGACCTGCCCAGCGAGACCACGCAGCAAGCGCTGACCGAGCTGATCGACCGCCTCAACGACGACCCGGCCGTCGATGGTATCCTGCTGCAACTGCCGCTGCCGGCGCATCTGGATGCTTCGCTGCTGCTCGAGCGCATCCGCCCCGACAAAGACGTCGACGGCTTCCACCCCTACAACATCGGTCGCCTGGCTCAGCGCATTCCGCTGCTGCGCCCCTGCACGCCCAAAGGCATCATGACCCTGCTCGAAAGCACCGGGCAAGACTTGTACGGCATGAACGCGGTCATCGTCGGTGCTTCCAACATCGTGGGCCGTCCGATGGCCATGGAGCTTTTGCTCGGTGGCTGCACCGTAACCGTCTGCCACCGTTTCACCAAGGACCTGGCCGGCCACGTTGGCCGTGCCGACCTGGTGGTGGTGGCTGCAGGCAAACCTGGCCTGGTGAAGGGTGAGTGGATCAAGGAAGGCGCCATCGTCATCGACGTCGGCATCAACCGCCAGGAAGATGGCAAGCTGGTCGGCGACGTGGTCTACGAAACAGCGCTGCCACGCGCTGGCTGGATCACACCGGTTCCAGGTGGCGTTGGCCCCATGACCCGCGCGTGCCTGCTGGAAAACACGCTGTACGCAGCCGAAGTGCTGCACAAGTAACACCGCGCAAAATGATAACGGCACCTCAGGCAGGTGCCGTTTTTTTGCTTGTGATTCAGCGCATGGCGCTACAAAGGTGTGGTAGCCCTGCACCCCATGCCCATCGTTGCCTTCAATAGGCTCGCCGTTTTCCCGAACTGGAGAACGGCGCCATGTCCCAAGCCCCCTCGCCCCACTTGGCATTCATCCAGCGACGCATGCCTGGATGGCTGCAGTCGTGCACCGCGCAGCAGCGCCAGCAGCTCGAGCGACGCCTGCGCGACAGCCATCGCGCCAGCCACCGCCTGCGCAAGCAGCTAGCCCGCCTGCAGGCACCCGAGACGTTCTGTAGAGCGCAGCTTGATCAGGCATTGGCTCACTGGTTTGCCGACCGCGAACTCCCTGACGTCGATCAGGGTTGGCTGTGGCATGTGGCACAACGGCGCGGTATGTCATGGCTGGAAGCGGCCATGCTGAACTTCGATGAGGCCGATCAGATTCGCTTGTACCTGCGCAAAGGAACAACTGCCGCTACCGCTATCGATACCGACCGTTTCGTGAAAACCGTACGCAATCTCGACCTCGGCGGCCGTTATCAGGCGCATGTGGCCGAACTCCTTGATTCACGCCTGACCCACCAACTGCAACAAGACCAAGATCGCGCAGCCTTCGCTGCAGAGCTGACCCTTGCCCTGCTGCGCGGGCGTATCGACAGCCGTGGCGCGACCTTGGGTGAGGCGGCCCTGGCATGGGCCGAGCAGATCACCCTCCCCGATGGCAGCCAGCGCCGATTGCAATGCTGTTACCTGGCGCTGTTCGACTGCGCGCTGAATGGCCCTTTGCTCATCAGCCTGCAAGCACACGATGAAACCCAGCCATGCCTGCTTTACCTGCCTGGGCACCCAAGCGAACCGATGCGCCAGTATCCCTCGCTTGCAGCAATGGGCCAGGCGCTCACGCACATGCTTTGGGACGACCACGAACGGCAGTTTTTCGTGCGCTACGTAAGCCACGGGCAGCAATTGCAGTTCGCGTTGCGGCTACGTGAAACCCTATTTCCGCGCTACCCCTACCCCACATTGCACTCCGGCACACCGGTGCTCGAGAAAGGCCAACAGGTCAGCTTGATAACCCGGCTGTTCCCCAACCCTCGCCACATTTGGCAAGAGACGCTGGACAAGAATGCACGGCTGGCCTGGAGCGCTTCACCCTGGCAGCAGGACTGCTTCGCTGCACGCACCCGTGCCCAGCTCGAACGCAAGCTGCAAGACGCAGCCGACATCGTGGTGCCCACCGCAAAACGTGATGCGCAAGCCCTCTGGGAGCGTATCGAAGGCTGGCTGCAAACGGGCCTGAATGTGCTGAATATTGCCAGCTTGTTCATCCCCGGCCTGGCGCAGGTCATGCTGGTGGTCGGCGGCGCGCAGTTGGTCGATGAATTCCTTGAGGGGGTGCATGCCGCCAACGAAGAGCAGGCCGACGCTGCATTGGTGCATCTGTTCGCCGTGTTCGAAAACCTCGCGCAATTCACGGCACTGGGTGCTGCCGGGCGGTTTGCCGAACCCATTGGGCCGTTGCACGAATGGCAGCGTATTGGCAGCGGCGATAGCGAGCGGCTGTGGCATGGCGACCTGTCAGCGTTCGCTCAGGCCCGGCCATGGCCTGCGCAAACTGTGCCAAACGCCGAGGGTCTGCATACCTGGCAAGGCCAGCAGTGGTGGCTGCACGATGGCCAAGCGTACCCCCTGCAGCGCGAAGCGAAAGGCGGCTGGCGCCTGGCGCTCGGCAAAGGCCACCGCCATCAACCAAGGCTGCTTGGCAATGGCCATGGCAGCTGGCTGCTGGAGCATGAGCAGCCCCTGGCCTGGCGCAGCCCGGCGCTGGAGCGGCGGCTTGGCCCGGCGTGTGAAGGCCTGGAAGATACCGCAATGGCAAATGCCTTGCGCAGCAGTGGCTACGGTGACGACGCTTTACGCCGCCTGCTGCTCGATCACCGCCCATTGCCCGCTTTGTTGCTCGACACCCTTCAAGCCTTCGGCGCCACTCCCCTGCCGGTGATCGAGGCCGCCGACAGCACCCTGCTGGCCAGGGATTTCCCCTCGCTCAGCCCTCGTGCATGTCATGAAATCCTGGCAACAGCATCAGCGGCCGAGCTTGCGCAGATGAAGCGAACAGGCCGCTTGCCGTTGCCCATGGCCGAACAGGCCCGCCTGTACCTGCGTGAAGCCAGGCTCAACCGGGCACTGGCGCATCTGCGCCAAGCCACGGCCAGGAGCAGCGACCGCGACACCTTGGTGTTTGCCAATCTGCCAAGGCTACCAGGCTGGTCCGGTACGGTGCGCGTGGAGCTGGTCGAGCATGGCAGCCTGATCGCGGCGGCCGGTGAGCAAGGCGCTATAGTCAAACGCGTACAGCGCAGCGCCCAAAGCTATCAACCGCTCGATGCGGCCGGGCAAACCCTGGGGGGACAGGACGAGTTGCTCAACGCCATCTTGCGCGCCCTGCCTGACAGCGAGCGCGATGCGCTGGGGCTGGCCATTCACGATGCGCCCGCCCTGCGAGACGCGCTATTCGACCGGGCCTGCGCTAACCGTGAAGCGAGTGCTCGTGATCTGGGCATGGTGCCGGTGCGCCCGCTGTTCAATCCACCCAGTCGAATCCCCGGCAGCCAGCGCCTTGGCTATCGACTCAGTGGCCATGGCAACCCTGCGCAGACTGCCGACAGCCTGTTCGATCAGCTCTACCCAGCAGGCGACCGGCAGGAGCGCCAGTTGCTGCGTCAACGCCTGCAGCATGAAGCAGGCCCTGGGCCAGGTGCTTTTCTACGCCTGCTCGAGCGCCTGCGCGGTGAATATCGACGCCTGGACGACGAACTGCAGAATTGGGTCGAACAGGGCTCGGGATCACAACGCACCGCACGCGATCGCCAAGCCCAGCGCATACGCCACGCATGGCGCCGGCAAAACCCCGAAGACTTTGGCGCAGGGCACGATTCCGTCACCCTGGACATAGACGGCGCGCAACTGGAGACATTGCCCGTCTTACCCGTGCCCCTTTCTCACGTGCACCAGCTTCGCATCATAGGGCTCGCTGATCATTCCAACACCGGGCTGAACGGGTTTATCAGGGCCTTCCCCGAACTGCGCCACCTGGACCTTGAAGATAATGCTCTGCGCAGCCTCCCACCAGCATTGGCCGACCTCAGCGAGCTCGAGTCTCTGGACCTTTCGCACAATGTACTCGACCTCTCCCAGGAAGCCGACCTCTCGACACTGACAGGCTTGCGCAACCTAGAGCGCCTGAACCTTTCACAGTGCCTGCAGACACTTTCCGCCAGCACCCTACAACGGCTTGCCGACCTCCCAGCGCTGGCCTATCTGCAGGCAGACTTCAATACCCTACAGTTTGAGGCTGCACATTTTCAGGCGCTGCAACGCTGGCCGAGCCTGACCCACCTAGAACTGGGCCACAACCAAATCGTGCTTACCCAAGCAAGCCTTACGGCTTTGAACGGCCTAAACCGACTGCGCTTGTTATCGCTGCGTTACAACCCTCTGGTACTGGCACCAGACTTCAGCGGCTGGACTGCGCTGGAGCAGCTGGACCTGGAGCGTACAGGCATCTTCGAGTGGCCAGCCGGGTTGACCACGTTGATGAACCAGCAGCCGCTAAACCTTCGTGAGATTGACCTGAGCCTCAATGAACTGAGCGATGCCCCCGCCCTGCGCGATACCCTATTCGCGCAGGGGTTGCGCCAAGGTGACCAGCAACTCCATTACGCATTCGACGACAATCCATTCAATGACCTGGCGCTGCAACGCCTGGAAGAAGCTGGGATGCCCGTCATTCAGGACGATGCTGACGCCCAGGAGTGGTCTGCCGGCTGGCCTGCCAGCTTGCGCGAGCATTTGGCCGAATTCTGGGCCGACCCTAACTGGCAGCCGTTGTTCGACCTTTACCAACGCCTGCCCGATACCCAAGCCTATCGCGCCAGCCCGGCTGCCATGGATGCCCGCATGCGCCAAGTGCTGCAGACGCTGGTGGACGCCACCAGGCACGATGAGGCCGGCCCGGGTATCGCCCAACTGCAGCAACAGGTCCGTGAGTTCTTGGTCGATGCCGGCCAAGCCTGTGTCGATCAGGCCAGCCTGCTGTTTCAACAGGTCGAAACCGACGTTACGCTCTGGCAATCGGTGGCCAACGCAGCGCCCGGTGACGGCCACGAGCAAGTTGCCATCGACAGCGCAGCTAGCCTGATGCGCCAAAGGTTGCTCGACGAGCAGATCGGCCAGATGTTCAATGCCCGGCGCGCACGGCGCCGGGCATTGGGTGAAGCCGGCAATGAAGCTGAGCGGCAAGCCGCGCCAGGGCTGTCCAACCTCGACGACCTCAGCGATGAGCAACTGACCGGGGCGAATTTCCTGCTCGATGAACTGGAAATGGCGCTTTACGCACGCATTCGCCTGCAGCAGCGGCTGCGGCTGCCGCCACAACCGGACGGCATGCGCTTCGAGTATCTGGCGCGCCTGAGCGACATCACTTTGCAGCGCCTTGAGCAGACTGTGTGGTCGCAAGCCACTGCCGATCGCCTCAAGGCCTGGGCGGGCGACCAGCCCTTCTGGCAACGCTGGTTGCAGCGTCTACGCCCCCAGGCGTTTCAACTGTTCGACCTACAGTGGGAAGGTGCCTCGCAATACTTCGACTCGCTCAATGACAGTGCAGCGCCTAGCGGCGCTTACACCGGCCCTGAGGTGCCACAGGTGTACATCGACAATTTGGAACAGCACATTGATCAGATTGCCTGGCGCCACGCAGGTGCGTTGCAACATGTCGATCTGACCGGCGACAGCGCTCTCTACCTGAGGGCCTCGCAGCTGTTACTGCAAAGCCGCGAACAGGCGCGCGAGGCTCTGCTGCGTACATTGACTGTGGCCTTGAGCGAGGCCAACCCGCACGCCTTCTCCCCCGGCGTGTGACCGCTCACCCCGTGTCAAAAGTCGGCACGGGGTGCCCCCATCCTGAAAACTTGGCAAGGCCATTGCTAAAACCCGGGCAGGCCTTGGTCAAGCTGTCGGCGGCAGGCGCCCGCGAATGTCTGCGTGCACCGAAGTAGAGCTGCTGCCTGACGAATGCCCCACAACTGGTCAGACCGGTAAGGCCAAAATGTCTTGCAATGTCGGATTTTTCGCGGTTTTATGATCTGGCGCTGAACAAACCGGTAAGACCACAATAATTAAGTCCTGCGCTCTTTCGCCCCGTGCGGCACCGAAGCAAGGACACCGATCTGAGATCCCTCCCATGCTCAAATGGTGCTCGCGTTCGATCTTCCTGCAAGTTGTGCTCGGCCTTGTCCTCGGCATCGCCTGCGGCCTCAGCTTCCCCGAAATGTCCCTACAGCTAAAACCACTCGGCGACGGCTTCATCAAGCTGATCAAGATGCTCATCGGCTTGATTGTGTTCTGCGTGGTGGTCAGCGGTATATCCGGTGCTGGTGACTTGAAGAAGGTCGGGCGCATCGGCCTGAAATCAGTGATCTATTTCGAAGTGCTGACGACCATCGCCCTGGTCATTGGCCTGGTGTTCGCCTTCAGCAGCGGCATCGGCAGCGGGGCCAACATCCATCTCGACCAGCTTTCCAGTGCCGATGCCAGCAGCCTGGCCGAGCGCGGGCAGCACATACACGGCGCGACTGCGTTCTTCATGGACCTGATTCCGACCTCGGTGGTCGGTGCCTTCGCCGACAACAACATTCTCCAGGTACTGCTGTTCTCGGTGCTGTTCGGCAGCGCCCTGAACCTGGTCGGCGAAGCGGCGGCCGGTATCTCACGGCTGATCAACGAACTTAGCCATGTGATCTTCCGCATCATGGGCATGATCGTGCGCCTGGCGCCGATTGGGGTGTTTGGCGCCATCGCCTTCACTACCAGCAAATACGGCCTGGAATCGCTGCAACACCTTGGTGGCCTGGTGGCGCTGTTCTACCTGACCTGCGCCGGCTTTGTACTGATCGTGCTGGGCACCGTGATGCGTGTGTCGGGCCTGAAACTGCTGCCGCTGATCAAGTACCTGCGTGAAGAGCTGACCATCGTTCTGGGTACCGCCTCGTCCGACGCGGTGCTGCCGCAGATCATGCGCAAACTGGAGCACCTGGGTATCGGTAGTTCCACTGTTGGCCTGGTGATCCCCACCGGCTATTCGTTCAACCTCGACGGCTTCTCCATCTACCTGACCCTGGCGATCGTGTTCATCGCCAACGCCACCGGCACTCCACTGGAAATGACCGACCTGCTGACCATCCTGCTGGTGTCATTGGTGACCTCCAAGGGCGCGCATGGCATCCCAGGCTCGGCACTGGTGATCCTCGCCGCGACCCTGACCGCTGTGCCGGCCATTCCGGTAGTGGGCCTGGTGTTGGTGCTTGCGGTGGACTGGTTCATGGGCATCGGCCGTGCACTGACCAACCTGATTGGCAACTGCGTGGCAACCGTGGCCATTGCCCGCTGGGAGAAAGACATCGACCTTGAGCGTGCGCAGAATGTGCTCGATGGCAAACCTGGTTTCGCCGTGCCGCGCAAGCATAACCCCCATCAACAGGAATTCTGAGCCCATGTGGCCGGCGCTGGCGCCGGCCCTTCAAGGAGCGAACCGTGATCAGTTCATCGACCGTCGTCAACTCTGTGGTTGAGAAGCTACGCACTGCCCTGGCCCGCGGCCAGTGGCGCCGCGGCGAAATGCTGCCCGGCCAGCGCGAACTGGCCGAACAACTGGGCATCAGCCGCCCTAGTCTGCGCGAAGCCGTGACTGTGCTGGAAACACTGGGTCTGGTGCGCTCGCTGCCCGGCAAAGGTGTGTTGGTGCTCGATGCCGAAACAGCCGTACCCGACCTGCCTGTCGAAAGCGCGGCGCAGGCCAGCCTGGCCGATGTATTGGAGCTGCGCTACACCCTTGAGCCGTTCATCGTCGGCTTGGTCGCGCAGTCGGCCAATAACCAGGAGATAGGCCAACTGCGCCTGACCCTGATGGACATGCGCGAGGCACTGGATGCCGAGGACAGCGAGGCAGGGGCCAAGGCCTACATCGCGCTTCACGAAGCGTTGTTCGCCCTGACCACCAACCCGATCTTCCAAAGCGTGGTGCAGCAAACGGGTGATGCCCTCAAGCAAAGCGCAAGCATGCTGCGCAACTCGCCTGAACACTTGGCCGCCCGGCTCAAGGAAAACGAAGCCGTGGTGCGGGCCATTCGCGAGCGCAACAGCGCCCTGGCCAGCGCCCAGATGCGCCAACACATCCTCGCCGAGGGCCAGCGCATGGGCATAGAACTCAATATCCCGGACGACCAGCCCGGCCAATGACCCCAGGAGAGCGACCATGACCGCCTGTGCCCAAGCCGCCCCCCAACTGCCTGCCCTGCTCGCCGTCGGCGAAACGCGCCTTTCGGCCGAGCAGATCTACCCGCGCCTGTTCGATGCCATCCTTGAACAGCGCCTGCCGCCGGGTAGCCTGCTTCCAGAGCAGGCACTGGGTAATGCTTTCGGGGTCAGCCGCACCGTAATCCGCCGGGTGCTAGGGCGCCTTTGCGATCAGCAGGTGGTGGTGCAGCGCCCAAGCCACACTGCACACCTGGCCGCCCCCGACCCCGAGCAGGCCCGCCAGGTGCTCAGCGCCCGGCGCCTGGCCGAAACCACCCTGATCAGCCTGGCGGCGCAGCGCGCCAAGCCCACGCAGATCCGCCAGTTGCGTCAACTGGTGGAGCGCGAGCGCCAGCACCATGAACATGGTGAGCGCTGCGCCGCCATCCGCCTGGGTGGCGAGTTTCACCTCAAACTGGCCCAGGTTGCAGCCAACGCACCGTTGGCACGTTTTCTCAACGGTTTGGTGCCGATGACCTCATTGATCATCGCCCGCTATGAATCGCCGTGTTGCGAGCACTGTGCCTGGGAGGAACACGCGGCGATCATCGATGCCGTGGAGGCCGGTGACGCCGAGGCCGCCCTTGCCTTGATGCATGAACACCTCGACCGCCTGGAACACAAGCTGGACTTCGACTGACCAATCCCAGGGGCTGCAATGCAGCCCCTCCCGCGCCCCTAGCCCCCGACTTTCCCGAGACCCGCCCGAACACCGTCTGTCGACCTGCACGGAATAAAATAGGTAGTTGTTTCAACCTTTTACCGGCCACGCCGATAGTTCTGAGGTAAGGTTTTGCCATCGCGCCACAAGCGCGCGGCGCTCATCCCTCCCTGGCTCAAGGTCTCGAAACATGAACCTGAAATTTCGCCACAAAATTCTGCTCAGCGCCTGCGGTGTCGTGGTGCTGGCCTTTGCGTTGTTCACCCTCTACAACGACTACCTGCAACGCAATAGCCTGCGCCAGAACATCGAGTCTTCCGTGCAACAGGCCGGTGCCTTGACCGCCAGCAGCGTTCAGAACTGGATGAGCGGGCGCATTCTGGTGCTGGAAAACCTGGCTCAGGACATTGCCGAACAAGGGGCAGGCGCTACCCTGGGTGGGTTGATCGAGCAGCCCTCCTACACGCGGAACTTCCTTTTCACCTATTTGGGCCAGGCCAACGGCGTTTTCACCCAGCGCCCTGACACCCAGATGCCAGCCGGTTACGACCCACGCCAGCGGCCGTGGTACACCAGCGCGGCCAGCGCCGGTCAAACGCTGCTTACCCCGCCCTACCAGGGCGCAGTCGGTGGCCTGATGGTGACCATCGCAGTGCCAGTGAAAAGCAGGCAGAACGGCGATTTGATCGGCGTGGTCGGCGGCGACCTGACCCTCGACACCCTGGTACAGATCATCAACTCGGTCGACTTCGGGGGCATTGGTCATGCCTTCTTGGCCGACAGCAGTGGCCAGGTCATCGTCAGCCCAGACAAAGACCAGGTGATGAAGAACCTCAAGGACATATACCCCGGCAGCGGCTTGCGCGTAGCGCCGGGCATGCAGGACGTCACCCTCAACGGTGAGCAGCGGCTGATTTCGTTCGCCCCGGTCGCCGGCCTGCCCTCTGCACAGTGGTACATCGGCCTGTCGATCGACAAGGACAAGGCCTATGCGGCACTGACCCAGTTCCGCACCTCGGCGATCATCGCCATGCTCATCGCCGTGGTGGCGATCGCCGTGCTGCTGGGCCTGCTGATTCCAGTGCTGATGCGCCCACTGACTACCATGGGCCGCGCCATGCGAGACATCGCCGAAGGTGAAGGCGACCTGACCCGCCGCCTGGACGTACAGCACCAGGACGAATTCGGTGAACTGGCCAGCTCGTTCAACCGCTTCGTCGAACGCATTCACGCGTCGATCAGCGAGGTGTCGTCAGCCACTAGGCTGGTCCACGACCTGTCGGAAAAAGTGGTCAATGCCTCCAATGCCTCGATCATCGGTTCCGAAGAGCAAAGCATGCGCACCAACAGCGTGGCCGCGGCAATCAATCAATTGGGGGCCGCCACTCAGGAGATCGCGCGCAATGCGGCCGATGCCTCGCAACACGCCAGCGGTGCCAGCGAGCAGGCCCACGGTGGCCGCGAAGTGGTCGAGCAGGCGATCGGCGCCATGACTGCGCTGTCGCAACGTATCAGCGAGTCGTGTGAACAAATAGAAACCCTCAACGCCAGCACCGACGAGATTGGCAAGATTCTCGACGTGATCAAGGGCATCTCCCAACAGACCAACCTGCTGGCGCTCAACGCGGCCATCGAGGCGGCTCGTGCAGGTGAAGCGGGGCGTGGTTTTGCCGTGGTCGCGGATGAGGTGCGCAACCTGGCACACCGCACCCAGGAGTCAGCCGAAGAGATCCACCGCATGATCACCAGCCTGCAAGTGGGCTCGCGCGAAGCGGTGCATACCATGAACACTAGCCAGGTCTCCAGCGAGCAAACCGTGCAGGTGGCCAACCAAGCCGGCGAGCGCCTGGCCAGCGTCACCCAGCGTATCGGCGAAATCGACGGCATGAACCAGTCGGTCGCAACCGCTACCGAGGAGCAGACAGCAGTGGTCGAGAGCCTCAACCTGGACATCACACAAATCAACGCGCTGAATCAACAGGGGGTGGAAAACCTCAACCAGACCCTGCAGCATTGCGACGCGCTGGCTCAGCAGGCCGGGCGCTTGAAGCATTTGGTGGGCAGCTTCCGCATCTGAGGCCTGCAAACGGTCATTCAAAGAACCCTATCGAGCGCTATGGTTGCGGCGCTCGGTAGAAGGTGCACGCATGGCCGTTAAACCTGCAACCAACCTTTCGAATACCGCCCATGGTTATAACCTAATAACGAACAAGTCTATTTGGCTATAAAAAACTCCCTATATGCTGGCACCCATCCGATAACGGGCAAAGCTGGGCAGTCGAGTAGCGTATGGATGTAGGATCTTTTGGTTTCACCATTGCCGGACTGGTTGTGGGTTTCATCGTAGGCATGACTGGGGTTGGCGGCGGATCGTTGATGACCCCGATCCTGCTGTGGTTCGGCATCAACCCGGCCACTGCCGTAGGCACCGACCTGCTATACGCCGCCATCACCAAGGGTGGTGGTATCTGGGTTCACGCCCGTAACAAGAACATCGACTGGAAGATCACCGGCCTGCTCAGCTTGGGCAGCGTACCGGCAGCGGCCCTGACGCTGTGGTTTCTCAGCACCCTGCATACCGATACCACGGCGCTGAATGCGATCATCAAGCAGGGCCTGGCGATTGTGTTGATCCTCACCGCCCTGGCCATCCTGTTCAAGTCGCGCCTGCAGGCTTTCGCCAGCCGGCACGCCGGCGATCACTATCACCTCAGCGACCGCAGCCTGAACACCCTTACCGTAATCACCGGTGTGGTGCTGGGCATCATGGTCACACTCACCTCGATCGGCGCTGGCGCTTTGGGCACCGTGGCGCTGTTCCTGCTGTACCCGTTTCTTGCCACGCGTCGGCTGGTAGGCACCGAAATCGCCCACGCCGTGCCCCTGACCCTGGTTGCCGGTATTGGCCACGCCGGCATGGGCAACATGGACTGGTCGCTACTGGGTTACCTGCTGCTGGGCTCGCTGCCGGGCATCTACCTGGGTAGCCACCTCACCGGGCGTATTTCTGACCGTGTGCTGCGCCCTTGCCTGGCGACCATGTTGCTGCTGATTGGCTACAAATTGGCCTTCTGACCCGCAGCCGGCGCTTGCTTAGCCCAGCCGCAAGCGCCATCGCCCAGCGCGGCTGAGCGCAAGCTGCGACAGAGGCATTACATCGATATGCTGCGCGCTGACCATGGGGCACTCTAGTACGCTGACCAATGCTGCGCGAATAACCCAAGGGTGAGTCACCGCCCACCAATCACCGGGCCTGTCGAAGGCGCTCAACCAGGCCCCCACTCGTTCGCACACCTGGACGAACGGCTCCCCGTGAGGGGGAGCACATAATGGGTCCGCAAGCCACTGCGCCAGTGCCTCCGGCTGCTCGGCCTGCACTTGCTTGAGCGGCAAACCCTGCCAGTGGCCCAGTGCACCATCAGCCAACGCGGGCTCGATGTGCACGCTTTCACCCAGCCAGGTCGCGGTCTGCACCGTGCGCCGCTCCGGTGCGGCAAGCAGTTGTGTACCCTGTGGCAACGCCAGCGGATCGCCCGACACAGGCACAATGCAGTCGTTGGGCTGCGCCAAGTACCCCTGCTTCTGGGCCTGGGTCAGGGCATGGCAAACCAAGGTCAAACGTACGGCTCTCACCAGGGCATTCTTCTTTGTAAGTCGGGCCGACTGATTTAACACGCCGGGGACATTTTTACCGCTACAACGTCGCGCCCACGCGGAACATCAGGTTAGCATCGTCACTCCTATTTCGGCTGAATGCCACCAGAGCGAGATCGATGCCCGCCAATCCCCCAAGCCCCATGCTCCTCGCTTTGCGCGAAAGCACCCGCGATTGTCACAAGGCGCTGGAGGCGCGCCTACCGTTTTTCAGCCCCCGGTTCGATGAGGCCGCCTACCGTCGCCTACTGCAGGCCTACTACGGTTTTCATGCCCCACTGGAACATCTACTGGGTGTTTATCAGGAGCCGGAACGGCGCAAAGCACACATCCTGGCTCGCGATTTGAGGGCATTGGGCCTGAGCGACGCCGATATCGACGCCCTGCCCCTGTGCCAAGCCCTGCCCTCAGCCGCGGACGAGGCCTGCGTGCTGGGTGTGATGTACGTGGTGGAAGGCTCGACCCTGGGCGGGCAAGTGCTCAAGCGAGCGATGGCCGAGCGCCTGGGCATCGGCCAAGAGGGGGGCGGGGCCTTTCTCGACGTGTACGGCGAGCTCACCGGTAGCTATTGGCGAAGCTTCCTCGACCGGCTTGGCAAGGCATCAGGTGCTCAAGCCACCACCGTACAGGCCGCTATCGACACGTTCAGCTGTTTCCAGGCCTGGCTGGAACAGCGCAACGTTCTCAATGAATGCTCGGGCGGCCAGCCTGAGGGCCAAGCTTAAATGAACACGCTCGCGTAGGTTAAAGAGGCCTGCGCAGAGTCAGGCCAAAACCTCTTGCTGGCGCAACGACCAACCGTCCTGCCCGTCCACTTCCAGCCGGTGGGTATGGAAATCGGCCAGCGTGCTGCGATGTCCGACACTCACCAGCAAGGTTTCGGGCATCTGCTGGCGCAACAGCGTATACATCGCATGTTCCAGCCCCTCATCCATCGCCGAAGTGGATTCGTCGAGGAACACCACCTGCGGCCGGTTGAACAACACTCGTGCAAATGCCAGACGCTGCTGCTCACCGACCGACAGAATGTTCGACCAGTCCGCACTCACCGCCAGGCGCTCGGCAAGGTGTGCCAAATTGACCTTGTGCAAGGCCTCCTGCATCCGCACCTCATCACCGGGCTGAATGTCGGCCGGGTAAGCGATTGCGGCACGCAGGTCGCCCAAGGGCAGATAAGGCCGCTGCGACAGGAACAGCGCTTGAGTGCCCAACGGGCGCCGCACTTGGCCTTCGGCATAGGGCCAAAGGCCTGCCAAAGCGCGCAGCAAGGTAGTCTTGCCGCTGCCCGACGGCCCTTTGATCAGCAGCGCCTGACCACTGTGCAGGCGCAGGTTGAGGTCGGCGATCAGCGCATGGCCGTCCGGACGCATTACTTGCAGGCCAGTGATGTCCAGCGCCCGCGCCTGGTCTTGGGTCGTCACGCTTGGCAGCGCGGCAGCCTGGTCGTTGGCATCAAGGAAACCGGTCAAACGATCAAGGGTGGCACGGTATTGGGCGAATGTGTCGTATGACTCACGGAAGAACGATAACGCATCCTGCACTTCGCCAAATGCCTTGGAGGTTTGCATCACATCGCCCAGCTTGATCGCCCCACTGAAGAAACGCGGCGCTTGCAGGATGAAGGGGAACACCACCGCCATCTGGCTGACCCCAAGGTTGAAGCCGCTGAACTTCAGGTTCCGGAATACCAGCGCCCAGACGTTGGCGATCAATGCACCAAAGCGGCCCAGCAACGTCGCCCGCTCAACCGACGCGCCTTGGTAAAAAGCGATGTTCTCGGCATTCTCGCGCAAGCGCATCAACGCGTAGCGAAAGTTGGCGGTGAGCTTTTCGTTGAGGAAATTCAGGCGAATCAGCGGCTTGCCGAGGCGAAAGGCAATCCACGTGGCGATCAGCACGTACACATAGACGGCAAACACCATCGCCCGAGGGATCTCGTACCCAGCAATCGTCAACGGCGCCGACAGCCCCCAAAGAATGCCGGTGAAAGCCACCAGCGACACCAATGCACTGACAGCCCCCAAAGCCAGGGATACCGAATTGCCGACGAACGCGTTGACGTCCAGTTCGATACGCTGGTCAGGGTTGTCCACCGGCTCAGGCAGGAAGCGGCCCCGGTAGTAGGCATCGCCTTTCATCCAGTCACCGGTCAAGCGCTCTGTCAGCCAGATTCGCCACTGAATACTGAAGGCCTGGGTGACGTAGAACGTGAACAGCGAGCGCAGCACGTGGATGGTGGCCAATACCGCAAACACCCCCAGCAGGTACCAGAATGCCTTCTTGTCCAGTGCCTGCAAGGCGCTGTAGAAGCCGTTGTACCAGAACGAGAACAGCACGTTCAGGCGAACCGAGAACAGCGTCAACACCAGCAGCAGGCCGAACACCAGCAGCGGGCGCCAACTGCGCCGGAACGTGAAATATGGCCCTGACAACTGCCAGAACTGGCTGCCCCAGCGCGTGTAGCGCACCGCCAGGGTGGCGGCGGCAAGAAAACCGATGAGGGTGATGAACGAGGCGATTGCAAGCCAGCTCAGGCTCGCTTGCAGGGCCTGGTGCCAGTTCATGTCCATAGCCATTATCCATGACGAGTGATGCCGCGAGGTTAGCATCGCGGCGGGTTTCGCCCTGCATACATGACGGACATTTCATGTTGCTACATCGGCGCCCTCGCGGGTGAACCCGCGCCAACCAGGGCGTGCCCCCGCCGGAGCGGCTTCACCCGTGAAAGCCATCAATCAGGCAGGTGCTAGCCCAACGCCTCCACCACCTTGGCATCCAAACCGTCATGGCCGTGGTCAGTGATCCATTGGGTGAGCTGCCGGCGCATCGCTGGTGTCCAGAAGTTCTGGATATGCTGCCTCACACCTTGCACCGCCAGAGCCCGGTTCGGCTCGCTGTCGAAGTAGTGGGCGATCTGGTTGGCCATCTTGACCAGGTTTTCACTGCTCATCGGCGTACCTCGGCTTTTTCCGCACTACGGCGTTCCTTGAGCAGGCGCCGCTGCTCGTCGCTGAAGTCCTGGTACCGCTTCTGCCACTCTGAGGGGTGGAACACTTTGCTCACTTGCACCGCCGTGACCTTGTATTCCGGGCAGTTGGTGGCCCAGTCGGAATTGTCGGTGGTGATCACATTGGCGCCAGACTCAGGGAAGTGGAAGGTGGTGTACACCACCCCAGGTGCCACTCTTGCGCTGACCCTGGCACGCAGTACGGTCTGCCCCGCACGGCTGCCGATACCGACCCAGTCGCCCTCCTGGATACCCCGGCTTTCGGCGTCGCTGGGGTGTATTTCCAGCCGGTCGGCGTCATGCCAGGCGGTGTTAGCGGTACGTCTCGTCTGCGCGCCGACATTGTATTGGCTGAGGATCCGCCCGGTTGTCAGCAACAGCGGGAAGCGGTTGTTGACCTTCTCGTCGGTGGGCACATAACCGGTCAACATGAAGCGCCCCTTGCCGCGCACGAACTGGTCGATGTGCATGGTCGGAGTACCATCGGGGGCGGTTTCGTTGCACGGCCATTGCAGGCTGCCGTGTCGATCGAGCTCGGCATAGCTCACGCGGTGGAAGCTTGGAGTCAGGCGGGCGATCTCGTCCATGATCTCGGCCGGGTGGCGGTAGTTCATCGGGTAGCCCAAGGCATTGGCCAGCGCCACCGTGGCCTGCCAGTCAGCCTTGCCTGCCAGCGGCTCCATCACCTTGCGTACGCGCGAGATGCGGCGCTCGGCGTTAGTGAACGTACCGTCCTTCTCCAGAAATGAGCTGCCCGGCAGGAACACGTGGGCGAACTTGGCCGTCTCGTTGAGGAAGATGTCCTGCACCACTACGCATTCCATCGCCATCAAGGCAGCGGTCACATGTTGGGTGTTGGGGTCGCTTTGGGCGATGTCTTCGCCTTGGCAGTACAACGCCTTGAAACTGCCGTCCAGCGCCGCTTCGAACATATTGGGGATACGCAAGCCCGGGTCAGGTTGCAGGGTCACGCCCCAAGCCTGCTCGAACTGGGCGCGCACACCTTCGTTGGAGATATGCCGATAACCGGGCAGCTCGTGGGGGAATGACCCCATGTCGCAGGAGCCCTGCACGTTGTTCTGCCCGCGCAGAGGGTTTACACCTACGCCTTCCCGGCCAATGTTGCCGGTGGCCATGGCCAGGTTGGCGATGCCCATCACCGCCGTACTGCCTTGGCTGTGCTCGGTCACACCCAAACCGTAGTAGATCGCGGCATTGCCGCCAGTGGCATACAACCGTGCAGCGGTGCGGATCTGCTCGGCAGGCACGCCGCACACAGCCGCAAGGGCCTCTGGAGCATTTTCTGGGAGGCTGACGAAATCGCGCCAGCGGGCGAAGTCCTCGGTCTCACAGCGCGAATCGATGAACTGCTGCGCCAACAAGCCCTCGGTGACTATCACATGAGCCAGGGCGTTGAGCATGGCCACGTTAGTGCCCGGGCGCAGTTGCAGGTGCAGCTCGGCACGGGCGTGGGGCGAGTCGACCAGGTCGATACGCCGCGGGTCGATGACGATCAGCCGCGCCCCCTGGCGCAGGCGACGCTTGAGCTGCGACCCGAATACCGGGTGGGCATCGGTGGGGTTTGCGCCAATCACCAGGATGACGTCGGCTTTCATCACCGAGTCGAAGCTTTGGGTACCCGCCGACTCGCCTAGGGTCTGCTTCAGGCCGTAGCCGGTTGGCGAATGGCAAACCCGGGCGCAGGTGTCGACGTTGTTGTTGCCGAAGGCGGTACGTACCAGCTTCTGCACTAGGTAGGCTTCTTCATTGGTGCAGCGGCTGGAGGTGATGCCACCGATGGAATCGCGCCCATACTTGAGCTGGATGCGGCGCAACTCGCTGGCGGCGTATGCCACCGCTTCTTCCCAGCTCACCTCCTGCCACGGGTCTTGCAAGCGCTTGCGGATCATCGGTTTGGTGATGCGGTCTGGGTGGGTAGCGTAGCCCCAGGCGAAACGGCCCTTGACACAAGCGTGGCCATGGTTGGCGCCGCCGTTCTTGTCTGGGACCATGCGCACCAGTTGGTCGCCCTTCATTTCGGCTCGCAACGAGCAGCCAACGCCGCAATACGCGCAGGTAGTGACCACTGCACGCTCCGGCTGGCCAAGCTGCACCAAGGTCTTCTCAGTAAGCGTTGCCGTTGGGCAGGCCTGCACGCAGGCTCCGCACGATACGCATTCAGAGTTCAGGAAGTTGTCGCCACCGGCTGCCGCCACGCGCGATTGGAAACCACGCCCAGTGATGGTCAGGGCGAAGGTACCCTGGATGTCTTCGCAGGCACGCACGCAGCGGCTGCAGACGATGCACTTGCTCGGCTCGTAGTCGAAATACGGGTTGGAAGTGTCTTTTTTGTCCGCCAGGTGGTTTTCACCGTCATAGCCATAGCGCACCTCGCGCAGGCCAACCTGCCCGGCGACGCTCTGCAGTTCACAGTTGCCGTTGGCTGAGCAGGTCAGGCAGTCCAACGGGTGGTCGGAGATGTACAGTTCCATCACGTTGCGCCGCAGGTCGGCCAGGCGTGAAGTTTGCGTGCGCACCACCATGCCTTCGGTAACCGGAGTGGTGCACGAGGCCGGGTAGCCACGCATGCCTTCGATTTCCACCATGCACATACGGCACGAGCCGAAGGCCTCGAGGCTGTCGGTGGCGCACAGTTTGGGAATGCTGGTGCCAAGCATGGCGGCGGCGCGCATCACTGAGGTGCCGGCCGGTACGCAGATGTTGCGCCCGTCGATGTTCAGGCTTACCTGCACGTCGCTGTCGCGAGCCGGGGTACCCAGATCGGTTTGCGGGTCGAAATGATTGATCATTGCGCGGCCTCCGTGGTGGTCAGCCCGAAATCGGCGGGGAAATACTTCAGCGCGCTGGCCACTGGGTAGGCGGTCATGCCGCCCATGGCGCACAGCGAGCCGTACTGCAGGGTGTCGCACAAGTCCCGCAGCAGCAGGGCATGGTCATGGCGCTCGGTCAGATCGTCGCTGGCGATCAGCCGGTCGACGACTTCCATGCCCCGGGTGGAGCCGATTCGGCATGGCGTGCACTTGCCACATGATTCCTCGGCGCAGAACTGCAAAGCAAAGCGTGCCATGCTGGCCATGTTCAGGGTGTCGTCGGCCACCACTACGCCGCCGTGGCCAAGCATCGCCCCCATGGCGGCAAACGCCTCGTAATCGAGCGGAGTATCGAAATGCCCAGGCGGCACCCAAGCGCCAAGCGGCCCGCCGACCTGGGCGGCCTTGAGCGGCCGACCGCTGGCGGTACCGCCACCATAGCCTTCGACCAACTCGCGCAGGGTCAGGCCAAAGGCCCGTTCCACCAGCCCACCGTGACGGATATTGCCGGCCAACTGGAAGGGCATGGTCCCCAGGGAGCGGCCCATGCCGAAATCTCGGTAGAATGCTGCGCCCTCGGCCAGGATGGTCGGCACCGAGGCCAGGGTAAGCACGTTGTGGACCAGGGTCGGCAAGCCAAACAACCCTTCCAGAGCAGGCAGCGGCGGTTTGGCACGCACGATGCCACGCTTGCCTTCGATCGATTCGAGCAGCGCCGTTTCTTCGCCGCAGATATAGGCACCAGCACCGACCCGTACCTGCAGGTCGAAGGCCTGGCCGCTGCCAGCCACATCGCTGCCCAGGTAACCGGCGTCACGGGCAATGGCCAGGGCCTGATTGAGCACCCGGATGGCGTCTGGGTATTCCGAGCGCACATAGATGTAGCCTTGGTCGGCCCCAACAGCGAGGCCTGCGATGATCATGCCTTCGATGAGTAGGAAGGGGTCCCCCTCCATCAGCATCCGGTCGGCAAAGGTGCCAGAATCGCCTTCATCGGCGTTGCACACCACGTACTTCTGCCCTGCCCTAGCGTCGCGCACGGTGCGCCATTTGATGCCAGCCGGGAACGCCGCCCCCCCGCGCCCGCGCAGCCCAGAATCGAGCACAGCTGCCACCACGGCGGCGCCATCGAGCGCCACCGCGTTTTCCAGGCCTTTGAAACCACCATGGGCACGGTAGTCGTCCAGCGACAGCGGGCGGGTGATGCCCGCACGCGCGAACAACAAGCGCTGTTGGGTTTTCAGGTAAGCGATGTCTTCGACCAGGCCCAGCGCTAACGGGTGGCCCTCAGCCTCCCCGACCAGCGCTTCGAGCAACGACGGCACGTCGGCCAGGCTGACCGGGCCGAAGCCTAGGCGCCCTTGTGGGCTTTCACACTCTACCAGCGGCTCCAGCCAGTACAGGCCGCGTGAACTGGTGCGCAGGATCTGGACCGGCAACTGGCGGCGCGCGGCTTCTGCCTCGATGGCCGCAGCAACCTGATCGGCACCGACCGCGCGCGCCACCGAATCACAGGGGATACACAACTTCAGCATGTTTCGCCCTCCAGGCAACCATCGACCAGCGCCCGCAGGCGATCGGGAGTGAGCCGCGCATGCACCTGGCCGTCGAGCTCCAGTGCCGGCGAACAAGCGCAGGCACCCAGGCAATACACCGGGCGCAGGCTTATCGCCCCATCGGCACTGGTACCATGGTCATCCAGCCCCAACTGATCTCGCAGTTGCGCAGCCAGCGCTTCGCTACCACGGCTTTGGCATGACTCGGCGCGGCATAGGCGCAAGGTGTGACGTGCAGGCGGCGTGGTGCGAAAGTCGTGATAGAACGAGATCACCCCGCGCACCTCGGCCAGGCTCAGGTTCAGGGCATGGGCAATTTCATCGATGGCGGCCTCTGGGATGAACCCCAAGGCTTGTTGGATGGCGTGCAGGATCGGCAACAGTGCACCGGGGGTGTCCTTGTCGCGGTCGAGGATGTTCTGGATTACCGGCAGGGGAAGCAATTGATCAGGCATACAGCGGACCTCGGCATCACGGACCCCGCCTGAATTGTTGTGGAGGGCAGGTGTCCAGCGTGTTCTGCTGCGGCACACCGGCCACGACACGGTGGCGTGGGCACGGGAGCCTCCTTGCCGATGGCCGTGCGTCTGCGCGCACTGGGCTCATGGGCATCCCTAAGCATGGCACTTATGGCGCCAGGGGTTTGCGCACGAACGACCAAGCGTATTCTGAAACCGACCTAGCCCTTGCTGGCCGGTAAAGGGCTGGGGCAATCAACGCGGCAAGGCTGATAAATCGGTTTTTTAGCGACCGCAGCCGCTTGGCCAAACCTAGCGCAATGATTTGTTAAGATTTTTTCGATTATTCGTTAACGCAATTTTCACGGCCCGCCCTCTAGCGTCTCAGCCTTCCCGGCAGCCCCTCTCAAGCTGCCGCCATGGTTCTACGAGGCACACGTGGCAAACACCGCATCTCCATCCGCGTCCAAACGCGTGGACTGGGCCGGCCTGGGCTGGCTCCTGCTGTTCTTCTGGTACTTCTCCGGCGTCACACAGGCACTGTTGCTCTTCAGTGGCACGACCGGTTTCGCCGGTTTCCGCGATGCCTTGTTCCTCAGCACCTTATGGTTTGTGCCTGTGCTGTTGTTGCCGCGCCTGACCCGAACCCTCGCCGCGATCATCGGCATAGTGCTGTGGGCGGCTTCGCTGGTGGGCTTGAGCTATTTCGGCATCTACCACCAGGAGTTTTCGCAGAGCGTGATCTTCGTGATGTTCGAATCGAACACCGCCGAAGCGGGCGAGTACTTCAGTCAGTATTTCAGCATTGCGCTGATGTTAGGCCTGCTGGCCTACACCGCAGGGGCCGTGCTGCTGTGGACACGCATACGCCCTGTCACCTTACCCCTGCACAGCCGTGTTCCAGCGGTGGTACTGGTGCTGGTGGTCAACCTGGTGCTGCCGTTCTACAAGCAACTGGTGACCCAGCAGCGCACCTTCGCCGACGCGGCCGAGAAGGTCCAGCAACGCATGGAGCCTGCCGTGCCCTGGCAATTGGTGGTGGGCTACCGCCAATACCTGCAGCAACTGAACAACATGCAAAACCTGCTGGCCCAGAACGCCGCCCTGCCCCCGCTGCAAAACCTCAAAGACGCCAGCGGCGACGCCCCACGCACATTGGTACTGGTGCTGGGTGAGTCGACCACCCGCGAGCACATGCACCTGTACGGCTACAACCGCGACACCACCCCCAACCTGGACGCCCTGGCTGCCTCCGACAAGAGCCTGACGGTGTTCCAGAACGTAGTTACCCCGCGGCCCTATACCATCGAAGTTATGCAGCAGATTCTCACCTTCGGCGACGAACAGCATCCTGACCGCTTCCTTACCGAGCCGTCGCTGATGAACCTGATGAAACAGGCAGGCTATAAAACCTTCTGGATCACCAACCAGCAGACCATGACCAAGCGCAACACCATGCTCACGACCTTCTCACAGCAAACGGACGAGCAGGCGTACTTGAACAATCAGCGCAACCAGAACGCCAGTCAGTATGACGAAGTAGTGTTGCCGCCCTTCGAAAAGGCCCTGCAGGACCCTGCCCCGAAGAAGTTCATCATCGTGCACCTACTGGGCACCCACATGGACTACCGCTATCGCTACCCGGACGCCTACAAGCACTTCACCGACCGCAAGGGCGCCCCGGCAGCGCTGACGGATGATCAGGTGCAAACCTACAACTTCTACGACAATGCAGTGCGCTACAACGACTTCGTGGTATCGAGCCTGATCAAGCAGTACTCGGCCAGCACACCTAATGGTTTCTTGATGTACCTGTCCGACCATGGTGAGGAGGTATACAGTTCCGGGGACCACGACCGCCTTGGGCGTAACGAAGGCGCGCCGACCCGGCCGATGTACACGGTGCCATTCCTGCTGTGGACTTCACCCAGTTGGCAAGCCGCGCACCCAAGAGATTTGAAGGCGATGGCCAATCGGTCGTACAGCAGCGCGCACTTGATCCATACCTTGTCGGACTTGGCGGGGCTGAGCTATGACAACTACGAGCCGGCCAAGAGCCTGGTCAATGCACAGTTTGCCGTGGCAACTCGCTGGATTGGCGACCCGTACCGCAAGGGCGGGCTGCATGAGTTCGACCTGTTGCCTCTGGACAAGCCAGACCATGCCCAGGAGACTGCCGCCACCACGCAGCAGTAGCGCTGCCCCCAGGGCGACGACAAGGCCGATGGCGAGATCACCTACCCCGCCATCGGCCTTTTTCATGCCAGTCACCATCGCGCGCGGATGACACAATCTTCATCCCTGGGTGATCACTCGAACCAAGCCAGCCGCTTTACTTGAAGCAATCAGCGCTTGCACCAACAGCCGGGAAATAAATCATGGGCGAACTCGAAACTCTCAATCGCAGCCTTTTCATGCTGATAAACGCTGGCGGCGACACGCCGCACTGGCTGATTCAGTGTGCCATTGGCATAGCCGCTGGCCTGATCTACCTACTTCCGTTGTTGCTGGTGGGTTTCTGGTTATGGGGCAATCCAGCAGAACGCAGGCTGATGCTCAAAGCAGCGCTGGTGACCGTAATCGCATTGCTCGCCAACCAGCTGATCTGGGCAGTCTGGCCCCATCCCAGGCCGTTCGTGATTGGGCTGGGGCACACTTGGATGATGCATGCCCCGGACTCATCGTTCCCAAGCGACCATATGACCGTGTTCGCCTGCATCGGATTGACCCTGCTGCTCGATGGCCTATCAGGCTGGGGGGTGATCATCCTGTTGACTGGGCTGAGCGTAGCCTGGGCACGGGTGTTCCTGGGCGTGCACTTTCCGCTCGACATGCTGGGCGCGATGCTGGTTTCGCTTCTGGCCTATGCTGGGCTTTCGCCAGTTTGGCGACGGGTCGGCTTGCTCACTACTGACTGGGTAGTGCGGCTTTATCGCGGCTTGTTGGCCAAGCCGATACGTGCGGGCTGGCTGCGCAATTGAAGCTGAACATCAGCGCTCATTCGAACAGGTTGACGCTCTGGGCAATGGCCACCCTTACGTCGGCAGTTCTAAGAGCATTACAAACCGCA
The DNA here is from genome assembly GCF_014269025.2 of Pseudomonas promysalinigenes. Taxonomy (NCBI): domain Bacteria; kingdom Pseudomonadati; phylum Pseudomonadota; class Gammaproteobacteria; order Pseudomonadales; family Pseudomonadaceae; genus Pseudomonas; species Pseudomonas promysalinigenes. The sequence goes on along the minus strand of NZ_CP077094.1, from coordinate 1,688,249 downwards.
AAGGCGGTGACGTAACGCGTCTGAACGAAAAACCTGATCCTTGAAGGCAAAAGGATCAGGTTAACGATGACTTACAGGCCAAGCTCCGTCAGGCCTGGGTGATCATCCGGACGGCGACCCAGTGGCCAGTGGAATTTACGCTCGCTTTCTTTGATCGGCATGTCATTGATGCAGGCGAAGCGACGATGCATCAGACCGTCCGCTTCAAATTCCCAGTTCTCGTTACCGTAAGAACGGAACCAGTTACCGGAATCATCATGCCACTCGTACGCGTAACGGACTGCAATCCGATTGTCTGTAAAAGCCCAGAGCTCTTTGATCAAGCGATAATCCAGCTCTTTTTTCCACTTACGGGTGAGGAAACTTTTGGCCTCTTCACGGTTGGTAGCGAACTCAGCGCGGTTACGCCACTGGGTATTCAGCGTGTAGGCGAGCGAGACTTTTTCCGCGTCGCGGCTGTTCCAGCCATCTTCAGCAAGTCGAACTTTTTCAATCGCTTTTTCGCGAGTGAAAGGAGGAAGTGGCGGGCGAGTTTGGGCATTGGACATCGTGGCGACTCCAGTCTAGTTGGATGAATTAATGTGGGTAGTGCCTCTGAAGCTCAAGCTTTAGGAACAAGCTCTTTCAGCAACATCTGTGCAACTTCCTTTGCATTATCAGCCGCGTGATAATCACCCATGACGCGCGCCGTGGTGATTGCGCCTTCCATCAAGATAAACAACTGCCTGGCCAACACGAGTGGTTGAGCGGCGTTCAATTGCTCAGTAAGTTCAAGGGTATAGTCCAAGAGCTTCTGCTTGTGCAGCTTTGCGATCTGCCGAATGGGGCTATCGGGGTCGCCTACTTCACCTGCCGTATTAATGAACGCACAGCCGCGAAAACCCTCCGTCTCGAACCAACCCTTCAAGACAGTGAACATGCTCAGGATGCGATCGTACGGCGTTGCTGCTTTGTCGCATTCAGTCCGGAACCAGCTCATCCAGCGTACGTCGCGGGCGTTAAGAGCCGCTGCTGCGACATCATCTTTGGTCGCGAAGTGGTTATAGATACCCTTCCTGGATACGCCTGAAGTCTTCACCAGGAGGTCCATGCCCGTGGCATGAATCCCATTTTCGTAAATGAGTTTCTCGGCGGTGGCTAGGATCTGGGCTCTGTGATCTATCGTTGGTCTGCTCATGGATTCAATGTAGAACGATCGTTCTCTCACGTCAATGGCCATAGGGGAATTATTCAATTCAAGGTGGGCGCCTTTCGATAGACAGCGTTGGGGCAGTCGCCACGACAGCGCTGCTGGCTAGGGCGAGGCCGGCAATAAGGATGGCCATTTCATTCTCTTGTCGCTTGGCCAACGCTGGCGCTAGCTGCTTGCGGGCGAACACCTGCCTTGAGTACCGGCGCGGAGCCCGAACGCTTGTATAGCTCATGAGAGGTATTCACTGCGATCGACACATCGACTTACGCCCCATCCCCCCGCATGCCCTAGGGCAATCACAACCAATGCTCCAATGCCCGCCAAGCAACTGGCTTCATCATCATGCGAGGGCGTAAGCCATCGACACTGCACTAATGAAGAAGCGCAATACAACGGACTCGACCAGGTGTACAACGACTACCTCACCCACCTTCCCCGTGACATGTTTCAGCGCAAGGATCAACCCGAAGCGGCATTTGGCGAGCGCAGCTAACGACTCATTGCGGATATTCACCAGAGGCTACAATACAGTGCCAACCCACCAGCTACTGCCTGCCCTAAGCAAACGCAGGCTCGTGAAAAGGAAGGCAAGCAAATGGATGTACTTTGCACCTCTCTGGACGAAGTCCGTCAAGAGATCGATGAAATCGACCGCAACCTCGTTTCGCTTCTCGCCAAACGGGGTCGGCTTGTGACACAAGCGGCTGCTTTCAAGAAAACTACCGATGATGTGCGTGCGCCTGCTCGAGTCGAGCAAGTGATAAGGAAGGTTCGAGAAATGGCTGACGAAACTGGTGCCTCGGCTGAGGTCGTGGAGCATGTCTACCGTGCAATGATTTCGGCCTTCATCACTGAAGAACTCGCCACCCATGGGAAACTGGTTGGCAGAGCGTCAGCATCTTGATGACAACGCGGGGCTCATCCGAAGCCCCCTGTGAATCACCCTATGCACACTGACCGATCCGCGAGCTGGATCGACGGATTGGGGAATGAATGCCAACACGAACGAGCCTGGTTTCAGGTTGAGCGCAGCCGAAAGCAGACCCGTTAGAAAAATGCTGGGAAACGATTGCCGGAACGGCGGCTGAAGACTGATCAAACCGCGCCCAAGTAGCTGTTCTTGATGGCATTCAGCGTTTGCCGCTTCGTCTCACCCTGCGGCCGGGCTTTCTCGGCTTCGCCCAAGTGGCGCTCGATCATTTCCTTGAGCGTGTGCCCCTTGCGACTGGCCCGCTCGATCCCGCCAGGAACAGCCAGCTCGGTCTCTCGTCGCTTCGCCCAGGCCCGAGCGGCCTGCTTGCGGGCGAATGTCTGAGCTTCTTGGTAAACTATGACACCCTTTTTCTTGAGGCGGATCTGGACGGTGTAACTGAGCGTCCCATCGGCCTTTTTCCTTGCTCTAATCGTTGCCATGATTCGGTGGTACAAGCGTGGCTGGCGGTGATACATCCCCCAATGCCAGGCCAAAACGCTCAAAACCACCAATAACGGCACTATAATGCGTAGACCAGAATGTCCCTAGAATCAGCTTCAACGCCACAAACCATGCCGCCTGAACCGTCACGCCGCTTCAGCGTTGCACCCATGATGGACTGGACCGACCGCCACTGTCGTTTCTTTCTGCGCCTACTTTCCAAGCACACCCTGCTGTACACCGAAATGGTCACCACCGGCGCCCTGTTGCACAACGACGCCGAGCGCTTTCTGCGTCACGACGCTTCCGAACACCCCTTGGCGCTACAACTAGGTGGGAGCGTGCCGGCCGACCTGGCCGCCTGCGCCAAACTGGCGGAGCAAGCTGGCTATGACGAGGTTAACCTCAATGTCGGCTGCCCAAGCGACCGGGTACAGAACAACATGATCGGCGCCTGCCTGATGGCACACCCGGCGCTGGTGGCCGACTGCGTGAAGGCCATGCGGGACGCTGTTACCACGCCCGTGACAGTCAAACATCGTATCGGTATCAACGGCCGTGACAGCTACGCCGAGTTGTGCGACTTCGTTGGCCAGGTACGTGAGGCGGGTTGCAGAAGTTTTACCGTGCATGCGCGAATCGCGATTCTGGAGGGGCTGTCGCCGAAGGAAAACCGCGAGATTCCACCCCTGCGCTATGACGTGGCGGCGCAGTTGAAAACAGACTTCCCCGACCTTGAGATCGTGCTCAATGGCGGTATCAAAACCCTGGCAGAGTGCCAAGCGCACCTTGAGACCTTCGATGGCGTGATGCTGGGGCGTGAGGCGTACCACAACCCATACCTGTTGGCCGACGTCGACCAGCAACTGTTTGGTAGCCAGGCGGCGGTAGTGACGCGCAGTGAGGCCCTCGAGCAGCTGCGGCCTTACATCGTGGCGCACATGGAAAGCGGCGGCGCGATGCATCACATTACCCGGCATATTCTGGGGCTCGGCCAGGGGTTCCCAGGAGCCCGGCGGTTCCGGCAGTTGTTGTCGGCGGACATTCACAAGGCGGCGCAGCCGCTGGAGGTGTACGATCAAGCAGCGCAGTTGATGCAAGGGCGGTAAGAGGCAAGGTTAGCGTCGGCGGATTAGGGGCCTCGGCCCGCGGTCTTCAGCGTAGTTGCTATCGAACGTCGCCGGCGCGGCACATCGCGAGCCGCGCTCGCCTACGCGTTAATTTAGGGCCGCCAGCCCTGGGGTTTTGGAGCACAGCCTGTGCAAGATCAAGCCCCAGGGAACCTCACGCCAGCGCCCGACTCGAATCATCACCGTCGCCAATCACGCCCTACCCCGCTGGCCCCTTGAGCGCCCGTCGGGGCTCGGGTAATGTCGAGTAAATGCACAGGACAGAGCACGCCAATGACCTCCAAGCTGGAACAACTCAAGCAGTTCACCACCGTGGTTGCCGATACCGGGGACCTGGATGCCATCAGCCGCCTCAAGCCGGTCGACGCCACCACCAACCCGTCGCTGTTGCTTAAAGCCGCTGCCATCCCAGGCTATGCCGAGCTGCTCAAGCAGGTGAAAGCCGATGCCAAGGGCAATGTCGACCTGGCCTGCGATAAATTCGCCGTGGCGGTGGGCTCTGGCATTCTCAAGGTCATCCCGGGCCGTATTTCCACCGAGGTGGACGCACGTCTATCGTTCGATGAGCCTGCCTTGCTGAACAAAGCGCGGCAACTGATCGACCTATACCAGGCTGCTGGCGTTTCGAAAGACCGCGTGCTGATCAAGCTGGCCTCCACCTGGGAAGGCATCCGCGCCGCCGAAAAGCTGGAAAAGGAAGGCATCCAGACCAATCTGACCCTGCTGTTCTCCTTCGCCCAGGCCCAGGCCTGCGCCGATGCCGGCGTGTTTCTGATTTCACCGTTCGTAGGTCGCATCTACGACTGGTACAAGAAAAGCACCGGCGAGGAGTACGTTGGTGCCGATGATCCTGGCGTGCAGTCGGTCACTCGCATCTACAACTACTACAAGGCCAATGGTTATAACACCGTGGTCATGGGCGCCAGCTTCCGCAATATCGGCCAGATCGAACAGCTGGCTGGCTGCGACCGCCTGACCATCAGCCCGGAGCTGCTGGACAAGCTCAGCAGCGATGAGGGTGAGCTGCCGCAAATGCTCAAGCCGGGCAATGCCGGCGAGCCCAAGCAGGTGCTGACGGAAAGCCAATTCCGCTGGGCGATGAACGAAGACGCCATGGCCACCGAGAAGCTGGCCGAAGGCATCCGGCAGTTTGCGCGGGATCAGGAAAAACTCGAGAAGTTGATGGCCGAATAAGCCTCAAACTTCTCTAGCTTTCTGGCCGGGCGGGAAATGCTGAGCATTCCCGCCCGTTTTATTTGCGCCCTAGGGCTGGGGACTTGTGCAGGCCTCGACGGCGTTATCGCGGGTAGACCCACTGTTGGTGGCTGGTAGTGGCCCGTGGTAGCGGTTCGCACAGATGCCTTGTGGCAGTGGCGTAGCCGCGAACAGGGCCTGGCAGGCCCTATCTCAAGTGCGCTCGAGGGCGTTCACCAAATCATGAAAAGCTTCGCGATTGGAGTCGTTGAGCCCCATCAGAATCTTGTGCGCCTCAAGGACTTTGGAACGCACCACGTCTTCGTTCTGATCCTGTGATGGCAGATCGGTCAGGCACTCAGGGCGGGGCATGGGGCGGTCGACGATATTGAACACTTGATCGAAGCCCATAGACTGCAGCAGGCGTGAAATATCCGGGTTGGTGGTAACCACCGTCGGCAACAGGCCAACCTTCTGCCGCGACAGGATCGACAACTTGGCCAGCAGGCCCAAAGTGGTGCTGTCGATACTTTCGGTTTCAGTCAGGTCGATGACAATGGTCGAGAAATTCAGTGCAGTGAAAATTTTCTCGATCGTTGCATCCAGCGCCGAACACAGGGTCAGGCGCACTTCTCCGACGAATTTCAGTACAAAGGTACCGCTCTGCTCGGCGAACTGGATTCTACCGGTACTCATTGAAGGTTCCTGCTCAACACCAATAGGGCGATATCATCCGGCATCTCCCCAAGCGTAGCCAATCCAAATCGTTGTCGCAGCCCATCCAGGCTACCACCCGCTGCCTTGACGATCTCCGGCAAGGCCGCCTCTTTATCTTTGAGCGTATGCCCTGGCAAAAGGTCCAGGATGCCATCGGACGTAAGGCTCAGGCTGAACTGCGACGGCAGTTCGATCACCTGGTCCTGGTAGCTCGCTTCATCGAATAACCCCACCGGCAACCCGCGGCCTTCCAGATAGCGCGCTTGGCCTGGGGTATACAACACCGGCAACGGCAGGTGGCCTCCCACGGCGTAGGTCAGTAGGCCGGTTTCTTCATCGATCACGCCACCGACCATGGTTACGTGCTTGCCCAGCTTGCTGTTGATCAGGCCACGGTTGATGTGGCTGAGCACCTCGGACGGCTTGAACTCACGCAGCTTGCTGCTGCGTTTGAATTCGAACAACAGCCGAGTGGTCATGAACTTCAGCAGCACCGTCACGAACGCCGACGATGCTCCGTGCCCGGATACATCGGCCAAATAGAAGACGATCCGCCGCTCGTCCACCCGAAAATAGTCGACGAAGTCACCAGACAGGTACAACGATGGGATGATCTGGTGCTCGAAGGTGAACTCACCGAGCTTCCAGGGGCTCTCCGGGAGCATGTTCATCTGCACCTGGCGACCAGCGGTCTGGTCTTCCTGCAGCAGGTGCAGGCTGGCCTCCAGTTCGCGATTGGCCGCCTCGAGCTTGTCACGGTAACGCTGGTTCTCCAGCACCAACCGCGAACGGTCAAGTGCACGGCGTACCGAGTGCTCGAGCACTGCCAGGTCTTCAAGCGGTTTGATCAGGTAATCGGCAGCGCCAAGGCGCAAGGCCTCGACCGCGTCACTCATCACGCCGGCACCGGACACCACGATCACCGGCAATTGCGGGGCGCGCTCGCTGATCTGGCGGATCAGTTCGAGCCCGCCCATCTGCGGCATGCGCAGATCGCAGATCACGAGGTCGGGCTGGTGTTCTTCGAAGACCTGGAGCCCCTGCTGGCCATTCCCGGCCTGGAGGACGCTGAAGCCGCTGTCTTCCAGATAGGCGGCGAGGCTTGCACGGACCACGTCGTCATCATCGATGATCAGCAGCGTTGCACTGATTTTCTGCATGTGGGCGAACGGCGCCGATTGGGGTTGGTGCAGCGGTGTCGGCAAAGCGGACACCCAACTGCTGGAATACTCTGTGGTAACGCTCTACTTGAGTTGTAGGCCAATAACCGGGCCCAGGCAACCAATCGAGATACCGTGTCAGGCGCAGACGGTACTCCCATCCGTCAGGCGTTTCAAGCGTACGTCGGTCGAGTTGGCCGCTCTTTACAGGGCAAATCACCGAGAGTTATAAGAAAGCTCATTCGTACAACCTGTTGGGAAGGATGCAGCATGCCCCAGACGCCCTCCAGCCATAGCGAGAAACGCGATTTCATCCGCATGCGGATCGATACCGAGGTGAGCCTTCTGCACGAAGGACAGGTCATTGCCGCACTGTGCCTGGACCTTTCCAGCAGCGGCATGCAGGTGCAGGCGGCGCAGCACTTCAGGGTTGGCGACCAACTGGAGGTGCGTATCGACTCCGAGCACGCGGCACTCAAGGGCCTGCACGCCAGCACCGAAGTGGTCTGGATCGCCGATCAGGCCGATGGTCAACAAAAACTGGGCCTGCGCATCCTGGCGATGCATTGAACTGTTACAAAAACGGCGACCCGCAGGCCGCCGTTTATCATCGCTCACCAATCAGAAGTCATCTTCGACTTCACCGTCCTTGACCTTGAACTCGCGGTTCTGCAGGTAGGCATTGCGAATGAAGATGTACTTGTCACCCTGCATCAGCTTCTCGGCCGACAGCAGGCTGGCACGGGTGTCGACCACATTGAGGGCGAAGACCGAATTGCGCACCGGCACATCGTTGATGTAACGGTAGGGCTCGGTATAGCTGTCTGGGTACTTGGCCAGCCCGTCACGCACGGTGCTCGGCCCCAGTAACGGGATCACCACGTACGGGCCGCTGGGCACACCCCAGCGCCCCAGGGTCTGGCCGAAGTCTTCGTCGTTGCGCTGCAGGCCCATCTTGGTGCCCACATCGAAGAAGCCGCCAATGCCAAATACGGTATTGACGATCAACCGCGCCGTGTCCACGCCCGCTGCATGGGGCTTGAACTGCAGCACATCGTTGGCCAGGTTGCTGACGTCGCCTACGTTGTTGAACATATTGTGGATGCCATCCTGCAGAAACTGCGGGGTGACCCACTGATAACCCTTGGCCAATGGCTTGAGGCCATAGGTGTCGATGGTATCGTTGAAACGGAAGATGGGGCGGTTCACCGCTTCCCAAGGGTCTTCCTCGGTAGCAGCGTGAGTGGCTGCAACGGGCGCCAGCAGCAAGCTGGCGCAGACACAGGCCTGGGTGACACGCTCGATCACACCGGCACCGATCCTACGCATAGATGTTCTCCATCGATTTTCTCGGCCGCATGCGCAACGGGTGCGCTGCTGTAAGGCGGCAGTATAGAGCCTTGCTCGCTGATAAACAGCTTTACACATTTTTGCTCAATATTTTGTGAACATCTGTTGCCGTCACGGCCCGGTAACAATAGCGCAATAGCCTGCAGGTTATTTCAGGAGCGTTACCATGCTCGCTGCACCTGCCATCACCGCTGTACTATTCGGCCTGCGCGGCTGCCTGGTTCAGGCCAGCGCCAGCGGCCCCCTGCCCGCCCCTGGCGCCCTGCAGATGCTGGCTGGCCTGCGTGATGCGCAGGTGCCATGCATCTGGCTAGACGACCTGAGCAGCCTGCAGAGCGAGCGGTTGGCCAGTGTGTTGCCGCGTTGGCTGACGGGCCACGCTGCCAACGCGGCGCCATGGCCTGCACCGAACGCTTGCTGGCAGGCACTGATGAGCATCAACAGCGAACGCCTCGAAGGCTGCGTGCTGGTCAGCGGTGAGCCAAAACTGCTGCAGTCAGGCTTGAACGCAGGCCTGTGGACAGTGGGGCTTGCGGGCTGCAGCCCTGCGTGCAGCGTTGGCGCTGTGCAGTGGCAAGCTATGACTCAGCACGAGCAGGATCTGGCGCGTGGCAGAGCCACCTTGGCGCTGTATAGCCTGGGGGTGCACTCAGTGATCGACCACCTGGAAGAACTGGACACCTGCCTTGCGGACATCGCCATGCGCTGCAGCAAAGGCGAAAAACCCTGATACAGCACCCTTGATGCGGATCATGCAAAGCGTCAGCGAGTGGATTACGCTAGGAAACAGGCGAGAACCTTTGCCGCTTCGCCGAGGTCCATGCCTTGCCAAGCCATTGATGGAGAAAAGCCAATGCCTGCCCGCGAATTGCAAGAGCGCCTGAACAGCCTGCGCGAGCAACTGGATCGCAACATACCGCTTTCTGAAGAAGAACTGGCTGCCCTGCACGAAGAAGCCAGGCAGATAGAAGCGCAGCTGAAACTCGAAGAGGCTACACCGGACAACAACGTGGTCGATGGGGTGAACCTGGCCATCGAACGCTTCGAGGCCGAGCACCCTGACCTGACCGCCACGCTGCGCAGCATCGCCAACTCGTTGCACAGCATGGGCATCTGAAATGATCGGGGGCTGCCTGGCAGCCCCCTCTGTGTCACTGCCTTACCAACCGTACATTCGCCGGGCTGATCGGGCGTGTGCTGCGGTAGGGGTTGATGTCCAGCCCGCCCCTGCGCACATAACGCGCGTAAACGGTCAGATGCTCGGGCTGCAGCAGGTTTTTAAGGTCAAGGTAGATACGCTCTACGCATTGTTCATGAAAATCGGCATGCTGGCGGAAGCTGATGAGGTAGGTCAGCAGGCTGGCATGGTCCAAAGCGCTGCCCTTGTACTCCACCACCACGCTCCCCCAATCCGGCTGGCCGGTCACCGGGCAGTTTGATTTGAGCAGATGGCTGTGCACCGTCTGCTCGACGATGAGCTGTGGGTCACAACGCAGCAGCTGTGGTTGTGGATGCTCGTAATTGTCGATAGTCACATCCAGCTCATCGATGCACTGCCCAGGCAGTGCAACCACACCCTGAGCCTGCACCTCATCCAAGGTCCGCACCTGCACCGCCACCGGCTTGCCAGCTGCGCCCGACAGGTCTTTTACCAGGCACGCCTGCAGCTCGGCCAGCGAAGCGAACACGGTCTGGTTCAAGGAGTTGAGGTAAAGCTTGAACGATTTGGACTCGATGATATTCGGCGAATCGGCAGGAATGGCAAACTCACCGATAGCCACTACAGGCTTGCCAGAAGGCAGCAGCCAGGACAACTCGAAGCAGTTCCAATAGTCCACGCCGTGCCACGGCAGGGTCTGGGCGGTAACACCCAGCTCTGCCCACTTGGCTGTGCGCGGGATCGGGAACAGCAACGAAGGCGTGTAGGTGGCGATGTATTCGCTGGATTTACCCAGCGGAGAATGTTCGGCAGCGGGATGCATGGAAACTGACCTGAAGGTTCGAAATTGCCCTAGTCTACCGGTTTTACCCGCTACCTTGCAGGCCGGCTTACTCGATGTTCAGCACACCGACCATCCCCGCCTGATAATGCCCCGGCACGTTGCAGGCGAACTCGATGGGTGCAGCCTTGCGGAAGGTCCAAGTCAGTTCTGCACGCTGCCCTGGCGCTACCAGCACGGTGTTGCCGCCTGCGTGACCATGGGCGCCGTGGTCCATAGCCGTGCCAGCGCCGTGCGCCATCTGCGAATGGTCCCTACCCTGCTGCACGCCGCCATTGAACAGCTGGCCCTGCATCGCGAGCATTTCTTTCTGGTGCGCGGCGTGCATTGCCTTATCTCCCAGATTGAACTCGTGGGGCAGCCTGCCTTCGTTGATCAGTACAAAACGCACGGTTTCGCCCGCCTTCACATCCAGGCTTTTTGGCTCGAAGGCGATGTCCTTGAGCACCACTTCGACGGTGCGCGTTGCACTGGCAGCTGGTGCCGGCTCGCCGAAGGCGAACGTAGTGGTCTCCCCCGCAAGGCTCGGCAGGCTGACCGAAGCCAGGGCAGCGGCGATGAACAGCTGTTTCATGATGACTCCAATGATCACGACAAGATGCGGCCACTCTAGAGTGGTGCAACTGGCGCTCGGCTGACGGGAAGATTACAACTTTGTCAGTTTGGGCGAAGCTCGAGTGAGTAACGTATCATTCCACCCACCCCATCATCGTGCGCAGGTTTATCCGCTTACGCTGTCATAAGCGCACCGAAGCATCCGCGGGCAAGCCGCTCCAAAGGGGCTCGGCGTCAACTTCCTGATTGTGGATTGAGCATGAAACTGCTGATCGTCGAAGACCAGGCCCGCACCGGCCAGTATCTGAGCCAGGGCCTGAACGAAGCCGGCTTTGCCACCGAGCTTGCCACCGACGGCGAAACTGGCCAATACCTGGCGCTGACCGGCGACCACGACCTGCTGATTCTGGACGTGATGCTGCCTGGGCGTAATGGCTGGCAGATTCTACAAGCCGTGCGCACAGCCGGGCTGGCTACCCCGGTACTGTTTTTGACCGCCCGCGATGCAGTCGAGGACCGGGTGCACGGCCTTGAACTAGGGGCCGATGATTACTTGGTCAAGCCATTCGCCTTCTCCGAGTTGCTGGCTCGGGTGCGCAGCCTGCTGCGCCGTGGCAACAGCCCAAGCCTGGACACCACCCTAACCCTGGCCGACCTGCGCCTGGACCTCATCCGCCGCCGCGCCGACCGAGCCGGCATGCGCATCGACCTGACCGCCAAGGAGTTCGCCCTACTTGAACTGCTGCTGCGCCGCCAAGGCGAGGTGCTCCCCAAATCACTGATTGCCTCGCAGGTATGGGACATGAACTTCGACAGCGATACCAACGTCATCGAAGTGGCAATGCGTCGCCTGCGCTTGAAGATCGACGACCCGCATCAGAACAAGTTGATCCACACCGTAAGGGGCATGGGCTACGTGCTCGAAGAGCGTCCTGAATAATGCGTAGGCTTGCCCTGAGCACGCGCACGGCACTGTTATTTGCCGCCTGCACCGCTTGCGTTTCACTGGGGGCGGGCCTGCTGTTCAGCCATGCCAGTGCCCAGCATTTCGTTGAGCTGGATAAACAACTGCTCGAGTCGCGTTTGTCTTTATTCCGTAGCCAGCTCACCGGGGTCAGCAGCGCTGCACAACTGCAAAACCGTTTGCCCGCCCTGCGCAACGAACTCAGCCATCAGGCTGATCTGGCACTACGCATCGACGGCGCCGATGGTAGCAACTGGTTCAGCAGCCGCAGCGGCTTACCAGCCACGACGGCCGTGCCCGCACTGTCGACCCTGCATGCTGACGGCGTGTCTTACCGACGCCTGGCCGTGCCGGCCGACCAGCAAGTGCCAGCGCAGCTGACCCTGTTTCTTGATATCACCCACCACCAGCACTTCCTGCAAGGTATGCAACGCCTGATCTGGCTCACCGTTGGGCTGTCCGCGCTGCTCACGGCGCTGCTCGGCGCCTGGGCTGCGCGCAGCGGCCTGCGCCCCTTGCGCCAGATGGGCCAGGTGGCTGCCGGTGTATCAGCGCGCTCGCTCACCACGCGCCTGCCGGTGGCGCAGATGCCTGAGGAACTGGCAGAACTGGCCACGACGGTGAACGCCATGCTGCAACGCCTGGACGACGCGTTCCAGCGCCTGTCGGCGTTCTCTGCCGACATCGCCCATGAGCTGCGCACGCCGCTGTCCAATCTGCTGACCCACACCCAGGTCACACTCACCCGTCCGCGCACCCTTGAGCAATACCGCGAGGCGCTGCATGGCAACCTGGAGGAACTGCAGTGGATGGCGCAGATGATCAACGACATGTTGTTTCTTGCCAAAGCCGATCACGGCCTGCTGATGCCTGGGCGGATGGCGCTGGCCTTGCATCAGGAGGTGGATGCTTTGCTGGAGTACTACGCACCGCTGGCTGAAGACCACGCCGTGCAACTACTTAGGGAGGGCGAAGCGATGTTGCAGGGCGACCGCTACATGCTGCGTCGCGCCCTCTCCAACTTGCTGGACAATGCATTGCGCTTCACCCCACCGGGTGGCCAGATACGGGTGACCTTGGCAGCGGGGGTGCAAATATGCGTGGCCAATACCGGTGGCGCCATTGCCCCTGCCGAACTACCGCGCCTTTTTGATCGGTTCTACAGGGCAGACCCGGCGCGACGCGAAGGCAACAGCGAACATGCAGGGCTAGGCTTGGCAATTACTCGGTCCATCGTGCAGGCACACGGAGGCAGCATTCGTGCGCACTGCGAGGATGGCTGGACGCGCTTTGATATCGAACTGCCCGAAGCCTTTTGAATCAGGGGCTGCAGCACAGCCCCTGGGCGAGCATCAAACCGCCAGGCCAATCGCCGGCTGAACCTGCGACGCCCGATACGCCGGGTAGATTGTCGCCAGGAAGCTCATCACCAGCCCCGCAGCGCAGATCATCAGAACATCGCCACCTTGCAGTTCGGACGGCAGGCTACTGATGAAATACACATCCGAGGTGAAAATGTGCTGCCCACTCACCCGTTCCAGCCAGCCAACGATCTGGCTGACATTAAGCGCGGCGATCACACCTAGCACGCCACCGATCAAGGTGCCGACGATCCCGATCAGGCTGCCCTGGACCATGAACGTGCCCATGATCTGCGCCGGTGTGGCGCCAAGGGTACGCAGGATAGCGATATCCGGCCCCTTGTCGTTCACCACCATTACCAAAGTGGCGATGATGTTGAACGCCGCCACCGCGATGATCATCAGCAGCAACAGACCAATCATGGTTTTTTCCATCTTCATGGCGCTGAACAGGCTGCCTTGGGTATGCGACCAGTCGTCGGCGCGGTAGCCATCGCCCAAACCGGCAGCGATGGCCTTGGACACCTGGGGCGCGGCGTACAGGTCATGCAGTTTCAGGCGCACACCCTGGACCTGGCCAGGCGCCCAGCGCTGCATTTGGCCAGCATCGGCCACGTGCATGTAGGCCTGTGAGCCGTCCAGCTCGGCACCGACCTTGAAGATCCCTACCACCGTCAGGCGCTGCATACGCGGCGTGATACCACCCGGTTCATTGCTGATTTCCGGAACGATCAGGGTGAGCTTATCACCCGTGTTCAGGCGAAAGCGCCGGGCGGTCAGTTCGCCGATCACCACGCCGTACTCACCCGGCTGCAGATCCTGCAGGCGGCCCTGAACGATGTGCTGGCCGACGATGGAGACCTTGCCCTCCTCGGCCGGGTCGATGCCGCTGACCTGGATCGGCTGCATCGCACCTTTGTACGAGAGCATGCCCTCCATCTCGGTGATTGGCGCTGCGGCCATCACTGCAGGGTTACGCAACGCAGCGTCGGCCACCGTGCGCCAGTCATCCAGCGGCTTGACGCCAAGGATCGCCGCGTGGGGCACAAGGCCGAGAATGCGCGAGCTCATTTCACGCTGGAAGCCGTTCATCACCGACAGCACCACGATCATGGCCAGCACGCCCAGCGACAGGCCGATCATCGAGGTCATGGAAATGAACGAGATGAAATGATTGCGGCGCTTGGCCCGTGTGTAGCGCGCGCCGATGAAGATGGGCAAGGGTCTGAACATGTAGGAAACACCCAATCAAAACGGGGAAACGGGGCAGCCAAGCCACCCCGAGCACTGCATCAGATCGCCACCAGGTGGCCGTCGGCCAGTTTCAATACGCGATCCATCTGGCGCGCCAGATTGAGGTCGTGGGTAACCACCAGGAACGCGGTACGCGACGCACTGGACAACTCCTGCATCAACTCCTGAATACCCTGGGCCGTGTGATGGTCGAGGTTGCCGGTCGGCTCGTCGAGCATCACCAGGCCCGGACGATTGACCAGCGCCCGAGCAATCGCAACGCGCTGGCGCTCGCCACCGGACAGCTCGGCCGGCTTGTGATGAAGGCGATGGCCCAAACCGACTCGTTTGAGCAGCGCCTCGGCACGTTCGCGTGCCTCTGGGATAGCGGTACGGCCAATCAGCAGCGGCATGCACACGTTCTCCATGGCGGTGAACTCCGGCAGCAGGTGATGGAACTGGTAAACGAAGCCCAGTTCGCGGTTACGCAGCAGACCGCGGGCACGTTCGCCGAGCGCCGACAACTCCTCACCCGCCAACCAGACACTGCCCTGGGTCGGCCGGTCAAGGCCGCCGAGCAGGTTGAGCAAGGTACTCTTGCCGGAGCCAGAACTACCGACGATGGCCACGCGCTCACCGGCATGCAGCTCAAGATTGAGCCCAGCCAGCACCTGCACCGACTCCGGCCCCTCGTCGTAAGACTTGCCCAGGTTGCGGCAACTCAGAACGGCTTTATCACTCATGCGCGACTCACTCATAACGTAGCGCCTCTGCAGGCTGGGTGCGGGCCGCACGCCAGGCCGGGTACAGTGTGGCGAAGAAACTCAGGACCAGCGCCGCACCACAGACCATGTACACGTCCTGGGCCTGGATCTGCGACGGCAGGTAATCGATGAAATACACATCGGCGTTGAGGAACTTGTGCCCGATCAGCTTCTCGATGCCAGCGATCGCCGCACTCACGTTCAACGCCGCGACAATCCCGACCACCGCGCCGATCAGCGTACCGATCACCCCGATCACCGTGCCCTGGACCATGAAGATCAGCATGATCTGCCCAGGCGTGGCGCCCAGCGTACGGAGGATGGCGATATCACCGCGCTTATCGTTGACCACCATCACCAGGGTGGAAATGATGTTGAACGCAGCCACCGCGACGATCAGCAGCAACAGCAGGCCGATCATGGCCTTTTCCATGCGGATGGCCTGATACAGATTGCCGTGGGTACGCGTCCAGTCGCGGCTGTAGTATTGCTCTTCGCCCAGCTGCTGGGCGATGCTCCAGGCCACACGCGGCGCCTGGAACAGGTCGTCGAACTTCAGGCGCAGGCCCTGGACCTGGTCAGGCTTCCAGCGGTGCAGCCGTGACAGGTCGGTGATGTTGGTCAGGCCCAAATAACCGTCGATTTCGCCGGCACCCACATGAAAGGTACCCACCACGGTAAACCGCTTCATGCGGGGGAACATGCCGGCTGGGGTCACGCTGACCTCGGGGGCGACGAAGGTGAGCTTGTCACCGATGGCCACGCCCAGTTTGGCCGCGGCCTTGTCACCGATCATGATGCCCCATTCCCCCGGTGCCAGCTTGTCGAGGCCACCTTGCAGAACGAAGTTGTCGATGATCGACACCTGGCGCTCGCGCGCCGGGTCGATGCCGTTGAGTAATACCTTCTGGACCTTGCCGGCATGGGTCAGCAGGCCCTGCATCTGCGTATACGGCGCAACCGCCAGCACCTGCGGATTCTGCTTTACTTGTTGAGCAAGAGCGGGCCAGTCGTTGATCGGCTGGCCACTCTCTAGCGTCGCATGGGGAATCATGCCCAGCACGCGGGTACGCATCTCGTGGTCGAAGCCATTCATGACCGAGAGCACCACGATCATCACCACCACGCCCAGGGCGAGGCCGATCATCGAGGTCAGGGATATGAACGAGACGAAATGGTTACGGCGCTTGGCACGGGTATAACGCGTACCGATGAATGCGAAAAGAGGTCTGAACATGTCGGGGCTTGTTCGGATGAAAGGGAACGTCCTTGTGGCGAGGCGCCTACGGCGGCTTTACACTCGGACCACCGCCGCAACCATGGGTTCGCCATGACGACATTAGACGAA
Organism: Pseudomonas promysalinigenes; assembly: GCF_014269025.2. Taxonomy (NCBI): domain Bacteria; kingdom Pseudomonadati; phylum Pseudomonadota; class Gammaproteobacteria; order Pseudomonadales; family Pseudomonadaceae; genus Pseudomonas; species Pseudomonas promysalinigenes. Next base: position 1,671,867 of record NZ_CP077094.1, on the reverse strand, counting down.
GAAGATCGCCGCGAATACTACCGCATCGAAGATCGGATCGCACTGGAAATCAGCCCCCTGAGCGCGGCCGAAGCCCTTGAGGCAGAACTGTTGCAGGATGATTCGCCACTGTTCAACCTGCTCAGCGAATTGCACCTGTCCGACTTCGAGTCCCAGCACCTGTTGCGCCAGCTGAGCGACAAGGACCGCACCCTGGCTGCTTTCCTGCGGGCTCAGAACAAGCGCTTGGACCTGCTAAGCGCAGTAGTAGCGCAAACCCTGCTCGGCGAAATCGGCCAGCCACAGAAAGTGATTATTTCCGAGGGCGGCATCGAGTTCGCGCAAGCTAGGCAGATCGCCCCCGGCACCCGCGTGAAGGTGAAGATGGTACTGATGCCGCGCGCCCACGGCTTGCTGCTGCGCGGCAAAGTCACCCACTGCGACCTGCGCCCTGACGGCAATTTTGAAGTCGGCACCGAATTCATCGACATGACCGATGCCCAACGGCAACTGCTGGCACGCTACATCCTGCAGCGCCAACAGCAGCAACGGCGCCAGCAACTGGAACAAGATGGCCCCGCCTCCTGAGCCCTATTTACCCCTGATTTGAAGGAACGAACGTGACCCTGATCTACGGCCATCGCGGCGCCAAGGGCGAAGCCCCTGAAAATACCCTCAAAAGCTTTCAGCAGTGCCTGTCCCACGGCGTGAACCGCTGCGAACTGGATTTGCACCTGTCGGCCGACAACGAGCTGATGGTCATCCACGACCCTACCCTGAAACGTACCACGGGGCGGCGCGGCAAAGTGGTCGAGCACCCGGCCGCCGAACTGATCAAGATAGATGCGCGCAAGGGCGGGCCCGGGCACGTTCAGCCCTGCCCTATCCCGACACTCGAAGAGCTGTTCCACAAGTGCCCATTCGAGCACTGGCAACTGGAGGTCAAGAGTGCCTCGCGTACTCGCGCCGCCACCACCGTGCTGGCGATTCGCGAGCTGGCGGTCAAGCATGGTCTGCTGGACAAAGTGACCATCACTTCGAGTTCGAGGGAAGTGCTGGGCGCGGCCCAGGAACTGGTACCGGATGTGAAGCGCGGGCTGGTAGCCGAATATGCCTGGCTAGACCCGCTGAAGGTTGCGCAGAACTACGGCTGTGAGCTGCTGGCGCTGAACTGGACGCTGTGCACCCCTGAGCGGCTGCTCAAGGCCCAGAACCAGGGCTTGCATGTATCGGTGTGGACGGTCAACGAACCGGCACTGATGCGCCGGCTCGCTGATTTTGGCGTGGACAGCCTGATTACAGACTTTCCCGGTTTGGCCAAGACCACCCTCGGGTAGGGCTGAAATCGGTCTCCCCGACCGGCTCAGGCCACCGGCCGGAGCCGCTCAAAAAAGCCGGTTCAGGCCGTCGTAGGCAGCTACCCGATAGGCTTCGGCCATGGTCGGGTAGTTGAACGTGGTGTTGACGAAGTACTTCAGGTTGTTCTGCTCGCCCGGCTGGCTCATGACCGCCTGGCCGATGTGAACGATTTCCGAAGCCTGGTAACCGAAGCAGTGCACGCCGAGGATCTCCAGGGTTTCGCGGTGGAACAGGATCTTCAGCATGCCCTGTGGCTCACCGGCAATCTGCGCGCGCGCCATGCTCTTGAAGAAGGCCTTGCCCACTTCGTACGGCACCTTGGCCTGGGTCAGCTCCTGCTCGTTCTTGCCGATCGAGCTGATCTCCGGGATGGTGTAGATCCCGGTTGGCACGTCATTGACGAAGCGCCAGCTGCCGTTGTCGACGATACTGCCGGCAGCCGAGCGGCCCTGGTCATGGGCGGCACTGGCCAGGCTCGGCCAGCCGATCACGTCACCGGCGCCGTAAACGTTCGGCACGCTGGTGCGGTAAGCCTCGTCAACCTCGATCTGGCCACGACTGTTGACCTTGATACCGATGTTTTCCAGGCCCAGCTTGTCGGTGTTGCCGGTGCGGCCGTTGCACCACAGCAAGGCGTCGGCCTTGATCTTCTTGCCCGACTTCAGGTGCAGGATCACACCGTTGTCCAAGCCTTCGACTCGCTCGTAGTCCTCGTTGTGGCGCACCGTGATGTTGTTGTTGCTGAAGTGGTAACTCAGCGCCTGGGAGATTTCCGAGTCCAGGAAGCTCAGCAACTGCCCACGGTTGTCGACAAGCTCCACCAGCACGCCCAGGCCACTGAAGATCGAGGCATATTCGCACCCGATCACACCGGCGCCGTATACGATCAGCTTGCGCGGGGTGTGGCTGAGGCTGAGGATGGTATCGCTGTCATAGACACGCGGGTGGTGGAAATCGATGTCGGCCGGGCGATAGGGCCGCGAGCCGGTGGCGATGATGATGTGCTTGGCGTTGAGCTTCTCGACCACGCCATTGGGGCAGACCACTTCCACGGTCTGCTCGTCAGCGAAGCTGCCGGTGCCTACGAACACATCGACGCGGTTTCGGGCGTAATAGCCGGTGCGCGAGGCGACCTGCTTGGCGATGACCTTTTCGGCACTTTTAAGCACGTCAGGGAAGGAGAACCAGCGCGGCTCGCCGATGGCACGGAACATCGGGTTGGTGTTGAACTGCATGATCTGCCGCACCGAGTGACGCAGTGCTTTGGACGGGATGGTGCCCAGGTGGGTGCAGTTGCCGCCGACCTGACGGCGGCTATCGACCATTGCCACCTTGCGCCCCGCTTTGGCGGCGTTCATTGCCGCGCCTTCACCGGCCGGGCCGGAACCCAGCACCACTACGTCGTAGTTGTAGACAGCCATGCGTACTCCTTCAGAACTGGCCCGGGGCTATGGTTACCCGCGGGACTCGATCATGCCGCCGGGGCGTCATGAGAAAATTCGGGTGCAGTCTAATCAAGCGTGAACGCCGCGCACATTAACCCTTGGTCGCGTCGTAGGCCAATTTTGCCTGCACTACATGTCATTCACCGATCCGTGGCGCCGATCATCCCTGCCAACGCTTTCAATCGCCTTTCACCGCCCGCTCGAATGCAGGCGTCGCACGGGAGACGAAACCACCCTCGGCCCGAGTCACCAAAACCGCAGCCAGATCCTGGGCCAAGGCAAAACGCCAACCACGCTCGGGCCCCAGGACCAACAGCAAGGTCGAATAACCATCGGCCACGAGCGCCGAGGCAGCGAGCACCGTGACCGACGCAAGGTCATGCTCGACCGGGCGCCCCAGCCTGGCGTCGAAGGTATGCGAATAGCGCCGGCCATTCTGCTGGAAATAGTGGCGATAGTCACCCGAGGTCGAGACTCCCAGGCCATCGACCGATATGATCTGGCGGTCTTCGCCGGGCGGTTCCAGTACGACGCGCCAGCGCTTACCGTCGGGCTTGCGACCTACCGCTTTCAGCTCGCCGGTGACCTGGGCGACGAAACTGTTTATCCCCATTGCCCCCAGGCGTTCGGCGATCAGATCAACCGCTAGGCCTGCGGCAATAGCGTTGAAGTCCAGCTGCACAGGGGCGTCCTTGCACAATGCCCGGCCTTCTTCGCGCAGGTGGCGGTAGCCAATGCGCTGCTGGACCTGGGCGCTGGCTTGTGGGTCAGGCACCTGCTCATGGTGAGCGCGAGGGCCGAACCCCCATAGCTCGAGCAGTGGCGCGACAGTGAGGTCGAACGCTCCGTCACTGATTTTGGCCAAGTGCTGGCCGAAGCCGACCAGTTCGAGCATGTCGGCCGGCAAGGCCATGCATTGGCGGCCAGGCAACTGGTTGAAACGGCTGACCGTGGAGTCGCTGCGATAGGTCGAATAGTGCTGATCGACCTGCTCAAGAAGGGTTTCGACGGCACTCTGAACCTGGATCGACGCCGGGCCACCAGGCTCACGCACGTACTGGATGCTATAGCTACTGCCCATGGTCGGGCCGCTCAGGCGCTCCACGGTCGGCCCCTGATTGCAGGCGGTCAGAAGCATCAAGATCAACAGTGAAAGGGTGCGCAACATTCGGGCTCTCTATTGCCTGTACTGGCCTAACCGTGGGCAAGCCTGCTTGCACACACCTCACTGACAGCCCTGGCTTGATGGAGATCCTGGGGAACCGGCCGGAACAGGGAATAAAATGCCGAGCAAAAAAAAACGGGAACCCAAAGGTTCCCGTTTTTTCACGCCCTTACAAGCGGATCAGCGTGGAAACGCTGGCGGGTTCACACCCGACATGTCTTCCATCACACGCACGACCTGGCAGCTGTAACCAAACTCGTTGTCGTACCACACGTACAGAACAACGCGATTGTCATTGGCAATGGTCGCCTCGGCATCGACGACGCCCGCGTGGCGGGAACCGACGAAGTCGGTCGAAACCACTTCCTGGGAGCTGACGTAGTCGATCTGCTTGTGCAGCTCAGAGTGCATGGCGGTCTGGCGCAGGTACTCGTTGATCTCGTCGCGGGTGGTCGGCTTCTCAAGGTTCAGGTTGAGAATGGCCATCGAAACGTTCGGCGTCGGCACACGAATGGCGTTGCCGGTCAGCTTGCCCTTGAGCACAGGCAGCGCCTTGGCGGCGGCAGTGGCGGCGCCGGTTTCGGTGATGACCATGTTCAGCGGCGCGGCGCGGCCACGACGGCTACCTTTGTGGAAGTTGTCGATCAGGTTCTGGTCGTTGGTGAACGAGTGAACGGTTTCGACATGGCCGTTGACGATGCCGTACTGATCGTTGATGGCCTTGAGCACCGGAACGATGGCGTTCGTGGTGCAGGACGCAGCCGAGATGATCTTGTCATCGGCCGTGATATCGCCATGGTTGATGCCGTGCACGATGTTCTTCAGCGCGCCCTTGCCAGGTGCGGTGAGGATCACGCGGGCAGCACCCGGGCAGGCCAAGTGTTGGCCGAGGCCGTCTGCATCACGCCACACGCCGGTGTTGTCGACGATCAGCGCGTTTTCGATGCCGTACTGGGTGTAGTCGACTTCGCTCGGGCTCTTGGCGTAGATGATCTGGATCAGGTTGCCGTTGGCAGTGATGGTGTTGTTGGCTTCGTCGATGGTGATGGTGCCATCGAACGGGCCATGTACCGAGTCACGGCGCAGCAGGCTGGCCCGCTTGACCAGGTCGTTCTCGGCGCCTTTGCGCACCACGATTGCGCGCAGACGCAGACCGTCGCCACCACCGGTCTTCTCGATCAGGATGCGCGCCAGCAGGCGGCCGATGCGGCCAAAACCGTACAGCACGACGTCGGTACCTTTGCGGGCCGAAGCGTTCTGCTGGCCCACCACCTCGGCCAGTTCTTCACGGACGAACTGCTCGGCAGTGCGGCCGTTGCCTTCCTGCTTGAACTTGTTGGCCAGCTTGCCCAGGTCGACCGAAGCGGCGCCCAGTTTCAGCTCGCTCATGGCCTTGAGCAGGGGGAATGTCTCGTGTACGGACAGTTCGGTCTCGTCGGTTTGACGGTGACGCGCAAAGCGGTGGGCTTTGAGGATCGAGATAACCGAACGGTTGATCAGGCTGCGGCCATAGATCGAGCTCACCACGTTGTTGTTGCGGTAGAGCTGACCGATAAGCGGGATCATCGCTTCAGCGAGCGCTTCACGATCGATCCACTCACCAAGACACTGGTCGGGCTTCTGAGTCACGGGAACCTTCCACATGTAGGGACAGAAAAAAGGGGCTACATTATGACGCCCCAGCGCGTAACCGGCAATGAGCGCCTGTCGCCGATGGCAAAGCCTGCTGTTGATGGCCTACGGAGCCTGACAGCCGCCACCGCCACCGGTACAATCGACCTCTTTGCCGCAACGCTTGGAGTGCGATCTCCCGTGTCAGTTCTGCGCCTACCGCAAATGTCGGCCACGGCCGGCAAACAAACCTGGGGCAACCTGCCCGGGGCCGCCCTTAGCCTGGCCATCGCCGAAGCCGCCAGCAGCGCTGGCCGTTTCACCCTGCTACTGACCGCCGACAGCCAGGCGGCCGACAGGCTGGAGCAGGAGCTACGCTTCTTCGCCCCGGACCTGCCGGTTTTGCCGTTCCCCGACTGGGAAACCCTGCCTTACGACCTTTTCTCGCCGCACCAGGACATCATTTCCCAGCGCATCGCCAGCCTGTACCGGCTGCCGGAACTGAGCCACGGCATCCTGGTAGTGCCGATCACCACTGCCCTGCACCGCTTGGCGCCGACCCGCTTCCTGCTGGGCAGCAGCCTGGTGCTGGATGTTGGCCAGACCATCGACGTCGAGCAGATGCGCACGCGGCTGGAGGCCACAGGCTACCGCTGCGTGGATACGGTCTACGAGCACGGTGAGTTCGCCGTGCGCGGGGCGCTGATCGATCTGTTCCCGATGGGCAGCAAGCTGCCTTATCGCATCGACCTGTTCGATGACGAGATCGAAACCCTGCGCACCTTCGATCCGGAGACCCAACGTTCGATCGACAAGGTCGACTCGATCCGCCTGCTGCCGGCGCGCGAGTTCCCGATGCAGAAAGAAGAGGTCACCCGCTTCAAGGCGCGTTTTCGCGAGCGCTTCGATGTGGACTTTCGCCGCAGCGCGATTTTCCAGGACCTGGCCAGCGGCATCATCCCGGCCGGCATCGAGTACTACCTTCCGCTGTTCTTCGAAGAAACCTCGACCCTTTTCGACTATCTGCCCACCGACACTCAAGTGTTCTCGCTGCCGGGTGTGGAACAGGCCGCCGAGCACTTCTGGAACGATGTGCGCGGGCGCTATGAAGAGCGTCGAGGTGACCTGACTCGCCCATTGCTGCCACCGGCCGAGCTGTTCCTGCCCGTGGAAGACTGTTTCGCCCAACTCAAGCAGTGGCCGCGGGTGGTGGTCAGTGGCGACGACATCGAACCGGGTGCCGGGCGCGAACGCTTCCCGGCGCGGGCCTTGCCCAACCTGGCCATTGAGGCCAAGGCCAACCAGCCGCTGGCGGCGCTGGCAGCGTTTCTCGACCAGTTCAGCGGCCGCGTGCTGTTTACCGCTGAGTCGGCAGGCCGGCGCGAAGTGCTGCTGGAACTGCTCGAACGCCTCAAGGTGCGCCCGCAGTCGGTCGACAGCTGGACCGACTTCATCACCGGCAGCGAGCGCCTGGCGATCACCATTGCGCCACTGGACGATGGGCTGGTGCTGGACGACCCGGCCATTGCCCTGGTAGCCGAAAGCCCACTGTTCGGCCAACGCGTCATGCAGCGCCGGCGCCGTGAAAAACGCGGCGAGGCGGCCAACGACGCGGTCATCAAGAACCTCACAGAACTGCGTGAAGGCGCGCCGGTGGTGCACATCGACCACGGTGTGGGCCGCTACCTGGGCCTGGCTACGCTGGAAATCGACGGCCAGGCCGCCGAGTTCCTCACTCTGGAGTATGCCGAGGGCGCCAAGCTGTATGTGCCAGTGGCCAACTTGCATCTTATCGCCCGCTACACCGGCAGCGATGATGCCCTGGCGCCGCTGCACCGATTGGGTTCCGAGGCCTGGCAGAAAGCCAAGCGCAAGGCCGCCGAACAGGTGCGCGACGTGGCCGCCGAGTTGCTCGACATCTACGCCCGCCGCGCCGCGCGCAAGGGTTACGCCTTTGCCGACCCAGCCGCCGACTACGCCACCTTCAGCGCAGGTTTCCCGTTTGAGGAGACCCCCGACCAGCAAGCGGCCATCGAGGCGGTGCGGGCCGATATGCTGGCGCCCAAGCCGATGGATCGGCTGGTGTGCGGCGACGTCGGTTTCGGCAAGACCGAAGTGGCCATGCGCGCTGCTTTCATCGCAGTACACAGTGATCGCCAAGTGGCGGTACTGGTGCCAACCACCCTGCTCGCCCAACAGCACTACAACAGCTTCCGTGACCGCTTCGCCGAATGGCCGGTTAAGGTCGAAGTGATGAGCCGCTTCAAGTCGGCCAAAGAAGTGGCTGCAGCCGCCGCGGACCTTGCCGAAGGCAAGATCGACATCCTGATCGGCACCCACAAGCTGCTGCAGGATGATGTGCGCTTCAAGGACCTGGGCCTTGCGATCATCGATGAGGAACACCGCTTTGGTGTGCGCCAGAAAGAACAGCTCAAGGCCCTGCGCAGCGAAGTGGACATTCTTACCCTGACCGCCACGCCCATTCCGCGCACGCTGAACATGGCAGTGGCGGGCATGCGCGACCTGTCGATCATCGCCACGCCACCAGCACGGCGCCTGTCGGTGCGCACCTTCGTCATGGAACAGAACAAGAGCACGGTCAAGGAAGCCCTGCTGCGTGAGTTGCTGCGCGGTGGCCAGGTGTATTACCTGCACAACGATGTGAAAACCATCGAAAAATGCGCCGCCGACCTGGCCGAACTGGTGCCAGAGGCGCGAATCGGCGTCGGCCACGGGCAGATGCGCGAGCGCGAACTGGAACAGGTGATGAGCGATTTCTACCACAAGCGCTTCAACGTGCTGATCGCCTCGACCATCATCGAAACCGGCATCGACGTGCCCAGCGCCAACACGATCGTCATTGAGCGCGCCGACAAGTTCGGCCTGGCCCAGTTGCACCAGTTGCGCGGCCGGGTCGGTCGCAGCCACCACCAGGCCTACGCCTACCTGCTCACCCCACAGCGGCAGAAGATCAGCGCCGACGCCGAAAAGCGCCTGGAGGCCATCGCCAACACCCAGGACCTGGGCGCAGGCTTCGTGCTGGCGACCAACGACCTGGAGATTCGTGGTGCTGGCGAGCTGCTCGGCGAAGGTCAGAGTGGGCAGATCCAGGCCGTCGGTTTCACCCTCTACATGGAAATGCTCGAGCGCGCGGTCAAGGCCATCCGCAAGGGCACCCAGCCCAACCTCGAACAACCCCTGGGCGGTGGGCCGGAGATCAATCTGCGCCTGCCGGCGCTGATTCCCGAAGACTACCTGCCTGATGTGCACGCGCGGCTGATCCTCTACAAGCGCATCGCTTCGGCGGCCGACGAAGAAGGCCTGAAGGATCTGCAGGTAGAAATGATCGACCGCTTCGGCCTGCTGCCTGAGCCGACCAAGAACCTGATGCGCCTGACTCAGCTGAAGCTGCAGGCAGAAGCGCTGGGCATCAAGAAGGTCGACGCAGGCCCCAACGGCGGCAAGATCGAGTTCGAGGCCGAGACCCCGGTCGACCCACTGACCCTGATCAAGCTGATCCAGAGCCAGCCCAAACGTTACAAATTCGAAGGCGCCACGCAGTTCCGCTTCCTGGTCCCGATGGAACGCCCAGACGAACGCTTCAACACCCTGGAGGCGCTGTTCGAGCGCCTGACTCCACAGCCTGCATAAGGAAGATCCATGCGTGCCATCCGTTGCCTGACCCTGCTGCTGGCGCTGTTCGCGCCAGGGGCCTTCGCCGAAGGGATGTATCAGGTAGAAATGATGCTGGTGCGGCAGAACAACGTGCCTGCCTTCACCAGCCCCTTCGCCCCGGAGGATTGGAGCGCAGGCGCCCCACGCCTGGCCAAGGACGCCGAACGCCCACCTGCGCTCAAGGACGAAGCCACTCGCCTGCAAGCCACTGCCGACTATACCGTGCTGCTGCACAAGGCTTGGCAGCAAGCAGTGGGCAGCGAACCAAGCCGCGTTGCCTTGGGCGACGGTGCAGAGCAGTTCGGGCACTTCCCCATCGAAGGCAACCTGACCATCACCCAAGGGCGCTTCATTGCCGTGGCTGCTAACCTCTGGGTCAACCAGCTCGACAGTAACGGCAATGTGCTGCAGAGCGAGCAATTCAAGCAGAGCAACAGCACCATCAAAGGCGGTCAGCTGACCTTCCTTGATGGCGGCCACCTGGCGCTGCTGCTGAAAATCACGCCGCCGGGTACGCCGAAAATGCCCGCGATGGATCCGGAGATGATGGAGCAGTGACCTCATGAGCCGCGCCGCTCTGCAATTGCTGCACGAGTATCCGAATTGGGTCCAGTCGTTCTCCGAAGCGGTACTGCAACGCGGCGCGCGCTACGCCCAAGAGGGCCGTGTCAAAATCGAACAATGCAGTGGCCCGCTCATCGAGGCCAGTTGCAGCGGCAGCGGGAATAGCCAGTACCGCCAGAAAATCACCCTCACCGCTATTGCTGGGCGTTGTCATGTACGTGGCCAATGCAGCTGCCCGGTGGGGCAAAACTGCAAGCATTGCGCGGCGGCCCTGTTGGTTCTAGGCGAGTCTGACGCCATAGCCCGGCATGACGATAACGCACTGCCTGCCAATTTGCAGCACTGGCTCAACAGCCTCGAGCCCCCCAACCAGGCGTCTGGCGATGCACCCGACAAGCGCGGGCGCATGGTCTGCTACCAGATTGTCTTGAGCGATGAGCCGGGTTGCGCCGTGCGGGTGCGTAAAGGCATACGCGAAGAACAAGGCCTGCGCTTTAGCCGTGTGCAGTCACTTTACGAATTGCTTTACAACCCTCCAAGTTTCGTGAAGGGAGAAGACCTGCGCATTCTGCGCTTGCTTTCGGCGCTCAACCAGAATGGCAACCAAGAGCGGGGTTACTCGCTCAAGGGCCAGGAAGGCGGCGAGCTGTTCCAGCGCATGCTGGATACCGAACGGCTGCTCTGCCTCGATAACATGCCGCTGCTGCGCGAAGGCACCACGCTGACGGCGGAATTTCGCTGGGTGCGCTTGGAAAATGGCTACTATCGAGGGGTCTGGTATCACGGCCAAACCCCGCTCAACTGCGTGATTGCGCTTGTGCCGCTGTACTACCTGGACATCATCAACGGCGAAGTTGGCAAGCTCGAACACAATCTCGATCCGCACATCGCTCTGCAACTGACCATCGCTCCTGATATCCCGGAACACCTCGTCGTGCCACTCAGCCACAAGCTCAATGCCTTGAACCACCAACTGCCCACCCCGACCACACTGAGCGAACAATGGGTCGACGACCTGCAACCCCGGCCCCACCTGACGCTGGGCAGCCTGGAATTCAGCGCCTACATGCCCAAGACCGGCCGCATGCAACGGCAGATGCAACACCGCGCCGCGCTGGCATTCGACTACGATGGGTTGCGCGCCACGGGCAACGATGACAAGCCACTGACTCGACTGGTCGCGGCCACCAGCCAGCGCATCCGCCGCCAGCCCCAGGCCGAGCAGGCCATACGCAAGGTGCTGCGTGACCTGGGCTTCAAACCTGCCACCCGCCAGAGCAAGGCCTTACCCGACAGCGCGGGTGAAATGTTGCAACTGCCCGACGACGAAGCCTGGCTGCGCTTCGCCCGCGACGGTTTGCCACGCCTACGCGAGGCGGGCTGGGAGATCGATATACACCGCGACTTCGCCTTCAACCTGCAGGAGGTGGACGACTGGTACGCCAGTATCGACGAAGCGCCTGGCCACGAATGGTTCGACCTGGAGCTGGGGATCGTGGTCGAAGGCCAGCGCCACAGCCTATTGCCGATCGTGCTGCAGTTGCTGCGAAACAATCCTGAGCTGTTGCGCCCTAGCGAGCTGGCGCGGCGCAGCGACGACGAACACCTGCTGATCGACCTCAATCGCGGGCGCCTGGACAGCCCAGCGTTACGCGTCGCGCTGCCCTACGGCCGCATCAAGGCTGTCATGGGCACCTTGGGTGAGCTTTATCTACACGAGGACGCGGTCGGCCCAACCCTACGCCTGGACCGCGCCGATGCCGCACGCCTGAACGACATCGATCACCTGCCCCTGCACTGGGAGGGCGGCGCCCACGTACGCGATCTCGGTCGGCGCCTTCGTGATGCCCGCGACCTGCAGGTCGAAGTGCCGAGCGGGCTCAAGGCCAGCCTGCGCCCTTACCAGCAGCAAGGTCTGAACTGGCTTCAGGCGCTACGTGAAATGGGCACCGGCGGCATCCTTGGCGATGACATGGGGCTCGGCAAGACGCTGCAGACTCTGGCCCACCTGCTGCTGGAAAAACAGTCAGGGCGCTTGAACGCCCCGGCACTGGCGGTGATGCCTACCAGCCTGGTGCCTAACTGGCTGGACGAAGCCAAGCGCTTTGCTCCAAACCTTCGCGTGCTAGCCCTGCACGGCCCCGGCCGCAGTAAGCATTTCGCCAAGCTGCATGAGTACGACCTGATATTGACGACCTACGCCTTGGTTCCTCGGGACCTTGAGCAACTGCGCGCGCAAGCCTGGCATGTGCTGGTGCTGGACGAGGCGCAGAACATCAAGAGCAGTACCAGCAAGGCCGCCCAGGCCGTGTGTGAACTGCAGGCCAACCAGCGCTTGTGCCTGACTGGCACACCAATGGAAAACAACCTGGGCGAACTGTGGTCGATCTTCAACTTCCTGATGCCTGGTTGGCTGGGCGACGTGAAGCGCTTCAACCAGGATTACCGTAACCCAATCGAACGCCACGCCGACACCGAACGCCTGGCGCACTTGGCCAACCGAGTGCGGCCTTTCCTGCTGCGCCGTACCAAGGAGCAAGTGGCCACCGAGCTGCCAGCCAAGACCGAGATGGTGCACTGGGTCGATCTCAGTGATGCCCAGCGCGACACTTACGAAGCGGTGCGCGTTGCCATGGACAAAAAAGTCCGCGACGAAATCGCGCGCAATGGCGCATCGCGCAGCCAGATCGTGATCCTCGATGCTCTGCTCAAACTGCGCCAGGTATGCTGCGACCTGCGGCTGGTCAAAGGTGTCGAGACAAAGGGCAACCAAGCCGACAAAGGTAAACTTGGTGCGTTACTGGAGATGCTTGATGAGCTTCTGAGTGAGGGCCGTCGGGTGCTGCTGTTCTCACAGTTCACCTCCATGCTGGCGCTTATCGAGCAAGAACTCGATAAGCGCAAAATCCGCTATAGCTTGCTTACCGGCGAAACCCGCGACCGGCGTACTCCAGTGCAGCAATTCCAGCAAGGTGAAAGCGAGGTGTTCCTGATCAGCCTCAAGGCCGGTGGAGTGGGGCTGAACCTTACCAGGGCCGACACCGTGATCCACTTCGACCCGTGGTGGAACCCAGCCAGCGAGAACCAGGCGACTGACCGCGCCTACCGTATCGGTCAGGACAAGCCGGTGTTCGTCTTCAAGCTGATTACCCGAGGCACGGTGGAAGAAAAGATCCAGGCGCTGCAGCAAGAAAAGGCCTCACTGGCGGCGAGCCTGCTCGATGGTGGCCAGGCGGGGCATTGGCGTCTGGGCGATGAAGAAATCGAGGCACTGTTTGCCCCGCTGCCCGGCAAGCGGGGCCGCTAGGCCCGCTACAACGCCTGCCGACCTAGGCAGATGACCCCGCTAGGGCAGGCCCGCTTTGAGCATCGATCAATCAACCAGCTGCGCATCTCTCAAGACACCCAACGCCTCAAGCCAACGCGGCTGCTGGCGATAATCGGTGCGGGCAAAACCACGCCCGCGCATCTGCGCGATGCGCGGCGACGGCTTGACCTTCAAACGCTGCGCCGCGGTCAGTGCCAACTCGGCCGCCGCCCGATCATTGCACACCAGGCCCATGTCGCAACCGGCGCTCAGAGCCGCCTCGATACGGCTGGCAGCATCACCCACCACGTGCGCGCCAGCCATGGACAGATCGTCACTGAAAATGACCCCCTCAAAGCCCAGCTCGCCGCGCAGGATGCCCTGCAGCCAGCGCCGCGAGAACCCTGCCGGCTGGTTGTCTACCTGCGGATAGATGACATGCGCAGGCATCACAGCAGCCAACTGTCCGCTTAGCCGAGAGAATGGCACCAGATCGGCTTGGCGCAACTGATCCAGGCTGCGCTCGTCGACCGGGATCGCCACGTGCGAATCGGCCTCAGCCCAACCATGCCCAGGGAAATGCTTGCCACAGGCTGCCATGCCCGCAGCGTTCATGCCGCGGATGAATGCGCCAGCCAACTGCGTAGCACGCAGCGGATCGCCCTCGAATGCACGGCTGCCAACCACCGCGCTGCGCTGATGATCCAGGTCCAGCACTGGGGCGAAGCTTAAATCCAGACCAACAGCCAACACCTCGGTCGCCATCAACCAACCGCACTGCTCGGCCAAATACTCGGCATTGGCATTATCAGCAATGGCGCGCATCGCAGGCAGGCGCACGAAGCCCTGGCGCAGACGCTGTACACGCCCGCCCTCCTGATCGACCGCAAGTATCAGGTCAGGGCGGATGGCGCGGATCGAAGCGCAAAGCTCGCGCACTTGGCGAGGGCTGTCGATGTTGCGGGCGAAGATGATCAGGCCGGCCACTTGCGGCTGGCGCAGGAGCATGCGGTCCTCGGCAGTCAGCCACTTACCGGCGATATCTACCATTAGAGAGCCTTGCAGGCTGGCAGTCATGGGCAATCCTTAATTACGAGAACAAAGACACTGGACGCGCCTTGCAAAGGATGCAAGGCCGGACCAGTCAGGCGCACGCATACAGCCCTTGGGCAAAGCCGCAAAAGCACTGTCAGACGATGGGGTACGTGCAGCGAAGGGGTCAGGCATGGGCGCTAGCTTAGCTCAAGCGCCCTGCCTCGCGCACCCTTAGGCCTTGACCGTCGAGCTACCGGTTTTGCTACGGGGGCGCAGTTGAGCGCTGGCCATGGCGCTATCGGTGACTCCGCTGTCGGCGCGCATGCCAGCAGCCAGGAACGGCACCATGAGGCGCATGACCTGCTCTATGGAGGTGTTGATACCGAAATCGGTCTCGGCAATGGCGCGCAGTGCCTTGATCCCGGACATGCTGAAGGCCGCGGCGCCCAGCATGAAGTGCACACGCCAGAACAACTCGAGCGGAGGAATGCGCGGCGCGGCTTCGTTGACCAACAGCATGTAGCGGCGGAACACCTTGCCGTACATATCTTCAAGATAGCGGCGCAAGTGGCCTTGGCTCTGACTGAAAGCCAGGCCCAGCAAACGCATGAAAATCGACAGATCGTTGTTGCTGCGAGGCTGCACGACCAGCGCCTGCTCCACGAGCATTTCAAGTAGTTCTTCAAGGCTGGGCTTTTGTTCAGGCTTTGCCTGACGGCGTTCCAGTTCACGCTCCAGGCTTGCGCAGAACGGCCCGAGAAAACGCGAGAAGACCGCCTGGATCAGCGCCTTCTTCGAGCCGAAGTGGTAGTTCACCGCTGCCAGATTGACCCCCGCCTTGCTGGTGATCAGCCGCAATGAGGTTTCCGCAAAGCCTCTTTCCGCGAACAACTGCTCGGCAGCATCGAGAATGCGTTCCACGGTTTCAGATTGGGCCATCACAACTCCGCCAGACAGAGACAAACAGGTGTTTGAAACATACGTTTCAGCCCTCCTCCTGTCAAGGCTCGGTGACTGGGCGGTCGCCATTTAAAAGCGCTTGACCAAGAGCTGCAAGCGCATTGCTGCACCATTTAGGGTTCATTGTGCTTGCAGCGCATCCAGTACTGTATATAATCCCAGTCACTGTATAAAAAGACAGAGCGCCCGCCATGTTGAAACTGACGCCACGCCAAGCCGAGATCCTGGCCTTCATCAAACGCTGCCTCGAAGAAAACGGCTTTCCCCCCACCCGCGCGGAAATCGCTCAGGAGCTGGGTTTCAAATCGCCCAATGCCGCCGAGGAGCATCTTAAAGCTCTCGCCCGTAAAGGCGCTATCGAGATGACCCCAGGGGCTTCCCGCGGCATCCGGATCCCGGGCGTCGAGGCTAAAGCCGAAGAGAACGGCTTGCCGATCATTGGCCGGGTGGCTGCCGGCGCACCGATCCTTGCCGAGCAGCATATCGAGCAATCCTGCAACATCAACCCGGCCTTCTTCCACCCCCGAGCCGACTATTTATTGCGTGTGCACGGCATGAGCATGAAGGACGTCGGCATTTTCGACGGCGACCTGCTGGCAGTACACACATGTCGCGAGGCCCGCAACGGCCAGATCGTCGTTGCTCGTATCGGCGATGAGGTGACCGTCAAGCGCTTCAAGCGTGAAGGCAGCAAGGTCTGGCTGATCGCTGAAAACCCCGAGTTCGCCCCCATCGAAGTCGACCTGAAAGAACAGGAACTGGTGATCGAGGGTTTGAGTGTCGGTGTCATTCGTCGCTGATCTAGGAGGCGTCATGCAGCAGTCCATTCAAGCACATCAGCAAGTCCAGCTTCCGCTGTTCGAAGCGTTCCTGGCCCAGCCAGTCCTCCCAGGGCTAAAGGCGAGTCAGCAGGTACGCAAGCACAGCCATCCTGAGCTTTTCAGTGAACTGACCCTGCGTGGCGCGCCCGAACATTGCCAGAACCTGCTGGCACCGGTGTTACGCGAACTGAGCGAAGAGGCCGAAGCCCGCTGGTTGACGCTAATCGCTCCTCCCGCCAGTCTCACCCAGGCCTGGCTACGGGATGCCGGGTTGAACCGCGAACGCATTCTGCTGCTGCAACCGAACGGCAATCAAAGCGCGCTTCAATTGGCCTGCCAAGCCCTGCGTCTGGGCCATAGCCACACGGTGGTCAGCTGGCTTGGCTGCGTCAATGCGACTGCTCGCCAACAACTGCTGCGTGCCGCCAGCATTGGAAACGCAAAAAGCCTGAACGTCCGCCTCGGCTGACATTCAGGCTTTTGTCTGTAGCGCTGTACGAGTAGAGGCGTCAGTGCAGTACACGCGGCCCTTCGTCGCGTTCCAGCTCGCCATCCACTAGCCGACCTGCCATCTGTACCCCAACGCTCAACATGGCTTTGGCGACTTCGACGTGTTGGCCCTGCAAAAACGCCTTGGCGTCTTCCGAAAAATCCAGGGTTACCAGGGAGCCTTCATCCTCGGCGCGACGCAGCTCGATACGGCCATCAGGCAACTCGACAATTTCCAGAAACGACGTAGACATATAGGGCAGTTCTCCACGAAAGGCTGCTAGTGTAACAGCCACTGAGGTGATCAGCACTCACTCAACGCGTCGCGAAAACGCCTCACCAAGCCTTTAAGATCGTTGCGCCAGCTTTCCAGCACCTTCCTGGAAAGCACCGCAGGCTCAGCCTTGTCGAGATTCACGGCCTGTATCAGCGGCTGGGTGACATCGGTTTTCGGTGCTTTGATGGCGACCGGTGGTCGGAACAAATCACTATAAGCACTCAACAATTGCGCCAACCAGGTTTCTCGCTGGCGAACCAGCTCCAGCATCTCGGCCACTTCCGGGATGGCGATAGAGTTCAATGCGTCGTCATCCAGCGCCTGCTCGACCGACGCCACCACCGGCAGGCGATAGAACCCACCGATTTCATGACACAGGCCCAGCAGTGCGCCATAAAGATGGAACAAAGCTGACTCTCGTTCGGCCTGAACCATGCCTTGAGCGTTCATGGCCTGGCTTTGTTCAGCCTTGGCCATTGATTCAAGGGCGAGCCCTGCGAAGAACAGTTTCTGATTGGTACGGGTGTAGAGTTCCTGGGCCATTTCGAATGACCTCCCTAAGGCTAAAAGGCCGGTCAATGCATCATAAATGATCAGGGCCGCAAAGCGGCCCTGATTCACGCACTGAAATTTCAGCGCTTGTCTTCAACCTTCCAAGCTCCACCGTCGTAGAACGCTTTCCAGCCTGTCGGCTTGCCATCGACTTCGGATTGCACGTATTGCTCTTTCGTCTTGCGGCTGTAGCGAATCACCGCAGGACGGCCATCTGGGTCCTTCTGTGGCGCGTCGCACAGGAAGTGGTACTTAGGATCGATCTCGTGCTTGTGCGGCACGATCTCCATCACCAGCGGCGCACGGGTTTCACGGTTTTTCGGAAACTGGCTAGCGGCCAGGAACAGCCCTGAAGCACCATCACGCAGCACGTAGGTATCGTCGACCTTCTCGCACTTGAGCTCTGGCATGTCCACCTTGTCCATCTTCGGCGGCGCAGCCTCACCGTTCTTCAGAAGTTTGCGGGTGTTCTTGCAGGCAGGGTTGGTGCACCCGAAGAACTTGCCAAAGCGGCCAGTTTTCAATTGCATTTCGCTGCCGCACTTGTCGCATTCCAGGCTCGGCCCCTCGTAGCCCTTGATGCGGTAGCTGCCCTCTTCGATCTCGTAGCCTGGGCAATCTGGGTTATTACCGCAGATGTGCAGCTTGTGCTTCTCATCCAGCAGGTAGGCATCCATGGCCGTGGAGCAGATCGGGCAACGGTGCTTGCCCAATAGCACGCGCGATTCCGACTCGCCCTCATCGTCCGCGGCAATTTCATCACCGGGCACCAGGTTAACGGTGGCTTTGCAGCGCTCCTTGGGCGGCAGGCTATAACCAGAACAGCCAAGGAAAACGCCGGTAGAGGCGGTGCGTATCATCATCGGCCGACCGCATTCCTTGCACGGAATGTTGGTCATGGTCGGCTGATTGGCACGCATACCATGCTCAGCAGACTCGGCATTGAGCAGCTTCTTACTGAAGTCACCGTAGAACTCATCCAGTACGTTCTTCCAGTCGCGCTCGCCCTGGGCCACATCGTCGAGGTTCTCTTCCATGTCGGCCGTGAAGCCGTAGTCCATCAGGTTGGAGAAGCTTTCCGACAGGCGCTCGGTCACGATGTCGCCCATCTTCTCGGAATAGAAGCGCCGATTGTGCAGAGTGACGTAACCACGGTCCTGAATAGTGGAGATGATCGCGGCATAGGTAGACGGGCGGCCAATCCCACGTTTTTCCATTTCCTTGACCAGGCTAGCTTCGGTGAAGCGCGCTGGCGGCTTGGTGAAGTGCTGGCTCGGATCGAGTTGCAAGAGTTTGAGCACTTCGCCCTGGGCCATCTCTGGGAGCACATCGTCCTCGCCAGGCTTGCTTTGCTGTGGCAGCACACGGGTATAACCGTCGAACTTGAGGATACGGCCTTTGGCGCGCAGCTCGAAGTCGCCTGCAGCCACTGTGACGCTGGTGGACAGGTACTGCGCAGGCGGCATCTGGCAGGCAAGGAACTGGCGCCAGATCAACTCATACAGCCGCTCGGCGTCCCGCTCCATGCCGCTGAGCTTGGACGGGTGAGTATTCACGTCGGAAGGGCGAATCGCCTCGTGCGCTTCCTGAGCGCCTTCTTTGCTGCCATACACCAGGGGTGCGTCTGGCAGATACTGCTTGCCGAACTCGCGCTCGATGTAACTGCGCGCCATGTCCAAGGCATCGGAGGACAGGTTTGTCGAGTCGGTACGCATGTAAGTGATGTAGCCCGCTTCGTAAAGACGCTGGGCCATCATCATGGTCTTCTTCACCCCAAAGCCCAGGCGGTTGCTCGCGGCCTGCTGCAAGGTGGAGGTGATGAACGGAGCCGACGGCTTACTGCTGGTGGGGCGGTCTTCACGCTTGACCACGCTGTAGCTGGAAGCCTTGAGTTTTTCCAGCGCGGCCATCGCTTGCGCTTCGTTCAGCGGCTTGAAGGCCTCGCCATTCTCACGGGCCACTTCGAAACGCACCTTGGCGCTCTTGGCGGTACCCAGATCAGCATGCACTTCCCAGTACTCTTCGGGGACGAACGCGCGAATCTCGCGCTCACGCTCCACCACCAGTTTCACCGCCACCGATTGCACACGGCCGGCTGACAGGCCGCGGGCAATCTTCGCCCACAGCAGGGGCGAAACCATGTAGCCCACCACGCGGTCGAGGAAGCGCCGCGCCTGCTGGGCGTTGACACGATCGATGTCCAGCTCGCCAGGCTGCGAGAACGCATCCTGAATCGCCTTCTTGGTAATTTCGTTGAACACCACGCGCTTGTAACGGGTGTCGTCACCACCGATGGCTTCGCGCAGGTGCCAGGCAATGGCTTCCCCTTCGCGGTCCAAGTCGGTTGCGAGATAGATGGTGTCGGCATCCTTGGCCAAGCGGCGGAGCTCTTCGATCACCTTCTCCTTGCCGGGAAGGATCTCGTATTTGGCCTTCCAGCCGTGATCAGGGTCGACACCCATGCGCGCTACCAACTGGCGACGCGCCTTTTCTTTCGGCGACAGCGCCGGAGCCTCACCCGCAGCAGCCTTGCCACGCTTGGCGGCCGGCTCTTTGCTTGCGCTGGCCGAACCGCTGGTGGGGAGGTCTCGGATATGGCCGATACTCGACTTCACCACGTACTGGTTGCCCAAGTACTTGTTGATGGTCTTGGCCTTGGCCGGGGATTCCACAATGACCAGCGATTTGCCCATGGATCGGAGTATTCCTGAATCTGAAGATGAAAAACGCGTCAGGTGCCGGACGCGGCACCGCTATATATAGTGGCAACAGGGAGAGGTCAAGCGCGGTCGTTCACGCTTGCGACTTGCCAGACAGCTCTGGCAGCCCGACTTCGGCCTTGACCAAAGCAAAGCGCGGCACCTGCTCGCCGTCAACCTCGACGGACTCCTGAAACATCGCAAGCGGCCTTACCCAGAAGCTGTAATCACCATACAGGCATTGGTAGAAGACCATCCACTCTTCGTTTTCGGAGTGCCGTGCAACACTGAAGACACGGTACTCAGGCCCTTTGTAATGCCGGTATACGCCTGGCTGGATCTGCATGCCGCCCTTCCTCTTGAAACCAATTCTGTGAAAAACAAAAAACCGGGGCACAAGGCCCCGGCTGCTGTCCAGCTACGCGATCAGACGCGTTCGAAGACAGTGGTGATACCTTGGCCAAGGCCTACGCACATGGTGGCGACCCCCAGTGTGCCGCCGTTCTGCTTCATCACATTGAGCAGGGTGCCGGAAATACGTGCACCGGAGCAACCGAACGGGTGGCCCAAAGCGATGGCGCCGCCGTGCAGGTTAACCTTCTCATCCATCTTGTCGAGCACTTTCAAGTCTTTGAGTACTGGCAAGGCCTGTGCTGCAAAGGCTTCGTTGAGCTCGATGAAGTCGATATCGGCCATGGTCAGGCCAGCGCGCTTGAGCGCTTTTTGGGTTGAAGGAACCGGGCCGTAGCCCATGATTGCCGGGTCAACGCCGGCGACCGCCATCGAGCGGATCACCGCCAATGGCTGAATCCCCAGATCCATGGCGCGCTGGCCAGACATGACGATCATGCACGAAGCGCCGTCGGTAATCTGCGACGAAGTACCGGCAGTCACGGTGCCGCCTTTGGGGTTGAACGCCGGTTTCAACGACGCCAAGCCTTCTAGAGTGGTTTCCGGGCGAATGGTTTCATCGTAATCGAAAACCTTCAGGAAGCCGTTCTCATCGTAGCCCTGCATCGGGATGATTTCGTCCTTGAACTTGCCCTCGACCGTGGCCTTGTGGGCCAGTTGGTGCGAACGCAAGCCGAACAGGTCCTGCTGCTCACGGCTGATGCCGTGCATCTTGCCCAGCATCTCGGCGGTCAGGCCCATCATCCCGGAGGCCTTGGCAGCATACAGGGACAGGTGTGGATTAGGGTCAACGCCATGCATCATGCTGACGTGCCCCATGTGCTCGACGCCGCCGACGACGAAAACGTCGCCATTGCCGGTCATGATCGCCTGGGCAGCGGTGTGCAGCGCACTCATCGACGAGCCGCACAGGCGGCTGACGGTCTGGGCGGCGGAGGTGTGGGGAATCTGGGTCATCAGCGACGCCATGCGGGCGATGTTCCAGCCTTGCTCCAGGGTCTGGTTGACACAGCCCCAGATCACATCTTCGACCTCTTTCGGGTCGACCTTGTCGTTGCGTTCCAGCAGCTTGCTGATCAGATGCGCTGACATGTCTTCGGCGCGGGTGTTGCGGTGCATGCCACCCTTGGAGCGGCCCATAGGGGTGCGACCGAAGTCGACAATCACCACGTCTCTTGGATTCAGGCTCATTTCAAATCTCTCGCTCTAGCTCGTTAACCACTCAGTTGAAGAAGCGCTGGCCGGTCTTGGCCATTTCACGCAGCTTCGCGGTCGGGTGGTACAGCGGCCCCAGGTCGGCGTACTGGTCGGCCAGGGCAACGAATTCAGCCACACCGATCGAGTCGATGTAGCGCAGCGCACCACCCCGGAACGGAGGGAAGCCAATCCCGTAGACCAAGCCCATGTCGGCTTCGGCTGCGGTTTCGACAATACCGTCTTCCAGGCAGCGCACGGTTTCCAGGCACAGCGGCACCATCATCCAGTTGATGATGTCTTCGTCGCTCACTTCACGCTGTTCGAAGACGATTGGTGCGAGTACCTCCTGCACGCTGGCATCGACGACTTTTTTAGGCTTGCCACGCTTGTCAGTTTCGTAGGCGTAGAAGCCTTTGCCGTTCTTCTGGCCAAGACGGTTGGCTTCGTAGAGGGCATCGACAGCCGAGCGGCGCTCGTCCTTCATGCGGTCTGGGAAACCTTCGGCCATGACGTCACGGCCGTGGTGGCCGGTGTCGATACCGACTACGTCCATCAGATAGGCCGGGCCCATCGGCCAGCCGAACTTTTCCATGACCTTATCGATGCGCACGAAGTCGACGCCCGCGCTGACCAGTTTGGCGAAGCCGCCGAAGTACGGGAACAGCACTCGGTTGACCAAAAAGCCCGGGCAGTCGTTGACCACGATCGGGTTCTTGCCCATCTTCTTGGCATAGGCCACAGTGGTGGCAACCGCCACTTCACTGGACTTCTCGCCACGAATCACTTCGACCAGCGGCATCATGTGCACGGGGTTGAAGAAGTGCATGCCAACGAAGTTTTCTGGACGTTTGAGCGCCTTGGCCAGCAGGTTGATGGAAATGGTCGAAGTATTGGAGGCGAGGATCGCATCTTCCTTGACCTGGCCTTCCACTTCGGCCAGCACGGCCTGTTTGACTTTAGGGTTCTCGACCACGGCCTCGACGACGATGTCGACGTTGGCGAAATCACCGTACGACAGGGTCGGGCGAATGGCATTGAGCGCCTCGGCCATCTTGGCCGGCGTCAGGCGGCCTTTCTCGACGCGATTGCCGAGCAGCTTGGATGCCTCGTTAAGGCCCAGCTGGATGGCCTCCTCGCGGATGTCCTTCATCAAGATCGGCGTGCCTTTGACCGCCGACTGGTAGGCGATGCCACCGCCCATGATGCCAGCGCCCAGTACCGCCGCCTGCTTCACATCACGGGCGATTTCGTCGTGGGCTTTAGCCTTGCGCTTGAGCTCTTGATCGTTGAGGAACAGACCGATGAGGCTTTCGGCGACCGAAGTCTTGGCCAGCTTGGCGAAGCCCGCGGCTTCGACTTCCAGCGCCTTGTCGCGGCCGTAGTTGGCAGCTTTTTGAATGCTCTTGATCGCCTCGACCGGTGCCGGGTAGTTCGGGCCTGCCTGGCCGGCGACGAAGCCCTTGGCGGTTTCGAAGGCCATCATCTGCTCGATGGCGTTGAGCTTGAGTTTTTCCAGCTTGGGTTGGCGCTTGGCTTTGTAGTCCAGCTCGCCACTGATGGCGCGCTTGATCAGGTCCAGGGCGCCGGCCTGCAACAGTTCAGGTGCGACGACTGCATCTACCGCGCCAACTTTCAGGGCGTCTTCGGCACGGTTTTCCTTACCAGCGGCGATCCACTCGATGGCATTGTCGGAACCGATCAGGCGCGGCAGGCGCACGGTGCCGCCAAAGCCTGGGTAAATGCCCAACTTGACTTCAGGCAGGCCAATCTTGGCAGTGGTGGACATCACTCGGTAGTCGGCCGCCAGGCACATCTCCAGGCCGCCGCCCAGGGCGATACCGTTGATGGCCGCCACAGTGGGCACCTCGAGGTCTTCGAAGGCGTTGAAGATGCGATTGGCTTCCAGGTTGCCGGCAACCAGTTCGGCCTCGGGCAGCTTGAAGTTGTCGACGAATTCGGTGATATCGGCGCCGACGATGAACACGTCCTTACCGCTGCTGACGATCACACCTGTCACCGAGGCGTCGGCCTTGATGGCATCGACAGCCTGGCGCAATTCGTCCAGGGTCAGGCGATTGAACTTGTTGACGGACTCACCCTTGAGGTCGAATTTCAATTCGACGATGCCGCTTTCAAGAGCCTTAACCGTGATGGCTTTACCTTCGTAAATCATCAACTGATCTCCACGATATGGAAGCTGAACTGTACACACCGATCGCTGAGAGAAGCCGGCGTTGCCGCCCTCGCCCAGGCACACACCCGTCGGCGCGATAGTCGGGATTCGTATGAGCGGCGTGACATACAAACGCTCATTTCATACGCCCGTTTGATTTGGGTGCGCCTACATTCTCCGAAATGTCGAGCGTTGTCAAATGCTCACGAAAAGCCGATCAACCCGACTTTCCAGCCATTGTGCAGCGCCAGGGCATAAGCATGATGACAGTGATCGCAGACCATTCATGGCGACGATTGACCCAAACGCGGTGCCGAGTGCTGCAACTTTCCCGTGCACGCCGGCAGGAAATGACTACACTGCCTATGCATCGTTGAAATTCCCGGCCTGCCTGGCCTTTTCTGCACTGCAGAAACGACAAAGCGGCAACCTGGTAGCTACCGGGTTGCCGCTTTGTCGTTATGGGTGTCAGGCCAGGGCGTCGAAGGCGTGGGCAATATCCTGCAATACAGATTCATCACCACGCTCGCTCCAGTACAGGGCGATCATGCGTTTATCGGCCTCCACTTTGTAGACCGTTGCCGGCAAGCGCGCGAAAACCGCGGCCAGCCGTGGGTCTTCACAGACTTCTTTCCATTGATTCCACCAGATACCGGGGCTGACCTGCCAGTAACTCCAGCAGTCTTCGTGCCCCCTACGGCGGGCACGGTGGTACTGCGGACAAGGGCTGGGGGGCTCTTTCTCAAGCCAATGGGGCCACTGTGTCGGTGCCAGCTGCATGGCCAGGCCCATGCGCCGCGCGGCCAGGCGCAGGGTCATCTGCTGCCCTTGTTTGCGCGACAACCGCAACCAGGAAAGCGGACTCAGAATCAGCGCAAGGATTGACACCACCAGCCATACCGTCATATCAGTAGTTTCCATAAAGCGTTGCAAATGAGCGGGTTACTCAGTTTCACGGATGACCTGCAGGAAAGCGACCATACTTCCTACTATCGCGATTGTCAGGAGTGCAGCTCATGTCCTACGAACATCTTCTGGTCGCCGTCGACCTTACCGAAGAGTGCGACCCGGTGATCAAACGTGCCATGGCGTTGGCGGCACCCTCCAATGCCAAGGTCTCGCTGGTACATATCGTCGAACCGATGGCCATGGCTTTTGGTGGTGATGTGCCCATGGACCTGTCGCAACTGCAGCAGCAGCAATTCGACCAGGCCAAGGAGCGTATGGACCGCTTGTTCAACAAATACCCCGATATCCACCGCGGCGACTCTCACTTGACGTATGGCCAGCCGCGCCAAGAGATCCATCAATTGGCCAAGGAGCAGAATTGCGACCTGATCGTGGTGGGCAGCCATGGGCGGCATGGTTTGGCACTGCTGCTGGGCTCCACAGCCAATGACGTGCTCCACGGCGCACCGTGCGATGTGCTGGCGGTGCGTTTGCTGAAAAAAGAATGATGTAGCGCGCATCGACCTCTTCGCGGGTAAACCCGCCCCTACAGTAGCTGCACCAGTCCCAGGACCTGCGCAGCTACTGTAGAAGCGGATCTACCTACCAACGGCTATACCAGTCTCAGCCTTCCAGCTCGGCCCACCGCTCCACCAGCGTATCCAGCTCAGCTTGCAGCTCCTCGATCTTGGCCAGCACCGCCGATGTCTCGGCAATCGGCCGCTGATAGAAGCCTGGGGCATTCACTTCTGCCTGGGCCTGGGCCATGCGCTGCTCGACTTCATCGATCTGCCCCGGCAGCATTTCCAGCTCCCGTTGCAGCTTGTAGCTGAGCTTCTTCTTCGAGGCATCCGCCACTGGCGCTGCAGGTGCAGGCGTCGCGGCTGCCGCGGGCTTCTCCACCACCGCACTGTTGAGCTCTGACTTGCCACCCTTGCTCTCGGTCACGCCGAGTAGCTTCGCCGAGCCACCCTGACGGATCCAGTCCTCATAGCCACCGACGTACTCGCGTACCTTGCCCTCACCTTCGAATACCAAAGTGCTGGTGACCACGTTATCGAGGAAGGCCCGGTCGTGGCTGACCATCAGCACGGTGCCCTTGTAATTGCACAGCACCTCTTCGAGCAACTCGAGGGTTTCCACATCAAGGTCGTTGGTCGGTTCGTCGAGCACCAGCAGGTTGGCCGGTTTGCTGAACAGCTTTGCCAGCAGCAACCGCGCACGTTCGCCGCCAGACAGCGCCTTGACCGGCGTGCGCGCACGCTGCGGGCTGAACAGGAAATCGCCCAGGTAGCTCAGCACATGGCGGTTCTGACCATCGATCTCGATGAAGTCGCGGCCTTCGGCGAGGTTGTCGATCACGGTCTTTTCCAGATCGAGCTGGTGACGCATCTGATCGAAGTACGCGACCTCAAGCTTGGTACCACGCTCGACTTTGCCCGCCGTTGGCTCCAGGTCGCCGAGCATCATCTTCAGCAACGTGGTCTTGCCCGTACCGTTGGCGCCCAGCAAGCCGATGCGGTCCTGACGCTGCAAGACCATGGAGAAGTCCTTGACCAGCAGCGGTCCCTCGGGGTGATGGAAGCTGACATTCTCCAGCACCATGACCTGCTTGCCGGATTTGTCCGCCGCCTCTATCTGGATATTCGCCCGGCCTTGACGCTCGCGGCGCTCACTACGCTCCACGCGCAGTGCCTTGAGTGCACGCACACGGCCCTCGTTACGGGTGCGGCGGGCCTTGATGCCCTGGCGAATCCATACCTCTTCCTGGGCCAGGCGCTTGTCGAACAGCGCGTTGGCAGTCTCCTCGGCGGCCAGGGCAGCTTCCTTGTGCACCAGGAAGCTGGCGTAGTCGCCGTTCCAGTCGATCAGCCCGCCACGGTCCAGTTCGAGGATGCGAGTGGCCAGGTTCTGCAGGAAGGAGCGGTCGTGGGTGATGAACAGCACAGCTCCGTTGAAGCCGCGCAGAGCCTCTTCAAGCCAAGCAATGGCACCGATGTCCAGGTGGTTGGTGGGCTCGTCGAGCAGCAGCAGGTCAGGTTCGGAGACCAAAGCCTGGGCCAGCAGCACACGGCGACGCCAGCCACCTGAGAGTTCGGCCAAAGTCTTGTCGGCAGGCAGCTGAAGACGGCTGAGGGTGCTTTCCACCACTTGCTGAAGGCGCCAGCCATCGCGGGCCTCGAGCTCGTGCTGGACGTGCATGAGTTTTTCCAGATCCTCATCGCCCTGGATGTTCTGGCTCAGATGATGGAACTGCGCGAGCAACTCGCCAACGCCATCCAGGCCAGCGGCGACCACGTCGAACACCGTGCGCTCATCGGCCACCGGCAGTTCCTGGGGAAGCTCACCAATCTTCAAGCCAGGGGCACGCCAGATTTCGCCGTCGTCGCCCTTCTGCTCGCCCTTGACCAGGCGCAGCATGCTCGACTTGCCAGTACCGTTACGGCCGATGATGCACACCCGCTCGCCACGGGCGATCTGCCAGGACACTTTGTCCAGCAGCGGCATCGCGCCGAATGCGAGGGACACATCGCTGAATTTGAGCAGGGTCATGTTTGTCTCCAGAAAGCGGGCGCGCATTCTACCTGAATTGCCCCCTTCAAGCATAAAGTTGACCGGTGCAGCGGCCTGGGCGACGCCCGGTCGGCGTTAATGCCCGGTTACAAGCACAGCGCTATCACCCGGCGCCGGCAAACGGCTAAGCTAAGGCAATTGACTTCATCAGTGCTGGCATCGCCGTCACTTCCCCATGGTTCAACTGCCCGGACGTATCATGCGCAGCCGCCTGTTTCAGATTGCTTCCTGCCTGCTACTCACCGCCGCCACTGCCAGCGCGGCACAGGCCACCGACCTTTCCCTGCAACGTCAGTACTACGACGAAGCCAAGCGTGCGCTGGCCAAGGGCGACAAGGGCCCTTACCTGCGCTACAGCCAGGCATTGAGCGACTATCCACTGACGCCTTACCTTGCCTATGACGAACTGACCGCACGCCTGAAGACCGCCAGCAACGAGGAAATCGAGGGTTTCCTGGCCCAGCACGGTGACCTGCCCCAGGCAAACTGGATGAAACTGCGCTGGTTGCGGTGGCTCGCCGAACGTGGCGAGTGGAATACCTTTGCCAAGTATTATGACCCCAAGCTCAACTTCACCGAACTCGACTGCCTCAACGGGCAATATCAGTTGAGCCACGGGCAGCGTGCCGAGGGTTTTGCCAGCGCCGAAAAACTGTGGAATGTGGGCAAGTCGCAACCAGCGGCCTGCGATACTTTGTTCGGCATGTGGGCAGCAGAAGGTCAGCTCACCGAAGCCAAACGCTGGAACCGCGCGAAGCTTGCAGCACAGGCACGTAACTATGCGCTGGCCAACAGCCTGGTACAGGGCCTGACCACACTGGCAGCGCAAGGCCGTTTGCTGATCGATGTGGCGCAAAAACCTGAACTGCTGAACCAACCCTCGCGTTTCACCCCGGCCAACGAAGCCATGGCGGATGTGGTCAGCCTTGGCCTGCGTCGCTTGGCCCGGCAAGACCCGGATCGTGCCATGAGCATGCTCGACGACTATGCCCAGCGCATGCATTTCTCCCGTGACGAGAAGGTCGCCATCGCCCGCGAAATAGGCCTGACCCTTGCCCGCCGTTACGACCCTCGCGCTTTGGACCTGATGACCCGCTACGACCCCGAGCTGCGCGACAACACGGTCAGTGAATGGCGTTTACGCCTGCTGCTGCGCCTGGGCCGCTGGGAAGACGCCTACGAACTCACCAAGCGTCTGCCGCAGGACCTGGCCGCCAGCAGCCGCTGGAAGTACTGGCAAGCTCGCAGTTTGGAGCTAGCCCAGCCGAGCAACCCACAGATCCCACTGCTGTATAAGAACGTTGCCCGTGAGCGCGACTTCTACGGGTTCCTGGCGGCGGATCGGGCAAAAACTCCGTATCAGTTGAACAACCGGCCCTTGGTGCTGAGCCCGCAGCTGATGAACAAAGTACGCAATGCGCCAGGCATTCGCCGTGCCATGGAGTTTCACGCCCGTGGCCAGATCGTCGAAGGCCGCCGCGAGTGGTACCATGCCAGCCGCCACTTCAGCCGCGATGAAATGGTCGCTCAGGCACGCCTGGCCTACGACATGCGCTGGTACTTCCCCGCCATTCGTACCATCAGCCAGGCGCAGTATTGGGACGATCTGGATATTCGCTTCCCGATGGCCTATCGCGACACCTTGGTCCGCGAAGCCAAGGTCCGTGGCCTGCACTCCAGCTGGGTGTTCGCCATCACCCGCCAGGAGAGCGCGTTCATGGAGGACGCCCGCTCAAGCGTCGGTGCCAGCGGCTTGATGCAGGTAATGCCGGCCACCGCCAAAGAAACGGCACGCAAGTTCAGCATCCCGCTGGCTTCACCGCAGCAGATGTTCAACCCGGAGAAGAACATTCAGGTCGGCGCTGCCTACCTGAGCCAAGTGCACGGGCAGTTCAATGGCAACCGAGTGCTGGCCTCCGCCGCCTACAACGCCGGCCCCGGCCGTGTCAGGCAATGGCTCAAAGGCGCCAAGCATCTGAGCTTCGACGTATGGGTCGAGTCGATCCCGTTCGACGAAACACGCCAGTACGTACAAAACGTGCTGTCCTATTCGGTGATCTATGGGCAGAAGCTGAATGTGCCCCAGCCCCTGGTGGACTGGCATGAGCGCTACTTTGATGACATGTGACATGCGCTGAACAAGCGCCGAAGGCTTCGCAGGTAAGCTCGCTGTTACAGCAACCACGGGCCATACGGCCCGTGTGGCACCTGTGGCATAGCCGCGAGGAGGCCTGCCTGGATTACTACTCCAGCACTTCGACCTGCATGCCCACCTCAAGCCAACCTGCGCCATCGGCGGCCAGGTTTTGCCCGAACAGAATATCCCCATCGCGCTCGCGGAATGTCTTGAGGGTGGTCAATGGCTCGCGGTCCAGGCTGCGCTCGCCGGTGGCGGGGTCCAGGGTGGTGAAGATGCAGCGCACACTTGGCTTGAGTACGCGAAACACCAAGGCGCCGATGCGAATCCGCTTCCAGCCGTCTTCGGCGAACGGCTGCGCGCCCTTCACCACCAGATTCGGCCGAAACCGCAGCATCTCCATGGGGCGACCGATTCGGTGGTTCAGCTCATCCAGCGAACTCTGGCCGATCAGCAGTAAGGGGAAGCCATCAGGGAACGCCGCGCGGTCGCTGTTCAGGCCATAGCCGCTGGGCAGGTAGCGTGCTCGCTGCTCAGGGCAATGAACCAGGCGCACCGCTTTACCAAGCCATTGCGACAACCAGCCGGCCACCTCATCCCCGGCGTCGGGAACGCGCAGGGTGTCACGCCATACGGTCACACCACGTAACGCCTCATCCGCGTCAGGCACCGCCACCCGTATAGAACCCTGCCCCGGCACTTCCAGCAGCAACTCGCCGCTGTCGCTTTCGCGAGCTTTCAATTGCCCCAACTGCGGCCAGGCGCGCTGGGTGAGAAAGCGTCCATTCTCCTGCTCGACCACCATCCAGCGTCGATCGCCTTGCAACCCGAGCAGCCCTACCGGCGAGCCCTGCAAGCATTGCGCCTGCCCAGACTTCACCGGGTACCTGTACAACTCACTGAGAAACATCCTTGCCGGCCTCATTCCAGGTCAAACACCAAGCTTATACCTGGCAGGCCGCAGGATCACCCGTTGCTGGCATCGAGCAGCAGGCGCTGCTTCACCACATCCACAAGACGATCGGGCTGGAATTTGGAGAGGAAGTTGTCGCAACCCACCTTCTTCACCATCGACTCGTTGAAACTGCCCGACAACGAGGTATGCAGCACCACATAAAGCCCACGCAAGCGTGCATCGTTACGGATTTCCGTGGTCAACCGGTAACCATCCATCTCGGGCATTTCCGCATCGGTGAAGACCATCAGCAGCTTCTCACAGATGTTTTCTCCCGCATCGGCCCAACCTTTGAGCATGCGCAAGGCTTTCAATCCGTCACTGGCCACATGCAGCTTCATCCCCAGTTGTGACAAGGTATCGCGCAACTGCGCCAAGGCCACACTGGAGTCATCCACCAGCAGCACTTCACGGCCCCGCGCGCGGGCCAATATCGGATCGGCGAGTTTGTCGCCCGAAACCCTGGCATTGTACGGCACGATTTCCGCCAGCACCTTCTCAACGTCGATGACTTCCACCAGCTTGTCGTCCACTTTGGTAATGGCGGTCAAATAGTGCTGGCGACCAGCGCTGGAAGGTGGAGGCATGATGGCTTCCCAGTTCATGTTGACGATCCGATCGACTCCGCCCACCAGAAACGCCTGTACCGAGCGGTTGTACTCGGTGACGATGATGGTGCTATCCGGCCCCGGTTCTATCGGGCGCATGCCGATGGCCTGGGACAGGTCGATCACCGGCAGGGTCTGCCCACGCAAGTTGACTACGCCGCAGACGAACGCATGGCGCTGCGGCATCAGAGTCAATTTGGGCAGTTGCAGCACCTCCTGAACCTTGAAGACGTTGATTGCGAACAACTGGCGGCCGGCCAGGCGGAACATCAGGATTTCCAGCCGGTTCTCACCCACCAGTTGTGTGCGTTGATCGACCGTGTCGAGAATACCAGCCATCGGAAACCCCCCAGGGTTGTAGCGGAAAAATATGAAATGATCCGCTTTGTATCGGCACACTACCGGGCTTCTTTACCCCTTCGAAAAAGCCCACTGGACTCATTGATATCACATTAACATCATGCTTTACTGCGATACACCTTCTTAGTTCGCACCCTATGGATCCTCAGGGAAACCCCTAGGGACAATCAGGTGCAACCTGATGTTCGCGATATCCTTTAGCCATTAATGTGACGCCATTCTCACTGCATGAATGGAGTCAGGCTATTGCCCGCGTTCGACAAGGTGTCGCCATCCCCTGCTCCAGCCCACCGCGCCGGAGTGCAATGATGGACAGCAGCTCTCATATCGACACCCTGCAGGACTTCCTGCTGGATGCTCAAGTCCTGCTGACCCAGTCACAGGAATGCCTGCAGCATCTGGAACTGATCGCCAATGATCCAGATGCCTGCCTGTGCCTGAACCGTGCCCTCCAGACCCTGGCCCGACGCGCCGGCACTCTGGGGTTGCTTGAAGTCGCCCATTACGCGAGCGCTCTCCATCAATTACTGGCGCCGGCCTGTGAACAACAGTGCCTGAGCCCCCTCGCCTTGCGCACACTCAATGCCTGCCTGACCTTGCTGGCCTGGCAACTGGAATTGATCGATCTGCAAACAGGGAGCCTGTCTCTGGACACCTGCGAACAGGTGGCGCTGCTGAACAAACTGGCGGTAGTACTTGATCAGCCATTCTCGCAAACGTGTGCGCCTGGCACCGAGAAGGGTCCCGACTGCGTGCATAAATACGGCACGGTGCCAGCCGGGCCAACAGGCAAAAAAGACGGTAACCGCCACTGAGCGGCGCGGCAGAGCAACTAGGTATCGATCCGAAGTGTTAAGATGCGCGCAAACAATTAACGGCCATCCAATCACCGTTTCGAGCCGCGTTCGCGAGTTGTAGCAAGCTCAATGCCAACGTTCGTACAACGACCTGTGCTCGGTTCCCATCCGCAAGACTAAGTGGCTTCTCGACTCTATGTTCCCACGCTTGAAGATGTTGTTGCGCCGACGCTCACCGGCCACTTTGCTGCACTGGGCGACGGCCTCACTGTGCGTGGTGTCTCTGCTTGCAAATCTGGCAATCTTCGCTGCAGGGCAAGATCTGCCGCCCAGCCTATTGCTACTGCAACTGCTGGCCACGCTTGGCGTATGCTGGCACTTGGGCCATGGGGCGAAATCGATCAGCCTGCGCCCGGCCGAGCTGGCAGAGCGCATGCTCAAGGTGCAGGAAGACGAGCGCCAGCACCTGAGCCGCGAACTGCATGACGACATAGGCCAACTGTTGACGGCCGCCAAGATGCAACTGCAATGGCTGCAACGCCGCGTTCCGAGCGACTTGCAAGTCCACTGCATCAGCCTGCACGCCACCCTTAAGGACACCCTGGGCAAAGTGCGCGACGTATCCGCGCTGCTCAACCCACGTCAATTGGCCAGCCTTGGCCTGGAAGCCTGCCTGCGAGCTCACTTGCTTCGCACGCTGGAAAGCACCGATTTGAAATGGAGCCTTGAGTGCCACCAACGCTTGGGTGGCATTGCCGAAGACGTTGCCATGGCAGCGTTTCGCATCACCCAGGAGGCGGTCACCAACGTGCTGCGTCATGCGCGGGCGCGTAACCTGATCATCCGCCTGCAACGAAGCCCCCTAGGGCTTGCACTGACGATTCAGGATGACGGCAAGGGCTTTTTGCCGGCTGATGACCCTGCCCAAGCCGGCCAACGTGGCATGGCTGGCATGCAGGAACGGGCAACCGCACTCAACGGAAGCCTGGCGATCACCAGCCAGCTAGGCCAGGGGACGACCATCGACGTGCTGTTCCCATGGCCCCCCCGTAGCCATGAACGCGCCAGGAATAACCTTGCATCATGACCTGTAGACTGCTGCTGGTGGATGACCATGCGCTGATCCGTGCCGGGGTCCGTGCCCTGGTTTCCGATATTCCCGGTTACACGGTGGTCGGCGAGGCCGATGACGGTAGCCAGCTGCTCGAAATGGTACGCCAGCATGCCCCCGATGTTGTGCTGCTGGACATTTCCATGCGCTCGACCAGTGGCCTTGATGCCCTCACCCAACTGCGCGCAGCAGGCAACACCTGTACCGTGCTGATCCTGTCGATGCATACCGATCCTGACTTGATCATGCGAGCACTGCAAAGCGGCGCCCATGGCTATCTACTCAAAGATGCGACGGCAACCGAGCTCGAACAGGCGCTGACGGCCCTGAGCAGTGGCGAGCGCTATCTAAGCCCAGCCATTGCCCATACCGTGATCGATCAAGCGCTGATGCGTGCCCAGCACGGTAAGCCGGCAGCGGTGGATCGACATAACCTCACAGCGCGGCAGCTGGAGATCCTGCGCCTGATCGTGCGAGGTAAGTCGACCCGCGAGATCGCCGCGGGGCTGGCGCTGTCGATCAAAACCGTGGAAACCCACCGCTCGCAGATCATGAAGCGCCTGCACATCTATGACGTGGCGGGGCTTGTGCTGTTTGCCGTACGCGAAAAGATCATCAGTCTGGACGACTGAGCAGCGGCGAATTGGGCGGCAGATGCACGTTCAATGCTGACGGTACTGCGGTAAATCGAAGGCTGTCGGCTTTGAGGGGTTCACCATCGAGGTTGATATCCAGCCCTTGGGAGCAGGTAATTTCTACCCAAGGCAAACGTGCCCGCACGAACAGCCCGTCACCGGCCAGTAGATCGCGGAGCGCACCGACCATTTCCTGGGGCGCCGGCAGAATGGCAATATCGAGCAGGCCGTCATTCACTTGCGCCTCAGGGCACAGCACCTGCCCGCCACCGGCCTGGCGACCATTACCGATTCCCAGCGCCAGCAGATCACCCTGCCAATCGAAACCTGGGCCCGATACTTGGACCGATGCAGCCTGCAGTTCGCTGAAGCGCGATAGCCCAGTGAACAGGTAGGCGGCGGCGCCGAGCATTTTCTTCAGGTCTTCGGAGGTGCTTGCGGTGACTTGGCTGCCAAAACCGCCTGTGGCCATGTTGAGGAATAGCTGGTCGCCCACCTGGCCCAGGTCGATGGGACGCGGCGGCAGGTCCAGCAGCGCCAGCGCATGGGCAGGTTCCATGGAAATGCCAGCGGCCTTGGCGAAGTCGTTGGCCGTTCCCAGCGGCAGCAAGGCCAGGCTGGCCTGAGTGCGCGCCTGGCCCATGGCCTCGGCCACATCGCGCAGCGTGCCATCACCGCCTCCGGCGATCACCTGGCAGTAGCCTGCCGCCAGGGCTTCGCCCACCAGCCTCTTGGCATCGCCGCCCTCCCAGGTGACGCGTACATCCAGCGTCCAGCCTCGCTCTCGCATAGCGATGACCGCCTCGCGCACTGCTTCATTCATGGCTTGCTTGCCATGCAGGATCAACATCGCTTTGCGCTGTGTCATCACGCTTCTCCATTGGCGCCATTGCGTGCAGATCTCGACCACAAACGACAGCGAAATACTGCACTGCCATGCCAAATCAGGCATTCGAGTGCGCTGCTGCCCTCAAGGCCGATCAAAAAATCGCCAGATTCACACAAATACCGTTGAAACGTTTTGTTAAGGAGAGCATGATCGACAAAAATTTGGCCATCATGGAAGAAGCTACAGCGAAAAGTCGTTTTTTTGACTTTTCCGCCAAAACCGTGACAGGTCGCGAAGTTCCCCTTCACCGCGCTATACCCAGCGCCAAGCGTCGAGGCTGTGAAATGAGCGTTCTGATCCCCTGCATCATTGCCGGCGGTGCCGGCACCCGCTTGTGGCCGGTTTCTCGCGAAGCCATGCCTAAACCCTTCATGCGATTGCCCGACGGCCAGAGCCTGCTGCAAAAAACCTTTGCCCGCGCAGCCGCGCTACCCGGCGTGGAACGGGTGCTGACGGTGACCAACCGCGAAGTGTTTTTCCGCACCCAGGACGAGTATCGCCAGGTGAACCCCGACAAGCTCGGCCTGGACTACCTGCTGGAAACCAACGGTCGCAACACCGCCCCGGCCATAGCTGCCGCCGCGCTGCACTGCGCAAGCCATTACGGAAACGACAGCGTGTTGCTGGTGATGCCTGCCGACCACGTCATTGAGCACGCCGAGGCCTTCGCCACTGCCGTGGATCAGGCGCGGCAACTGGCTGAAAAGGGCTGGCTGGCGACTTTCGGCCTAGTACCCAGCCGCGCTGAAACTGGCTTTGGCTACATCGAGCGGGGCCAAGCCGTCGGCGACCATGGGTATCAGGTGAACTGCTTCGTGGAGAAACCTGACGCTACAACTGCTCTTGGCTACCTCGAAGGCGGCCGCCATCTGTGGAACGCCGGTATGTTCTGCCTGCAGGTGGGCACCCTTCTGGCCGAGTTGCAGGCGCACGCACCGCAGCTGCTTGCCTGTGTGACCGACTGCCTGGGGCAGAGCGCGACCAAGCAAGGCGAAAAGGTGCTGCAGGTTGAGCTGGACCCGGCAAGCTTTGCCCTGGCAGAAGACATCTCCATCGACTACGCGCTGATGGAGCGCTCCGCCAAGGTTGCGGTAGTGCCGTGCGAGATGGGTTGGAGCGACATCGGCAGTTGGGAAGCTGTGCGCGGACTGCGTCACACCGATGACGATGGCAACCATTGCAACGGTGAAACCGTGCTGCACGAAGTCACCAACTGCTACATCGATTCGCCCAAGCGCCTGGTCGGCGCGGTGGGGCTGGATAACCTTATCGTGATCGATACGCCCGACGCATTGCTGATCGCCGACGCTGCCCGCAGTCAAGAGGTCAAGGTCATTGCGCAGCAGCTCAAGCACCAGGGCCATGAAGCCTACCGCCTGCACCGCACCGTCACGCGCCCTTGGGGCATGTACACCGTGCTAGAAGAGGGCCCGCGCTTCAAGATCAAGCGGATCATGGTACGCCCTGGCGAATCGCTGTCGCTGCAGATGCACCATCATCGCAGCGAGCACTGGATCATCGTCAGCGGCATGGCCTGCGTGACCAATGGTGAAGAGGAGTTTTTGCTCGACACCAATGAGTCGACTTTCATCAAACCTGGCCGCACTCACCGCCTGACCAACCCCGGCGTCATCGACCTGGTGATGATCGAGGTACAAAGCGGCGAGTACCTGGGCGAAGACGACATCGTGCGCTTTACTGATATCTATGGACGCGTCCCGGCGGCAGCCCTCGGCTGAAGGCTGGCGGGCGCGTTTTTCGTCCGCAGCCTGCAGCGAGGTTTCCGGGTCATGCGCGTTCTCTGGACACTGCCCTACCTCCCCTGGCCCACCACCAGTGGCAGCAAGACCCGGCAATACCACCTGCTGCGCGCACT
Organism: Pseudomonas promysalinigenes; assembly: GCF_014269025.2. Lineage (NCBI taxonomy): Bacteria > Pseudomonadati > Pseudomonadota > Gammaproteobacteria > Pseudomonadales > Pseudomonadaceae > Pseudomonas > Pseudomonas promysalinigenes. Next base: position 1,635,258 of record NZ_CP077094.1, on the reverse strand, counting down.
CGCGCAGCAGGGCCACCGGATCACTTTGCTGGTGCAATCGAAAATCCCCTTGTGCGATGCTGCCCGCCAAGCCCTCGAGCCCTTGCTCGAACGCCTGATCGTGCTACCCAGACGCCCGCTGCACAGCCCGCTCAACCTGTTTGCATCACCCATCATCGACTACCCGATGCGCGCCATCATCAATGGCCTGGCGCCCAGCTTGCGGCACCAGTTCGAACAGTTGTTAGAAGAGCCATGGGATGTCATCCAGATCGAACACAGCTACGGTTTCCAGCCTTTTGAAAAAGCACTGCAGGCCCGCGGGCTGCCCTACATGCTCAGTGAACACAACCTCGAATCGGTGACCGGTGCTGCTAGTCATGATCGCCTGCCCGTGTGGCTTCGCCCGCTCAACGCCTTCGACCGATGGCGCTACCGGCGCTGGGAGCAGCGCGTGCTACGCCAACCCACCGAAGTGGTCGCTGTAAGCCCGCATGATGCCGAACTGATCAGCCAGATCAGCGGCCGCCCGGTCAATGTCGTGGTCAATGGCGTCGATTGCGATTACTACCAGAGCGTTCAGCCTGCCCTGCACAGCCAGCGCCTGCTGTTCGTTGGCAATTTCGAGTGCGCTGCCAATTTCGAGGCCATCGAGTGGGCCTTGGAAGAAATCATGCCCCAAGTCTGGCAGGGCAACCCAGCGGTACGGTTGGCCGTCGCCGGGCATGCCTTGCCGGCCAGCTGGAAGTTGCGCTGGAATGACCCACGTATCGAGTGGGTGGGCTACCGCCCCGACCTTCGCGATCTGCAAAGCCGCTGCGCAATGTTCTTGGCACCGCTGTGCTATGCCGGTGGCGCCAAGGTGAAGATCCTCGAAGCCATGGCCGCCGGGCTGCCGGTTATCAGCACCGAGAAAGGGGTATCGGGCCTGGCCGCCAACAACGGTGAGCACTACCTGGGCAGTGATGACGGCGACCAATTGGCGCTGATGATCACGCAGCTACTCAACCAACCTTGGCGCATGCGTCAGATGAGTGAAGCGGGCCGCCAGTTCGCGCGTACTCGGCATGACTGGGGCGTGGTCGCCCAGCAGCTTGCAACCGTGCACATGCGCCTTACCCAAGCCGCAACGGCCAACGCTCCACAGGGCCGGTGCGGCTTGCTCGAAGGCTCAGCCGAGTAGCTCACTCAGGGGTATGAACGACACGCTGTCACCGGGCTTGGGGGTCGTGCCCTCGCGCACCTCCACCAATCCATCGGCCCAGGCAGCACTGCGCAGCACGCCGGAGCTCTGGTTCTTGTAGATATGCACCTGACCACCTTCGATGCGCCCGCGTAAGTACTCGCGGCGAGTGCCGGCCTTGGTCCATTGGAACCCAGCAGCTACATCGAAACGCAGCGGCGTAACGTCGCAAACGCCTTGGCGGCGCAGCAGATAGGGCCGTGTCAGCAGACCGAAGGTAACCAGGGTCGAGGCAGGATTGCCGGGTAGGCCGATAACCGGCACACCGCGGTAATGCCCGAAGGTCAGTGGCTTGCCGGGCTTGATCGCCAATTTCCACAACGCCAGCTCGCCCGCTTCGCGCAGAGCGGCGCCCAGGTAATCGGCCTCACCTACCGATACCCCGCCGGTGGAGAGGATGAGATCGACATCACCCAAGCCCGCCAGGCATGCACGAGTACGCGCCAGGTCATCGGGCAGGATGCCCATGTCCTTCACTTCGCAACCCAGGCGTTGCAACCAACTGACCAGAAGGCGCCGGTTACTGTTGTAGATCTGGCCAGGCCCCAGCGGCAAGCCAGGCTCGACCAGTTCATCGCCAGTGGACAGTACCGCCACTCGCGCCCGCCGCACTACCTGCAACTGCTCGTGGCCCAGGCTCGCCGCCAGCCCTAACTCGATGGGCCCAAGCCGGGTTCCTTTGGCCAGCACCTGCTCGCCCTTGCAGGTTTCCTGGCCCTGGGGCCGGACGTTCTGCGCAGGCGCCAGGGCCTGAAGAAAGCGGACCCGGCCGTCTTCCAACGTTTGTGTGTTCTCTTGCATCTCGACACAGTCGGCGCCAGCCGGCATAGGTGCACCGGTGAAAATGCGTGCACAGGTACCTGCCTGCAGCGGCGCTGGAGCATGCCCGGCAAAGATGCGCTGGCTTACAGGAAGAGGCTCACCCTGAAGATCGGCCAGGCGTAGGGCATACCCGTCCATGGCGCTGTTCGGCCACGGCGGCAGGTCAAGGCTGGCCACCAGGTCGCAGGCCAGCACGCGGCCTTCGGCGTGCGCCAATGCTACGCATTCGGTGTCGCTGATCGGCGCAGCTTCGGCCAGCGTCAACAGACGTTCCAGGGCTTGTTCCACCGGCATCAGTGGCTGGGCGGCAGGCACCTCAGCCACGAGGGGCACAGGCCGCTGCCTGTTTCAGGTGGGCGACGAAGTTGCAAGGCCGGTGGCGGGCATCCAGCTGCTCGGCGAGAATCCCGTCCCAACCAGTACGCACGGCATTGGTCGAGCCGGGCAGGCAGCACACCAAGGTGCCATTGGCCAGGCCAGCCAACGCGCGCGACTGCACGGTGGAAGTGCCGATATCGGCCACCGAAATCTGCCGGAACAACTCACCGAACCCTTCGACCTGCTTATCCAGCAAACAAGCGACAGCCTCTGGAGTACTATCACGGCCTGTGAAGCCGGTACCCCCGGTTATCAGTACCACCTGCACGTTTTCGTCAGCGATCCAGGTCGCGACCTGGGCGCGGATCTTGTACAGGTCATCCTTGAGCAGCGCCCGCGCGGCCAGGGTGTGGCCAGCGGCACTGAGGCGGTCGACGAAGGTTTGCCCGGACGTGTCGGTTTCGAAGGTACGGGTGTCGCTGACCGTCAGCACGGCAATGTTCAGCGCTACGAAGGGGGTATCTGCCTTGGCTTTCATGGGGGTCCGTCGCAGGTTAAAGATGATAGGTGGCAGTTATATCACAGCCTGCTGTGGCGACAGCGCAGGCAGGCACAGGTCAATGTTGCGCACTTGCGGCTATGCTGGAATGTGAAAGGAACTTGCCCGGACGCTTTGCGTCATACAGACATCTTGCACCATCGCACTGGAGAAACACGATGATTCAACGGACCCTTCCCGCCTTCCTGCTTGCCTTGGGCCTCGGCGCCCTCGCTGGCTGTGCATCGCCAACCGTGATCACCCTGAACGACGGTCGCGAAATCCAGGCAGTGGATACCCCCTCCTATGACGAGGACTCCGGTTTCTACGAATTCGAACAGCTTGACGGCAAACGTACGCGCCTGAACAAAGACCAGGTTCGCACCGTCAAGGAGCTTTGATACAGGCCGATTTTTCGGTATTGCCCCCTCGAACGACAAGGGCTTGCACCGGAAAAATCGCTGCAGTAGGATTTTGTTCATCGGAGTGTAGCGCAGCCAGGTAGCGCGTCTCGTTCGGGACGAGAAGGCCGCAGGTTCGAATCCTGTCTCTCCGACCAAAATCATGTCGAAAAGCCCGCTTATGCGGGCTTTTTGTTGTGCATCAGGTCGGGGATTCTATCCCGTACTGAACTGCAGCTGCGCCAGGCGAGCGTACAAAGCATTGTGTTCGATCAACTGCCGGTGCGTACCGACCGCGACCAGCCGCCCTTGGTCGATCACCGCGATCCGATCCGCGTGTTGCACAGTGGCCAAGCGATGGGCGATTACCAGCGTGGTGCGCCCAGCCATCAGCCGTGGCAGCGCTTGCTGGATCAAGTGCTCGCTTTGCGCATCGAGGGCGCTGGTGGCCTCGTCGAGGAGCAGGATCGGCGCATCTACCAACAGAGCGCGGGCGATGGCAAGGCGCTGTTTTTGCCCGCCGGAAAGGCCAATTCCCCCCTCCCCCAGCAACGTCTGGTACCCCTGCGGCAGCTGGCGGATGAACGTGTCGGCATGGGCGCCACGGGCCGCGGCCTCGACCTCGGCCAAGCTCGCCTCGGGCCGGCCATAGCGGATGTTGGCTTCGACCGTACCGCGAAACAGCGCAGGGTTCTGCGCCACAAGGGCATACTGACCGCGCAGGTGTTCCGGCACCAGCGTGATGATGGGTTGGCCATCGAGCAGGATGCGCCCCTGTTGCGGGTCGTAAAAGCGCAACAGCAGGTCGAACAAGGTTGACTTTCCCGCACCCGAGGGGCCCACCAGCGCTAGGGTCTGGCCCGGTTCGATGGTGAGGGTGAGGTCATCGATGGCGGCCACTGCAGGCCGCGAGGGGTACGCAAAGGTCAGTTGCTGCAACTCGATGCGGCCGCTGGCACGCGTATTAATCGAGGCCCTAGGCGTTTCTGGGGCGAGGATCGTACTGGTAGCCGCAAGCAGTTCAGCGATGCGCTCGGCTGCACCTGCGGCGCGCTGCAACTCGCCGATCACTTCGCTCAAGGTGCCGAAGGCGCTGCCGACGATCAGACTGTAGAACACGAACGCGGCCAACTCACCGGCCGAAATACGTCCTGCGATCACGTCCATGCCACCTACCCACAGCATCACGCCGACCGCACCCAAGACCAGCACGATCACCAGGGTGATCAGCCAGGCACGCTGGGCTATACGTTGGCGGGCTACGGCAAACGCGGCCTCTACGGTTTCAGCGAACAGTTCACGATCCCGTGCCTGGTGATTGTAGGCCTGCACAGTCTTGATCTGCCCCAAGGTTTCGGCAACGTAACTACCCACATCGGCCACCCGATCCTGGCTCTGGCGCGACAGCCGCCGTACGCGACGGCCGAACAGCAGGATTGGGGCCAGCACCAACGGCAGGGCTACCACGACGATGCTGGTGAGCTTGGGGTTGGTGATGAACAGCAGCACCACACCACCCACAACCATCAGTGCATTACGAAGGAACATCGATAACGACGAGCCAATCACCGATTGCAGCAAGATGGTGTCGGCAGTCAGCCTGGACTGAATCTCGGAACTGCGGTTCTCTTCGAAAAAACCCGGGTGCAGGCCCACCAGGTGATCGAACACTGCTCTGCGAATGTCGGCCACGCAGCGTTCACCGATCCAAGACACCAGGTAGAAACGGCTGAACGTACCGACCGCGAGCGCCAGTATCAGCAACAGAAACAGCCCTATGGTCTGGTTGAGTTGGTGTGCCGAGCCGGTCATGAAACCTTGGTCGACCAACAGGCGGATGCCCTGCCCGATGGACAAGGTGATGGCCGCAGTAACCACCAGCGCCAGCAACGCCAATAGCGCCCGGCCCCGATAGGGACGCAGGAAACGCCAGGTCAACAGCAAAGCGCGGCGTTGTGATAAGTGAGCCGGATCGGGCATGGCAGGAACCACAGATGACAAGGACATCTGAAGACTACCACTGCATCCACTCTGTAGCGCCTATAGCTCTTCGTTCTAAAACGCCTCTGGAGCTTTGCTGCGGTTTCTGGTGGACTGGACAGCATTAGTGCTCGTTGAATTCTTGCAACGGTCCAGTTTTAGCAAAACGTTAACTTGAGCCTGAAGCTGATGAGGAGATATGCAATGAGTTTGCAACATGGCAGCCGAACGCCGAAAACCCAGAGCAACCACCAGCCTACACCCTGTGGTTCGATCATCGACGGCCAGGGGCGCGAGGTCGAGATTACCGAGCAGATGATCCAACAAGCTTGCAAGGAGCTTGAACAAAGCCGGGTGAAGAAAGCCCGCCAAGGCTGAAGGATCAGCCCTTTAGTACCCGGTGTTGTCACCTGAAGCTTTTCACTCAGAAACTTTGGGGCTGCGCGACAGCCCCAGCCAGACGAAGTCGGTCTTAAGCGAAGAGCATCAGGGGTTGATGCCGGGTCTTTGATTTGCCAAGCGGGTTGCGCCAGTCAGGATAGAACAGCCCCGAGCGCGTGGACCAGCTGTACCAACTGCGGCGCCTCGCCCCGCACGCGCACTGCCAGCCCTTCGATTTCGCGCCGCGCGGGGTATTGCTTGCGTAACTGATCGAACCCTGCGCGTTGTTTGGCCGCATCGTCGCTTAAGCTGCGGCGCAAATCGGCGTCATCACGACGAGGGTCGTACACGGCCCGACAGAGCGTCGCCAAGGCCCAATCGGGGTCTGCGCTGCCATCGATTTCAATGTGCGCCAATGGCGATGGTGGCAGCAGGTCGGCCAGGCGTACTTTCTGGGCCTCACCCAGGAAGTTGCACAGGGCTTGATAGATCTGCGCCGTACCGCGTTGACGGCCATCCAGGCTGTAGCCGGCGATGTGGGGCGTGGCCAAGGTGCATAAGTCTGCCAACTCCAGGTCTACCTGCGGCTCGCCCTCCCAAACGTCCAGCACGGCATGCACGTCCGGGCGATCGAGCAGCAGTTCCCGCAGCGCCGCGTTATCCACCACGGCCCCGCGGCTGGCATTGATCAGCCAGGCGCCGGAGCGTAGTTGAGCAAGCTGTGGTTGACCCAGCAAGTGCCAGGTCGGATGCTCACCGCCACGTTGCAGCGGAGTATGCAGGCTGATCACATCGGATTGTTCGAGAAGGGTCGCCAAACTGACGAAATCGCCGCCCTCGGTGGCTTGGCGCAATGGGTCGCAGACCAGCACCTTCCACCCCAGGCCGCGCAGCACACGTACCAATCGCCCACCCACCTCGCCGGCGCCGACCACGCCGTAGGTGCGTTGGGACAATGCCACGCCGTCCAGCTCGGCCAGAGTGAGCAGGCTACCCAGCACGTAATCGACCACCCCGCGGGCGTTGCAACCCGGGGCACTGCTCCAGTGGATGCCCGCGTGGGCGAAATAGTCCAAGTCCAGGTGGTCGGTGCCGATGGTGCAGGTACCGACGAAGCGCACCTTGCTACCTTCGAGCAGTTGACGGTCGACCTTGGTCACCGAACGCACCAGCAGCACATCGGCGTCCTTAACGCTGGCAGCGTCGAGGCTGCGGCCGGGATAACGGCGAATCTCGCCGAAGCCTTCGAAAAAGGCATCGAGTAGCGGGATATTCTCGTCGGCAACTATCAGCATGGCGCTCTCCTGTCTGGGGAGCGCAGTGTAGGCGCTACGCGAGGCGTGTTCCAGCGCGGCTCAGTCGGCCTTCTTGCGGATCCAGTACAGGTACGTACCTGCCTCTTCATGCTGCTGAAGTAATTCGTGGCCCAGGAAGTTGCAGAACTTGGGTATGTCACGACGGGTCGACGGATCGGTAGCGATGACCTTGAGCAGGCCGCCAGCGGCCAGGTTACGCACGTGCTGGTGCAGCATCATTACTGGCTCCGGGCAGTTCAGGCCGGTGGCGTCGAGGATGGCATCGGGGGTGAAATCGGTCATGGAGGGCTCCGCAAATGATCGCTATTGTGGCGCATAGGGCCGCCAGGACCAATAGCCAGTCATGCAACCGCTCTTGGAACTGCTGGTGTTTTGCTTAAGCTCAAGTACGCGGTAATTCAGCAAACGCCAAATGCGACTTCAGCAGGCCAAGCGCAGGCCTCTTGAAGTCGCAATCTGAGTCGCCAGGGCAATCGCGCGCTTGCTAGCACAAGCAAAAAATGGAGCAGTTGAATCAACGTTGCTTGATGTCCAACCTGCGCAGGTGGCACGTGACTTCTTCGCGGTCGTGATACAGCTGCTTGCAGGCAATCGATACCTTGACCTTGCGCGCTTTGAAGGTTGCTTGCATGCGGTCAAGCAAGCGCCGTACCTCAGCATAGCGCTGCTTCATCGGCAACTTCAGGTTGACCACTGCCTCCCGGCAGAGCCCATCACCTAGCCAGGTCTCGATCAACGAAGCGGTGCGGGCCGGCTTTTCGACGATGTCGCAGACCATCCAGTCCACCGGCCGCTTCGGCTGCCAGGTGAAACCATCGGCCATCAAGTGCTGTACCAGCCCAGTGTCCATCAGGCTTTCGGCCATCGGTCCATTGTCGATGGCCGTCACCAGCATGCCACGGCGCACCAACTGGTAAGTCCAGCCACCCGGCGAAGCGCCAAGGTCGACCCCGGTCATGTCGTCATTCAGGCGCTGTTCCCACTGATCACGTGGGATGAATTGGTGCCAGGCCTCTTCCAGCTTCAGCGTCGAGCGGCTAGGTGCCTCGCGCGGGAACTTCAGGCGCGGGATACCCATTGGCCAGAGTGCGCAGTTGTTCGCCTCGGCTACGCCAACGAACACGCGGCGGCCGCTGATGAACGTCAGCAACAGGCGCGGCAGGCTTGGGTTATCGACCAGGCGGCCTGCCTTTTCCAAGGCCTTGCGCAGCGGTGCCTCGAACTTGCGGCAGAAGGTAGACAGTTCCTTGCCATCATTGCTGTCCAGCACCTCCAGCCACAGGCTGCCGAAGACTGCGGGCCCGGCCAGATGCTCCAGCAGCACGCTGATGCGATCGGTTTCTGGTAGCTCGATGAAACTGCCACGCGCCCACTGGCGCGGGAAGATCAGTTGGGCAAAGCGCAGGTGGGCCATCAGGCGTTCAGCCCCATCGGCCTCGGCACAGACGAACTCGGCACAAGCGCTCTGCGGCTTGCCCTTTGCATAGCCGGCCACACCCAGCAAGGCGGCATGTTCGCTAATCTCGGCGCAGACCTCACCCTCGAAACCGGGCCGGCAATGCATGAACAGGGTATTCATCTCTCACTCCACAACGGCGGGCGCACCACAGGCGCCGGCAGGGCGGCGATGATAAAGGAAGATCGGAACCAGCGACATGCCCCGCCGGTCCAGAAAAGAGTCAGGGGCACCAAACGGGGCTAACCTGACCTTTCAGCCAGGCCCGTGCCGTGCGGGCCGAAACAGCGCGGTAGCACCGGCAAATACCCCGTGATGCCGGGCACCGCCGCACAAGGAGTTGGCAATGCCCTCGCTAGATAGCCTGAACACCCTCAAGACCCTCCAGGTGGCTGACCGCACCTATCACTACTACAGCCTCGCCCAAGCCAGCCAGCAGCTTGGCGACCTGCAGCGCCTGCCCATGTCGCTCAAGGTCCTGCTGGAGAACCTGCTGCGCTGGGAGGACGGCAAAACCGTCAGCACCGACGACTTGCACGCCCTTGCAGGCTGGTTGCAGGAGCGTCGCTCAGACCGCGAGATTCAGTACCGCCCGGCGCGGGTACTGATGCAAGACTTCACAGGTGTGCCGGCCGTGGTCGACCTGGCCGCGATGCGTGCCGCCATGGCCAAAGCCGGCGGCGACCCGCAGCGGATCAACCCATTGTCGCCAGTGGACTTGGTGATCGACCACTCGGTGATGGTCGACCGCTACGCCACACCACAAGCCTTTACCGAAAACGTTGACATCGAAATGCAGCGTAATGGCGAGCGTTATGCGTTCCTGCGCTGGGGCCAGAGCGCATTCGACAACTTCCGGGTAGTGCCGCCAGGTACTGGCATCTGCCATCAGGTCAACCTTGAATATCTTGGGCGCACGGTGTGGACCGCTGAAACCGATGGTCGCACCTACGCCTTCCCGGACACCTTGGTCGGCACCGATTCGCACACCACCATGATCAACGGCCTCGGCGTGCTCGGCTGGGGCGTGGGGGGCATCGAGGCGGAGGCGGCCATGCTTGGCCAGCCAGTGTCGATGCTCATCCCTGAAGTGATCGGCTTCAAACTGACCGGTAAGCTGCGCGAAGGGATCACCGCCACCGACCTGGTGCTGACCGTGACGCAAATGCTGCGCAAGAAAGGCGTAGTGGGCAAGTTCGTCGAGTTTTACGGTGATGGGCTGGCCGATCTGCCGTTGGCCGACCGCGCGACCCTTGCCAATATGGCCCCGGAGTATGGGGCGACTTGTGGCTTTTTCCCGGTCGACGAAGTAACCCTACAATACCTGCGCCTGTCCGGCCGCCCGCACGAAGCGGTGCAACTGGTCGAACAGTACTGCAAAGCCCAGGGGCTATGGCGCGAGCCAGGCCAGGAGCCGCTGTTCAGCGACACCCTCGCCTTGGACATGCATGACGTGGAGGCCAGCCTGGCCGGGCCTAAGCGGCCACAGGACCGTGTGGCCCTCGGCCAGGTGGGTCAGGCCTTCGACCACTTCATCGAGCTGCAGCCCAAGCCGCTGGCCAAGGAAGTGGGCCGCCTGGAGAGTGAGGGCGGCGGCGGCGTGGCCGTCGGCAACGCCGACCAGGCGGGCGAAATCGAATATAGCCATGCAGGTCAAACCTATACCCTGCGCGATGGCGCCGTGGTCATTGCCGCAATCACCTCCTGCACCAACACTTCCAACCCCAGCGTAATGATGGCGGCGGGGCTGGTAGCAAAAAAAGCACTGGAAAAAGGCCTGCAACGCAAACCCTGGGTCAAAAGCTCGCTAGCACCCGGCTCGAAGGTTGTGACCGACTACTATGAAGCCGCTGGGCTGACCCCCTACCTCGACCAATTGGGCTTTGACCTGGTCGGCTACGGTTGCACCACTTGCATCGGCAACTCCGGGCCGCTGGACGAGGCGATCGAGAAAGCTGTCGCCGGTGCCGACCTCACCGTGGCCTCGGTGCTCTCGGGCAACCGCAACTTCGAAGGGCGCGTACACCCGCTGGTCAAGACCAACTGGCTGGCATCGCCACCGCTGGTGGTCGCCTACGCGCTGGCGGGCACCGTGCGCACTGACCTGACCAAAGACCCACTGGGCACCGGCAAGGATGGCCAGCCGGTATACCTGCGCGATATCTGGCCCAGCCAGCAGGAAATCGCTGACGCCGTGGCCAAAGTCGACACCGCAATGTTCCACAAGGAATACGCAGAGGTCTTCGCCGGCGATGCCCAATGGCAGGCCATCGAGGTGCCCGAGGCGGCAACCTACGTGTGGCAGGACGACTCTACCTACATCCAGCACCCACCGTTTTTCGATGACATCGGCGGGCCTTTACCCGACATCAAGGATATTCAGGGTGCCAGGATTCTTGCCGTGCTCGGCGACTCGGTCACCACTGACCATATCTCCCCGGCAGGCAACATCAAGGCTGACAGCCCTGCCGGCCATTACCTGCGCAGCAAAGGTGTGGAGCCCCGGGATTTCAATTCCTACGGCTCGCGGCGCGGTAACCATGAAGTGATGATGCGCGGCACCTTCGCCAATATCCGCATCCGCAATGAGATGCTCGGTGGCGAAGAAGGCGGTAACACTGTGCACGTTCCCAGTGGCGAGAAGCTTTCGATCTTCGACGCCGCCATGCGCTATCAAGCCGAAGGTACACCCCTGGTGGTGATCGCAGGCCAGGAATACGGCACCGGCTCCAGCCGCGACTGGGCAGCCAAAGGCACCAATTTACTGGGGGTCAAGGCGGTGTTGGCGGAGAGTTTCGAACGTATCCACCGCTCCAACCTAGTGGGCATGGGCGTGCTCCCGCTGCAGTTCAAGGCCGGGCAAGATCGCAAGCAACTGGGGCTGACAGGCAAAGAGCAAGTTGACCTGCTGGGGCTGACCGGGGCGCAACTCAAGCCCGGCATGAGCCTGCCGCTGCGCATTACCCGAGAGGATGGCCAGCAAGTGCAGATTGAGGTGCTGTGCCGTATCGATACCCTCAATGAAGTGGAATACTTCAAAGCCGGAGGAATTCTGCACTACGTGTTGCGGCAAATGATCAGCAGCTGATTGTCTGCCAATCTGCCAGCCAGTGAAGATCGAACGCCGCCCCAGCGGCGCTCGATCCTTCAGCATCGTGGCGATGTATTCTGCTGTCCATGCTCCGCACTCACTATCGCACCTGCCATAGTGGCTAACTGCTATAAATCAAGTAAATCAAATATTCATTCAATAAAACCGGTGGCTTGCCGATATCTGTCCAAAGCCTCACGGACTATTCAGCTCATGCGCAACAACCAGCCGGTTACCCAAAGGGAACGGACTTTCCCTGCCCAACAGCGGTTGATCTCCACCACCAATGCCAAAGGTGTGATCACTTACTGCAACGATGCCTTCGTCGAGATCAGCGGCTTCACTCGCGATGAGCTGCTGGGTGCTCCCCACAACCTGGTACGCCATCCCGACGTGCCTACGGCTGTGTTCGCCCATATGTGGCAAACGCTCAAGCAAGGCTTGCCATGGATGGGTATCGTCAAGAATCGCTGCAAATCCGGCGACCATTATTGGGTCAATGCCTACGTCACCCCGATTTTCGAAAACAACCAAGTCGTTGGCTTCGAGTCGGTGCGGGTCAAGCCCAGCGCCGAACAGATCCGCCGCGCTGAAGCTCTGTACCAGCGCCTGAACGATGGCAAAACTGCCATCCCCCGTCGTGACCGCTGGTTGCCGGTGCTGCAGGACTGGCTGCCGTTCATTCTGATCAGCCAGGTCGGTTTCCTGATCGGCAACTGGCTTGGCCATTCCTGGGGCTTTGCCTTGGCTGCCGGGCTTTCTGTACCGCTGGGCCTGCTTGGCCTTGGCTGGCAGCAACGTGGCCTCAAACGCCTGCTGCGTCTGGCCGAACAGACCACCTCAGACCCACTGATCGCGCAGATGTACACCGATAGCCGTGGGGTACAGGCACGCCTGGAGATGGCCATGCTCAGCCAGGACGCGCGCATGAAAACCTGCCTGACTCGCCTGCAGGATAGCGCCGAGCATCTCAGTGACCAGGCACGCCAGTCCGATGTTCTGGCGCACAAGAGCTCATCGGGCCTGGAGCGCCAGCGCGTGGAGACCGAACAGGTCGCCACCGCCGTCAACCAAATGGCCGCCACCACTCAGGAGGTGGCGAACCACGTGCAGCGCGCCGCTGACGCGACCCAGCAAGCCAACCGCCTTACCAGCCAGGGCCGGCAGATCGCCGGTGAAACTCGCGAAGCCATCGAGCGTCTGTCCACGTCTGTGGGCGAAACCGGCCAGACCGTGACCCAACTGGCAAAGGACAGCGACGAAATCGGCGGCGTGGTCGATGTGATCAAAGGCATCGCCGACCAAACCAACCTGCTGGCACTCAACGCAGCCATCGAAGCGGCCCGCGCCGGCGAGATGGGCCGTGGGTTTGCCGTGGTTGCCGACGAAGTCCGTCAGCTGGCCCAGCGCACTGCCGAATCGACCGGGCAGATCCACGGCCTTATCGCCAAACTGCAGCAGACGGCCAACAATGCCGTGCTCACCATGGAAGCCGGCCACCGCCAGGCCCAGGAAGGCGTGGACCGGGTCATGCAAGCGGACCAGGCATTGGTAGGCATCAGCGAGGCGGTGGCCAATATCACTGACATGGCTACCCAGATTGCCGCCGCGACCGAAGAGCAGACTGCAGTAGCTGACGAGATCAGCCGCAACATCAGCACCATCGCAGAACTGGCCGACCAGACCGCCGAGCAGGCGCAGCATTCGGCGCAGCTTAGCGAGGAACTGACGAGCACAGCCGGAACCCAGTATTCGCTGGTGGAGCGTTTCAACCGCTGACCGATTGCCAGCGCAGCACCCTCAAGAGCGGCCTCGCCTAGCCGACCGCCGCTTTTGGTGGGTACACCAGATGCCTCACCAATCCAGCGATAGCTGGCTCTGGAAGTCACGCTGCTCGCCGGTCAATGGGTCTGCAAAGCACAAGCGCTGAGCCAGCAGCTTCAATGGCCGCTGGTAATCATCGTCTTCCTTAAGCAATTGCGGATAAAACGGATCATTGCAGATGCCCGCCCCCAAGGCGGCCATGTGCACGCGCAACTGGTGGGTCTTGCCGGTCACTGGCGACAAACCGTAGCGCCAAAGCTCGCCATTTTTTTCCAGCACCTTGGCTAGGGTTTCGCTGTTCGCCTGCCCTGGCACTTCATGCATGCGGAAGAAGGGTTCGCCATGCTCCAGACGGCTTTTGTGTATCAAGGGGAAGGTATGCTGCGGCAAGGCAGCAGCGATGGCCTGATAATGCTTGTCGATACGACGCTCCGGGAACAAGCGCTGATAAGCACTGCGTGTCTGCGGGTTGGCGGAGAACAGCACAAGGCCGGCCGTATGCCGATCGATGCGATGCAACGGCACAAGGTGCGGGTTACCTAGCCGACGGATCAGGCGGCGCAGCAGGGTTTGCTCAACGTACTCACCGGTTGGTGTCACCGGTAGAAAGTGCGGTTTATCGGCCACTACCAGGTGCTCATCGACATGCAGGATGGTTTCCTGCACCGGGATCGGCCGCTCGTTCGGCACTTCGCGAAAATAGTGAATGCGCATCCCACGACGGTATGGCAACTCGGCCGCAATCGGCCTGCCCTGGGCATCTAATACGCGGCCACGGGTAAAACGGTCGAGCCACTGAGCGCGCTCGATAGCCTTGAAATGGTCGCACAGGCAGTCGAGCACCGTGGCCCAATTCCCAGGCGGAAGGCAGACGGTACTGGCTTGCTGTTGAGCGGGGTCGAAAGGCGGGGTCATGGCGAGGCTCAAGCGTCAAAGCTGGCCATTATCCCCCAAGGTCGGGGCCTCAACCAGTCACAACTGCCGCTTCGCTGTGCGCCTTCAACCAGCGCAGTACCTGTACGGCTTCCCAACGGCCAGGGTCATAGAGTGCGTAGACCAAGCCTTGATACCCCACGACATCCAAGCCTCGGTGGTATCCAGCCCGCTGGAACAGCGCCTCGATTTCGGCGAAGCAGGTATTGAAATGCACCTTGCCGAATGGCGTGCGGTCACCTGTGACCAAGCCTTCGAGGCGCAATTCCAGCATGGCGTCATACACCCGCTCCACTGGCATGCGGTTAACGCTGTACTTGAGTTGCTCGACGTTGAGCATGAGATCGCCTTAATACTGTATTTATATACAGCATACGGAGGGTGAGGCAGCGCCGTCAATCGACCTAGGATCTAATGCAGGCCCTGCAGGTAACCGGTTCCTTTGCGGATGGTCAGCACTTGGCGACGAGGCGCGGCCTGACTGACAGACAGATGCACCCAACTATCGAACTCCAGGATCAGTTGGTCGAATGCCACGCCACTTTCGCTCACCCGGCGTACCACCTCGCGATTGTCGACATCGAAGACGGTGAAGTCGGCAGCCAGGCCAGTGATGTGCTGACTGTTGCGCACCCCGCCCACCCGCCCATTGACCTCCGGGCTTCGATAGCCACTACTGATGATGACAGGGCGGCCGAACAGCGCTCGCACTTGCTCGAGGGCTTGGCAAAGAAGGCGCAGATTACTCATCGCCTCGGGCGTGGGGGTGTTGTCCAGCCCCCCTCTTGCGGCAGTTTGCGAAACGGTCATTTCCCTGAGTGTGAAGTGCGGTGTGATGAACATGGCGAGCCTCTTTTGACAATGCACCGAACCGATACGCGTCATCGGTGGGTCATCATTGCCTGCACCGCCCCCCCCCTCCAGCCGGTGAGGTTTCCCTCGGCTGTTATGAGGTCAGAAACGCTACCACCTGCTCAGCATCGAAAGGCCAATGCAGTTCGGCAGCAGTATCAGCGCGGCGCAGCACTGGAATGATCAGCCCATACCGCTCGAACAGCGCTTGGTCATCGGCGATGTCAACCAGTTCGATAAGCAGGCCGTGGTCGACGAATGGCATGAGCACGGCTTCGGCCACTTCACACAAGTGGCACCCAACGGTGCCGAAGAGTTGGCATTCAGGCAGCATGGGGCAAGGCTCGATTCAGCAATTGGACAACCCTATTTTAGGTCTCTCTTGCCCACGGCGCACCTGAAGCTGTTCAATCCTGGCTGGTGGCGCCTATCCGGTGCAGTGACAGGTCAGCACCCTGAAATTCCTGCTCATGGCTTAAACGCAGGCCATGCAGTCGCCGTATCAACCCATACACGGCAAAACCACCGACCACCGCCACCCCTACTCCTGCCAGGCTACCCAGCAACTGGCTGATCAAGCTTACCCCGCCCATGCCGCCCAGCGCCTCCTGCCCGAACACGCCACAGGCGATGCCACCCCATAGGCCACACAAGCCATGCAGCGGCCAGACACCGAGGACATCATCGATCTTCCAGCGGTTCTGCGCAGCGGTAAAACTCCATACGAACAGCACACCCGCGACCAGGCCGGTGGCCAGCGCACCAATAGGGTGCATCAGATCAGAACCGGCACAGACCGCCACCAGGCCCGCCAGTGGGCCGTTGTGCAGAAAACCTGGGTCGTTACGCCCAGCCAGCAAGGCCGCAAGAGTGCCGCCCACCATGGCCATCAGCGAATTGATGGCCACCAGGCCGCTGACCCCTTGCAGGGTCTGAGCGCTCATCACGTTAAAGCCAAACCAGCCAATGATCAGGATCCACGACCCCAGCGCCAGAAAAGGGATGCTCGAAGGTGCGAAGGCCACCAGCCGGCCATCGCGATAACGTCCACGCCGCGCGCCCAACAGCAGCACCGCTGCCAGCGCCAGCCAGCCACCCATGGCATGCACCACTACAGAGCCTGCAAAGTCATGGAACGGCGCCCCAAAGCGCGCCTGCAACCACGCCTGCACACCAAGATTGCCATTCCACACCACCCCTTCGAAGAAGGGATAGATGAACGCTACGATCAGCGCAGTGGCGCACAACTGGGGCGCAAACCGTGCACGTTCGGCGATGCCACCGGAAATGATCGCAGGAATCGCCGCAGCGAAGGTCAGCAGAAAGAAGCATTTAACCAACGCGTAGCCATGGTCCACAGCCAGTTCAGAAGCAGGCTGCAAGAAACTCACGCCATAAGCGACCCAGTAACCGATGAAAAAGTACACCAATGCAGAAACGGCAAAATCGCTGAGGATCTTGGACAGTGCATTGACTTGGTTCTTGTGCCGCACCGTGCCGACTTCCAGGAATGCGAAGCCGGCATGCATGGCGAGCACCAGGATGGCGCCCATGAGGATGAACAAGGTATTCGAGCTATGGACCAGGGAGCCCATTGCGCTGTGCATGTTTTCCATGAAAAGGCAGACCTGCTGAAATTGAGCACCAGGACAGTTCAAGACCTTGCATCCCTGCACCGATTCGGTGCCAGCTTTCGCCCGGTTGTGGCGATACGAGCGCAGCCTGCGTGGTTTTTTCTTGGGTTTGTCGTGGATTGGGTTAAGGTTTATCGGTGCCTGTCAGGGTCGACGCCCTGCTTCGGCGCATCGATCCAGATGACGCCCTGCGTTGTGGCAATTTCCGTTAGCAAGTGCCATACCAGTACAGCGACTGAACCTTCCAAGCGCCGCGTCACTCGAACTACCTACATACTTTCAATACCTACCAGGGAGAGCCCCATGGCCAGCAAATCGGCAAAGACTGCACAAGAGATATTGATGGCTGACTTCCAGACCTTGGTCCGTGACACGGAGAAACTGCTGGCAGACACCGCCAATCTGGCGGGCGATCAGGCTGAAGAGCTGCGCAGTCAGCTTCATGAGCGCCTTTCCCAGGCACGTGAAACCCTGCAACTGACGCAAGAAACGGTGCGTGAGCGCGGCCAGGAAGCCCTTGGTAGCGCCGAGCAGTACGTGCAGGAAAACCCATGGCAGGCCATCGGTATCGCTGCCGGCGTCGGATTGTTGATCGGCCTGCTCGCCAACCGGCGCTGAGGAGCTTCCATGGAGAACGACAGCATTGCCACCGGCGCCTCAGGCAAACGCCTGGGTGCTGCGGTACTGGGGCTTTTGCACAGCCACATCGAACTATTGGGAATCGAACTGCAGGAGCAAAAAGGCCGTACCCTGAGGCTGCTGTTGTTCGCGGGACTTGCGCTGGTCTTCGCCCTGCTGCTGCTCACGGCATTGTCTGGCCTGTTGCTGGTCCTTCTGTGGGACAGCTATCGCTTGGCGGGTATCATCGGTCTATGCGTTTTTTATGGCTTGGCAGCTGTGTTCTGCGGCCTGCGCCTCAAAGCCGCTGTGTTTGACGAGTCATCGCCCTTCAATGCCACCCTCGAAGAACTGGCCAAGGATAGGGAGCGTCTGTTGCCATGAGCCTGCCTGAACTTCCCCATACGCGTAACCCACGCGAACTGCGCAAAGCGCTTCTGCGCCTGCGCCTTGAAATGCATCGCCAGGAAATTCGTCAGGAGTCCGGCCAACTGCTGCAACCCTTGGTGCGCCTGCGCGGCATTGGCAGCTCGCTGCATGACGGTTTGGGCATCAAACATGCACCGCTTTGGGGAATAGGCGCAGTGGTCGCGCTAGGCTTTCTGACCGGCAAAGGCGTGCGCAGCGGCAACCTCAGCCGCCTGGTACGCTTGGGTACAAGCCTGGTTCCTCTGGTGCGCCTGTTCCTGCAAGGCAATCGCCGCCACTGAGCATGGCCTGCGGCCCTAATCCCACAGGGGCGGTTTTAATCTGCCCCTTGCACCCCTGCCCGCCGCACCTGAAGCTATACCCTTCGATCGACAGGAGAGAGCGCCTTGGACTGGCACACCCTGCTCACCCGCGAACGGCTCGGCAAAGCGCTGTACAGCGCCGATGAGCTTGGCCGCAGCCCCTTTCACAAAGACCATGACCGGATCATCTTCTCGGGCGCCTTCCGCCGCCTGGGGCGCAAGACGCAAGTCCATCCGGTATCGAGCAATGATCATATCCACACACGCCTGACGCATTCCCTGGAGGTGAGCTGTGTGGGCCGTTCGCTTGGCATGCGCGTGGGCGAGACCCTGCGCTCAAGCCTGCCCGACTGGTGCGATCCGAGCGACCTGGGGATGATCGTGCAGTCGGCTTGCCTGGCCCACGACATTGGCAACCCGCCGTTCGGCCACTCCGGTGAAGATGCCATTCGCCACTGGTTCCAACAGGCGGCAGGCAGGGGCTGGCTGGACGACATGAGCGATGATGAGCGCGCTGACTTTCTCAACTTCGAGGGTAACGCCCAGGGTTTTCGCGTACTGACTCAACTTGAGTACCACCAGTTCGACGGCGGCACGCGGCTTACCTACGCGACCCTGGGCACCTACCTGAAGTACCCGTGGACCGCTCGCCACGCAGATGCACTTGGCTATAAGAAACACAAATTCGGCTGCTACCAGAGCGAGCTGCCGCTGCTCGAACAGATCGCCCGCAAGCTTGGCCTGCCGTTGCTCGAGGACCAGCGTTGGGCCCGCCATCCGCTGGTCTACCTCATGGAAGCGGCTGATGACATCTGTTATGCGCTGATCGACCTGGAAGACGGCCTGGAGATGGAGCTGCTGCACTACGCCGAAGTCGAGGCGCTGTTGCTGGACCTTGTCGGCGACGACCTGCCGGAAACCTATCGCCAGCTTGGGCCTGCCGACTCACGTCGACGCAAGCTTGCGATCTTGCGGGGCAAGGCAATCGAACATCTAACCAATGCGGCCGCCGCGGCTTTCGTCGAGCAGCAGCAAACACTGCTGAGCGGGCGCCTGACTGGCGATCTGGTCGAGCACATGCACGGCCCAGCCAAGCGCTGCGTGCTGCAGGCAAAGGCGATGGCGCGAAACAAGATTTTCCAGGACAAGCGCAAGACGTTGCATGAGATTGGCGCCTACACCACCCTAGAAATACTCCTCAACACGTTCTGCGCTGCGGCCCTAGAGCAACACGGCGGGCGTACCCCCTCATTCAAGAGCCGCCGCGTGCTTGACCTAATCGGTAACAACGCCCCCAGCCCCAATGATTCGTTGCACAAGGCGTTCCTGCGCATGATCGACTTCATCGCCGGCATGACTGACAGCTATGCCAGCGAAATGGCGCGGGAAATGACCGGCCGTTCGAGCCCGACCTGAACAAGCCCCTGCGCCCGGTTGAATAGCCGGGCCAAGGCCTAACTATCAGAAACTTCCTACACGCGGCATCCATTACTAAACACATGCTACACGGGCTGCTGAAAAGTTACCGAATCATCCTTGGTAGCGAAGTAATTCCTTACACTTCGTAGCTCAATGTGTACTTAGTTGTAAGCCATTTCCCATATCTAACGAATCTCTATACTGCACCCCCCTGCTGACGTCCAACTGGGGTAAGGTGCCACCTGCCTCCGTCATACGCAGCAGGGAGTTTTGATATGAACACTGTATTCATTGTCGATGACCATCCCGTCATCCGTCTTGCAGTTCGCATGCTGCTGGAAAACCAGAATTACAAAGTCGTGGGCGAATCCGACAATGGTGTGGATGCCATGCAACTGATTCGCGAAACCCAGCCGGAGTTGGTGATTCTCGACATCAGTATCCCTAGGTTGGACGGCCTGGAGGTGCTTTCACGCTTTCAGGCGATGGCCATGCCTTTGAAGGTGCTGATACTTACCGCACAGGCCCCGGCACTGTTCGCCGTACGTTGTATGCACTCTGGTGCAGCTGGTTATGTATGCAAGCAAGAAGACCTTAGTGAGCTACTCAGCGCAATCAAGGCCGTCATTGCCGGATACAATTATTTTCCCAGTCAGGCCATTCATCACAGCCATGAAACAGCAGACTCAGACCTAAGACTTTTCCGACTCGTTAACGATCGAGAACTCATGGTGTTACAACTTTTTGCACAAGGTCGTAGCAATCAAGAGATTGCAAAAGGCATGTTTCTAAGCAACAAAACAGTCAGCACCTATAAAAAGCGCCTCATGCAGAAGCTGCAGGCCGATTCTTTGGTCGAGCTGATCGAAATGGCAAAACGCAACGCGCTGGTCTGAGGTCTTGATTGTGCGAATCATTACCTGCCTAGGTCTTTTCCTGGTGCTGGCCTGCAACCTGGCTCAGGCTTCAACCCCTGACGCCGAGCCCTATACACTGTTGGCGCGATCTTCGAGCAACCCAATCAGCCCGCGCCTGACCGAACAACAGCGGCAGTGGCTGGAGGGCCGATCGGTACTGGTTCTGGGCATATCGGCGCCTGACTATCCTCCTTTCGACATCACCGGGGGTGGGCAAGTCTATCAAGGCCTTACCGCCGAATACGCCAACCTGATCGGCAAAGCATTGAACTTGCCGGTCCAGGTCATGCGCTACGCCACCCGCAGCGCAGCAATCGAGGCGCTCAAGCAAGGCAAAATCGATTTACTGGCCAGTGCCAACGGCTATGAAGCGGCAATCGAGGGCCTGACCCTTTCCCATCCCTATGCAATCGACCAACCGGTCTTGGTCACGCGGGAAGATGAAGGGCTTCCCCTGAACTCAGGCCTTGCTGGGTTGCGACTGGGCATGCTGTACCACTACTTGCCCAAGGACAGAGTCCGCGCTGAGTATGCCCAGGCCCAGGTGCTGGCATTCGACTCAACCACACAAGCCCTGAATGCCGTGGCGTTCGGCCAGGCGGACGTATTTATCGGCGATACCATCTCGACACATTACCAACTCAACCGCGGGCACTTGCCGCGTTTGCGCATGGCAAGTTTTGGCCAGCACGAAAGCATCGGTTTCAGTTTTGCCCTGCGCACGCAGGACGTTCAGCTCAAGGCACTGGTCAATGCAGCGCTCGACCGGCAGCCCAGCGCCGTACGCGCAAGCATCTTCAAACGATGGAGCGCAGGCGGTGATCTGCTGCTGAGTGACCGCAAGCTCCAGTTGACGCCTGAAGAAGAGCAATGGCTGGTGAGCCACCCGGTCATGCGGGTCGCCATCGACGAAACTGCAGCACCACTTTCCTACTTCGATGCCAATGGCCATTTTCGTGGAATCACCGCCGACCTGCTGGACTTGATTCGTCTGCGTACCGGCCTGCGCTTCGAGGTACAACGGGCCAACGGCATCGCTGATATGCTCGCGCAGCTGCGCGACGGGCGCGTGAACATGATCGCCGCGCTGGCTAACGATGGAAGCACCGACAAACATCTGCACCTGAGCCGCGCCTACCTGGAAAGCCCCCATGTGCTGGTGACCCGCGCCCGTGACGAACAATACGCTTCACTGGAACAACTGAGCGGTCAGCGCGTTGCGATGTCCCGCTACAGTAACCTGGACGATCTGCTGGCAAGCCGCTTTCCACAGATTGGCCGAATCGAAACGCAAAGCCCCTACTACTCC
Organism: Pseudomonas promysalinigenes; assembly: GCF_014269025.2. Classification (NCBI taxonomy): domain Bacteria; kingdom Pseudomonadati; phylum Pseudomonadota; class Gammaproteobacteria; order Pseudomonadales; family Pseudomonadaceae; genus Pseudomonas; species Pseudomonas promysalinigenes. The sequence continues at coordinate 1,613,496 of NZ_CP077094.1, read as the reverse complement.
GTGGCCCTGCTCAACAGTGGCGCAGTCGATGCCATGATCACGCCGTTGATCAATGCCAACCACGCGTTGGCCGGCAACCCCAACCTGGTCATTCGCAACACGGTGGGCAACGAACCGGCTGTCTTCGCCATGGCCACCCGCGAACATGACATGCCGCTTGCCAGCATCCTCGACAAAGCGCTGCTGAGTATTTCGCCGGAAGAATTGGGCGCCATCAACAATCGGTGGCGCGGCTATGATGTGCATGAAGATGCCCGTTGGCCTGCCTTGCGGCGTCAGATTCTTCAGGTGCTGCTGGGCACCGGTGTGCTGCTGTTGCTGGCTCTGATCTGGAACGCGCGTCTGCGCGGGCAGATCAAACAACGCCAGCGCGCCGAACGGGCGCTGAGCGATCAACTGGAATTCATGGGCGCCTTGCTCAACGGAACCCCTCACCCGATGTACGTGCGCGATCGCGAGGGCCGGTTGAAAAGCTGTAATGCCAGCTACCTGGAGGCCGTCCAGTCCCGTCAGCAAGACGTGATCGGCAAGCGCCTGGATGAGAGCCAATTTACCGCTGCCGAGAACACTCGCCAGATCCAGGCTGACTACCAGCAGGTGATGGCCGCCGGCGTGCCGCTGATCATCGACCGGCCACTGCGCTTTCACGAGCGGGAGATGACGATCTATCACTGGATCCTGCCCTACCGCGACTCTTTGGGTGAAGTGCAGGGGATTATCGGCGGCTGGATCGATATCAGTGAGCGTCGCAAGCTGGTGCAGGAACTGCGCGACGCCAAACGCCTGGCCGACGATGCCAACCGCGCCAAAAGCACCTTCCTGGCCACCATCAGCCACGAGATACGTACTCCGATGAACGCGGTCATCGGTATGCTCGAACTGGCGCTCAGGCGAGCGCTGCAAGGGCAGGTCGACCCAGCCTCACTGGAGGTGGCGCACCACTCAGCCAGGGATCTGCTGGGCCTGATTGGCGATATCCTCGACATCGTGAGGATCGAATCCGGTCACTTGTCGCTCAGCCCGGAAGCAGTGGATCCCGCAGCGCTGGTGGAGTCGGTAGGCCGGGTGTTCGATGGCCAGGCCCGCCAGAAAGGCCTGGCACTCCAGGTATGGATCAACCCCAACGCCCGCTGCCATGCTTTGCTCGACCCGCTGCGCTTCAAGCAGATACTTTCCAACCTGGTCAGCAATGCCATCAAGTTCACCGAGCAAGGGCAGATCCACGTCACGCTCAGTTTGCGCGACCAAGGCCCTGACGCGCCGCCGACCCTGGAGCTCGAAGTGCGTGACAGCGGCATCGGCATTGAGGAAGGTGATTTGCAGCACTTGTTCAACCCATTCGTGCAAGCCAACCCACACAGCCAGGGCGCCCGTGCGGGCACTGGGCTGGGTTTGGCGATCTGCCGTAGCCTAAGCGAGATGATGGGTGGCAATTTAAGTATCAACAGCACTCCCGGGACAGGTACTCAGGTGCGCCTGATGATGCCCTTGGAGCCTGTCGAAGCGCCGGTGCCTGTGGTATCGGAGGTGGAAGAGGTCGAGGTCCCCGCTGCCGACCTGAAGGTCTTGGTCATCGATGACCACCCAGCCAACCTGATGCTGATGGCGCAACAACTGAGCTACCTGGGGCTTAGCCATACCAGTGCAAGCGATGGCCGCCAAGGCCTGCAGAAATGGCGCACGATGCCGTTCGACGTGCTGGTACTAGACTGCAACATGCCTCACATGAATGGTTACCAAGTGGCTACCGCGGTTCGCTGCGAAGAGCGCAAGCTAGGTCGCCCGCGCTGCATCATTCTGGGTTACACCGCCAACGCTCAGCCGGAAGTCCGACAGAAATGCCTGAGTGCAGGCATGGACGACTGCCTGCTCAAGCCTATCAGCCTGCGTACCCTGAGCCAGTGCCTGGCCAAAATCACGCCCCGTCCAAGCCCGGCAGTAGCGCCACCTTTCAACCTCGCAGGCCTGACTGGCATCGTAGGCGACAGTGCCCAAAGCCGCAGCCTGTTTCTCACCGCCGTGCATAAAAGCCTGAAAGACGATCTGAAATTGCTCATGGCCCTGGACCCTGTCGAACAGGCAGAAGGTATCCGCGAGCAGGCGCACAAGATCCTGAGCGCGGCGCGGCTTTTGGAAGCAAAGGCCATGATGGAGGCCTGCGCGGCCCTGGAAAAGCAAGATGGCCCTGCGCCATGCATCAAATTACAACGGCAGGTACTGGCACGGCATATGCGCCGAGTAGAGAAAGCGCTGGCCAGAGAACTGGCCAGCGCTTTATCGAGCGAACCCCCGGGCGGGGCCGCTCAAGCAGGCATCAGGAAGCCGGGTTGATCGGCTTTTCTGGATACCAGGCATCCAGCAGCGGGCTGACTTCAATATTGGTCAGCTCGCTGCGGCCTTTGAGCCAGGCTTCTACGGCAGCACGCTGCTCTTCGCTGACCGAGCCGCGCTTGGCCGAGCAAACCAGGCCAAAATCATCGCCACCGACATAGTCCAGGCCGTTGGCATCCATGGCTTCAGTCAGAAATGCGTCGAGGAAGGCATCGATGGCTTCGTCGGACAGGTCTTCCTTGAAACCCAGGTTCAGTTCGAAACCCAGCTCCTGGAATTCATCCACGCACAGCTTCTTGCGTAGACGACGGGAACGGTTGGTAGCCATGAAACAATCCTCTTAAGTAATTACGCGCGGCACTTTAACAGTTTCCGCGCTACAAAGGCGCTTTTCCGTCGAACGTGGCACATCAACGCTGCGCTTGGGGCATAATGCGCTCTATATTTCATCCTGGGGCGATCATCTCTTACAGCCCCTGTGTCTTTTTCCCTCGTCTGCAGGGTGTTTACTTCTTATGATCAAACAGCTCCGCCCTCTCGTTCTTGCCAGCCTGCTGCTGCCCCTCGCGCTAACCAGCCAGGCTGCCGCCGTCAATACCAACCTGCCGCCTAAGGTTCAGCAGGCGCTCAAGGCCAACAAGTTACAGGACAGCGCCCTCTCGCTGGTGATGCTGCCGTTGAATGGCCCGGGCACTGCGACCGTGTTCAATGCCGATGTATCGGTGAACCCGGCCTCGACCATGAAGCTGGTCACCACTTACGCCGCCCTTGAATTACTCGGCCCGACCTTTCAATGGAAAACCGAGTTCTACACCGATGGCACCCTTAGCAATGGGGTGCTTAACGGCAACCTGTACCTCAAGGGCGGCGGCGACCCCAAACTGAACATGGAAAAGCTCTGGCTGCTGATGCGTGACCTGCGCGCCAATGGCGTGCGCACCGTCACCGGCGACTTGGTACTGGACCGCAGCCATTTCGTGCAACCCAACCTGCCCCAGTTCGATGATGACGGCGGCGACGTCAACAAGCCGTTTCTAGTCAAGCCCGATTCACTGATGATCAACCTCAAGGCTCTGCGCTTCGTCGCTCGCAACGATGGAGGCAAAGTTACCGTTGCCGTGGAACCACCGATCGCAAGCATTCGCATCGACAACCAGGTCAAGGCCGTGGCAGGCAAGCAATGCAGCGGCGACGTACGCTACAACCCTGTGCAGCAGGCTGACGGCGTCAGTGTGACCGTCACAGGTCAGCTGGCCGATGGCTGCAACTCGCAGACCTATTTGTCCTTGCTGGACCACCCGACCTACGCTGCCGGGGCCGTGCGGGCAATCTGGAACGAGCTTGGTGGCAGCATCCAGGGCCGCGATCGCGTGGAAAACGTGCCCAAGAGCGCACGCCTGCTGGCACGTGCTTTCTCACCGGACCTGGTGGAAGTGATCCGCGACATCAACAAATACAGCAACAACACCATGGCCAGGCAGCTGTTCCTCAGCCTGGGCGCGCAGTTCCGCACCGACGCCGATGGCGACGACGCACGGGCCGCGCAGCGTGTGATACGCCAGTGGCTGGCGAAAAAAGGTATCACCGCTCCACATCTGGTGATGGAGAACGGCTCAGGCCTGTCCCGCGCCGAGCGGGTCAGCACCCGCGAGATGGCCGCGCTACTGCAAGCGGCATGGAACAGCCCCTATTCGGCCGAGTTCATCAGCTCGATGCCGCTGGTAGGCATGGATGGCACCATGCGCAAGCGCCTCAAGCGCACTGCCATGGCAGGTGAGGGCCATATCAAGACCGGTACCCTGAACACCGTGCGAGCCATCGCCGGCTTCAGCCGCGACAGCAACGGTAAGACCTGGGCAGTAGCAGCGATCCTCAACGACCCGAAACCCTGGGGCGCCTCGCAGGTGCTCGACCAGGTTCTGCTGGACCTGTATCGCCAACCGAAATTGAACAACAACACCACTGCAGCAGCGCCTTGATACGCCTGCTTGGGCCGGGCTCTTCGCGGCCAAACCCGTTCCGGCACTAACAGCAGCGCATTACAGCGCAGTTGTTCACGTGAAGGGGCGGGTTTACCCGCGAAACTACCGGTGCAAGCACATGCGTCTGTCAGGTCAGCTCGGGTTCAACTCTGTCCCGGCCAGCCTGCTTGGCCGCATACACCCCAGCGTCGGCACGCAACAGCAAGGCATCAGCGCCCTCTCCTTCGCGCCAGCCAGCAACACCGAAGCTCGCGGTGACCTTGCCCACTCCTTCAATGGGCACGCTACGCACCGCTTGCCACAGCTCCATGGCCAGCACCCGCGCCTGTTCTGCATTGCTGCCCGGGCACAGCACCATGAACTCCTCGCCCCCCAAGCGGCAGAACACATCGGTACGGCGTAACCGCTGAGCAATGCGCTGGCACAAACGTCGCAGCACCAAGTCACCCACGGCATGGCCATGGTGATCATTGATCCGCTTGAAATGATCGATGTCGAGCATGATGACGGCTAAGTCCAGCCCGCCACGCTGGGCGCGTTCAAGTTCGGCCCTCAAGCGCTCCTGGAAATAACGGCGGTTATGTATCCCAGTCAATGCGTCGGTAATCGACAACGCGCGCAACTCTTCCTCGACCCCTTTGAGATCAGAAATATCGGTCTGGTAGCCATGCCACAGCGTGCAACCATCTTCACCAGGCTCTGGGGTCGCCTCGCCACGCACCCAGCGCAGCCCAGCGCGCGGCAGGCACACCCGGTACTCTTCGCGCCACGCGCACAGGTGTTCGGCAGAGTAACGCACCGAGCGGCGCACACGCTCCAGATCGTCAGGATGAATGCGCTCGAATACCGCCGTAGCATCCTTGCGCAGCAGCTGCAGGTCGATTTCGTAGATATCGAACAGCCCTTGGCTCGCATAGGGGAAGCAGGAGTGCCCGTCGGCATCCAGCCGATACTGATAGATCCCCCCCGGTACTTGCGCGCTGAGTTTCTCCAGTAGACGATCACGCATGGCCAACGCTTCCAGCACACGTCGTCGCTCGGTGACGTCGATGCAGATGGCCAGGTAGCCTACCCAGAGCCCCTGCTCATCGAGCACGGCGGTGACCAGCATGTTGGCTTGTAAATGGCTGCCATCCTTACGCACCAAGGTCCACTCGACCGGCTCACCGCTGCTGTCGTGGATGGTTTCGGCAAACATCGCCTGCCCACCGGTGATTTGGCGCCCGTAACGGGTGCTCAATGCTTGGGCCCGCTGGTTCAGCTCCTCAGGCAACACCAGATCCTCAAGTTGCAGATGACCGATGGCTTGATTGGCCGAATAACCAAGCATGCGCTCGGCACCTGTGTTGAAGGTGCTGATAACGCCCTTGAGGCTGGTGGCGATGATCGCTACCTGCGTTGCCGCATCCAGCACGCTGCGCAGCCGGTTGTGGGTTTCGCGCAACGACTGCTCGCTGATCTGCAACTGCGCCGTGCGCTGTTCGACCAGCGCCAAGGCGCGCTGGCGTTGACTGAACAGACTGTAAAGAAGCGTGCTCAGCAACAGGCTCAACAAACCACCCAGTAACGTAACGGCAAAAGCTGCCGAAGACTGGTTGGCCTTCTGAAAGGCCTGGCTAGGGCGAATATCCAGCTGGAAAGCGTGATCGGCCAGGTGCAGCAACTGAGTGCTGACCATGCTAAGTGCCGCCACCGGGTTCTGCGAGTCGAACAGCACTTCATGACCCCCGCGCCCAGTCGGGTCGGTGATGCGCACTACCAGGTTGTCATCGGCGGCGGCCGGAAGGCCCTCAGTGAGCAATTGGCGCATGTTCATCAGCGCCACGACATAGCCTTGCGGGGGGCCATCGGGCTGAGCATCGGCAAACACCGGAGCCACGATCATCACCCCACGGCTGAACTGCGGCGCAACACTAAGCATGTCCAGCGGTGCAGAGACCGCCATACTGCCTGGGTGCAGCGCCCGCGCCAAGGTTTGTTCACGTGCCGGCTGGCTGCGCAGGTCGAGCCCGTAAGGTTGCCCTTGCAAGGCATCGGCCTGGGTGTAGAGCACCGGGTAGTAATGATCCCGCGCAGGTGCCGACTGCCAATTACCCGAGGCATCAAGCTGGCGTATCTGGTAATCGTGGCCAAGCCAGTCACTGGCCTGGCGCTCGAACTCACGTCGTTGCGACGCCTCTACTCGCGGTGCCCAGGAATAAGCCTGGGTTCGTTGCAGCAAGGCTCGGGCATAGCCCTCGAACTCGCTTGGCGTAATATCCCTGGAGTAGGTGAAAAAACGCCGCAACCCGTCCAGGCGCTGCTCCTGATCGTCGAAGCGCTCAGCAATCCGGCTTTGACGTTCAGTGGCCAGCAGCTCGAAGCGCTGACGCAGCTGTTGCTTGTAAAGTGCCTGGGCAGCCAAGGCCAGGCCCGCCGTCAGCAGAGCACCGGCCACCAACGCCACCAACGCCACCGCCCAGCCAGCCAATGCCTCGCTGCACAGGCCCAACACCTTCGCACGTACGCCCCACTTCGACATAGATCAATCTCATCACGTCAGCGTCCTGCGAAATCTCGGCCCTCAGCTGAGTTATAGCTATTGGCCACTAAGCGCGCAACGCGCCTTTTCGACTTAGCGCAATTGCAGGCGCCAGGCGCGGTGAATGCGGTTGTTGCGCGCGAAGTCCGGGTCCAGCGTCTGAGCGCTGATTTCCTCGACCACATAGCGCGTGCTCAAGTGCTCATCAAGCTGGAACTTGCGGAAGTTGTTGGAGAAATATAGGACCCCCCCAGGCGCCAGACGAGCCATTGCCAGATCAAGCAGTTGCACATGGTCGCGCTGAACGTCGAACACACCTTCCATGCGCTTGGAGTTCGAGAAAGTTGGCGGGTCGATGAAGATCAGATCGTAGCTGTCGCGGTTGGCTTCAAGCCAGGCCATTACATCGCCCTGCTCCAGCCGGTTACGCTCGGAAAAGCCGTTCAGCGACAAATTACGCCGCGCCCAGTCCAGGTAGGTTTTCGACAGGTCGACACTGGTGGTACTGCGCGCACCGCCCTTGGCTGCATGCACGGTGGCCGTGGCCGTGTAACAGAACAGGTTGAGGAAACGCTTGCCGTCGGCCTCACGCTGGATACGCATGCGCATGGGGCGGTGATCGAGGAAAAGCCCGGTATCGAGGTAGTCAGTGAGGTTGACCAGCAGTTTCACACCACCTTCATTGACCTCCTGGAAACGCCCTTCAGTGGCCTGACGCTCGTACTGACGGGTGCCGCTCTGGCGCTCACGGCGCTTGAGCACCACACGTTGAGGATCAATGCCAAGGGCCTGGGGGATTGCAGCCAGGGCATCGAGCAAGCGTCCCTGTGCCTTGTCCGGGTCGATCGAGCGAGGCGCTGCGTATTCCTGCACATGCACCCAGTCGTGATACAGGTCGACCGCCAGGGCGTATTCAGGCATATCGGCATCGTAAAGACGGTAGCAGTCGACCTGCTCCCGACGCGCCCACTTACCGAGCTGCTTGAGGTTTTTCTGCAATCGGTTGGCGAACATCTGCGCGCCTTCAGATAGGCGTGCCGGCACGCTGGCGACTGCCGCAGGGCGGCGGTCCTGGCCATGTTCGGGCTGAGCTTCGCGGCGTTCACCAGTGACGAACTGGTCAGGCTGCACCTTGAACAGCAACAGCTTGCACGGCAAGGCGCCGTTCCAGAAGGCATATTGTTTGTGGCTGCGGATACCCATGCGCTTGCCCAGTTCGGGTGCGCCGGTGAACACCGCTGCTTCCCAACCCATGCAAGCCTGGCGCAGGCGTTCACCGAGGTTCTGATAAAGGTACAACAGGCTGGCTTCGTCACCCAGGCGCTCACCATACGGTGGGTTGCTGATGACCAGGCCTTTCTGGTTCTGGTCCGGGCGCGGCTCGAAGGTGCTGACTTCACCTTGGTAAATCTTGACCCAATCGCCAAGGCCTGCGCGCTCGACGTTATTACGCCCCGGCTGGATCAGCCGCGGGTCAGCCTCATAGCCGCGAATCCACAGCGGTGGCTTGGCAAGGCCGGCCTGCGCTCGGGCCTGCGCTTGTTCGTGCACTTTACGCCAGGTCGCCGGCACATGGCCGAGCCAGGCGCTGAAACCCCAGCGCTCACGCTTGAGGTTGGGCGCAATATCGGCAGCGATCATCGCAGCCTCCACCAGGAAGGTACCTACACCGCACATTGGGTCGGCCAAGGCGCCGCCTTGGGCAGCGATACGTGGCCAGCCAGCGCGAATCAGCACGGCAGCCGCGAGGTTTTCCTTCAGCGGCGCGGCGCCTTGCTGCAGGCGATACCCACGCTGGTGCAGGCTGTGCCCAGACAGATCGAGAGAGAGAATGGCCTCGCCTCGGTCGAGGCGCAGATGAACACGTACATCCGGGTCGAGCTTCTCAATCGATGGGCGCAGGCCCTCACGGTTGCGCAACTTGTCGACGATGGCGTCCTTGACCTTCAGCGCCCCGAAATGGGTATTGTCGATACCTGAGCCGTGGCCACTGAACTCCACGGCCAGCGTGCCGTCGGCAGCCAGGTGGTCGGCCCAGTCGACAGCGTGCACGCCATCGTAAAGGTCATCGGCATTCTTCATCGTGAAGCGTTTGAGCACCAGCAACACTCGGTTGGCCAAGCGCGACCATAGGCACAGGCGGTAGGCAGTTTCCATGTCGGCCTCGCCACGGATGGCCGAGGTGTGCTCGCGTACATCATCGAGGCCAAGGCCGCGGGCCTCTTCGGCAAGCAGGCCTTCGAGGCCTTTGGGGCAGGTGAGATAGAGTTCGAAACGATCCGACATGAGTTTTCCAGCGCCTTGGGCTATGTAAGTGGCAAGGCGACGCATCGCCTTGCCGATGTTTGCCCGAATACCCTTTGAGCAGGCATCCGAGTGGCCATACCTTGCTGCTTAATTGCAGCCGGGTGGCCAGGCCGCCTGTTTTGATGCGCCGCTCGCCAGGTAGCAAGAACAGCTTAGATCATCAGGCAGTACAGATAATTTCCACGAACTACGGAGCCAGCGTGACCCTTCGTCGCATTACCAGATATTTCTTCGCCCCCGTCGCAACGCTGGCGAAATGACGTCAAGGTTCCGCAAAACCCCGATGTGTGCGGGCCAAACCGCAAATAGGGTTGAGTCGCATTTATTTACTTATCCCTTCACCCTAGGAAAGGTTACGTCCTTATGACAAATCGATCATTCACACCGTGACGTGCATTCGTTAGAACTGGTCTCAGGCCGCTTCGCAACGAGGCGGCACATTCAGCTCGCCACGCCGGCAGCGAGCGCAAACCGGCAGAAAGACTCTGCCCGGCCTCGGAGAGGCCGACGGGACATTACAGTCAACAAGTGAGGGCAACACCCTATGAGAAGACTTAAGCGTGATCCGTTGGAAAGAGCATATTCACGTGGCTACCAATATGGGGTCACCGGCAAATCCCGCGAACTTTGCCCGTTTACACTTCCTTCGGTACGTCAAGCCTGGATCAATGGCTGGCGCGAAGGTCGCGGCGATAACTGGGACGGCATGACTGGCACCGCTGGCATCCATAGACTCAACGAAAATCACGCCGTTGGCTGAACGAGGACACTGAATTCGAGTCACCATGCGCGCCCCATCCGGGCGGCGGGCTTCGGCCCAGGGGCCCCTTGATGGGGCCCTTTTTTGCCTCAGGCCTTGGGCATCGCCGCGATCGCATCTACCGCTTCGCGTATCAGCTGCGGCCCCCTGTAAATGAAGCCCGAGTAGATTTGCACCAGGCTCGCGCCTGCTGCGATTTTCTCGGCTGCATGACGGCCTTCGGTAATACCGCCAGCGGCGATGATCGGCAGCTTGCCACCGAGCTCACCAGCCAGCACTTTCACGATGTGCGTGCTCTTGTGCAGTACCGGAGCACCAGACAGCCCACCGGCCTCAGCACCGAACTCTAAGCCTTCGACCCCTTCGCGGCTCAACGTGGTGTTTGTGGCGATTACCGCGTCCATGCCCGAGGCCATCAGCGCCGAGGCCACCAATGCAGTTTCCTCATCGCTCATGTCCGGGGCAATCTTGATTGCCAGAGGTACCCGCTTGCCATGTTGTGCAGCCAACTGCTCACGTCGTTCGGCCAAGGCATCGAGCAGTTGCTTGAGCGAATCGCCGAACTGCAGACTACGCAGGCCCGGGGTATTTGGCGAGCTGACATTCACGGTGATGTAGCTGGCTTGGGTGTAAACCTTGTCCAGACAGATCAGGTAGTCGTCGACTGCGCGCTCGACTGGAGTATCGAAGTTCTTGCCGATGTTGATACCCAGTACGCCGGTGTAACGCGATGCACGCACGCGCTCGAGCAGGTGGTCGACACCCAGGTTGTTGAAGCCCATGCGATTGATGATCGCGGTCGCCTGCGGCAGGCGGAACAGCCGCGGCTTGGGATTACCTGGCTGCGGGCGCGGAGTTACGGTGCCGATTTCGACGAAACCAAAGCCCAACTGGGCAAAACCGTCGATGGCCGCGCCATTCTTGTCCAGGCCTGCTGCCAGCCCCACCGGGTTGGCGAAGTTCAACCCCATCACGGTCACCGGCAACGCAGCCGGCTGCTTGCAGAGCATGCCATTGAGCCCAAGCCGGCCACCGGCGCCGATCAGGTCCAGGGACAAGTCATGGGAGGTTTCCGGGGAAAGCTTGAACAGCAGCTGGCGGGCCAGGTTATACATGGGTGAGAAAGGCTCGGGGTGAGTGAGGCAGCGATTATAGCCAGCACTGGCCTTGCATGACAGGGGCTTGGCACATGGGGTGCGACTTCACTTGCCTACTGCTTAGTCAGAACGGACAGGTGAATGCTTGAGTACACCGCCTCTGGCCTGGGTACAGGGCAGCGATGCGCCGGAAAAAACAGCCCCAACGTCGGCTCCATGGCGCTGTGCGATTGTGCTTCGGCGGTGGTCGCCGCTATTAAGAGCCGCTGAACGAGCGTGGTGAAGGCCAGCATTGGCTTGGTCGCTCATACCAGTTGCTTGAGGATGAGCCACTCAGAGCCTGACGAACCTTGGCCATGTTATCGCTGCTGCTTAATCTGGTGCTGCTCTGCGCGCTGCTAAGGGATAAGCGCGAAAGGCAGGCCACGGCGCCAGCCACACGAATTACAGGCAAAGAAAAACCCGGCCTCGGCCGGGTTTTTCGTTGAAGCATCAAACCAATTACTTGGCCTGGGCTTCTACCTGAGCTTCAACGCGACGGTTGATAGCGCGGCCTTCTTCGGTGGCGTTATCAGCAACCGGACGGGTTTCGCCGTAGCCTACCGATTGAACGCGGCTCGACTCAACGCCGTACTGCTGGGTCAGCACTTGCTTGACAGCGTTGGCACGACGCTCGGACAGCTTCTGGTTGTAAGCGTCTGGACCTACGGAGTCAGTGTGACCCTCAACCACGGTGGTGGTTTGTGGGTACTGCTTCATGAAGTCAGCCAGGTTCTTGATGTCGCCGTAGCTGTTTGGCTTGACGACCGACTTGTCGAAGTCGAACTTGACGTCCAGCTCAACGCGAACGACTTCGGCAACAGCCGGGCAGCCATCAGCGTCAACGGTAACGTTGGCTGGGGTGTCTGGGCACTTGTCGACGTTGTCGCAAACGCCGTCGTTGTCCGAGTCGGAGCAAACTTCAGCAACTGGAGCTGGTGCTGGAGCTGGAGCTTTGCCACCGCTGCCACCGAAGTTCAGACCAACACCAACCGACGGACCCCACTCGGTGTAGCCGCTGTCGATGTTGTAGTTGGCTTCAACGCCAGCACGGGCGAAGAACATGTCGGTGATGTACCACTTGGCGCCAGCGCCAACGTTGGCGAAGGTGGAGTGGTCACGGCCGTTACGAGTGGCTTGGCCCAGGCTCTCGTGAGCGAAGCCAGCCGATACGTATGGACGCAGAGCGTCGCCAACGGTACCGAAGTGGTAGGTAGCGTCCAGCTTGGCCTTCGAACCTTTGATGTTCTTGTTGAAGACTTCGCCACGGGCGTTGTGAGTTTCGTTGTAGCCCAGGTCCAGGGATACGTCGTCAGTCAGGAAGTAACCCAGACGAACACCAGGGTTGGTGCCGTCGTTCTTGAAGTTACGCTCGCTGTCGTAGTACTGCTTGGTCACGTTGCCTTCGATTTCGACCGCGCCTTGGCCTTGAGCCATAACGCCGAACGAAGTAGCAGCGACGAGCGAGCCAATGGCCAAGCCCAAGGTGTTTTTCAGTTTCATCCGTTAAATCCCCATCTGGTGATAGTTAAGCAGTCCCACCAATCCGGGGGGACAACTCGACGGCAAGTCTAGCAGAACTCACCGATTCGTTAGAGATATTTGCTGCGGACTAAGTTTCATCCAATCCGGCAAATTTCTCACGAAGCTTGTCTAGGGCGCGCTTGTAGCGCATTTTCGTTGCGCTCAAGCCCATGTGCATGATGTCGGCGATCTCCTGGAACTCCAGCTCTGCGACAAAACGCAGCACCAGGATTTCCCGATCGATCGGGTTCACATGCACCAGCCACCTGTCCAGCCCGCCTTTTTCTTCCGGTTTCGGAGCCTTTTCCTCGGACGCCTCTTCTATAGGGTCCAGGCTCAAGGCATCCATCAACCGGCGTTTTCGACGCTCCTTGCGGTACTGGGTAATGCATTCGTTGTAGGTAATGCTGTAGAGCCAGGTCTTGAACTTGGACTTACCCTCGAAGTTCTTCAGGCCATACAGCACCTTCAGCATCACCTCCTGACAGACATCATCAGCATCGCGGTCGTTCCCTAGGTAACGCGCACAGACGTTGAAAAGGGTCCGCTGGTAGCGCCGCATGAGCTCCTCATAGGCGCGGGTAACGTGATACAGCTCCTCATGCGAACGCGCCACCAACTCCTCGTCGGTGAGTTCGCGGGGGTCATAACGCATGGGCGGCGAATGAACTTTATTCAAAACAGGTCTGGCCGACAGTCAGGTCAATGTCGCCGCTCAGCCCCCTTGGGCTGATTTCGCGGCGGCATACATTAACAGCTTTTGTGCGGTTAGCGGCTGTTGACTCGCTGCTCAAGGAGCACGCGATTGGACAGCGATACCAACTCACCCTCATCGGTCAGCAGGGTCGTCTTGACCGTGCCGATCTCCTCGATCATGCCTTCGACCTCTCCAACGCGCACTTGCTGGCCGACCTGGAACAGTTCACGCACATAAATGCCCGCCAAAATTTGCCCGGCGATTTCGCGGCTGCCGAGGCCCATGGCCAGCGCAACGGCCAGACCAACGGTAATCAGCCCGATGACGATCACATGGTTGAGCAGGTCGGTCTTGACCTCGAGCTGGCTGATCGCCACCGAGATGCTGATGATGATCACCAGGCCCTGGGTGATGCGCCCAAGGCCGGCGGAGTATTCCAAGCCGATACCCTCGGCAGCGCCACGCACTAAGCCATTGGCCACCTGCGCCAACAGCACGCCGGCCAGCAGCACCAACGCTGCGCCAAATACCTTGGGCAGGTATAAAGCAAGCATGTCCAGAGTGGCCGAAACCCGCTCAAGGCCGAGGGATTCAGCGGCCGAAACCAGGAAGATCAGAAGCACGAACCAGTAGACGATCTTGCCGATCAGCGTCGAGATCGGTACCTGGATGCCAACCCGGCCAAGCATCTTGGTCAACCCGGTGCCCGCCATCAGGCGGTCCAGGCCGAACTTGGCCAGCAGTTTGGAAAGCAGCGTGTCGAGCAGCTTGGCCACGACAAAACCGAGCAGCACCACGACCAGCGCGCCGAACAGGTTGGGGATGAAGTTCGCTACCTTGGTCCATAGGGCGGTCATCGCAGTGACCAGGCTCTGGGTCCAGAGATCGAGTTCCATATTCAATCGGCCTTATCTGCTTTGCTGCCAGCGGCAGCGTTGCGGGTAGAGTGTCGACGCACCGGCGCGACGTGCGCCGAGCCATTGTTCACGGCGATCAGCAATGCCTGGCTCCAGCGGCCAAGCAGGCTGAACAGATCGCCGGCACCGACCTGGCGGTTGGCGGTTTTCAGCACGCGACCCAGGCACGCGGCATCGTCTCGCTCCTCACCGGAGGGCGATGCGTTGAGCAGGTCACGCAAAGATTGTTCAAACGGATCGTGCATGGGCACCTCGCGCATTGTCAGTCAGAGACGAGATGGCCGGGCGATGGGTCACACATCGCACTGCAACGAATGTTTCAAGATCGCTCGGCACCTTCATACCCAACGCAACCGCCGGAACAACCACCACTGCCCCACGGCCAGCGCCAACACCACGATGCACGCCAACAAAAAGCCGTAAGGGTTGCTCGCCCCTGGTATGCCACCGACATTGATGCCCAGCAACCCGGTGATGAAACTCATGGGCAGGAAGATGCAAGTGATGATGCCGAAACGGTACATGGTGCGGTTCATCCGCTCGTTGAGGCGGCGATCCTCGCTCTCCAGCACCAACGCTGCCCGTTCGCGGGTCAGTTCGAGCTCTTCGAGGTAGCGGATAAGGCTGTTGTTGAGCTCGTTCCAGTAATCGGCGTCGGCATCGCAGAACCAGCTCCATTTGCTGCGCGACAACTGCGCATAGATCTCCCTCTGCGGCGCCAGAAACCGCCGCAAGCCCGCCGCACGGCGACGGATTTGCTGCAGGCTGCCATGCTCCGGGGTGTACCTCTCGTCGGACTCGACTTTTTCCTCTTCAAGGTCGACCAGTTCTGAGAGGTCGCTGACCAGGCTCTGGACTTTCTCGGTCAGCAGTTCGCCCATCAGCAGCAACAGTTCGGACGCCGATTTCGGCCCTCTACCCTCCTCCAGTTGCTGCAACACTTCATCGCTGGCACGCAGCGGCCGCAAGCGCAGCGAGATTACCCGCTGCGCCTGCGCATGGATGCGCACCGAGACCATGTCCTCAGGCTCTGCGCCCGGATTGAGGTTGACCCCACGCAAAAACAACAGCAGCTGTTCACCGGGCTGAGGCAGCAAGCGCGGCCGGGTGTTTTCCTCGAGCAGCAAGTCGCAAGCGAACTCGCTCAAGCCACTATCGTGCAACAGCCAACTGCGCGTTTGCGGATGACTGCGATCCCAGTGCAACCACAAGCTTTCCTGAGGCTGCAATTGCAGGCCATCCAGCTCGGTGCGGGCAATAGCACGTGCGCCGCCTTCACCATCGAGCACCAGGGCATGCACCAGCCCCCACTGCGCGTTGTCTTCCTCGAACATCAAAGCTCCATCAGCGCCAGCAGCGCGTTACTCCGGCATTTTCAGTGGGCTTGGCGAGATAATCACGCCATTGTTGTCGGCGTAGAGGTATTCACCAGGGCGGAAAGTGACACCTGCAAAAGTGACCGCCACGTTGAGGTCGCCTATGCCGCGCTTGTCGGTTTTCATCGGATGGCTGGCCAAGGCTTGCACCCCGACGTCGGTCTGAATCAGCACGTCCACATCGCGGACGCAACCATAGATCACCAGGCCTTCCCAACCATTTTTCGCTGCCTTTTCAGCGAGCATGTCACCGAGCAGCGCACGACGCAGCGAGCCTCCCCCATCGACCACCAGGACTTTGCCAGTGCCATCGAGCTCGACCTGCTCTTTGACCAGGGAGTTGTCTTCGAAGCATTTGATGGTGACGATCTGGCCACCGAATGAATCACGGCCACCGAAGTTGCTGAACATAGGTTCGAGCACCTGGACCAAGTCCGGGTAGGCGTCACACAGGTCGGGCGTTACGTAATGCTGCATGGGAAGCTCCTGTCAGTCACAACGAAAGCGGGTGTTGGCCAAGGCTACACCGTAGACGCGGGTGTAGTCATCCGAGACCGGCAGGTCATGTTTCACCCGCATTGGGTTCTTCGCGGTTGAGCCGGCCACCACAGATGCTGCGCATGCATGCAAATGAGCCCAATACGTGGATTTACCCGCTAAGCGGCCGGTACAGGTCGGCAAGCCAGTTGCTACCAAAACGAGCCCTTACAACCCCAAAACCCGCGTAGCCGCCATGCATCGAGTATCAGTGAAACGTATTCAGCTGACAGGCACCGCCTCGCGCACCACCGTCGATTCATGTACCGGCACCAGCGGGTCGCGCAACCAGCGCTGCACCAACGGCCAGACCTGCGCCTGTGCCGCCTTGCTTACCAGCATGTCGACGTGACCGAAGGCCTCGAAGCCCTGTTCGACGCCCAGGCGCAGGAACTGCTTGCGCTCGCCACCGAACTGGTCGAACAGCTTACGGCAGGCCCACACCGGGTCCTGGAAGTCGCCGGCCCCGGCCACGGCCAATAGCGGCACATCAACCTCGGCCAAGCCCGCCCACCAGTCGCCCTGTTTGTCACCAAAACGTCCAAACAGGCCGTGCCATCGCATGCTCTCCAGGGCCACGCCAATCGGCTCGTCCTCCGGCCCACGCTTGAAGCGCGGCCCCGAAATCTGCCCCCAACGCTTGAGCAACAGCTTCGCACCCCAGGTTAGCGGCGGCACCTTCAAAGGCCAGTACACCCGGCTGACCTGGGTACCGAACAACGCAAGGCTGGCCACTTGGTCAGCCCTGAGGTAGCCACCACCCAGGGCCGCGACCAACGTCGTACCGCCCAGCGAGTGGCCGACCCAGTGCGGCACCTGCCCGGTTTGTTCAGCCACGAATGCTGCGATCAACGGCAAGTCATAGCGTGCGTAGTCGCTCACGCTGTTGTGCTTCCAGGCATTGTTGCGCGGCGATAAACCATGCCCGCGCATCTCAGGTACCCATACATCGAACCCGGCCCGCGCCAGTTCTGCGCCCAGGCCAATACCCTTGGGCGAATACCAGAAACGCCGGTTCGAGAAGCTACCGTGCAGCAGAATTACCGGCACCCCCTCGGCCCGGCCATGATCGGCCAGCCCCAGACGGGTCACAGCCAATTCGACGCTGGCGTCGGGGCTGTTGCCGGCTTTGATGCGATATACGTCTTCACTGAGGTCACCGCGGCGCTCGGCACTGAGCAAGGCCACGGGAAAAAGATTGCTGCTGCTTTGCATAAGGTTGCTTGATGCACAAAAAAGGGCGTGATCCATCGCTGGAACCCGCCCTGGAAAAAACCAGGCGTGGGCGCGCCAGATGCGCCCACGCAATTTACCGTATCAGGCCGCGCCTTGGCCTTCGGCCAGGAAGAACCAGGTTTCCAGAACCGAATCCGGGTTCAGCGACACGCTTTCGATGCCCTGCTCCATCAGCCATTTGGCCAGGTCCGGGTGGTCCGAGGGGCCCTGACCGCAGATGCCGATGTACTTGCCAGCCTTGTTGCACGCGGCAATGGCGTTGGCCAGCAGTTTCTTCACCGCAGGGTTTCGCTCATCGAACAGGTGGGCAATGATGCCAGAGTCGCGGTCCAGGCCCAGGGTCAGCTGAGTCAGGTCGTTGGAGCCGATGGAGAAACCGTCGAAATATTCGAGGAACTCTTCGGCAAGGATCGCGTTGGACGGCAGTTCGCACATCATGATTACGCGCAGACCGTTATCGCCACGGGCCAACCCGTTTTCAGCCAGCAGATCGACCACCTGGCTGGCCTCGCCCAGGGTCCGCACGAACGGCACCATGATCTCGACGTTGGTCAGGCCCATCTCGTTGCGCACGCGCTTGAGGGCTCGGCACTCGAGCTCGAAGCAGTCACGGAACGACTCGCTGATGTATCGCGAAGCCCCGCGGAAGCCCAGCATCGGGTTTTCTTCTTCCGGTTCGTAAAGCTTTCCGCCAATCAGGTTGGCGTACTCGTTGGACTTGAAGTCCGACAGGCGCACGATGACCTTTTTCGGGTAGAAGGCCGCAGCCAAGGTGCTGATACCCTCCACCAGTTTTTCGACATAGAAGCCGACCGGGTCGTGATAACCGGCGATACGCTTGTCGACGCTCTCTTTAAGCTCCGGTGGCAGCCCGGCGTAGTTCAGCAGTGCCTTGGGGTGCACGCCGATCATACGGTTGATGATGAACTCCAGGCGCGCCAAACCAACGCCGGCATTGGGCAACTGGGCGAAGTCGAAGGCACGGTCGGGGTTGCCGACGTTCATCATGATTTTGAACGGCAGCTCTGGCATGGCATCCACCGAGTTCTGCTTGACGTCAAAGCCCAGCTCACCTTCGAAGATGAAACCGGTGTCGCCCTCGGCGCAGGACACCGTCACGCCCTGACCGTCCTTGAGCACCTGAGTGGCGTTGCCGCAACCAACTACGGCTGGAATGCCCAGCTCACGCGCGATGATAGCGGCGTGGCAGGTACGCCCGCCGCGGTTGGTGACGATGGCGCTGGCGCGCTTCATCACAGGCTCCCAGTCCGGGTCGGTCATATCGGAAACCAGCACGTCGCCCGGCTGCACTTTGTCCATCTCGGACACGTCGTTGATCACACGCACCTTGCCTGCACCAATGCGTTGGCCGATGGCGCGACCTTCCACCAGAACGGTGCCCTTTTCTTTGAGCAGGTAACGCTCCATGACGTTGGCGCTGGCGCGGCTCTTCACGGTCTCGGGGCGGGCCTGGACGATGTACAGCTGGCCGTCGTCACCATCCTTGGCCCACTCGATGTCCATCGGGCGCTGGTAGTGCTCTTCGATGATCATCGCCTGCTTGGCCAGCTCGTTGACTTCTTCGTCGCTCAGGCAGAAACGCGCGCGCTCGGCACGCTCGACTTCCACGGTCTTGACCGAGCGGCCGGCCTTGGCTTCATCGCCATAGACCATCTTGATGGCCTTGCTACCCAGGTTGCGGCGCAGGATGGCCGGGCGGCCAGCCTTGAGGGTTTGCTTGTGAACGTAGAATTCGTCCGGGTTGACCGCACCCTGCACCACGGTTTCACCCAGGCCATAGGCGCCGGTGATGAACACCACGTCACGGAAACCCGACTCGGTGTCGAGGGTGAACATCACCCCAGCGGTACCGGTTTCGGAGCGGACCATGCGCTGCACGCCTGCGGACAGAGCCACCAGCTTGTGGTCGAAGCCCTGGTGGACGCGATAGGCAATGGCACGGTCGTTGAACAGCGAGGCGAACACTTCCTTGGCCGCACGGATCACGTTGTCGACGCCGCGGATATTCAGGAAGGTTTCCTGTTGACCGGCGAACGAGGCGTCCGGCAGGTCTTCGGCGGTGGCCGAGGAACGCACGGCCACAGCGATATTGTCATTGCCCTTGGACATTTCGGCGAACGCGGTTCGGATTTCCGAATCAAGGCGTGCCGGGAATTCAGCCTCCATCACCCATTGGCGGATTTGCGCGCCAGTCTTGGCCAGGGCGTTGACGTCGTCTACATCCAAGGCATCGAGGGCCGCGTGGATCTTGTCGTTCAGGCCACTTTGCTCGAGGAAGTCGCGGTATGCCTGAGCCGTAGTGGCAAAGCCGCCCGGTACCGACACGCCTTTACCGACGAGGTTACTGATCATCTCGCCCAGGGATGCGTTCTTGCCCCCCACGTGCTCTACATCATGGACGCCGAGCTTATCGAGGGAAACTACGTACTCTACCAAGGTGATCTCTCCACTAACTGTTGGGAAAAGCGCTGGGGCGCCCGCCTGCCGCTGTGACTTGGCCGGACGCTGGTGGCCTGTACCTGGAAAATAGATTCGCAAAATATGGCAGAATGCCGACAGCCGCATTCGGCAAACCGAACTTATCATATCCAAGAAACGACATCAGCTTAAGGCCCAGATCGCAAATGAAACGAACCGCGTTCTTCATCTCCGATGGCACCGGCATCACAGCCGAAACCCTGGGCCAGAGCCTACTCGCTCAATTCGAGAGCATTCCTTTCAATAAATTTACCCGCCCGTACATCGATAGCCCCGACAAAGCCCGTGCGATGGTGCAGCAAATCAACACGGCGGCAGAGCGTGACGGCATGCGCCCGATCATCTTCGACACCATCGTCAATCAGGACATCCGCGAGATCCTGGCGACGTCGAACGGGTTCATGATCGACATCTTTTCGACGTTTTTATCCCCGCTCGAGCAGGAATTGACTGCCCATTCGTCGTATTCGGTGGGCAAATCTCACTCAATCGGCGGCAACTCCAATTACATGGAGCGCATCGAAGCGGTGAATTTCGCCCTGGATAACGACGACGGCGCACGCACTCACTATTACGACAAAGCCGACCTCATCCTGGTGGGCGTGTCACGCTGTGGCAAGACCCCGACCTGCCTGTACATGGCTATGCAGTTCGGTATCCGCGCAGCGAACTATCCGCTGACCGAAGACGACATGGAACGCCTGCAACTGCCGGCGGTATTGAAGAAGTACCATCACAAGCTGTTCGGGCTGACCATCGACCCCGACCGCCTGACCGCCATCCGCCACGAGCGCAAGCCCAACAGCCGCTATTCAAGCTTTGCCCAGTGCGAATTCGAGGTACGCGAGGTGGAGAGCCTGTTCCGCCGTGAGAACATCCCCAACATCAATTCCACGCATTTTTCGGTGGAAGAGATTTCGGCGAAAATTCTGGTGGAAAAAGGTGTGGAGCGCAGGTTCAAGTAAGCCTGCCAAAGAGGCGCTACAGCAATAAAAAAGCCCCGGCATCACTGCCGGGGCTTTGTTTTAGGACGGCACCGCCGCCGCCTGCCCACTCATTGCCAGGTCGACCAGCTCGCGGTTGGCCACCGCATACATCGCATAGTCGTTACCCGTGGCATTGCGCAGGTCGTCGAGCATGGCACGCCAGCGCTCTACCATCACCCGATGCTGCTCGGCCCACAGCGCCACCCGTGCGTCCATGTCTTGCGGGGCATCGGCCATTTGCAGCACGGAAATGGTGATCGCTCGCTGCTGCAGGTCGATGTCGTCGCGGAATGCCTCGCGGGCAAGGGCCTGCCAGTTGTTTTCCACCGGCAGGTTGCTGATTTCCTGCAAGTACCAGGTCAGGTCCAGTGCACTACCCACGGCGAAGAACGCCTTGGCCACCTGAGCCGGGTCATGGCCGGTCACATCCGAGGCTTCGATGATCGGCAGCAGGGTGTACAGGTGGGTGGTGCCTGCAACCATGCGCGCCAGCAACTCGGGTACACCGGCGTCGACAAAGCTCTGGTAGCGCACCATCCAGCGCTCACGGGTCGGCCCTTCGAGCAGCTCGTCGAGCTTGAGCCCCAGCTGAGCGATCTTTGGCCCGAAGTGCGCAGTGTCGCGCCCTGCATCCTGCTCGTTGCGCCGGCTACGCAGGAACCAGCGGGTGGCACGGCGGCCCAGGCGCATCAGCTCGTCCATCAAGGTCAGCTGGATATCTGCCGGCACCTGATAGTCCAGCGCCTCGATCTGGCGGAACCAGTGCGGCAGGTGGAAGATGTCGCGCACGATCACATAGGCCCCGGCAACGTTGGCCGGGCTCATGCCGGTGGACTCCTTCAAACGCTGGACGAAGGTGATGCCCATGTTGTTGACCAGGTCGTTGGCGATCTGGGTGCTGACGATTTCACGCTTGAGGCGGTGACGACGCATGGCGTCGGCGAACTTGCTGACCAGCGACGGCGGGAAAGCGGTTTCCATGTCACGGGTGAGGTAGTCGTCGTCCGGCACCAGCGACTTGAGCAACTGCTCCTTGAGGTCGATCTTGCTGTACGAAATCAATACCGACAGCTCGGCCCGGGTCAGGCCATGGCCTGCGGCCAGGCGCTCGGCCAATTGCTCTTCGGAAGGCAGAAACTCGATGGCCCGGTCCAGTTTGCCACGGCTTTCCAGGTCAGCCATCAGGCGCTTGTATTCGGCGATCCGCTCGCGGGCGCGGCGCGCTGCCAGGGACAGGGCTTGGGTCTGTTTGTAGTTGTTGCCCAGCACCAGGCTGCCCACTTCCTCGGTCATGCTGCCCAGCAGCTGGTTACGCTGCTTCTCGGTCATGTCGCCACCCTGCACCACTTCATTGAGCAGGATCTTGATGTTGACCTCGTGGTCGGAGCAGTCCACGCCACCGGCGTTATCGATGAAGTCGGTATTGGTAGCCCCGCCATTGAGGCCGAATTCAACACGCCCAAGCTGGGTCATGCCGAGGTTGCCGCCCTCGCCTACCACCTTGCAACGCAGTTCGTTGCCATTGACCCGCAACGCGTCGTTGGCCTTGTCGCCAACATCGGCATGGCTTTCGCTGCTGGCCTTGACGTAGGTGCCGATACCACCGTTCCACAGCAGGTCCACCGGTGCCTTGAGCAGCGCATGCAGCAACTCGGTTGGAGTCAGCCGATCCGCCTCGATGGCGAAGCGCTCCTTCATCTGCGGGCTGATGGCGATACTCTTGGCGCTGCGTGGGAAGATCCCCCCGCCTTCGGACATGATGCTGGTGTCGTAGTCGGTCCAGGCCGAACGCGGCAGGTCGAACAAGCGTTTGCGCTCGGCAAAGCTGGTAGCCGGGTCCGGGTTGGGGTCGATGAAGATATGCAGATGGTTGAACGCTGCCACCAACTGCAGCTTGTCAGACATCAACAAACCGTTGCCGAACACGTCACCGGCCATGTCGCCGACGCCAATCACGGTAATCGGGTCCTGCTGCACGTTGATACCGCGTTCACGGAAGTGACGCTGCACACCCACCCAGGCACCGCGCGCGGTGATGCCCATCTTTTTGTGATCATACCCGGCCGAACCGCCGGAGGCGAAAGCATCACCCAGCCAGAAGCCGTAATCGATGGCAATACCGTTGGCGATGTCGGAGAAGGTCGCAGTGCCCTTGTCGGCGGCCACCACCAGGTACGGATCGTCATCATCGTGGCGTACCACGTTGGCCGGCGGCACCACGCCTCCATCCTTGAGGTTGTCGGTGATATCCAGCAGGCCGCTGATGAAAATGCGATAGCAGGCCACGCCCTCGGCGGCGATCTCGTCGCGGGTGCCACCCAACGGCAGCCTGCGCGGCAGGAACCCACCCTTGGCACCCACCGGGACGATGACAGAGTTCTTCACTTGCTGGGCTTTGACCAGGCCCAGGACTTCAGTGCGGAAGTCTTCCTCACGATCCGACCAGCGCAGGCCGCCACGGGCGACGTTGCCAAAGCGTAGGTGCACGCCCTCGACCCGTGGTGAATAAACGAATATCTCGAACTTCGGCACCGGTTTGGGCAGTTCAGGGATCAGCCGCGGGTTGAACTTGAAGCTGAAGTACGACTTGCTCTGGCCGTTGGCATCGGGCTGATAGAAGTTGGTACGCAGCGTTGCTTTGATCAGGTCGAGGTAGCGGCGCAGGATGCGGTCTTCGTTGAGTACCTGCACCTCGTCCAGGGCCGCGAGAATCGCCTGCTCCAGGCGCTGTTGCTTATCGTCCAGGTCATCGACGGTCAGCTTGCGCGCCAGATAGAAGCGGGTCTTGAACAACCGCGTCAGCTCACGAGCGATGTCGGTATGGTTGTTCAGGGTGCTGGCGATGTAGCCGAGGTCGAAGCCCAGGCGGATCTGCTTGAGATAGCGGGCATAGGCGCGCAGCAGAGCCACGTCACGCCATGGCAGGCCGGCGGTGAGCACCAGGCGGTTGAACGCATCGTTCTCGGCATCGCCGTTGACGATGTGGACGAAAGCATCCTGCAGAACGTCGTTGAGCTGCTGGATATCCAGGCTCAGGCCTTCGCTGTAGGTGAACGCGAAGTCGTGGATCCAGTACTCACGCCCGTTGGCGTGGCGCAGGCGGTAGGGAAACTCGCCGAGCACCCGCAGGCCGAGGTTTTCCAGAATCGGCAGAACATCCGAGAGCGCCAGCGGTGTATCGGCGTGATACAGCTTGCAGTGCAGCAGGCGTTCACCCAGGCGCGTAAGCGGCTGATAGAAGCTCATCGCCAGTGGCTTGCTCTGCGACAACGCGAGCACATGCTGCAGGTCGACTACGGCCGAATGGGCCGGGAAGCGCTCGCGGTAGCCTGCGGGGAAGCCTTTGGGGAAGTCCGCGAGGATGTTGGTGCCCTGAGCTTCGCCAAAGTTTTCCACCACCAGCGCCGAGTAATCGTCCTGCCACGAGCGGCAGGCCTGAATCACTTCGTTTTCCAGCTGTTGCGGGTCGATATCGATGCGGTTCTTTGGGTCCACCCGAAGAATCAACTGCACGCGGGCCAGCACCGATTCGGAGAAGAACGTCCAGAACTCGCAGTCGCTGGCCTTCAGGCGCTCCATCAGCACTTGCTGGATTTTCTGCCGCACCTCGGTGGAGTAGATCTCTCGGGGCACGTAAGCCAGGCAGTAGCAGAAGCGGCCATAAGGGTCTTTGCGCAAGAACACGCGGATCTTGTTGCGCTCCTGGATCTGCACGATCGACATCACGGTGTTGAACAGCTCGTCGATCGGGGTCTGGAACAGATCGTCGCGCGGCAGCACCTCCAGCACCTGGGCCAGCTCTTTGCCAAGGTGCGCCTTGGGATCGAAACCTGAGCGGCGCTCCACCTCGGCGACCTTGACGCGAATGTACGGGATGGCATGCACACTCTCGCCGTACACCGACGAGGTATACAGGCCCATGAAGCGGTGTTCCTTGATGACCTTGCCGTCCTCGCCCAATTGGCGAATCGACACATAATCCGGGTAAGCAGGGCGATGTACACGGCTGGGCAGCGCGGCCTTGGCGAAAGACAGCAGCAACGGCTCGTTGAGATAGGCCACCGCATAGTCTTCGATGCGCAGCTCTTCAGCCGTAAGGCCCACGCGCAAGCGACGCGGCAGACCCAGGAACGATTGCTCGTCGTAGACCATCTGGCCGCCGGAGCTGTCGGCCTGGACGGTGAATTCTTCATAGCCGAGGAAGGTGAAATGGTTGTCCAGCAGCCATTCGAGGAATGCCTTGACCTCGCCCTTCTCGTGCTGGGCGGGGCCATAGGCGGTGTTTTCCACCTGGGCAACGACGTCACGCAGCTTGGCTTTCATCGGTTCGAAATCAGCGACCGCCACGCGCACTTCGGCCAGCACCTGCTCGATCTCGCGGGTCAGCACGCTGAGCTCGGCAGCGTTGGCACAGCGGTCGATCTCCAAGTACATCAGCGATTCGTGGCCTACGCCCTCGCCCTGGGTGCCCTTGGGCAGCAGCTCGAGCAACTCGCCATTGGCGCCCCGGCGCACGCTCAGCACCGTAGTCTGCAGGGTATGAATGCTGTAGCCGCGGCGATTGAGCTCAGTACGCACCGAGTCCACCAGGAACGGCAAGTCGTGGTGCAGTACCTCCACAACAGTGTGGGTGGACTGCCAGCCATTGCGTTCGTAGTCGGGGTTGTACACCCGCACCTGCGGCTGTTGTGGGTCGAAGCGCTCGATGATGCGCCATGCCGACAGGGTGCAACCGGCCAGGTCCGAGAGCCGGCGCTGGGTAAGCTCGTCCATGGAGATGATGCCGAAGAACTGGTCGGCGAACAGCGCCACTTGTGGCAGGGACTGTTCGCTGATGTGCTGCGCCAGGGCCGCTTTCAGTTGATGCTGGAAGTCGGCTTTGCTGGCTGCGGTGAAAAACGCCATCTGTGGTACTCCGCTTGGGCTTTGTATTGGTTGTAGCGTCGTGCACGTCCGCCTTGTACCGATCAACCATAGCCAACCCGTGGCAAGCCGGACGCAAAAAACCAGACATCGAACGTGCCATCCACGTTCGGGCTTGGCGAAGCTTAACGACTGAGCGGTCATTACCGCTTGCGAGGCTGCGACAATTTCGGTCAAGGGCTGGCAATTTACGTTTATGGATGCGTGCAAGGCTGTCAGAATTCCCGCTCAATCCCCTTGACCCGAGTCGTCCTAATGCAAATCCACACCGCCTTGCTGTTCGCCACCCCTTGCGATGACGAGGAAGACAACATGGCGACCTTGTGCTGCCACAGCGACAAGGGGCAGATGTTTCTGCTGACTCGCTACCCTGACGAAGACACCGTCGACCTGACTTTGGATGACGAGCCGTCGACCCTCGACGGGCTGAAGGTGACCTTGAGCGCGCAACGCCTGCTGATCGAGGTGGCCGCCGGGGACCGTGATGCGCTCAAAGGGGATGACACGCTGGAGATCGTGCTGACCTCCACAGGGACTGACCTGGAAGAAGTGGCGCTGACCCTGCGCAACATTCTCGATGGCACCGGCAGCTTGGTCAGCGAACTCTGAGCACCTGCCCACGCCTGCCGGGTGCCCAGCCCACTTGGCAGCGATAAAATTCCCGGCCGCCATTGGTCGGCGCCCCCCTGGATAGATTAAAGTATCACCCCCTGCCAGGTCGTGCGCGACCTGGCGCGAACCCAGGAACCGCCGCCGATGGAACACCGTGAAGCGCTGATCGCGCTACGCACCTTTCTTTCCTCACAGATCCTAGGCCAGGAGAAACTGGTCGAGCGGCTGTTGATCGTGCTGTTGGCCGACGGCCACATGTTGGTCGAGGGTGCCCCTGGCCTGGCCAAGACCAAAGCCATCAAAGAGCTGGCCGAAGGCATCGAGGCACAGTTCCACCGCATACAGTTCACCCCGGACCTGCTGCCAGCCGACATCACCGGCACCGAAATCTACCGCCCGGAAACCGGCAGCTTCGTATTTCAGCAAGGCCCCATATTCCACAACCTGGTGCTGGCCGACGAAATCAACCGCGCCCCGGCCAAGGTCCAGTCGGCACTGCTCGAAGCCATGGCAGAGCGCCAGGTCAGCGTGGGCCGCAGCACCTATGATCTTTCCCCGCTGTTCTTGGTCATGGCCACCCAGAACCCGATCGAGCAGGAAGGCACCTACCCGCTGCCTGAAGCCCAACTCGACCGTTTCCTGATGCATGTGAAAATCGGCTTCCCCGACGCTGCCGTGGAGCGTCGCATTCTCGCCCAGGCCCGTGGTGAAGCACTGGGCGGGGAAGTGAAACCTGAGCGCCGGGTCAGTCAGCAGGCAATCTTCGCCGCGCGCAAGGAAATCCTCGGCCTTTACATGGCAGACGCGGTGGAGGAGTACCTGGTCCAGCTGGTCATGGCTACCCGTACCCCGGCCAAGTTCGACACCGAGCTGGCCGACTGGATCGCCTATGGCGCAAGCCCCCGCGGCTCGATCGCCCTTGACCGCTGCGCCCGCGCCCACGCCTGGCTGGCCGGGCGCGACTTCGTCAGCCCAGAGGATATTCAGGCGGTGCTGTTCGATGTGCTACGCCACCGCATCATCCTCTCGTTCGAAGCTGAGGCGGCAGGGGTGGACCAGGACCGTGTGGTCCAGCGCATCCTCGACGTCGTGGCCGTCGCCTGACCCATGCCCACCACGCTGCAGGCCGAACCCGGCATACGCATCGGCCTTGCCGAACTGATCGACATGCGCCACCGGGTGCGTGAGATTCAGTTGTTTTCCCGCCCTGGCCAGCGCAGCCCGCTGGTGGGGTTGCACCACTCCAAGCTACGCGGGCGCGGCGTCGACTTCGACCAGGTGCGCGTCTACCAGGCCGGTGACGATGTGCGCAACATCGACTGGCGCGTCACTGCACGCACTCAGGAACCGCACACCAAGCTGTTTCACGAAGAACGCGAGCGGCCGATCTTCATCCTCGTGGAACAGAGCCAGCGCCTGTTCTTTGGCTCGGGGCTGATGTTCAAGTCTGTGCTTGCCGCCGAAGCGGCAGCGTTGTTCGGCTGGGCTGCGCTGGGTCACAACGACCGCATCGGCGGCCTGGTGTTCGGCGATAGCGACCATCACGAGATCAAGCCTCGGCGCAGCAAGCAGAGCCTGCTGCAGCTGCTTAACCGCCTGGCCAAGGTCAACCAGGCACTGCATACCGAAGCTGCGCCCCAGGCCGACAGCCTTGGCCTGGCCTTGCGCCGGGCCCGCGAAGTGCTGCGCCCCGGCAGCCTGGCCATCGTCATCTGCGACGAACGCTCGCTCAGTGCCCAGGCCGAACAGCACCTTGCCATGCTTTCGCGCCACTGCGACCTGCTGTTGATGCCAGTGTCCGACCCTCTGGACCATGCCCTGCCCGCTGCCGGCCTGCTGCGCTTTGCCCAGCGTGGCGCACAGCTTGAGCTCGACACCCTGGACCCAAACCTGCGCCAGGCTTACCGTCAACAGGCTGAAGCGCGGATCGAGCGGTGGGAGCTGATGGCGCAGAAACTTCGCGTGGTGTTGATGCCGCTGAGTACCCAGAGTGAGATGATCGAGCAATTGCGCGCGTACCTGAACGCTCAGCGCCCCGGAAGTGACCAATGAACCCGCTGGACCAGTTGCAACCACTGATCGCGCCGCCAGCGATCAGCCTTTGGCCGCCCGCGCCGGGTTGGTGGTTGTTGCTTGCGCTACTGCCGCTGCTGGGCTGGGGACTGTGGCGATTGCGCCGCTGGCGGCCGGGCAAACGTCCGGTGGTGCGCGCCGAATTGCCGCTCGATCCGGTGCGGGTGGAGGCCTTGGCCGAACTCGCGCGCCTGCCGCGCCCCTACGACGGCGCACCGGCCGGCGCCTGGCTGCAACAGATCAACGCCTTGCTCAAGCGCCTGTGCCGCAACCACTACCCTGGCGCCAACAGCCATACCTTGAACGGCCGGCAGTGGCTGGCCTTTCTCGACAACCGCTGCCCGGCTGCCGGCCTGACCCGCTGGATGGTGCTGGTCGAAGGCGCCTACAAGCCTGAGTGCAAGCTCGATGACAAAGCCATCGCCGGGCTCAGCCAGGCGGTGGAAACCTGGATCCGCAAACATGTTTGAACTGGCCTGGCCGTGGATCTTCCTGTTGCTGCCGCTACCCTGGCTGTTACGCCTGTTGCTGCCTGCCGCTGACAGTGGCGAGCCGGTGCTCAAGGTTGGCTTCCTTGACGAGCTGGAAGGGCTGGCCGGGCGCCGTGCCCGCCTGAACTTGCCAACCCTGCGCCAACAGGCGCCGTACATGGTGATCTGGCTGTTGCTATTGTTGGCCGCGGCCCGCCCGCAGTGGCTCGGCGAGCCCGTGCCGGTGGCGGCCAGTGGCCGTGATCTGCTGGTTGCGGTGGATGTCTCCGGTTCGATGGACTTCCCCGACATGCAGTTCAAAGGCGAAGACGTAAGCCGGCTCGACTTGGTCAAGGCACTGTTAGGCGATTTTCTGCAAGATCGCGAAGGCGATCGGGTGGGGCTGATCCTGTTCGGCAGCCAGGCCTACCTGCAAGCGCCACTGACCTTCGACCGCCGCACGGTGCGGACCTTCCTGGACCAGGCGCAAATCGGCATCGCCGGGAAGAACACCGCCATCGGCGACGCTATCGGCTTGGCGGTCAAACGCCTGCGCCAACGCCCGGCACAAAGCCGGGTGCTGGTACTGGTGACCGATGGTGCCAACAACGGCGGGCAGATCCACCCATTGACCGCCGCCCGCCTGGCAGCCCAGGAAGGAGTAAGAATCTATACCATCGGCATCGGCGCCAACCCGCAAGCCAGCGGCACCCCTGGCCTGCTTGGCCTGAACCCGAGCCTGGACCTGGACGAAGCCTCGCTCAAGGAAATTGCCGACATCACCCATGGCGCCTACTTCCGTGCCCATGATGGCGCTGAGCTGAACGCCATCGGTGACACCCTCGACCAGCTCGAGCCTGTGGCCCAGCAACCGACCCAGGCGCGCACGGCCAAAGCGCTGTATGCCTGGCCCCTGGCCTTGGCTTTGCTGCTCAGCGTGTTGTTGGTGATGGCAGTGCAGTGGCCCGATAACTGGTTGCACAAGGTGCTGCGCAGACCGCGCTTCCTGCAGCCCCATCCAGAATGGCGGCAACGCTTGAAACGCTTGCGCCTGAGGAAACGGCGATGATCGATCTATGGCCACAATGGCTGCGCCCCCTCTGGCTGCTGGTAGTCCCTCTGCTCGGCTGGCTGTTGTTCAAGCTATGGCACCGGCGCAAACGCGCCGGGCGCTGGCAGATGATTCTGCCAGTGGCGTTCCAACCGGTACTGCTCGGCGGCGGCAGCGGCAGTAACAGCAAGCTACCTTGGGTGGCCCTGGGCTTGGCCTGGCTGCTGGTGGTGCTAGCCCTGCTGGGCCCGAGTTGGCAGCGCCTGGAAGAAACCCGTCAGCGCCCGGCCGATCCGCTGGTGATTCTGCTCGAACTGACCCCGCAGATGCTTGCCGAGGATGTGACTCCCAACCGTCTGGAACAGGCCCGGCGCAAGATCCTCGATCTGCTCGAACATCGCAACGATAGCCAGACCGCGCTGGTGGTCTATGCCGGCAGCGCACACACCCTGGTGCCGCTGTCGGATGACCTGAGCACCACGCGCAACCTGCTGGAGGCCATCGACCCATCGATCATGCCCAAACCCGGGCAGCGCGCCGATCTGGCCGTACAGAAAGGCCTGGCGCTGCTGGCCCAGAGCGGCCTGGGTCAGGGTCGCCTGTTGCTGGTGGGCTCGGCGCTCAGTGCAGCCGAGCGCCAAGGCATCACCCAGGCTCTCGGCCGTCAGGGCCCAAGCTTGCTGATGCTGGGCATCGGCACACGCGACGGCGCACCCGTGCGTCAGCCCAACGGAGAATTCCTCAAGGATGACCAGGGTGGCATCCTCGTGCCGCGCCTCGACAGCGCCAGCCTCAAAGGTTTCATCAATGGCACCGGCGGGCGCTACCGGCACGCCCGTATTGACGACCTCGACCTGCGCGGCCTGGGGCTGTTCGACAATCCGCGGCAATTGCGCGATGCTGACCAGACCCTGCAACTGGACAGTTGGGCCGACCAGGGCCACTGGCTGTTGCTGCCCTTGCTGCTACTGGCCGCCTGCGCCGGACGGCGCGGCTGGCTGTTCTGTCTGCCGCTGCTGCTGGCCCTGCCACAGCCCAGCCAAGCTTTGGAGTTCAACGATTTGTGGCTGCGCCCCGACCAGCAGGGCCAACAGCTGCTGAACAAGCAACGCCCTGCCCAGGCCGCACAGCACTTCCGGGACCCGCAATGGCGTGGCATGGCGCTCTACCAGGCCGGCGACTTCGCCGGCGCCGCCGAGGCTTTCGCTCAGGGCGATAGCGCTGCCGACCACTACAATCGAGGCAATGCCCTGGCCCGCAGCGGCGAGTTGGAGGCTGCTTTGGACGCCTACGAACAGGCCCTGGAGCGGCAGCCCGACCTGCAGCCGGCGCTGGCCAATCAGGCACTGGTGCAACAGTTGCTGCAGCAACGCGAGGGCCAGGCGCAAGATCAACCTGCCAACAGCGATGCGCAGAGCCCCCCTGGCAGTGAAACCGAAGGCAACAGCAGCTCGGCCAGTAACCCCGCACAAGGCACGCCAGGCAACGAAGAACAAGCCGCAACCGAGCATGCCGGTGACGGCAACAACGACAGCCAGGCAGCCCCTGGCAACCAGGGCGGCGATGACGACAGTGTCACCCAGCCCCCCCAGCGCCCGGACTCGAGCAACCTCGACGCCGAACAGCGCCAGGCCCTGGAACAATGGCTGCGCGAGATCCCCGACAATCCGGCGGAGTTGCTGCGGCGCAAGTTCTGGTATGAACAGCAATTGCATCAGGAAAAAACACGATGAGTCGCTTCGGCGTCTTTGTTCTGAGTCTGTTTTGGGCCGTCATGGCCCATGCCCTTCCTACGCTGCAGGCCAGTGTTGACCGCACGCGCCTGGAGGCTGGCGAAACCCTTGAGCTGACCCTGGAAAGCCAAGATGTGACCCAATTCGGCAAGCCCGACCTGCACGCGCTGGAAGACGACTTCGAAGTGCGTGGCACACGCCAGTTGAACAGCCTGCATACGCTGGATGGTGAAACCCGGGCCAGCACCCGCTGGATCATCACCTTGCTGCCAAAGCGCAGCGGCAGCCTGCGAATTCCTGAGCTGCAACTGGGCCAGTCGCAGAGCCAGCCCATCGATGTGCAGGTGTTGCAAGCCGATTCCAGCCGCCCCGAAACCGCCTCGCAAGTCTTCATCGAAGCCACCTTGGACAGCGATGAGGTCTACGTCCAGGCCCAGGCCGTGCTGACGTTGCGCATTTACCATTCGGTGTCGCTGTACGATGACAGCACCTTGAGCCCGCTGCAGCTGGACAACGCCAAGGTGGAACCGTTGGGGGAGTCGCGCACCTACGAGAAAGAAATCAACGGCATACGCCACGGGGTGATCGAAACCCGCTACGCCGTGTATCCCCAGCAAAGCGGTAGCCTGGATATCCCCCCGCTGACCTTCACCGCCACCGCCGCCGACAACGGCGAGCAGCCGGCTGGCACTACCCGCGCTGGCCGCCAAGTGCAGGTCAGCTCACTGCCACTGCACCTGAGTGTTCGCCCGATCCCCAGCGCCTGGCCTGCCAGTGCACCATGGCTCCCGGCACGCGAGCTGACCTTGGAAGAACACTGGAATCCCGACCCAGCCAACCAACCACCGCAGATTGGCGACTCGCTGACTCGTAGTATCACCTTGCGCGCGCAGGGCTTGTCCAGCACCCAGCTGCCACAGTTGCCGGCCACCGAAATCGTCGGCTTGCGCCGCTATCCGGACCAACCGCTGCTACGCAACGAGATCAGCGAACGGGGCATGACTGCCAACCGCGAAGAACGTGAAGCGCTGGTGCCGACCCACAGCGGCAAACTGCCCCTGCCAGCCCTGGAAATCACCTGGTGGAACACGCGTGAAGACCACCTTGAGCACAGCAGCCTGCCAGCGCGTACTCTGGATGTGCAGGATAACCCGGCACTGAGCGCTGACACCCCGGTCGGGGATAACAACGCAGCCAGCCACCTGCTCTGGCCGTGGCAGCTGGCGACTTTGGTGTTCGCCCTGACCACGCTCATGGGGTTCGCTCTTTGGTGGCGCGCCCGCTCGCAACCGGCAGTACTGCGTGCTGCGCAGAACGGCCCGAGCCCCCGTACCTTGCTGGACGACCTGAAACGCGCATCCCAGGCCAACGACCCCCAGGCTACCCGCCAGGCCCTGGATGCCTGGGCGCGGCAGCAGCCTGAAACCTTGGCCGAGATGGCTGCGCGCTTCGTGCCGCTGTCCGATGCGCTGGATGGGTTGAACGGGGCGTTGTACAGCGAAAGTGGCCAGTACTGGCAGGGTGAGGATCTGTGGCGCGCGATCAGGACGATTCCGCCGGCTGAGCAGGTATTTTTGCCGGCGGGTGACGGTGGGAGCTTACCGCCGCTTTATCCGAAGTGAGGTGTTGAGGTAGGCCTGGCAAGCACTACGTGCTTTATCGCCGGCGAGACCTGAAACCATTCGCTGCACCCATGGCGAACCAGGCCTGCCCTCGATCTCTAGGACGCAGCTTCAAATCATCCGCTGCCCCTCAAACGGATTCCAGCCATTCACGCCTTTGGCCTGTTTGAGGTAATAAGCCCGATTGGTCAAGAACATGTACAAAAAGGCGAAAGCCATATTGATACCGTTGTCCACCGGGCGCGGGATCTCGGTGCCGGTCGACATTTCATAGAGGCCAAGCAGTACACTGACGACAACCATGCCGCCCAGCATCACCAGGTTCTTCTTCCACATCCCCAGCACGAACCAATAAATCGGGCCGAAGAAGAAGCCAATGAAGTTGCTGTTGATCAAGATTCTCTTGCGAAAAGGCAAGGCGCGGAACGCGGCTTTGTAAGAAGCGGAAGTCGGTGCGCCGTGCTGCTCGAAGAAGGCAAAGCGTTCCTGCCATTTAGGCTTGAGGTTGCCAGTTGCCGACTGGGATTGCGGGATACCTTCCATAGAAACTCCTTGTAGAAACGTCCGTACTTGTCGAATGGCCATGAACCTGGCGCGGCGCAGGGTAGACCAGCACCCTGAACAAGGCAAGGACCCAGGGGTTCGAAGCATATCAATCCAGTCATCCAGGTGCTGCCCATCCGAACAGGCTCAGCCAAGGCGCGACTGCCCTGTGCACCCGCCTTGGGTTACCATACCCGGCTGCGCAAAGCCCACCATTCACGCCAAGCCCCGGCTTGCTGACTCGACATCGACAGGTCATCCATGCGTCTGTTTCACACCTCCGACTGGCACCTTGGCCAAAGCCTGCACGGCCAGGAACGCGACTTCGAACACGCCTGCTTCCTTGACTGGCTGCTCGGCCAGCTACACCTTCGCCAGCCGGACGCGCTGCTGATCGCCGGGGACATCTTCGACACGGTCAACCCTCCGGTCAAAGCCCAGGAACGGCTCTATGACTTCATCGTCCAGGCCCACGAGCAGCAGCCCAAGCTGCAGATCGTCATGATCGCCGGCAACCACGATTCGGGCTCGCGCATCGAGCTGCCCGCCGCCCTCATGCGCCGCCTACGCACCCACGCGCTGGGCCGGGTGCAATGGCTCGACGAAGGCCAGCTCGATGCCGACCGCCTGCTGATCCCGCTCACCAACAGCCGCGGCAAGGTCGCTGCCTGGTGCCTGGCCCTGCCCTTTCTGCGCCCGGCTGAAGTCACTGGCCCGCAGTTAGGCGACGACTACCTGCAAGGCATTACCCAGGTGCATCAACAGCTGATCGGGGCGGCGCAGAAGAAACGCAAGAAAGACCAAGCCCTGATCGCCATCAGCCATGCGCACATGGCAGGTGGAGCCGTGTCGGAGGACTCCGAGCGCAGCCTGATCATCGGCAACGCCGAGGCCCTGCCGGCCAAGTTGTTCGATAAATCGATCAGCTACGTCGCACTCGGCCATCTGCACAAGCCGCAGAAGGTCAACCGCGAAGACCGTATCCGTTACAGTGGCTCGCCGATCCCATTGTCGTTCGCCGAAATCAGCTACCCGCACCAAGTGCTTGAAGTCGAGTTCCAAGGCAGCGAACTGGTCAGCGTCGAAGCTCGCCCGGTACCCCGCGCCGTGGCCCTGCAGCGGGTCGGCCCGGCGCCGCTGGGCGAACTGCTGGAACAACTGGCCGAGTTGCCTGTGATCGACCTGCTCGATGACCCCAACCGCCAGCCGTGGCTGGAAGTGCGGGTAAGGCTGGATGAACCGCAGCCCGACCTGCGCCAGCAAATTGAGGGCGCCCTGCATGGCAAGGCCGTCAGGCTGGTCCGCATCAGTACCGAATATGCAGGCAAAGGCCCTGCAGAAGACGATGACCAGGTGTTCGTCGAGCTGGCGCAGATGACCCCACAGGACCTGTTCAGCCGCGCCTGGGAGCAGGCCTATGGCAACCCCGCCGACGAGCAGGCCCTGGCCGACTTCGCTCTGCTGTTGCAGGACGTTCAGTTGCAAGAGGAACAGCCATGAAGATTCTCGCCATCCGCCTGAAGAACCTGGCCTCCCTGGCCGGCCCAGTCGACATCGATTTCACCACCGAGCCCTTGGCCAGTGCCGGCCTGTTCGCCATCACCGGGCCGACCGGCGCCGGCAAGAGCACCCTGCTCGATGCCTTGTGCCTGGCCTTGTTCGGCACCGTGCCGCGCCTGAACGATATCGCCCGTGAAGCGAAGGTACCGGACGGCGAAGGCGAGATCCCTACATCGGACCCGCGCAACCTCCTGCGTCGCGGGACCGGTAGCGGCTTTGCCGAAGTTGATTTCATCGGCATCGATGGCCATCGCTACCGTGCGCGCTGGGAAGCCAACCGCGCCCGCGACAAGGCCAACGGCAAGCTCCAGCTCAGCCGCCAGAGCCTGTATGACCTCGACAGCGAACAGGTGCTGGGCAGCGGCAAGAGCGAATACAAGCAATTGATCGAAGCCCGCCTGGGCCTGAATTTCGAGCAGTTCACCCGTGCGGTGATGCTGGCCCAGAGCGAGTTCAGCGCGTTCCTCAAGGCCGATGACAAAGAGCGCAGCGAGCTTTTGGAAAAGCTCACCAACACCTCCATCTATACCCGTTTGGGCCAGCGTGCGTTCAGCAAGGCCCGGGAAACCGCCGAAACCCACAATGCCCTCAAAGAGCGCGCCAGCCATCTGCTGCCGATGGCCGCTCAAGTGCGCGCTGAGCTCGACCAGCGCCTGGAGCAGGCGTTGCAGCAGTTAAAGGCCGACCAGGCCGGCGAGCGTCAGCTGGAGCAGCAGCGCAACTGGCTCGCTGAACAACGTCAGCTGAACACTCAGCACGCCCAAGCCCAGGCCAGCCTGCAAGCTGCCGAGCAAAGCTGGCAGCAACTGGTCGACCAGCGCACGGACTTGCAGCGCCTCGAGCGCCTGGCGCCGCAGCGGCATCAATTCCACCGCCAGCAGATCCTGCGCCTGCAACTGGCCCCGCTGGCCGAGCAGCTCGCCGAACAACAACGCCAGCAATTGGAGCTGCAGACACACACCGCGGCGTTGGAGCAGGCGCAAATCGCCGCCCGCGAAGCCTTGGCCCACAGCCAGGCCCTGCACAGCGAAAGTGCGCCGCGCCTACGCCAGGCGTTCGCAGGCGAAGACACCTTGGCCCGCCTCGGCCAGCAGCAGCTCGAGCAGCAAACTGCCTGTCAGCTTGCCGAACAGCAGGTGGCCGACGGGCAGCAGCACCTGCTGCAAACCGAGCAACAGCAGCAGCGTTGCGAACAACAGTTGGCGATGATCGACGCCGCCCTGGTCGACAGCCAGCATCTGGCTGGCCTGGCCAATGCCTGGCAGGCCTACCTGCCACAACTCAAGCAAGTGATGTTGATTGGCGGCCGCCTGGCCAAGGGCCGCGAGGAGCTACCGACCCTGCAGGCTCAAGCCAGTCAGGCCAACGCACACCTGCAAGCTGAGCGTGAGCAGCTCGAGCTGTTGTTCCGCGAAGCCAAGGCTGAACCCCAAGCGTTGGCTGAACAGATCGACCTGCTCGGCAACATGCTGCAGGACAACCGCAAGCAACAACGCGCCGTCGAGGAGCTATCACGCCTACATGGCCGTGAACAGGAACTGCGCCAACAGCTGGATGCCGTGCGTGAACGTCAGCTGCAAGCCATGCAACAGCGCCAGCAGCTCATCGGCGAAGGGACCGCGGCCAAGGCTGAGCTCGAAGCGGCCGAACAGGCGCTCAATCTTACCCGTCAGCTGCTGCAACGCCAGCGCCTGGCACGTAACACCAGCGTCGAAGAACTGCGCGGCCAACTGCGCGATGGCGAGCCCTGCCCAGTGTGCGGCAGTGCCGATCATCCGTTTCACCAGCCCGACGCACTGCTGCAAAGCCTCGGTCGCCATGATCAGGCTGAAGAGGACGCTGCGCAAAAGCAGGTCGAAACCCTCAACGGCAAACTGGTTGAGCTGCGCACTCAACTCGGTGTAGTGAACGCCCAGCTCAAGGACCATCAGCAACAGCAGCAGACCATGAGCGAGCAGTTGCAGCCACTGCTGGCACAATTGCAAGCCCATAGCCTCTGGCCCGCGCTCGCGCCGCAAGCCGACAAGGCCCGCAGCGCCTGGCTCGACAGCCAGTTACAACGCCTGGAGGAGGAAATCGGCAAGGACGAGAAACGTCAAAGCACCCTGCTCGCCCTGCAAAAAGATGCCGCCCGCCTGAACCAACAATTGCAGGTCGCCGAGCAGGCCCAACAGCAGGCCCAGCGTCATCTGGACCAACAGCACCAGGCAATGGCCAGCGATGAACGGCTGCTGCAACAAGGGCTCGATGACTTGGCAGGTGTGCTGCCGGGCGATGTGCTCAAGGCCTTGGGCGATGACCCAGCCAACGCTTTCATGGCCCTCGACCAGCAGATCTCCCAACGCCTGCAGCAACTGGAGCAGCGCAAGGACGAACAAGACGAGCTGCAGGCGCGCCAGCAACAGTTGGACAAACTGCGCGACCAGCAACAGCTGCGCATTCAGGGGCTGGCGCAGGCGCAGCAGCAGCTCGCCGAACTCGACACGCAACACCAGCAGGCCCAGGCCGCCTTGACCGAGTTGCTGGCCGAACACGCCAGCGCCGAAGCCTGGCAACAGCATCTGGACAGCCAGCTCGAACAAGCCCGCGCCGCCGATGCAGAAACCACCCAGCGCCTTCAGGACCTGCGCACACAGGGCGTGCAACTGGCAAGTGAGCTCAAGGCCACCGCCCAGCAACAGCAGGCGCTGAACGATGAATGCCAGCAGCTGCAAGGCGATATCGCCCAGTGGCGCGCAGCGCACCCAGAGCTCGACGACGCTGGGCTCGATCGCCTGCTAGCCATCGACGAAGGCCAGTTGAGCGAGCTACGCCAGCGCCTGCAACTGGCCGAGAAAACTCTCGAACAGAGCCACGTATTGCTCCAGGAGCGGGCGCAACGGCTAGAGCAGCACGCGGCGCAGATGAGTGTGCAGGCGACCGTCGAAGAGCTTGAGCTCGCCCTGGGCTCGATACGCCAACGCCTGGCCGAGCATGAACAGCTCTGCGCCGAATTGCGCGCGCAGCAAGCCGATGACCAACGCCGCCAGCAGGCGAGCCAGGCGCTGGCGGCAGAAATCGAGCAGGCTTACACCCAGTGGCAGCGTTGGGCCCGGCTCAACGCGCTGATCGGCTCGGCCTCAGGCGATGTGTTCCGCAAAATCGCCCAAGGCTACAACCTCGACTTGCTGTTGCACCACGCCAATGCCCAATTGCGCCAATTGGCGCGTCGTTATCGGCTCAAGCGTGGTGGCAGCGCCCTGGGTCTGCTGGTACTGGATACCGAAATGGGCGATGAACTGCGCTCGGTGCACTCACTGTCTGGCGGTGAAACATTCCTGGTTTCGCTGGCATTGGCCCTGGGCCTGGCCTCGATGGCCTCGAGCACCTTGCGCATTGAATCGCTGTTCATCGATGAAGGGTTTGGTAGCCTGGACCCCGAGTCGCTGCAACTGGCCATGGATGCCCTTGACGGTTTGCAGGCACAGGGGCGCAAGGTCGCGGTCATCTCCCACGTACAGGAAATGCACGAACGGATCCCAGTGCAGATCCAGGTGCGCCGCCAGGGCAATGGGTTGAGCGATGTGCAGGTGTGCGGATGATCCTCTATTCATTCCGCCGCTGCCCCTGGGCGATGCGTGCACGCCTGGCGCTACGCTACGCAGGCTGTACGGTGCAGGTAGTCGAGGTGGCGATGAAAAACAAGCCTGCAGCACTGCTGGCTCTGTCGCCCAAGGGCACGGTGCCGGTGCTCGATACTGGGGCAGGTGTACTGGATGAGAGCCTGGACATCATGCGCTGGGCGCTCGAGCAGCACGATCCACAGGACTGGCGCCTGTTGGCCGACCCCGCTGCTGCACAGCATGCCCAAGCCCTGATAGCCCGTAACGACAGCACGTTCAAGGCGCAGGTGAACCTGTACAAATATGCCGAGCGTTACCCTGAGCATACCCGCGAGCACTACCGCCAGCAGGGGGAGTATTGGCTGGCGGAGCTTGAACAGTTGCTCGAGGGCCGGCCGTATTTGCTGGCCGATCATCCAAGCCTGGCCGACGCCGCCCTGCTACCGCTGGTGCGCCAGTTTGCCGGGGTCGAACCGCAGTGGTTCGCCGAGGCGGCTTATCCGCGTGTGCGCAGCTGGCTGGCGGGGTGGTTGGCTTCGCAGCTGTTCACGTCAGTGATGGCTCGCTAGAACCTGCTTTGCTGCAGCTTGGTTCCTGCTGATGCTGGTTTACCCGCAGGCCAGGTCAGTGGCTGTGCTTGCCACTCAACGCCGCATGGAAGGTGGCGCTTTGGCGCAGGTACTGCTGGGTGTAACTGTGGGTTGCCGTTGCCTTGATGCCGTCAGCATGGGCATGGGCTGGCAACACCACAGAAGCAGAAATGGCCGATGCGGCGATAACGGGGAACAGATTGAAGTTCATGGTGGCGGACCTCGACTTGTAGAGTTTGACGTTGAGCCACTTGGGCCTTAGGTCAAACGTACGCCGCCCAGATCCGCTGCAGAAATTCATTGCACTGCTAAGGCTTATCACCGCTATCGATGGTTACTCGACGAACTTGAGATCCGATGGCGCATCCTGCGTGAAGGTCTGCACCGTCTCGCCGAGCTTGCCGCTGCGCAGGTCACGGCGCATGACCACGATCTGGTTACTTTTCTGGTTGGCCACCAGCAGGTAGTTGCCGCTGGGGTCCAGTGCAAACTCCCGCGGGTGATCGCCTTGCACCGAATGGCGCTGCAGCAACGTCAGCTGACCGTCATCCTTGTTCACGCTGAACACCACGATCTCATTCGCTGTGCCGCGGTTGCTCACGTAGAGAAAACGCCCATCGGCCGACAAGTGCAGCCCGCCGGAAGCCTTGGCGGCGGCATCCTGCTGATCGGTAAGCGGCAGGCGCTGACGCGCCTGCAGCACGGCGTCCTTGACGTCGAACATTACCACCTCGCCACTCATCTCCAGCGTCAGGTAGGCATGCCGGCCCTTGGCATCGAACAGCAGGTGCCGCGGCCCACTGCCAGGCGGCAAGTCCACCGACGCCGGCACCGCCGCACTCAGCGGCTGGTCGGGGCTGGCGCCGTCATAGCGGTAAATGAACACCTTGTCGGCCCCAAGGTCGCAGGCATACA
The DNA here is from genome assembly GCF_014269025.2 of Pseudomonas promysalinigenes. Taxonomy (NCBI): domain Bacteria; kingdom Pseudomonadati; phylum Pseudomonadota; class Gammaproteobacteria; order Pseudomonadales; family Pseudomonadaceae; genus Pseudomonas; species Pseudomonas promysalinigenes. The sequence goes on along the minus strand of NZ_CP077094.1, from coordinate 1,572,993 downwards.
CATGTTGGCCGTCCGGCGACAGTACCAGCGAGTGAACGTGCCCGCCTGCCTGGCGCTCAGGGTTGACGCCGCTGGGTGCATGGCGCAATTGCTGTATACCGTCCTGGAGCTTGCCGTCCTTGGCCACCGGGATAACCACCAAACTGCCACCGGGGTCGGGGGCGACGGCGTAGTTGGCGACGAACAGATAGCGCTGGTCGCGGCTGAGGCTGGCGTGGGTTGGCTCATCGCCCCGGCTGCTCACCTGGTTCAGCAACTTGATCTGCCCGTCGGCAGCGATACTGAAGCTGGAAACCTTGCCATCAGGCGTTTCGTTGACGGCAAACAGCTGGCGATGGTCCGCTGAGAGCACCAGCCAGGACGGGCTTACGCTGTCAACGACCTGTAGCGGCGGCGAGGCAATCTGGCCGGTCTTGGGATCGAAGGCATAGCGATAGATGCCTTGGCTGTGGCCGTCTGTGTAGCTGCCCACGAGCAAGGTGGCAGCATTGGCGGTGATTGTCAGGCTCATCAGGCTAGCGGTCAGCAGGCTGGTCCAGGTCCGGTTCATCATCGTCTTCATCCGGGGCGCGAAAGGCACTCATACAGACTAGACGATGCTCGCCCTGGGCATCGCTTAGTTGCCATTGATCACCTTCGCCTACAGCGGCCGCGACCTGCTCCGGGGTGAACGACCAGCGGCGGTGCTGGCGGCCGTCCATGCATTCGATGGAAAGGCCGGCTTCGTCGCAGGTGAACTCGAAGGCATGCAGGCCATCGATCAGGAGCATGTCGCAGCAAGTGAGGGCGGTAGCGAGGGGGGACATGGGAATACCGTAGAGAAATGAGCCCGCAGTATAACCTGAGGGCCGCATTGCGGCCCCCCGGTGATGCATCAATGGGCGAAGATCGAACCGCCCTGCTTACCTGCCATTTTCTCAGGCTTGATCAGGAACCGCGCCAGTGCTGGCAGCAGCCATAGCGCACCGAACATGTTCCACAGCAGCATGAAGGTCAGCATCAGGCCCATGTCGGCCTGGAACTTGATGGCCGAGAAGATCCAGGTGCACACGCCGATCGCCAGGCACAGGCCGGTGAACAACACGGCCTTACCCGTCGAGCGCAGGGTCTGATAGTAGGCTTCCTGCAACGGCAGCCCGGCACGCAGGAAGCTTTCCAGCCGGCTGTAGATGTAGATGCCGTAGTCCACGCCGATGCCCACGCCCAGGGCCACCACCGGCAAGGTAGCGACCTTCACGCCAATGCCCATGAATGCCATCAAGGCGTTCCCCAGCACCGACGTCAGTACCAGCGGTAGCACGATGCAGAGTGTTGCAGCAAACGAGCGGAAGGTGATCATGCACATCGCCGCCACGCACAGATAAACCAGGATCAGGATGGTCAGCTCGGCCGACTTGATGACCTCGTTGGTGGCCGCCTCGATACCGGCATTACCTGCCGCCAGGAGGAACTGCAGGCCCTCTTTGTCATGGCTGTCGGCGAACGCCTTGGCCACGGCTGTCACCCGCTCCAGGGTTTCGGCTTTGTGGTCGTTGAGGAACACCAGCACCGGTGCCAACGAACAGTCGGCGTTGTACAGGCCGTCAGCGCGGGCGATGGAGTTGTTGAGGATGTCCGGGTTGCGCGACAGGGTTTCCCATTTCAGGCTGCCCTCGTTCATGCCCTTGATCACCTGTTTGGAAACGGTTACCAAGGAGATCGCCGACTGCACGCCTGGGGTGTTCTGCATGGTCCACATCAACTCGTCGATCGGCGCCATGGTCGAGTAGACCGAGCAGCTTTCAGCCGGGGTCTTGACCATGATCACCAGCACATCGGAGCTGGTTGAATAGTTGCTGATGATAAAGTTGTTGTCCTGGTTGTAGCGCGAGTCCGGGCGCAGTTCTGGCGCGCCCTGGTCGAGGTCGCCGATCTTCAGGTTCTGGCTGTACCACAGGCCACCTGCGAACGCGATCAAGGCCAGAACGATCGACACTGGAGCCACCTTGGCGCTGGCGAAGTTCGCCAACAGGCGCCAGAACGGGTGCTCGCGGGTAGCGTCCTTCTTGCTGCGCTCGATGGCCTTCTTGCTGATGCCAACATAGGAAATCGCTACCGGGAGCAAGATCAGGTTGGTGAACACGATCACCGCCACCCCGATGGACGCGCCGATGGCCAACTCGCGGATCACCCCGATGTCGATGATCAGCAGGGTGATGAACCCGACGGCGTCGGCAAGAATGGCAATCATCCCAGGCAGGAACAACTGGCGGAAGGTGCGCCGGGCGGCGGTCAAGGCATTGTCCGCATCACTGGACTGCAAGGCGATGCCATTGATCTTCTGCACACCGTGGGAAATACCGATCGCGAAGATCAGGAACGGCACCAGCATCGAGTAAGGGTCCAGGCCGAAGCCGACCGCATGCATCAGGCCCAGTTGCCAGACCACTGCCACCAGGGTGGTGATGAGGACGGCGATGGTGCTGCGGATGCACCAGGTAAACCAGTAGAGCAGCACCCAGGTAATCACCAGCGCGATGCCGAAGAACATCGCCACCATCACCAGGCCGTCGATCAGGTCACCGACCTTCTTGGCAAAGCCAATGATGTGGATCTTGACGTTGGGATTCTGCGCCTGGAACTTGTCGCGGATCTTTTCTTCAAGTTGGTGCGAGAACTGCTGGTAGTCGAGTTTGACCTGCTTGCCGGGGTCATTGGGGTCAGGGAAGCTTTCGAGCAGCGGCACGTCGACGATGCTGGACTTGAAGTTGTTACCCACCAGGCGCCCAACCTGGCCAGATTTGAGCACGTTGTCGCGCAGGGTATCCAGGCTCTGCTGGGACCCATCATAGGTATTGGGGATCACCTCACCGCCTGAAAACCCTTCTTCTGTCACCTCGCTCCAGCGCACGCTCGGGCTCCAAAGCGACTTGAGCCCGGCGCGATCGACGCCTGGAATGTAGAACACCTCGTCATGGATCTGGCGAAGGGTTTCCATGTAGTCCTTGTCGAAGATGTCGCCGTTGACCGCCTCGACCGAGATACGCACGGTGTTGCCCAAGTTGGCCAGGTCGCTGCGGTGGGCCATCATCTGTTCGATGAATGGATGCTGCAGCGGGATCATTTTCTCGAAACTGGTCGAGGGGCGGATCTGCGTGGCTTGCCAGAACAGGAAAATGCTCACCAGCAGGCACAGGGCGATGACCACCGGGCGGTTGTTGAAGATCAGGCGTTCTAGCAGTGTCGCCTTGTCCTGATGATGCGGGTGCATGGTGATACTCTCCCTGCTGGTCATGGGCGCACCTGCTTAGCCGCACGCTGCGCGCCGTCGGCACTGGCCAGATGTACGCCACCCTGCCCCACCAGCAACAGGCCGCCGTCGGCCAGGCCAGTGACACCGGCCAGCGCGATGCGGTCGCTGCGGTTGTAGACACTGAACGTCTGCCCGTCATCGATGCTGCGCAGCACGCTGCCGCCGTTGCCGACCAGCACCAGGCTGCCATCCTCGACAAGCGTAGCGCCTGCCAGGCCGAATTCGAGCTCGCCACGGGCGACCTTGAGGGCGATCGGCTGCCAACTGTCACCGAAGTCGCTTGAGCGGAACAGATTGCCGCGTAGCCCGTAAGCCAGCAGCGTCTGCGCCTTGGCGGTGCCTATCACGCCGAACAGCGAGCCTTCATAAGGGCCCTGCACCTTGGTCCAGCTCTGCCCTTCGTCGCTGGAGCGATACATACCGCCCTGCTCACCGACGATGAACAGGCCAGCATCGCGCACGCGGGCGATGCCATTGAGGTGCAATTGGTCGGGGTTGTCCAGGCGCTCGGCGATGTCCTGCCAGTGCTGGCCGCCGTCGCGGGTTTCCAGCAGCGCGCCATAGGCGCCCACGGCAAAACCATGCTGTGCATCGAGGAAGGTGACATCGAGCAGAGGCGCTTCGCGGGCCAGGTCTTCGAATTGCTTGGTCCAAGTGGCGCCGCCGTCGCTGCTGGCAAGAATCTGCGCATCGTGACCCACCGCCCAGCCGCGCTTGTCGTCGAGGAAGAACACGGCGGTGAGCAATTGCCGGGTGGGCACCCGGGCCTGGGTCCAGGTGATGCCTTGGTCATCGGAAAACAGAATGTGGCCACGATCACCGACCACCACAAGGCGTTTGCCGGCATGGGTCGCGCCAATCAGCAGGCTCTGGCTGGCCTTGGCGGATTCGGTGGAGTATTCATCGGCAGCAGCGGCCTGCGCGCTGTCGGCCCATATTCCCAGTACCAGCGCCAGCATTGCGCCGGCCGCCGACGGCCAGGCACCACGCCTGGCCTGCGTCATCACCCGCTGCTTCATGACCATCCCCTGTTGTTTTGTTTTTGATGGGTCCGTGCTGTGAAAGGCCTGCATTAGAGGCTTGTGGGGATCGTATCGGGGAAGTTTGAAGGATTACAACGTGCGGGACGTTATGTTTTGTTAACCGCTAAACAGCTTCGCGGATAAACCTGCCCCAGCAGGTCTGGCCCAGGCCGCAAGGCCTGGGCGGTCTCTGTTGGAGCGGGTTTACCCGCGAAGCGGTCAGTTGCGGTTACAAAACCTCAAGCCAGGCTCTTGCTCACCACCTCATAGACATCACTGGACAGCTCCCCGGAGGCGAGAATCCGCTCCAACTCACCCTTCATCAGCACCTGCCGGGCAGCGTCATACTTACGCCAGCGGGTCAGCGGTGCCAGTTGACGCGAAGCAATCTGCGGGTTCAGCGCATTGAGCTCGATCACCAGGTCCGCCAAGAAGCGATATCCGGAACCATCGGCGGCGTGGAAGTTGACCAGGTTCTGCCCGGCAAAGGCACCGATCAGCGCCCGCACCTTGTTCGGGTTTTTCAGGGTGAATGCCGGGTGCTGCATCAACGCTTTGACCCGCGCCAACCCGCCTGGCAGCGTGCTGGCTGCCTGCACGCTGAACCACTGGTCCATGACCAATGGGTTGTCCTTGAAGTGCTCGGCGAAGCTTGCCAGGGCCTCAGCGCGCTCAGCTTCGAACGGCGAGTTGACCAGCACCGCCAGCGCCGTCAAGCGTTCGGTCATGTTATCGCACTGTTCGAACTGCTCCAGGGTCGCCTTGAGCACCTGAGGTTTGCCGGTCAGCATCAGATAAGACAGGGCGATGTTCTGCAGGCTGCGGCGGGCAAAGTGCTCGGCGGCGGCCACGTAAGCGGTGCTGCGTGACACTTCGCGGTTGGCCTGGTAGCGCGCCCATAGCGCATCGAACAACTGCTCGGCGATCTGCTGGCGAGCGAATTCGCGGGCGGCGTGGATGGCATCGACGTCGGCCACTTGGCTGATCTCGGTCAGATACGCTTCGCCAGGCAGCGAGAGCATTTCGGCAACCATGGCCGGGTCCAGCGATTCGTTGCCCAGTACCGTGCCCAAGGCCGTGATCAGGCGCTGGTCGAGCGCCAGTGCTTGGCCGCGCTGATGCTGGCCGATCAACTCCTGCAGCACCTGCACCGACAGCTGCTGGCCCGCCTCCCAGCGGTTGAAGCCGTCGCTGTCGTGCTGCATCAGGAACATCAGCTGGTCGCGGTCATAGGGGAAGCTCAGCTTGACCGGTGCGCTGAAACCACGCAGCAGCGAAGGCAGTGGCTTGCTCGCGATACCCTGGAAGGTGAAGGTCTGCTCGGCTTCGGTCACCGACAGCACCCGCGAATGACCAACGGCCGTTGTTTCCCCGACCAGTTGCAGCGCCAGATCGTTGCCTTGGGTATCGAGCAAGCCCAATTCCACCGGTATCACGAACGGAAGTTTCTCGGCCTTGTCAGGCGTCGGCGGGCAGCTCTGACGGAAGGTCAGGCTGTAAGTCTGGGCGCCAGCGTCATAGGCCTCGCTGACTTCCAGGCGCGGAGTACCGGCCTGGCTGTACCAGCGCTTGAACTGAGCCAGATCGACGCCATTGGCGTCTTCCATGGCCTTGATGAAATCGTCGGTGGTCACCGCCTGGCCGTCGTGGCGTTCGAAGTACAGGTCGCTGCCTTTGCGGAACCCCTCGGCGCCCAGCAGAGTGCGGACCATGCGCACCACTTCTGCGCCCTTTTCATACACCGTCAGGGTGTAGAAGTTGGAAATTTCGATGAAGCTTTCCGGGCGTACGGGATGGGCCATGGGGCCGGCGTCTTCGGCGAACTGGTGCGTGCGCAGGTAAGCCACGTCCTCGATGCGCTTGACGGTACGCGAGTTCATGTCGGCACTGAACTCGGCATCGCGGAACACCGTGAAGCCTTCTTTGAGCGACAGTTGGAACCAGTCGCGGCAGGTCACACGGTTGCCCGACCAGTTGTGGAAGTACTCGTGAGCGACAACCCCCTCGACTCGCTGGTGGGCAGCGTCCGTAGCCGTTTCGGCACGGGCCAGCACGCAGCTGGAGTTGAAGATGTTCAGACCCTTGTTTTCCATGGCGCCCATGTTGAAATCGTTGACCGCCACGATCATGAAGATATCCAGATCGTACTCGCGGCCGTAGACCTCTTCGTCCCAGCGCATGGACTTCTTCAGGCTGACCATGGCGTGGTCACACTTGTCGATGTTCTCGGGCTCGACATAAATGCGCAGGGTGACATCCCGGCCAGACTGGCGCGTGAAACTGTCTTCGACGCACCAAAGATCGCCAGCCACCAACGCGAAAAGGTAGGCCGGCTTCATGAACGGGTCTTCCCAGGTGGCCCAGTGACGGCCATCTTCGGCCGGCCCACTGCCAATCGGGTTGCCGTTGCTGAGCAGCACCGGGTAGCGATGCTGTTCGGCGATCACGGTGGTGGTGAAGGTACTCATCACGTCCGGACGATCGAGGTAATACGTGATCTTGCGAAAACCCTCGGCCTCGCATTGGGTGCAGAACATCTTGCCGGACTTGTACAGGCCTTCCAGCGCGGTATTGCTCTCGGGGTGAATTTTCACGCTGGTGTCGAGGGTGAAACGCTCGGCCTTGGGCTGCACGGTCAGGCTGTCGGCGTCGAGCTGGAACTCGCCCGCGTCGAGTTCATGATCGTCCAGCGAGGCGTGCAACAGCTCCAGTTGCTGGCCGTCCAGTACCAATGGCGGCAGGCCAGCCCCAAGCGCCGGATTGCGGCGCATGACCAATTGCGCGTGGACCAGGGTGTGGTCCTCGAACAGCTCGAAGGTTAGGTGCGTCTCGTCGATCAGGTACTCGGGCGCCTGGTAATCCTTGAGGTAGATCACTTGCGGTTGTTCGGTACGCATGTGCAGGTCCTTTTTACTGGAGCACGGCCAACTGGTAGGCCGTGTACTTGCGAATATTGATCACGCCGGTATCGAAGATCAGGTACTGACCCTTGATGCCGAGCAGCGTGCCTTCGGCGACCGGGTCCTTGTCGAGGTTGAAGCTGACGACCTTTGTCGGGTAGGCCTGAACCGGGTAGCGCATGTGCACCACTTCGGCATCGGCCAGCGGCTGGATCGCCTGCAAGCCAAAGCGCCCTTGCAGCTCGCGCAAGCCATCGGCGCAGGCGTGGAAAATCTGCTCGCGAATCGCGGGCAGGTCGAGCACTTCGGCATCGCCCTTGAGCAGCGTGCGCCAGTTGGTGCGGTCAGGCACCTGGCTGCGCAGAATGTCTTCGACCAGGCCCGATTGCTGGCGGGTAGCGACGCGCATGATCGGCAGCGCCTGGCTGGCGCCTTGATCGAGCCATCGGGTGGGCAACTGAGTGGCGCGGGTAATGCCGACCTTGATACCCGACGAGTTGGCCAGGTAAACCACATGGTCGGTCATACAGAACTGCTCGCCCCATGACGGCTCACGGCAGGTGCCCGAATCGTAGTGGCACTTCTCCGGCGCCATGATGCATACATCGCACTGGGCCAGCTTGGTCATGCAGGGGTAGCAATAACCCTGGCTGAAGCTGGTCTTGGTGCGTTTACCGCAATGGCTGCAGTGGATGGCGCCAAGGTATTGCAGACGCAGACGCTGGCCTATCAAGCGATTGACCGGCACCAGGGTGTCATCGAGCCGAAAGCTGTACTGCACCACAGGCGCCTGCAGGCTGACGGACATCTTGCTCAAAGAGCCACGAGCGATTTCGATCAATGTACCGAGTCCGACTTGAACAGAATGTTGGCGATGGGCGCGGACTTCGAGGCGCACTCCTGCGGGCCCATGTAACCAGTGCGCTGCTCTTCTGGCAGGTTTTTCATTTCCCAGGCGATCACCGCCTGCAGCGACAGCTCTTTCTGCTCGGCGGTGAGCTTGCGGCCGTCCGACCATTTGCCGATTTCCACCGCCAGCTTCAGGCTCTGGTAGATCTCCGGGGTGATGTTTTCAATCATTTGCGCGAAAGTGGACATACAGTCTCCTGATTCAAGCCGACAGTTTACGCCGGGCCAGCGCCCCACCCAAGAGGCCGGTCAGGCATCCGATGAGCAACCCGCCCACATGGGCGGCGTTGGCGATCTGGCCAAAACCCAGCTGGCCGACCACACCGCTCAGGCAGATCACCAGCCAGATCAGCATCATCACCAATACGCCTTTGGGCAGCCTGAAGTAAGGGTTGGGCGCCAGCCACTGGTACAACCAGACATGGCCAAGCAAGCCATACAGTACCCCGGACAGGCCACCAAACAAGCTCGGGCCGCTGGTGTAGTGCTGGGCAAGGTTCGACACCAGGCTGAACAGCAAGGTGAGGCCCAACAGCTTCCAGGGGCCCTGGTGCAATTCGATGCGTTTACCCAGCTCCCAGTACCACAGGCCGTTCATCGCCAGGTGCAGCACACCGAAATGCAGCAACATGGGCGACACCAGGCGCCACCACTGGCCGTCGGCCAAGCTTTGGGCCAGCGGCGTGAAATGCAGGTAGTCACCCTGCACGCGAAAGTCGAGGAAGGTGAACCAGCTGATGGCATTGAGGTTGTCGCCCAGGCCCGTGAGGCCGGCGACCACAAGGCACATCACCAGCACAGTGGCAGTCACCTTGCAGGCCTTGGCCTGCTCGGCCAGCGACGGCTGGGTGGTAACCTGCGCCGAGGCGTCTTGCACCACATCGGCATTGCCATCGGGGTAGCGCTGATACAGCTCGCGCACCTGCGTAGCCATGCTGTCGGGGGCCCAGAGCACCTGGTCCTCGCCCTCCTCGCTGACCCGGTGCGGCACCTGCAGGCGCTGCAGCAGGTTAACGAAGCCGCTGAGGTCAACTGCCAGCGGCAAGCGCATCACTTCGATGATATTCATGGGTTGGCCTGCGGGCGTTCGACGTCGACCCAGACGAACTTGTGCGGGTCGATGCGGGTTTCATCATCCAGCCGATAGGCCACAAGCTTGCCGTACAGCACCGCACTGTAGTCCAGGCAGGCCAGGTTGGCGCGGATCGGCCCAGGGCGACCGCTGCGCCAGTAATGCCCGACGAATAGCATCGGTTCGTCCTCGGCATAGCGCAACAGTGCGTTCTTTTCGGTGTGGCTCAGAGGGGTGCGGGCAACATTTTCGGGCAACGCATCGGGCTGGAAGACGATGTCGCCATAGGTTTGTGGGTCTTCTTCCCAGAACTTGGTGCGGAAGAAGGCTCGGGTCAGGCCGTCGCCACCGGTCAACGTCAGGCCATCAGGCAGGCGCATGTCGGTACCGCGCAGCAAGCGGTTGCACACCGTGGCAGCAAAACTGCCGGCCACCGCCGATGACTGAATGAAGTGCTCATCGATAACCCCGCCGGGGTACTGCTGGCGCAGTGGCTCGATCAGCCGCGCATCCCAACAGGCGTGCACCAGCCGGAAACGCCCGGCGTCGACGAACAATGGCATTTGATAGAACCACTGAAGAAAGTCGTGCCAGTCGCCAGGGTGGTGGGCGAACTGGGTCAGGGTTTCGTCGATCAGCCGTGCGTGGCGGGGGGTATGCTCGCGCACGAACGACTTGCCGCTACCAGGCAAGGCCGGTGTCACCCAGCCCAGGGCGTTGTACTCGTGGTTGCCCATGATGCACAAGGCCTGACCAGCCTCGACCATGTCATGAACGATATGCAGGGCCTCGCGGATACGTGGGCCGCGGTCGACGATGTCACCCAGGAACAACGCTTGGCGCCATGGATGGCGCCATACACCGCCGACGCGCTTGTAGCCAAGGGCATCGAGCAAGCGTTCGAGGGTCTGTGCACAACCATGCACGTCACCGATGATGTCGAAACTGCGCGCCGGATCGAGCATCAGTCGTCCCTGCCCCCCAGGCGGCTGCCCCAGCCGAGCTTGGTACGGCACACCTCATAGTAATTGTGGTCCAGCGGGTGAATCAGGCGCAGTTTCTGAGGTTTCTTGCTGACCGTGATGGTGTCGCCGGGAGCGCAGGTGAAGTGGTTCTGGCCGTCGCAGGACACTTGCGGGTAGATCTGCAGGTCCTTGGCTACGACGATCTTCAGCTCGCTGTTGCCGTCGACCACGATCGGCCGGCCCGACAAGGTGTGCGGGTACATGGGCACGATCACGATGGCGTCGAGCTTGGGGTGCATGATCGGGCCACCGGCCGACAGGGCGTAGGCGGTCGAGCCGGTGGGAGTAGCGACAATTAGGCCGTCGGCCTTCTGGCTGCAGACGAACTGGCCATCGATGTAGATTTCGAATTCGATCATCCGCGTCGACTTGCCAGGGTGCAGTACCACATCGTTGAGCGCATCGCCCTGGCCGATAGCCTCATGATGGCGACGTACCTCGGCCTGAAGCAGGAAGCGGTTTTCTACCAGGTAGTGGCCGTCGAGCACTTCGGCGACTTTCTGCTCAAGCTCATCGGGGCGGATGTCGGTCAGAAACCCCAGATTGCCGCGGTTGATGCCCAGTACCGGTACATTGTGCCGGGCCAGCGCGCGGGCAGCGCCAAGCAGGCTGCCGTCGCCACCGACCACGATCACCAGGTCACAGACCTCACCGAGTAGCTTGCGCGTCGAGGTTTGCAGGCCATGGCCGGGTAACACTTCGGCGATGGTGTCCTCGAGAATCACATGCAGGTGGCGCTCGATAAGGAATTTTTTCAGTCGGCGAATGGTGTCGAGCACCTGCGAGCTGCCAAGGCGGCCAATGATACCGATATTGCGAAATTGCTCCATGGGGCTCCTGGGAGGCTCTGCGGCGGGGTGACTATGTGGCGATTATGGGCGAAACGACCGGGCAGCGGCAAACCGGCTATGCTCGCAGCATGATGCCATTTGCCGAACTCAACGAACTGCCCCGCTGCCTGCACCGCCCTGCCGTGCGTGACTTGGCCTGGACGCTGCTGTCGCCGCCACTGCTGAGCGCACCGCCCTGCCCCCAGCGCCACCCGCTGGCGGGCAGTGCCTGGGCGGGCGACCCACAACGCCTGTGCGACTGGTTACGCGCCTTGGATGCCGATGACCTGCCATTGCGCAACTGGTTGGCAACCATTACCAGCAAGCGCCTTGGGCTGTATTACGAAGGGCTTTGGCAATTTGCCCTGACCCACGCGCCCGGCGTGCAGCTGCTGGCATCCAACCTTGCCATTCGGGCTGGGGGCCGCACCCTGGGCGAGCTGGACATCCTGCTGCGTGATGGCCAAGGCACCCATCATCTGGAGTTGGCGATCAAGCTCTATCTCGGGCCGACCGTGGGCGACGCAGGTGATGCTACGAATTGGCTGGGGCCAGGCTGTCATGATCGCCTGGGGAGCAAGCTGGCGCACTTGGCCACACATCAGTTGCCCATGTCACGCGATGCCCACAGCCGCCAAGCCTTGGCAGCCATCGGGGTCACCCAGGTGCAGGCGCATCTGTGGCTGGGCGGCTACCTGTTTTATCCAAGCCCCGGGCATGCCGAGCCACCGGCTGGTGCCCACCCCGCTCACTTACGCGGGCGCTGGATGCGCCGGCGGGATTGGGCAGCGATGCCGGGCGAGGTCTGGCAACCGCTGCAACGCCACGCCTGGCTTGCGCCAGCACGGGTGCGGGCTGATGTGCGATGGTCCTCGACGCAGTTCCAAGCCTGGCTGGCCGCGCTGGCTCCACAGGCGCCAGCGCAGTTGCTGGCCAGGCTGGAGCCGGACGGTGATGGCGCCTGGCAGGAAGCCGAGCGGCTATTTCTGGTGCCCGATGATTGGCCGCATTCACCAGACAACACAATTTTCACCGGCCTAGCGCAAATATCTGCTGCAAAAAGCATCTAGAGTGCTACCCAGAGCGCCATCAAGAGCGCCACTTAAACCTGATGACGAGGACCGATCATGGTTTCATCCACCCCTTCACCCCGTTACGCACGCCTGTCCATCGCCCTTCATTGGCTGATGTTGGTGCTGCTGGCCGCTGTTTACGCCTGTATGGAGTTTCGCGGCATATTTCCCAAGGACAGCGCCGAACGAAACTTGATGAAAGACCTGCACTTCATGCTCGGGTTGAGTGTATTTGTGTTGGTCTGGCTGCGCCTGGCCGTACGCTTGATCAACCCGACTCCCCCTATCGTGCCCAAGCCGCCAGCCTGGCAGACAGGCCTTGCGCACCTGATGCACTTGGCGCTGTACCTGCTGATGATCGGGTTGCCGCTTGCCGGCTGGCTGATTCTCAGCGCTGCCGACAAGCCTGTGCCGTTCTATGGGCTGGAACTGCCCCACCTGATCGGGCCGGACCCGGACCAGGCCAAGTTCATCAAAGGCTGGCATGAGCGAGTGGCGAGTTGGGGTTACTGGCTGATCGGCCTGCACGCGTTGGCTGGGCTGTACCACCACTACGTGCAACGCGACAACACACTGCAGCGCATGCTGCCCTACAAGTAACCGCGCCGTCCCTGCAGGCCACCAGTGTGCAGGAAGATCAGGCGAGTCCCGGCCGCAAACAGCCCGGCCTCGACCTGATCGTGCAGGGCCAGCAAAGCCTTGCCGGTATAAAGCGCCTCCAGCGGCACACCACTGTGCTGCTCGCTCTGGGCGATGAAAGCCAACAGCTGCTCATCGAACCTGGCAAAACCTCCACGGCAGGCATCGTGCAACCGGTAGCCCTGGTTGCCAGCCAACTCGGCGACATAGTCCGGCACGCCGTGGTCCATGGGCACCGCTAGGGCGCCATGGACGGTACGCGCGCCTGCCTCGGCCAGTACCAGCCCTGCCAGGGTGGTCCCCGTGCCTGCCGCCAGCCACCAGGCGTCATAACCTGACCACCCCAGGGCCGACAACTGAGCACGGGCTTGCTCGACGATCAGCGAGCACCCCTGGGCACCCTCGACGCCACTGCCCCCTTCCGGGATACAGTGCCAGCCAGGATAGCGGGCCTGCCAGGGCTGCCAGAACCCTTCCTGATGGCGTGCCCGATAGCCACCGTAGCCCAACCAATGCAGCGTCATGCCCAGTGCCTGGAGGTCACGTACCGTAGGCGTCTCCTGGGGGTGGCCACGCAACAGACCAACGGTGGCGAAACCAAAGCGTTTGCCGGCGGCAGCCAAGGCATGCAGGTGGTTGGAGTGATTACCGCCCAGACTGATCAGGCCAGGGGCACCGGCTTGATCAGCTTGCTGCAGATGGTAGCGGAGCTTGAACCACTTGTTACCGCTGATCAGCGGGTCAATCAGATCCAGGCGCAGGACCGCAGCCTGAACGCCGGCGCTTGCCAGCCACGGCAGGTGCAGTGGCTGAAGAGGGGCTTTGGGTAGATGCTCAAACATGCTACCCAGTCTACAGGGAAAGCCACGGGGGCGCTGTGCACCCCAGCGAATTCAAAGTTCGGCAGCCAGACGCGAACCCTGGTTGATAGCCCGCTTGGCATCCAACTCAGCCGCCACATCGGCGCCACCGATCAGATGCACCGACTGCCCCGCGGCCAGCAGCCCGTCCTGCAGCTCTCGCAACGGTTCCTGCCCGGCACAGATCACCACATTGTCCACCGGTAGAACCTGCGGCTGGCCTTCACCGATACGAATGTGCAGGCCGTCGTCATCGATCTTCAGGTACTCCACGCTGTTGAGCATCTGCACGTGTTTGTTTTTCAACCCGGTACGGTGAATCCAACCAGTGGTCTTGCCCAGGCCATCGCCAACTTTGGATTTCTTGCGCTGCAGCAGGTACACCTGGCGCGCAGGCGCATGGGGTTCTGGCTTGATCCCGGCCACGCCACCACGTGCCTGCAGATGGGTGTCGATCCCCCACTCTTTCCAGAACGCTTCGCGGTCCAGGCTGCTGGCCGCGCCCTGTTGCACCAGGTACTCGGAAACGTCGAAACCGATACCACCGGCACCGATCACAGCGACCGACTTGCCCACCGGTTTGCGCTCGAGCAGTACATCCAGGTAGCTCAGGACTTTTGCATGCTCAACGCCGGGAATGGCCGGTGTACGCGGTGCGATACCGGTAGCCAGGATGATCTCGTCGAACTTTGCGTTTATTAGCGTCTGTACATCCACTCGAGTATTCAAACGCAGGTCAACACCGGTGCTTTTCAACTTGTTACGGAAATAGCGCAAGGTTTCGTAGAACTCTTCCTTGCCCGGCACCCGCTTGGCCACATTGAACTGCCCGCCGATCTCGCTGGCGGCATCGAACAAGGTCACGTCATGGCCGCGTTCGGCGGCCACGGTGGCGGCTGCCAGGCCGGCCGGGCCAGCGCCCACCACGGCGATGCGCTTCACGGTGCGCACCGGCAGGTAGTTGAGCTCGGTTTCATGGCAGGCCCGCGGGTTGACCAGGCAGCTGGTGAGCTTGCCGCCGAAGGTGTGGTCCAGGCACGCCTGATTGCAGCCGATGCAGGTGTTGATCTGGTCAGCACGGCCCTCGGCCGCTTTGTTGACGAACTCGGGGTCGGCAAGGAACGGCCGGGCCATCGACACCATGTCGGCGTCACCCTCGGCAAGCACTGCTTCGGCAACCTCCGGGGTGTTGATGCGGTTGGTGGTGATCAGTGGAATGCTGACAGCCCCGCGCAGCTTGGCGGTGACCTTGGTGAATGCCGCGCGCGGTACTTTGGTGGCGATGGTCGGGATGCGTGCCTCGTGCCAGCCGATGCCAGTATTGATCAAGGTCGCGCCAGCCTGCTCGATCGCCTTGCCCAGCAGTTCGATTTCATCCCAGGTGCTGCCACCCTCGATCAGGTCGAGCATCGACAGGCGGAAGATGATGATGAAGTTCGGCCCGACTGCCTCACGCACCCGGGTGACGATCTCTACCGCCAGGCGCATACGGTTTTCGTAGCTGCCGCCCCAACGGTCGCTGCGCTGGTTGGTGTGGGCAGCGAGAAACTGGTTGATGAAGTAACCTTCCGAACCCATGATTTCAACGCCATCGTACCCGGCCCGCTGGGCCAGCACGGCGCAATTGACGAAGTCGGCGATCTGCTTCTCGATACCTGCCTCGTCAAGCTCCTTGGGCTTGAACGGGTTGATCGGTGCCTGAATGGCGCTTGGCGCCACCTGACGTGGACTGTAGGCATAGCGCCCGGCATGCAGGATCTGCAGGCAGATCTTGCCGCCTGCAGCATGCACCGCTTCGGTGACGATGCGGTGTTTTTCTGCCTCTTCATCGGTGCTGAGCTTGGCAGCACCGGCGTACACCCCGCCCTCATCGTTCGGCGCAATGCCACCAGTGACCATCAGGCCTACACCGCCGCGCGCGCGCTCGGCGAAATAAGCAGCCATGCGCTCGAAGCCACCCGGACGCTCCTCGAGGCCGGTGTGCATCGAGCCCATCAGGGTACGGTTGCGCAAAGTGGTGAAGCCCAGATCCAAAGGGGCCAGCAGATGTGGGTAGCGGTCGGCAGCCATGGTTCGGTTCCCAAGGTGGCATGATCACGGAGTGCGGGCACCTCGGCGGGGCCCGTCGTTGTCTAGCTGCGACATTAAACAGCCGTTTGAAACGGCTCAATGATCGAAACTGACAACTTATTGATCCAATCGCACAGCAGGACTACCCTAGGTCACCGCCATTTTCAAGGTGCTGTACCGCTCGATGCGTAAACTCCTGGCAGGCGCCCTGGCGCTGGTGATGATTGCCGCCATCGGCGGCTATGGCTTGTGGACTCAACAGCGGCCTGAAGGTCACTACCTTTCCGATCTGCGCATCGCGGTGGCGCTCAACCATGGGGTGCCCGGCGAGCGGGGCAACCTGCTCGGTATCGAGCCATTACTGTTCCCCAGCGACTACCAGAATTTGCAACGCCTGCACCGCAAGCTTGCCGCCTACCTGGAACAGGCCCGCGACCAAGGCCTGGTAAACCCGCGCACCGTGGTGGTGCTGCCAGAGCACATCGGCACCTGGCTTTGGGCGCGCGGCGAAAAGAACGAGCTGTATCAGGCCACCCGCAACCGCGACGCCGAGCAATGGCTTGAGCTTAGCAACCCGCTTCGCTATGGCCTGGCGATGCTCGCTGCCAGGGGCGATGACCGGCGTGCCGACGCCCATTTGCGTATGAAGGCGCAGCAGATGGCTAGCGACTACCAACAGCTGTTCGGCGGCCTTGCCAAAGAGTTCGGCGTTACGTTGGTGGCAGGCTCTATCGTGCTGCCAGCACCCTATGTCGAGCAGGGGGTTTTGCACATCGGCCGGGGGCCGCTGTTCAACAGCAGCATGGTATTCGCCGCCGACGGCTCGCTCATGGGTCAGCCCCAGCACCAGCAATACCCGGATAGCGAAACACGGCGGTTTATCCACTCTGGTCACCCGTATCCATTACAGGTTTTGCAGACCCCTGCCGGACGCCTCGGGGTGCTTGTGGGCAGTGACAGCTGGTACCCTGAAAACCTGCGTCAGCTGCAGCAACAGCAGGTGCAACTGATCGCCAACCCGGTGTTTCTCAGCGGCAAAGGTAGCTGGCAGGCACCTTGGCGCGGCAATCGTCATCAGGATGCCGCTACCGCACTGGCTTTCAAACGTGGCGAAGTCAGTGAACAGAGCGCCTGGCAGCGCCTGACCCAAGTTGGCGGCGACGGCGTGAGCAGTATGAGCGTGTTCATGCGCGGGCAATTCTGGGAGGTGGGCAGCGATGGCCAGGGCTTCGCCCACCAGGCAGGCGAGCTGTTGACGGGTTCCACCAGTCACGGCGCGCGCCTGCTGAACCTGTGGCTATAAGCTCATGAGCCGCCCACGGGTACGTCTGGGCGATCTGTCGGTGGGCTTTGTGCAACCACTGGCTGAAGCCCTGCTCGAGCTGGGCCATGACCCGGTTCCCCTGCTTGAGCAATACGGGCTGGATGCCGCGCGGCTGGCCGAGCCTGGGGCACGTCTGTCGATCCCACGCTATATGCACCTTGGGCATGCCGCCATCGCACTGAGTGGCGAACCGGCACTTGGGCTGCGAATGGGGCGTTTGAGTCGCATTGCACAGGCCGGGCTGGCCGGCGTGACCGCGGCACAGGCCCCGACGGTAGGCGACGCTGCACGTACGTTGCTGCGGTTCGAACCTCTTTACGCAGCCAACTACCGTGGGCACTCCAGTTACCAGGAAGACCCCCAGGGCGCCTGGCTGCACTTCTATTCGATCAGCCCCTATAACGACTACAACCGCTTTGTGGTCGATTCGCTATTAGCCGGCTGGTTGGCTCAACTGGGGGCACTGACAAACGCACCCTTGCAAGCCGAGCGACTGGAGCTCGAATTCAACGCCCCCGGCTATGCCGCCGCTTACCAAAGCCTGTGCAGCACCCCTGTGCAGTTTGCCGCCAGCGGGAATCGCTTGCGCCTTGCACGCAGCACGCTCGAGCAGGCGAACCCTCAGCATTGCCCCAGCACCTTCGCGCACTTGATGCAGTTGTGTGAAGCACAAATGCTGCAGCGCACACGCGTTCGCAGCCTGGGCGAACGTATCACCCACTTGCTAGGCCCTTTACTCAATGGAGGCCGAGAACCTGACCTGGAAGAAGTGGCGTTACAACTGCAGCTGCCCACCTGGACACTCAGGCGAAAGTTGGCTGAAGAAGGCACGCGCTTTCGCGACCTGCTCAATGACACGCGGCGCGACCTCGCCGAGGCCTACATACGCGATACGGAGCTGGCGTTCGGGGAGATCGCCTATCTGTTGGGGTTTGCATCGGCAGAGGCTTTCCAGCGCGCATTCAAGCGCTGGACAAGCCTTACGCCGGGAGAGTTTCGCCGCAGCCAGCGGCGAGCAGGCTAGAGCTCTGTAGCGTCGTCAGCCGGTTCGGGCGGATCCAGTTCGTAAGCGTGAAACTCGAGCAGCTCTTCCTGATAGTCGTCCATGGTCCTGCGTCCTCTTCTCATCTGTCTTCGTTTGTCATGTCATCAACCTAAGCGGGCACGGTGACGAAATGATGACAAGCTTATGAGTACTAAACGTAGCAGGCGTTCCAAGCGTTAGCGACAGTCCTGTAACAACGCGTTAAAACGATGGCGAGGTTGCCGCTTCGGGTGATGCGCCCTGCTCCACCTGAATCGGTGCGGGCTGCGCCGGCGGCGCAATCGGCTGCGAACCTTGGCTGTCATCGACCACCGGTGTGGCAGCGGCTTCACTGGCGGGCGCAGGCGTGGTTACAGGGGCGGAGGCCGCCGCTTCACTGGCTGGCACAACCGCAGGTGCAGCGTCACTCACCGGGCTGGCAGCAGCGGCCGCTGCAGCCTGCTCAGGCAGACCCAAATCGGGTGCCAGCTTTTCGGGCTTGGCCACAGGTGTTTCGACTTTGGCTTTGACGGCCTTCTTGGGTTTGGGCAGGTAACTTTCGACCAGGGCGAAATAGCGATCATAGAACTGGGCGGCCGTGACCGTCTCACTGGCGACTTTCACCATCGAGTCGTCACTGGAGCCAATAGGCATGGAAACCGAGCCAAGCACCCCTACACCCAGGCTTGCCGAGCTGTTGGATTTTTTCAGGCTGTAGCGGTCCTGCAGGGCGTTGGCGAACATGGTCGAACGCTTTTCGTCATTCACGTCTGGCGCGCACGTGACATTGAAGCTGATCTGCAGATGGTTTTCGCTGTTCTGTTGAAAGCTCTTGTTGCCCATCACCTGATTGGCGCCACTATTGGTGATGATGTAACCCTGGCTGAGCAAAGCGCGACGAGCCGCTTCGCAAGACCCTGCGTCACTTACCGCAAAGCTGCGCGAGTAGGTCCCCGAGTCATCGAAATGCTCATGCTCGTAGATGGCAGGTTTCTTCGCAGAGCAGCCAGCCACGCCCGCCAGCACCAGGGCCAGCCCGAGCGCATTGAAGACGGATGATCGAGTCATTGCAAAGTCCGGGTGAGTCTAAAAGAGGCCTATTGTGCATCACAGCAGGCAGCCACAGGAACCGTTGATCGGTGAAGAGTCTGTTAGGTTCGTGTAAATATCGTTACCGCAAGCAAGTCCAGAAACGAAAAAAGCGACCCTAAGGTCGCTTTCTCGTTGCTGCAAGGCGTTCAAGGGGCCTTGTAGCGAATATGGCGCAGCGGACGGGACTCGAACCCGCGACCCCCGGCGTGACAGGCCGGTATTCTAACCGACTGAACTACCGCTGCGTATCACTCAGGCTTACGCCCGATTGAAACCTGGGTCTACCCTGGAAGCACGATGGCCTTAGGGCAGGCACAAAAAAAGCGATGTTCGATCGCTTCATTTGCGTTTGCTTCAAGGTGTTCTAGGGCCCTTGAAACGAAGATGGCGCAGCGGACGGGACTCGAACCCGCGACCCCCGGCGTGACAGGCCGGTATTCTAACCGACTGAACTACCGCTGCGTATCGTACAGGCTTGCGCCTGATTGAAACTGGGATCAGCCTCAGGCTTTTGCCTTTGGCTACAGACCGGTGTTTGGCACCCATCTGTTACTGAAAAATGGCGCAGCGGACGGGACTCGAACCCGCGACCCCCGGCGTGACAGGCCGGTATTCTAACCGACTGAACTACCGCTGCGCAGTGCGTTTCTCTCCGGCTTATCGGCTTCTTTGAAGCTTCAAGCACTAGAAACAATCTCAGGAAGTGGTGGGTGATGACGGGATCGAACCGCCGACCCTCTGCTTGTAAGGCAGATGCTCTCCCGGCTGAGCTAATCACCCTCGCGATGTTGCTTGTTGCGTTTGCTTCGCTGAGGCCGCGAAATTTACGCAGGTACCGAAGCTAAGTCAATAGCCCCATTGAATTTTTTTCAAAAAAGCGGAAAACGAAAAAGGGACCTTTCGGTCCCTTCGGGTGATCGCTGCCTGCTCAGGTATAGATCATCTTGCGGGTCATACCACCGTCGACCACGAACTCCTGCCCGGTGACGAACCCTGACTGGCGCGACAGTAGCCAGGCAACCATGGCCGCGACATCTTCCACGGTGCCTACCCGGCCCGCTGGATGCTGGGCGTGGTCGGTATCGCTCAAAGGCTCGGCACGTCGCTGGGAGGGATCACGGGCATCGATCCAGCCTGGGCTCACGGCATTGACCCTAATCTCAGGGCCAAGGCTGATCGCCAGGGCGTGGGTCAAGGCTACCAGGCCACCCTTGCTTGCCGCGTAAGCCTCGGTGTCGGGCTCCGATTGGCGGGCACGGGTAGAGGTCAGGTTGACGATCGCGCCATTGTGCGCGCGCAGGTACGGCGCACAATGCTTGGCCAGCAGCATAGGGCCATTGAGGTTCACCGCTAGCACCCGGTTCCACTGCGCAAGGCTGAGGCTTTCCAGGCTGTGGTTATGCGGATTGGCGACTGCCGCGTTACACACCAGCGCATCCAGCCGCCCGAACTGGCCAAGCACCTGCGAAACGCCGGCACTGACCTGGGCCTCATCGGCCACATCCATGGTGATGAACCAGGCGTTGTCGCCCAAGGCCTTGGCCACTTTAGCTCCGCGCTGGCGGTCCAGATCACTGAGCACCACTTGCCAACCTTCGCAGATCAACCAGGCGGCAATACCCAAGCCGATGCCGCGCGCAGCACCCGTGACCAGAGCAACCCGACCATTATGGCCAGGTACACCGCCTGTGATTTCCATCAAAGCACCGCCAATCCACGAGCCAGGTCAGCCTGCAGATCGGCCACGTCTTCAAGACCAACGGCAACGCGGATCAAGCTGTCGCGAATACCCGCGGCTTCACGCTCTTGCGGCGTCAGCCTGCCGTGGGAGGTAGTGGCCGGGTGAGCGATGGTGGTTTTGCTGTCGCCTAGGTTGGTGGTGATCGAAATCACTCGGGTCGCATCGATGAAGCGCCAGGCGCCCTCTTTGCCACCTTTGACCTCGAAGCTGACCACCGCGCCGAAGCCGCTCATCTGGCGCTTGGCCAACGCGTGCTGCGGGTGGCTCGGCAGGCCGGCGTAATGCACCTTTTCCACGCCATCCTGTTGTTCCAGCCACTCTGCCAGGCGCTGGGCGCTCTCGCAGTGCGCGCGCATGCGCAGCTTGAGGGTTTCCAGGCCCTTGGTGAAGATCCATGCGTTGAACGGGCTAAGCGTCGGCCCGGCGGTGCGCAAAAAGCCCACCACTTCTTTCATCTGCTCGGCACGGCCAGCTACCGCCCCGCCCATGCAACGGCCCTGGCCATCGATGAACTTGGTGGCCGAGTGGAACACGATGTCGGCACCGAGCTTGAGCGGCTGCTGCAACGCCGGCGTGCTGAAGCAGTTGTCCACCACCAGCATGGCGCCGTGGGCATGGGCAATTTCGGCCAAGGCGCTGATGTCGACCAGTTCAGCCAAGGGGTTGGAAGGCGACTCGACGATCAGCAGCTTGGTATTGCCCTTGATGGCCTTTTCCCAACCAGCCAGGTCGACCAGCGGCACGTAATCAACCTGCAAGCCGAAGCGCTTGAAGTACTTCTCGAACAGGCTAATGGTCGAGCCGAACACGCTCTGGGAAACCAGCACATGATCGCCAGCACTGCAGAGCGACATGACTACGGCAAGCAGTGCAGCCATGCCGGTGGAAGTCGCCACCGCCTGCTCGGCACCTTCCATCGCAGCCAAGCGCTCCTCGAAAGCGCGCACCGACGGGTTTGTGTAGCGCGAGTAGACATTGCCCGGCGTTTCGCCGGCAAAACGCGCAGCAGCATCGGCGGCCGTGCGAAATACATAGCTGGAAGTCAGGAACAGCGCTTCGCTGTGCTCGGCTTCCGGTGTACGGTTCTGACCGGCGCGCACCGCCAGGGTGTCGAAGCCGACACCCTCGAGGTCACTGTCCAGTCGCCCGGCATCCCATTGATCTGTCATGCCGTCGCTCCCCAATCAGTTGTTGTAGAGGTCGATGATCGCGCTGACGGCCTGGTTCTTGACCTTGGCCATGTCGTTACGGGCCTGCTCGATGCGGTCGAGATAGGCTTCGTCGATGTCGCCGGTGACGTATTCACCGTTGAACACCGCGCAATCGAATTGATCGATCTTGATCTTGCCGCCGCCAACCGAATCTATCAGGTCCGGCAGGTCCTGATAGATCAGCCAGTCGGCGCCGATCAGTTCGCCCACCTGCTCGGTGGTCCGGTTGTGGGCGATCAGCTCATGAACACTCGGCATATCGATGCCGTAGACGTTGGGGTAACGCACCGCAGGCGCTGCGGAGCAGAAGTAGACGTTCTTGGCACCGGCTTCGCGGGCCATCTGGATGATCTGCTTGCAGGTGGTGCCACGCACGATCGAATCGTCCACCAGCATCACATTCTTGCCGCGGAACTCCAGCTCGATGGCATTGAGCTTCTGACGCACGGATTTCTTGCGCGCGGCCTGGCCAGGCATGATGAAGGTACGGCCGATGTAACGGTTCTTGACGAAGCCTTCGCGGAACTTCACGCCCAGACGGTTGGCCAGTTCCAGCGCAGCTGTACGGCTGGTGTCCGGAATGGGGATGACCACGTCGATATCATGGTCAGGGCGCTCGCGCATGATCTTGTCAGCGAGCTTTTCACCCATGCGCAGACGCGCCTTGTATACCGAAATACCGTCGATGATCGAGTCTGGCCGGGCCAGGTAGACGTGCTCGAAGATGCACGGCTGCAGTTTCGGCGCTTCGGCGCACTGCTTGGTGTAAAGCTGGCCTTCCTCGGTGATGTACACCGCTTCTCCGGGCGCCAGGTCGCGGATCAGGGTGAAGCCGAGCACGTCCAGGGCAACGCTTTCGGAGGCGATCATGTATTCCACACCTTCGTCGGTGTGGCGCTGGCCGAACACCACCGGGCGGATGCCGTTCGGGTCACGGAAGCCGACGATGCCGTAGCCGGTGATCATCGCCACCACCGCGTAACCGCCCACGCAGCGGCTGTGAACGTGGGAAACGGCGGCGAACACGTCTTCTTCGGTCGGTTGCAGCTTGCCACGCACGGCCAGCTCATGGGCGAACACGTTCAGCAGCACTTCCGAATCGGAATTGGTATTGACGTGGCGCAGATCCGATTCGTAGATCTCTTTGGCCAACTGCTCGACATTGGTCAAGTTGCCGTTGTGCGCCAGGGTGATGCCGTATGGCGAGTTGACGTAGAACGGCTGAGCCTCGGCCGAGGTCGAGCTGCCCGCAGTCGGGTAGCGCACGTGGCCGATCCCGATGTTACCGACCAGGCGCTGCATGTGGCGCTGCTGGAAAACATCGCGCACCAGGCCATTATCCTTGCGCAGGAACAACCGGCCGTCGTGGCTGGTCACGATACCGGCAGCGTCCTGGCCGCGGTGCTGAAGGACCGTAAGCGCGTCATACAGCGCCTGATTGACGTTCGACTTACCGACGATACCGACGATGCCACACATGCGACGCAACCCCTACTTTGATGAAACTTGAACGAACAGCGCTCAGGGCTTTGCCGGCCCGAGCAACTGCTCCTTGAATGGAAGATCAGCCGGAGCGCTGATCACCCCACTGGAAGACCACTGACTGGTGAAACCCAGAATCAGGTTTTTCGACCAGTCGGCGATTAATAGAAACTGTGGTATCAGGCGTGATTCCTGCCACCACGCGTCCTGCTGCACCGGCCCCAGGCTGAGCAGGCCGACTGCCACCACCACCAGCAAGGCGCCGCGGGCGGCGCCAAAGGCCATACCCAGAAACCGATCGGTCCCGGACAGCCCAGTCACTCGGATCAACTCGCCAATCAGGAAGTTGAGCATGGCCCCCACCAGCAGGGTGGCGACGAAAAGAATGGCGCAGCCGGCAATGGTGCGCATGGACGGCGTCTGAATGTAGCTCTCAAGGTACACCGAAAGGGACCCGCCGAACATCCACGCCACCGCACCTGCAACGATCCAGATGAGCAGGGACAGGGCCTCCTTGACGAAGCCACGCTTGAGACTGATCAGTGTGGAGACGGCGATGATCGCGATGATCGCCCAATCAACCAGGGTAAAGGCCACGGTGCTGCCTAAAGACGTTTGAGGCGGCGCATTTTACCAGAGCCAAAGGCCGGTAGTAAGCGGAATGTCAGGTGGATCCCTGGGTCAGGTTTTTCGCTTTTGGCCTGCCCTGCACAAGGCCTTGGGTGTTACTCGAACCCTGGCGAAAACGCCCGAGCGAACGGGCGTCTGTAGCGCCCATTGACGGGTGGGTCCGCCGCCGCCAAGGCCGCCGTCTTGTCAGCCTTTTTCGGGCTGGAAACGCACTACGAAACCGTTGAGCTTATGCTGGCGATTGATCGCCTCACGCAGCTTGTCCGCTTCGGCACGTTCGATCAATGGCCCGACATATACCCGGTTCATGCCACCTGCCGAGCGGATGTAGGCGTTGTAACCCTGGCTGCGCAAGGTTTTCTGCAGGTTTTCCGCGCCGGCCCGGTTGGACAGGCTGGCTAACTGAATCGACCAGCTCACCGGCAAGCCATTGACGTCGATTTTCGACGCTGCAGGCGCCGTCGCGACCGGCGCAGTTGACTTGGCAGCGGTCGCAGGGGTCGGCGCAGCGACCTGTGGCTTGGCCTGGGCCTGGGCCTGGGCCTGGGCCTGGGCTTGAGGCTGAGTCTGCGGCGATGGCGTGATGGGCTGGCTTGGCGTCTTGACTGGTGCGCTGGACTCATTGACCACCACGGGCGGCTGCTCGGGCTCCTCTGCCAACGGCTGCGGCTCGGGCACGGTCACCGGGTCGACCTTGACCTCAGGCAGAGCCGGCATCGCAGGGGCTTGGGGGGCCTCGACATGCACCTGGCGCATCTCGTCCTGGCGAGTGAACAACATCGGCAGAAAGATCACTGCCAGGGCCACCAGCACCAAAGCACCCACCATGCGCTGCTTCATCCCTTTGTCCAGCACTGCCATCTAATCACCCCTCCAGGGCCTGCCGCTCCAGCCACTCCAGAGCCTCGGCGACACAGAAAAACGAACCGAACAGCAGAATCTGGTCATCTGCTGTTGCCTGCGCGCATTGCCCTTCGAGGGCAGCGTCGACACTGGCGTAAGACTTCACCACTGCGCCGTGGTTCGCCAGTGCCGTGGCCAATTCGGCTGCGGGGCGGCTGCGGGGCGAGTGCAATGGCGCAACCGCCCAGTCGTCGACGAGCCCGTGCAGCGCAGCGACCACACCCTCCAGATCCTTGTCGGCTAGCAGGCCGAACACCGCCAGCCGTCGACCTGCCAGAGGGCGCAACGCCAAGCGCCGAGCCAAATACTGTGCCGCGTGGGGATTGTGACCCACATCGAGCAGCAACTCGACCGACTTGCCCTGCCAGGTCAGCTGACGACGATCGAGGCGACCGGTGATGCGAGTATCGAGCAATGCCTGGCGAATTTGCCCTGCATCCCAAGGCAACCCCATCAACACAAACGCCTGCAGCGCCAGGGCTGCGTTTTCCATGGGCAGGTCGAGCAGCGGCATGCCCTGCAGCTCTACCGCTTGGCCGTCCGCGGCCACGCCGCGCCAGCTCCAAGCATCGTTGGTGCTGACCAGATCAAAATCACGGCCACGCAGGAAAAGCGGCGCGGCCAGTTCGGCGGCTTTGTCCAGCAGTGGCTGTGGTGGGTCCAGATCGCCGCACAGTGCAGGCTTGCCAGCACGGAAGATGCCGGCCTTCTCGAAGGCCACCAGTTCGCGGGTATCGCCCAGGTAATCGACATGGTCAACGCCGATGCTGGTCACCAACGCCAGGTCTGCATCCACCACGTTCACGGTGTCCAGACGACCGCCAAGGCCTACCTCCAGTACCACAGCATCGAGCTGCGACTGGTAGAACAACCAGAACGCAGCCAGCGTGCCCATCTCGAAGTAGGTCAAGGAAATTTCGCCTCGCGCCGCTTCGACAGCGGCAAAGGCCTGGCACAGGCGCTCATCACTGGCTTGATGGCCATCGATCAGCACCCGTTCGTTGTAGCGCAGAAGATGGGGCGAGCTATACACGCCCACTTTCAGGCCCTGGGCGCGCAACAACGAGGCCACGAAGGCACAGGTCGAGCCCTTGCCGTTGGTGCCCGTGACGGTGATGACTCGAGGCGCCAGTTTGCCCAGCGCCAGCCGGGCAAGCACCTTCTGCGACCGCTCAAGGCCCATGTCGATGGCCGAAGGGTGCAACTGCTCGAGGTAGGCGAGCCACTCGCCCAGGGATCGTTGTGTCATCACGCGACCGCAGCCACCTCACGGGCCTGCTCTGGGGTTTGCTGGCCGGTCATCTGCGCCAGCAGGCGAGCCAGCCGCGGGCGCAGCTCGCCACGCGAAATGATCAGGTCGATGGCGCCGTGCTCAAGCAGGAACTCGCTGCGCTGGAAGCCCTCAGGCAGTTTTTCGCGCACGGTCTGCTCGATGACCCGCGGGCCGGCGAAGCCGATCAGCGCCTTTGGCTCGCCAACGATGACGTCACCGAGCATGGCCAGGCTGGCCGATACGCCGCCGTAGACCGGGTCGGTGAGCACCGAGATGAACGGAATGCCTTCTTCACGCAGGCGTGCCAGTACCGCCGAAGTCTTGGCCATCTGCATCAGCGAGATCAGCGCTTCCTGCATCCGCGCACCGCCTGAGGCAGAGAAGCAGATCATTGGGCAGCGGTTTTCCAGGGCGTAGTTGGCGGCACGCACGAAACGCTCACCGACGATGGCGCCCATGGAACCACCCATGAACGAGAACTCGAACGCACTGACCACGATCGGCATGCCCATCAGGGTGCCGCTCATGGAGATCAACGCGTCTTTTTCGCCAGTCTGCTTCTGCGCAGCGGTCAGGCGGTCCTTGTACTTCTTGCCGTCACGGAATTTCAGGCGATCGACCGGCTCAAGCTCGGCACCCAGCTCGGTGCGGTTTTCCGGGTCGAGGAAGATGTCGATACGGGCACGCGCGCCGATGCGCATGTGATGGTTGCACTTGGGGCAGACATCCAGGGTTTTTTCCAGCTCCGGACGATACAGCACGGCCTCGCAGGCCGGGCACTTGTGCCACAGGCCTTCGGGCACCGAGCTCTTCTTCACCTCGGAACGCATGATCGAAGGGATCAGTTTGTCGACTAACCAGTTGCTCATGCTTTCTTTCTCCAGTATTGGCGGACGGGGACCGGACTGGCCGGCCTGCCCTGCCCTTGAGCTCAAATTCTTCTATGAAACGATGACGGCCCGGCCGCAGGGGCTGCCCGCGTAGCGCACCGTCTTCAATCTGTCATTTTGCCAGGCGGCATGCCGCTGGCCGCCCCGCAGGGCTGCGAAAGCTATGGACGATGGCGCGCCGCCAGCCGTCACATCTGCCTTCACGCCTGCTTCACCGCACGCATGAAGGCTTCGATCTTCGCTGCATCTTTGATGCCTTTGGCATATTCCACACCGCCGCTGACATCCACCGCATACGGCCGCACCTGGGCAATGGCCTGAGCCACGTTTTCAGCCGACAATCCACCGGCGAGGATGACCGGCTTGCTCAGGCGTGCCGGCACCAGCGACCAGTCGAAGGCCTCGCCGGTACCACCAGGTACACCGGCCACGTAGGTGTCCAGAAGAATGCCACGGGCGCCGGCATAGTGCTGGCAGGCCGCTTCCAGGTCATCACCAGGGCGCACCCGCAGCGCTTTGATCCAAGGGCGGTGATAGCCCTCGCAGTCGGCCGGTGTTTCGTCGCCGTGGAACTGTAGCAGGTCCAGCGGCACCACCTCGAGAATCTCATTCAGCTCACAGCGCGAGGCGTTGACGAACAAGCCCACGGTAGTTACGAAAGCAGGCAGCTGAGCGATGATCGCGCGAGCCTGGCGGACGTCCACCGCACGCGGGCTTTTGGCATAGAAGACGAAACCGATGGCATCGGCCCCCGCCTCGGCGGCGGCCAGCGCGTCTTCGATACGGGTGATCCCGCAGATCTTGCTGCGAACGTTGCTCATGAACAGCAAACCCTAGGTGATTGGTCAAAAGTCCGATGGTAGCAAATGACTACCGATGCGTCAGTCAGTCAGCCAGCGTTTGGTAACCGGTTAAAAAGTGTGGGCCGATGTAGCGCTGCGGCAATTGGTAGGCCTGCGGGTACTCCACCTGCACCAGGTATAGGCCGTATGGGTGTGCGGTCACCCCGCCCTCGCGGCGGTTGCGCCCCTCAAGCACCTGCCGTGCCCATTCAACCGGGCGCTCGCCCGCACCGATGGTCATCAGCACGCCGGCAATGTTGCGCACCATGTGGTGCAGAAAAGCAGTGGCACGCACATCCAGGACGATCATCTGACCGTGGCGAGTGACCCGCAGATGATGGATGTGCTTGATCGGTGATTTGGCCTGGCACTGGCTGGCACGGAACGCACTGAAATCGTGGGTTCCGAGCAGGTATTGAGCAGCCTGGGCCATGCGTTCGACATCCAGCGGGCGGTGGTTCCAGGTGACTTCTTCGGCCAGGTGCGCGGGGCGAATCGGATCGTTGTAGATCACGTAGCGGTAACGCCGGGCGCAGGCCTTGAAGCGCGCATGAAAATCTGCCGGCATTGGCCGCGACCATACCACGCTGATGTCGTGGGGCAGGTTGAAATTGGTGCCAAGGGTCCAGGCGCGCTCGTCACGCACGGCGCGGGTGTCGAAGTGCACGACCTGCCCACAGCCATGTACACCGGCGTCGGTGCGCCCGGCGCAAATCACGCTGATCGGCTCGTCGGCCACCTTCGACAGCGCCTGCTCCAGGGCCTGCTGGACGCTGGGCACGCCGCTGGCCTGGCGCTGCCAGCCACGGTAGCGCGAACCTTTGTATTCCACACCCAGCGCAATGCGGGTGAAGCCTTCGGCGGCCGATTCGGCGGCGGCGGTGTCGATGATGTCCAAGAGCATGAAACCTGTGGGTGATACGAAATGGCGGGGATTATAACGACAATGGCAGCCATAGGGCTGCCATTGAATGTGTATGGGCATGAGGGCTGCTTCGCAGGTGAACCCAGAGCATTGCAACGGCTAAAGACCGGTGCAGCGCTCGCGGGGGCGGTTCACCGGCGAAGAAGCCGGGACTGTATGCTCAAACCAAGCGCGATAGCATGTCTTCGGCTTCTTGACGCTGGCCGTCATCACCATCCTTGACCACCTCATCGAGGATGTCACGGGCGCCCTGATGGTCACCCATGTCGATGTAGGCACGCGCCAGGTCGAGTTTGGTCGCCACCTCATCGGCACCGGAGAAGAAGTCGAAGTCCAGATCGTCCAGCGGCTCAGGCTCAGCGGCAGCGTCTTCAGCGGTGAAGTGCGGCTCCAGTGAAGGTGATTCCAGGCTCTGGGACAGCTTGTCGAGCTCGGCGTTGACGTCGTTCAGCTCCGAAGCGAAATTCTTGGCAGCGGGCGAGTCGTCATCCAGCGACAGTGAAAGGTCGAAGTCGTCCGGCAATTCCAGCTCGGAAATCGGGTCGAATTCTGGAATGGCGTCGAAAGCTGCAAGTTCCGCTGCGACATCCACTGGCTCTTCGTCCTGCACGACCGAAGCAGCCGGGGTCGTTGCTTGCCCCGCATCAAGATCGAAATCGGCCAAGTCGAAATCAGCCAGGTCGTCGACGTTCTGAGGCTCGGCTTGGGCTTGAGCCTGGGCCAGCATGGCTTCGAAATCGTCATCGGCATCGGTCGGCGCCTGGTCGACTGGCGGTTCGACTGCCGCTTGCGGCTCGGCCAAAGACATTTCATCGAGCATCGGCGGTTCGGCCGGCTCACCCGCTGGCAACTCGTCCTCCAGGCTCAAGTCGAAGGCGCTGTCCAGGTCGTGATCATCAAGGACCGACGTCTCGGTGAAAGCTTCGGCAGCGGCGTCGAGATCCACCTCAGGTTCTGCTGCAGGCTGCGGTGCTTGCTCGGGCGCCGCTGGCGCTTGTGGCTCTTCCTTGAGCAGCTCATGGACATACTGCTCGTCCATTTCAGCGGCCAGCGCGGCGGCACCCACGGCGCCGGCAGCCAGTCCCAGCATCGCCGGGTAGCGCTCTTTGAGGCTGTTGACCTGCGCAGCGTTCACCTCGCTGCCAGCCAGCTTACGCTCCTGGTCGACGAATGCGCTGTGGTCACCCTGACGGGCATAGACGTCCATCAGTTTAAGGCGCAAGGCGTCATTTTCGGGCTGCGCCGCCACGGCTGCTTCCAGCAGATCGGCCGCGTGGTTGAGGCGACCACGCGAGAGGCTCAAATCGACTTCGGCCAGTAATGCGGCGTTCGGGTCCAGCTGCGGCTCAGGTTCAGCCGCTGGCGTTGCTGGGGCTGCGGGCTTTTCGGCGGCAACGGCGGCAGCAGCCGAAGCGGCTACCACGGCAGGCGAAAGGGTCACGCTAGGTGCGGACACTTCCAACTCATCGAAACTGCTCGGCGGCAGGTCAAGATCTGGGCTGCGCTCGCCTTCCTCAGCCAGCGCACGGGCCATGCGCAAATGTTTTTCCGCTTCCTGCTGGGCCTTGCGCTTGCGCGCCAGCAACAGCAGAAGCAGCAGCAGAACCAGGAAGGCGGAACCGGCAATCAGCCCCAGCAAGAGTGGGTTGCCCAGCAGGTCATCGAGTGCGCTTGGCGGCTCTGACGCAGCTGGCGCCTCATCGACAGGAGCCTGAGCAGGTGCGGTGTCTGCAGCAGCTGGCGCAGGCGCCACCACTGGCTCGGCAGGGGCAACATCGGCCGCCGCTGGCTGTACCGGCGCTGATTCACCCGGCAACGGAGCTGCCGGCGCTTCGGTTGCAGCCCCCTGCGCTTCCAGACGGGCCAGTTGATCGTTCTTGAGCTGGATCAGCTTTTGCAACTTGTCCATCTGGCTTTGCAAATCGCTGACGCGGCTTCTCAGCTCTTCGTTGTCACGGCGGCTGGTGTCCAGGCTTTCTTGAGCCACCGCAAGCTTGTCGCTGACAGCCTTGGCGCTGTCAGCACCAGCCTGGTTGCCCGGGGTCACCAGGCGCAGGTTGTCACCCTGGGCGATACGCTCAGGCGCTGCATCGGCGGCACCCCGCCGGGTAGCGTCGAGTTGGCGCGCCCGCGGCCCCAGACGCCGGCCCTCACGCCAGGCTGCGTACTGTTCAGCCACTTCGCGGTTGGCCTCCCCTTGGGGAATGCTCTGGATCTGCTGTTGGTCAGGCAGGCGCAATACCTGGCCAACTTTCAGCTGGTTGATGTTGTTGCCGATGAATGCATCGGGGTTGAGCGCCTGAATGGCGATCATGGTCTGCTGTACCGAACCGCCGCCCTGGGTGTTGCGAGCTGCGATCTGCCACAGGGTGTCGCGCCGCTTGGTGGTATAGCTGGCGGCACTGCTGGTAGCCGGCGTGATGTTGCCCGCCGCTGACTGCTGGCCCTGAGCCTGCGCCTGGTCGAGCAGCACGCTGTAGTCACGCAGCAGGCGGCCCTGGGGCCACATCACCTGAACCAGAAACTTGACCACCGTTCCCGGCAGTGGCTGGGTCGAAGTGACCCGCAGTACGCTCTTGCCGTTAGGGTTGATCACCGGTGTGAAGGTGAGGTCTTGCAGGTAAGCCGCAAGCGGCACCCCGGCTTTGCTGAACTCTTCGGGCGGTGCCAGGCTTGGGGCCACTTCGGCTGCGGTGAGGTCGCGCACATCAAGCAGTTCGATCTCGGCATCCAGCGGTTGGTTCTGCGCCGACTTCAATGTCAGCTCACCCAACCCCAGGGCATTCGCCATGCCCGACGTCAGCGCAGACGCTGCCGCCATGGCCAGAACCAATTTGCGAATTCGAAGCATGACCTCTTCCCTTGTATGAATCGTCCCAAAAACCCGTACGTGGCGCGGGACAAAAGTGCTCGCCAGTATCTTTTACACCATGTGTTTAATCAACAATTGCGCCACCTGGACGGCGTTCAGCGCTGCGCCCTTGCGCAGGTTGTCGGTGGTCAGCCACAGGTTCAGTTGCTGGCTGTCGTCAATTCCACGGCGTACACGACCAACATAGACCACGTCTTGGCCGACTGCGTCACCGACTGGGGTGGGATAGTCATCGTTTTCCACCAGCTCGACGCTGTCGGCCTGCTCTAAGGCCTGGTTCACCTGCGCCAGATCCACGGGTTCGCGGCACTGCAATGCCACACTGAAGCTATCGCCGAAAAACACCGGGACTTGAATGCAGCTCACGGAAATATTCAGCTTCGCCAGCCCCAGCAGTACGCGCAACTCCTCCACCAGGCGGCGCTCCACGCCGGTATGGCCGTGCTCATCGACCGGGCCGACCTGAGCCAATAGGTTGAAAGCCATCTGCCGATCGAAGAAACGTGGCTCCAACGGGCGGGCGTTCAGCAGTTCTGCCGTTTGCCGGGCCAGCTCGCTGACCGCCTCGCGGCCCTGAGCGGACACCGCCAGCGCGGCCATTACCTGCACCCGTTCAATGCCCAGTTGTTCCTTCAGTGGAGCCAGGGCGACCGCCAAGGCAACGGCTGCGCAGCTAGGGCTGGTGATGAGCGCCGGCAGCTTGAGCGTGGCAATACTGTCACCATTGGCCTCGGGGACCACGGCCAGGGCATTTTCAAGAGCGCCGGAAAGGTCAATGACGGTACAGCCGGCCTGCTGAGCCTTGCTTGCAAAGCTGCGGCTGACCGCCGGGCTGGCGGCGAAGAAGGCCAGCTTGACCTGGGCGAAGTCGAAGCTATCGACTTCCCGCACCTTGATCTTCTTGCCAGCGAACATCACGCTGCTGCCCGCCGATTCCATGCTGGCCAGCAGGTGCAGGGTTGCGACCGGGAAAGCCAGCTCTTCGAGGATCTGCACGAGGGTTTCACCCACGCTGCCGGTAGCACCGACAATGGCGATATCCAGGGGAGTGGTCATGGTAGAGGTCCTTTTACTGAAACGGCGGGGGCGGCACTTTACTTGGATTGTAGTGGTTTGTCTGTGCTAGCCCTTTCGCGGGTGAACCTGCTCTTGCAGGGATCCTATTATGGCGTGGTGCGGGTTCACCCGCGAAGAGGCCCGCACAGGCATAAAAAAACCCGCGCTGTCACCAGCACGGGTTTTCGGCACCGCAAAAGCGATCAACGCTCCAGCAAGATCCGCAGCATGCGGCGCAGCGGCTCAGCGGCGCCCCACAGCAATTGGTCACCTACGGTGAACGCGCCCAGGTACTGCGAGCCCATGTTCAGCTTGCGCAGGCGGCCAACCGGAACGTTCAGGGTACCGGTGACGTTGGTCGGGGTCAGCTCTTGCATGCTGATTTCACGGTGGTTGGGCACCAGTTTGACCCATGGATTGTGCTGGCTGATCATGCCTTCGATGTCGGCCAGCGGCACGTCCTTGTTCAGCTTGATGGTCAGCGCCTGGCTGTGGCAGCGCATGGCGCCGATGCGCACGCAGATGCCGTCCACTGGGATCGGGCTCTTGAAGCGGCCAAGGATCTTGTTGGTCTCGGCCTGGGCTTTCCACTCTTCACGGCTCTGCCCGTTCGGCAGTTCCTTGTCGATCCATGGAATCAGGCTGCCTGCCAGCGGCACGCCGAAGTTCTCGGTGGGGAACGCTTCGCCACGCATGGCTTCGGCCACCTTACGGTCGATATCGAGGATGGCGCTGGCTGGGTTGGCCAAGTCATCGGTAACTGCCCCATGGGTAGCTCCCATTTGCTTGATCAGCTCGCGCATGTTCTGTGCGCCAGCACCCGAGGCTGCCTGGTAGGTCATGGCGCTCATCCACTCCACCAGGCCGGCTTCGAACAAGCCACCCAGGCCCATCAGCATCAGGCTGACGGTGCAGTTGCCGCCGATGTAGTTCTTGGTACCGGCATCGAGCTGGTGATCGATGACCTTGCGGTTGACCGGGTCCAGAACGATCACTGCATCGTCCTGCATACGCAGCGACGAAGCGGCATCGATCCAGTAGCCCTGCCAGCCGGCTTCACGCAGCTTGGGGAACACCTCGTTGGTGTAGTCGCCGCCCTGGCAAGTCAGGATCACGTCGAGGGTCTTGAGTTCTTCGATCGAATAAGCGTCCTTGAGCGGAGCAATGTCCTTGCCCACGTTCGGGCCCTGGCCACCTACGTTGGAGGTAGTGAAGAACACCGGCTCAATGAGGTCGAAATCCTGCTCCTCCAGCATCCGCTGCATGAGCACGGAACCGACCATACCGCGCCAACCGATCAGACCTACACGTTTCATCGCAACTACACCTTTGCTAAAAGTGGGCCGCCACCTCGGGTTCGTGGTGGCGGGCCAGAGAGATTACAGATTCCGCAGCGCTGCGACTACTGCGTCGCCCATTTCCTGCGTGCCTACTTTGTCGCAGCCAGCCGACCAGATGTCGCCGGTGCGCAGACCTTGATCGAGCACCACACTGACCGCCTTCTCGATCGCCTCGGCCGCAGCCTGCTGGTTGAAGCTGTAACGCAGCATCATCGACACCGAGAGGATGGTCGCCAGCGGGTTGGCGATACCCTGCCCGGCAATGTCCGGAGCCGAGCCATGGCAAGGCTCGTACATGCCTTTGTTGTTGGCGTCCAGGGAGGCCGAAGGCAGCATGCCTATGGAACCTGTGAGCATGGAAGCTTCATCCGACAGGATGTCGCCGAACATGTTGTCGGTCACCACCACGTCGAACTGTTTCGGTGCGCGCACCAGCTGCATGGCGGCGTTATCGACGTACATGTGGCTCAGTTCGACGTCCGGATAGTCCTTGGCCACATCCTCGACCACTTCGCGCCACAGCTGGCTGGAGGCAAGAACGTTGGCCTTGTCCACCGAGCACAGCTTCTTGCCGCGCACGCGCGCCATGTCGAAACCAACGCGGGCGATGCGACGGACTTCGCTTTCGCTGTACGGCAGGGTGTCGTAGGCCTGACGCTCGCCGCCTTCAAGCTCGCGCTGGCCGCGCGGTGCGCCGAAGTAGATACCGCCGGTGAGTTCACGGACGATGAGGATATCCAGGCCCGCAACGATTTCCGGCTTGAGCGACGAAGCATCGGCCAACTGCGGGTAGAGAATCGCCGGGCGCAGGTTGGCGAACAGGCCCAGTTGCGAACGGATTTTCAGCAGCCCGCGCTCAGGGCGGATGTCACGCTCGATCTTGTCCCACTTCGGGCCGCCAACGGCGCCCAGCAGTACGGCGTCGGCTTTGCGTGCGCGCTCAAGGGTTTCATCGGCCAGCGGCACACCGTGCTTGTCGATGGCGGCGCCGCCGATCACGTCATGCTCGAGGCTCAAGTCAAGCTGGAACTTGTCGTTGGCCAGCTCCAGCACCTTGACCGCCTCGGCCATGATTTCCGGGCCAATGCCATCACCTGGGAGAATCAGAATCTGCTTGCTCATGCTTTCCTCTATCCATTCACGCGGCGTGCCCGATGGGGCCCCACCGAAAAATTCTCAACGCTCGGCCCACAGCACCAGCACATCGGTGCTGAACGAACCATCGGCCTCGATTTGGTAATACTGCCGTACTTCTTCGCCCATGGCTTGCTGCAATTGGCGGATGGCAACACGCATCGGCTCAGGGGTGCGCATGCGCTCGACCCAGCTGGTGAACTCCAGGCGCAACGCCTGGCGGCTGTGACTGCGCACGTGCAGGCCCGCCTCGCTGACCTGCCGCTGCCACTGGGCCGCCGAGTAATCACGCACGTGGCTGGTATCGCGCAGCACCTCGACCGTTTGCAAGTAAGTATCGAGCAGCGGGCTACCCGGCGACATAACGTCGATGAACGCTGCTACGCCACCAGGCTTGAGTACCCGTCGTACTTCCCGCAGCGCCAGCCCCAGGTCGCTCCAGTGGTGCGCCGAGTACCGGCTGAAAACGAAGTCGAAGGAGGCATCGGCGAACGGCAGGCGCTCGGCCGCACCGCGTTCGGTAGCGATATTGCTCAGGCCCCGCTCTGCGGCGGCGCGGGCCACCACGTCGAGCATGGACTGCGACAGGTCGTAGGCGACCACTTCAGCGACCAGCGGGGCGACATGGAAGCTGACATGCCCGGCACCGCAACCCAGATCCAGCACACGGGCAGCGCCCTGGCCAGCCAGCTCGGCCTGTAGCAACGCGAATTCGCTGCCTTGAGCGTGTACGGCGCTGCTCAGGTATGCACTGGCCTGTTCGCCGAACTGGCGCTGGACGACGTCGGTGTGTTGGGTGCTGGTCATGGGTCAGTCCTTTATATTTTATTGCCAGTGCTGGCCATCTCGCGTCTCAAGCCGCTGCTACTGAGTACACGACCCTTGTGCGTCAAAGCCAGCGACGCCGACTACGGCATTCAGGCATCACGGAACAGCCAAGGCTGGCTGGCGCGGTGTTTGCCTTCGAATGCCTTGATCGCGTCGCTGTCTTGCAAGGTCAGGCCAATGTCGTCAAGACCATTGAGCAGGCAATGCTTGCGGAAAGCATCGATTTCGAAGTGCAGTACCTTGCCGTCCGGGCGCGTCACCGCCTGCGCTTGCAGGTCGATGGTCAGTTGGTAACCTGGGTTGGCTTCCACCTGCTTGAACAGTTCGTCCACTTCC
Source organism: Pseudomonas promysalinigenes (assembly GCF_014269025.2). Taxonomy (NCBI): domain Bacteria; kingdom Pseudomonadati; phylum Pseudomonadota; class Gammaproteobacteria; order Pseudomonadales; family Pseudomonadaceae; genus Pseudomonas; species Pseudomonas promysalinigenes. Next base: position 1,536,398 of record NZ_CP077094.1, on the reverse strand, counting down.
TCATCGCTGAGAATGATCGGCAGCAAACCGTTCTTGAAGCTGTTGTTGAAGAAGATGTCAGCAAAACTCGGCGCAATCACGCTACGGAAGCCGTACTCGTCCAATGCCCACGGCGCGTGCTCCCGGCTCGACCCGCAACCGAAGTTCTCGCGCGCCAAGAGCACGCTGGCACCCTGGTAACGCGCATGGTTGAGTACGAATTCCTGATTCAGCGGGCGCTTGCTGTTGTCCTGGTACGGCTGGCCGACATCCAGGTAACGCCATTCGTCGAACAGGTTGGGGCCAAAGCCGGTTCGCTTGATCGACTTGAGGAACTGCTTGGGGATGATCTGATCGGTGTCGACGTTGGCACGATCCAACGGCGCGACGAGACCGGTATGCTGGGTAAAGGCTTTCATGCTGCGCTCCCTTGGATCAACTCGCGGACATCGATGAAGTGGCCGGTCACTGCGGCGGCGGCGGCCATGGCCGGGCTCACCAGGTGGGTACGGCCACCGGCGCCTTGGCGGCCTTCGAAGTTACGGTTGGAGGTCGAGGCGCAGTGCTCGCCGCTCTCCAGGCGGTCTGGGTTCATCGCCAGGCACATCGAGCAGCCCGGTTCACGCCATTCGAACCCAGCTTCGATGAAAATCTTGTCTAGGCCTTCACGCTCGGCCTGGGCTTTGACCAGGCCCGAACCTGGCACTACCAGCGCCTGCTTGACGGTGGCAGCAACCTTGCGGCCCTTGGCGATTTCGGCAGCTGCGCGCAGGTCTTCGATGCGCGAGTTGGTGCAGGAGCCGATGAATACGCGGTCAAGCTTGATGTCGGTGATCGCCTGGTTGGCGGCCAGGCCCATGTACTTGAGGGCGCGCTCGATAGAACCGCGCTTGATCAGGTCTGGCTCGGCGGCCGGGTCCGGCACACGTTGATCCACGGCCAACACCATCTCTGGCGAAGTACCCCAGCTGACTTGCGGCTTGATCTGCGCAGCGTCGAGCTCGACCACAGTGTCGAACACGGCATCGTCGTCAGAAACCAAGTCTTTCCACGCTTCAACAGCGCGCTTCCAGTCCTCGCCCTTGGGCGCATACGGGCGGCCTTCAACGTAGGCCACGGTGGTGGCATCGGTCGCCACCAGCCCCACACGCGCACCGGCTTCGATGGACATGTTGCAGATGGTCATGCGGCCTTCCATCGACAGATCGCGGATGGCGCTGCCCGCGAATTCCATCGCGTGGCCGTTACCACCGGCGGTGCCGATCTTGCCGATCACCGCCAGCACGATGTCCTTGGCGGTAACGCCGGCCGGCAACTGGCCTTCGACACGCACCAACATGTTTTTCATCTTCTTGGCGACCAGGCACTGGGTGGCGAGCACGTGCTCCACCTCGGAAGTACCGATGCCATGGGCCAGGGCACCGAATGCGCCATGGGTGGAAGTATGCGAATCGCCGCAGACCACGGTCATGCCTGGCAAGGTCGCGCCCTGCTCCGGGCTGATGACGTGGACGATGCCCTGGCGTTCGTCGTTCATCTTGAATTCGACGATGCCATATTCGTCACAGTTTTCATCGAGGGTCTGCACCTGCAGCCGCGAAACCTGGTCGACGATGGCCTCGATACCGCCCTTGCGCTCTGGCGTAGTCGGCACGTTGTGATCGGGGGTTGCGATGTTGGCATCGATGCGCCAAGGCTTGCGATTGGCCAAGCGCAGGCCTTCGAAAGCCTGGGGCGACGTCACCTCGTGGATGATATGGCGGTCGATGTAGATCAAGGACGAGCCGTCATCACGGCGCTTGACCTCATGGGCTTCCCAGAGTTTGTCGTAAAGCGTTTTGCCAGCCATCGGACTGTTCCTCATCAGCGTGTTTCTATGCCAAAAACCCCTTGGCTTGTACGGACGATGCTAGGGGTTTAGATTGAATAACTCAAATTCATAATTTTTATGCTTTGGATAACCAAAAGGAATTCGACCACGTGGACTTGGCCAACCTCACCGCGTTCATTGCCGTTGCTGAAACCGGCAGCTTCTCCGGTGCCGGGGAGCGGCTGTTTTTGACTCAGCCAGCCATCAGCAAACGCATTGCCGGCCTTGAGCAACAACTGGATGTGCGCTTGTTCGATCGCTTGGGCCGTGAAGTGACTCTGACCGAAGCCGGTCGCGCCTTATTGCCGCGTGCCTACCAGATCCTCAACGTGCTCGATGATACCCGCAGAGCCTTGACCAACCTCAACGGCGAAGTGAGCGGCCGCCTGACCCTGGCTACCAGCCATCACATCGGCCTGCACCGCCTACCGCCGCTGCTGCGAGCCTTCACCCGCCAGCATCCGGCGGTGGCCCTGGACATCCAATTCATGGATTCGGAACAGGCCTACGACGAAATCCTCCATGGCCGGGCCGAGATTGCCGTCATCACGCTAGCACCCGAGCCGCACCCTGTGGTCAAGGCAATACCGGTGTGGAACGACGCACTGGACTTCGTGGCCGCGCCCGAACATCCGCTGGCCAGCAACCACTCGGTCACCCTGGCCGATGTCGCCCGCCACCCGGCGGTCTTCCCCGGCGGCAACACCTTCACCCACCATATTGTCCAGCGGCTGTTCGAAAGCCAGGGCCTTACCCCAAACATCGCCATGAGCACCAACTACCTGGAAACCATCAAGATGATGGTGTCGATCGGCCTGGCTTGGAGCGTGCTGCCCAGGACCATGCTGGACGATCAGGTTGCACCCATCGCATTGCCCGGCATACAGCTGTCGCGCGAGCTAGGCTACATTCTGCACACGGAGCGCACGCTATCGAACGCTGCTAGGGCCTTCATGGCCCTGCTCGACAGCCACGCAGGGTCCGCCTGACCGGTCGTCAGCTCGGCATTTCCAATTCATGGACGCGTCCCACGCCAAAGGTCTGGTACCAATGCCCAAATCAGCAAATCGCTTTCCGCGCCTGCCGCGCATCCCTGCGGCCGATCCCCAGGAATCAGAGCAGGCGTGGCAGAACGCACCGCAACTGCTGGCCGCGCTCAACGGCGCCAGGCTGGGCGCCTGGCTGTGGGACATCGATAGCGGCCGAATCAGCTGGTCACGGGGTACGCAGGCGCTGTTCGGCTTCGACCCACATCGGCCGCTACCCGCCGACATCGACTACCTCGACCTGCTGGCAGAGCAAGACCGTGCCCGCACCCGCCAACTGTTCCACGCTGTCGTCAACGGCGAACCGGTGGAGCAGGCTATGCGCCATCGCATCCTGTGGCCGGACGGCAGCGTTCATTGGCTGGAAATCAACGGCAGCCTGACTCAGGACCAGAACGGCCGACGCCAGATGATCGGAGTGATCCGGGAAATTACCCGCCAGCGCGAACGCGAAGCTGCGCTGATCAACTCGGAAAAGCGCTTCGCTACGCTGTTTCACCTGAGCCCCAACGCCATTTTGCTCAGCCGCCGGCATGACGGCATGATCATCGAGGTCAACCAGCATTTCGAGGACATGTTCGGCTGGCCGGGCGACCAGGTGATCGGCAAGACCAGCATCGAGCTAGGTCTGTGGGTGAACCCTGACCAGCGCCATCAGGTCATCGAGGCCACCCGTAACAGCCAGGGCCCAGCGATCATGGAAGTGCAGTTTCGTGCCAGCACGGGCAAGCTCCACGATGGCATCCTCTGCGCCCAGAGCATCGATATGGAGGGGGTTCCCTACCTGATCAGCACCTTCGTTGACACCACCGAGCGCAAGCGCGCCGAACAGGCGCTCAAGGACAGCCAGGAGCGGCTTGACCTGGCGCTGGACTCGGCGCAGCTAGGGACTTGGGACTGGCACATACCCAGCGGGATGCTGTACGGCTCGGCTCGCGCCGCGCAGCTGCATGGATTGCCCCCGGTACCCTTCCATGAATCGTTCGAGGCTTTCTTCGAAGGCGTTCCGGAGCATGAGCGGGCCAACATGCGCCAGGCCTATCGCAGCCTGCGTGAAGGGCCTGCCGGCAATTACCAGATCACGTACCACGTACAGCTGGAAAACGGCACCTCACGCTACATCGAAAGCCGTGCACGGCTCTATCGCGATGACCAAGGCAACCCATTGCGCATGGCTGGCACGCTACTGGATATCACCGAACAGGTAGAACGGGAACAGCGCTTGAGCGCCTCGGAAGAGAAATTTGCCAGCCTGTTCCAGGCAAGCCCAGACCCCATCTGCGTCACCCGTCAGGACACCGGTCAGTTCATCGAAATCAACCCCGCCTTCACCCAGACCTTCGGTTGGACTGCCGAACAGGTGATAGGCCACACGGCCGAAGAAATCGGCCTGTGGGCCGAGTCGGTCGAACGCGCGCAGCGCATCGAGCGGGTGATCCGCGAGCAGGCACTGAGCAACGTGGCAGTGGTGGTCAACCACCGCAATGGCTCACCGCTGACCTGCGTGATCGCCAGCCGCTTGATCAGCGTCGACGACCAACCGTGCAGCGTCACTACTCTACGCGACATCACTCAACAGCAACGGGCCGAGGCGGCGCTGAAGTCCAGCGAAGAGAAATTCGCCAAGGCCTTCCACTCCAGCCCCGACGCTATCACCATCACCGAGCGCCACACCGGCCGCTACCTGGAAGTCAACGACGGTTTCAGTCGCCTGACCGGATATGGCACCAGCGAGGTCGTCGGCCGCAGCGTCTATGAAATCGGCATCTGGGCAGACGAAAAGCAGCGCAGTGCGCTGCTCAACGAGCTCAAGGAGAGCGGCCGCGTGCATCACCGCGAGATGCTCGGGCGCAACAAGCGAGGCGACATCCTGACCGTTGAAGTATCAGTGGAGCCGATCAGCCTCAACGAGGCCGATTGCCTGCTGATGACTGCCCGCGATGTGAGCCAGTTGAAGAACGCCCAAGCGCAAATACGCCACCTGGCCTATCACGACCCGCTGACCAACCTGCCCAACCGCGCCATGTTGATGGACCGCCTGAGCCAGCAGATCGCGCTGTTGCGCCGGCATAACCTGCGCGGCGCGCTGCTGTTCCTCGACCTGGACCACTTCAAGCACATCAACGATTCTCTCGGGCACCCGGTGGGCGATACCGTGCTGAAAATCATCACCGCGCGCCTGGAGGCCAGCGTGCGCTTGGAAGACACGGTGGCGCGCCTGGGCGGCGATGAGTTCGTGGTGCTGCTCAGCGGCCTGGAAGGCAGCCGCGAAGCAGTGGAAGCCAAGGTGCGTGAACTGGCCGACACGCTGCGCGAGCTGCTGGCCGAGCCGATGTCACTGGACGGCCAACGCTTGCAAGTGACCCCAAGCATCGGTGTGGCACTGATTCCTGACCACGGCACTACCCCTGCCGACCTGCTCAAACGTGCCGATATCGCGCTTTACCGGGCCAAGGATTCAGGGCGCAACACTACCGAGCTGTTCCACACCACGATGCAAAAGGCCGCCAGCGAACGTCTGCGCATGGAGAGCGATCTGCGCCTGGCCTTGGCCCGTGGCGAGCTCGCGTTGAATTTCCAGCCGCAGGTGGACGCCAGGGACAACCGCATTGTCGGGGCCGAGGTACTGCTGCGCTGGCACCACCCGCAATTGGGGCAGCAACCGCCGAGCCAGTTCATTCAGGTGCTGGAAGAAAGCGGGCTGATCCTCGAAGTGGGCAGCTGGATCCTCGATGAAGCCTGCAACGCCTGCGCCGGCATGCTGCAAGACCGGCTGATCGATGCCGATGATTTCAGCCTGTGCGTAAACATCAGCCCCCGGCAATTTCGCCAGAACGATTTTGTCGAGCGCGTACTACGCAGCCTCGATGAATACTGCTTGCCGCGGCACATTCTGAAACTGGAGATCACCGAGGGTATCGTCATCCAAAACCTTGAAGACACGATCAGCAAGATGCGCGAGCTCAAGCGCTACGGCGTAAGTTTCGCCATGGATGACTTTGGTACTGGCTACTCATCACTGACCTACCTCAAGCGCCTGCCGGTGGACGCGCTGAAAATCGACCAGACTTTTGTGCGTGACGCGCCCCAAGACCCTAATGACGCCGAAATTGTCCGCGCTATTGTGGCGATGGCGCACAGCCTTGACCTGGCGGTGATTGCCGAAGGGGTGGAGCTGAGCGAGCAGTTGGCCTTCCTTGAAGGCCTAGGCTGCCACCTGTACCAGGGCTATCTGCATAGCCGCCCTCTGCCACTGGCGCAATTTCGGCAAATGCTCATCGAGGCACCCGCCGACTATTGAAAACGCAGAAAGGGCACCCGAAGGTGCCCTTTCTCATTGGGTTCCGGGCGTAGCCCGTGAACATCAGTTCAGCGCAGGCTGATCACCGTTGATCGGGATCCGCTTGGCCTTGGCTTCTTCCGGCACGATGCGCAGCAAATCGATGCTGAGCAGGCCGTTGGCCAGGCCCGCGGCCTTGACTTCGATATGATCGGCCAGGCGGAACGACAGCTTGAATGCGCGCTGGGCAATGCCCTGATGCAGATAGGTCACTTCAGCCGCTGCGTTTTCGCGTTTGCCACCGGTCACGGTCAGGACACCTTTTTCGACCTGCAGATCGAGGTCCTGCTCCTGGAAACCAGCTGCGGCAACCACGATGCGGTAGTGATCATCGCCATGCTTTTCCACGTTGTAGGGCGGGTAGCTGCTACCGGCCTCGTTACGTGCCGCAGATTCGAACAGGTCGTTGAACCGGTCGAAACCAACGGAGTGGCGGAACAATGGAGCGAGAGAGAAAGCGGTAGTCATGGTCATAAACTCCTGAGATTCAGCAAGTAAAGTCACTGCGCGACCCGAATTCGGCATCGCGTACTCAAGAGATATGGCCTGCGCAAAAGCTTTCAAGGGGACGGATAAAAAAATCTGAAAGCAGCGTCTGCATAGATGACCCCTTCGCGGCTAAAGCCGCCCCCTACAGGTCCAAGGCGGCTGAACCTCTGTAGGAGCGGCTTTAGCCGCGAAGGGGCCGGATCAGGCGACGCATACTTCCAAAGATGTAGCTTCGACCCCAAGCAACCGGCTGATGCGTGCGCAATCATCCTCACGACGCAACTCGGCAAAAAGCACCACTGCCTCGGGATAACTGCGGGTCAGCATCGCCAGCCATTGCTTCATTCGCCCCGGCGCGTATCGCGGCGAGAGTTTGGCCTGGGCCTGGCGCCAGAACTCGCGCAACAACGGCATCAGCTCATCCCAACTCATGGGCTGGTATTGGACTCCATCCCGCGCAGCGGCGATCTGCAAGGCCAGGTCCGGCCGCGACACCAGGCCGCGCCCTAGCATGATGTCCTTGGCACCGCTGACCTCTCGGCAGCGCCGCCAGTCGTCGACAGTCCAGATTTCACCATTGGCGAACACCGGCACCTGAACCACATCCTGCACCCGCGCCACCCATTCCCAGTGGGCCGGTGGCTTGTAGCCTTGGGCTTTGGTGCGCGCGTGCACAACCAGGTGTGCCGAACCGCCCTCGGCCAAGGCCGTGGCACAATCCAGGGCACCGTCCGGGCTATCGAAACCCAAACGCATTTTCGAGGTGACCGGGATATGCGCCGGTACGGCGCGGCGCACCTCACGCACGATGGCATGCAGCAGCTCCGGCTCCTTGAGCAGCACTGCACCGCCACGGGACTTGTTCACCGTCTTGGCCGGGCAACCGAAGTTCAAATCGATGACCGGCGCGCCCAGCTCACACGCCAGGGCTGCGTTATCCGCCAGGCACACTGGGTCCGAGCCGAGCAATTGCACGCGCATCGGCACGCCCGACGCCGTGCGTGCGCCGTGGCGCAATTCGGGCGCGAGCTTGTCGAACGAAGAAGCCGGCAGCAAGCGATCACAGACGCGAATGAACTCAGTGACGCACCAATCGATGCCACCTACTCGGGTCAGAACGTCGCGCAGGATGTTGTCGACCAGCCCCTCCATGGGGGCCAGGGCAATTTGCATGGCTGGGTCTCGGCGCAAAAAGGCGCCAGTCTAGCAAAAAAACCGCTTGCCTCAGCTGCCGATCAGCGCCGGGCCGTAACCCTCGAGGAATTCGCCAGGCATGCGCTTGGGCTTGCCGCTGGACAGCTCGATACAGGCGAAGGTGGTTTGTGCGCGCAACAAGGTAACCCCGTCACGTGGACGCTTGAGCTGGAAGCGCCGAGTCATACGCAGGCGCAGGTCCCAGTCGACAATCCAGGTAGCCAGCTGCAGCTCGTCATCCTCGTAAGCGGCGGCAAGGTAGTCGATTTCGTGGCGCACCACTGCCATGGCCCGGTCCAGCCGCCGGTACTCGGCCAAGTCAAGGCCCAGCCGCTGGGAGTGGCGCCAGGCGCAGCGCTCCAACCAGGTAACGTAGACCGCGTTGTTGGCATGGCCGAGGCCGTCGATGTCCTCGCTGCCCACACGCAGGTCGATGATGAATGGCGTTGCCAGGTCCCAACTCATGCCCGCTCCTGCTGATCGATGGCGAAAAAGCTCGAGAAGCTGATACTCAGCCCCCTCTAGTAATCTGGCCGAGTGTAACGGATGTTCGGGCACGCTGCCGCGCAGGTTCTCGGGCGAGCAGCTCCAGGACTGCCGCACTCAGCCGCGGATCAGCCAAGAGGCGTTGATGGCCGCCCTGGTCTAAAAGCATGAGCCGGCTGTCGAACCAGGCTTTGTGAATTAGCTGCGCCTGGTCAGCAGGCACGAGCGCATCATCGACGGCATGTACCACTAGGCCCGGCAGGTCCAACTGATAGCCCTCGACATCGAGGCGGGCTATCTGGATGCCGATATCTTGTTCGACCTGACTAATAAACGCCGCCCTGGCACGCGCCGGCAATCCCAAGTGGCGAGCGAAACGCCGCAGCACGCCCAGTAACTGTGCTGGCGCTGCAATACTTACGGCAGCTTCGGCACGCAGCCCCATCTGTAGCGCCAGCAGCACGCTGGCGCCCCCCATGGAATGACCGATCACCGCTCGCAACGGCGGCAGCTGCGCTGCAGCCTCAAGCAATGCGCGAGCGAACAACGCGACATGCGCCTTGCGCCCTGGAGAGTGGCCATGAGCAGGGCCTTCCAGCGACACCACGGTATACCCGGCCTGCACCAGGGTCTGGATCAATGACGCGAACTGCGTCGGGCGCCCTTCCCAACCGTGCATCAGCAGTACCGTCGGCCCTTTGCCCCAGCGCAGAGCCGACAGCCCGAAGCGCAAGGTCATGCGCTCGGCACTGGCCAGTAACGGCAGCTCCCAATCCCGAGGCGCGAAGTTGCGCGGCGTCATGAAGGCCCGGCGCATCTTGCCGGCGATATGCGTCGGCATCAGCCGGCCTAGGGTGCCATTTACGCTTCGAATCCAGCTCAGGGTAGTCATTGCCTTGCTCCAGAACCTTCGGTATCAGAGAACAGCCGATTTGGCGGCACGTAACAGTCGGTCGGACAACTCACCCGGCCCCAGCGCGCGCGCCAGGGCCAAGCCACCAATCATCAGGGCCAGGTCAGCCAACGCTTTGTCGGCATCCTCGGGGCGGTCGACCATGGCCGCCGTCATCAACTCGATGTGCTCGGCCAGCACTTCGCGAAAAACATCGGGCAGCCGCTGCATTTCGCTGAGCGAATTGGGCAAGGGGCACGCGTGAACTTCGGCGTCCCGGTGCTTGCGAGAAAGATAGAAAGCGCTTACGAGCGCGCGTCGCCCCTCCCCATCCAGATGCGGATCGACCTGAGCCAACAGGGCACGACGCTCGCAGAGCAACTGGCGAAACGCTTCGAGCATGAGTTCATCTTTGCTCTGAAAGTGCGCGTAAAACCCACCCACCGTCAGCCCTGCCGCCCCCATCACCTGGCTGACACTGGGCTCGGCTGGGCCGTGCAGAATCAAAGCACTGCGGGCGGCCTCCAGAATGCGTTCGCGGGTTCTGCTTTTCTTGTCGCTCATGGCTCGCCCCTGAAAATATGATGTAGGTAATATTATTCACATCATATTTTTTGGCAAACAAAACTGCATGCCGTTCGTCAGCCGATTATCAGGGAGAGAAAAAACAAAAGGCCCATTCAATATGCGAATGAGCCTTTAAAGTCCCGCAAAACGCGGGTAAAAATTGGCGTCCCCTAGGGGACTCGAACCCCTGTTACCGCCGTGAAAGGGCGGTGTCCTAGGCCACTAGACGAAGGGGACGTAACCTTCGTGCCGATCCGCTTATGCGAACCGCGGCAAAATTGGTGGAGCTAAGCGGGATCGAACCGCTGACCTCCTGCATGCCATGCAGGCGCTCTCCCAGCTGAGCTATAGCCCCGAAACAAAAGACTCATTCAATATGCGAACGAGCCTTTTTAAGCCCCGCAAAACGCGGGAAAAAGTGGCGTCCCCTAGGGGACTCGAACCCCTGTTACCGCCGTGAAAGGGCGGTGTCCTAGGCCACTAGACGAAGGGGACGTAACCTTCGTGCCGATCCGCTTACGCGAACCGCGGCAATAATTGGTGGAGCTAAGCGGGATCGAACCGCTGACCTCCTGCATGCCATGCAGGCGCTCTCCCAGCTGAGCTATAGCCCCAGATTTCTAGCCTCTCGGCCCAGCGACATGCAAAATATCGCTTGTGCAAAACTGGCGTCCCCTAGGGGACTCGAACCCCTGTTACCGCCGTGAAAGGGCGGTGTCCTAGGCCACTAGACGAAGGGGACGAACCTTCTTACCGCCAAGAGCTGATTGCTGGATCAGCTCTTGCTTGCCAGCCTTGGCTGACAAACGGAATTTGGTGGAGCTAAGCGGGATCGAACCGCTGACCTCCTGCATGCCATGCAGGCGCTCTCCCAGCTGAGCTATAGCCCCACAATGCCGCTTTGAACAGAAGCGCTGGCTGGGTGCCGTGCGTTTCGTTTACGTTCATCGCTGTGGACGGGGCGCATATTAAGATCGGATTGCAGGGCTGTCAAACTAAATTTTGAAATTAATCAAAATTTTTTTCACAGATAACAATCACTTACCGCCCTGCCCCACCCAAAACCCCAACACTGTGCGCAGGCTTGCAGATAAGCCACAACCTGTGGGAGCGACTTAAGCCACTAATCGGCCTTCGACAGTTGCTCCCACCCGTTGAGCTATCGCTTCGAACGTGCCGTCAAGCGATGCTGGCCAGCAGCTTTTCCCATTCCTTGTTCTCTTTCTTGGACACACCACCGAGCAGGTCAAGGGCCTGACGCAAGCGATAGCGGGTCAGATCAGGGCCGAGGATTTCCATGGCATCGAGCACCGACACCGAGCTTGCCTGGCCGGTAATGGCCGCAAACATCAGCGGCATGGCGTCGCGCAGCTTCAGATCCAGCGCTTGGACCACGGCCTGGATGCAATCGGTGATACGCTCTTTCTCCCACTGCCGCAGGCTCTCGAGCTTCCACAGGATCAACTGCATCACCTGGCGCACTTGGTCAGCGGACAGCTTCTTGCTTTCGAACAGCTTGGCATCGAGCTTGAGGCCGCCTTCGAAGAAGAAACCACCCAGCGGCGCGATCTGGCTGAAGGTTTCGACACGACCCTGCACATGGGGGGCGATCTTCATCATGTAATCGCTGTTGAACGCCCACTTTTGCACGCGCGCGGCAAACTCCTGCACTGGCAGCTCGCGCAGCCATTGGCCGTTTAGCCAGGACAGCTTCTCGATGTCGAAGATCGGCCCCCCCAGAGAGATGCGCGACAAGTCAAAATGCTCGACCATTTCAGCCAAGGAAAACTTCTCACGCTCGTCGGGCATCGACCAGCCCATGCGGCCGAGGTAATTGAGCATTGCCTCGGGCATGAAACCCATGCGCTCGTAGAAAGTCACCGAGGTCGGGTTCTTGCGCTTGGACAACTTGGACTTGTCGGGGTTACGCAGCAGTGGCATGTAGCAGAGCTTGGGTTGCTCCCAACCAAAGTACTCGTAAAGCTTGATCAGCTTCGGTGCCGACGGCAGCCACTCTTCGCCGCGCAGCACATGGGTGATACCCATCAGGTGGTCATCGACCACGTTGGCCAAGAAGTAGGTCGGCAGGCCGTCGTTCTTCATCAGCACCTGCATGTCCATGCGGTCCCATGGAATCTCGACATCGCCACGCAGCATATCCGGGACTACGCAGATACCTTCGCTCGGTACCTTCATACGGATCACGTGGGGCTCGCCTGCGGCAAGACGGCGCTGGACTTCCTCGTCGCTGAGCAACAGCGCACGGCCGTCATAGCGAGGGGTTTCACCACGGGCCATCTGCTCGGCGCGCATCTGTTCCAGCTCTTGGGCCGTACAGAAGCAATAGAAGGCATGGCCGGCATCGACCAATTCCTTGGCGTACTTGGCGTAGATCTCGCCACGCTCGCTCTGCCGGTATGGGCCGTGCGGGCCACCGACATCCGGGCCTTCGTTCCATTCGATGCCAAGCCAGCGCAAGGCATCGAAGATCTGCTGCTCCGACTCGCGTGTGGAGCGTAGCTGGTCGGTGTCTTCGATACGCAGGATGAACTCACCGCCATGCTGCTTGGCGAAGCAGTAGTTGAACAGGGCGATGTAGGCGGTGCCGACATGGGGGTCGCCCGTGGGCGATGGCGCGATACGCGTGCGAACGGTGGTCATGGAGGGTCTCGAACGAAAGATGAAACAAAGGCGGGATGTTAGCAGGGAGCAGGCACTGGGCTCCAGCAATGGCGCGAACGCCACTTGTCTAATGGCTATATGCCGCTGTTAAATTTACTTACATTTCTGGAACGATAGTCCTCATGCCTGCCCAACTCAAACGCCGCCTGGCGATCTTTTTCGCCCTGGTAGCCCTCATCGCCTTGGCCTTCCTGGCAGAGTGGTATCTACGCGGCCGCTTCTACGAAAGCACTGACAATGCCTATGTTCAGGGCGAAATCACCCGTATTTCCAGCCAGCTCGGTGCACGCATCGACTGGGTACTGGTCGACGACAATCAGCATGTCAACAAGGGCGACCTGCTGCTGCGGCTGGAGGCGGCCGACTTCGAACTGGCCGTGGCACGTGCCCGAGCAGCCCTAGCCACACGCGAGGCCGAATACGCCCAGGCGCAAAGCCGGTTGACCCAACAGAGCAGCTTGATTGCCGCCGGGCAGGCTCAAGTGGCAGCCAATCAGGCCACGCTCGAGCGCTCGCGGCTGGACCTGGGCCGCGCCGAAAAACTGCGCAAGCCTGGGTTCATCTCCGAAGAACGGGTGACCACCCTATCGGCCGAGAATCATGTGGCCGGCGCCCAAGTGGATAAAGCCCGCGCTGACCTGCAGAGCCAACGCCAGCAGATCAACGCTCTGAGTGCCGACCTCAAACGCCTTGATGCGCAGATCGCCAATGCCCGAGCCGACGTGGCTCAGGCAGAGCTGAACCTTGCCCGTTGCGAGATACGCGCACCTTTGAGCGGCACCATCGGCCAGCGCAACGCCCGCAGCGGCCAGGTGGTGCAGGCAGGCGCCTACCTGCTGTCGATCGTGCCCGATGAAAATATCTGGGTGCAGGCCAACTTCAAGGAAACCCAGATTGGCAAGATGCACCCCGGGCAGCGTGCCACCCTGTTGTTCGACAGTTATCCCGACACCCCGATCGAAGGCCGCGTCGATAGCCTGTTCGCGGCGTCCGGCGCACAGTTCAGCCTGTTGCCGCCTGATAACGCCACCGGCAACTTCACCAAAGTGGTACAGCGCATTCCGGTGAAATTGACCTTCGCCGCCGACAACCCCCTGCACGGGCGCATTCGCCCGGGTATGTCGGTGACTGCCACCGTCGATTTGCGCCACGAGGATGATGGCCGCGATGGCCGGTGACCAACTGCAGCGCCCCACTGCCGAGCCAACACGGCGCGACTGGATAGCGGTGATGAGCGTGATGCTCGGTGCGTTCATGGCCGTGCTGGACATCCAGATCACCAACTCCTCGCTCAAGGACATCCAGGGAGCGTTGTCGGCCACTTTGGAAGAAGGCTCGTGGATTTCCACCTCGTACCTGGTAGCGGAGATCATCATGATTCCGCTGACCGCATGGCTGGTGCAGTTGCTGTCGGCGCGACGTTTGGCGGTCTGGGTGTCAGGTGGCTTCCTGTTGTCCTCATTGCTGTGCTCGATGGCCTGGAATCTGGAGAGCATGATCCTGTTCCGCGCCCTGCAGGGCTTCACAGGTGGTGCCTTGATTCCGCTGGCCTTCACGCTGACCCTGATCAAGTTACCCGAACATCACCGCGCCAAAGGCATGGCCATGTTCGCCATGACGGCGACGTTCGCCCCTTCGATTGGCCCCACCTTGGGAGGGTGGCTAACTGAAAACTGGGGCTGGGAATATATTTTCTACATCAACATCCCACCCGGGCTGGTGATGATCGCCGGCTTGCTCTACGGCCTCGAGAAAAAGCCGGCGCATTGGGAACTGCTCAAAAGCACCGACTATGCCGGCATCGTCACGCTGGGCCTTGGCCTGGGCTGCCTGCAAGTCTTTCTCGAGGAGGGTCACCGCAAGGATTGGCTGGAGTCGAATCTGATCGTCGGCCTTGGCACCGTAGCTTTGGTCAGCTTGATCACGTTCGTAATCGTGCAGTTTTCCAAGGCACAACCGCTTATCAACCTGCGCATTCTGGGCAATCGTAACTTCGGGCTGTCGAGCATCGCCAGCCTGGGCATGGGCGTGGGCCTGTATGGCTCGATTTATCTGCTGCCGCTATACCTGGCACAAATCCAAGGCTATAACGCGCTACAGATCGGCGAAGTGATCATGTGGATGGGTATTCCGCAGTTATTTCTGATCCCGCTGGTGCCGCAGCTGATGAAGATCGTGCCACCCAAGCTACTGTGCGCTCTGGGCTTCTGCTTGTTCGGGGTGGCCAGCTTCGGTTCGGGGGTGCTGAACCCAGACTTCGCCGGACCTCAGTTCAACCACATCCAGATCATCCGCGCCCTCGGCCAACCAATGATCATGGTGACCATTTCGCTGATTGCCACGGCCTACATCCAGCAGCAAGACGCCGGCTCGGCGTCGAGCCTATTCAATATTCTGCGAAATCTAGGCGGTGCGATCGGCATCGCTTTGTTGGCCACCCTGCTGGATGCCAGAACCAAAGTGTACTTCGACTATTTGCGCGAATCGGTGGTACCGAGCAACCCGCAAGTGGCGGAGCGCCTTGCCCAATTGGCAGAGCGGCTGGGCAGTGACAGTGCGGCGCTTGGCAAGCTCAGCGAGATCACCCATCAGCAGGCGCTGATCATGGCTTATAACGACGCCTTTCACCTTGTCGGAATAGGTTTGGCGTTGAGCATGGTCGCCGTGTTGCTGACCCGCAAGCTGCCCCAGGGGCTGAAAGCGGGTGAGGCTCACTAGGCCCTGTATGACATGGCTCGCTGCTGGGTGAAGCTGCATTGAAAGCAGGCGTTCGATGCTGATTTACAAACCGCAAACGCCGCTTTCTTCGGCTGTTACGCCCTAGCCCGACCTACAATTCACACAGTGAGGGTTCAAGTTGCGCGTACCACCCTGTTCGCGCACGACCCAGCAACTGCAGGTAGCGCACCTCTGGGGGGCGGCTCAACCCGCGAAAAGCTGGGTGATGATCAACTGGTGATCAGGCGCTCGCGCAGCTTGGTAATCTCGTCGCGTAACTGCGCGGCGGCCTCGAACTCCAGGTCGCGTGCAAACTGCATCATCTTCTCTTCCAGTTGTTTGATGCGTTTGGTGATTTCGCCTGGCGTGCGCAGCTCGGCCTCGTAGCGGGCGCTCTCCTCGGCTGCCTTTGCCATGCCCTTGCGCTTCTTGCTGCGCGCACCGGGCACGGTGGCACCCTCCATGATATCGGCGATGTCCTTGACCACACCCTTTGGCACGATGCCGTTGGCCTGGTTGAAGGCAATTTGTTTCTCGCGACGCCGCTCGGTTTCGTCGATGGCACGCTGCATGGAGCCAGTGATGCTGTCGGCGTATAGAATCGCCCGGCCATTGAGGTTGCGCGCAGCACGGCCGATCGTCTGAATCAGCGAACGCTCGGAACGCAGGAAACCTTCCTTGTCAGCATCGAGGATGGCCACCAGCGACACCTCGGGCATATCCAGACCCTCGCGCAGCAGGTTGATACCCACGAGCACATCGAAGGTGCCCAAACGCAGATCCCGGATGATTTCGACACGCTCGACGGTATCGATGTCGGAGTGCAGGTAACGCACCCTGACGTCATGGTCGGCCAGGTAATCGGTAAGGTCTTCGGCCATGCGCTTGGTAAGCGTGGTTGCCAGAACCCGATCGCCCTCAGCCACACGCTTGCGGATCTCCGACAGCAGGTCGTCGACCTGGGTGAGCGCCGGGCGCACCTCCACTTGCGGGTCGACCAGACCGGTCGGGCGCACCACCTGCTCGACCACCCGGCCGGCATGTTCGGCTTCGTAAGGGCCCGGGGTGGCCGAAACGAAAATAGTCTGTGGACTGACAGCCTCCCACTCATCGAAACGCATCGGGCGGTTGTCAAGCGCTGACGGCAGCCGGAAGCCGTATTCGACCAGGGTTTCCTTGCGCGAGCGGTCGCCTTTGTACATGGCGCCGACCTGGGGCACGCTGACGTGGGACTCGTCGATCACCAGCAGCGCATCGGCCGGCAAATAGTCGTACAGGGTGGGCGGCGGCGCCCCGGCCGGGCGGCCGGACAGGTAGCGCGAGTAGTTTTCG
Organism: Pseudomonas promysalinigenes; assembly: GCF_014269025.2. Taxonomy (NCBI): domain Bacteria; kingdom Pseudomonadati; phylum Pseudomonadota; class Gammaproteobacteria; order Pseudomonadales; family Pseudomonadaceae; genus Pseudomonas; species Pseudomonas promysalinigenes. The sequence continues at coordinate 1,519,803 of NZ_CP077094.1, read as the reverse complement.
ATACCGTTGCAATAGCCAAGCTCAAGGATCATTTCCAGATCGAAGCGGGTACGCTGCTCCAGGCGCTGAGCCTCGACCAGCTTGTTGGCCTTGTGCAGGTACTCCAGACGATCCGCCAGCTCTTCTTTGATGCCCTCCACCGCCTGCAGCAAGGTTTCTCGTGGCGTCACGTAGTGGCTCTTGGGGTAGAAGGTGAAGCGTGGCAGCTTGCGAAACACCTCGCCGGTCAGCGGATCGAAAGCTGCGATGTTATCCACTTCATCATCGAACAGCTCGATGCGGATAGCCTCAAGGTCCGATTCAGCCGGGAAGATGTCGATGACGTCGCCGCGCACCCGGAAAGTGGCACGGGCAAAGTCCATTTCGTTGCGGGTGTACTGCAGGTCGGCCAGACGGCGCAGCAAGGCGCGCTGGTCGAGTTTGTCGCCGCGGTCCACGTGCAGCACCATCTTCAGGTACGTCTCGGGGCTGCCCAGGCCGTAAATACATGACACCGTAGTGACGATGATCGCATCGCGGCGTTCCAACAACGCCTTGGTAGCCGACAGACGCATCTGCTCGATGTGGTCGTTGATCGAGGCATCCTTCTCGATGAAGGTATCCGACGACGGCACATAGGCTTCTGGCTGGTAATAATCGTAGTAGGAGACGAAGTATTCGACGGCGTTGTTGGGGAAGAACGCCTTGAACTCGCCATACAACTGCGCCGCCAGCGTCTTGTTTGGCGCCAGTACCAGGGTTGGCCGCTGTACCTGCGCAATGACGTTGGCGATGCTGAAGGTCTTGCCCGAACCAGTCACCCCAAGCAGCGTCTGGTGTGAGAGGCCGGCCTCGATGCCTTCGACCATCTGACGGATGGCCTCGGGCTGGTCGCCTGCCGGCTGGAAACGGGTGACGAGCTGAAACTCGGACATGACGGACCTCGCGGCAACGCAGTAACTGTAAATTTAGCCAGTAGTCTATACCCAAAAACGCCCGAAGTGGGCCGGATTAAAGGCCAGGCTGTCAGCGCACATTACGGTTGACCGGGCAATTGGACCAACGGTCGAAAAATATTTGCGCAAATCGCCGGAAAACCTGCGCCAGGCTGTCGCAGTGACCGGTCGGTATCACTATACTGACTCCCCGTTTGTGCACCGCTTCAGTGCATTCGGCTGGAGCGTGTACGCCCTATCACTCTCCAATCAGAGCCGAAGTAACAATGAGCCTGTTTTCCGCTGTCGAGCTGGCACCCCGCGACCCTATTCTGGGCCTCAACGAAGCTTTCAACGCCGACCCACGTACCGACAAGGTCAACCTGGGCGTAGGCGTTTATTGCAATGAGGAAGGCCGCATTCCGCTGCTGCGCGCCGTGATCGAAGCCGAAACTCAGCGTGCCGCCCAGCACGCCTCGCGCGGCTACCTGCCTATCGATGGGATCGCCACCTACGACCAGGCTGTGCAGAAGCTGCTGTTCGGTGCCGAGTCGCCGTTGCTGGCCGCTGGTCGTGTGGTCACCGTGCAAGCCGTTGGCGGCACTGGCGCCCTGAAGATCGGTGCCGACTTCCTCAAGCGCATCTCGCCGAATGCGGTGGTGGCCATCAGCGACCCGAGCTGGGAAAACCACCGTGCGCTGTTCGAAAGCGCAGGTTTCCCGGTGCAGAACTATCGGTACTACGATGCGCCGAGCAACGACGTCAACCGTGCCGGCATGCTCGAAGACCTCAATGCCTTGCCGTCCGGCTCGATCGTGGTGCTGCACGCCTGCTGCCACAACCCAACCGGCGTCGACCTGAGCCTGGAAGACTGGAAGAACGTGCTGGAAGTGGTCAAGGCCAAAGGTCACGTGCCGTTCCTCGACATGGCCTACCAGGGGTTCGGTGACGGCATCGCCGAAGACGCCTTCGCCGTGCGCCTGTTCGCCGAATCGGGCATGGAGTTCTTCGTCTCCAGCTCGTTCTCCAAGTCGTTCTCGCTGTATGGCGAACGCGTCGGGGCGCTGTCGATCGTCACTGCCTCCAAGGACGAAAGCACCCGCGTGCTGTCGCAGGTCAAGCGCGTGATCCGCACCACCTACTCCAACCCGCCGACCCACGGCGCCACGATCGTCGCTACAGTGCTCAACAGCGCCGAACTGCGCCAGATGTGGGAGACCGAACTGGGCGAAATGCGTGAGCGTATTCACGGTATGCGCAAGCAGATGGTCGCGCTGCTGGCCGAATACGGCGCCAACCGCGACTTCAGCTTCGTTGGCCGCCAGGTGGGTATGTTCTCCTACTCGGGCCTGACCGTTGAGCAGGTTGCGCGACTGAAGAACGACTTCGGCATCTACGCACTGGACACCGGCCGTATCGCCGTCGCCGCGCTGAACCAGAGCAACATCCATGTGGTCACCAAGGCCATCGTTGAAGTGCTGTAACTGATTGATTTGTCAGGAGGAGGCTTGACTTCCTCCTGGCAGACGGTAAGATACGCGCACATTCCGCGATAGCTCAGTCGGTAGAGCAAATGACTGTTAATCATTGGGTCCCTGGTTCGAGTCCAGGTCGCGGAGCCAAACACTAAAAAGCCCCCGATTGCGCAAGCATCGGGGGCTTTTTCGTTGCCTGGCTGAACGGCTATTGTGCCGATGAGATCCAGCGCCGGCACGTTGTGGCAAAGATTTCTCAGCAAGGGCGCCCGATTGGGTAGAACTCGCCGTTGCTCCAAACCCCGAGCCACTCCTGGTCGTCGATCATGCGCGGCACGGCCAGATCGACCAGTTGGTAAAACACATTGCGATGAATCAGCGCCTCCAGATTCGTGCGCATCAAGATATAAGGCGACGGCTCTTGAGTGACCGGATCGGTTTCGACCCGCAGCGGGTTTTGCGGCCCAGCTTCGACCTGATCCTCAACATTGCTGGTAAAGCGCAGCACCTGCGCCTGGCCACTGCCCAGCACTTGCAGCGCTACCGCCACGAATGGCGCGTCGTCCACCCGGATACCGACCTTCTCTACCGGCGTCACCAGGAAATAATCATCGCCGTCGCGGCGCATGATTGTAGAAAACAGGCGAACCATCGCCTTGCGCCCGATCGGTGTACCCAGGTAGAACCAGGTGCCGTCCCGGGCGATCCGCATGTCGATGTTGCCGCAGAAATCCGGGTGCCACAGATGCACCGGCGGCAGGCCTTTATGCTTGGGGATCTGCGCCAGTAGGTCGTTGGCCTTGCCGGAATCGCTCATACGCTGCCCTTACTCGCTCATGCCCAGAAGGCTACGAGCGTACTCGCGCATGGGCCTTGCGAGCAAATCCTGGGGCGATTGGTCATGGAACGTCAACAAACCGCCACGGCTCTTGATCCGCGCGGTGTCGATCAGGTAACGCGTATTGGTTTCGATAAGCATCATCTGAACTACACCAGTGTCCCAACCGAGGCGGTCGACAGCCTGCTCGTCGTACCATTCGTCGCCGTTGCCAATACGGTCATCGCTGCGGGCGAAGCGGGTATAGAGCACATAATCGGCGCCGAACGACCTGGCTTGGGCGATCGCCTCCTCAAGCCCCAGCGGCCCTTGTGCGCGCCGCACCAGCGGGAAATACTCGACAAATCCTTTGAAGGCCTCCTCGGCTACCACATTTTGCTTTGGCACCGGGCCTTTACCGGGCGGCATGAACGCGCCTTGGCCGATGAATATGAACGAGTCAGGCTGCAGGCGAATCGAAAGCGTTCGGCGGGTATCGCTATGGTCCAGCAAACCGGCATCGCTCATATGGTAACGGACGCCCTCGCCCATATCGCTGACATTCATGCAGCCGCCCAGCGCCATCAGCGCCAGCAGCAAAACCAGGCTACGCATTTTTCCTCCAGTGGCCGGTGACGAAAAACCGGCGAATAGCCGGCGGATGCAGCTTTTGCGCCAGCTTCAGCCGCCTATCACCTTCATCACCATCACGTCACCGGAAAACGCCAGCTCCTGCTTGTCTGCCAGCGCCTTGACCAACAACCGTTGCAGCGCGGGCAGTGCCAGATGGCGGGGTTTTTCCAGCAGGTCGGCAACATAGTGGCGGTTGCTCGAAGACAGGCAGCCGTGTAACCAGCCAGTGGAGGATAGCCGCAGGCGCGAGCAGGTACGGCAGAACGGCACGCTTTCATTGGCGATGACGCCGAAATGGCCGTGCCCGGGGATCTGATAGCGCAGTGCGGTAGCATCGACCGCAGCATCGACTTGCTCAAAGCCGTACCGGCTACCGATCACATCGAGCAAAGCTTCGAGCCCAACGAACTGTTGCACGAAGGCCTTGTTATCCCGAGCCAGATGCCCCATACGCATCAGCTCGATGAAGCGCAGCTCAAAGCCTCGGGCCATGCAGTACTCGAGCATGGGTAATACCTGCTCAAGATTCTGACCACGCATTGGCACCATGTTGACCTTGATTCGCATGCCTGCGGCGCTGGCTTGGTCCATGCCCGCCAACACACTGCCCAGATCCCCGCCGCGAGCAATGCGGCGGAACGCCATGGGGTCCAGGGTATCAAGGGACACATTCAGGCGCCGAATGCCGGCTGCCTGTAACTGGGGCAGCTTGCGTGCCAGCAATTGCCCGTTGGTGGTAAGGGCAATGTCGTCGAGCCCGAGCTTGGCCACCGCCGTGAGAAACTCATCCAACCGCGGACTGACCAAGGGTTCGCCGCCGGTAATGCGCAAACGCTCGATGCCAGCCGCCTCAACCAGGTAGGCGACACCCCGGGCCAGAGCTTGAGCGGACAATTCATCCTGGGCCGCGACCAGACGCTTGCCATCCGGCACACAATAGCCGCAAGCGTAGTTGCAGGCAGCCGTCAGGCTGACGCGCAGATTGCGAAAACGCCTGCCTTGACGATCGACGATCATGGGTAACTCCAGCATGGATGAATCGGGCCGGCAAAACTTGACTCAAGAATCAGGTTTTTGCAAGCCCCATTTCATGCCAGACTCACCCGCTCATGCACCGCTTGATCAGTGACTAGGTTCCGGATCACGTTTGCGCTTGTTGCCCATGCGTACGCCGATGTCCATGAGGAACTGGAAGAAGCCCTCCTGATCCTCCAGCACATTGCTCCAGAACGGCGAGTGATACAGCGCCACAGCACCGTGCACCAATGCCCAGGCAGCGCAGTAGTGAAAGTACGGCGGGACGTCTTCGAGCTTGCCTTCGCTGATGCGGCCCTTTATCAGTTGAGTCAGGCGGTCGAAGTTGGACGCACGGATGCTGTGCAGTTGCTCGACCATTTCCGGCACCTGATTACCCTTGACCACCTTTTCTTCGAGGCGATCGAACAGCCGATAACGCTGTGGGTCGCGCATACGGAACTCGAAATAGGCGCGCGACAGTGCTTCTTTGTCGCGGTCGACATCGGCCGAATGCAGCAGCGCATTCAGGTCACGCTCATAATCGAGCATCAACCGCAGGTAAATCTCGGCCTTGGACTTGAAATGCTTGTAGATCGTGCCTTTGCCGATACCTACAGCATCGGCGATCATCTCGACGGTGACGCTGTCTTCACCCTGTTCGAGGAACAGCTTCAGGGCTGTGTCGAGGATTTCCTGTTCGCGGCGGCGAAATTCACGGACCTTACGAGGTTCTTTCTGCATAGGAAGGACTGGATGACATTGAAGCGGTTTATTATGCCTAACTTGCAGCAAATTGCACGGATCATCCACGCATGTCTATGTTTCATGATGAGATCGGGCTGGCTAGCAAGGCAACTGCTCAGACAAGCGACCATGATCAGCAGCCCATACCCGCTGCGCTCAGGACCGCCGCCCCACGTCAGAATGGCCGTGCCATGCGTTCAGAGAGGAAGGAACGGCACGCGTATTCCAAATCTGTTTAAAAAACGTACAGAAAGCACTGGCACGGCGGAAATCATGGCCAATACTTAAAGTGTTGGCGCGGCGCATCCCCCCAAGTGGCGCGCCGATAAAGGTGCTCAGGGACCGCGTACCTTTGTTTTACTCCTAATGGTCTTAACCCGGATTCCCCCCCCAGAACCCGGGTTTTTTTTGCCCAGGCAGCGGGGAGAGGGTCACCGTACTCGAGCTTGGGGGAACAGGCGCTTGAAGTTGCTCGTCGTTTGTTCAGCCAACTGCTCGTAGCTGACGCCGCGCAACGATGCTACATACTCGGCCACTTCGCGGACATACTGGGGCAAGTTCGGCTTGCCGCGATGCGGGATGGGTGCGAGGTAGGGCGAGTCGGTTTCGACCAGCAGGCGATCGACCGGTACCTGCCGAGCCACTTCACGCAGGGCCTCGGCATTGCGGAATGTGACGATTCCCGATAGCGAAATGTAGTAACCCAGCTCCAGCGCTGCCTTGGCCATCTGCCAGTCTTCGGTGAAGCAGTGCAACACACCTGCCTGGGGCAAGTTGGCTTCACGCAGTAGGGCCAAAGTATCGGCCTGCGCAGCACGGGTATGCACGATCACCGGCTTGCCGGTCTGGCGCGAGGCCTCCAGATGCAGTCGGAACGACGCCTGCTGCAACTCGGCGGCTTCGGGTTCGTAGTGATAGTCAAGGCCCGTCTCACCGATCGCTACCACGTGCGGGTGGGCAAGCTCGCTCAGCAGCCATTGCAGCGCTGGAGTTTCCCCGGGCGCGAGGTCCAGCGGATGCACGCCCACGGAGCAATCGACATCGGGGTACTGTTCACTCAGCGCCTTCACCGCACCGGCGTTTTCAGCACTGACACCGATGCACAGAAAATGCCCTACCCCACGCTCCCGCGCTGCCTGCAATGCAGCGTCGAGGGAGCCCTGGTGGGCGCTCAGGTCAAGACGGTCGAGATGGCAATGGGAATCTACGAGCATGGCAAACGGCACACATGAAAGAATGGAAAATCAACGAGAACCCGGCAGTTGCACCCAGTGGGCCAGTAGCGCCTCTAGCAGCAATACGCGATTGAGGTTGGCTTTGCCCAGCACCTTCTGTCGCTGTTCGAGGACCCAGGCCTGGGTTTGCAGCACTTTATCTTGGCGGGCCTTCTGCGCCAGGTACTGCACGACCTTGCGCATATCGGCCAAGCCCAGCCCCTCTTCATCCTGGGTCAATTGGTAGCGCAGAATCAACTGCGACCATTCGAAGAACCAGTCGAACAATAGCAACAACGGTACACTGCCCCAGGCCTCGGCCAATTGGCTTGGCGACTGCTGTTGTTTGAGCAGCTTTTTGACCCCATCGGTCACCAGCGCGCGCTGCTCCACAATACCTTGAGCCTGCAGGGTCGCAGCCCTTAGCGGCGACCCTGCAGCCAGAGTCAGCAGTTCCTGACGCTCGGATTCATCACAATCGGGTAGCGCCGAGGCCAGCCACGCCTGGCTCTGCTCAACGCTCGGCTGGGGGCACGCCACTTGCTGGCAGCGGCTTTTGATGGTTGGCAGCAGGCGACTGGGCTGGTGACTGACCAGAAGCAGCACAGTATCGCCAGACGGCTCTTCAAGGCTTTTGAGCAAGGCATTGGAGGCATTGACGTTCATCGCCTCGACCGGCTCGATCAAGACCACTTTACGCCCGCCCAGTTGCGCGGTCTGCACGACGAACGACACCAGTTCGCGTACCTGGTCTACCTTGATCGGCTTTTCAGCCTCTTCAGGTTCCAGTACGAAGTTGTCCGGATGGCTACCAGCCTTGAGCAGCAGGCAAGACTTGCACTGGCCGCAGGCATCCAGCCCATGTGGCTGCTGGCACAGCAACCGCGCCATCAGCCGCTCGGCCAGCGCACGCTTACCAATACCCTGCGGCCCGTGTAGCAGGTAAGCATGGGCATGGCGTTCACGGCCGGCCAGTTGCTGCCAAAGCGCCTGCTGCCAGGGATAGGCCTCAGCCACGGCAGCGCTCCACGATAGCGGGCAGCAGAATATCGATAGCGCGCTGTACCGCTTCGAGCGGCTGCGCCGCATCGAGCAGGGTATAGCGTCGCGGCTCGGCCTGGGCGCGCTGCAAATAGGCTTGGCGCACGGCCTCGAAGAACGCTTGCCCCTCCTGCTCGAAACGATCCAGGCGACCACGCGCAGCGGCACGGGCCAGGCCGACTTCAACTGGCAAATCGAAGACCAGGGTCAGGTCCGGGCGCAGATCACCCTGCACGAAGCGCTCAAGCTCAGCGATACGCGCCACGGACAACCCACGGCCACCACCTTGGTAGGCATAGGTAGCGTCGGTAAATCGATCGCACAAGACAACGGCACCACGGGCCAAGGCCGGGCGAATCACCTGGGCCAGGTGCTGGGCACGGGCAGCGAACACCAACAGTAGTTCAGTATCTGCCGCCATCAGCTCATCACTGGGCGCCAACAACAGCTCACGGACCTTCTCGGCCAGCGGGGTCCCGCCAGGCTCGCGCGTCAGGACCACGTCCAGGCCCTGCTCCCCCAGGCGCGCGGCCAGGTAATCACGGTTGGTGCTCTTGCCCGCGCCTTCGGGGCCTTCCAAAGTAATAAACAAGCCGCTCACAGGCAGTCCTTAGTGTTGGTCGTGGGGCGTTGGCGCATCTGCCGGTGCAGCTTCGCCGGCGGCATCCTGCTCTGCAGGTTCGGCAGTGCCAGCAGGCGCACTTTGCGGTGCCGGGCTGGAGCGGTAATCCGCGCGACGTTTGAGCTGGAACTCGCGCACCGCCGAGTTGTGATCGTCCAGGTCATCGGAAAAAACATGGCTGCCGTCGCCACGAGCAACAAAATACAAGCTAGTGCCATCGGCTGGGTTGAGCGCGGCATGAATTGCCTCACGCCCGACCATGGCAATGGGTGTAGGCGGCAACCCGGTCATGGTGTAGGTGTTATAGGGTGTCGGTTCACGCAGGTCGGCGCGGGTGATCTTGCCGTTGTAGCGCTCACCCATGCCGTAGATGACCGTCGGGTCGGTCTGCAGCATCATGCCCAGGCGCAGGCGGCGTACGAATACTCCGGCAATTTGCCCACGCTCCTGGGGGATGCCGGTTTCCTTTTCCACCAGCGAGGCCATGATCAGTGCCTGATACGGGTCGCGGTAGGGCAAGTCCGTCGTACGCTCTGCCCACTCCTTGGCCAGCACTTCGTCCAGGCGCATATAGGCCTGCTGCAGCAGTTCCACATCGCTCATGCCGCGCACGAAGCGGTAGGTGTCAGGGAAGAAACGGCCTTCAGGGAAAACACCCGTGTGGCCGAGCTTATCCATCACCTCGGCATCGGACAATCCATCGAGCGTGTGTTTGATCTTTTCATGCCTGGCCACTGCGGCGCGCACCTGGCGGAAGGTCCAACCTTCGACCAGCGTCAGGTTGTACTGCACCACGTCGCCACGGCGCCAGGCATCGAACAGCTGTGCCACGGTCATACCCGGCGTGAGCCGGTACTCACCGGTATGCAGCGGCGTACCCGCCATATTGAAGCGCCAGTAAAGGCGCAGCCACACAGCATCGTCCAACAGGCCCTCGGCCTGCATGCGATAGAACATGCGATTGGGGTTGGTGCCATTGGGCACATCGAGCAGGCGCTCTTGCGCCACATGCAGGGGCTGCTCCAGGACAGAGTGGAGCTTCCACGCCGACCAGCCCAGGGCGAGGCCGGCGAGAATCAAGCCCATTTCCAGCAGCAGCAGGAATTTGCGTCTCACGAATTCAGGTATCCAGTAACGTACGAGCAACGGCCTGCAGTTTACGGGTGAGTGGCCCCGGCGACCAGTTGAGCGCGCCAACTGCACGCACCGGCCAGACACCGTAGACACTATTGCAGACGAACACTTCATCAGCCTGCTGCAGTTCTTCGAAGGCGATGTCACGAACCTGGGTTGGCATGCCCATGCGCGGCGCATGCTCCAGCAGGGCACCACGCATCACACCGGCAACACCGCAACGGCTGAGATCGGCCGTTACCAGCACGCCAGCACTTACCATGAACAGGTTGCTGTACACCCCCTCGACCACCCTGCCCTGCCCATCCCGCATCAAGCCTTCGGCATGTTCGCCGTCCTGCCATTCGGCACGGGCCAGCACTTGCTCAAGGCGATTGAGATGTTTGAGCCCAGCCAGCAACGGTTGTTCCCCAAGCCGGGTTTGGCAGGGGAACAACCTAACGCCATGCTCGGCGTGCTCGGCAGGATAGCTGGGCAGTGGCGCGCCCTGCAGGATACGCCGCGGCGCAACACCGGCAGCGGGCGCATACCCGCGCTGGCTGTCACCGCGGGTGAGAACCAGCTTGGCAACACCGTCACCCAGCTGGCGAGCGAAGCGTTGGATTTCGTCACCTACCAGCGCCAGGTCTGCATCGATTGCCAGGCGCTTGCACCCCAGGGCCAAGCGGGCCAGATGCCCGTCCAGCAGGCTGGCACGCCCACCACGCACGGCGATGGTCTCGAACAGCCCATCACCGTAGGCCAGGCCGCGGTTCTGCAGATTGATTGCAGTAGCGTCCTGGCCGTCGACCCAGCAGTGCATCAGTCAGCGAACCGGCGGAATACCAGCGAACCGTTGGTGCCACCAAAACCGAACGAGTTGGACAACACTACATCGATTGGCATGCTGCGCGCCTGATGTGGCACGAAGTCGAGGTCGCAGCCTTCATCCGGCTCATCGAGATTGATGGTCGGCGGCGCCATCTGGCTGTTGATCGCCAGCACGCTGAAGATCGCCTCCACCGCACCGGCGGCGCCAAGCAGGTGCCCGGTCATCGATTTGGTCGAGCTGACAGCCAGCTTGTAGGCATGATCACCGAACACACGCTTGATCGCCGCTACTTCGGCGATGTCACCGGCTGGCGTCGAAGTACCGTGGGCATTGATGTAGCTGACCGCCTCCGGCGCGATACCAGCATCACGCAAGGCATTGGCCATGCAACGGGCTGCGCCCTCACCGCTGTCGGGTGGCGAGGTCATATGGTAAGCGTCGCCGCTCATGCCAAAACCAACCAACTCGGCATAGATGGTCGCACCGCGTGCCTTGGCGTGTTCGAGCTCCTCGAGTACCAGGGCGCCGGCACCGTCAGACAGCACGAAGCCGTCACGGCCCTTGTCCCAGGGACGACTGGCACGGGCTGGTTCATCGTTGCGGGTCGACAGCGCACGGGATGCGCCGAAGCCTCCCATCCCCAGACCACAGGCGGCCATTTCGGCGCCACCGGCAATCATCACATCAGCTTCGCCGTAAGCGATGTTGCGCGCAGCCATGCCGATGCAGTGGGTGCCAGTGGTACACGCCGTGGCGATGGCGTAGTTCGGCCCCTGCAGCCCCAGATGGATCGATAGGAAGCCAGAGATCATGTTAATGATCGAGCCCGGCACGAAGAACGGAGAAATACGGCGCGGGCCCTGCTCGTGCAGGGTACGGCTGGTTTCTTCGATGTTGGTCAGGCCGCCGATACCCGAGCCCATGGCCACGCCGATGCGCTCACGGTTGGCATCGGTGACTTCAAGGCCGGCGTTGCGCACCGCCTGAAAACCGGCTGCCAAGCCGTACTGGATGAACAGGTCGAGTTTGCGGGCTTCTTTTGCCGACAGGTATTGCTCAACCTCGAAGCCTTTCACCGAGCCGCCAAAACGGGTGGAGTAGGCAGACAGGTCCGTGTGCTCGATCGGACCAATGCCACTGCGGCCAGCCAGAATGCCCTGCCAGGTGCTCGGTACATCGGTACCCAGTGGCGACAGCATACCCATACCGGTGACCACGACGCGTCTACGCGACACAGTACTCTCCTTTTCTAATCACAGAGTTTCTTGCCATTGCATTCAAGCAATGGAATGAAATGGCAACAAGCTCTCGCAGCGAGCGAAATGACGCCATGGGCTTGCAAAGAAAAAACCGCACGCCAGCAAAGGCAGTGCGGTTCTTCTCGACAAGAAGCGTCGACTACAACGTCTTAAGCCTGGTGGTTCTTGACGTAGTCGATTGCAGCTTGAACGGTAGTGATCTTCTCGGCTTCTTCGTCAGGGATTTCGGTCTCGAATTCCTCTTCCAGAGCCATCACCAGCTCAACGGTGTCAAGCGAATCGGCACCCAGGTCATCGACGAAGGACTTCTCAGCAGTCACTTCCTCTTCCTTGACGCCCAGTTGCTCGGCGACGATTTTCTTGACGCGTTCTTCGATGGTGCTCATACCTAGTTTTCACTCCTAATGGACATATGTCAGGCAGCTGGCCGGTGACCAAGTTTATAGAAAGACGTTCGCTTTTCAAGCGGAACGATCCTTCCCTTGAGCAACCTCACCGGCTGCCTGGAATCTGGTTGCAGCTTTATAACGGATTTTAGGCTCGCAGTATGACTCTTTTTTGAAGCAATCCGTCACATCGCATTGCAGTTTTACATGTACATCCCGCCGTTGACCGGCACGGTTGCGCCGGTAACGTAGCCAGCGCCGTCCGATGCCAGGAACGAAACCACCTTAGCGATTTCCTCAGCCTGGCCCAGGCGGCCCAGCGGAATTTGCGTCTGCAGGGCTTCGCGCTGCGCTTCTGGCAGCTCGCGGGTCATGTCTGTGTCGATGAAGCCTGGGGTAACCGAATTGACGGTGATGCCCCGCGAGCCCACTTCACGCGCCAGCGCACGGCTGAAGCCTTCGAGGCCGGCCTTGGCCGCCGCGTAGTTGGCCTGGCCGGCGTTGCCCATGGCACCGACGACCGAGCCGATGCTGATGATACGACCCCAACGCGCCTTGGTCATGCCGCGCAGTACGCCCTTGGACAGACGGTAAAGGCTGTTCAGGTTGGTATCGATCACGTCGAACCACTCGTCGTCCTTCATGCGCAGCATGAGGTTGTCACGGGTGATGCCGGCATTGTTGACCAGAATGGCGGGGGCGCCGAACTGCTCGCAGATAGCGCTCAGCACAGCTTCCACGGACTCGGCGCTGGTGACGTTCAGCTCCATGCCAGTGCCAGCGATCCCATGCTCTTTGAGGGTGGCAGCGATGCGCTCGGCACCGGAAGCCGAAGTGGCGGTACCGATCACGGTCGCGCCCTGGCGGCCCAGCTCGAGGGCGATAGCCTGGCCAATACCACGGCTAGCGCCGGTGACCAGTGCAACTTTACCTTGCAGGCTCATGCAAGCTTCTCCAAATCAGGCCAGCGCCGCACGGGTGGCGGCGACAGCATCAGGGGTATTGAGGTTGTAAGTGGTCACGCCCTCGGCGCAACGCTTGTTCAAGCCGGCCAGCACCTTGCCCGGGCCGCACTCCACCAGGTTCACCGCGCCATTGGCGGCCAAGGTCTGCACGCACTCAACCCAGCGCACGGGCTGATACAGTTGCGCCAACAGGTCTTGCTTGAGCGCATCGAGGTCGGCGGCGATGGCCGCGGTGACGTTCTGCACCACTGGAATCTGCGGGGCCTTCCACTCGATGGCGTTGACCGCCTCGGCGAAACGCTCGGCGGCAGGCTTCATCAGCGCACAGTGCGACGGCACACTGACCGCCAGCGGCAGAGCACGCTTGGCGCCCGCCTCTTTGCACAGTTCGATGGCACGGTCCACTGCAGCCTTGTTGCCGGCGATCACCACCTGGCCAGGGGAGTTGAAGTTCACCGCACTGACCACTTGATCTTCGGCGGCCTTGGCGCAGATCTCGACTACCACCGCGTCATCCAGGCCAAGGATGGCCGCCATGGCGCCGTGACCTGCAGGTACGGCTTCCTGCATCAGCTGGCCACGGCGCTCGACCAGACGCACCGCGTCCTTGAGGGTCAGGCTGCCAGCGGCGACCAGTGCACTGTACTCACCCAGGCTATGCCCGGAAACGAAAGCTGGCTGCGCGCCGCCTTCTTCGAGCCACAGGCGCCACAGGGCGATCGAGGCGGTAAGAATAGCCGGCTGGGTCTTGTCGGTTTGATTGAGCTTTTCTTCCGGTCCATTCTGGACCAGGTCCCAAAGGTCGTAGCCCAGAGCTTCGGAGGCCTCCTTGAAGGTCTCGATGATCACCGGCTTTTCGGCGCCCAGCTCTTTGAGCATGCCCAGGGATTGGGAACCTTGACCGGGGAAGACGAATGCGAGGGATGCAGACATTGAACAAGCCCTTATGATCTTGTCATCGGATAGAGTGCGCCAGCCAAAGGCCAGGCGCGGAATCTGGAAACTTGGATGGAAACGCAGACCAAGCGGTCACATTTAAGCACTTCATCGTTTAAATGCCTAAGGTAACAGGTCTTCAAGCCGGCCATGCAGCCGCCGTGGGAGGTTTTCCTGGATCTCGATCAGCGCCCGCTGGATCGCGCTTTGAAACCCTTGGACGCCCGCCGAACCATGGCTTTTGATAACGATGCCCTGCAGGCCGAGAAAGCTTGCGCCATTGTGCCGCGCTGGCGCGAGGTCAGCCTGCAGGCGCTTGAGCAGCGGCATCGCCAATACCCCAGCTATCCGCGACAACGCGCCGCCCTTGAACAATTGTTCGATACGCTGACCAATCATGGTAGCAAGGCCTTCGCTGGACTTGAGCAGGATGTTGCCAACGAAGCCGTCGCACACCACCACATCCGCTTCGCCACGATACAGGCCGTCACCCTCGACGAAACCAACATAATTGAGGCCACGGGCATCCTGCAGCAAGCCGGCTGCCAGCTTGACCTGCTGATTCCCCTTGATGTCCTCGGTACCGATGTTCAGCAAAGCGACCCGCGGCCTGTGGATACCCAAGGCCTGGGCCGCCACCGAGCCCATCACCGCAAACTGGTACAGATTATCGGCACTGCAATCCACGTTGGCACCCAGGTCGAGCAACTGGCAATAGCCTGACTGCGTAGGGATTGCCGCGACCATGGCCGGCCGGTCGATACCTGGCAGGGTCTTGAGCACGAAACGCGACAACGCCATCAGCGCGCCGGTATTGCCGGCACTGACGCAGGCCTGAGCCTTGCCGTCACGCACCAGTTCGAGGGCAATGCGCATCGACGAATCCGGTTTACCACGCAACGCTTGGGATGGCCGCTCGTCCATGTCAATCACCTCACTGGCGGCGACAATCTGCAGGCGCGCGCGATCCGCAGCTGATAGGCCGCTGACCAGTTCTTCAAGGAGGGAGGGTTGACCGACGAGGGTCAGGTGCAGCGAAGGGGTAGCCGAAAGGCAAGCAATGCTAGCCTGGACAATGCTGCGGGGACCGAAGTCCCCGCCCATTGCGTCGATCGCGATGATCTGAGCGGACAAGGATTACTCGTCAGCGCCCTTGTCGATCACTTTGCGACCACGGTATACGCCTTCTGGCGAAACGTGGTGACGCAGGTGTACTTCACCGGTGGTTTTTTCTACCGACAGCGCGTTTTCCGACAGAGCGTCGTGCGAACGGCGCATGTCACGGGCAGAGCGGGATTTTTTGTTCTGCTGAACAGCCATAATTGATTAACTCCTAAACGTTTGGGTCACGCTTTAACTGCGCCAAAACACTGAACGGGTTGGACCGCGATACCTCGTCCTTGCTCGAGTCGGGCTCGTCTGCGCCCGCCGGCTGCTGGCATTCTTCCGGATGATGAGCAGGCACGATAGGCAAGGCGAGCAGCAGCTCCTCCTCGACCAAAGCCTGCAGATCCAAAGGATCTTCGCCCAGTTCCAGCACGTCATAGCCTTTCGGCAACGACTGGGTATTCGCACCCTCCTTCACCACAGCGTAAGTACACTCGCTATGGATCGGCAGGGTGACCAGCTCAAGACAACGCTGGCAAACCATTTTGACTTCGACGTCCAGCTCGCTGTGGATAACCACCACGTGCTGTTCATCTCGTTCAAAATCGAACTTCGCCTGCACCGTACCGACATCGTCGGAAAGCGGGTCGCAGAGTCTTTCCAAATCAGCGAGTTGCAGCGTACCAGTGATGGATACGCCTCGATCGGCTAATTTGCGCGGGTCAACGTGAGGTGGAATCGGGTCATTCAACATAGGCGCAGCATTCTAGGGATGCCCCCCGCCCCTGTCAAAGGAAATTAGGCGGCATCTCGCATGTTAGAATCAGGTTCAACTGACCAGGAGTCTATCATGCTGCCTTTGTTGCTGGCTTCCAGCTCTGCTTACCGGCGCGAACTGCTCGCGCGCCTGCGCCTGCCCTTCACCTGGGCCAGCCCCGATATAGATGAACGACGCCTGGCTGACGAGCCCGCCACGCAGCTGGTTCAGCGCCTAGCGAGGCAGAAAGCCGAAGCGCTTGCCGAGGATCACCGCCAGCATCTGATCATTGGCTCAGACCAGGTGGCAGTGCTGGGTGAGCAGATCATCGGCAAGCCACACACCTTCGAGCGCGCCTGCGAGCAACTGCTCGAGTCCAGCGGCCAGCAAGTGACCTTCCTGACCGGGCTGGCACTGCTCAATACAGCGAGCGGGCAATGCCAGGTCGACTGCGTGCCGTTCACGGTAACGATGCGCGAATTGAGTAGGGAGCGTGTCGAGCGGTACGTGAGGGCAGAGCAGCCATTGGATTGCGCCGGCAGCTTCAAGGCCGAGGGCCTGGGAGTGAGTTTATTTCAGAGCACCCATGGGTGCGATTCGACGAGCTTGATCGGGCTGCCGCTGATTCGGCTGGTGGATATGCTGACCCGTGAAGGCGTGGCTGTTCCCTAGCCTGGCTTGGGGGCTATGGTGCCGTCGAGATCAAGCGCCGCAGGGGCGGCACTTGATCTGACCAGCACCACGAAACTCAAGGCACACTCAACGCAACTGCGGGCCCTGGAACCCCATCCACATCGCCAGGTGCTCAGCCACACTGGCACCGATGCGCTTGGAGAACCGGTCGAACGGCGACTCCTGCACGGTGTAATCGACCAGATCCTTCTCACCGACCACTTCACGCGCTACGTAACTGGCACTGCCCAAGCCATCCACCAACCCCAGCGACTTGGCCTGCTCACCCGACCAGATCAGCCCACTGAACAGTTCCGGATGCTCTTTGTCCTTCAGGCGGTCACCGCGGCCCTGCTTGACCATGGCGATGAACTGCTGGTGCGTGGTGTTGAGCACACCCTGCCAGAACGCACGCTCATCAGGCTTTTCCGGCGAGAACGGATCAAGGAAGGCCTTGTGCTCCCCTGCGGTATAACTACGGCGCTCGACACCCAACTTCTCCATCGCGCCGACAAAGCCATAGCCGGCCGCCGTCACGCCAATGGAGCCCACCAGGCTCGCCTTGTCGGCATAGATCTCATCCGCAGCACTGGCGATGTAATAGGCGCCGGAGGCCCCTAGATCAGTGATGACCGCATAGAGCTTGGTGTCCGGGTGCTCGGCGCGCAGCCGACGGATCTCGTCATACACGTACCCTGCCTGCACCGGGCTGCCACCTGGGCTATTAATGCGCATGACCACCGCCTTGGTCTTTGGATCCTTGAACGCTTCGCGCAGGCTCTTGATCAGATTATCGGCACTGGCAGCTTCCTGATCGGCGATCACACCCCGCACCTCAACCAGCGCTGTATGATTGCCGCTTCGGCTAGCCGCTGCATCCATATCCATCAAAGGCGTGAACAGCACAAGAATGCCGAACAGGTAGACGAAGGTCAGCAGCTTGAAGAATATCCCCCAGCGCCGCGCCCGACGCTGCTCCTGAACGCCTGCCAGCAGCGTCTTTTCCAAGAGTTTCCAGCTCTTTTGCTCGACACGAACCTCTTCGTTACGTGCTTCGCGCGCTTCGCGAGCGAGGCGCTCCTCTTCGGTTTCGTTAACCGGCGCTTTCCACTCGTCAGCCATGCTCACCTACCCTGGAATTGAATTTGCCTGGAACCGGCCAGCCACTCGCGCAGCTGGGAAAAATGATCGATGCACACTTGCGGCCCGAACTCGGCCAGCGCCTCTAGCGACATGGCACCGTAGCCCACCGCCACCGAATGCATGCCCGCGTTGCTGGCCATTTGCAGGTCGAATGCAGAATCTCCGACCATCAGTGCCCGCCCCGGTTCTACAGCGCAATGCTTGAGGATTTCCTCGAGCATCAGCGGGTGGGGCTTACCGCGGGTTTCATCGGCGGCCCGCGTGATATCGAAAAAGTGCTCCCAGCCATTAACCCTCAGTACCCGATCAAGTCCGCGGCGGGCCTTGCCGGTAGCTACCGCCAGGCGATAACCCTCGGCCCGGAAGGCATCCAGCGACTCGACCACACCCTCAAACAGCGGCGAGGGCTGCTGATCCAGGGCCATATAGATGTCGGCGTAGTGCTGACGGAAGGTTTCGACCTGCCGAGGATCGAGGTGCGGATACAGCGTCGAGATCGCCTCCCCCAGCGCCAGACCGATGATGCCCTTGACCGCATCTTCGGCACTGGGCGCCTCGCCCGCTCGCTCGGCGGCGGCGTTCATCGCCTCGACGATGCGGCCGATCGAATCGGCCAGGGTGCCATCCCAATCGAAAATCAGCAGTTGGTAATCACGGCGCACTGAGTCGCTCCACGGTTTTGGCCCAGACCTCATCCACAGGCGCCTCGAGCTTGAGCTCGCCACCGTCGGGCAGTGGCACGGTCAAGGCGTAGGCATGCAGGAACAGGCGCTTGCCCCCCAACTCGCGAATCTCGCGACTGAAGTCTTCGTCGCCGTACTTGCTGTCGCCAGCAATCATGTGCCCGGCATGCAGGGTGTGCACGCGGATCTGGTGGGTGCGGCCGGTGATCGGGCGGGCTTCGACGATGGTGGCGAACTCGCCGAACCGGCGCAGCACTCGGAACAGGGTCAGCGCTTCTTTGCCCTCGTCATTGACTTCGACCATGCGCTCACCAGAGCGCAGGTTACTTTTTAGCAGCGGTGCATTGACTTGCTTCTTCGAGGTAGGCCAGTGGCCGCGCACCAGGGCCATGTAGCGTTTGTCCACCCCATCGCCGCGCAGGGCAGCATGCAGATGGCGCAGCATGCTGCGCTTCTTGGCGATCATCAACAGGCCAGAGGTGTCACGGTCCAGGCGGTGCACCAGCTCCAACTCCTTGGCGTCCGGGCGCAACTGGCGCAGTGCTTCGATCACCCCGAAACTCAGGCCGCTACCACCATGTACGGCGATACCGGCTGGCTTGTTCATCACGATCAACGCCTTGTCTTCATAGACGATGGCCGCCTCCAGGCGCTGCAGCAGCCCCTGGGCCACTGGCGCCGGCTCATCGCGCTCTGGCAAACGCACCGGCGGCACGCGCACGATATCGCCAGCTTGAATTTTATACTCAGGTTTGACCCGCCCCTTGTTGACGCGCACCTCACCCTTGCGCAGGATGCGATAAACCAGCGTCTTGGGCACGCCCTTGAGTGCGGTGATAAGGAAATTGTCGATACGTTGGCCGGCAAGTTCCGGCGCGACTTCTATCAGCTGTACGCCGGAAGTCGGAGGGGTATTGGTCGTCATGGAGGGGATCATAACAATTATTTATGGAATTGAAGCACTTAATCATTACTGCTATAGTCGCGAACGCCGCCAAAAGCGGCAGGCCAGCGAAACCGGGCCCTTGGCCGGTTCCTGACCTAAGCAGCTCTCCAGGACGCGAGGCCGTCCTACGGGGTTTTCGCCAGTTTACCGAATTGCCTGGAATCGCCACCAGCGCCGTGTAGAGAAGACCGAAAAAAAACGACAAGTGTGGTTGTTCACCTGCTTCCCGATTCTTTTCGCAGCACCTCTGCCCGCCCCGTCGCTTCCACGCAACGCAAGGCGAATGCTTCGGAAATACCTGCCTTGGATATGTAATGGCGTCAGCTTCGCGTTCGAAGCTGGCGAAAAATGCAACCCGTTGCGGATTCAGCGCGCGGCAGCACCCGAATTATCAGGGATACGTGCAGGGTGGAGATGCACAGCCCTCGGACCGTGTAGCACCGCGTCCGGCCACCGGCCCACTGACTTGGCCGGCGAGCGGATAAGGTCCTGAACAGATGCCCTAGGGCGTCCACGGCTGACGGTTGATTCCTCCTCCTGACTGAGTGCACGAGGCCCGCTTGGTTGATTCGGATACCCATTCGAAGCCACCGGGGCCTGGTAGGCACCGCAGCAAACAGGACGCGTCGTCGCGACAACGGCAGGCTGGGTAACGGCTGGTGCCGAACGTTGCTCGACACGGGGGTGGCCCGGCCACCCTTTGCGCACCTTGGCACCGACCATGAGAAGTCGTGTGTGCCGAACGCCGTTTCCGGCAGCCCGGAAACCGACGGTACAACATGAAAAGAATGCTGATTAACGCAACTCAACCCGAAGAGTTGCGTGTAGCTCTGGTGGACGGCCAACGTCTGTACGACCTGGACATCGAGTCCGGGGCGCGTGAGCAGAAAAAGGCCAACATCTACAAAGGCAAGATCACCCGGATCGAGCCAAGCCTGGAAGCCGCGTTCGTCGACTTCGGCTCCGAACGTCACGGCTTCCTGCCGCTGAAGGAAATCTCCCGCGAATACTTCAAGAAAGCCCCTGAAGGCCGGGTCAACATCAAGGAAGTCCTGAGCGAGGGCCAGGAAGTCATCGTTCAGGTCGAGAAGGAAGAGCGCGGCAACAAAGGCGCCGCCCTGACCACCTTCATCAGCCTGGCTGGCCGCTACCTGGTGCTGATGCCCAACAACCCGCGTGCCGGGGGCATTTCCCGCCGCATCGAAGGCGAAGAGCGTAACGAACTGCGCGAAGCCCTCAACGGCCTGACCGTACCGGGCGACATGGGCCTGATCGTGCGCACCGCAGGCCTTGGCCGCAGCAGCGAAGAAATGCAGTGGGACCTGGACTACCTGCTGCAGCTGTGGACCGCCATCAAGGAAGCCTCCCTTGACCGCGCCGCGCCATTCCTGATCTATCAGGAAAGCAACGTCATCATCCGCGCCATCCGCGACTACCTGCGCCAGGACATCGGCGAAGTCCTTATCGACAGCATCGATGCCCAGGAAGAAGCCCTGACCTTCATCCGCCAGGTCATGCCGCAGTACGCCAGCAAGGTCAAGCTCTACGAAGACAGCGTCCCGCTGTTCAACCGTTTCCAGATCGAAAGCCAGATCGAGACCGCTTTCCAGCGCGTCGTCGACCTGCCGTCCGGTGGCTCGATCGTGATCGACCCGACCGAGGCCCTGGTCTCCATCGACATCAACTCGGCGCGCGCCACCAAGGGCAGCGACATCGAGGAAACCGCCCTGCAGACCAACCTGGAAGCGGCCGAAGAAATCGCCCGCCAGTTGCGCCTGCGTGATATCGGCGGCCTGATCGTCATCGACTTCATCGACATGACCCCGGCCAAGAACCAGCGCGCGGTTGAAGAGCGCGTGCGTGAATGCCTGGAAGCCGACCGTGCTCGCGTGCAGGTTGGCCGTATTTCGCGCTTCGGCCTGCTTGAGATGTCCCGTCAGCGCCTGCGCCCGTCACTCGGCGAAAGCAGCGGCATCGTCTGCCCACGCTGCTCCGGCACCGGCATCATCCGTGACGTGGAGTCGCTGTCGCTGGCGATTCTGCGCCTGATCGAAGAAGAAGCCCTGAAGGACCGCACCGCCGAAGTCCGCGCCCAGGTACCGATCCCGGTAGCGGCCTTCCTGCTCAACGAGAAACGCAATTCGATCACCAAGATCGAACTGCGAACCCGTGCGCGCATCATCATCCTGCCGAACGATCACCTGGAAACGCCGCACTTCGAAGTCCAGCGCCTGCGCGACGACAACCCGGAAGTGCTGAACAACCAGTCCAGCTACGAAATCGCCGCCGCCGAAGCCGAAGAGGCTCCGCAGCCGACCGCTACCCGCACCCTGGTGCGCCAGGAAGCCGCCGTGAAAACCGCGCCGGCCCGTGCCAATGCACCGGTACCGAGCGCTGGCGAAGAGCAACCGCAGTCGGCTGCACCTGCAGCGCCTGTAGTGAGTGCACCTGAGCCAAGCCTGTTCAAAGGCCTGGTGAAATCGCTGGTCAGCCTGTTCGCCGGTAAGGAGGCACCTGCTGCCGCGCCAGTGGTAGCCGCCCCAGAGAAGCCCGCTGCCGAGCGCAATGGCCGCAACGAAGAGCGTCGCAACGGCCGCCAGCAGAGCCGTAACCGCAACGGCCGCCGTGATGAAGAACGCAAACCACGCGAAGAACGTGCCGAGCGCTCCCCACGTGAAGAGCGCGCACCTCGTGAAGAGCGCGCCCCGCGTGAAGAACGTGCACCACGTCAGCCTCGCGAAGACCGTCGCGGCAACCGTGGCGAGGAGCGTGTGCGTGAATTGCGCGAGCCCCTGGACGCCCCAGCCGTAGAACGCGAAGAGCGTACGCCGCGTGACGAGCGCACACCTCGTGAAGAACGTGCTCCGCGTGAAGAACGTGCTTCGCGTGAAGAACGCGCGCCTCGTGAAGAGCGTGCTCCGCGTGAAGAACGTGCACCTCGTGAAGAGCGTGCTCCGCGTGAAGAACGTGCACCTCGTGAAGAGCGTGCTCCGCGTGAAGAGCGTGCCCCTCGTGAGGAGCGTGCTCCACGTGAAGAACGCGCCCCTCGTGAAGAGCGCGCTCCGCGTGAAGACCGCCAGCCTCGCCCTGCCCGCGAAGAACGTCAGCCACGCCCTGCGGAGCAGGCGGCTGAGCAGGCTGCTGCACTGGCCGAAGAGCAACTGCCGAATGAGGAACTGCTGCAGGACGAGCAGGAAGGCACCGACGACGAGCGTCCTCGCCGCCGTTCTCGCGGCCAGCGTCGTCGCAGCAACCGCCGTGAGCGCCAGCGCAATGCCAATGGCGAGCTGATCGAAGGTAGCGATGAAGAAGGCAGCGAGGAGCAGCCACAGCAGCATCAGGCCACTGAGCTTGGCGCTGATCTGGCTGCAGGCCTCGCCGTAACTGCCGCTGTAGCCAGCAGCAAGATCAGCGCCAGTGCTGAGGCTCAAGCCAACCAGCAGGCCGAACGCGCCAGCGCTGAAGCCGCCACCAGCGAAAGCAGCCAAGCAGACGTGCCGACCGCACCGGCTGCCCAAGCCGAAGAAGCTGTCATCGCTCCAGCCGTTGAGCAACCCGTCAGCGAGCCAGTCACCGTGGTCGAAGCCGGCGTCGAACCAGTGGTCGAAGTCGCGGCGCAGCCAGCGGTCGAACCGGTAGTTGCTGCCGAGCCCGTTGAAGCACCTAGCGAAGCACCGGTGCAAGCCCCCGTGGTAAAAGCCGAGGTGGCCGGCGCGGCGCCAGTGGTCGAAGGCGGTGAAGCCGAGAAAGCTCCGCTGGAGGCAAAAGAGGCACCCGTTGCCGAGCAACCCGCTGCTATCAGCCCAGCCGAGCCGCAAGTGGCGGTAGCAGAGCCGGCCACTACGCAAGCTGCGCCAGCGCCTACAGAGCCCGCACCGGTGCAAACCCCGGCAGCCGTCGAGCCTGCAACCGTCATGCTGCCCAACGGCCGTGCTCCGAATGACCCACGTGAAGTGCGTCGTCGCAAGCGTGAAGCCGAGGCTGCTGCCAAGGCGGCTCAGCAAGCGGCCGAGCCTGTACTGGAAACTGCCGATGAGCAAAAACCACATCACGGTTGATCGCTCAAGCTGAATGAAAAAGCCCCGCCAGTGCGAACTGGCGGGGCTTTTTCTTGGCTAGTGGGTGACTCAATATCGTAAGCGTCCGGGTGAGTGTCCGGCGAACTGAGTGGATGTTGAATCAGTGCGAGCGGCGAACAAGTCTACACCGGCCAACGAGCCGATTGCGCCCAACTGAGCTCAGGAACTGCACCTCGCGTTCAAGCGCTGACTTAAAAAGACCGCTGAAGTAAGACCTCAGTAGAGGTTAGGCTCCATCTCCAACGCCACCCCGAACCGCGCCAGGATATCGGCCTGAATACGCTGCGCCAGGGCATACACCTGGGCCCCGCTCGCCTGGCCGTAATTGACCAGCACCAGCGATTGCAGCCGGTGCACACCAGCATCGCCCTCACGGTAGCCTTTCCAACCCGCCTGCTCGATCAGCCAACCGGCTGCAAGCTTCACCTGGCCGTCTGCTTGCGGGTAGGCCACCACGGCGGGATGTTGTTGCCGAATACGCTCGACCAGCTCGGCCGCCACTACCGGGTTCTTGAAGAAGCTCCCGGCATTGCCAAGCTCGGCCGGGTCCGGCAGCTTCTCGCGGCGAATACTGCAGATGGCATCACTGATCGCCTGGGCAGTCAGTTGCTCAACGCCCTGCTCTGCCAGGCGCTGACGCACAGGGCCGTAGTCCAAGTGCGCTTGCAAGGCATGACTCAGGACAAAACGCACCCGCAGGATCAGCCAGCGCCCTGGGTTGCGCTTGAAGACGCTGTCGCGGTAAGCAAAGGCGCAGTCGTGCAGCGTGAAGTCGCGTAGCTCACCGGTTTCGCGGTCCAGCGCAGTCAACCCGGCGAAGACATCCTTGATTTCCACACCGTAGGCACCGACGTTCTGCATCGGCGCAGCACCTACCGTGCCAGGGATCAGGCTGAGGTTTTCCAAGCCACAGTAGCCTTGCGCCAACGACCACTGTACGAATGGGTGCCAAGGTTCACCCGCTTCGGCCTCCACCACCACTCGCTCGCCGTCGTCACTCAGCAGCCGTCGCCCACGGCTGGCAATATGCAGCACCAGCGCATCGACATCGCGGGTAAGCAGCAGGTTGCTGCCACCGCCAATCACCTGCACTGGCACTTGGCGCTGGCGCGCCTGCGTCAATGCCTCGCGCACCTCGTCATCGCTATGGGCCTGGGCAAAATACCGCGCGGCAACGTCGATGCCGAACGTGTTGTAGGGCTTTAGTGAAATATGCTCCTGCCAAACCACCGTCATAGCCGCCCCTTGATTTCCACCACCAGGTCGCGACACGCCGCTTCGATCAAATCCAGCACCTGCTCGAAGCCCTCGGCACCGCCGTAGTAAGGGTCTGGCACTTCATCCAGGGCTGCGCCATAGCGGCGCAGGAACAGGTCAAGCTCGCCATTGGCGTTGTGCGGGCGCATGGCGCGCAGGTGGCTCAAGTTGCTTTCATCCATGGCCAGGATCAAATCGTACTCGGCGAAATGCGTCGCTTTGACTTGTTGGGCGCGCTGGCGCGACAAATCATAACCACGTGCCAGCGCCGCCTTGCAGGTGCGGCTGTCCGGGGCCTTGCCCACGTGCCAGTCACCCGTGCCGGCAGATGCCACATGCACCTGTTCAGCCAGGCCCGCCTGCTGCAATTGATGGCGCAGCACGCCTTCTGCGGTGGGCGAACGACAGATATTGCCAAGGCACACGAACAGGACACGCATCACGCCTCCAGCAAGCGCCTTACGCGCTCCAGGTCTTCGGGGGTATCGACACCCACGGCGGGTGCCTCGATGGCATCTTCGACGTGGATACGCACGCCGTGCCACAGGGCGCGCAGTTGCTCGAGGGCCTCGGTCTGCTCGAGCCAGCATGGGCCCCAACTGACGAAATCCTGAAGGAAGCCGACACGGTAGGCATACATGCCGATATGACGGCGGTAAGGCACACCCTCGGGCAACAGATTGCGCTGGGTTGCAAAGGCATCGCGGGCCCAGGGCAGCGGCGCGCGGCTGAAGCTCAGCGCCAGGCCATTCTTGTCGCTGACAACCTTGACCGCATTGGGGTTGAACACGGTCTGCGGGTCATGGATCGGCTCGGCTAGGGTCGCAATGCCCGCTTGCGGGTGGGCTGCCAGGTTAGCGGCCACCTGGTCGATGATCACCGGAGGAATCAACGGCTCATCACCCTGCACGTTGACCACGATGGCATCGGCGGGCAGCCCCAGATGAGTGGCCACCTCGGCCAGGCGGTCAGTGCCCGATTCGTGGTCGGTACGGGTCATCAGCACTTCGGCGCCGAATGCATTACAAGCATCGAAGATGCTGGCGTCGTCGGTAGCGATGACCACCCGGCTGGCGCCACTCTTGCGCGCCTGCTCCCATACATGCTGGACCATCGGCTTGCCAGCGATCGCCAGCAGCGGCTTGCCCGGCAGGCGCGTGGAACGCAGCCGCGCCGGAATGACTACAGTGAACTCCACACTCATTTGTCCAGACGCTCGTCGTCGGTCAGGGTACGGGCCTCGCTTTCCAGCATGACCGGGATGCCGTCACGGATGGGGTAGGCCAGACCCGCGCCCTTGCTGATCAGCTCGGTCTTGTCGGCGCTGAGCTTGAGCGGGCCTTTGGTAATCGGGCAGGCCAGAATATCGAGCAGTTTGGTGTCCATGAAAGGGTTCCTTTGGGCCAGGTGGCCGAAACGGTTGAGTCGCAGAAGTGAGCTCAGGGCTTGGGTAGCAGTCGCTGTAACTGGCTGTCGAACCAGGCGGTGAAGGCCGGCGTGGGCTGGGCTTCGACTGCCAGGTACCACCAGTCGTCAGCAGCGAAGGCCCGGCATTTCACCGCATCTTTTTCGGTCATCACCAGCGGCAGAGCCGGGCTGAAGGCCAGGCTTTGAGCACTGAACTGTGCATGATCGGCAAAAGGATGCGGCACCGGCTGCCAGTTTAGCCTCAGCAGGGTATTGAAGAAACGTTGCGGGTTGCCGATACCGGCCACCGCATGCAGGCGCTGCCCTGGCGGGAAATGGTCAAGCCCACGGCGTTCGCCGCTGCGCAGGTTGACCAATGCTGTAGGTTGCAACTGAAAGGCAAAACCATCGGCGCGGTCGCCATCGGCGCCGTTGTAAAGCACGGCATCGGCCTCTTGCAGGCGCTCTCTAGGTTCGCGCAAGGGGCCAGCAGGCAGGCAGCGGCCATTGCCCAGCCCGCGCGCGGCATCGATCAGCACCAGTTCAAGGTCACGGGCCAGGCGATAGTGCTGCATACCGTCATCGCACAGGATCAGGTCCAGCCGCTCGCTGGCCAACAGCGCCTGCACCGCGCCGGCGCGGTCAGGGTCAATCACCAGCGGCACGCCCGTGCGCTGAACGATCAGCAAGGGCTCGTCACCGGCTTGCTCAGCCGGCTGGTTTGCGCTCACGCGCCAAGGATAATGCGGCGGTTTGGCACCATAGCCACGGCTGACCACGCCTACCTTGATATCCTGGCGCCGGCAATGCTCGATCAACCAGAGGATCATGGGGGTCTTGCCGGTGCCTCCGACGGTGATATTGCCCACCACCACCACTGGCACAGGGGCCCGATAGCTTGGGCTTTCACCATTGAGGAATCGCGCGCGCTTGCGCATCACCACGCGGCGGTACAGCACTTCGAGCGGGCGCAGCAAAGCCAGGGCAGGATGCCCGGCGTACCAGGCGGCGAGCAAGCGATCGGCGAGCGCCATCAAGGTGTCCCCTGAGCGGCCTCGACGGTGGTCATGCGCAGGTGGCTGAAACCGAGCTTGCCGGCAGCATCCATCGCAGTGATCACGGCCTGGTGAGGGGTTTTACCATCGGCGCTGATAGCCAGCGGCAGTGTGTTGTCGCCACCGGACTCACGCTCGATTGCCTCGGTGAGAGCCGCCAGGTCACTCTTGGGCAGTAGGTGGTTGTTCACCGAATAAACACCGTCGGCACTAATGGTCACCTCCACCAGCTTGCCCTGATCGGCCGGAGGCTGCTCGGCCGTGGTGGCCTCAGGCAACTCGACGCGTAATTGGGTTTCGCGGGTGAAGGTAGTGGTGACCACGAAAAACAGCAGCAGCACGAACACCACATCGATCAGCGATGCGAGGTTGATGTCGACGTTCTCGCGCTGGCGGTTGCGCCGAAACTTCACGCCTTGCCTCCGGCCACTTCCACTTCCCGGTCGCCCTGGACCACCTCCACCAGTTTGATCGCTTCTTGCTCCATGCCCACTACCAGCTCATCGATGCGGCGCAGCAGGAAACGGTGGAAGAATACCGCCGGGATCCCCACCATCAGGCCGGCTGCGGTAGTAACCAGAGCCTTGGAGATGCCCCCGGCCAGCACAGCGGCGTTTGCGGTCATTTGCGAGCCCATGAAAGCGCTGAAGATGTCGATCATGCCCAACACGGTGCCCAGCAGGCCAAGCAGTGGCGCCATGGCGGCAATGGTGCCGAGGGTACTGATGTAGCGCTCGAGTTCGTGAATGACTCGCGAGGCGGCCTCCTCGATGCACTCTTTCATGATTTCGCGGCCATGGCGCGAGTTGGCAAGGCCTGCCGCGAGGATCTCGCCCAGTGGCGAGTCGGCGCGCAAGGCCTTGAGCTTGTCACTGGTGAGTTGCTTGTCCTTGATCCACATCCACACCTGGCCCAGCAGGTGCGGCGGGGTGACGCGGCTGGCGCGCAGAGTCCACAGACGTTCGACGACGATCGCCATGGCGGCAACGGAGCTCAGAATGATCGGCAGCATCATCCAACCACCGGACTTGACCAATTCCCACACAGTAAACGCCCCTCTGGAAAAAGGCCGCCACTCTAACATACACGCGCCGGGTGCTCATCTGCCGGAGGTCAGGGAAGTGGTACTGGGCTCAGGATGCTTGGCGCCTGGGGCGCCGAGTACCATCTGCGCGGTGCATCATGAAATGCGCCCGATTTAAAGGCGCTGGTAGTGAACGCATAAGATCTGCCAACCGCACTTCACTGCACTCGCCAAAACCTTCGCTGGCGCCCCACACTTTCGACCTCACCCTGCGCACCGAGCACCAGCCGCAACGCACCCTCCACAGCAGTGTCATGCATCACCATCCCATAGCGCCGATACCGCTCGACCACTTGTGCGTGGGGGTGCCCGAAGCTGTTGTTGCGCCCGCGCGAAATCAACACCCCATGCGGCGTAGTGGCACGGATGAACGCCTCGGTGGATGAACTGCGGCTGCCATGGTGCGGGGCCTGAAGCCAGTCGATGCGTGGCGCTTCATGGGCCTTGAGCCAGGCGCGTTCGGCGCCTGCCTCGATATCGCCGGCCAACAGCAAACGCTCACCTTGCGCCTCGACCAGTAGCACGCAGGAACGATCATTGCTGCTTTGCCCGCTTTCCCAGCGCCACAGCGAAAAATCCACGCCGTCCCAAGTCCACCGTTCACTGGACGCACAGGGCTGCACGTGTACCTCTTCCAGCGCTTCGCCACCTATCACGCGAGCCACCGGCAAGCCTTTGATGATGGCCACGGCGCCACCGGCGTGGTCCGCATGCGCGTGACTGATCAGCATCAGGTCCAGGCCCGCCACACCCAATTTACGCAGGGTGGGCAGCACTACTCGTTCCCCCAGGTCGAAATCGCCTTTGGCAGGCCCTGCGTCGTATAGCAACGTGTGATGTCGAGTACGCAGCAAAACCGCAAGGCCTTGGCCGACATCGAGCTGCCACACCTCGACCTGCCCATGGGGCACAGGCGGCTTCGGTGCCCACAAGGCCAGTAACATGACCGCGCCCAGGCTGCGCAGCGGCACGCCGCCAGGCAGCAATAGCAGCAGCGCCCCTAGGCACACCAGCAACCAGGGCCCTATCGGTAGCGCTGGCGGCACCCATGCCGGTTGCCATGCGGCCACCCACGCAAGCAGGGCGAACAGCAGGTGCAGCGCCGCGCCCGCAAGCCATAGCAAACCCTCCCCTACCCCCGGCACTGGCAACAACAAGGTCCCGAGCAAAGCCGGGGGCAACACCGCCACGCTCACCCATGGCACCGCCAGCAGGTTCGCCATCGGCGCAGTCAGACTCACCGGCAACCCTGTGGCCAACAATACCGGCAATAAACCGACGGCAATCACCCACTGCGCCCGCGTCCAGGCCTGCCAGGGGCGCCAGTTGCCAAGCCGGCCAGCGAAGCTGTAGATGAGTATCGCCACCGCCGCGAATGACAGCCAGAACCCTGGCAATAACGCAGCCAAGGGGTCGACCAGCAATACCAAGGTCAATGCCAGCAGCAAAGGCAACAGTGCCCCCAGCTGCCGAAACCGCAATCGCCATAACAGCACAACTGCCAACATCAGACAGGCGCGCTGCACCGGCACGCCGGCGCCGGCCAGCCAGCCGTAGGCCAGCGCTGCCACCAGCGCCAAGCCGCATGCCCAGGGTAACCATGGCCAACTACGCGGCCACAGGCCCCAGCGTGCCAGGCTTGCCACCAAGGCATAGAGCATGCCGGCGACCAAGCCAATGTGTTGCCCAGAAATCACCAGCAGATGCACCGTGCCAGTTGCCTGCAGCGCCTGCCACTGTTCCCGGGCAAGGCCCGCGCCGTCACCGAGCACCAAGGCTGCCAAGCCCGCTTGCTGCCCATGGGCGTCGACCCTCAGTAGCCGCTCACGTAGCGCGTCGCGCCAGTCGGGGGCCACCGCGCGGGTAAGGTCACCGGCTTTGACCGTGCCTGTGGCACCGATACGCCGGGCCAGCAACTGCGCCGCTCGATCAGGGCCATGGGGGTTGAGCAGACCTGCCGGGCGCTGCAAGGTCGCCGCCACCCGCCAAGACTCGCCAGCACGAATGGGTGGGCCATCGAACCAGCTCAATTGCAGGCGCTGCGGTAGTTCAGCGCGGCGCGAATGCGCCTGTTGCAGCTCAAAACGCACGCCCTGCGCAGTGCGCGTGGGCAAGCCAACCACCCGCCCCTCCAACCACAGCGTACGGCCGTCCAAACCAGCCTCTAGCCGGTCATTCAATGCCAGCTGTGCCGACCAGCAGGCCCAGGCTAATCCCAGCGCGAAGCAGCCCAGCGGCCAGAGCCGCGTGGGCAGGCAACAAGCCCCTGCCAGCACTAGCAACAACAGCCAACCGACCGATGGCAATACCGGGAGAAAGCCCAGGCACAACAGCCCGAGGGCGAGCGCAAACATCCCTGTGCGCATGAGTTAGAGCTCCAGAAGCGCAATAGCTCACTCATGCATAGACGAAAAGCCGGCGTGGCCCGCTAAACAATTGTCACAAACTCTAAACGAGGCGCCACGTGAATCGAGGCATACTTCCCGAATCAACGCTCCGGGAGCCTACATGCCGCGCCGACTTTTCAAACGCTACATGCCGGACCCGAGCAGCATTCGGGAACACAAGTCTTTACGTTTTTTCGGCAAGCTGCTGCACGATCCAAACCTTTGGCACCTCAACCGTCACTCGGTTGCACGGGCCATGGGCGTAGGCCTGTTCGCGGCCTTGATCCCCATTCCCATGCAAATGCTGCTGGCTGCCGCAATGGCCATCCCGGTGCGCGGCAATCTGCCAATCGCGGTCAGCTTGGTCTGGCTGACCAACCCGCTGACCATGCCACCGGTGTTTTTCGTCACTTACATGACCGGCGCCTGGCTGATGCAGGTGCCACCGCGCAGCCTGCCTGAAGAACTGACATTCGAATGGATTACTGACCAGCTGGCAACGGTGTGGCAACCGTTCTTGCTGGGTTCGGTGGTGTGCGCGGTGGTGCTTGGCGTGGTCGCCTGGCTCACCACCCTGCTGTACTGGCGCTGGTGGATCGGCCGGCAGTGGCGCCGGCGCAAGCAACGGGTATCAGGCGCGCATGCCGCGGCCGCTGACCAGCAGGCGAACACACAGCCCGTAAAGCACCGCAGTGGCCACCAGCATGAAGGTGATCGCCGTGCCGATACTGATATCCGACACCCCTAGGATGCCGTAGCGGAACGAGTTGACCATGTGCAACACCGGGTTGGCCAACGACACGGTCTGCCAGAACGGCGGCAACAGGTTGATCGAGTAGAACACCCCGCCCAGGTAGGTCAGTGGCGTCAGCACGAAGGTCGGGATGATCGAAATGTCGTCGAAATTACGTGCGAACACGGCGTTGACGAAGCCCAGCAACGAGAAGATGGTCGCCGTCAGGAAGACCACGACAATGGTCACGCCCAAGTGGTGCACCTGCAGGTCGGTGAAGAACATCGACAGGATGGTTACGATCACCCCCACTGCCAGCCCGCGCAGCACACCGCCCAGCACATAGCCCACCAAAATGGTGTGCGGCGATACCGGCGACACCATCAGTTCTTCGATGGAGCGCTGGAACTTACTGCCGAAGAAGCTCGACACCACATTGCCATAAGAGTTGGTGATCACCGACATCATGATCAGCCCCGGTACGATGTACTGCATGTAGGTGAAGCCACCCATGTCGCCGATCTGCCGGCCGATCAAGTTACCGAAGATCACGAAATACAGCACCATGGTGATGGCCGGTGGCAGCAGGGTCTGCGGCCAGATGCGCAAAAAGCGCCGCACTTCGCGATAGACGATGGTGTTCAGGGCGACCCAGTTGGTGCGCAGTTCCACACTCATACGGCCACCTTCGACAGGTTCTTTTCCACCAGAGACACGAACAGCTCCTCAAGTCGGTTGGTCTTGTTGCGCAGGCTTTGCACTTCGATGTTCTGCAATGCCAGTTGGCCGAACAGCGCGGTGATACCGATGTCCTTGTCCACTTGCACTTCCAGGGTATGCGGTGTCAGCAGCCGGCACGGGTAGCCCTGCAGTACTGGCGCCGAGGCCAGGTCCTGCTTGAGATCGAGGACGAAGGTTTCGACATGCAGCTTGCCCAGCAGTTGGCGCATGCTGGTATTCTCGACGATGGTGCCATGGTCGATGATGCCGATGTTACGGCACAGCTGCTCGGCCTCCTCCAGATAATGCGTGGTGAGGATGATGGTGATGCCCTTCTGGTTGAGCTCGGTAAGGAAGCTCCACATTGATCGACGCAGCTCGATATCCACCCCGGCTGTCGGCTCGTCGAGGATCAGCAGACGTGGTTCGTGGATCAATGCGCGGGCAATCATCAAGCGGCGCTTCATGCCGCCCGACAGCGAGCGCGACTGCACATCGCGTTTGTCCCACAGGCCCAGTTGGGTCAGGTACTGCTCGGCGCGCTCCTTGGCCAGCTTGGGCGGGATGCCATAGTAGCCGGCCTGGGTCACGACAATGTCGAAGGTCTTCTCGAATTGGTTGAAGTTGAATTCCTGGGGCACCACACCCAGGCAGCGCTTGAGCGCGGAGGGCTCGCGGTCCAGGTCGTGGCCGAACACGTTTACCGTGCCAGTGGTCTTGTTCACCAAGGTGGACAGGATGCCGATGGTGGTGGACTTGCCGGCGCCGTTCGGGCCAAGCAGAGCGAAGAAATCGCCTTCGGCAACATCGAGGTCAATGCCTTTCAAGGCCTGGAAGCCGTTGCCGTAGGTCTTGGTCAGCTGCCGGATGGACAGGGCGGAACTCATAGCGGGCCACTTACCGAAGAAAAGGTGAAGGGTACGCCAGGTAAAGTCACTGGCGCAGTGAGTGCAGCCATGGTGCAAGCCCATGCCGCGCAAGTACAGTCACATCTATTGATAATGACTATCGAAGGAGGTTCAGGTGAGCGCGGTCATCACCGCAGCCTGGTAGGCCGGCCGTTGCTTGAGGCGTTCATACCACGCTTCCAGGTGATACATGGCCGGGCGCTCGATGGGCATTTCGAACCAGGCGTAAATGAAGCTGCCCAGTGGGATGTCGCCCATGCCGATCTGGTCACCGGACAGGTACGGTTGTTTGGCCAAGGTCTGGTCAGCGATTGCCAATAATTGAGCACACTGCTTGTGCGCCGCGTTGATCGCCACCCAGTCGCGCTGGTCTTGCGCAGTGCGCAGCAGGCCCCAAAACAGCGGGCGGAACGGCGTGGCGAAGGACGAGGTGGTCCAGTCCATCCATTTGTCGGCCAGGGCGCGCTGGCGTGGGTCTTCCAGGTACCAGCCTTGGTCACCGCCGTATTCGGCACATAGGTAGCGCACAATGGTATTGGACTCCCACAAGGTCAGGTCGCCATCTTCGAGCATAGGCACCAGACCGTTGGGGTTGAGCGCCCGGTAGTGCGGTTCGTCCACCACGCCGAAGGCGCCGCCGGCATCGATCGACTCGAAGGCCAGACCCAGCTCGTGGGCGATCCACAACGCCTTGCGTACATTGCTTGAGTTCTTGCGGCCCCAGATTTTAAGCATGATGACATCCCTGAATGTACAAGAAGCAAGAGTCTAACCCTGCTACTTGCATGTTGCAGCCAAAAACACCCCCCGCGTGCGGCTCGGGCACCTGATAAAATTGCCAGTACCCACCGTGGGCAGCTGCTGATTAAATCCCTTACAGCGCCAACTCACGGGGTCAATCATGAAACAACCACGAGTAAGCACTGATGCGTCGATTCTGCATAATCACGATATGCGGGGTTGGCGTATACACGTCGTCTTCGACGCTCACAAGATCAATAATATTCGCGAGGAATTCAGCAGCGCCAGACCGCCACCCCCTGGTCAGAGAACTTTTCATATTGAACAGCCCCACAGCAGCACGCGGGAAGTGCTCGATTGCAAACTCGCCGCGCCCTCTGTGAAGTACCTGGACGACTGTATCCAGGTGAAATCACCCGTCCTGTCCTGTGTCAATGCTATCTGGACACATCCGGTGTTCGGTGGCAAGCCCAGGGCTAATCTGGACAGTGTCGTTGCATTTTGGCCTAACGAACCGCAATTCCTCTATCACGAGATTCCACTGGATGACTGCGTAGGTTACTGCGCAGGCCCCGGTAGGCCGCTAGTCCTTAAAATAGGCACACAATCAACTTTCTATTCGCAGGCCGACGGCGCAGAAACACGCGACACACAACTGGGATGGTTTTTTCGAAGCTACTTCGATGCCCTGCCGGACGCGCAACGCACTGTTGAACTTTACGAGGTCGATGCGCGCAATGAGGCAGATTGGCTACTGAAAGAAATGAATTTCCAGATTCGCAAGCACCCGCTGACGGGCTCTCACGTTCTGCAAGTATGCAGGGGTGATACCTCAGGCTCGCCACTTCCCCTGCGCGACCCCACGCCCAAGGACGAGCTAGCGGCCTACATTCATGCTAACGACGTGCCTGGCTCGACTGATGTAAACACCTTCACAGACCTCGCCGGCCTGCTATTGCCCTTGGGGTATGCGTGGTGCGACACGTTCTCCCAGGACCACGCCACTGGGGTGTACAAGGCAACCTATAAATTCTACTCCGACACCAGGGAGCCCGCTGCCGCCCCCGAGCCGTTGATCCTTCACGCCGACCCCCTGGTCGCCGCGATCAGAGCTGGCGACACTGCAAAACAGATCACTGTTAGCCCGCAAGTATCTACCGCTCTTGTCTGGGCATTGGCGGACGGAGGCCAAGGTAAGATCGCCCCCGGCCACTTCGTATGTGATTACACCCCTCCCAGCCAACCGCCAATTCACCTATCAGACAACAGCGTTTGCCAGGAACCGACTGCGACAAAAACGTCCTTTGATGAACCTGCACGGATCGAAGCGGTTCTCACGGGCAATACCTTGCTATCCCCTATTTCAACTTTCGTAGTATTGAACATGGAGCCCAATTTCTTCTTCAAGACCGAGCTGAGTCAAGGTCGTGTGAAACTGCGCTTCTGTTACATCGACAAGAAAACTAAACAAGACGTTGAAGTGCCAGCCGACCGGATCAAATGGACAGTCCTGGCGGGCCAAGGCAAGGTCAGCCAGGAAGGGATATTCTCCCCAAGCCTGTTAAGTCGGTACACCGTTATCCAAGCCGAGAAGATTGACCCAGATGACTGGTACTGGGCCTATATCATCTTACCGATCCCTTTGATGACGGCCGAAGCCTTCGTAGACCAGTGGAACAAGGCCTGACTACTCACCCTGTTGGCTTTCAAACGAACTCCTCCAGCCACACCTTGTCACTGTTCAGGTAGGCTTTGGCCGGGTAGCCGTCTAAGCTCCTGGCAAAGGTTTCGAATACCTGGTTCCATGGAGGAAAGACTATGTGGCTGTTGTGGTTGCTAGGGTTGGTGGGCGGCGCGGCGTACCTGCTGCATCGGCGCCTCGCCCCGTTGCAGATACTCGGCGTCATGGCGATCTATGTACTGATCATGGGCATTTTCAGCACCGTGCCAGGCTGGCTTTTGGCCTTGATCTGGGTGGTCCTGGCACTGAAATTCGCCCTGCTGGTGCTGCCTGACTGGCGCCGCAAAGTATTCACCGGCCCAGTGTTCGGCTGGTTCCAACGCACCCTGCCGCCCATGTCGCAAACCGAGCGCGAAGCAATCGAAGCCGGCACCGTGTGGTGGGACGGCGAACTCTTCAGCGGCCGCCCCGACTGGCGCACCTTGCTGGCCTACCCGGCACCGAAGCTGACAGAAGAAGAGCAGGCCTTCATCGACGGCCCCACGCAAGAGCTGTGCGCCATGGTCAGCGACTGGCAGATTGGCCAGGACCTGGATCTGCCTCCCCAAGCCTGGGATCACATCAAGCAGCATGGTTTTTTCGCCCTGATCATCCCCAAAGAATACGGCGGCAAAGGCTTTTCGGCCTATGCGCACTCGCAGGTGGCGATGAAACTGGCCACCCGCAGCGGGGACCTGGCTTCGACTGTGATGGTCCCAAACTCCTTGGGACCCGCCGAACTGCTGCTGCATTACGGCACCGAAGAGCAGCGCAACTACTACCTGCCACGCTTGGCCCGAGGCGACGAGATTCCCTGTTTTGCCCTGACCGGCCCACTGGCCGGCTCCGATGCAGGCGCGATGCCTGACACCGGCATCATCTGCAAAGGCCTGTGGGAAGGCGAAGAAGTGCTGGGCCTGCGCCTGAATTGGGAAAAACGCTACATCACCTTGGGCCCGGTCGCTACACTGTTGGGGCTGGCCTTCAAGGCCTACGACCCGCAACACCTGCTGGGTGACCAGGAAGAACTGGGCATCAGCCTGGCCCTGATCCCGACCGACACGCCCGGCGTCGAGATTGGCAAACGCCACTTGCCACTGGGTGCTGCGTTCATGAACGGGCCCAATAGCGGAAGAGACGTGTTTGTGCCGCTGAGTTTTCTTATTGGCGGCCAGGCCATGCTCGGCAAGGGCTGGATGATGCTGATGAACTGCCTGTCGGTAGGCCGCTCTATTTCATTGCCCGCAGTGGGCACCGGCGCTGCCAAGTACACCAGCCTGGTAACCGGCCAGTATGCCAACATCCGCGAGCAGTTTAATGTGCCGCTGGCCGCGTTCGAAGGCATTCAGGAGTCGCTGGCACGCATCGGCGGCAACGCCTGGCTGATGGACAGCGCCCGTCTGCTGACCGCCAAGGCTGTAGACTTGGGCGAGAAGCCTTCGGTGCTATCGGCAATCCTCAAATACCACCTGACCGAACGCGGTCGGGAATGCATCCAGCATGCCATGGACGTGCACGGCGGCAAGGCTATTATCATGGGGCCGAACAACTACCTGGGCCGAAACTGGCAAGGGGCGCCAATCTTTATCACGGTCGAAGGCGCGAACATCCTTTCGCGTAACCTGATGATCTTCGGCCAGGGTGCTATCCGCTGCCACCCGTTCGTGCTGAAGGAAATGGCCCTGGCCGGGCGTGAGGATCAGGGGCAGGCACTGAAAGCATTCGACGAACTGCTGATCGAACATATCATGTTCGCAGCTGGCAATGCGGCCAGCACGCTAGTATTCAACCTCGGACTCGGCCGTTTGGAAGCCGTTCCTGGCGATGCCTTGAGCCAAGGTTACTTCCGTGCCCTCAATCGCCAGGCTGCTGCCTTTGCCCTGCTGGCCGACCTGTCGATGCTGCTGCTGGGTGGCACGCTCAAGCGCCGCGAACGCCTGAGTGCACGCCTGGGCGATGTGCTGAGCTACCTATACCTATCCAGTGCCGCGCTCAAACGCTACCACGATCTGGGCTCGCCCAAGCACATGCAACCTCTGCTACGTTGGGCCCTGGAAGAAAGCCTGGGGCAGGCGGAGAAGGCTTTGGATAGGCTGCTAGATAACTTCCCCAAACGCCTGGTCGGCTGTGCACTTCGCGTGCTTGTATTCCCCTTCGGCCGCCGTCATACCGGGCCGAGCGACGAACTGGATGCCGAAGTAGCGGCGCTGATTGGCCGCAGCAAGGGCGATCCGGCTCTGGAAGAACTACTTGCAGGCTGCTTCCGCCCGCAGGCCGATGGCGATCCAGTGGCTGCACTGCAACGGGCCACCGAGTTGCTGAATGAGGCAGCTCCGCTGCATAAAACGCTATACCAGGCTGTCAAAGAAGGCAGGGTGCAGCCTGCACCTGGGGAGTCGCTGATCGATGCGGCGGTGCAAAGCGGTGCGCTGCAGCCTGATGACGGGCAGCGGTTACACGAGGCAGAGCACGCCCGCCGCGCAGTGATCGATGTGGACGCCTTCGACAAGGCGCAGTTGCTGCCCGAACCTGGCAAGGTGCGCTGAGCAAGGGGGGCGTTTTGCGGCCCCCTGCGTAACCCGCGTATACTCCGCCCCCGTTTCGATCACCCCCGAGGACTGCCCATGGCCAACCCACACCTGGAGTATCACCTACAACTGCTGAACCATCTGCGCACTATCCTGGTTGCGCTAGGCGATGCTGAGCAGGTCCCGGAGGAAAGCCACGCCCTGTTCCTCGAGCGCTTCGACGAATTGCTGACCTTGCTGCCGCAAAACCCATTGGAAAGCCAATACCTGGGCCAGGACCTGATCTGCCAGGTCATCCAGCGTTATCCGCAAATCGCTCACCTGGTACCGCGCGACCTGCTGTGGTTCTTTGGTGGAGACTGCTTGCACTACATGCCTGACGAGGAGCTCGACCTCTATCAACGCCTCGAAGAACGCCGCTACGAGGCAGAGCAGAACGATGAGCCTTTCGACTGGCATCAGGAGAAGCAACTGCTCTCCCTGCCGGATGACTCTGCCAACCACTGACCGCCTTGACAGTCGCGCCTGATTCCAGGCGCGATTCGACGCCGCGAGCCATCGCAAAGCCCCGCCTTCAAGTTGATTCGCCTTACAGACGCTCAGGGCCACCGCGCCTAATCTGCACGCGTCCCTGTGACTGCTGAGCAGCTGTCCAGGGCTGAAAATGAGCCCATCATCAATAACGATGATCGCGCCCTTCAACTGACCAACGGGTATCACCAATGAAGAAAACCTTGATCGCCCTCGGCCTGGCCGCGGCCGCGAGCACCGCCCATGCCTTGCCGGACACCGGCACCATCCTGTTCACCGGCAAAGTCACCGGTAACACCTGCTCCATCGAGATTGTAGACCCTAGCAACGGTGCGATACTGAACCCGATCACGCTGCCGGATGGAGATGCCTCTAAGCTCACAGGGGCTGTTGGCAACGAGTCGGGGGCTCTGCGCTTTGGCATCAGCATCACCGCCGGCGCCAGTTGCGACCCAACAGGCATGAAAGGTGTCGTGTCCTTTTCCGGCATCGATGGCCCTGCGGGCACCGGCGATACTCTGCACGCACTGCACGCTGGCAGCGCCGCTGGGGTAGCGTTGGCAATCAAAGACGAGAACCGCACAATCATCCCTTGGGGGGCTGAATCCAAGGAGTATGACCTGGCGGACACTGGCAAAAGCACGATGGTGTTCTACGCCAACCTGCGCGCGACCGCAGCCACTGTCAGCGCAGGGCCAGTTAACGCGACGGTTCCTTTCGTGTTCGATCTGAAATAGCACCCAGGCCGCGCCGTGCACTGCGCGGCCCCTTCTCCACACCACCTGTACAGATCATGTCTAACTCCGGATACCAACGCCTTCGACGCGCCCTACTCCCTTTGTGCCTGGCCCTTTCACTGCCAGCTGCCGAAGCCGCTCTCACCATCAACGCCACCCGGATCATTCACCCCAGCGACGCTCGCAGTTCATCAGTGGTGGTCGCCAACCCGACCAAAAGGCTTTTTGCCGTGCAGACATGGGTCAACACCCAGTCAGATGATACGCTCACGGCCGTACCCCTGGTCCCCACTCCCGTACTGTTCCGCCTGCCCCCTGGCAAAGAACAGCTTGTGCAGATCAACCGACTTCCCAACGACCTGCCGCAAGACCGTGAGTCACTGTTCTTCTTCAATGTCCAGGAAATCCCTCAGCAGGGAACGTCCGGACAGAACCAACTGAATATCGCCATGCGCACTCGCATCAAGCTGTTCTACCGGCCTAGCCAACTCAAGGGTCTGCCGCAGGATAGCGTCGAGCAACTGAGCTGGTTCCTGCAGCAACGTGATGGCAACCTGTATCTGGTGGTCGATAACCCGACGCCCTTTCACTTCACGTTCGACCGACTGGAAGTCAGTGGCGCAGGGGAATCTGAAAAGCCCAGCACCATGGCCATGGCACTGCCGTTCGCCCAACAGTCCTATCGCCTGACACAAGTACGCAGGGTGCATGGGCTTCAAGTGACCTTCAATACCCTGAACGACTATGGCGTCTCTACCGCCATCATGCAGCAGCCTTTGACGCTCAAGCCCGCAGAGTGATCGCGAGAATCACGAAATTCGGCAACGCCGGCCAGGTGCGGCCGGCGTCGTAACTGACCTTCACCTCGACATAGAAGTCTTGATTCAGCTGCAAGCCACGCAGGAACGCAAGCGGCAGCGTTACATCACCGGCTGCACCGAGCCCGGACGCCAATTCACTCTGGGTAACCGCATGATTGTGCATGACCTGCAGCCTACTACTCGAGCCGTCGCTAGACACCCCGTTCACTTCGATACGGACCCACTGATCCTCGGTGATCAACTTCCAGGGCGCCAGAGTGATTGTCAGATCTCGCACCTGATCCTTCAAACTCAACGTTCTACCGTCCACACCCGAAAGCTGTGGAATACTCAAGCGCGAGGGCGGTATCGGCTCTACCTTGACCCGCCTCACAGCCGACCACCATCGGCCGTCGCTTCCTTCTACCGCATAACGCAGCGGGACTGTCTTGCCACTTAGTGCAACCACATTACGCTCGGCAACGCGATAGCTGCTCACCCCCTCTACACCTGGCAACGACTGCTCACCGAACAGCCCGGGAGCCCACTCCACCGTGAACGGCTCGCCCGGATAGATGACCGCAGTTTCAGGTACACGTATTTCCAGAGGCTCATCAATGTCCTCAAGCATCAAAGTCACCGTCTCCTGACTACCAGGCGCCAGCACCACCACGGGCATGGGAAGTGCCCGCGGCACCGGTTTGGCATCGACAGTAACGGCCTTGGGTACGGCCGTCTGACTTTCGTTTCCGGCACGATCACGCACCAGATATTGCGCGTAGCGGCCACCATCACCGCGCCCCCGGATCACCCGGCCGTCATACTCGATGATCACGGGCTTGCCGGCATCCACACTGGTCAAAGTAAGTTCGCCTACCTGGGTGTTGTCCAGAGGCTCATCGTCCCAGTAGTACACGATGGTATCGCCCGGCATGAACACACGGTAGTCCGGTAGCTGCGCGCGCAATACTTCGTCATGATCCTTGAGAAATTTGTCTGTCACCGGCTGCGAGCCCAGGTCTGGAAACTCCAGGCGCCCTCTGTCTCCTCCCAGAACAGGCGCGGTGCGGTCAATAGTCAAGGTCAGGGGCTTTGAATCGGTTGTCGTGCCGTTGTAGCTTGCCACACAGTAGCTAACCTTGAATTCACCCTCTTTGAGCAATGAGTCGGCCGGCACATCGATGAATCGCTCATCGGGATCAATGGCCGCATACCAAGTCTTTTCACCGACCAATTCGCCATCCCAGTACAGGGAGAGGGTTTCTGGATGTGTCGGCCCCGGCCGGGATATCGGCCACTGCGGCACTTCTATGCGCAAGGGCTTGTTGATGTGTGCAACGGGCAATAACCCCGGCTCGCCATCGGGAATGTCGGGCAGCGCAACCGGTGCCGACGGAGCGTCAAGGACTTCGTCATTACGTGTTGAACCCACTGGCATGATGCTTTCCTCCAGGACCGAAAACACCAAGGGCGAGCTTTCGCTCGCCCTTGGCCCCCATCACCAGCGATAACTCACGCCGATATTCGCACCCCACGGCTGCTCTATTTGCTGACCATTGCTGTAGTCGAAATCAGCATGCATCTGCAGGCGTTCGCCCAGCGCCACCGCAATCCCAACTCCCAGTTCACCTCGCGAACCGGCCAGGTCATTGTCGAAGCGGTGATCATTGACTTTCACCTGGTTATTGCTCACGAACTCATGGGCATACGCGGCGCGTACGTAGGGCTGGGCAAAACGCCCCTGTCCCAGATCGAAGGTACGCCCCAGCGTGGCACCAGCCTTGCCAAGCAACGACCTGGTGTCGTCACCCTGCGCCTTGAGGCCATTGTCCAGGTGGTAATCCTTGCCCGCGATGCTCACTGCCGACCACTGGGTATAAGGCTCGACGAAGTAACCATCACCCAAGGCGATATGGCGGCCAAACTCTACAGTCCCGCCGACGCCCAAGTTGTCATAGCTGCCCTTGGCACGTTCGCCGTCGCTCAACGTGACTTTCGAGTCGTTGTCGAAGCGGTTGAGTTTG
This sequence comes from Pseudomonas promysalinigenes, assembly GCF_014269025.2. Taxonomy (NCBI): domain Bacteria; kingdom Pseudomonadati; phylum Pseudomonadota; class Gammaproteobacteria; order Pseudomonadales; family Pseudomonadaceae; genus Pseudomonas; species Pseudomonas promysalinigenes. The sequence continues at coordinate 1,477,816 of NZ_CP077094.1, read as the reverse complement.
ACCACGCTATCGAAGTAGTAGCCACTATTTGCATCCAGCCAAGTGGCATACAGGCCGAGGTAGGCGCTTTTGACTTCAGCAGAACCGCCCCGGGTCAGGTTGAGGTCAGAAGAACTGTGCCCGGCCATGACACCGGCCAGCCACTGCCCATCACCCCAAGGCAGAGGCGTGTCGGCCCCAAGGGAAAAGCCTTGTTGCGTCTGCTTGTAACCTGATTGGCCGTTGACGTTGTACTGGTTGCCGTAGGCTCTGGCCCAGGCGCCAGCCTTGCGCTGGTCCAGGCGCAATTCGCCCATGCGCCCACGCAAGGTGGTCAACTCACCGTACCAGATCGTCGGCGCAGTATTGAACAGCGCCAGTACCGATGCAGTGCCTGGGCTGATGACTTTGCTGGAGCCATCCAGGAACCAATCGTTGCCGCGCTGCGCCAAGGCATAGGAAAACGCGCCAAGGTCGACTGACCCGTTGACCAATGAGAACGAAGCATCGCCACTGTCAACGTGAACCAGGTGCAACGAATTCGGTGCGGTCGGCTCGGCACCGCTGCTACCGACCAGCAAGCTATGGTTACCAGTGGCATTGCCGGTCACTTCAAGGAAATCGGTCTGCCCGGTAGCGAAGTCGGCGTCCATGATGAATGTGCCGTTGCCCGACAATTCCCCCAGGGTCAAACGTTGATACTGATTGGCTTCGCCAAAGCGTACCTCACCGCCGTTCATCTGCAGCTTGCCAACCTGACTGTCCTCGACCATGGTCCAACGGCCCTGATTGGCAAGCGTCAGGGTGGCAACGTTTTCCAGGCGACCGGTAAGACTGGCATGGTTGTCCAGGCTCACCTTCGCAGTCGAGCCCGCTTCGGCACGTATGTCACCCACCAGCTGGGCGCTGTCGACGCTAAAGTTTGCCGTGGAATCGCCCAATACCTCCAAGAGGATGCCATTACTGCCCTTGAGGGTTGACCCCGCACCCACAAGGATATTGGCGCTCGCTGGCCCCAGGAACGTATCACCCACAACGATGGCCGAGCCGTCCAGGCCTTCGACTTCAGTTCCGACCAGGCTAACCTTGGCCGCACTGGCAACATCTGGGTCGGCAAGAATCTCCAGACCGGTACGGGCCCCTCGAATGGTGCTACCGCTAGCACTCAGGCTAGCGTCGCCGAACATTTGTACCGCCCCTGAGCTGCCATTGCTGACCAGCGTGCTGTTTTCCAGCACCAGTTTAGAGCCAGCGCTCAACGAAGCGCCGCCACGTCCCCCCTCGATACGGCTGTCACTGACCGTCACCGTCGAGCCCACACTGCCTTGGCGAGCAAGGCGCAAACCGAACAGGTCAGCGCGTATGGAGCTATTACCGCTGATGGTCCCGTTCGCCGAAATGAGTGTCACGCCCTCCGATGATCCGCCATCGACAGTAGTGCCCTGCAGGTTCAACCCACTGCCTGTGTTTGCCCTGATGCGCTGGGTGGTGGCGCCCGTGGCATTCAGTTGCCCGCCTGGATTGACCAAGTAACTGTCAGAGGCGGTCGAGGCATCGATGTTCAGTTCGCCATCAACTGTGGTTTGCGCCCAAGCCGGTGCGGTGCAAAGTAGCAACAAGGGTGCTCTGAGGCTGCGTGTTACAACATTAAGAGTGAAACTAGGAATCGACTTCATAAGTAAGGCTTGCCTGTAAGAAATGCGAAAAACGGCGCATGGGACGAAGGCTCGCAAAACTACAAAGAAACGGCATCGGGATATGTAGGAAAAGTCGACAAGCGCCAAGCGGCCGACCCTTCCTCTAATCCTCAGGGCCTCAACGGACAAGAGCCTGAAGCATCGTGCATTGACACCACTTGCTCCTCGACTTCCGATTTATACGTGCGACCATCTTTCACGAACTCATACCAGACCCTCCCTCGCCCATCGTGGTCAGGCGGTGCGGCGTGAAAAATCGGCAGGATATGATCTGCATAAGGCTGAACACGCCAAATGAAACCTTTGCTATTGCTCGCTGTAAGGGTGATTTCTTCTTCCAGATCCACTCCATCTACCGGGACATCGCCCACAAAGCCTTGAACGGCAGTCCAGCATAGCTTCACCGTGTCACCCACTTTAAGCCCATATTCCGTCAGGTCTGGTACTTGAACACGGATTGCGGGGTCAAGCGGGCTAGGATTAGCATCATCGTAAAGTGCACTGCAGGTTAGCCAGCCAATAGGGGCACTGGTGTTGCCGCCCAGGAATTCTGGTTGTACCGGGTGAATGTCAATGGCCGTCACTTCTACATCGGCGCTCTGGGACGATACAACGTTCGGGTTGCGCGGTCGGGTTACCGTGTAGTGGACCGCAACGGTACCGTTGCCCCTGGCTGCGATGGCCGCCCATGGCACCTCTAACTCCAATTCATCATCGATATCACCGCTCTCCAATTCATAGTCCAACGTGTCGAGATGGGCGTCGTCCCAATAGAACGTGAGCTGATCATCCTCCTGCAATGAATCATGGATATGCACAAGCAAGCGCGCATCTTCAAATTCATCCTCAGGAAGCAATGTGTTCTCGGTGTCAGAAACTTTGCCGTAAACAGCAGCAAGCGGCAGTCGTGGATTCACCGGGTCCGGCCATTCCGGATCAGGGCCGGGGCCAGGGTCGACAGGGCCAACTCGCTCGAGATTGACCATGACCTCGATGTCCATTCCCCCTTGAGGCACGGTGCCCCTGCGCACTTCATAGCCAACTGTGACGGCGACCTCACCCGTGCTGCTGGCACCGTAGCTGTCCCAGACATCTTTCGCTGTCATCCGAAAGTCCATCGGAAATGTCTTGAGGTTACCCACTTCGCGCCATTCGGACGCAACGCCGTCCCAAATCACCCGCACCTCGTCGGTGGGCTTGGCGTTATCGAAGGCCTGCACTTGCACGACGACACCCTCGAATACATCCTGCTGATCGATCACGCCATCATCAGCGGCCGCCACCAGCGGGGGCTGCAAATTTGCAGGTAACGGGCCTATGGCAACCCCCACCTCCTGCGGGAGCGAAATTCGGCTGACATTGCCCGCCTTGTCGCTTAATACGTAGAGCGCCCATACACCGCCGTCACCTACCCCCTCAATGACGCTGGCAGGCACAGATATCTCCTGCGGCAATACCCCCACTGCAACGGAGCCGGTAGGGGTGATGTCGTCACCCGGTTCCGGTTTTTCTTTGAGCCAGAGCCAGTGCACTTCGTCGCCGTCGGCCCGATCCGCATAAACGGGTAACGTAAGCTTTACCGAAGCTTTATTGGCATCAGTGATATCGGGAATAGGCGGGAATAGCAAAGGCGTGGCTTTATCGTACGGGGGTTTTCGGTCAAATCTAAGTGTCAAATCATCTGACACATCATGAGCACCGTTGTATGTCAGTACCTCGTACCGAAAGGTGTTGTCGCCATCTGTCCACCCGTCCAGCTGCGCGCGATCAAATGTGATCAGCAGTGGAAAATCAGCGGCATCATCACGGTTATACTGCTCCTCGAGAACAGTCTTGCCGGTCTGCACATGTGTGACAGTCAGCGTGTCAAACATGGTAGGTGGCGCCATGGAAGCCCAGGCAGGAATGGTAATCTGAAATACCTTACTATCATCTTCCAGGTATTCGACCTTGACTGTATTATCGGCAGGGTCAGCAATCAAAGCTGCGTCTACGCCCGGAGCGGCTAACTCTTGTGGCTGAGCATATTGAACTCGAATCGAGCGCAGCTTGGGCTGGCCCTTTTTCACTGCAGGTCGTTTACCCGATGAATCACTCATTGCGAGATCTCCTGTTAGTCGGCGAAAGCACTGTGCTGCGACTCAGGCACCTGCCCGAAACAACAACCCGGATGCCTTGGTCTTGGTGAAAGACTGTGCTCAATCAGGCCGTCTCACAACTGACATTTTTACTAGGTACTGGACACTAATCCGGGCTTGGCAGCCAATAAAAAGGCCCGTGCAAGCACGGGCCTTTCATTTAGGTTCGCATCCGCTTTGTACTATTTTTCTTGACTGGCCAATCGGTCCACAGGGTCATACCCATAGCGGCTCGTTTGTTCGGGCAGATCGTCACTTGCAGGTACGGTCACATTGATCAGGCGGTTCAAACCGTCGTACTTCAATGCACGCCCTGCCTCGTCCTTGATCAGGCACCCGTTGGCGTCATACACCAGCGCCACATTACCCTCCAGATAATCAGGGTGATCATTTTCGATGCCGGTTAATTGCGCCGGATCCTGAGCATTGTCGAATGCGTATCTCGCTGTATTGCTGCCACCGGGAAACACCGTTAAAACCCGGGTGATATTGTCGATATCATCGAAACGGAAATACTGCTCACGGATCACTTTGCCAAATGGATCAACCGGTGAAAGCTCGCCGTCGCTGGTATAGGCTTCCAACCGCCCTCGATCATCATAATCATAGGTCTCCTTACGCAGTAAATGCTCACCCTCGTGCAACGTTCGCGACGTCAACGCATCCCGTACATCATATTCCTGCGTCAAGCTTTGCCCCGTATCACTCATCGTGAACGTGCGCGATACCTCCCTGTCAAACGCGTCATAGCGCAGCTCGGTTGTCAGAAACTGCTCCGCGTCACGCGTATCAATCTTGAATTGTCGGCCTAGGGTGTCATAGGTGAAATGGGCCGTTAATTCCCCTAACGTCGTCAGCTCCAGTTGGCCCGCTGCGTTGTAGACATAGCGCTGAACCTGGCCAAGCACATCGGTGTAGGTCAGTGCACGTTCACGCAGGCTGGTCTGGTAATGCATGACATGATCGTTACGCACTTCGGTTCTGATCGTTCCAGTACTGAAGTACGTGCGCTCGAGCAGCTCCCCACCCTCTACCGCAGTGCTCAGGCGCGCATTCTTTGGGTCGTATTCGTAGCTGGCCTCGAAACTTTGCGCAGCCCCCTGAGGCCCCGTGTCGACAACCTTGCGCGTCACAGGCTCCGCGTTCAATTTAGGGTTGTACTGGTAGTGAATGGTCTGCCCGGCTGGCGTAATCACTGTTTCTGGCTGACGCTGACCTGGCTGGTAGAACATCTGCCGCTTGCGCCCACCGGTAATCGACACGACCATGCGGTCCAGGCCATCGAACACTTGTTCACCGAGCACTTTGTCGCCAACTTGGATGAGCACTGGCAAGTCTTCACCGCTGTGCGAGGCATAATCGCGGTGCACCACGCTCCCGTCTGCGAGGGTTTCGTCTACCTTTCTGTCAAACAGGTCGTAGGCGAAGTGTGTGCTGGCCTTGCGAGGGTCTATCTCTTGCGTCAGCCGCCCCAAGCCATCGTAACGGTTTTGCTGCACGCTGTAGGATGAAGCGGACTGGCCAGGCTGATCGAGCGTGAACCGCTCCACCTGCACGGGCTTTTCGAACAAGTTAAGCCAGCTGACAGTTTTGCCGGTTCGGCCCATTGCACCAGGTTCCAGCAGTTCTCCCGTGCTCGCGTCCCGCAGTTCGCCATCTTCCGATTCGCGCCAGCTGGTTTGCACTGGGCCGTCCCTCCACTGCTCATTGCCCTGTGGGTCGGTCTGCTCGAAATGCCTGACCTTGTCCGGGCCGATCTGGCAGTACTGCTGGCCCCAATCATCGAACAGGTAGCGTGTGGTGTAGGCGGTCTCTGCCGCCGTGGCCGACACCGGCTTGCCAGCCTGCTGGATGGCCCGGGCATCGACCTTGTCCGGTTCATAATCCAGCCAGTCGTATTCGGTTTCCTCGACGAGGTTGCCAAAGCCGTCATGGGTCATCTTGTAACTGGCGCGCATTGCTTCGGCACGCAATAGGTCGGAGTTGTCGGCATCCTGGCGTTCCTGCGCCACGGCGCGGTTGAGGCCGTCTACCCAAGTTCGAGTGACCACACCCTTGACATCCTCGCTGGTTTGCTCAGCCTGTTGACCGGCCAGGGTAACCAGGCTGTAGGTATAAAGGCGCGAAGCTCTGAACTCAGTGTCGTTAGGCGAAACAATTTCCTCGACCACCCGGCGTAGCGCATCGTAGCGGTATGCAATTTCTACTTCATTGTCGTCACGGTTGAGCAGCGGTTGGTTTATCAACACATCCTGAAGCAGGGTAATCACCTTTAGAGCATGATGCGGGTTACCGTATTCCTGTGCCGTGCCGTGGTCAAAGCCAGTATGTGTCTGCACCGTTTGCAATACATTGGCACCGATCCCGTCCGACATTTCATAGACGTAGGAAACCTGGGTCGATTTATTGTCCAGTGTGGTGACCTGAGATTGCAGGCGGCCATATTCCATGACGTCTTGTTGCGCCCTGTAGTAAGTGTATTGCGTTGCACTGTAGGGCTGACCGACCGGGTCGCTTTCACTGGCAAGTTTCAGCAAGGTCTCATTCTTGACCACCAGCGCACCCGCTGTGTCATGGGCGCCTGCCTTGGCCGGCAGGTGCTGGTAAGTCAGGCGAGTGCAGCGCATTGGGGCCACCGGCTGACCCTGATCGCCAGCACCCGGTATCACCGTCGTGTCGCGCAGGCTGCGCACAATGCTCTGCGGGTCCGGCGGGCAGTCGGTTCCCGCGCCCTCCTTTGGGTAAAACGAGTATCGGGTGCGCACACCGTTGGCCAGCGTCTCGTCGAGCAGGTTGCCGTAGTCGTCGTAAAGTGTCTTGTCGGTTTCTTCCCGTGGCCATGTTTCGCCGCTGCCTACCCGCCAGCGCCGCGTCACGGTGTCGGGCATCTGGAAAAACTTCACCTGCTGGCTGAAGGGCAAGCCGGGTGTCTCATGATACTTCGTGGCCACTTCGTGCACGTGCTTGTTCTGCGCGTTGACCTGACGAGTCATGAGGTGAAAACGGTTGTAGTACTGGGTAACGGTCTTCACCACCTGCTCTGGAGCATTCTCCGGCAAGTCGGCATGCAAATAGTGCGTCGCCTGCGTGTAATACTCGAACTCCGAACCCGTGAACTTGTAGAGATTGTCAAGGCCATTATCGACCCAGCTAACGCCAGCAGCCCCTCGACCCAGGAAGTTGTTGTCCGAGTAGGCGTACGTGGTCAACATGGCAGGTTGGCCAGCACCAGGCTCGAAGAGATGGCGCTTAACCCTTGGCAACGCCGGATGCACATCCCCTGGGAAGCGATGGCCAAACTTTTCACCGTGCTCGTATTCGATGGTTTCGCTGCCACCTGCTGGGTTGTCCACCTTACGCAACACTGCAAGGTTGCGATCGCGTTCGTAGGCGATGTGTTGATATTGCAGGCGCCAACTGCCCTTGTTAGCGGACGGATCATCCTGGTCGAAGGGCAACACCACCGATACCGGCAAGCGCAATGCCGGTGTGCCCTGACTGCTCAGGCCCAGGGTGTAACGTGCCAGCGGCTCACCCAGGCGACCTGCTTCTGGATGCAGGTCAAGGTGTATATCTGAACTGCTGTACAACAAAGCAAGCAGCTTGAGCCCTGCGTCGTCTTCGACGCTGGTCAGGCAAGGTACGCCATTGAAGCTATGGTTGTACGCCAAGGTAATCCCGTGCCCCAGCGGGCCCTCGATGCGCACCGGCAATGCAACGGTATTGTCACTGCTGCCCTTGAGCTGCAGAAACTCCACCAGGCCGGAACTGTGCACCACCCGCCAATGGGTGCCCGGCGTGTCTTCATGGATGTGGAAGCTTTCCAGCTTGCGCTCATCGATGCCTAGCCCTGTGCCATCGCCGGTGTCCGACCCAGTGATTTTGTAACGCTCCCCAGTATGCAGTTCGAGCATGTTGGTGGCCGGCGTATATTGCGTCAGGTTCAAACCCCAGCCATGACCAAAGCCTGCGTCCTGGCTGCTCAACGGGTTGAACACCAGGCGCAGAGATAACGAGGGGCCCATGAGCTGGTTGCCCACCAATTCGGGCAAGGCGATACCCAAGGTGTACTGGCCAGTACGAGGATCGACGCTGTTCTGCACGAAACTCATGAAATTGAACGCGTTGGAATGCAACCACTTTTGAGTGCTCATGGTTTAGTCCCCATCTCAGCACCTATGTTGAGTTGCAGGAGGTTGCGGCTATCGAGCACGGTGCGTTCCAGGAAGTCAATCCGCAGCTCATGAATGTTGCCCTCCTCATCGTACAAACGGGCTACGAGCCCTTGATCCAGCCCGGCACGATACAATTTCTGGACGCTGCCCTTGGCCATCTTGTCGTGCCAGTACGGCATGTCGGGTACGCGATGCAGGGAGATCATCAGCTCGCCTTTGCCAGGTACATGATTCTCGACGAAATCGGCTTTGAGCCCTTCGTATCCCAGCTCCTCAGCCATCGCCAACAGGCGGCCGTCAATCGTGAGTTGCGTGGGTGCAGGTTTGCCCGGGGGATTGAATGCATACGACAGGTAGCTGAAGTAGGTTTCCTTGACTTGCTCGCTTTCCCAGCGAACAGCAGATGCCGTTTTCAGATTGCAGATCAGGAACTGCACCGGAAGCGACAGGTGAATGCACGATAGGATCCAGTAATCGATGGTTTCTTCGCTGAAGCTGAATTCATCCGTGCTGCCGGCCGGAGGGGGTGGATTTTGGAACTTCCGCTTACGCTCGAAGCGGTAGTCCGATACAGGAAAGTAGGGTCTGGGGAGGCTCTTCAACTTCAGTGTGCTTTGCTTTTCCCAGGAATTGACGTCACCTCCCCCGTCCTTGGTGAACCTGGCGTAGAATTCCTCGGTGCCATCCTTGAGGCTCTGGAAGTAGAACAGCTTGCGCCTGGTGGCACCTTCCCCTTGCACCTCACCTTGCAGGGTCGGTACCTCCCGGCGCTTGAACGGGTTGCGGGCCAGGTTGACATACCAATCCCCAACACCTTCCCCAGGCACTACCCCATCGGCCCCCGCCTCCACGAAAGGCACTTCCGCGTTGCTGATGTAGTTGTAGAATCTCAACGTCGACATTTCGGTCGGGCTCAACGGGATCTCCAGGTCGCCCACCTTGTCGGTCTCGATGGTGACCAGCACCTCCACCTGTTGCATGCCATTGGCCAAGCATTCAGCGACGCCACGCACCTCCAGCTCGAACCGCAGCAAACTTCGCCAGACCGGCGGAATCGTCGATTTTTCGGCCAGCTCGATCACTGCATACCCGCTGGCGTCTTCGTTGACTTCTGCCATGACCACAGCGGCTATCGATGAGCGCATGGCCGGCGGTGTGTACACCCCATTCTGGTCAATGCTGCCTTCACCGAACACTGCCCAACGGGTAGCCACAGCCGGGTCTGGCAGGCTCAGAAGCTGCCTGTCGGCCAACGTCACCTGCTGCGCAGGTAGCTTGAACTCGATAGGTTTTGAAGCATCGATCTCGGGTACATAATCGGGCTCAAGGGTAAGCGTGCCGGGGTAGGCAAAGATGATTACCACAGCTTCAGACATATCCCCACCACTGCCAGTGGCCACGATGCGCTGCATCAGTACTTCGGGGATATAGGCGTCAGGGGTGTACGGCTCGAATATCGCAATTCCCCCTCCCTGATCCGTCAGCTTACCGAGCTCGGGTTCACCCGCTGCCAGGGCAAAGGTGACCGAGCTTTCAGAACTCGAAAGCGTGATAGCGCGGTCACCCTCCGACCAGGTGGCGACCCGCGGTGATACCTCCAAAGCCTTGACCGACTCGACGATCAGGGCGTTGCGTACTTGCTCGCCCTGCGATGACTGGAAGTGGTTGGAAACCACCACCACCTGCTGCGACATGCGGAAGTCATCGGGCTGCGAGGTATAGCTTCCGCCCTGGGTGATGTCCTTGGAGCCGGTGGAAAACTGCATCAATTCGGCCTCCCACCTCTGCGCAGTAGCGTCGGCGGCAGAGGCGCTCCCCTCCAATTTCAACTGACGCTGCTGGCCGGCCTGCATCTGCGAGCGCAGCGGCTCGACATCGTAGGTGTCTGGGGTTGGATCGATGCTGCCGAACAGCACTCGGTCCAGAGGATCGTGCTGCTCCAGCACGCCCACTGCCTGGGCGTTGGGCATCAGCAATTGGCCCAACATGCCTGACTGGTGCTGGGTGAACAGACCTTTGAGGTCCTGGTTCAATAACACCGTGGTATTGAACTTGGCCATCCCGTTAACGTGGGTATCATCCGGAATCAGGTAAGGGAAGGTAGCCGGGTTGGCCGGCAAAGTGCCATCCCGGCCGCCGACCTTGAGCCTGCAAAACAGCACCACTGCGCCCTTTCCAGCATGGGGCGAATTCGTCAACAGGGCTTCGGGGTGTGGCTGGGTGCGCACGGTGAAATTCACAGGGCACAATGGCCCGAAATCATTGAAGTCCAGGGTGACGGCTACAGTATTCTGTCTATAGGAAGGGTGTTCCAGAATTTTTCGGTTGATGCGCTGGCCTATGAGCAAGGCCGCTTTTTCGGTCAACCCAAGGTTACAGCTTGGCACCTCGCCCTTGGCCAGGTCGAGCGTCAAACGGCCTTGGTTGCTAACGTCGGTCGCCTGAACGTGCAACGCGCTGGTCATGCTCAACTGATAACCCATGCGCTCATGCAGGTTCATGCTGTAATTGAGCCGCGGCGGCCGGCCGGCGAAATGCAGCCTGGAAACGACACTGCCGGTGAGGATGGGCAGCGTTACATTGACCTTGGCATTGGCCATGGAGGCGCCTTCGAAGGAAAGGCGCGGTGGCCCGAGCACCACATTGGAAAGGGTGAGGAATTCGGTCTGGCTTTCATCCAGGGCAAACTCATCATCGAAGGGCAGAATGAACCGCTGGTCGTCAAATGCGGCTAGGAACTGTTGTTCGAGCATGCGATTGATTTGTGCAGCCTCGATCGCCACGATCGCACCCCAGTCATGCATCACACCACCTTTGCTCAGGCGTTCGAGCAAGGCATCTTTGGAATAGAGGTTCATTTCAGGTCCTCTTGCAACATTCCCAGGTAGGTTTCAACGCCAACGAACGGGACCGGCACAATTGCGGGCACCCATTTATAAACGTCGTCGTTCTCCTCGATGGCCACGATGACGGCGTAGGTTTCATCGGACGAAGGATCGGGCGTGTATACGCCGTCAACCAATGTTCCGGAGCCCTTGACCTTGAACCAGTACGTCTTGTCTTCAGGTACGATGTGATCACCGCTCTTTTTGTTGGTGCTCCAGTGCTCCAGCTGAATGCCTTGGCCAGACGGCTTGAACACGAACCAGTTGGTGATGTGTTGCAACAGCAGCAGCACTTCGACTTCCTGCTTGCTTCCTTTAGAACCCTCAGCGATTACTTGCTCGATATGCAAGTACTCGGATAGCTCTTCTTCGAGGGTCCATGCCGAGGTCTTGCGGTATGCCAACCATTGCGCCGGAATGGCTCGCGGCCCTGGAGCACTGCCCGCTTTGCTGGCAGGGGGAACATACAGTTTCGAGTAGGGGACGTCTGGGTCGGCCTCCGGGTCGTCAATCAACTTGCCCCGCGCTCCCGACGACATGCGGAGGGTGAGCATCTCGCTGGTGTCCAGTGGAGTGGCGCGGACCTTGTAACCATCGGCACCTTCGTTGGCCATCATGACGATCGGGTCCATGCCGATGTCCCGGCTGACAATACCGACCAAAGCCCGGCTCACTGCATTACCCGTTTTTGCTCTGGCGGTGACGATTACCCGCTTGTGGTTGTCGGGCAGACTTGCCCGGGCGGGGGCTGTATACACCCCTGTATCGCTGTCGATAACGCCTGCTTCCCCGCTACCATCGGGGAGGTTGGCGACCGACCAGGTGACCGGTAAGTCGACAGTGGTTTTGAATGCAACCGTACGTCCTGCGCCAACCACGGTTTCTACCGGGTCGATCTGGAAAGTTGTCAAACCTGGGGCCAGTTGGCCGAGGGAAACAATCGGGCCGGTTGTATGCACGCTTTCTGTATGAAAAGTCTGCTGTCCTCTGAACAGCAGGTTGTGCAGATGAAAGGTGTGGATTTCGGTATTCAGGTCATCGAATCCGCCTGCGATATCGTCCATGAGCTCATTATCGAGATAATCTTTATCACCCGATTCATTCAATGCTCTTAATGCCATCGTTTGATTGTTAAAACCCTTCACACTCATCGAGGATGTGTAGGTACGCTCTTTGACCCTGAAGCTGATAACACCTTGCGCATCAGGTGCTAACTCGTACCCATACTCAAGTAGGTGCTGCGCCGTAAAGAACCCATCATCACGCGCTTTTTGTGAACTGATGTATAACCGCACGGGATACTCGGCATTGCCCTCCCAGCGCATCCGAAGCTCCCCACCTTGCAACCACAACTTCAAATCTCCATAATGCCCGTATTCCTCCCGCTGATCCGAAAAAACCGCACCAAAATAGCGATCGTAAATCGTGTACCCATCCCTTTCCCAATAGAACCGTAACCTGACTCGACCGCCAGTCGTCGCCCTAATTACACCATTTTCAAATTTCGCATCAAACTCAATTCCATGATAATCCATATTTTCTATGATGACGGGCGCAACCCTTTCAAAGATCTTATCTTTCGAGAAAATTGTAACAGCCGAGGTTTTACCCTGCTCACCAGGCAGAAAGTAACTAAACGATTTGGTCGGAAGTGTCTGGTTTGATTCATTGCCCTCCATTGCAACGAACACCAATACGGCTCCATCGCCCTCGCTGGCGGTACCCAACAGGTTACTGTCTGCGGAAGCCTGTGTCCGTATAGCTATGGCCTTAGGTGTCATCAAACCTGGTGTGCGTGCCATTTGGCTGAGCTCAAAAATTTTCTTGCTGCCCAACCAGCTTTCAAACACCCTCTTCACGCTCTCGCCACCGATTGTATCTTCCCTACGAGTATCAGCAAATGACAGTTCGTAGGCCGACCCCTTACTCAAATCGATGCCAACCTTCCCTTCACTCACCTCGATGTTGACTTCCTCCAAACTCACACGCGCACGTAGGACTGGACCATTCAAAGCATCCGCCATCTTAATACGCGTCACCTGCCTGAGTTTTATATTCTGCGGGTTTTCAATTGTAAGCTGTTTGCCGCCGATGACCCTCATGATCAAGTCGAGCTTCGAACTTTCAAGGTCGGCATTGGCGAAGGACAAGCGGGGCTTGTCGAACCGGTAGTCGATGACACGCTCAATCACGCCAGGCGTCGTAGCAGCATCGAAAGTGGCAGGCGGGAACCAGGAATGTCCAGTAAAACGTTGGATGTACTCCTGCAGCAGAATCGCGTTTGTCTTGGATCTGTCATAAGCGAGAATTGCATCCCACCCAAGTTTTTCAACCTCACTCGCCACCATTGCCAGGTACTCTTCCAATGGCAAGCGCTGACCCGGAGCAAACACTTCGGTATTCTTGTTCATAACCAACCCTCAATCAGTGTATTGGACAATCACGCATTCAGCGTCAGACTCAACGTTGGGAATTCAACCCAGGTATCGTCGTCAGTCTCATTCTCAAAATTAACGTTCACCCTCAGATCAAACTGATCACCCAGTTTCTGCTCATTCAAGATTCGCTTATCGAGCCTGACCACGACTTCGCCATTGCCCACCTCCTCACCACTCACAAGTTCACTGCGTAACAACTCGACAAGCGCACTGCCATTTTTTTTCACGCCGCGGTACAGAACGTTGAGCCGCTGCCCCGGCGCCATGAATGCCCAGTCGCCCAGCCGCAGCGTGGCACCTGCCCCTGGCACTGCAGCCAGCGATAACGTCGTGCCGCCCGGCGCTTCATCGCATTGAATGATCGGGTATCTATTGGTCAGCAACGGCAAGATCCGCAGTTGCACAGGCGGCGATTCCAGCGGGGGCAGGTGGTCTCGCAGCACGCGGAACAACACCGGAAACCGCTTGGCCGCTGCACTGGGCGTCGCCTCCATATTGGCGGCCACTGCAGTGGCAGGAACAGCGAAGCGGAACGGTGGGACACTCCCCTGCGGCAGTGTGTGTTCGTATTGCCCTGCCTTAGAGCGCCCTTGCCAGGCCAGCTGCAGTCGCTCACCCGGACGCAATCCAGGGTCGGGCGCGGTGACAATGGCACCGGTAGTGGCAAGCTCAGCATCAAGCCACATGTTCGGTTCGGGGTTTTCCAGGTTCCCATCCTGCACGACAACAGGCCGCAGATGGCGTGGCTGCAGCACTTCGATGTCCAGCAACTGACCGCTCAGGCCCAACCCTTCGCGCCCAACCTGATAGCCCATCGCCAAGCGCGTAGCACCCTGGAGCACCGAGGCATCCAGTTGAACACCCTGCACTCCAACGGCCAGCGTAGTCAGGTCGGCACGTAGCACCGCAGCGCCCGGCTCATCGTTGACATGCAGCAATGTCCAGTCAGCGGTATGCAAGCCTGGGTATGCAGGCACACGCACCATCAAACCATCAGGGAACATTTCAGGATCAAGCGATCCACCGGTGTAGCCTTCGATCTCAAGGGCAGGCAGAAGCGCTGGTTCAGTGGGAATCGAGTCAATCCAATAGGTTTGGACTGGCCCCTCGAGCGGTGTTGCACTACCGACAAAATCAATCTGGTAATGAACTTGCGCACTGCCCTTCTTGATGAAGTTGAACTGCCCTTTGGGCACCTTCCAATTCAGGCTGTAACCGATAAGGTCCTTCTCTACCTTCAGCGCATAGCGCTTCTCCTCATCGAAATCACCACTGGCTTCGTAACCGCGAAATACCAATGTCACCGTGTCCCCTTCTTGCATCGCCGCATAGGGCGGCGCTACGAAGGTGGCACCGCTGCTGCCCAACGCATCGGGGTCGATATGCAGGGCATGGGATTCGACGGCTTGGGTGACGGGCATGTGCTCCATGCGGTGCGGCCGTACGCCAACGAAACTGAATGTGCGCAGCGATTCGGCAGGGCTGCCGCTAATGCGCTCATAGTAATAAAAGGCATAGCCTTGATCGCCCTGGCTGACATAACGATTGCCAATCAATACGCGCAGGCGTTTTTTGAGCGGGTCAAAATCTGGTTGCTCAACTTCAACTACGGTACCTACCGAATCCAGGGCTTCTCCCGTGGCCGTGGCGCCCCGCCAATGAATCCTGAGTTGATCGCCTTCGGCAATACCATCGTACTGGATGTACGTTTCTAAATCGTCATCGCCCAACTCCTCCAGGTCGATTTCGTCATACGCATTACGGATTTCAATGAAAGGTGCAGACAGCAACTCTAGGCGGTTTGCTATAGGGGGGGCTCGCATGAAAAATCGCCTTACTCAGATTGACTTTCCCTGAGTTATAAGCCCAATCAACTGCCGCACCAACTGGTAAAAGTAATAGGTAGGCTTTGGCCTATCACACTATTGAAATAAACGCACCTGACAGTTTTACCAGGTCCTTCCTGTCATTTTTACCAGGTGCTCGCGGCCACACAACCTTTTAGGCTGATAGCGCGTTTTCCCGATAATGGAAAAAACCACTCACAAATTCCGCCATAGGGCATTACGATGGAATTATCAAGACGCAACATCCTGATACCCGCAACGCTTGCCATCCTCAGTGCCACTCTGAACATGCAGGCATTAGCCAGTGACCCGGTCGACCCGATCGGCGGTGTCACACTGATGAGCAAAAACAACGAGCCTTGCAAAATGATTCCACCCGCAGAGGGCTCGGGGCTAACGTACAATTACGCGACAAACAGCCCAGCTTATAGTTGTTATCCCGCCACTGCGCGCAGCGTTCAATTTGACCGTCTGCCTTCAGCCATGGAAATCATCTTCTCCTCGCGCCCTGACTGTAATACTCAAGCCGCTGAAGATAATGAATACTGGATAAAATTCAAAACCACGGCCACCAATACAGGGTCCCCTCACATTTATTCATTTGAAGAACTTCAAAACTACGCCAAGAACCAAATCATCTTTCGCGGCCTGAAGATTGTGGACAAAAAACAAGCGCCCGGAGACCGAATGCGCGATGCGACGAGCTGTGTAAAATTCACTGCATCCGGCAACATTGACACGCCTGAAGCCCTGGACTCGCTGACACTTGCAGACACCACCGGAATACCTGCCGGACCAGAGCACAGGGGCGACGAACGGGTCTGCTTAGGGTCGTCGATGATCTATGAGCGAAAGCACTCAGGTGACGAAACTAAAGATACCTCTTATGGCTGCCGTCTGGCTGAACACTACGAAATCCGCGATCGAAAATGGTCTGTAAGTTTTCGCGAGTCGGGGCTCGACCCCGAGGAGGCTAGCGCAACCCCGTCAGCCAAAGACAAGCGTTACATCTATTTTACTTGCCCCATCAATACCGTGATGACTGGCCGCCAGCACACTGGGGATGAAAATGGTAACACGAGGTATCAATGCGCTTCTCTGGTCGACGCGAATAATGGCCGAATTGTGCTAGTCGAACCCACACAGTGGTCGCCCGAGTTCGAGGAGAGCAGCAAAATTTACGAAACATGCCCCACTAACCAAATCATGATAGGTCGTGCGCACAAGAATGATGAGAAAGGTGAAACCCGGTACCTCTGCGCAACACTTCGTCCTGCCGCACAATAAAGGAGGGCACTGATATGTCCACGACCTCAACTGCACAATCCAACGCCTACAACTTCAGCACTTTCGTGCAAAACAGTGTGGATCCGCGCACCGGGCAGTACACCTTGGCCATCGTGCTGCCAGAATTGGTAGGTAACGATCAGATGGGCCCTATGTTGCCACTGCGCCTTAGCTTCAACCCAATGAACCATCTGGACGCGGGATTCGGCCACGGCTGGAGCCTGAACCTCAGCCAGTATATGCCTGCCAGCAACCTGCTCAGCCTGCAGACCGGCGAGACCCTGAAAGTCACCGGCAGCGACATAGGCGACGGTACTGGGCTTGCAATGGACGAGCGCAAGCTGGAAAGCTTCCACCTGCACCAGGAAGATGACGAGAACTGGCGTGTGGAGTACAAGAATGGCCTGGTGGAATTTCTCCAACTCAAAGGCCCCAGCAACCGGCGCGTTGCCTTGCCGGTTCGTATCGAAGCAGCGTCAGGGCACGGCATCACCCTGAACTACGATGACGATTTCAACCAGATACCCTGCCTGACCAGCATCGTTGACGGAAATAACGAAACGCTGCTGAAGATTACATACGACAGTGGCAGCGTAATGTTCGACCTGTACCCGAACGTCGACAGCAAGACACTGGCCGCGGCGCGTTACGAGGTCAAACTCGAGAAGCGCGGCACCCCGGCGCTCAGGCTTGCGCGCCAGGTGCTGCTACCGGCCGAGCAAGGCGCCGGCTGGGCATTTGATTACCAACACATCGAGTATGATAAGGAGCTGGGTCAGAACCTGGCGCTAATGCAAAAAGTCACCACCCCCTTTGGTGCAGTGGAAACCGTCGAATACTGGGTCGCAAACAATGGTCACCGGTTCCCCAACGACGCCCGCCCGCCCTTGCCCCGGGTCAAGCGCCTTGCCGTCGACCCGCGCTTCGATCAGCCGGTAATGGTCACCACCTACCAATACACCGACAATAACTATCTCGGCCGAGGGGCCAGTGGCATCACATGGCGCGATGATGGCCTGGACAATCTGTACCAGTTCACCGGCCGCGATTTTGAATATGGCTCAACCGTCAGCCATTGGCTCAAGGCCGCCGGTGACACTTCACCAGGCGATGGCAAGGTGCTGCGCACCGTTACCCGTCGCTATAATCGCTTTCACCTGATGACCCACGAAACCGAAGCGCAGAACGGCTGCGTGCAGGAAATCTACACCCAGTACCACGAGCAGGAGGGGCTGGAATTCGCCCGTCAGCCGGCTTATTTCCAGCTGCCGCACAAGGTGACCCAGCGCTGGATGTTCGAGGACGGGGCGACGTGGCCCCGCGAAGAAACCAAAACGACCATCTTCGACGAGCATTGCAACTTGCTCGAAGAGATCGAGCCCGACGGTACCCGCACGGCATACACCTACTACCCCATCGAAGGCGAAAATGAAACCATCGACGGCAAAGAGCAAGTCGCCTGCCCAGCCGACCCACAGCACTTCGTGCGCCGAATCAAGTGCAAAACCACCTACCCTGCTAGCCAAGCAAATGGTCAAGCGGCAATCCTGCGCAGCCATTATCGCTACAAAGAAATAGCCCCTCTCGCTAACGCGCGCAAAACCTTCGGCGAAGCGGTGGTCAAGGATCAACGTACCTTGCAACTGGCCAGTGCGGACGAAAACGCCGCCACTACCTTATTGCAGCACTCCGAACTTACCTACCTTGAAAAGCCGGATAACCACCTGCTGCACATGCGCCAGGACAGCGTGCGCCAGACCATGAAATACGGCGACGACCCGCTGAAGGACAGGACCACAACCAGCACATCGTTCTATAGCCTGATCAACGACGATGACGGCCAGCAGAGCCTGCTCCAACTTCGCTCCACCATCAAGGGCCACGACCTGATCGAACGCGT
Source organism: Pseudomonas promysalinigenes (assembly GCF_014269025.2). Taxonomy (NCBI): domain Bacteria; kingdom Pseudomonadati; phylum Pseudomonadota; class Gammaproteobacteria; order Pseudomonadales; family Pseudomonadaceae; genus Pseudomonas; species Pseudomonas promysalinigenes. The sequence goes on along the minus strand of NZ_CP077094.1, from coordinate 1,459,470 downwards.
CTTGTACAGTGCCACCTCCCGATACACCGGCCAGTTGTTGCGCCATCAAGACAGCAACGGTGTGTACAAGCATCTCTACTACGATGCCTTGCGCCGCCTGGTCCGCGAAACCGTGGCCCCCAATACCGAGTTCGAGGCATCGCGCACCTACGATTATCATTTGAGTGTAAATGGCTCCCAGCCAGCACAGGCTGCGACCGACGTGCAGATGGTTGTTAGTACACTATTGCTCGATGGCCTCAACCGCAATGTGGGCGAAACGCGCAACATTGATACCGCCAACGACCCGCAAAACCCCGTGCGCAAGACATTCCAGGTATCGAGCAAGCAATACGATAGCCTAGGGCGCCAAAGCGCTGAAACGGTCCATGACGAATTCGATGACAATCAACGCCTCGAACTGACCACCCGCTTCGAGTACGACGACTGGGGCAACCTGAGCAAGACCATTGGGCCTGATGGCGTCATTTATCGTCAGCAACGCACACCCTTCGGCGAAGACGGTGACATCATCGAAACCTGGCAAGAGCGCGCTGATGAAGGTACGCCAGAACAACCAGTGAAACGCCAGCGGCTGGTAACGGAACTGAACCGCTTTGGCAAACCCGTTTATGAACAGCGCATTGATCTGGACGGGCAAGAGGTGGGCAGGCGCGATTACCTGTACGACGGCCTTGGCCGTAGCGTGCAGGAAACACGTACCCAGCGCGACCCGCTGAGTACGCCAGCCGCGCTCAAAGCGCCTCTGCGCCATACCTGGAAGTTCAGCTACGATGTCTGGGGCCGCATGGAGCGCAACGAACGCCCCGACCAGAGCGCCTTGCTGCGCAAGTTTGCCGACTTCACCAGTGACGAACTTACTACGCGGCTGGAACTCGAAGGCGATACGATACCTATCTGCACACGCACCTTCGATGGCCTGGGCCGCATGAGCACACTCGCAGTAGGCCAGCGCGTAGAGCGCTATGACTACCAGGAGGGGCGTACACTGGTGCACCAGCATCACCGCAGTAGCAAACGCACCCATACCTACAGCTATCAACCTGAAGTCACGATCCAGCCCACCCAGATCAGCACCACCCTCACCGAGGAAAATGGGCAACTAACGACAAGCATCGACAACCCGATCTTTGCGTTCGAGCGCCCGGACGCTGCCATTACCTCGGCCACCAACCTTGAGGGCACACGCACCTACCACTACACCGACCAGGGCTTTCTGCTGCAGGAAAGCTGGCAGGATGACCCGGCCAACAGCTTCACCAACGATGACCACACCATCAATTACCGCTACTCACTGCAAGGCCGCCTCTTGGAGCGCAGCAGTGGCGAAGAAAGCACCGTTCACCACTATGACCCACTCGGCCGCCTGCAAAAAACCCTGCGCGGCAAACTCGAGGCCAGCTTTGAATACGACGATGATGGCCGGCTGAAAAAAACCGAGACCGTGGACCATCACAGCGAACGCAAGGTCACGTGCGAACAGCAGTACGACAGCTTCGGTCGCGAGGTGCAACGCACCTTGACCCTGGACGACGGTACGGTTCAGGTGCTGGAGCAGATCTGGCGTGACGACGATCAACTGCACACCCGTACCCGCCACCAGAACGGCGTGTTACTGCTTGAAGAGCTTTTCGCATACGACGGCCTGGATCGCCTGGAAAGTGTTGAATACAAAGGCTCGCAATTGCCCTGCAACACCGCCGGGCGCGCCATGACCAGCCAGATCATGCGTTTCGATGAAAGGGATCAACTGACCCGCTGCAACACCACCTTTGAAGACGGCGAAACCAACAGCGCCCGCTTTACCTACAAGCCCGATGGCAGCTGCCAGCTCGAGCGCGTGACCAACAGCCTGCAGCCGGACTACCCGGCCGACCAATCCTTCAGCTACGACGCCGATGGCAACATGCGCAACGATGAATGGGGCCGCATGCTGCACTACGATGACCGCAGCCGCCTGATCGAAGTTCGCGCCAGCGATGATAAAGAGGTCCTTGCCAAGTACCGCTATGATGGCCATGACCACTTACTTGGGGCTAAGCACGGCAATGCCGCCGAGGTGAAGCGCCGCTACCAGGGCAATCGCCTCGACGCTACTCTCGACAATGGCGTGCTCACCCACTATCAGTATTACGGGGACACCGCATCGGCCATGCAGGTAGACGGGCAACCGGGCGACACACGCCTGCTGCTGACCAATGCCAATGGCAGCGTGGTTGGCGAGTATGCCGACAGTGGCCTGCACAATACCCGCTACAGTGCCTACGGTGAGCGCACCTTGGACAATGAGGATGATGAAGAGAAGCACCTGTTCAGCTTACTGGCGTTCAATGGCGAGGTGCGCGAAGCCGCCTTTGGCTGGTATTTGCTGGGATGCGGCTACCGTGCCTACAACCCAGGCCTGATGCGATTCCACAGCCCAGACTCGCTCACCCCTGAGCAATCGGGCGTCAATCCGTATCTGTACGTATTGGGTAACCCGGTCAACTGGCGCGATCCCACCGGGCACTACGCCGAGAGCTACAACGACCCGCTCCCCCCCGTCATCGATCCAATCGCTAAACAGGCCAAGCCATCCTTCTTGGATAAGTGGCAAAACGTGCTGTTCGCCGCAATAGGCATAGCCGTCGGCCTGGCTTTCGTAATTGCCTTTCCACCTGCTGGTCTAGGCATTGGAGTAGCCATCGTTGGTGGTGCTCTTGCATTTGCTGGGCTAGGTGTGACGGTTTACGGCACATTGACCAATAACGATCGCGCTAAACAAATAGGCATGATCATGTCCAATATTGGTGCTGTGTTAATGTCGCTCGCCCAAGTAGTCACCAGGTTTTCCAAAGGGGTCAAAGTTAACTTTAACTTTAACTTTGCCAGCAAGGGTGGAGCTAAAACTTCTACAGCACCTCAGCAGAATGGCCCAACCACTGGCGACGCTGCCAATAGTCCTGTGGAAACAAGTGCTCAGCCAAGCGAGGCGGCTTCTTCATCTAGTGGGAGCGTGCGCTCATCAGTCTCATCAGCCCCACCAGACTCACCAGCCCCTCAATTCTCAAAAGCCACACAATACCCAGAGGTTCCACCTGTCAATCATGACGTTGATGTTATCAAAAAGGTGGCACCAACCCCTCCGCCGAAACCGAAACCGAAACCGGCACCTGCCAACACCAACCAGGAGAGTGTGCCTGCGACATTCTTCCGACGCGGTCCCTTCAAAAGGCATATCCGTATGGTACCAGCCATAAATCATCCAGATTCTAAAACTGCAGGACTTGACTGGTCAGGGGCTGCTCTTTTCGGAAGTGAAAAAGGCGTAGTTGTGGCGGAGCTTTAACTTGTCGCAATAACTTCATACTGGTACCTACAGAGCAACACACCTCTGTTCTTCAGGGCCCTACGGGGCCCTGATTTTTGACGCCCTGCCACTGCAAACTTTTCCCTACCTCAAAAAGAAACCACCTACATCCCGTATCGCCATTAATTCCTATCGTGCAGCCCTTCGTTCCCGCTGCCACGGCCGACCTGCGCAAAGGCCAGGCCCGTCGCCCCCGATAGGTAAACGTCCATGCCCCCCTTCCCCCAACGCTCACGCATGCCATCCCGCTTGCGCCTTGCGCCGTTGCTGGCGCTGGGTGGCACCAGC